>CAVTEX010000001.1:0-340826 GCA_963733655.1 uncultured Thermoleophilaceae bacterium
GCATCGGCCATCGCGCTGAGATGGTCCTGCAGCTCACGGATCCCCTCGAAGCCGGCGAGATAACGCTCGGCAGGCCGGCGTCCGGGACGGTGAGAGAAGTGACCTCGGTGGAGTTCCTCGTCACCCACCACCAGCAGCGCCTCCACCAGGACGCAGCGCCCGCTCAGGTCCTCGGCCAGGGCGCCCGGGAGCACATGCACACCCTCGATCACCACCGGCTTGGCCTCGTCGACCGCCCGTTCCGCGATGGCCACCACCGCCGTGGCCACGTACTCGGCCTGGTCGGAATAGCCCGGGATGCCCCCGGCCTCGAACGCCGAGTGGTGCACCGTCGGCATCGCCTCCGGGGTGAAGAACGCGCGCAGCACCTGCCGGATCACGTCCGTGGCGATCACGCGGGTGATGCCAAGCCGACTGGCGAGCATCGTGGCCAGGGTCGACTTGCCGACCCCGGTGGTGCCGCCGATCAGCACCACGAGGGGCCGGTCCAGCCGGTCCAGCCGCCGCCAGCTAAGGTAACGGCGCGCGGCGCTCTCCCCCTCCGCCGCCCGCAGAACCTCGAGGCACAGGGACTCGAGGCCGTCCACGCCGATCTCGGGATCTCCGCGCAGCGCCAGACGGCGCTCGATCTCGCGGGCCAGCTCGAAGGAACGCTCGGGCGTGAGCCCAGTGGCCGAGAGCGACTGGGCCATCAGGCCCTTCGAGTACGGCAGCCCGTGCCCCTTGTGCACGACGATGGTCTCAGGCGGCATTGCGCGCATCCTCGTACAGGTCGATCAGGGCCTGGTCGACGCCGACAGGCCGGTTGCGCAGGAACACGACCCGGGCGCCCACGTCCCGCGCGCGCAGCGCGACGGTGTCGATCGCCGCGGCCTTGAGCTCGGTCAGCCACAGATCGCAGCCCTCCCGTTCGGCCCGCTCCAGATCAGCGCCGAGTGCCGAGCGGCGGGCGAGGTTGGTGGACGCCACCACCGGCTCAACACCCTCCAGCGCGGGCGCGCCGGTGGTGAACAGGGCGACCCGAGCGTCCCGGGACACGGGCTCGACCGGCTCGGGCCGCAGCGAGAAGGGGACCGCGCCCGGAGGAGCCGCGGAGCCCTCGGCGGCCAGGACGAGATCGGCGCGAGCCAGCCGATATTCGGCAAACGGCTCGGCCGGCCCCGCCCCGAGGATGCAGACGGTCCGGTGTGCCTCCACCGGCGGGATGCACGCGCCGGAGCCCTCGAGCACGATCGCGTCCGGCTCGAGCCGCGCGGCGAGTTCCGCCCCCTCGACGACGTTCGAGCGCGCCGGTTGGCCCGTGAATCCGCCACCCACCCTGCGACAGCCCACGCTGCGCACGCCCGCGATCACCGCATCCTCGAGGTAGTCGGACGCCGCGTGACCCCCCGCTTGCGAGATCGCGATCAGCTCGCCCAGGCCGATGTCGGGCTCCGCGAGCTGCGGCGCCGAGGGCCCGCCGCGACCCATGCAGACGATCACCGGGTCCACCCCCCGCGCCCGCAACAGAGCGGACCAGTGCCCCGCGACGGCAGTCTTGCCGGTTCGCTTGCCGGTTGCGATCACGGCCAGCACCGGACCGGGGTAGTCGAGTGGCTCATAGCGCGGCGGGACGAGCCGCGCGCCGGGCGTCTCGTAGGCGAGCCCGAGCGCCAGGGCCAGTGCGGCGGCGTGGAGCTTGGCGCCCGCGCCGAGGACCGGCTCGTCGGCGAGGTCGAGGACCGTCACCGGGGCAGCCGAGCTGCGCGCCAGGCGGCGCAGACCCTCCTCCAACTCAGTCTCCACCGGACGCCCGTAGTGCTCCTCTGGCGAACCGGGCCCCAGCTTCTCCTCGCCGCCGCAGAAGATCACTCCCGCGAGGCCGCGCTCGCGCTCGACCTCGTCGAGCACGGCGCGCACGGCCGCGGGATGGTGCTCCCCGTCGACCAACGCGATCACCGGCCCCTCCGCCACGCGGCGGATTGTCTACCAGCTGCGCGGCGATAGGGGCGGTGAGGTGTACTGCAGGCGAAGCTAGGCCTCGCGGGGAACCTCACCCCGCCAGGCGCCGGTCTCGGAGCCGCGGCTCTCGATGAACTCCTTGAAGCGCTCGAGGTCGCTCTTGACGCGGCGGTCGTCCGCTCCCAGCGCGGCGCCGACCTTCTCCTTGATGCCTTCCGGTGCCCAGTCCATCTGGACCATGACGCGCGTGGTGTCGTCGTCGATCTTGTGAAACGTCACCGCACCGGCGTTGTCCTTGCCGTCAGTGTTGCGCCAAGCCACCCGCTCCTCGGGAGACTGCTCGACGATCTCCGCGTCCCACTCATGGGTCTCGCCGCCGAAGCTGGCGACCCAGTGCAGGCGGCGGTCGTCGAGCTGGTCGATCCGCTCGATGCCGTCCATGAACTGCGGGAACTCCGTGAACTGCGTCCACTGGTTGTAGGCCCGCCCGATCGGGACCTCTACCTCTATCGACTGCTCGATTGTGCTGGTCATGGTTCTCGGCTACCCGGCCCGCGTGCGGTTAACGACTGCGCCCGCGCCAACGCGCGCTCAGCCGTGCGCCGTCTCGCCGAGCAGGGACTTGTCCTTCTCGTACTCGTAGGTGCGCGGGTCGAACGAGATGATCGCGTCCTGCTCGTGGAAGGGGTACTTGCGGAACACGGTCACGCGCTCCTGCGAGGCCTCGATCAGGTTGTAACAGGGCTTGGTCTTGCCACGGAGACGGGTGGTGGACACGGTCCCCGCGTTCACCACGAAGAGGTTCTCCAGCTCCCAGGCGTAGGGCACATGCTTGTGGCCGGAGAGAACGAGGTGGACGTCGGCGCGCTGCAGCGTCTCGAGCGTGTCCCCGGCGTCGTGGACCACGTTGCGCTCGCGACCGGTGCCCGGTACCGGCAGCAGGTGGTGATGCAGCACGAAGATCCGCAGGAACGCCTCGCGCTCGGCAAAGCGGTCGATGATCCACTGGTAGCGGCCGCGGCCGATCACGCCGTGGTCGAGGTCGGGCTCGGTGGAGTCCACGGCGACGATCGAGACGCCCTCGTGGTGGAGCACGGAGCGGCGCTCGCCCATCAGCTCCTCGAAATGCACGTAGCCGACGTTGCGCGAGTCGTGATTGCCGGGGATCACGATCACGCGCTCACAGGCGATTCGGGCCAGGTAGTCCGCGGCCAGCTGGTACTCGCCGCGCAGCCCGAAGTCGGTGAGGTCGCCGGAGATGATCACCACGTCGGGCTCGAGCTCGTTGACCTCCACGAGCGCCCGATCGAGCAGGCTGGGCACGAAGTGGGCCGAGCCGCAGTGCAGGTCGGAGAGCTGGGCGATGGTGATCGTCATACGGCCTCCCGGCGCATCTCCTCGGGCAGTTCCAGCTCGGAGTCGACGGCCTCCTCGCCGTTGAGGGCGGCTTCCACCCGCAGATAGTCGCGCGCTCCGGCCACGTCGTGCACACGGATGATCTGGGCGCCGCCGCGCACCGCGGCCCCGACCGCGGCGAGTGTCCCGGCATCCCGTCCCGACGGCGCCCGGCCGGTGAGTGCGCCGACGAAGTCCTTGCGTGACACCGCCAGCAGCAGCGGCAGCCCGCGCGCCGCAAAGCGCGGCAGCGAACGCAGCAACTCGATCGACTGCGCCGGCGTCTTGGCCAGGTCGATGCCCGGATCGAGCACGATCCTGTCGTCCTCGACCCCGAACGAGCGGGCGCGCTCAACGCGCTCGCCGAGGAAGGCGTCCACCTCGTCCACGAGGTTGCGGTAGTCCGGGAAGGCCTTGGTCTTCGGAGGCACGCGCGTGTGGGTGATCACCAGGGCCGCACCGCTCGCGGCGCACGCCTCCGCGACGCCCTCGTCGCTCAGCCCGCTCACGTCGTTGATCATCTGCGCGCCCGCCGCCAGCGCCGCCCGTGCCACCGGCGCCCGCCAAGTGTCCACCGACACCGTCACCCCCGCCTGCGTCAGGCGCTCCACGAGCGGTACCACGCGGGCGGCCTCCTCGTCCACCGGGACTGCCTGCGTGTCGGTGCGCCCCGACTCGCCGCCCACGTCGACGATCGCGGCGCCGGCGTCGACCTGCCGGAGAGCGTTCTCGGCGAGCTCGTCCAGCGGCTTGGGCCCCTGCTGGTCCGAGAACGAGTCGGGCGTCGCGTTGACGATGCCCATCAGCACCGGCCTGGTGAGGTCGAGACTCTGCTCGCGCAGGCGAAGGATCACGCGGCCTCCTTGGCGGGAGTGAACGCGGGCGCGAGCCCCTCGCTGCGCGCCAACTCCTCCCAGTCCGCCACCTCAGCTGCGATCCGCGAGTCGTCCCAGCCGAGCTCCGCGCCCATTGCGCGCGCCACCGCCAGCGTGCCCTCACTGTCGGGCGCAGCGAGATGCCGCGCATCGAGAATGCCCAGGCGGGTGCGCCGCAGCAGCACGTCGCCGAGCGTGCGCGCCTGCTCATGAGCCGCGGCGAACGGGGCCTCGGCGAGAAGGTCGGGAAGTTCGGGACTGATCCGCCGGCCGAGCCCCGGAGCGGCCTCGACCAGCCTCAGCACGAAGCGGGCGGCGTGCCCGTAGCGGCGCGCCAGGTGCTCGCGGCTCGCGGCATCCACCGCCGGCAGATCCTGAAGGTCAGCGGGGTCCACGGGCTGCCCGAGCGGGATCTCGTGGGTGCGACACGGCGCCTCGCGCGCCTCGCGCTCGACGATTCGGTCCACCGCCAGCTTGGCCATGCGACGCCATGTAGTGAGCTTGCCGCCGGTGATCGTCACCAGCCCCGAGCTCGTCTCGTAGAGCTCCGCTCGGCGCGAGATGTCCACCGACTTCTTGGGATCGCCCGTGGAGATCAGGGGCCGTACGCCCGCATAGGCGCCGGTCAGGTCGGCAGCGGTCAGTTCGGTCTCGAAGAAGCCGTTGACGGCGTCGAGCAGGTAGGCGACGTCGTCATCCGAAGGCGGCACGTGCTCCAGCGAGCCCTCGTAGTCGTTGTCGGTGGTGCCCACCAGCGTGCGTCCCAGCCAGGGCAGGACGAATACGCCGCGCCCGCCGCCGGCCGGGACGATCACTCCCGCGTTGACCTCGAGCGTCTCGCGCGCGAGCGTCAGGTGCGTCCCGCGGCTGGGGCGAATGCGCGGCACCTCCTCCTCGCCGTAGAGCTCGTCGGGCCGAAGGCGGTCGGCCCACACGCCCGTGGCGTTGATCACGTTGGCGGCGCTCACCTCGAACTCCCCGCCGTCCTCGCCGTCCGATACGAGGACCCCGGCCGCCCGGCCGCCGCGCTCCACCAGGCCGGTGACCTCGGCTCCATTGACGCACACCGCCCCGAAGCGCTCCGCCTCGCCGAGCACGGTCAGCACGAGGCGCACGTCGTCGGTCTGGCAGTCGTAGAAGAGATAGGACGACGTGGGCTCGCGTCCGGCGAGTGCCGGCGCCATCGCCAGCGTCTCGGCCCCGTCGATGATCCGGTGACGCGCGGGGCTCCACTCCTCGTCCTCGCGGCCGCGGCGCCAGGACATCGCGTCGTACATGTTCAGCCCCACTCCGGTGAGGCGATCCGGACGCCTGCCCTCGAACGCCGGGACCAGCATCGCCAGCGGGGCCACCAGGTGCGGCGCCAGCTCAACCATCAGCGAGCGCTCCAGCAGCGCCTCCCGAACGAGGCCGAGGTCGAAGTTCTGGAGGTAGCGCAGGCCGCCGTGCACCAGCTTCGAGGAGCGGCTGGACGTGCCCGCGGCGAAGTCGGACTTCTCGATGAGGGCCACGCTGTACCCGCGCGACGCGGCGTCGAGGGCCACCCCGGCGCCCGTGATGCCACCCCCCACCACGACCACGTCGAACGGGTCACGCTCGAGCGAGGCCAGGGCGTCCGCGCGCGGGATCACGGAAGGAACGTTACGTAGTCGCCGGGCGGCGTTCGCTGCGGCGGTTCCTTCTCCTGTCGCGCGCGGCCGAGGTGCAGGAGGCCCACCGCCCGCTCGTCCTCGTGCAGGCCCACCGCCGCGCGGCCCTCCGGGCGCCGCAGCACCTCGGGGGTCCGCCAGTAGCCGGCGAGGCCGCGGCCGTGCGCGGCCAACAGCACGATGTAGCTCGCCACCGCCGTCGCGCAGAGGTCCTCCTCGTCCTGCCGACCGTCGCCGCTCTCGACCACCGACGCGACCACGAGGGTGGGCGCGCGGTCGAGCTTGGCCGCCGCCTCGGGTCCGGCGGCTTCCTTCAGGCGCCCGAGCGACTCGGCCCCGAGGACGCGGAAGCGCCAGGGATTGGTCAGGTGATGGTTGGGCGCCCAGCGTGCGAGCTCGAATAGCTCGGCGAGAGTCTCCGGGGCCACGGGCTCGCTCCCATAGGCCTTATGGGTCCGGCGCGTGCGGATCGCCTCCTCGAGCTCCACGGGCGGCGACGCTAGCAAGGTACTCTCCGCTGCCCAATGGCCTCCGGAACGGTCCTCGTGACGGGCGCCTCCACCGGCATCGGGGAGGCGACGGCGCTCCATCTGCGCGAACTCGGCTTCGACCCTGTGGCCGGCGTGCGCCGCGACGAGGACGCGGAGCGGCTCGGCGCACAGGGCCTGCGGACGATCCGCCTCGACGTGACCGACGCGGACCAGATCGCCGCGCTGCGCGATGAGCTGGGACAGAGCGCGCTCGCCGGCCTGGTCAACAACGCCGGGATCGCCGTGGCCGGGCCTCTCGAGTTCCTGCCGGTCGACCAGCTGCGCCGCCAGCTCGAGATCAACCTGATCGGCCAGGTGGCCGTGACCCAGGCACTGATCCCCGCGCTGCGCAACGGGCGCGGGCGAGTGATCAACGTGAGCTCGATCGGCGGCCGCATGGCGCTGCCGCTGATGGGCGCGTACAGCATGTCCAAGTACGGCATCGAGGCGTTCTCGGACTCGCTGCGCAGGGAGCTGCGCCCCCACGGCGTCGACGTGGTGGTGATCGAGCCCGGGGGCGTCAAGACGCCGATCTGGCAGAAGGGCAACGCCCTGATCGACCGCATGATGGTGGACATGCCCAGCGACCAGCTGGAACGGCTCTACGGCCGGGTGATCGCGGCGCTGCGCCGCGAGACGGTCAAGATCGAGCAGGAACGCGGGATCCCCGCCCGCGAGGTGGCCGAGCTGATCGGCATGGCGCTGACACACAAACGCCCGCGGGCCCGCTACGTGATCGGCCGCGATGCGAAGGTGCGCGCGGTGATGGCTCGCGTGGTGCCGGACCGCACGATGGACCGGATCATCGGCCGCGCACTGGGCTGAACCGGCTCAGGCGACTGCGGAAGAGCCAGAGCGTAGCGCCGACCGCTGCCAGCGCCGCGAGGACTAGAGCGAGCGTGACGCCGCCGCCGCTGCCCTCCGCGCTGGTGGGGGTCGCCTTGGGGGCGGGGTCGAGAGTGAGGCCGTCATCGCCGGGGCTCGTGTCGCCCTCGGCGTGCGGGGGCAGCGTTTGCGTGGTGGGGGGCGTGGCCGGGGCCTCGTCTTCCTTCTCGGCGGGTCCGGCCGGTGCGGGCTCGGCCTTTGGCTCCGCGGCCGGGGCCGCCGGGGTCGCCGGGGTCGCGGCCGCGGGTGGTGGTGCCGCGGCGGCCGTCTCGGCCGGCCGCCTCTCTCGCGGCACCACGGCCGGCGGGAGCGGAGCCCTCTCCAGCGCGGCCAGCGCCTGGGCGGTCACCCACACCGGGGTCTGGGCGCTCGTGGACGAGTAGGCGATGCTGCCGTCGCGGCGCTGTAGCCCGGTCAGGTACGAGATGCCGCGCCGGACGGCCCCGCGGGCCGCGCCCACCGCCACCAGGCCCTGCACCGCGTAAGCCGTCGACTGAGCGTTGGGGCTGCGCCCGCGCAGCTGACCGAAGCCGCCGCCCTCGCCCTGGGCGGAGCGCAGGAAGGCCACGGCCCGGCTCGCCGCGGCGCTGCGGGCCCGGCCGGTCACCGCGAGAGCCTGTAGCACGGCGCCGGTCATGTCGCTGTCGCTGGAGGACGACGGCGCGACCCCGAAGCCGCCGTCGTCGTTCTGGGTGCCGATCAGCCAGCGCACGGTCGCCCGGCCCGCAGGCTCGCCGGCCGCCCTCAACGCCAGCACGCCGAAGGCGGTATAGCTCACGTAGCCCGCAATCGATCCGTTGCCTCGGCGCCGGGCGATGATCGGCGCCACCAGGTCGCGGCCGGCGTACGAGCGCGGGTCGAGGCCGGCGGCCCGCAGCAGGAGGACGGTCCGCTCGATCTCACCGATGTCACGCATCCCGCGCACGGTTCGCCTGGTGTACGCGGCGAGCGAGCGGCCGCGGCGCGCAACGTCGCGCGGATTGTTCCCGGTCGCGGCGAGACCCAGGCCGGTCCAGCCGCTGTAGAGCGGGCTGGACGCCTGTCCCGGCGCGGCGGCGAAGCCGCCGTCGGCGTTCTGGGCGCGCAGCAGGTAGCGCTCGGCCCGGTCGCTGGGCGTGGCCGCGCCCGCGGTCGCCGGCAGCGTGGCGATCACGCAGATCACCATCACCGAAGCCGTGATCGTGGCGGGGGCCGGTCGCCAGCGTCACGTCCAGGCGGCGCCGGTAGCGGCGCAGCGAGCGGATGAACACCGGCCCGATCAGCAGGCAGAACACGACGTTGCCGACGGCATGAGCGACGTTGTAGGGAAGCGAGCTGGCCGCCACCACCAGGTAGGAGTCGAGGTCCTGGCGCCCGACCAGCGTCCACTGGTAGACGTCCATCCAGGCGCCGAACACCAACCCGGCCGCCCCGCAGACGGTGGCCAGGAGGAAGCGGCTGGGCTCGCGTCCCCGCAGGGCGCGGGCCAGCAGAGCGCCGCCCACCCCGACGGCCCCCCAGCCGGCCATCTGCCACACCGTCCAGGGACCCTGGGACAGGAAGATGTTGGAGACGATCGCTGTGACCGCCCCCACCACGAAGCCCGGCACGGCCCCGAGCGCATAGCCCGCGAACAGCACGATGTCGGTGGTGGGCTTGACGTTGGGGATCGCCGCAAACGCGAGCCGCCCCACCACCGCGAGAGCCGCGAGCGCGGCCACAAGGGCGAGCACGCGGGCGGGCGGCTTGTCGCGCTCATACCAGGCGAAGCCGGCGGCGAGCGCGAGCGCCAGCAACACGAACGATGAAGCCTGCCAGCTCATCGCGCCAGCTCCCGCTCCTGCGATCCAGCGAGTGCGATGGCGCCGGCCTCCGGGAGCAGCGCCGCGCCGTCGGTGACGCGCGCCACCTGAGTCGAGAAGTAGCGCCCGCCGCCCAGCACGTCGGCGGGCGGGCCATCGGCGATCACGGTGCCCGGGCCCAGGAGCACCACGCGGTCGGCGAACGCCGCCACGAACTCGGAGTCGTGAGTGGCCACCATCACCGCCGCGCCGTCCTTGGCCAGGGCGGCGATGCGCGCTACGAGCTCGTCCCGGTGGGCGCCGTCCATCCCGCGCGTGGGCTCGTCGAGGAGCACTACGGCCGCCTGGCCGCCCGCCAGCACCACCTCGAGCGCCAGGCGCTGTCGCTCGCCGCCCGAGAGGTCGCGCGGGTTGGCTTCCTCGCGACCGGAGAGGCCGGCAGCGGCCACGCCTGCCGCGCCCGCGTCCTCCACGGCGTGTTCATGGATCAGGTAGTCGCCCGGGTTCTGCAGGAGCAGCGCCACGTGGCCCGTGCGGTCGACCCTCCCCCGGGTCGGCTCGGCCAGGCCCTTGGCCACGCGCAGGAGGGTGCTCTTGCCCGCGCCGTTGCGGCCCATCAGCGCCACGCGCTCGCCCGGCGCCAGGTCGAGCGTGATGCCGCGCAGAACCACGGGACCGTCCTCGATCTCGTGCCACACCTCCCGCAGCCGCAGCGCGGGCACCGCCCGGCCGTCGCGGCGCCTGCGCAGGAAGCCGGGCCGGCGAGGCTCGGTCGTGGGGTTCTCGCTCCGGGCCGGGCGCAGGCCGCGGCGGTCGAGTGCGGCGCGCGCATCCTTGACGGTTGCCGGCAGGGGCTCCAGCCCGGCCAACGAGAACAGCCGCGCGGCCGGGGTGGCCAGCGCGGGCACTGCCCCGGTCGCCCAGCCGAGGAACTGAGCCGGGGACGCGTCGCAGGCCACGCGCCCGTCGACGAGCGCGACCACCCGGTCGGCGGCAGGCAGGCAGCGCTCGAGCCGGTGCTCGGCGATCACCACGGCCGTGCCCCAGTCCTCGTTGAGGCGCCGGAGCAGCCAGACGAGCTCATCTGCGGCCACTGGGTCGAGCTGCGAGGTGGGCTCGTCGAGCAGCAGCAGGCGCGGAGCGTGCACCATCGCCGCGGCGATCGCCACGCGTTGCAGCTCGCCTCCCGACAGTGTGTCGGTGCGGCGCTCGAGGAGGTGCGCAACCCCGAGCGCCAGCGCGGTTTCCTCCACCGCGCGTGCCACGGCCCCGGCGGGCTCGCGCCGGTGCTCCAGCGGGAGCTCGAGCTCGGCTCGCACGCCGCCCATCACCACCTGAGTCTCGGGCTCCTGGAAGACCGTGCCGCAGATCTCGGCCAGCTCGCCCGGGCCGTGGTCGCGCACGTCGAGCCCTCCTACCCGCAGGACGCCCGACGCTTCGCCGCCGTGGAAGTGCGGGACCAGGCCGCACAGAGCGCGCAGCAGCGTCGACTTGCCCGAGCCCGAGACCCCGGCGAGCACCGTGAAGGTGCCCGCCTCGAGCTCGAGGTCGATGTCGTGCAGCGCCGGCCGCTCCAACTCGGGGTAGCGGTAGCGGAAGCCCTCGGCCGTGACCAGCGGCTCGCTCATCCCGTCCCCATCCGAGCCGCTCTGCCCGCGAACGGGCTCAACGCGAGCAGCACGATCGCCGCGCTCAGAGCCCACACGGCCGGGCCCGAGTCCATCTCGTAGGTGGGGTAGGGATCGACGCCGGCGACGCCCGCAACCGCCCCGGCCAGCGCGACCAGGAGGATCCCGACGGCCGCGGCCAGCACGCGGAGATCGTGCCGCGACCAGGGCAGGCGGCGCCGCGGCGGACGGCCTCCGAGCGAGTAGCCGCGCACCTCGAGGGCGGCCGCCACGTCGACGGAGCGGTCGAGCGCGCCCGAGAGCGCTGCGCGCACGACCGTCAGCCGGCCCGGAGGCTCCGGCCGGCAGCGGACCGCATCCGACATCCGCGTGGCGTCACGGGCCAGCACCGGGACCAGCCGGTTGGCCAGGGAAGCGGTCAGGGCCGAGCGGTAGGAGACGCGCCGGAACAGGCGCAGCAGCTCGTCGGGATCCACCGCTGCCGACAGCAGCCCAAGTGCGGCGACGATCACCACCACCCTCAGCCCGGTGAGCGCGCCGTAGGCGAGGGACTCCAGCGTGATGTCGATGCGGCGCCCGAGGACGGTGCCTCCGCGGACGAGCAGCGTGTCACCGCCCGCGTAGACGAGCGCGTTGACGACGGTCACCAGAAGGGCCAGCGGGAGCGCGAGCTTGAGCGAGCGCCCGATCTCGCGACCCACCTTGGCGGCAGCGCCGGCGGCGATCACCGCCGCGAGGGTCGCCAGCAGCACCAGCGGGTGGCGGTAGAGCGCGCCGGTCAGGGCGAGCGCGCAACAGAACATCGCGCCCACGCCTGCGCGCGCCGCGTGCAGCGGGCTCGATCTGGGCCGGTAGACGGGAACGAGGCTCATCTCACCGCGAGGGGCAGCTTGTCCACGCCATCATCGTCGGCGGTAACGGCGAAGGCGTCCCGCAGGCTCGTCTCGTCGAGCGCGCGGACGCCCGCCTCGAGCCCCTCCTGGTCGAGCGCGGTCACCAGCCACACCAGCTCCTCCTGGAGCGGCCGCATCGCGAGCACCAGGCCGACCCCGTCTCCGGGACGCACGGTGCGCGCCACGTCCCCGTGCTCGTCGAGGAGATCGATCGAGCGGCCGTCTTCGGCCACGCGCACGAACACCCCGTTCTCTTCCGGCCCCTGCTCGAGGCTGCCGGCGCCGCGCACGATCCGCGCCTCGGGCCAGCGCGCCACGGCCAGGCGGGTCACCTCCTCCACCCCCGGGGCGCCGAGCGACGACCCGGAGGTCGACACGCCCTCGTTCTCGAGCGTCTCGCGTGCCTCACGACAGGCCTGGGACTCCGAGTCGTCGCACTCCACCCGCACGGGGCGGCGCTTGCCCTCGAGCCCGTTGAGGAAGGGCTCGGGGAAGGCGCCGACGATGGCGGGCACGCGCATCGTCACCCGCCAGTCGCGGTGGTCCCACTGGACGCGGTCGCCAGGGTTGAGCTCGAACTCCGCGGCTCCCACCTCGGCCTCGACTCCGTTGACGAAGTAGAACCAGTCGACCTGCCCGGCCGGGCCGCGGCTCTCGAGGCCGTCGATGGCGTCGACGAAGCGCCCGCCGAACCTGGTGTCCACGTCGAAGTTCGACTGCAGGAGCCGCATGACGGTCTGGCCCTCGCGCACGCTCTCGACCTCCGCAGAGGCCAGCTCGCTCTTGCCGAAGTCGCGCGTGATACGGACCTGCGCGCCCGGGCCGCCGCGCTCCTCGCCCTCGCCCAGGCCGCAGCCGGGCGCCGCGGTCGCGGCGAGCAGGCAGACGAGGACGAGGAGCCGCCGTGTCAACCGACTTGCACCGTTTCGGGGAAAGAGCGCACCAGACCGTCCTTGCCGGCGACGACCGTGTGCCGGCCCGCCGGAAGCGAGAGGCGCGCGCTGCCGTTCGCCGCGGTGACCGCGCTGGCGCTCTCGCTCGCCACGGTCGCTCCCTCCACCGGAATGCCGCGGCCCTCGTCGTCGTAGCCGCGCACGGTCACGGTCACGCCTCCCGGCTCGGGCACGGCGCGGACCTCCAGCGTGCGCTGGCAGCCCCCGGCCTTCATGCGGCAGTAGAACCAGGTCACGCGCTGGCCGCGGCGAAGCCGCCCCCGCCCGAAGGGACCGGACGGATCCGCCGCTCCTGCGCTGGCGGCCCGGCGGCCGACCTTGTAGACCCAGCCGTTCTGTCCTCGGTTGCGGTCGTTGCGGATGGCCTCGACGAACAGCCCCGCGCCGTCGCGGGGTCGCGTCGAGCAAGAGCCGAAGTCCCTGAGCTTCAGCTTGCCGATACGACTGCGGACGAGCGCGGCGAGCGCGGTCCCCTCGCCGGCAGCGCAGCCGTGGCGCCCGACCTTCACGCGCGCCTGCTTGGCGGTCACGTCCTTGACTACCGCCTTGCCGCCGCGGAACACCACCATCTGCTCGATGGCGGGCGCCGCCGCCTGCACGGGCACGGCCAATGTGAGCCCGGCGAGCGTGAGGCAGAGTGCGCCGAGCGCCGCGCGGCTCATGGCGAAGGCGCCACCGCATCCAGCTCCACCGGTCCCCCGCCCAGGGTGCGCAGCTGCAGACGGTGCCGTCCGTCGCCGAGCCCGTCGGTGCTCCAGAGAACGGTCCGGTGACCGGAGCGCCCGCGGACGCGCAGCACGCGTCGCTTGCCGTCGAGGGTCACGCGCAGGCGTCCGCCCTTGGGCAGCTTGCGACCCAGCAGGGCGACGCTCGCTCCCTCGAACGAGAAGCCCGCCGTCGCACCCGCGTCCTTCGCGCGCATGACCGTTCGGCCCCAGGCGTTGTCGTTGCGGACGCGCTTCCAGCCCCGCTTCGAAAAGCGCCACAGGCCACGGTTGCGGTCGTCGACCGGCACCACCACCGGCTCGCTCTCGAGGGCCTTGTCGTTGAGCGCCCGGTCGGTGCCGGTCACGCGGAAGCGGTAGGCGGCGCCGACGTCGCCCCTGAAGTGGAGCCCGTTCGCCGGGGACTTGTCGAGCAGGCTGCGCCAGTCCGGATCGCCCAGCTTGCTCACCTCCACGGAGTAGTACTTGACACCGCTGCCGGCACCGTCGTCACCCGCCCAGGAGATGAGCATGGTGCGCGAGCGACCGGTTGTGCTGGCGAGCCCGCCGGGCTGGCCGCCTGCCGCGCCGAAGCTCAGCGTGGGGCCGCTCCGGTCGGTCGAGCTGCACGGCAGGGCACCCTCGGGGTCGACGCAGATCCGGATGCTGTTCGACCTCACGGCATCGGGACGGTCGGCCTTGACGCGGTAGATGCCCTTGGTGGGGAAGCGCAGGGCGGCGAACCCGTCCCCGCCGGTGGGCGTCCCGTTGACCGAGGCGCCGGCCGCCGGCAGCGCCGCCGCGGGAGCCGTGTCGAAGACGCGGAAGTACACGGGCGCACCGGTCGTCGCACTGCTCGGACCCTCGAGCCGGAGCACGGCGGTCTTGCTGAAGGCGTCGAAGGCCCACACCGTCTGGTCCCCGGCGTTCAGCCGCGTCTGGCACCCGCCCGCGCTGGCCGACTTGCCGTTCACGAAGTGGCCCCAGAACTGGGTGGCGTTGTCCTGCTCGTTCGCAATCCGGGTGACCTGGAAATCGTTGAAGCTCGCGAACCAGGTGCCGTCCCAGGGGAAGCGGCCCGCGCGCGCGGCGTCGTCGAGCGCGGCCGTGGCGGTGGGGCCGGCGCTGGGGAAGGCGCCGTTGTTGGTGCCGTCGCACGGATGTGGTCCCCCACCACTCGGCGGATTGAGGTTGTGCCCGTCGGTCACGACGGGCCCGTCGAAGATGGTGGTGCTCGCCCCCTCGACTCGGACGTTGACGGTTACCGGCAGGGCCAACGCCGCTGAGGGCGGGGCGAGCGAGAGCAGGACGAGCGCGCCTGGCAGAGCGCGTCGGAAGTGATGAGACATCGAGCCACCCTTTCCACGAGGGTCGTATGGGCTGCGGCCGGAGTGAGGTCTCCTGGCTCGGGGCTCCTCGCCGCGCCTTCCCGGGAAACCGTCGGCTCCCCAGTGGCTCATTGCGGCGATTCAACGCCCGTTCACAGTGGCGGGACCGCGCCGGACTCTCACCGGACTTCCCTCGACCACCGGCCGATGAACGCGGTCATCCTACTCCGCCGGCCGGGCGGCCGCTCTACGTGGGCAAGGCGCCCAGGGGGTCGCTAGAATCGCCCGCCGGCAGGCCGCCATCGTCTAGGGGACTAGGACGCCGCCCTCTCACGGCGGAAACCGGGGTTCGAATCCCCGTGGCGGTACTCGCGATGCCCGCTCTCTGAGCGGGTTTCGTCCTTCTTGGGGCGCCCTTGGACCACGCCCTGGAACATTTGGGACCGCTCCGGCGCCCTCGCGCGCGCGGAGACACCGAGCGCCGCGGCCGGCTGCCCGAGAAAATCGGGGGCGCTGCGCTCCCCTGGATCGGGAGGAGCCGCGGCGATGGCCGATGATGTGCGCTGGGGTGACGACCGCTGGTTCGACCAAGTGGGCGACTGGATAGGCGTTCGGGTCGCACTGCTCCGGCACCGGGGCATCCGCTGAGCGCGAGGCTGGCCAGGATGCGCCAGTCCGTCATGATTGGGCACTGAGTGCCCGCGAAGGAGCTTGCCATTCCCGGCCTGGCCGCGGCCCCGGCCGCGCCATCGGAGTCGCTGAACCAACTCGCCCTGAGCGCTACGGCTCACTGTCTCGTCGGCTGCGCTGCTGGTGAGATTGCGGGGATGGCGGTCGGCACAGCGCTGGGGTGGAGCAACCTCGCCACGGTGGCGCTGGCGATCGGGCTGGCCTTCGTGTTCGGCTACACGCTTACATCGCTCCCATTGCTGCGCTCCGGACTTGCGCTGGCGGCCGTGGTGCTGATCGCTCTGGCGGCGGACACCGTGTCGATCACGATCATGGAGGTGATCGACAACGCCTTCGTGCTGGTGGTCCCAGGCGCGATGGACGCTGGTCTAGACGACGCGCTGTTCTGGGGCGCGGTACTCGGCGGCTTCGCGCTGGCGTTCGGACCGGCCTTCGTGGTTAACCGGGCGAATATCCGCCGCGGCAAGGGCTGCTGCCCGGGTGCCCGGTGGCCAGCGGGCGAGGAGTGAGGCGCGCCCGTTGGGGCCTGTGCTCTTCGCCCCAGACAGGCGTAGAGTCCACTCATGGCCAAACAGCAACAGCCGAAGGCCAGCTGGCCCGACCGTAGGCGTGAGGCGAAGCGCGTGAAGAAGGAGAAGCGCGCGCGACGGATTGAGGATCAGCGCCAGTATGAGGGCGCGGGCGCCGAGCACGCCACGCGGGGCTGGACCGGAAGCGGCCCAAGCTAGGCGTTCGACACGGGGATGCCAGTCGGCGGTGCAGCGTCGGCGAAGTCGTCGTTCATCGGCGCGGCCGAGACATTCAGCACGCACAACCCGAGTAACGCGAGGTCGCCACTACGAACCGACGAGCAACGCGCGGCCGGATGCGACATCCGGGGAGCCCGCCCGGGGCCATCCGCCGACTCTACGGGTCGGGACCGTACGAAGCGAGCGTGCAGTGGGCTTGGACCTCCTCGGCGTGGCCACCGGTAACGGGAGCTTCACCACACCTTCACCGGGCCGTCACAGGCTCGTTCGGGTTCGAGCGCACACTCCGCGGCATGGAGTCCACGGGTCGGCTGCTGTTCATGGCGGCTGTCACCTGTTACCTGTTGGGTCGGATCTTCACCGGCGAGGCGAACCCGGTCGAGGTGGTCGTGTACGGCGCCACCGCCGCGGTCGGGCTCGAGTTTCTCGTGGCCTCGTGGCGCGACCTCTGGACCGAGAGTTAGGTAACCCGAAGTCAGGCTTCCACCCGCCCGGGTCGTGCGCTAAATTCGAGGCGTGAACGCTCGGCGGTCAGAAGCGCTCAAGGCCTCTCCGCGCATGTTCGAGTCGGATCTGCTGGACCGTCTCTCGCGCGTTCATCCGATGGTGCCGCTGGTGATCTTCGTGCCCGCCATCGTTGTCCTGTTCGTCACGGGCGCGCGCGGTCAGCCGACGACTGTCCAGGTCGTGGGGCTCGTCCTCGCCGGCTACGTGTTCTGGACGCTCTTCGAATACTGGCTGCACCGGCTCGTGTTCCACTTCGAGCCCGAGGAGGGCCTGGGCGCCCGGCTGCACTGGATCATCCACGGGGTCCACCACGATCACCCCAACGATCCCCTCCGCCTCGTGATGCCGCCGTCGGTGAGCGTGCCGCTGGCGCTGATCCTGTACGGCCTGTTCGTCCTGGTGCTTGGCACGCCCTGGGCCAACATCTTCGCCGCCGGCTTCCTGAGCGGCTACCTGATCTACGACATGACCCACTACCACGTGCATCACCACCGCCCCCGCACCCGCCTGGGCAAGCTCATCCGAGAGCTGCATATGCGCCACCACTTCCAGGACGACACGCGCGGCTTCGGCGTGAGCGCTCCGATGTGGGACTACGTGTTCGGGACGCCGCAGCGGCGCGGCGGGCGGGCCTGAGCCGAGCGGCGTCGTAGCGCGGGTCCGTCTGATTGGTTTGCGAACATGTGTTCGTTATGTATCCGGCTGTGGTGCGAGAACACGCGCTGGAGTTAGTCGCAGAAGGGCTGAACGACTGCGAGGTGGCGCGGCGCATTGGCGTGCCCCGAGCGACGGTCCGTGACTGGCGTTCGCGTTACGTCCGCCGAAATCCGTCCGCGATCTGTCCACGCTGTTGGCGAGCTGCAAGACCGACCTGGTTCAGCGATTCCGACTACTCGGAGCTTCTCGGGCTGTATCTCGGCGACGGTTACGTGGTCGAGATGGGCCGTACCCACCGACTGCGTGTCTTCATGGACTCGGCCTATCCAGTCATCAACGAGGACGTACGAAAGCTCCTCGACCGTTGCTTCGCCGGCAACTCCGTCGGGGTGTCTCGATCGGCCAAGGGCACAACCACGATCATCAGCGTCTACTCGCGCCACCTGCCCTGCCTGTTTCCTCAGCACGGGCCGGGTAAGAAGCACGAGCGGCAAATCCTCCTGGAGGACTGGCAGAGCGCGTGCGTGGAGTCCACTCCCATGAACTTCATACGCGGAATGCTGCTGTCGGATGGCTGCTACTTCGTCAACCGGACGGGGGTCTACCGCTATCCGTCGTACGACTTCTCGAATTGCTCGGCCGACATTGCAGACTTGTTCGCGAACGCGTGTGACCTCGTCGGGATCCGCTACCGCCGCACCAGATCTGACGCGACCGGGAGAATCAACATCCGCATCAACCGACGCGAGAGCGTGGAGGTCTTGCTCCGAGCGGTGGGGATCAAGGAGTAATGCAAGCGCTACCCTGTGCATCGCAGGCGGCTGTGGCGGAACGGCAGACGCGCGGCGTTCAGGTCGCCGTGGGGGCGACCCCGTGGAGGTTCGACTCCTCTCAGCCGCATCACTTGGCGGAGCTATACAGCGCGATTTCCGCCACTAACGCCGAATGGTCCGAAAGGCCCAGCTCCTTGCGCCAGTCGTGGCGGTAATGGCAGGCCGTCACGCCGACCTCGGCTGAGACGATCAGGTGGTCGAGGCGGTAGCCGCCTCCCGTGCGAGGCCACTCCCAGCTCGGCGACTTGAGAGCGAAGCCGTTGAGCTCTCGGAACGCGTCCCGGAAGCCGTGGGTCTCCAGGCCCCGCACGAGCCCGGTCTCCGCCGCGTCCCAGCGCTCCCCGCGCTCCGGTCGCAACACCCCGCGGTTGCTGCGCGCGAAGGTCCAGATACCGCCGTCGGGATGCTCGCGCCGGGGCGTGTTGAGGTCGCCGCACACGAGGCGCGGCCCGCCGCCGCGGGCGAGATGCCGGTACACGGCCTCGTGGGTGCGCACCTTCACGAGGTCGGGCTTCTGGCTTACCGGCGAGTGGACGTTGACCAGCTCGAGCCCTTGCTCCGTCCGCACGGCGAGCACGCGCTCGGGCCAGGGCACTCCGTCGACCAAGACGGGCTCGAGCACAGAAGAGCGCGCGGCGGTCAACACGGCCAGCGGCCGGCTCGACTCGCGGACCCGCGGCAGCTCGGGCATGCGCACCGCGAAGCTGCTCGCCGCAAGCAGTTCCACCCACGGCAATGCACTCGCCGCCGTCACCTCCTGCAGGCGGACCACGTCGGGCTCGAGGCCGAGCACGAGCTCGCCCTGCTCCTGCACCCGGCGCGCCCGGCCGGCCACGTTCCAGCTGACGAGCAGCACCGGCATAGAGTCCTACCCGAGCATCTGCCCCCCGAAAGGAGAGATATGCCGTACAAGGTACCGCCTCTTCCCTACGACTACGCCGCGCTCGAGCCCCACATCGACGAGGCCACCATGCGCGTGCATCACGACAAGCACCATCAGGCCTACGTCGACAAGGTCAACGCCGCCCTCGAGGGCACCGATTGGGCCGACCGGCCGATCGAGGAGGTCGTGGCCAATCTCTCGGACATTCCCGAGGACAAGCGCAACGCCGTACGCAACAACGGCGGCGGCCATCTCAACCACACGTTGTTCTGGGAGTCGATGTCGCCGGACGGCGGCGGCGCCCCCGACGGCGACGTGGGCGCGGCCATCGAGTCCGCCTTTGGCTCCTTCGACGACTTCAAGTCGAAGGTGAAGGACGCCGGCGTCAACCAGTTCGGCTCGGGCTGGGCCTGGCTCGTGCATGACGGCTCCGGCCTGGCCGTGGTCTCGACCGCCAACCAGGACAACCCGATCACCAACGGACAGACGCCCCTGCTCGGCGTCGACGTCTGGGAGCACGCTTACTACCTCAAGTACCAGAACAAGCGCCCGGACTACATCGACGCCTGGTGGAACACCGTGAACTGGGCGAAGGTGGCCGAGCGCCAGAGCGCCGCCGGCTGACCGCGAAGCGCACGCGCTCCGGCCCCGCCTCCGAGGGCCGGGGCGTCAGGCGCTCAAGAAGCGGACCACCTCATCGGCGATGTGCTCCCCGCGGTCCTCTTGGAGGAAGTGCGAGGCGCCCTCGATCTTCAGCTGCTCCGAGGCGCTGGGAATCAGGTCGCAGAAGTACTGTCCCGCCCGCGGGTACGGGAAAACGGGATCGGAATCGGAGAAGGCCACGAGCGCCGGCTTGTCCCAGCGCGAGAGCTCGTCGGCCACAGAGCGCATCTCGGCCGCCCCGGGCTGCTCATCGTCGATCGGGACAAGCAGCGGGAACTGCGCGGCGCCGGCCTTGGACTCGGCGTCGGGGAAGGGAGCCTCGTAGGCACTCACGATCTCCTCCGGCAGCTCGGTGGTTGTGGCGCTCTGGAGCACGAAGCCCACCGGCAGGTCGGGGTTTCGCTCGGCGAAGTTGCGCCAGTTCATGAAGCCCTCGGACACCCGCCCGGTGAACAGCCCCGTGTTGAGGATCACGAGCGCCGCCACCCGATCGGCGTTCTCCACCGCCCAGCGCAGCCCAATCGGCCCGCCCCAGTCCTGAACGACCACGCACGCGTCGCGCAGATCGAGCGCTCCCAGAAGCGAGGAGACGCACTCGACGTGCCGGTCGTAGGAGTACCAACCCCGCTCGGTGGGCTTGTCCGAACGTCCGAATCCGGGCAAGTCGGGACAGACCATCCGGTGCCCCGCCTCGACGAGCCCGGGCACCATCTTCCGATACAGGTACGCCCAGCTCGGCTCCCCGTGGAAGCACACCACCGGCGAGCCCGCGCCCTCGTCGACGTAGTGCAGGCGCAGGCCGTCGGCATCGTGCCAGTGAGGGTCGAGGTCATAGCCCGGCAGGTTCTCGAAGCGCTCGTCGGGCGTACGGTGGAGCTCGGGCATGGCCGGACCCTATCCTTGGCTCACAAGCAATGACCGAGTGGGTGGGACACGCACACGAGATCCTCGAGAGCGGCGGCTACCGCGTCAGCGCGCCGCGGGCCGCCGTCGTGGCGACCCTCGACGAGCTCGGTTGCAGCGTCACCGCTCAGGAGATCGCCGACCGGCTGCGCCAGCGCGGCGAGGGCGTTGGCGTTGCGAGTATCTACCGCGCCCTGCAGTTGCTCGACGACATGAGCCTGGTTCGGCGAGTCGACCAGGGCGAGACCGTGGCCCGCTACGAGCCGGTCCATCCGGGCGGCGAGCATCACCATCACCTCGTGTGCGACAGCTGCGGCGAGACGAAGGCCTTCGAGGACCAGGAGCTCGAGCGGGCGATCGAGCGGTTGGCCGGGCGCGTGGACTACACGGTGGGTGAGCACGACGTGACCCTGCGCGGCACCTGCCCCGCCTGCACCACCTCCGCCTAGAGGCTCAGGCGCTCGCCGCCGGTTCGGGCTCCCGTGCCGGCGGATCGCTGGGAGGCGGCTCTGGGTCGAAGTAGCCCGACCCCTCGATGCTGAACTGCGGCAGGATCCGGTCGAGCCAGCGAGGCAGCCAAATCGTCCCCCTTCCGGCGACCACGATCAATGCCGGCACGAAGAGGCACACCACGATCGCGTCGATCGTGACCGCCGTGGCCAGGCCGAGGCCGAACTGCTTGATCGTCGGGTCGCCGTTCAGCACGAAGCTCCCGAACACGCTGAACATCACGAGCGCGGCCGCCCCGATGATGCGCCCCGAGTAGCCGAGCCCCTCGATCACGGTCGCGCGGGCGCCCTTGCCCTCCTTGAAGTGCTCCTGGATCTGGGTCAGCAGGAAGACCTGGTAGTCGGTCGAGAGGCCGAACAGGATCGCGAACATGATCAACGGCACGAAGCTGACGACCGGTATCGCGCCTTCGAGTCCGATCAGGCTCGAGGCGAACCCCTCCTGGAAGACGAGCGTGAGCACGCCGTAGGCCGCGCCGACCGAGACGAGGTTCATCACCGCCGCCTGAGCGGGGATCAGCAGTGAGCGGAATCCCACCAGCAGCACCAGGAAGCTGAGCGCCGCGACCACCAAGATGACCAGCGGGAGCTTGCTGGTGATCTTCTCGGCGAGGTCGACGTACGCGGCTGTGGTGCCACCCACGAAGGCCGTCATGTCCTGGCCCTTGGTCGCCTCCGGGATGGTGGTGTCCCTCAGGCGCGAGACCAGGTCCTCGGTGGCGATGTCGGACGGCGCGGTCGTGGCAATGAGCGTGTAGACGGCCGCGGTTCCCTGCTTGTTGACCAGCGGCTGCGTCACGGAATCGACGCCCTTGGTCTTCTGGAGGTCCTTGCGCAGGGTCTGGAGGCGCGGGTCGGTCGCCGGCTGCTCGGCCTTCTTCTTCTTGTTGGCGAGCTCGTTGGACTGCTTCTGCGTCTGCTGCTTCGCCTCCTGCTGCGCCTGCTGCGGGGTCGCGCCCTCAAGCTCAGCCTGCTGCTCGATCTGCTGCTGCTGCTGCTGCAGCTGCTTCTCGTTCTGACTGATCGTGTTGAGGTTCTTCTGGTTCGGCTTCGCGGGCTTGCTTAGCTGGGCGGAGATCAGGAACGGCCCGTTCGTCCCCTCCCCGAAGCCCTTCGCGATCAGGTCGTAGGCCTGGCGGGCGGTCGTGTCGGTCGGCTCTGCCCCCACGTCCTCCTGGCCCAGGTGCATCGACAGCATGGGTATCGAGAGCGCGAGCAGGATCGCCAGCACGACGACGATTACCGGCCAGGGGTGATTGGCGATCCCTGTGGCCAGCTTCGTCCACAGTGGGGACTGCACCTCGTCGGCGCGAGCCTTGCGGAACGGCAATGTGAGCGCCGAGACGTGCGTTCCGAGCAGCGCAAACAGGGCCGGCAGCAGGGTGAGCGCGCCAAGGATGGCGAAGGCCACCGCGATCGCCGACGTGTAGCCCAGGGTCGTGACCAGCGGGATCCCGGCGACGGCGAGCGCGAGCAGGGAGATCGCGACGGTGCCGCCCGCGAACAGGACCGCACCGCCCGCGGTCGCGAGCGCGCGCCCGATCGACTCGTGCACCTCCATGCCCTCGGCGACCTGTGCGCGGTGCTTGGTCACGATGAACAGCGAGTAATCGATCCCGACCGCTAGTCCGATCATGGTCGCCAGCGTGGGCGCGGTCGTGGGGATGTCGGCGATGTGGCTGAGGAGCGTAACGACGCTCAGGCCGCACAACAGGCCGATCACCGCGGTGACGATCGGCAGCCCCGCCGCTACCGCGGAGCCGAAGACGAGCAGCAGGATGACCATCGCCGCCGCAATGCCGATCTTGTCGCTGGCGCCGGTGTCCGGCTTGGAGAGCTCCTGGCCGACGTAGCCGCCGATGGCCGTTTGCAATCCGGCCTTCTTGGCCGGATCGGCCGCGTCGAGCACCGCGTTCGACTCGTCCTCGGTGATCGTGCCCTGGCCGACGTCGAGCGCCACCGAGATGTAGCCGATCTTCTTGTCCTTGCTGAGCGCGTTGGACCCGGCGTCGCTCAGGGGGCTGATCGCCGCGGTCACGTGCGGCGTCTTCTTCAGGGCGCTCACCGACTGCTTGATTGCCTTCGAGTACTTCGAGTCGGTCAGCTTGCCGCTGTCGGTGGCCACGACGAGCGGGTTGGTTCCATAGGCCTGGCTCGGGAAGCGGTCGCTCAGAAGGTCCGTGGCGCTCTGGCTGCCGGCGCCCGGCAGGGTCACGTTGTTGGTCGTCTGAGAGCCGGCCTGACCGGCGACGATCACCAGCGCCACCACCAGGACGACCCAGAGCGCGAGCACCACGAAGCGCCAGCGCGCGCACGCACGGCCGAGTTTGTAGAGCAGGCCAGTCAACGAAACCATCCAGCCCCGTTAAGACGAGGCCAGCAAGTCGGTCCACCCTAAGCTGCACAGAGGAGTCGCGCAAGCCAGCGCGAGGCTCCATCACCCCTCAGAGAAGCGACTACTTCGCCGAGCGCGACCGCCGAGCGGGAGGCACTGAGCCCCTCCCGGCGGGGGTCCGAGACTCGGCCTGCCGCCGGCCCGGGCGGCCCGGCCACCAGCGCCGCGCGCGCGGTTGAGCCTTGCGCGACGCCCATTCCTGCCACGACATCTCGTCCGGCACGTCGCACGCGATGGGCGCAACCGCGTCGTCGCACAACTGCTCGCTGAGTTCCCTGCCGTTCAACATCGTGGTTCCCCCGTCGTTACGGCTTGCATGTGACTACCCGGTCTTGCGCAAATTCATTCATTGAGAGAATGCGAACGTGATCTTCAGACAGATCACCCATGACGACCTCGGCTGCGCCTCGTACTTCATCGGCGACTACGACGCCGGCGTCGCGGCGGTGGTGGACCCCCGTTTTGAGATCGGCGAGTACCTCGAGCTTGCGCGCTACCTGGGCGTGCAGATCGACCACGTGCTCGAGACCCACAACCACGCGGACCACGTGTCGGGCCACGGGAGGCTGGCCGCCGCCACCGGCGCCACCATCCATATCCACAGGCTGGCGGACGCCGAGTACGAACACGAGGCCTTCGACGACGGCTGGGAGCTCCATCTCGGCTCGGTGACCGTGCGGGCGATCCACGCCCCCGGGCACCGGCCCGAGCACACCGCATTCGCGCTCATCGACACCGGCCGCGGCGAGGAGCCCTGGGCCGTTCTCACCGGCGACTCGCTGTTCGTGGGCGACGCGGCCCGTCCCGATCTGGCGATCGAACGCGACGAGGGCGCCCGCGAGATCTTCCGCAGCCTGCACGAGCGGCTGCTCACGCTTGCGCCCGAGACCGAGGTCTGGCCGGGCCACCTCGGTGGCTCGCTGTGCGGCGGGCCGGGCATGGACATGAAGATCTCGTCGACGATCGGCTACGAGCGGCGCCACAACCCGATGCTGCAGCAGGAGGACGAGGGCGCCTTCATGGAGGCGGCGCTGGCCGGCCTGGGGCCTCAGCCGCCGAACTTCGGAGCGGTTGTCGATCTCAACCGCGGGCCGCTGCTCGTGGCCGGCGTCGAGCTGATGCCCTTCACCCCACGTCAGGTCGAGCAGCGTCGGGCCGCGGGCGCGATGATCGTGGACGTCCGTACTGCGCTGCAGTTCGACGAGGCCCACATTCCGGGAGCGGTGTGCATCACGATGCTCAGCCAGGGCTTTGGCACCAAGCTCTCCTGGGTGGCCGACCCGAGCCAGGAGATCGTGCTGGTGGGCCGTGACGATGAGGACGCTCGCCGGGCCGCGCTGCTCGCCACCGCCGTGGGCGTGCGCACGGCAAGCGGCTTCCTGTCCGGCGGGATGACCAGCTGGCGGGCCGAGCGCCGCGAGGTCGCGTCGATCGACCGCTGGACCGTCGAGGAGCTCGCCGCCCGGATGGACGGCAGACAGCGACCTGCAGATCCTTGACGTCCGTGAGCTCGGCGAGTGGCGCGACGGCCACCTCCCGGGCTCGCTGCACGTGCCCTATCACGACATCCACGGCCTGCCCGGCGCGATCGAACCCGAGCGGCCCGTGGCGGCCATCTGCGCCTCGGGCCAGCGCAGCGCCACCGCGGCCAGCCTGCTCGCGGCGTACGGCGCCCGGCGGGTGATCCACGTGGTCGACGGCGGGGTGCGAGCCCTCGGCCGGCTCGGCCATCCGCTCGCGACAGGCGACTGACCCGCTTCACACCCACTTCACGCCATCGACATGAGTGGGTGACAAAAGTCCTGCAAAGGCAGCATAAGTTGGCCACCGATGCGCGCGCCCGACCGCCGCCACCTCCTGCCCGGAGTCGCGGCGTTCAGCGCCGCCGTGCTCGTCGCCCTGCTCGGCCTCAACGCCGGAGCGGACGAGCCCCGAGAGCGCCCTCAGGAGCGGATCGTGGACCTCCAGCTGCTCGGGGTCAACGACTTCCACGGCCACCTCGAGCCTCCCGAACCGGATCTTGGCGGCGCGGCGTACCTCGGCGCCCACCTCACGCGCGCCGCGCGTTCACACCCCGGGCGCACGATCACTGTTCACGCGGGGGACATGATCGGGGCGTCCCCACTCGTCTCCAGCCATTTTCAGGACGAGCCGGCGATCGAGGCGACGAACATGATGGGCTTCGACGTCGGTGCCGTGGGCAACCACGAGTTCGACGAGGGCGGCGCCGAGTTGATACGCGTCCTCCAACGCTCCCGCTACCAGTGGCTGGCTGCCAACACGGTCAACCCGGACAGCGGCGAGACCTTCCTCCCGCCCTACAAGGTGATCGAACGCGCCGGGGTGAAGGTGGGCTTCATCGGCGTCACCACGGACGACACGCACACCTGGCTGTTGCCCGAGTTCAAGCGCGACTACCGCTTCCTCGACGTCTCCGACGCCGTCAACCGCTGGGTACCGAAACTGCGCGCGCAGGGCGTCGAGGCGATCGTGGTGCTCGCCCACTCCGGGGCCTTCCAGACAGGTGACTCGGCCGTCGGGGAGATCGCGGACGAGACCGCCCAGATGGACAGGGCAGTAGACGTGGTCGTGGCCGGCCACACTCACTCGCGGCTCAACTTCCAGGTGGACGGGAAGCTGGTGGTCGAGTCGCTCGCCTACGGCACCGGCTACGACCGGATCCGGATCGGCGTCGACCGCGTGACCGGCGACGTCGTCTACAAGTCCGCCCGGCTGCCGGCGACGACCCACGCCGGCGTCACGCCGGACAGCGCGCTGGCGGGGCTGGTGGCGGGCTACGCCGACCAGGTCGCCCCGATGGCCGACCGGGTGGTCGGAATTCTGGAGGACGACCTCGACTCGGATCAGCTGACCCAGCTGGCGGCCGACGCCCAACGCTCTTTCGCGGGCGCGGATGTGGCCTTCGTCAACCCGGGCAACACGCGCCGGCCCGAACTCGAGGCCGGCGAGGTCACCTACGCCGAGGCCTTCCTCGTGCACGCCTACGAGCATCCGATCGTCCGGATGACCATGAGCGGCCGCGACATCCTCGCCGCATGGTCTCAGCGCGGCTCGCTCGAGCTCTACGAGAGCGGCCTCGAGAATGTGAGTCCGGACGGCTCGTACACGGTCGCAGTCAACGCGGTGCTGGCCGCCGGGCCGCGCTTCAGCGCCTTCGAAAAGGGCACCGGCGCCGAGCGCATCGGCACCGACCTCCAGGCTCTCGTGGCCTGGCTGGGGCGCTCCGGGGCGCAGGCCGCCCGCTAACCGGCCGGCGGCTCGTCGCCACTCAGGAACTCCGGGGTGGCGACCGCGAACACACCCGACACGATCGACGCCACGAGCAGCAGGATCCCGGCGGCGAGCGGGATCGTGCTGTCAAACGGCAGCAGGAGGGCTGCGCCGAGCACGAACAGGATCAGCGTCCGTTTCATGCGTTCGATTCCTTGTCGAGATCTCCCCGCAGCGTCAGCCGGAACAGCCACACGAGCGACGGGATCAGGATGAACAGGCCCACCGCCACGCAGCCGAGCAGCGCGCCGAGCGTCGCGTCGGACGCCGCCGCCTGGTCGACGGTCAGCTCCGGCGGCAGGATGTACGGCTCCTGCGCGGCCACCAGGCCCGCCACGATCGCTCCCACCGCCACGGCAACCGAGTAGCGCGCGATCTCGAAGCGCTCGTGCAGCTCCAGCCACAGAGTCGCCAGCCCGGCGAGCGCCGAGACGATCACACACACCAGGCCTGCGCCCGAGGTGAGCCCGTCGTACAGCTCCGGCGCGTCCGAGCGGACCACGATGACGCCGGCAACCGCGAAGGCGCCGGCCACCACGCCGGATCCGACAGCGCGCCTGCGGAACGCGTCGACAAGGTCGGCCTCCCCGAAGCGGCGGGCGTCGGCGCCGAGGAACACGGCGGCGAGATGCGCGCCGGTGGCGACCGAGATCAGGCCGACCACGATCGAAGTCTCGTTGGCCCAGCTCGTGAGCAGGTCACCCGCTGCGTTGCCCACGGGAACCCGTCCGGAGGCGATGCCGCCCACCGCCGCCCCGAGAAAGAACGGTACGAGCAGCGAGGACAGCGCGAACACGGCGCCGAGGGCGCGGCGCTCGAACATCGTCGCGGCCTCGCCGCGCAGCGCGAACGCCGAGCCGCGCAGGATGATCCCCACCGCTGCGAGGAACATAGGCACGGTCAGCGTCGACATGATCGAGCCGAAGGCCTCCGGGAAGGCCGTCCACATGATCACAAGGATGAAGATCAGCCACACGTGGTTGGCCTCCCACACCGGCGACATCGAGCGCTTGATGCGCGCACGCATGGCCTCGTCGCGCGCGGTGAGGTCCCAGATCCCGGAACCGAAGTCCGCCCCGCCCAGCACCACGTAGGCGGTGAGGCCGACGGCCACGAGGAGGGCGGCGAGGTCCGGGAGCACCGCTCAGACCTCCATTGGCCTACGCGCGAGTCGCCTCAGCATCACGCCGGCGATGACCGCCAGGCCCAGGTAGACGACCACGAGCGTGGCGTACCCCACAGGTATCCCGTCCGCGCCGGTGACGGCCTCCTCGGTTCGCATCACCTCGTAGACGATCCACGGTTGCCGACCCACCTCGGTCGTGATCCACCCGCAGATGAGCGCCACCACGGCCAGCGGTCCGGCCACCGCGAGGGCGCGCATGAACCACGGTGACGAGGGCAGCCGCCGTTTTCGCCAGACCACGTAGAGGTAGAACACCCCGATCGACGCCAGGAAGGTGCCGATGACGACCATGGCCTGGAACGACAGCCGCACCAGGTTGATCCCCCTGTCCGTAGGAATGCCGTTCGGGCCGGCCTCGTCCATCCCCTGCACCGTCGCGTTCGGGTCGTGGAAGGCAAGCAGGGAGAGGAGCTTGGGGAAGGCGATGCCGTACTTGACCTCGCCGTCCTCGTAGATGCCGAGGATGTGCAGGGGAGCGCCCGACTCGGTCTCCGGCAGGCCCTCGAAGATCGCCAGCTTGGTCGGCTGGTTCTCGGCCACCGTGCGGGCTGCCCAGTCACCCACGAGGAGCTGCGCGGGCGCGGCCACCGCGGCGAACGTGAGCGCCACGATCAGCGCCACGCGGTGGCGCCGCTCGCGGTTGCCCCGCAGCCACCCCACCGCGTACACAGAGGCCACGAGGAAGCCGGCGACGATGATCCCGGCGAGGTACATATGCACGAACTCGTGCCACATGTTGCTGTTGAACAGCGCCTCGAACGGCTTGACGTCCGTGACCTCGCCGTTCTCGATCCGGAAACCCGTGGGATCGTTCATCCAGCCGTTCACGGAGATCACGAAGAACGCCCCGGTGATGCCCGCGATGATGATCGGCACCCCACAGAGGAAGTGCACGCGCGGTGGCAGGCGGTCCCACCCGTAGAGGTAGATCGCGATGAAGATCGCCTCGAGGAAGAACGAGAAGCCCTCGAGCCCGAACGCCACGCCGAAAACGTCCCCGAACGTCGCCATGAACTCGGGCCAGAGCAGCCCGAGCTCGAACGAGAGGATCGTGCCCGTCACGACGCCGATCGCGAACAGGATCGCCATCGCGTGCGACCAGCGCTTGGCCAGCGCCTTGTAGAGCGGGTCCCCGGTACGTAGCCACAGGCCCTCGAGGAAGAGCACCATCGCGGGGAACGCGATGCCGAAGCAGACGAGTGGGATGTGAACGGCCAGCGACAGCGCCTGCATCTGACGGGCCTCGAGCAGATACTGCTGCTCGACCGGCCCGCCGAGGACGCCGTCGATCATCAGCCGCGGCTTTGTCCGAAGATGCGCAGTAGGAAGAGGAACATGTTGATGAAGTCGAGGTAGAGAGCGAGCGCACCGCGGATGGCGTCGCCCTGCCCTCCCTCGTACCCCTTTATCTTCTGCACGTCGTACGCCGTGAGCCCGGCGAAGATCGCCACGCCCGCGTATGTGGTGATCCAGTAGAGGGCGCTGTTGGCGATGAACAGGTTGACGATCGTGGCCAGGATCAGGCCGATCAGGGCCATGAACAGGATCGAGCCGAGCTTCGACAGGTCTGTCTTGGTCACGTAGCCGTACACCGCCATGGCTCCGAACATCCCCGCAGTGACGGCGAACGCGGTGAAGATCGACTGCGTCGTGTAGAGCTCGAAGACGAGCGCGAAGATCAAGCCGTTGGTGGCCGAGTAGAGGAGGAAGAGACCGGTCGACAGCGCAGGCGACATGCGGTCGGCGCGGGCGGAGATGGCGATCACGAGACCGATCTGTGCGACGAACAAAACAATCAGTAGGACCGGGTTCTCGGTGAGGGTGGTGAGCATCGAATCGCTCGAACCGATGACCGCAGCCGCGCCCGCGGTGACCAGCAGGCCCACGAACATCCATGCAAAGACACGTTGCAGGAAGCTCGACGGCGCCAGGGTCGCGGCATACTCCACGGAGCACTTCCTACCACGAAGCGCACATGGAAGCCCTCTGGTCAGATATCGCGGACGCTTACGACGCCCACATCCTGGATGCGGGCAAGGAGGTCCACTTCCTGATCCTGATGGCCTTCCTCTGCTCGTTCGGCTTCATCCGCACCAGCGCGCACATGATCAAGGCACAAGTCAGCTGGTGGCCCGGCAACGTGGAGACCAAAGGCGGCACCCACGTTCACCACATGTTCTGGGGCATCATCCTGCTGATCTCGATGGGCTACCTCGGCATCGCCGTCGACATCGGCGATCCCTGGTACCAGCTCGTCGCTATCGCCTTCGGGGTCGGACATGGGCCTGACGCTGGACGAGTTCGCGCTGTGGCTGAACCTGGAGGACGTCTACTGGGCGCCGAAGGGGCGGCAGTCGATCGACGCCGTGATCCTCGTAGCGGTGCTGTTGGTGATCACACTTATGGGCCTTCAGTTCTGGATCGACATACGCGAGGCGCTGCTGCTGGCCGTCGGGCATCGGCGGCAGGAGCTTCGTCGGCAGTGAGAGCGCGCTGTTCCTGGTCGTGCTCCAGCTGATTGGAGTGGTCCTGGCAGGGGTCACATTCCTGAAGGGGCGGCTGCTGCTCGCCCTGGCCGGGTTGTTCATCCCGCTGGTGGCTCTGGTCGGCGCCCTGCTGAAGCCGAGGCCGGACTCGTGGTGGGTCAGGCGGCGGGAGCGCCGCCGGAAGGCCGAACCGGAGCATTCCACCGCGTAATCGCGGCGGTCTCGCGCTCAGAGCCCAGCGCGGACAGGGTGGCCGTGGAGAGCGCGAGGTGCGCGCCGGCCTCCGGTCGTAGCCCCAGCCAGCGCGCGGCGAGGACCCGCAGGAGATGGCCGTGGGCGAACAGCGCCACGTCGCCCGGGCTGTCCCTCAGCTCCTCCACGAGCGGGTCGACGCGAGCCCCAACGTCGGCCGCCGTCTCGCCCCCGGGGCAGCCGTCACGCCACACGGACCAGCCAGGCCGGGTGCGCCTGATCTCGTCGGTGGTGATGCCCTCGTACTCGCCGTAGTCCCACTCGAGCAGTGTGTCGGAGCGCTCGGCCATGTCCCCGAGACCGGCCAGCTCGCAGGTCTCGACCGCCCGCCCAAGCGGGCTCGCGATCACCCGCGTGAAGTTCCACTCCGTCAGGGCGCCCGGCAACCAGCCGGCTTCCTCGCGCCCCTTGTCGGTGAGCGGGATGTCGGTGCGGCCGGTGTGGCGCATGTCGCGGCTCCACTCGGTTTCACCGTGTCGGACGAGGACGATCTCCATCGTGCGGATACTCCCATGAGTTTGGTCCGCTCGGCCTGCTGGGTAGTCCGACGGGTGAGCGATTAGGGCGGGAACCCATTTCGCCCCGGACACGGAGGTGCCGGGTGAAGCCGGTAGGGATTGCAGCGGTCGGCGTTCTGCTGCTCGCGTGTGGCCCGGCGACAGCCGGGCCCGCGTCGGCGCGCGCGTCGACCCCGGCCGAACAACGAATGGTCAAGAAGGTGAACGCCGTGCGTGCGGGCCACGGCCTGCCTCGCGTGCGTGCGTCCAGGCCACTGGGCTCCTCGGCGGGGCGCTACGCGAGATGGATGCTGCGGGCCGACTACTTCGGCCACCTTTCCCGCATCCGGGCGAGTTCGCGTTACTCGACGCTGGGAGAGAACCTGGCCTGGCACACCTACCGGAGGCCCCGCGTGGGCTACACGATGCGCTCCTGGCTGCACTCGCCGCCGCATCGCGGGCTGATCCTCAGCAGCGGATTTCGCTGGGTCGGCGCGGGTGTGGCACGTGGCCGGCTCAACGGACGAGCCGGGACCACCTGGGTGCTGCACTTCGGGGCTTAGCTCAGGGCGGGTCAGTCGCCGCGAGCTCGGCTGCGCGCCCCGCCCGCGTAGCTCGACAGGTCGAGCAGGAAGGCGAAGATGATCAGGAACCAGTCGAAGCCATCGGGGCCGACCACCGGTGCCCAGGTGAGCGCATAGACGAGCGTCGTGAGCGGCAGGAAGATGAGCCCCGCGAGCGGGATCCAAAAGGTGTCGTAGGCCTGGTCGACTTCGTTGGTGAAGATCCACAGCAGCACCAGCGCGAAGCGCGGGAAGAAACCGGCCAGCAGAGCGAGCAGGCAGCCCATACGCAGGCCAGCCTAACCTCACGGGCACCTAAGGGCCAGCCGCCGGGTCAGACCTCGGGCCAGGTGTGGACGGGCTCGTTGGAGTGCATGTGGTCGCGGTAGCGGACCGTCAGCTGGCGCAGCGCCTCGTCGCGGTCGAGTCCGCGCTCGCCGTACAGGCGATGGAACGCGTTGCTCTGCCAAGAGGCCCCGTTGGCGTGCTCCACGCAGCGCCGCTCGATGATTGCCAGAAGGCGGTCGCGATCGGCCGCCTCGACCCCTGACCGCTCGAGCCCCTCGTGAGCGAGCGGCAGTAGGCGTCGCAGCACGAGCTCGGACACCGGCACCTCTCCCACCCCTGGCCAGAACACGCGAGCGTCGATCCCGTCCCGGGCTCCGGTGTGCAGGTTCTCCTCGGCGGCGGAGAACGACATCTGCGACCAGACCGGCCGCTCGGCTTCGGTGAGCGACCCGATCAGCCCGTAGTAGAAGGCGGCGTTGGCGAGGATGTCGACCACGGTCGGCCCGGCAGGCAGCAGCCGGTTCTCCACGCGCACGTGCGGGCGCCCGCGCACGGTGTCGTAGATCGGCCGGTTCCAGCGATAGATCGTGCCGTTGTGCAGGCGCAGCTCCGCCAGCTTCGGCACGTCGCCCCGCTCGAGGGTCTCGACCGGGTCCTCGTCCTCGCACACCGGCAGGAGAGCCGGGAAGTAGCGGACGTTCTCCTCGAACAGGTCGAAGATCGAGGTGATCCAGCGCTCGCCGAACCACACGCGCGGGCGCACCCCCTGTGCCTTGAGCTCGTCCGGGCGCGTGTCGGTGGCCTGCTCGAACAGGGCGATCCGGGTTTCGCGCCACAGCTCCTTGCCGAAGAAGAAGGGCGAGTTCGCCGCCACCGCCACCTGCACGCCTGCGATGGCCTGGGCGGCGTTCCAGTGCGCCGCGAACGCCTCGGGCTCCACCTGCTGGTGGAGCTGGACGCTCGTGCAGGCCGCCTCCGGAGCGATGGTGTCGGCGAAGGTCGAGAGCCGCTCCGGCCCGCTGATCGAGATCTCGAGGTCCTCCCCGCGCGCGGCGAAGATCTGCTCGTTGAGGAGCTTGTAGCGCGGACTCTCCGAGAAGGCGTCGAAGTTCAGGTGCGCCTCGTCGATCGTGGGCAGGATCCCGATCAGCATCATGTGGGCGCCCACCCCGCGCGCGCGGTCCTCGGCCTGGTTGAGACTGCGGCGTATGTTCTGCTCGAGATCCGCGAAGACGCCGTCCTCGAGCAGCCGCGGCGGGATGTTGATCTCGACGTTGAATTGCCCCAGCTCGGTCTGGAAGGCGGCGTCGGCGATCGCCTCCAGCACGGAGGCGTTGCACATGGCCGGATCGCCGGCGTCGTCCGTGAGGTTCAGCTCGATCTCAAGGCCGAACGAGCGCCGCTCAGGATCGAAGCGGGACTCGGAGAGCATGCGCGCGAAGACGTCGAGGCAGGACCGCACCTTGGTCCGGTAGCGCTGCCGGTCCTCGCGGCTGAAGACTCTCGGGGCGAGCTCCTGGCCCACGTCGGTCGAGGCTACCCGAGTCTCACGACGGTCGTTCACGCACGACGTCGCGGGCGGGCTTGTCGTCGCGCAGCCCCAGATAGCGCGGATGGCGCAGGCGGCCGTCGCGGGTCCACTCGCTGAAGCCGATCTGGGCCACCAGCTCGGGCTCCACCCAGTGGGTGCCGCGCGGGATCGGATGAACGCGGTCGAACGGCGACTCGTCGCGCTCGAGCTCGCGCAGCTGCGCGCCGAGGGTCCGCAGCGTGTCCTGGCCGAAGCCGGTGCCCACCTTGCCGGCGTAGCTCAGCCGGCCGTCGTCGTAGTGGCCCACGAGCAGTGCGCCGAAATCCGTGCGCGAACCCTGGGGTGCGGTGAAGCCGCCTATCACCAGTTCCTGCTCGGCGTGGCACTTCAGCTTGAGCCAGTCGCGCGAGCGGGCAGCGCGATACGGGCTGTCCGCTCGCTTGGCGACGAGACCCTCGAGCCCCCGTGCACAGGCCTCCCGGAACAGCTTCTCGCCTTGCTCGTTCCGATACGGCGTGAAGCGCACCGGACCGTGGAAGCGGAGGGCGCGGCGCAGGCGCCGCTTGCGCTCGCGCAGTGGGAGGGGGCGAACGTCCTCGCCGTCCAGCCGCAGGATGTCGAAGACGTAGAAGAAAATCGCCATGCGCTCGCGGCCGCGACGCTGGAGACGGGAGAAGCTGGTGACTCCGCGCGAGTCGAAGACCACGAGCTCGCCGTCGACGACGAAGTCCTGCTGGGGCTCCGCCTCCAGCGCCTCCACGACTCCCGGATATTCGGCGTTCATCGACCGGTCGGTGCGCGAGAGCAGACTCACGCCCTCCCCCGCTCGGTGAGCGAGGCAGCGAATGCCGTCGAGCTTGCGCTCGAAGATCCAGCCCGGGTCCGAGAACGGCTCGTCCGCGAGGACGGCCTTCATCGGCTCGTATTCGGTGACGTTGGGCTTCGTGGCCTGGTTATACAGCTGCTCGCGTCTCCGGCCCTCGTCCGCCCGCGGCAACCAGCCGCCAGGGCGCGTCCGCCGCGCCGTCCAGGGCCAGCGTCCACGTCTCGGTGAACGTGGTCGCGCGGTCCTTCGAGCCGCTCACGACAGCCGCCGTATCGCGGTCCTCGGTGTAGCGCCGGCCGCCGAGTTCAACGTTCAAGGTCATCGTGGCCGGTGTCGACTCGACCTGAACAGCGGCGATCGCGATGCGCTTGACGCTCGCCCCTCTCACCACCATCCGGGTTCGGCGTGAGGCGTCGTCGCCGTAGAGGAGAGCCGTGACGGCCTCGGGCGAGGCCACCGACAGGAGCGCTTCGTCGGAGCCGTCCACCGCCTCGAGCCAGGCCGCAACCGCACGCCGGGCCGAGGCCTCCAGCACGTCGGGACCGAAGCGGGCGTCGGCGAGCGAGAGGTCGAGCGCGCGGGCCCGGGCGTCGCCGTCGAACTCGAGCTCGGCGAGGTCGGCCGTCGTGAAGCCGGGCGGCAGCCCGTCGGCCACTGCCAGCTCGGTCAGCGACTCGTCGCGCAGCCGCGTGGTGTCCGACCACGGCGTCGGGACGATCTCGCCCTTCAGATGGTGATCGCCCTCCTTGCGCTGCTCGATCGACATCACCACCCAGCGCCCACCGCGCCGCGCGAGCGTCCAGTACTCGACGCTGTTCATCAGCGTGCTCGTCGTTCCGTCGCGCGTGATCGTCCGGTTGTTGCGGTCGAGCACGTACGACCGGAGCATCGCGTCGATGCGGACCACCGCACGGTCGTCCTCGTCGGGGTCGCGATTCAGCAGCCCGACGTAGTGGATCTCCGGCTCGCCGTTCACCGACACGCGGTTGTGCCAGCCCTTGGCGTCGAAGTCGTCGAGCCGCCGCCCCCATTCGACCATCAGGTCCTCGCCGACCAGCTCGGCCAGCCGCGCGCGGTCGCGCGCGTCCCACGCCTCCTGCGTCTCCCGGAACAGCTCGCGCGCCGCGGGCACGAGCTCGTCGGCTGCGAAATAGCCGTCGTCGGTAGCAGCCTCGGCCGCCGCGGTGCGCACTCGCTCGTGGCGCTTGCGCACGCGGCGCTCGTAGTTGCGCGTGGACCAGCGGGCCCAGAGAACGATGACTGCGATCAGGCCGAAGACCACCAGCAGGCCCCATGCGGAGCCGCCGCCTCCCGTGCCGCCGCCGAAGCCGGACCCGCCGCCACCACCCCCGAATCCGCCGCCGCCCCCGCCGCCGCCGAAACCCGACGAGCCGCCGCCGGCCTGGCCGAGGGCCACGTCGGCGAAGGCCGCCAGCGCGAGCAGGGCGATGACAACTGGACGGAGCAGCCGGTTCATGGGCCGGTCAGGATAGGCCGGGCCTCCGCGCCGTGAAGCAGAACTGCGTGATCGCGAAGTAGAACTCGCCGCGCTCACCGAGCTCGCGCTGACCGTCCACCCAGGCCGCGGCATCGGCCTCCGTGAGGCCCTGGCGGCCCGCGACGAACGCCCCGATGAACGGGACGAGCGCGCTGCCGTAACTGTCCGCATCGAAGTCGACCGTCACGAACGGGTGAGCCGACACGCGGACATCCTCGAAGCCCGCCGATCGCAGGCGGGTGGCGAGCGTGCAGGGCAGCGACGGGTGCGCGAGGTGCTCGTCCCACGCGCTCAGCACACGCTCGGTGAGCCTGCCGTCCTCCGAATGAATCGACAGCGTCTCCCAGTCGATGTCGAACACGAGCACCCGGCCTCCAGGCCGCAGCGCTCGGTAGAGCTCGCCGAGGCCCGTCATCACCTCTGGCACGTACTCCTGGACCTGGACGGAAACCGCGGCGTCGAAATCCTCGTCCTCGACCGGCAGCGACGCCGCGTCGGCTTCCAGGAGCTCGACATTGTCGTGGCCGGAGCAGCGCCGTCCGGCGAGCGCGAGCATGGCGGCGCTGCCGTCGATACCCACGACCGACCCGGACTCGCCAACCTGATCGAGCAGCTCGGCGCAGTAGAAGCCCGGGCCGCAACCCACGTCGAGGATGCGCTCCCCCGGCGCCGCTGCGAGGGCCTCCCGCACGATCCCGCGACGGCGAGCGGCGTCGGCGATCTGGTAGATCGCCTCGATCTGCCGCGCCGCCTTCTCATCGAACACCAACTGGCTCACCGGTCCTCCGTTCTTCGCCTTCCCGGAGGCTCGCAGGCCGACCTTATGAAAACCTTGCAGTCAGGCCGAGCCGCTTGCCTACCCGGTATTGCGCAGGCCCGCCGCGATTCCGTTGACGGTGAGCAGGAGGGCGCGCGCGAGCTTGGGGTCGGGTTCTCGCTCCGCGGCGCGATCGGCGCGCCAGCGCTCGATCAGCGCGATCTGGAGCTCGTGGATGGGCGCCAGGTAGGCGTCACGGACGCTCAGGGTGGTGGCCAGCACAGGGTTGGTGCCCAGCGGCTCCTCCTCGCCCGTGGCTCGCAGCAACTCGGCGACCGTGAGGTTGTACTCCTCCCGGATCACGTCGAGAAAGCGGTGGAGGTGCTCTGGCACCAGCCTCCCCACGTAACGCTCGGTGATCTCGAGGTCGGTCTTGACCAGCGTCATCTCGACGTTGGAGAGGAAGTTGCCGAAGAACCGCCAGTCCGCCTGCATCTCGCGCAGCCGCTCGCCGAGCCCAGCCGCACCGGCGGCGGCCAGCCCGCTTCCCACGCCGAACCACCCGGGCACGATCTGACGGGACTGGGTCCAGCCGAACACCCAGGGAATCGCCCGCAGGCCGTCCAGGCCGCCGTCGGACTCGGCGCGCCGGCTGGGGCGCGAGCCGAGGTGGAGCTCGCTCAAGAGCTCCACGGGCGTCGAGGCCAGGAAATACTCCGCCAGACCTGGGTCCTCGACGAGCGAGCGGTAGCGCTCGAGCGCCGCGGAGGAGATCAGCTCCATCGTCTCGGTCCACTCGGCCAGCGACTCGGGCGACATGCGCGGCCGCCGGTGCAGCACCGTCGACTCGAGCGCCGCGGCGAGCATCAGCTCCAGGTTCTCGCGCGCGAGGCTCGGCAGCAGGTACTTGTCGGAGATCACCTCGCCCTGCTCGGTCAGCTTGATCTCACCGTCGAGCGTCCGGGGCGGCTGAGCGAGGATGGCGTCATGCGTCGGCCCCCCGCCACGACCGACCGTGCCGCCGCGGCCGTGGAAGAGGCGCAGGCGAACGCCGTGGGCCTGCGCCGTGTCGCGCAGGCGCTGCTGAGCCCGGTGGATCTCCCACTGGCTGGTGGTCACGCCCGCCGCCTTGTTGGAGTCCGAGTAGCCGAGCATCACCTCCTGCACGTCGCCGCGCAGGGCCAGCACACGCCGGTAGGAAGGGTCCTCGAGCAGGCCGGCCAAGATCGTGTTGGCGGCGCGCAGTTCGACCTCGGTTTCCAGCAGGGGCACAAAACCGATGCGGGCCACGCCCCCCTGCAGGTCCACAAGACCTGCCTCTCGCGCCAGGACGACGGCGGCCAGAAGGTCGTCCGGCCCGCGGCACATGGACACGATGTACGACTCGACCACGCTGTCGCCGTACCGGTCCTGAGCCTCACGGATCGCCTCGAAGGCGGCGAACGTGCGGGCGTCGCCGGGGCTCAACGGCGGAGGCTGGTAGGCCAGCGGGCGGCGCGAGGTGAGCTCGCGCGCGAGCAGCTCGCGTCGCCCGTCGGCCGAGAGCTCGGCGTAGCGAGGACCCTCGTTGCCGAGCCGGTCGAACAACTCGCCGACCGCACGGTGAAGCACGCTCGCGTGCTCGCGGACGTCGAGTGTGGCCAGCTGCAGACCGAACGCCGCGATGGTGCGGGTGGCTCGCTCGAGGCGGCCCTCGGCTATCAGCCCACCGCGGTGCTCGAGCAGGGACTCGCGCACGAGCCCGAGCTCGGCGATCAGCTCCCCGGGGCCGTCGTAGTCGCGGCCCGGCACGTGGGGGCGGCGGTCGGCCAGACGGGCGCGCGTGTTCTCCAGCTTGAGGCCCATGCAGGTGAGCTTGAGCCGATACGGCTCCTCGGCGTTCAGGCGCAGGAAACGCGGCTCGACCTCGGGCAGCGCCTCCAGGTCTTGGTTCAGCGACTCCCTCAGATCGGGCGTGACGTCGACGATGCGTACCGATGTCGAGAGGTCTGTGCGCAGCTGGTCGATCAGCGCCAACGCACCGCGAATGCCGTGCTCGTGTTGGAGGCCGAGCACCTGATCCGTGGCCTCCGGACCGACGTTGGGGTTCCCGTCGCGATCGCCGCCGATCCAGCTGCCGAAGCTCAGCGGGCGAGCGGTCAGCGGAGGCTCGAAACCGAGACGCGCGAGCTCCTCGGCAAGGACCTCTAGGACGTGGGGCACCGCGTGGCGATGGAGCTGGTCGAGGTAGTAGACGGCGTTGCGGGCCTCGTCGACCACGTCGGGGCGGGCGATGCGAAGCTCGTCGGTCTGCCACAGGAGATCGATCAGCTCCTCCAGCCGGCGGGAGACGCGCCGCTCGGCGGCCGGGTCTCCCCCGGCCTGCGCGCGCTCGTCGAGCAGCACGGCCACGTCCGCAATCTTGTACAGGACGGTCCTTCTTGCCGCCTCGGTGGGATGGGCGGTGAAGACCGGCCGCACCGCCAGCCGCGAGAGCTCCTCGGCCAGCTCGCCGACGGGCACGTCCGCCTCGGCGATGCGGTTGACCGCCTGTGACAGCCACCCGCCGTCGGCGGCCCGCACCGCCGCCAGCTCGCGCGCCCGGTGCACCTGCTCCGCGACGTTGGCCAGGTGGAAGTACATGAGGAACGCGCGCACCAGCTTCGTGGCCGAATCGCCGTCGAGCTCGGCCAGCAGGGCAGCCGTGGCCTGGCGGTTCGAGCGAATCAGCTGCCGGACGTCCTCGACCAGCCGAAACAGCTCCTGACCCTCCTGCCGGACCAGAGCGCGGCCGAGCAGGTCACCCAGCTCACGGATGTCGCGGCGCAGCGGTCGCTGGAGGTCGTTCACCGGCCTACCGTACGCCGTGTGGCAACCCGCCGATCCCGGCCGTCACGGATGCGGGACGCCCAGCACCCGCCGCATTGCGCGGCGACCTCGCTCGATGGCGTCGGGATCGCCGCGGAGCTGGCGGGCCTGGTTGACACCCTGGGCGATCGCTCCCAGCTCGAATGCGATCTGCCCGGGATTGAGCTCGGCGGACAGCTGCCCGGACTCGATGGCGGTCGCGGCCTCCGCTTCCAGCACCGAGTTCCATAGGGTCGCGGCGCGCTGAACCTCATTCCTGATCCGGCCGGGCCGCCCGTCGAAATCGACCGCCGCCTGGGTCATGAAGCAGCCGCCGGGGAAGACGTCGCGCTCGAGATAGGAGAGCCAGGCGGTGCAGATCGCCTGCAGGCGCTCGAGTCCCGGCGGGAGGGCCGCAACGGGCTCCCAGAGCTCGCGCCGATAGATGTCGATGGCCGCCCGCAGCGCGGCGAGTTGGAGCTCCTCCTTGTTGCCGAAGGGGCCCACCAGCCCCGCCTTGCTCATGTTCAGCCGGCCCGCGAGCGAGCCGATGGTCAATGCATCGAGGCCATCGAGGGAGGCTTGATCGACGGCCGCCTGCACGATCGCGGCCCTGGTCTCGGCAGCGACTGCCGCTGAACTTCGCGGACTCATGCGGTGAGAATAGCGAACGATCGTCTGCTATAAACCGACCGGTGAGCGATTCAACCGACCGCGGCATGGTCGTCCGGCGCCTCGGCTGGGCCGGCCTCGAGGTCATGGCGGGCGGCGCGTCGGTCGTGGTCGACCCGCTCGCGGACCGGACCTCGATGGAGGCCGTCGTCGGTCAGGTGCGGGGACCGTTGCCTCAGCCCGCCCAGTCCTCGGCCGCGGCGGGCCTGGTCACCCACCTGCATCTCGACCACACCGACGCGCCGGCCCTGGCCGCCGCGCTGCAGGCCGAGGCCCCGGTGCTCCGCCCCGCGCGGGCAGAGGGACGCGGTCTCGAGACCATCGCCACGGTCGGCGCCGAAGAGGCGCTCGAACAGCGCGACCTCGCCCAGCGCGTGCTCGCCGCCTGGGACACAGCCTCGATCTCCGCGTTTACGGTGACCGCTGTCCCGGCCGTCGACGGTTTCGGTGACCCCCAGGTCTCGTGGGTGATCGAGGCGGGCGGGCGGCGCATCCTGCATGCCGGCGACACGCTCTTCCACGGCTCCTGGTGGCTCATCGCGATGCGCCATGGACCGTTCGATGCGGTCTTCCTCCCCGTCAACGGCGCGGTCTGCGACCTCCCTCACCGCCAGCCGCCGAGCCCTCTCGCCGCGACGATGGACCCCGACCAGGCGGCGGCCGCGGCCCACCTCCTGGGAGCCCGGCTCGCGGTCCCGATCCACTACGACGCCATCCACCATCCACCCGCGTACGCCCAGACCGACCGGCCCGCGGAGCGCTTCCATGACGCGGCCCGCCGAGCCGGCGTGGCCGCCTCGGTCATGGAACCCGGGGAAGTGGTGGAGCTGGGCCCGTGATCGGTTAAACCGACGCGTTGAGTCTCTCGCTTCTCGTTGGGCGTAAAGCGAAGCTAGACGCCGCCCTGTAAGCGGCAGATACTGGGCGGGCAATGTCGCAGGAGAACGTCGAGATCGTTCGGCGCGTGTCGGACGCCTACAACCGCCGCGACGTGGGAGCGATGCTCGACGAGCTCCACCCTGAGGTCGAGTGGCACCCCTGGTTGCAGATTCAGCTCGGCGGGGGAGCCACCGTGTATCGGGGGCACCAAGGCGTCCGCGAGGGCATCCGAGAGGTGGAAGAAGCCTTCTCTGAGATCCAGGCACAGCAAACAGAGATCCGGGACCTTGGCGAGCGAGTCGTCGCCATCGGTCACCTCCGGGGACGCGGCAATGAGAGCGGCGCAATAACCGAATCGGCGATCGCTTGGATCGTCGAGTTCAAGAGTGGCAAGGTGATTCGGGTCCGCGAGTATCTCGACCCCGAGAAAGCCCTCGCAGCCGCCGGCCTGCAGGAGTAGCCCGAGCGGCTGCGGTCGGGCGAACGTTCAGAAATCCGCGAGATCCGTGTGTGGTGCGAGCACGTTCGTCGGTTCTGCCACCAGGCCTTGAACGCGACGAAGGGATCCGCGAGGCGGACGGCGACCCGCAACCGCCGCCTCGCGGCTCCAGTCGCAGTCAAGACGCCGGGAGGTAGGTGAGGAGGACCACTCCGGAGTCGAACCGCTTTACGTCGTCGAGCTCCATCCGGACGGTTCCCCTGTCGCCGAGCACGTGGACGTTTCCCTCGCCCCAAACGAGCGGGTTCAGGTAGACCTCGTACTCGTCGATCAGGCCCTTCACGGCGAGGGAGTACGCGAACTCGCCGCTCCCGTGCATGAACAGGTCACCGTCGACCTCGTCCTTCAGGTTCGGAATCGAGTCCTCGAGATCCCCCTCCAGCAGGGTGGCGTTCCACTCGAGTTCGCCGGACAGGGTGTTGGACCCGACGTACTTCGGCAACGGATTGACCATGTCCGCCCATTTGCCCGACTGGCTTGGCCAGTATTCCGCCAGCCCTTCGTAGGTCTTGCGGCCCAGCACCAGCCCGCCGGATCTCGCCTGACGCTCGAACGAGTGGTCGCCATGCTCTCCGTCGGGTTGCACCCACTCGCCGACCGGGTCTATGACGCCGTCAACGGTGGCCTGTGTTGTCGCGATCAGCTTTCCCATCTCGGTTCTCCTTAGGTCGCGGGAGCTCTCTCTGAGCCCCTCTACCACAGAGTCGAACGGGGAGGCGCGGTTTCGACGTTTCGGGTTCGGTGGCGGTCACCGTTGCAGACTCCACCGCCGCAGCGGGTGTTTGACCCGAACGCCGGGTTATGCAATGCGGGTGTGTAGTCGGGGCGACTGGATCAGACTCCTCGCCCTGCTGCGCGAACCCCGGGTGTTTGCGTCCACTTTGCGTCGAAACGTTCCCCCTGAGCGTCGAAACGGCTAGGGGGCGGCGCCCACGCTCATCATGCTCGGTTACGGGTAGCGCTGCGCCTTTGCGTTCGAGGTGGCCTTCACGATGTCGGAGGAGACGGCCTGCGTGGTCGAGGACGTCTTGGCCGCACCAGGATTGAAGATGCTGTTCCAGAACCGGCCGAAACGGTTATCCATCCAGAAGGTGATGTTCTCGTAACCAAACCGGCCCGTGCTGTCGGGGCTACCCAGGTTGTTGACCCCGATGATGCCCCAGCTGCCATCGTTGAACTCTGCGAACACCGGCCCTCCGGACGAGCCGCCGTTCATGTAGCACGGTGCGTTGAGAATGGCGAACGCGCTGCCGGTCAGCGGCTGGCCGTTGGCGTTGTAGCCATCCCAGGTGCTGTCGCAGAAGTACTGGCCGTTGCCGTAGGTCGCGGTAGTAGGTGCCGCCGCCTTCGTCGGCCCAGTCGACGAGCTGCACCAGCCGGTTGGCGATTTCGCGGTCGGTGCCGCGCCAACCGTGATAGCCCTCGACCGGGAACAGCCGTGGTCGGCGGCAGGGCCTGTCGCATCAGGTGGGCGAAGCGTGTCTGGGTGTAGGGGTCGCCTTTGGCGTCAAGCACGAACACGCACCAGTCCGATGAGAGGGACAGACCGGGCCGCAAGGACGCGCCACGACCCCCTGAAAGACAGAGCGACCACCGCTCAGCGAATCGCGACGACCAGGTTCTCGCCGAGTACTGGCCGAACGACAACTCGGTCAGCAAGATGCCGTGAAGGGTGGACCCCCCTACCTCCAAAGCCGGATTACTCGGCGTGCAGTGCGGCGAGTACCTCGAGCCGTGCGCCGCGACGTGCCGGCACGACAGCCGCTACCACGCCCACGACCACGGCGAGCGCCATGAAGATCAAGAGTTGCCCGAGCGGCGGCACGAACTCAAGCCCCAGGTCCCCCAAGGATTCCGTGACGAGCAATGCAAACACGAGGCCGACCGCGGTGCCGAGCAGGCCACCGATCACGGCCGTGATCACACTCTCGTAGCGGACCATCTGCCTGACCTGGGAGCGAGTCGCCCCGACCGCGCGCAGGAGGCCGAACTCTCGTGTCCGTTCGTGAATCGACAGGAAGAGCGAGTTTGCGATCCCGAACAGGGAGATGACGACGCTCATCGCAAGCAGGGCGTAGAGGAGATAGACGAACTGGTTGAGTTGGTCGCTCACGGCGTCGCTGTACTCCGCCTGCGAATCGACCGCGGCCGAAGGGAAGCTCGCCAGTGCCGTCTCGACCCGGCGTTCGGCGGCGTCGGTGGTCACCCCTTCGCGGGTGGCAGCGAAGATGATCCAGGGGTCGCGCGCGGCGGAGATGCGGGCGAAGAGGTCCTGCGGGACGATGCTTCCGCCCAGCAACTGCGGATCGCGGTAGACGCCGAGCACGCGGAGCTCCGCCGCGCCTCCGGAGGGTGTCTCGACACGGTAGGTGTCCCCGACTCCGAGGCCGTGCGCCTTGGAGAACTGCTCTTCTATGAGAGCCGTGTCGCCGCGCAGGCGAGCGAGCGCGCTGTTGTTGCCGTGGACCCAGCGGACTCGGTAAAGCTGGGCGAGGTTGGCCGGCTGCACGCCGTTCATGGTGTCGGTGAGAGCGTTCGAGTGCTTGCCGTTGACCTCGACCTGATCGACGAGAACGCCTGAGCTCGCCGCCACGTCAGCAGAGCGCTCGATCGCGCTCGCGGCGCCGGCCGGGATCGGTTGCATGGTCTCCGAGCGCACGATGAGATCGGCCTCCACAGCCTGATCCACGGTCGCGTCAAACGATGCCTTGATCCCGTTGGCAAACACAGCGACGAAGACCACGAGTCCGAGTCCGACCATCAGCGCGGCGGCCGTGGTGGCGGTCCGGCCCGGGTTCCGCATGGCGTTCTCGCGCGCGAGGAGACCGGGCTCGGCGAAAAGCCTCTCCAGCGGCCACCCCACCGCGCCTGCGAGCGGTCGCACGAACCAGCGAGCGCTGAGGGCCACGCCGGTGAAGAGCAGGACGACGCCGAGGGCCATGATCGACAGCCGGCTCGCCGCGGGTCCCGATGCCAGCAGGCCCGCAGCAAGGAACGCGACCCCGAGGACGGTCACCGCAGCCGCGATGACCGGTGTCCACCAGCGCCTCTTGCCCGGCCGTGTGCCGGCGCCCTGAAGGGCCGCTATCGGCGGTACGCGCGTAGCCCGTCGGGCTGGTGCAATCGCCGCGACCTGGGTCACGCCCACACCGACCAGGAGGGACATCAGGGTGGTGCGTGGGCTGAGCTCGAGGCCGCCGGTGGGGAGGCCCAGCCCCACGGTCTCGAACATCGAGGCGAGGCCGATGGCGAACAGGAGACCCAGCGCGATGCCGAGCGCTGAGGCGACCAGGCCGATCACGAGCGCCTCGAGCGCGACGGCGCCGAGGATCTGTCCGCGAGTGGCTCCGAGTGTGCGCAACAGGGCGAACTCGCGTGTGCGCTCGGCGACCGTGATGGTGAATGTGTTGAAGATGATGAACGCGCCCACGAGCAGAGCGGCGCCCGCGAAGGCGAGCAGGGCGGGAGTCAGGAACCCCCCGATCTGGTCGTTGATCTCGTTCGCCGTCTCGTCGGCGGCCGCGTCGCCGGTGCGCACCTCCAGTTCGGGCGGGAGGACTTCACGGATGCGCCGGACGAGCTCGGCGGGAGCGACTCCGTCGTCGGCCGCCACGTTGACGGACGTCACCTCGCCGGCCCTGTCGTACCAGCGCTGGATCTCCGCCAGAGGAGCCGACACCACGTCGGTGCCTCCGGCATTGGCCGAACCGAGGTCGTAAAGCCCGACGATGGTGACTTGTGGGACGCCGCCACGAGTCGCTATCCCGACACGGTCCCCCAGAGCCAGGTTGTGCTTCTCGGCGGTGTCGCGCAGCAGGGCGACCTCTCGGCCCCGCTTGGGCATACGCCCGTCGACGTTCGAGGCAGGGTTGAACGGCTCCGATGAGGCGGTGCTGATGATCGTTCCGCCGCCTCCGGCGGAGCGCTTGAACTCGCCGTCGATCACGAGCCCGCCGGCCGACCACAGCTCGCCCTCGGCCTTGGCGACACCGGGTACGTTGCCCACTTCAGCGACCAGGTTTTCCCTCACGGTCTTGGCGGCGTTGGCCTGGCTCGCGAACGACTGCTCCGGCAACACCTGGACGTCGACCCCGGAGTAGATCGAGCGTTCCAGTTCGGTGAAGCCGCTGCGGATCTGATCGGTCAGGACGTAGGTGCCGGCGATCATGGCGACGCCGAGCAGGACCGCGATCGCGGTCAGTCCCGAGCGCAGCTTGCGCTCGGCCAGTCCTCTCACGGTGAGTGCGATCACGCCAGTTGCTTGAGGTGGTCGAGGATCTCTTCCTGTGAGGGGCGTCCCAAACGGTCGACGATGCGGCCATCGGCGAGGAACAGGACCGAGTCCGCGATTGCGGCCGCGCCCGCGTCGTGGGTGACCATCACGATCGTCTGGCCGAACTCGTCGACGGCGCGTCGCAACAGCGCGAGCACGTCGCGGCTTGCGTTCGAGTCGAGATTGCCGGTGGGCTCGTCCGCGAACACGACCGCGGGGTGGGTGATCAGCGCGCGAGCGACGGCGACGCGCTGCGCCTGACCGCCGGAGAGCTCGCTGGGGCGGTGGTCGCGACGATCCTCGAGCCCGACCGTCCGGACGAGCGTCTCGAGCCAGTCTCGGTCGGGGTCATCCCCGCCGATCTTCACCGGCAGCAGGATGTTCTGCTCGGCGTTCAGGACCGGCAGCAGGTTGTAGCTCTGGAAGATGAACCCGACCTGCTTGCGCCTCAGCAGAGTCAGCTCGCGGTCTGAGAGCTCGTCGAGGCGGGTACCGGCGATCTCGACCCAGCCGCTGGTCGGCCGGTCGAGGCCCGCGAGGATGTGCATCAGCGTCGACTTGCCGGAGCCGGACGGGCCCATGATGGCCGTGAAGCTGCCCGGCTCGAAGTCAACGCTCACACCCCGCAGCGCGTCGACTGCTCCCGAGCCTTCACCGAAGCGGCGGGTGAGCTCGTGGCCCCGCACCACGACGGCGGGGCCGCCGTTCGCGTAGGGCGTAGGTGCGGGCTGAAGAGCGATCCGTTCCATGCGAGCAGCCTGTCGGGCACCCCGCGTCGAGGCATCGGGAGACAGCCGCGCACTCGCCGCGGCGAACTACGGAGCTGGTCCGCGGATCAGATCCGATGTCGTCGGTCGGCGCCGGCGGGAGCATCGCGGCCATGGCCAGGACTCGCCCTGGAACCCGTGACCAAGGAGCGCCGCGATGCCCGAGAAGAACCTGAAACGCACGATGGGACTCACCATGGCCACGGCCCTGGTGATCGGCAACATGGTCGGTTCAGGGGTGTTTCTGCTGCCGGCGTCGCTCGCCGACGTGGCGGGTCCCGTTTCGATCATCGGCTGGGTCTTCACCGGCCTGGGAGCGATGCTGCTGGCCCTCGTCTTCGCGCGGCTCGGGCGGACCTTTCCCCGAACCGGGGGCCCGTACGCGTACTCGCGTCGTGCGTTCGGCGACTTCATCGGGTTCCAGACCGCCTGGGGCTACTGGATTGCCGCCTGGGCCGGGAACGCCGCAATCGCCGTGGCGTTCGTCGGTTACCTCGCCGTCTTCTGGGGTGACCTGGGGTCCAACAATCTGCTTGCGGCACTCGTGGGCATCGCGGTGATCTGGCTGCTGACGCTGGTCAACATCGCGGGCGCACGCGAGACCGGCACGGTTCAGGTCGTCACCACGGTCCTCAAGTTCGTGCCCCTCGCGATCATCGGCGTGGTCGGGCTCTTCTTCATCGACGGCGACAACCTGACGCCGTTCGCGCCCCGAGGGAAGTTGGAGCGCGATCTCGGCCGCGGCGCCACTCACGCTCTGGGCGTTCATCGGCCTCGAGTCCGCGACAGTGGCCGCCGGCGAGGTCAAGGATCCCGAGCGCACGATTCCGAGGGCGACGATCATCGGAACGCTCGCGGCGACGCTCGTCTACATCCTCACCACCGTCGCCGTGATGGGAGTCATCCCCCAGGGCGAGCTGGCTGCCTCGTCGAGCCCGTTCGCCCTCGCCGCCGGCGAGATGTTCGGTGGCGGCTGGGACAAGGTGATCGCGCTGGTGGCGATGGTCGCCACCTTCGGCGCGCTCAACGGCTGGATCATGCTCCAGGGCCGCGTGCCGCTCGCGGCTGCCGAGGACGGACTGTTCCCGGCGCCCTTCGCGAAGGTTCACGGCGAGCGCAAGACGCCCGTCTTCGGCCTCGTCGTCTCGTCGGTGCTCGTCTCCGGGCTGATGCTGATGAACTACGCCGAGGGCCTCGTCGAGGCGTTCACCTTCATCATCCTGCTGGCCACGCTGACGACCCTCGTGCCGTACGCGTACAGCGCGGCGGCCCAGGCGCACCTGTACCTGACCGAGCCGGAGCTGTTCGACCGGCGCAACTTCGCCCGCGACGTGGCGATCGCCGCGCTCGCGTTCGCCTATTCGATGTGGGCGATCACCGGGTCGGGCAAGGACATCATCGCCAAGGGGTTCGTCCTCCTGCTCGCCGGCATCCCGATCTATATCGCGGTGAAGTGGTGGCAGACGCGACAGGGAACGGCGCTCGCTGAGGAGCTCGGCGCGACTACCCCGCAGCCGCGCGAGCCGAGCCTGACCGGGAGCGTCAAGTGATCCCGCCCAGCGCGACCACCCAGAGCTCGGCGCCGGCTTCGGCCGGCGCCGCGGCCGCGCCTGCCGGCCGGCTCCACGTCGGGTCCGAGATCGGTCGCCTGCGCCGGGTGATCCTGCACAGGCCCGACCTCGAGCTCCGGCGCCTGACCCCACGCAACAAGGACGAGCTGCTGTTCGACGACGTCCTCTGGGTCCGTCGGGCGCGGCAGGAGCACGACGCGTTCGCCGACGCCCTCGCAGAACGGGGGGTCGAGGTCCTCTACCTGCACGAGCTGCTGGGAGAAACACTCGACATTCCCGCCGCACGCGACGAGGTCCTTCTGCGGACCACCGACCAGGCCCTGCTCGGCCCCTGCCTCGGGCCGGCCGTAGAGGAGTGGTGCCGGTCGCTACCGGGTCGCGAGCTGGCCATGCAGCTGATCGGAGGCATCGCATACGACGAGCTGCCCTTCGACAGCCAATCCCTAGCGGCCATCGTGCCGGCGGTCGACGGTTTCGTACTGCCGCCGCTACCGAACCATCTGTTCACGCGCGACACGTCCGCGTGGGTCTACGGAGGCGTCACCGTCCACGAGATGGCAAAGCCCGCACGCAGGCGTGAGGCCGTGCACCTCGACGCGATCTACCGCCACCACCCTCTGTTCGCGAACGAGCCGCACGACACGTGGAGTGACCGGCTCGGCGGACCGGCGCGGCTGGAAGGCGGCGACGTCCTTGTGATCGGCAACGGCTGCGTCCTGATCGGCATGGGCGAGCGCACCCGGCCCGCAGCGGTCGAACTGCTCGCCAAGCGGCTATTCGAAGCCGGCGCGGCTCAGCGCATCATCGCGGTGTCGATGCCGGCGCAACGCTCGAGCATGCATCTCGACACCGTCATGACACAGGTGGATCAGGACGCGTTCACGATCTATCCCGAGATCCGCCGTGAGCTGTCCGGCTTCAGCCTGACCGCAGCCCGCACCGGTGTGGTGGCCGAGCGTGAACCCGACCTGTTCGGCGCCGTCGCTCGAGCGCTGGAGGTTCCTCGCCTCCGCCTCTTCGAGACCGGTGGCGATGACTACGAGGCCGAGCGCGAGCAGTGGGACGACGGCAACAACGTGCTCGCGGTCGCGCCCGGGGTCGTCTTCGCATACGAGCGCAACGTCGACACGAACACGCGGCTGCGCCGCGAGGGCGTCGAGGTGGTCACGATCGCCGGCGCCGAGTTGGGGCGCGGGCGGGGCGGCCCGCGCTGCATGTCCTGCCCGATCGAGCGCGAGGCGCTCTAGGCCCAAGGAGAGCAAATCATGACCGTCGCAACCTCCGCCACCACGACCGTCCCGACGCACCTGTTAAAGGTCTCCGACCTCACCAGGGAGCAGTTCGAGGAGCTGCTCGTGTTGGCCGCTCGGATGAAGGCCGATCCGCTCGGCTGGCGCAACGCACAGGGCGGCAAGGCGCTCGCCTGTTTCTTCAGCAAGCCTTCCACCCGTACGCGGGTCTCGCTTGAGGTGGCCGCCCAGCGGCTCGGCATGCTGCCGCTGTTGCTGCGGCCCGACGAGCTTCAGCTCGGCCGCGGGGAGCCCATCGAGGACACCGCGCGGATCCTGTCCGGCTACGTCGACGCGATCGCCGTGCGCACCTTTGCGCACGCAGACGTCAAGCAGCTCGCAGGCGCGGCCCGTGTGCCGGTCATCAACGCGCTCACCGACGACCACCATCCCTGTCAGGCACTCGCCGACCTGCTCACGATCAAGGAGCACTTCGGTGCTCTTGACGGGCTGAAGGTCGCGTACGTCGGCGCCGGCAACAACGTCGCCCACTCGCTGATCCAGGCCGGGGCGCTGTTCGGGATAGAGGTCGTGCTTGCAAATCCGCTCGGCTGCCACCCCCACGCCGAGGTCCTGATCGCTGCGCACGCTCTCGCTGAGCAACGCGGCGGGTCGGTGGACCTGGTGGCCGACCCGGTCGCCGCCGCCACAGGCGCGCAGGTCGTCTACACAGACGTCTGGGTGTCGATGGGCGAGGACGCCGAGCGCGCCGAGCGCGTGGCCGCCCTCCACGACTACCAGGTCACCCCGGAGCTGATGGCGCACGCGGCCCACGATGCGATCTTCATGCACTGCCTGCCCGCCCACCGGGGCGAGGAGGTTGCCGCGGCGGTGATCGACGGGCCCAGGTCGGTCGTCTTCCAGCAAGCGGCAAACCGCCTGCCCACCGAGCAGGCGCTCATCCACACCTTGATTCACGGACGGACACAGTGCGCGTCGTAGCGGCACTCGGCGGCAACGCGCTGCTCCAGCGAGGCGAGCCAGCGGACGCCCCGCATCAGCGACGCAACGTTGCGGCCGCCGCCGGCGCGCTCGCCACCATCGCCGCCGAGCACGAACTCGTCGTCACCCACGGCAACGGGCCCCAGGTCGGCCTCCTGGCGTTGCAGGCCGAGGCCTACGACGACGTGGCGCCGTATCCGCTCGACGTGCTCGGTGCCGAGTCCGAGGGCATGGTCGGCTACCTGATCGAGCAGGGCTTGCGCAATTGTCTGCCGGGACGCGAGGCCGCGACCCTGCTGACCCAAGTGGTCGTCGCTCGTGACGACCCGGCGTTCGGTGTCCCGACCAAACCGATCGGGCCGGCATACGGGCCGGTCGAGGCTCGCCAGCTTGCCGCGGAACGAGGCTGGGCGGTCGAGCGCGATGGACAGGCTTGGCGACGCGTCGTCGCGTCACCGGAGCCGCTCCGCATCGTTGAGCTCGCCGCGGTCCGCCTCTTACTGGAGAGCGACACGATCGTCATCTGCGCCGGCGGCGGGGGCGTCCCGGTCATCGAGGACTGCGACGGCAGTCTCGAGGGCGCCGAGGCAGTGATCGACAAGGACCTCGCAGCCGCGCTGCTGGCTCATCAGCTTGGGGCCGACGCGCTGTTGCTGGTCACCGACGTCGATGCGATCGAGCTGCATCACGGCACGCCCGCCGCCCGCCCGTTGAGCGACACGACGCCGGCGCAGCTGCGCTCGCTGAATCTGCCGCCTGGCTCGATGGGACCCAAGGCCGAGGCGGCCGCGCGCTTCATCGAGGGTGGCGGCAAGCTCGCGTCGGTTTGCTCCTTGGCGCACGCGTCCGACGCCTTGGCCGGTAAGGCGGGGACGCTCGTGCGGGAGACCGTTCGTGTATGACGAAGCTGCTAGTCCCAGCCTCTCAGTCAAAGCGGTCAGCTCGCCTCGCCGTTGACCAGGCGACCGATCGTGTGCCTGTGGCGGGTGCGAACGACACCGCCGGCGCGGTTCGCCTCGACCTGTTCGGCGTCGCCTACGACTACGTCGACGACGTCGTCGTACTCTCGGGCCGTAGATTCCTCGGCACGGTTTCCCGGGAGGCGCTTTTCGCTGCGCCCACCGAGACCCAGCTCGACGAGCTGATGGACACCCATCCAGCCGTGGTCACCGAGCGGATGGATCAAGAGGCCGTCGCGTCGGCGGCGACTCGGGCGCACGCATCCAGTGTCGCGGTGGTGGACGCGAACGGCGACTTCGCGGGACTCGTCCCTGCGGACCGGATCGTGGAGGCCCTGGTGGCTGAGCACGACGAGGACATCGCACGCCTCGGCGGCTACATGGCCAGCACGCGGCGCGCGCGCCAGGCGGCGGAGGAGAACGTCCGCCGAAGGCTGTGGCACCGCCTACCCTGGCTGCTCGTCGGGCTGGCCGGCGCGATGGCCTCCGCCGTGATCGTCGGCGCCTTCGAGACGCAGCTCGAGGAAATGGTGCTGCTCGCGGTCTTCCTCCCAGGTGTCGTCTACATGGCGGATGCCGTCGGAACTCAAACGGAGGCGCTCGTCATCCGAGGCCTATCGATCGGCGTGTCGGTTCGCCAGGTACTTGCTCGGGAGCTGGCAACCGGACTCGCGATCGGAGTTGCCATTGCGGCCGCGTTCTTCCCATTTGCCCTCGTCGTCTGGGGCGACGGCGCGGTCGCACTCGCGGTGTCGATCGCGCTGCTGGCCAGCTGCTCGATCGCCACCGTGGTGGCGATGCTCCTGCCGTGGGTGCTCAACCGGCTCGGTCTGGACCCCGCGTTCGGATCAGGGCCGCTCGCGACCGTCATCCAGGACCTGCTGTCCATCGGTGTCTATTTCGCGGTGGCCGTCCCGATCGCGGGCCCGTGACTTGCGGACAAGTACTGATGAGGGATGGGGCACCTCGCCGATGTCGGAGTCGACTCAGCCGGAGACACTGGGAGTCGGCCCCAAACCTCGATGAGGAGGTCTCACATGTATCGCAACGTCATAGTCGGATACGACGGCAGCGCTCAGGCCGATGACGCCGTGGCGCTCGCCAAGCAGCTTGCGGACGCTACGGGTGGTTCGCTGACACTCGCCACCGTCTTCTACCTCAACCCGAGGCTCGGCGGACGGGACCCTGTCCTCCAGGATGTCGAAGCCGAACTGACGGCGAAGCTCGACGAGGTCGCCTCCGCTACCGGCGCCCGCACCGAGGTCATCGCCAGCACTTCGCCCGCACGAGGGTTGCATTGGCTCGCAGAGGAGCGGGACGCCGACCTGATCGTGGTGGGCTCCGCACATCACGGCAGAGCCGCCCAGGTGTTGGCCGGCAATGTCGGCATCGCGCTCCTGCACGACTCACCCTGCGCGGTCGCCGTCGCGCCGCATGGCTACGCGGAGGCGACACCCAGCGAGATCACACAGGTGACGGCGGGCTACGACGGGTCTCCCGACGCACAGATGGCCCTGAACGACGCCGCCGAACTGGCTGCGGCGGCCGACGTGCCGCTCAAGGTCGTGACCGTTGCGGAGACGCCCCCGATCGTCTATGGCAAGGGCGGCGGACCCAACTACTCCTGGCAGGCGCTCAGGGAAGACATCAAGCAGATCATGCGAAAGCGCCTCGACGACGCACTAGAGACACTGCCCTCCAACGTGGAAGTCGGGGGCACCCTGATCGAGGGCGAGGCGCCCGCTGAGCTGGCCAGGGCCACCGGCGAGGACGGCGGACTGCTGCTCCTCGGCTCGCGTGGGTACGGCCCCGTGCGGCGCGTGATCCTCGGCTCCACGTCCGCGGACCTGATGCGCTTCGCACCATGCCCGGTCATCGTGCATCCGCGCTCGGCCGCCGCCGACGCCCCCGCAGTTGAGGCACAGGCGACTGTCAACGCTTGAGGTCCGGCACTGGCCCCTTGGGTCAGCGCCCCCGGCCCTCCGGTCTCCGAGCCCGGCCCCGGCGAGATCCTGATCAAGCTCGCCGGGGCCCTCGCCGCTGTCTACGCTGCCCGGCCTTCCAAGAGTACGCGACTCGTCCGTCACGACTAGCCGGGCCGGCTACAGAGGTGGAGAATGGTGGCGGACCGGATGCCACGGCTGACCTCTCCCGGCGCCCGGCGGATCCCGCATCCAAGCGATTCGCGCCGTGGCGAACTTCGCTCCGCTCCGAGGACGGCGGTCGTCATGCTGACGATGGAGCAGGATCCGGCATTCGTCCGCGAGGCGTCGACGCGGGGCGAGCGGCTACGTAGTCAAGAGCGCCGCCGGCACGGAACTGGCGCGCGCGATCCGGAAAGCTGCAGCGGAGGCGCGCTGGGCTTAGCGCCGTTTGGTTGGTCGTCGGCGGCCATATTGGCCCGCCGCGTTCGCTTCGCCACCGCGACCCAGTCGACCCGCAGCAGCAGCACCAAACCGACGAGCATTGCGACCTGCAGCGCAATGCCGATCGGCGATCCGATCACGTCGCCCAGCACCGCAGCGAGGCTCTGCTCTGCCGCCGATGCAGCGCCGACGTAGAGCGAATACGACACGAGCCGGCCGGCGAAGAACGCCGCCGTCAGCGGGACGAGCGGAACCGTCAGCAATCCAGCCGCCACGAACAGCTGAGCCGATGGCACCGGTGACAGGGCAAACAGCCCGAGCCCGGCCACCGCCTTGCCCCGGCTGCCCACGAGCAGTTCCTCAGCGGCGGCAAGCTTCTCGAGGCGCGCGGGCGAAAAGCGGACTCGAAAGCGGCGAGCCGCCAGGGCGAGCACAAACCGGCCAGACGCAGCGGCGAGCGCTCCAAACACCACCAGCGGCACAACCGGCAGCTCGGAGCTGAGGTGAAAGAAAACGAGGATCGCCCAGGTGGGCGGACCGAACGCGGGCAGAAGGTTGACCGCGAAGATGCAGCCGAGAACAAGCAGCCACTCGGACGCCATCTGCGCAACCTACGGCCGGTGCTCTGCGGCCGCATCGGTCTGGACTGCTGACTACAGCTCGGTAGTTCTCCGCAACTTCTCGGGTGACATTCCGGATGCTCTGCTCCCAAGGCATTCGTACAGTCGTCAGCCAAGTCTATGGTCACGCATGTGGAGAGAGAGGACACGACAACGGAGGCCGGCTCGGTCACCATCGTGCTCGCCGACGACCATGAGGTGGTCCGCAACGGACTCCGGATGGTGCTCGAGGCCGAGGAGGGCTTCCAGGTTGTGGCCGAGGCCGGTGACCTGGACGCAACTCGCCGGTACGTCCTCGCTCACCGGCCTAACGTGCTCGTTCTCGACCTCAACATGCCCGAGGGATCGAGCCTCCCGGCGATCGGCAAGCTGCGCGAGCAGTCACCGCACACAGCGGTCGTGGTGCTCACGATGCAGCAGGACGTGGCGTTCGCGCGTGAGGCGCTGCGGTCGGGCGCCCTCGGCTATGTCCTCAAACACTCCGCGGGAAACGAGCTCGTCGACGCGGTCCGGGCCGCTGCCGCGGGCGACACCTACCTGAACCCGAAGCTCGGTGCGCAGCTCGCGGCAGCGCCCGAGGCAGCCGAGGGCCCGCCCGACGGCCTCACTGAGCGCGAGGTCGACATCCTGCGCCTGATCGCTCTGGGTCACACGAACTCCGAGGTCGCCGAGCAGCTCTTCCTCAGCGTGCGGACGGTTGAGACGCATCGCGCGCACATCCAGCAGAAGACCAGCCGCTCGAGCAGGGCGGAGCTCGTTCGCTATGCGCTCGACCACGGTCTGATCGAGTAGGTCTCGACATGGAGCTGGCCGTTCTCGTGCTGGCCGGCACGGGTACGGCGCTGGCGACCGGGATCGGCGCCCTTCCGGTTTCCCGGCTGGGGGCCCGAGCCGAGTTCCTTCGCCCGGCCCTGTGGGGCCTGACGGTCGGGACTGATGACCGTGGCCTCGGTTGTCGGCCTGCTGATGCCCGCGCTCGAGGAGGGCTCCGAGAGCGCCGTCGTGGCCGGGCTCGTCCTGGGCGTCGGCTTCCTGCTCGTCTCGCGCGGGCTGTTGGAATCACGCGACGTACACGTCGGGCAAACTGAGGGGCGCGGGTGTCCGGCGCTCGGTGCTCGTGTTTGGCGTGCTGCTCTTGCACAGCCTGCCCGAAGGGTTCGCCATCGGCACCGCATTCGCATCGGATACCGAGGGGCTGGGACTGTTCGTGATCCTCGCGATCGCGCTTCAGAACATCCCGGAGGGCACGAGCGTTGCCATCCCGATGGACGCGGCGGGCTTCCCGCCCCGCCAGCAGTTCTGGGCCGCCGTGCTGACGAGCGCACCGCAACCGGTCGGGGCGCTGATCGCCTACGTACTCGTGCAACAGATCGACGCGCTGCTGCCGATCTCTTTCGCATTCGCCGCTGGCGCCATGCTCAGCCTCGTCGTCGTAGAGATCGCTCCCGAGGCGTTCAGGCGACGCGGGCGTGCGCAGGCGATAGCCGGCACGACGGTGGGCGGGTTGATAATGCTTGCGCTGGCTGTCGTGCTAGGGGTCTAGCCGGCGAGCTCGGCGCGCGACTGAGCTTCGGATGGTTCGGCTCGACGGGCCGGCAGGCTTGCGGTCACGCAAGTGCCTTCGCCCGGACGCGACGCGATCTCGAGCGTGCCACCGGCGAGCTGAGCCCGCTCGCGCATTCCGAGGAGACCGAAACCGCGCGCAGGCTTCGTGGGATCGAAACCTTGGCCTTCGTCTCGGATCTCGATCAAGACACGGCCGCCCTGCTCCGTGATCGTCACGCGTGCACGATCGGCGCCGGCGTGCTTGGCCGTGTTGCTGAGCGCCTCCTGCACGAGGCGATAGATCGTTCCCTCGGTGTCCGGGTCCAGCCGGCCGGCGTTGCCGCCGCTTTCGGCGTCCAGGTTCACGGAGCCGGTCACGGACAGGCCATGGGCTTCGGCTACCCGCGCGTAGAGGGTTGTGAGCGCCGGAGCCAAGCCGAGGTCGTCGAGGGCCGCCGGGCGCAGGTCTGTGATCAGGCCCTGCAGCTCCTTGATCTGGCTCTCGATGTGCTCGATCGCCTGTTCCGCGGCTCGCTGTAGGGCCTCGCGGTCACCCCCCTTGAGACCGGTGCTCAGCGTTACCTGGATTGCGCCAAGGCCTTGCAGGGTCTCGTCGTGGAGCTCGCGGGCCCACCGGCGTCGCTCCTGATCCGCCGACGCGATGCTCATCCGCAGCTGCTCCTCCTCGACGGACTGCGCGGTGGCGAGCGCCGTCGCGGCGCTCCCGGCAAAGGCGCGCATGAGCCGCTCATCATCGGAGCTGAAGGGCGCGGAAGAGTCGAACCGGTCGAGCGCTACGAGGATCCCTACGCCGCGACCATGGAAATTGAGCGGCACCAGCATCGCGACCCTCGCGTTCTCGGCCAGCTCTCCCAGACCGAGCCGCATGCGGCCGGACATGTCGGCGAGACGCTCGGCATGGCCGGTCCGAAGGATCTCGGCGAGCGCAGTTTGCGCTGCCTCGAGGCGAGTTCCGATCACGTCCTCGCCGATCTCGCCGGCCGCTCCCGCCACCACGAACTCCGAGCCTTCCGCGAGGAGCAGGAGGAGCAGCCGCGCGTCGAGGAGCGCGCGCCCACGCTTCACAACGAGCTCTATGACCCGGCCGAGATCGGTCTCTCCACCCACGGCCCTCGTGATGGCCACGGTGGCCTCCAAGCCGCTGACCGCTCGCTCGAGCTCTCCGCGGCGCGCATCGATGTCCTCGTACAGGTGGGCGTTCTCGATGGCGATCGCCACCCACCGGGCGAGCACCAGCAGCGCCTGTTCGTCTGCCTCGTCGAACTCGCCGCTGTCCTTCTCGGTCAGGTAGATGTTGCCCCAGGCCTCGCCGCGCACCAGGACCGGGGCGCCCAGAAACGTCGTCATCGGCGGATGCTCGGGAGGGAATCCATAACTGCGCGGGTGGTGGCTGATATCGGCCAGGCGGAGCGGCTCGGGGTGGCGGATCAGCTCCCCCAGGATTCCGCTGCCGCGCGGAAGGTCGCCGATCGCGTGTCGGGTCGACTCGTCGATGCCGGCCGTTAGGAAGCGCTCCAGTTCGCGGCGTTCAGGGTCGAGAATGCCGACCGCGGCGTAGCGGGCGCCCGTCAGTTCACGCCCCGCTTCGAGAACACGCCTGAGGACGACCTCGCTGTCCAGCTCGGCGACGATCGAGGTGCCGATTTCAAGCAAGAGCCGAAGCCGGCGTTCGTCGAGTTCGCGACCGTCCATGGGCCTTAGCCCCACCGTACTCCAATCGCAACTTGGGGGCCGAGGCCCGGTGTGCTGTCAGCTAGCGCAAGGCGCTGCCCGCTCGGCATCCAGGGCGGCGAGATACGGGCCTAGCTCCTCTGCGATGACCTTCTCGTCCGAGGGCCAGGGGGGCGACTCGTAGACCGTGGATTCGAAGCTCTCGGACCCGAGGGGGTGGGCGGTCATGTAGAGCGGATCTCGGCCTGTGAGCAGCTTGCCGGAGATCACCGGGTGAAAGGCCGGGGCGGTGTCGGTTTCCCCGGCCAACTTGGCGATCGCGGCTGTCGCGGCGTCGGCCATTTGCGCGCCGAGGCCTCCTTGCTTGATTGGATAGTCCACCGCGTCGCCGGCCGCGAACACATGCCCCCGGGTGCCAGGGACCGAGCAGTGCTTGTCGATCGGAATGAAGCCGCTGGCTCCGCCGCCGGGCAGGCCGCGAATCGATGGACCCGCTATCCGGGGCATCGCAACGATCCGTCCCGGGTGGAGCTCGACGCCCTGAGGCTGGACCAGGAGCCGCCCCGCACCGGGAACCTTGGCCAGCGAGTTGCCGTAGACTTGGATGCCGGCGTCGGCGAGCCGCTCGGAGACCAGATCGCTGACGGCGGGCCCGAAGACCGCGAGCGGCTGCCTCTCCGGCGTCACGATGCAGGCCTCGAAGCGCCGGGCGTCCATGCTCTCGGCGCGTTCGGCGGTCATCAACGCAAGCTCGTAGAGGGGCAGCGGCCAGACCGGGCCGACGGGCTGGACGAACGCGACGCGCTGCGTATAGCCCAACTCGACGTCCTGAACGATGCCGCGGAAGGTGTCGTCGGCCTCGGCGTCGCGGAAGGTCGTGACGTGGTCGTAAGCCTCGACCTGGCGGCCGCCTATCGCGATCAGCAGGGCATCGAACTCGACTCGCTCCCCGGTGCCCGTGTGGACGACCTGCGCGTCGGGATCGACCCACGCGAGCGAGTCCTGTAGCCATTCGGCGTGCGTGTCGCGCGCGATCCGACGGAGGGGGTAACGCCGGGCGGGACCAAAGGAAAACGGCTCACGAACGGCCATCGGGCGGTAGACGAGCTCGTCGTTCGGCGCAATCAGATCGACCCGCAGCGAGTCGCCCGCCAAGCGCCGGAGATGCAGCAACCCCTCGACCGCTGCGATGCCACCGCCACAGATCACAACTCGGAAATCGCTCATGCCCGCAACGTACGCCGCCCCCTCCGCCCTGGCATCGGGTCGGTGCCGCAACGACAGCGCGGAGAACTACGGACCCGGTTCAGGACTCCAACCCGATGCGCGCGCCGTGTGGTCAGGACAGGCTGTCGGCATGACTCTCCAAACGATCCAGGAGACGCCTCTCGAGAGCGGCTTCGACGACCCCATCCTCCACCTCGAGGTTGCGGATCTAATGACCCCCGGGTGTGTGGTGATCTCAGAACTGCCGGTGGGCGTGCTGAGCGACTTCGACCTCGCCCGCGCGGTCGGCCGCTGACATCCACTCACAGGAGACAGGAGATGTACGGCAAGATCCTCGTCGGCTACAACCACAGCGACCAAGCGGGCGACGCGCTGGTGCTGGGCAAGCAGCTCGCGGACGCAACCGGCGCGCAGCTGATCGTCGCCCGCGTTTTTCCGTTCGACCCGATCTGGGGCACCCGCCTGGATCCGCACTTCCGCGAGGCGGAAGAGGAGTACGCCCGCCAGGTCGAGCAGGCGGCCCACGCGGTCGAGGCAGAGGCCGAAGCGATCCCCAGCAGCTCTGCCGCGCGCGGCTTGCACGAGCTGGCCGAGGAAATCGAAGCCCACCTCGTCGTCGTCGGTTCGTCACACCGGAGCCCTCTGGGGCGTGCCCTGGCAGGGTCGGTCGGTACCGCGCTGCTGCATGGATCGGCCTGCGCCGTGGCGGTCGCCCCGCGCGGATACCGGGACCGTACCGCTCCTGAAATCGCGACGATCGTGGTCGGCTTCGACGGCTCCGCCGAGTCCGGCCAGGCGCTGATGACCGGCTGGGAGCTTGCTCGTAGCGCGGGCGCGAAGCTGAAGCTGGTCTCCGTAGCGGTTCCTCCAGCTCGCGTAGCGCTGAGGGGCGAGCTCGGCTCTCCTCAGCTCCTCGAGGCGATCGGGGCCCAGCTCCGTTCGAGCCTCACTGAAGCGCGCCAGACCGTGCCCAACGGACATCGAGGTCGAGGGCACGCTGATCACCGGTGACCCCGTCGAGGCGCTCAAGGATATGGCCGGCTGGCCGGACACGATCCTGGTCGTCGGCTCGCGCGGTTATGGGCCGCTGCGGCGAGTGCTGCTTGGATCGGTCTCGACGCAGCTGGTAAAGAGCGCGCCGTGCCCGGTGCTCGTGGTTCCCCGCGGAACCGAAGCCCGGCACAAGAACGGCCGGCAGGCCGAGGTCGCGAGGGCATCATGACCCCGGCGGACGCAACCGTCCTGCTCGCCTACGACGGATCGCCAAGCTCAGCCACTGCAATCACGGTCGCCGGGCAGCTGGTTACGGGACGGCGTGCGATCGTCTGCACCGCCTGGGCGGCGGCCGTCCGCGCCCATCTTTCACACCGAGCCGAGCCGTCTACCGGGCGCTCTGCGAGACGCGGCGGAGGAGCTCGACCAGCTCGAACTGGAGGCTGCCGAGCAGACGGCCGCCGATGGCGTCCGTCTCGCCGAGTCGGCCGGCTTCCAGGCGGAGCCGTTCTGCGTAACAGACCGCGGCCAGACATGGCGAGCCATCCTGGACGCGGCCGCGTCCGTCGACGCATCGATGGTCGCCGCGGGGGCACAGGGCATGTCGGGACTCAAGCGGGCGCTGCTTGGAAGCGTTTCTACCGGCCTGGTCCATCACGCGCACCTACCGCTGCTCGTGGTCCCGGGCGGCGCCAATGTCGTGCGCTCCGACGGCCCGATGCTGCTGTGCTACGACGGCTCGGATCTCTCTGCACGCGCGATCGCAGCCGCCGCTGAGCTGCTCTCGCCCAAGGACAGCCCTGGTCCTCCACGTCTGGGAGTCCTGGGTGGCGCACGCCCCCGCGCTGGCCGGGACCAGCGGAACTGTCATGGGCATGGCGGCCGAGCTCGACGAGATCGCCGACGAGCAGTCCGCCGACCTGGCCACGCGCGGAGTCCAGACCGCCGAACTCGCCGGTCTCGAGGCCCGCCCGCTCTCCGGCTCTGCGACAGGCCCCGTATGGCGGACGATCCTCGATCACGCAGACGAGCAAGCCTCTGCCGTGATCGCGCTCGGCTCGCGCGGGCTCGGGGGCATCTCAGCGGCGCTCGGCAGCGTTTCCAACGGAGTGCTTCACCACAGTCGGCGGCCGGTGTTCGTCGTCCCGCCCGAGGCGGCATCAAGCGCGAGAAACGGAGCAGAGACATGAGCCACGTACTGGTCACATATGCGACGAAGCACGGAGCCACCGCCGAAATAGCCCGGGCAGTCGCGGACGAGCTCCGCGATGCCGGGCACGAGGTTGAGTGTCTGCCTGTTGACGGCGTTCACAGTCTCGGCGGCTACGACGCCGCGGTGGTCGGCAGCGCGGTCTACATGAAGCGCTGGAGGCCAGACGCCCGCAGGTTCCTCAAACGGCAAGCGAAGGCGCTGGCAGAGCGTCCGTTCTGGATCTTCAGCTCAGGCCCCTGCGGCGAGAAGCCGGATCCGAGTTGGTCCGAGCCCCGCCGCACGATCGCACGGGCCGAGCGACTAGGCGTGCGCGGACACGTCGTCTTCGGCGGGCGACTGCCAATCGAGCCGAGCAATTTCATGGAGCGCGCGATGGTCGACGCCTGTCCGCCCGAGAACCGTGACCTGCGCAACTGGGACGCGATTCGTGCCTGGGCCGGTGAGATCGGCATCGCACTGGAGGCAGGCCCGCGCGCCGAAACCCCTGCGCGATGACGCTCGTGTTTGCCAGGCGAGGCTCACGTGAGGCGCCACCGCAGTTGGCGCCTGTCGCCGTTGCTACCAGTCCGGCTTCGGCAACCAGCTCAGTAGCAACCAGACGGGCTACCAGTTACCTCGCAATGCGGTAATTGGGGCTGGAGCTAGGCCGCCCCTACGAGCCACGCCAAGTCCGCCAAAGCCGCCACCCCACGTGTGTAGTCGCGACGTGTCGCGACCTGCCGGAGTTCCTGAACCAGTCGGGGCGACTGGATTTGAACCAGCGACCTTTCGGCCCCCAGCCGAATGCGCTACCAAGCTGCGCCACGCCCCGTGGTGGTGGGACGATAGCGTGCGCCCGAGCAAAGGCAATGTCCGTGGAGAACGTCGAGATCGTGCGTCGGAGCTTCGAGGCCTTCTCGCGCGGAGACTTCGAGTCCGCCTTCGCCGCACACGCACCGGACACGTCGTGGCGAACCGCCGCGGACGAGCCCGACCAGCAGACCTATCACGGGATCGATGGGCTCCGGGAACTCGCTGCCTCCTTCGACGAGCTCTGGGACAGACGCTTCGAGGACAAGATGGAGTTCGAGGGGTTCATCGACTGCGGCGACTGGGTCGTCGTGCCGTGGCGTGCCCGGTTCCACGGGCGCATGAGCGGGGTCGAGACGGACGTCCAGGAGACGTACGCCGTTCGCGTCGACGAGGGGAAGATCGTCAGGGTCAACGAGTTCCGCACCGCCGACGAGGCCCTGGAGGCCGTGCGGTGAGCAGACCGTCTTGACCACTGCCCGGGCGCGGGTCTAACCTCCCGAGCCCGATGGCTTCGTCACGGCATCACCAGCCTGTTCGCCGGACCGCCATCATCGCCATTGCCATCTAGCCTGCGCGCCGAACACGCGTCGCAGGCCGAACGGTCCTCGGACCGGGATGGCGGCGCCTTCCTGACCAGGACCGGAAGGAGTCGCCACCATGATCACGACCAAGAAGCTGTCGCTCGATCTCAATGGATCCCCCGACGCGATCGTGCGCGTCCTGATGGTGCTGAGACGCAGGCAGTGCCGCGTGCTGAGCGTCGAGTTCGTCGCGGGCGATCGTCACTACCGCGGCCGGCTGGAGATCGGCGTCGCGGCTCCTGCGTCCCACGCTCACTGCGTGGAGGACTGGCTCGGTCAGCTGGTTGACGTGAGGCGGGTGGAGAGCGCTTGAGCGAACCGGGCGAAGGCGGGTCCCACGTGACATGTGCTTCCGTCCGACCGGTGAGCGAACATCTGTTCGCATGACCACCGAGCCGAACCAACGCCGCTGCGGGCGCTGCGGTGAATTTAAGCCAGTCACCGACTTCAACTGGAGGCGCCGGGCAAAGGGTCAACGGGACAACATGTGCCGCTCCTGCCGGGCCGCGTACAAGCACGACCACTACTCCGCCAACAAGGCTCGTTACATAGCCCAGGCGGCACAGAGCAAGAGGCGCCTGCGACTCGAGCGCACGAAGTTGCTCCTCGAGTACTTCGAAACGCATCCGTGTTGCGACTGCGGGGAGTCCGATCCGGTCGTCCTTGACTTCGATCATCAAGGCGACAAGACGTTCGCCATCGGAGAAGTCCTGACGTATCGGAGGTGGGAACGAATCCTCGAGGAAATTGCCAAGTGCGAGGTGGTCTGCGCCAACTGCCATCGACGGCGGACTGCTCGGCGTCGGGGGTCACTACGAGCCGTGATGGCGGCGAAACTGAACTGAAGAGACCAGAGCGGGCGACCGGACTTGAACCGGCACCGAGAGCTTGGAAGGCTCTTGTGCAACCGTTACACCACGCCCGCGAGACGTCTCCGAGATCCTAGCCGCCACTCGGGGTTCTACGCCCAACTAATCTCGGCGCGGTGCCGGCCATCCTCCTCGTCCGCCACGCTCAGGGATCCTTCGGCGCCGCCGACTACGACGTGCTCTCCGACCGCGGGGTGCGGCAGGCCGAGGTGCTCGCCGCGGACCTCGAGCAGCGCGGCCTGAGGGTCGACCGGCTCGTGAGCGGATCGCTCGCGCGCCAGCGCGACACGGCCACGCCGATCGCGGCGGCGGCGAAGACCGAGCTCGAGGTCGACGAGCGCTGGAACGAGTACGAGAGCGACGAGATCATCGCCAGTCACGCGGCCCCCGGATCGGCGTCGGCCACCTCGCGCGAGTTCCAAGCGCTCCTCGACGGCGCCTTGCTGGAGTGGATAGCCGACGCGTCCGGCGAGGGGTCGTGGCGCGCCTTCCACGATCGGGTGATCGGCGCGCTGCGGGAGTTGGCCGCTTCCCTGTCATCGGGCCAAACCGCCCTGGTTTCCACTTCGGGCGGCCCTGTGGCCGCCATCTGCGTGGAGCTGGTGGGAGGGCTGCCCGAGTCGTTCGTGGCCTTCAATCGCGTGATGGTCAACGGCGGCGTGACGAAGGTCGTCACGGGGCGAGGGGGCATGACACTCGTCTCCTTCAACGAGCACGGCTACCTCGAGCGAGCAGACCCCTCGCTCGTGACCTACCGCTGAAGCTCAGCCCGGGAGCGACGGACGCCGGAGCCGCCTCTCCACGCGCTGAAAGCGCCCTGTTTCCGTCCTGCAAGCCGCTTGCAACCGCGCACGCGCATGGTGGGCGGCATGAGCTGCGAGGTTCCCCGAAGCGATCACCATCGGGCCCTCCCGGTGGCCCTTGCCGAGCTCGCCGAGCTCGAGTTTCGGCTTGGCGACTGGGCGGCCGCGCATGCCTGCGCCCTGGACTCGCTTCGGGTCGCCGAGGCGGCCGGCAGCAGCGCCGAGGCCATGCTGAGCTTCGTCCGGCTGGCTGGGATCGAAGCCGGACTGGGCCACTCGCACGCCTGTCGTGAACACGCTGCCCGCGCCATCGAGCTGAGCCGGCGCGAGCAAAGCAAGGCGGCCGAGGCGATGGCCGGGCAGGCGCTCGGCTTCCTCGAGCTGGGTCTGGGCCGGATCGACCTGGCGGTCGAGTGGCTCGAGCGGGTGGCCGCCATCTGCCTCGACCATCCGAGGGCGTGCGCGGCCGCCACCACCTGGGCGTATGACCTGACCGAGGCGTACATCCGCTGCGGCGACCAGGCGGGCGCAGAGCGGTCTGTGGCGGCTCTCGCGCAGCTGGCAAGCCGGACGCGAAGCTGGGCCGTGGTGGCCGGTCTCGAGCGTTCTCGCGCGATGGTCGCGGGGGAGGACACGTTCGAACGCCTCTTCGAGGGCGCCGTCGCGTGGACCGCCCACACACGCCAGCCCTTCGAGCAGGCGCGAACGCAGCTCTGCTTCGGGGAGCGGCTGCTTCGCGCACGACGGCCGGTCGAGGCCCGCGTCCGGATCCACGCCGCCCTCGACACGTTCGAGGCGCTCGGCGCGCAGCCTTGGGCGAGACGGGCGTCGGCCGAGCTCGCTAGGCCCGCTCGACCAGCTCGTCGCCGCTCGGCATGGTCGGTTCCCGGCGCCGCATGGCCACGCCGGTCAGGACCTCCCGCACGATCCGGTCGCCCACCAGCGCCGACGAGTCCGCCGTGCTGATCTGGGTGGGGATCACCTCGACCAGGTCAGCGCCGACCAGCTCGAGGCGACGGGCGACCTCGCGAACCGCCCACAGGAGGTCGGAGGACGTCATGCCGCCCGGCTCGGGCGTGCCGGTGCCGGGCACGAACGCCGGGTCGAGCACGTCGATGTCCACGGTCAGGTAGGCGGGCCCCTCCCCCACCGCCGCCAGCGCGCGAGCCACGATCTCCTTGATGCCGAGGTCGCGCACGTCGTGCATGAACAGGCTGGTGATTCCGCGCTCGGCCTGCCAGGCGAACTCCTGCTCTCCCGGCCAGTAGCCGCGCAGGCCGAGCTGCGCGTAGCGGCGCGAATCCACGTGGCCGTCCTCGACCAGACCGCGCATGAACGTGCCGTGCGAGTAGGAGACCCCGAACACCTCTTCGGCGGTGTCGGTATGCGTGTCGAAGTGCACCATGCCCACGGGCCCGTGCCTCGCTACGCACGCGCGGACACACGGCTCGGTGACCGAGTGGTCGCCGCCCAGCGTGAACGGAAGAGCGCCGGCGGCGAGCACCTCGCCCACCACGGTCTCGATCGCGCCGTGCGAGCGGCGGGCGTCCGCCGGCACGACGGGTGCGTCGCCAAAGTCCACGACGTTCAGCTCCTGGAAGGCGTCCAGCCGCACCTCGAGGTGCGGGCCCGGCGGGCAGCTGGCTGCGCGGATCGCGCGCGGCGCGAAGCAGGTGCCCGGCCGGTCGGAGACGAGGTCGTCCATCGGCGCGCCGACGATCGCGACATCGGCGTCGGCCAGGTCGGCAGGATCCTCGGTGTAGGGGCTGCCGGCGAACGTGAGGAGACCGGCGTAGTCCGGCTTCTCCCCGATTGCCGACCAGCGGTTGAGCGGGTCGATCATCAGCTCAGCTTGAAGGCGAGCGCATCATGCTTGGGAGGCGGGTCGGCGTCCTTCTCGACAGGCGTCCCCGCGAACTGCGAGTGGATCCCGTGGATCCAGTGCCGGCAGCGCCGGGTCAGCTCGTTCGTCTCGGTCTGGAGCCGTCCGCGGGTTACCAGGATGCCGAGGTCGGCGCCCTTGTAGAGATAGTCGCCCGGGGCCAGCACGCGCAGGTAGAAGCCCTCGCTGTCGTCCTGCAGGCTGTGCCAGTCGTTGCCCCAGCGGCTGAACGCGATGTCGTCCACGCCCTCGAGCCGCCAGATCCCGGTCGTTGGGGTGGCGGTGAGCAACTCCACGCGGTCCTCGGGCTGCTTGAGCACGAGCTGGCTCCAGACGTCGGTCTTGTCGTGCTCGGACCAGCGCCGGTTGATGTCGTCCACGTCGATCTCGTAGTCGACGTCGATGTACTCGAGCAGGTGGAACAGGAACAGCGGCATGTCCGCATACGCGCTGGCGCTCACGTTCGTCATCGAGCTGATCCCGCTGATGCGTGGGTTGAGCTCACCCAGGAACAGCTCGCCCGTGTCGCTGTCGACCAGATAGTCGACCTCGAGCAGTCCCCGGTAGCCCTCGTCAGCCAGCCGGTCGCCCAGCTTGCGCGTGAGCTCGCGTGCGCGGGCCCGGTGCTCGGGAGATAGCGCCTCGGGGAAGATGTCGTTGCCGCACCAGCCGCCGCGGTAGGGAGTGAGCTCCGGGTAGCCGGTGAGGTCGGTCATGACCGGCCCGACGACCGTGCCATGCCGCGTGAGGCACGCCTCCACCGCCACAGCCCGGGGGTCGATGCGGCGCATGACCTTCAGCTGCTCGGTGGCCATGTCCTCGGCGTTCTTGTCCCAGTCGCGCTCGTTGCGGACGAAGAACGTGGTCTTGCCCGAGTCGCCGTACGGGGTCTGAACGACGAGGTCGTCGCCGAGGCCCGCCGAGTCGGCCAGGGCGAGGAGCTCGCCGTAGCTCTCTGCATGCCCGAGCACGTTCGGAACGCTCGGCACTCCCGCCTCGTCGCCGAGCCGTGTGGTCACGATCTTCGAGTCGAGCCGGTGACGAAGCTCCGCCGACGGGAGCGCCACCTCGAGCCCGGCCTCGGCGGCACACGCCTCGGTCTCCTCGTCGAAGAACACGAACACCACCTTTCCGCCCGGCCCGCGCGAGCGGAACAGCTCGAGCATCTCCCGGTGGCGGAGCAGGTAGTTGCAGATCTCCTCGATCGAGTCGAACTCCTGGTAGGGCCGCTCCCTCGGAACGATCACGCGTGGATGGCTGCCCTCGAACGAGTCGAAGTAGTTGACGTAGAAGAAGTTGCGCACCCAGCGGTCGATGCCGAGCAGGTTGAACGCGGTCGGCGAGACGAAGTAGATGGGGGTCTCGTTCGTGCGAAAGAAGCCCCGGATCTCCGAGATGCCTCGCAGCGTGGTCACCGGCGCCGATTCTATGCCGGATAGGCTGCGCCGGGCATGCATCCGCTCGACCCGCTCTCGGCCGACGAGATCCGCGCCGCAGTGGCGGTGCTGCGTCGGGAGCGGGGCGTCGGGCCGAACTGGCGGTTCGGGACGATCGAGCTGAGGGAGCCCGCGAAGCAGTCGCTGAATGCCGGCCACGCCGCCTCTCGCGAGGCCATCGTCAGCTGCTGGAACCGCGACGACGGCCAGACCTACAAGGCGGTCGTCTCCATCGGAGATGACCGCGTGACCTCGTGGGAGCACCGCCCCGGCGAGCAGGCCAACTTCACCGAGACCGAGTTCTACGAGTGCAACGAGGCGTTGAAGAAGGAGCCGCGCGTGCTCGAAGCGCTCGAGCGCCACGGAATCGCCGACATCGACCGGGTGCTGTTCGACACCTGGGCGTACGGCGGCCTGCTCGTCCCCGAGAAATACCGCGACCGCCGGGTCGGGTGGACCGACGTCTGGATCTCCGATTCCGAGGGCTCGAACCCGTATGCGAATCCCCTCAGCGGGCTGCACTTCGTGGTCGACATGAACACCATGGAGCTGCTCGAGGTCGACGACCAGTCGGCGGTCGACCGGCCCCGGACGATGGGCGAGTACGTCCCCAGGCTCGTCCCTGGCCAGCGCCTGCGCGACGACGTCAAGCCACTCGAGATCAGCCAGCCCGAGGGCGCCTCCTTCAGCCTCGACGGCAACCAACTCGCGTGGCAGAAGTGGTCGATGAGACTCGGCTTCAACCCGCGCGAGGGGCTCGTGATCCACACCCTCGGCTACCGCGACGGCGAGCGGCTCCGGCCCGTGGCCCACCGCATGTCATTCGCCGAGATGGTGGTGCCCTACCGCGATCCCACCAACGACCACAAGGCGCGCACGGCGTTCGACATCGGCGAGTGGGGCCTCGGCTTCATGACAACGTCCCTCGAGCTGGGCTGCGACTGCCTCGGCGAGATCGCGTACCTCGACGCCGTGGTCCACGACGCCCACGGCGAGCCGAGGGAGATCAAGAACGCGATCTGCATCCACGAGGAGGACGACGCGGTGCTGTGGAAGCACGTCGACCCGGTGGCCGGCGCCGAGGTGCGGCGCTCGCGCCGGCTGGTGGTGTCCTTCCACGCCACGGTCGCGAACTACGAGTACCTCGTCTACTGGCGCTTCTACCAGGACGGGAACATCGAGTGCGAGGTCCGGGCCACCGGAATCATGGTCACGACCCATTTCCCGGAGGGCGACCAGCCGCCGTACGGGACCGTCGTCGACGAGCGCACCTACGCGCCGTTTCACCAGCACTTCATCGTGGCCCGCCTGGACCTCGACGTGGACGGTGGGCCGAACACGGTCCACATGACCGAGTCCGAGGCCCTTCCGATCGGCAGTAACAATCCGCACGGCCTCGCGCTCGTGCAGCGCAGCACGCCGCTGCGCACCGAGGACGAGGGCAAACAGGACTATGAGTGGAGCACCCAGCGCGCCTGGAGGATCGTGAACGAACAGCAGCACAACGGCCTCGGCACACCGGTGGGCTACAAGCTGGTGCCCGGCGGCGCGTTCCCGGCGATGCTCGACCCGTCCTCCCCGGTGTTCCGGCGCGCGCAGGCCATCGGGCACAGCCTGTGGGTGACCCCGTACGCCGAGGACGAGCGCTGGCCCTGCGGGGAGTTCGTCGTGCAGAGCGAGGAGGACAGCGGCCTCCCGGCGTGGACCGCGGCCAACCGCCCGATTGAGAACACGGACGTGGTGCTCTGGTACGTGTTCGGCATCCACCACGTCACGCGGCCGGAGGAATGGCCGGTGATGGCGGCGGACACCGTTTCGTTCTGGCTCAAGCCGGCGGGCTTCTTCGACCGCAACCCCGCGCTCGACGTCCCTCCGTGAGCGACGAGGAGATTCTCGGCGCCATCGCCGCCGAGCGCGCGTGGATGGAGGACCTGCTCGTCCGCCTCGTCGAGGCGCCCACGCTTCTGGGGCAGGAAGCGACCGGCCAGGCGCTGATGCGCGACGCCTTCGCCGAGCTCAGCCTCGACCCGGTGGACCTGCCCCTCGACCCCGAGGCGCTGCGCGCACATCCGGGGGCCTCCCCCTTCAGCTGGGACGTGACCGGCAAGGCCAACGTGGTGGCCGCCTGGCCTCCCGTCGAACCGCGGGACGGGCGCTCGCTCGTGCTCAACGGGCACATCGACGTGGTGAGCCCAGCTCCGGAGTCGATGTGGGAGTCCCCGCCGTTCGTGGCCCGCCGCGACGGCGACTGGCTCTACGGCCGTGGCGCCGGCGACATGAAGGCCGGCCTCGTGGCGATCGTCGGCGCGGTGCGCGGTCTCCAGGCGCTCGGGCTGGCGCCGCGCGCGGCGGTCGACCTGCAGTGCGTGGTCGAGGAGGAGTGCAGCGGCAACGGCGCCCTCGCCTGCGTGATCGCCGGGCGCACGGCCGACGCCGCGATCGTGACCGAGCCCACCAGCGGCGGCATCCAGAACTCACAGGTGGGCGTCCTGTGGTTCCAGGTGCGCGTAGCGGGAAAGCCCGCCCATGCCGGCGACGCGCCCGAGGGCCAGAACGCGATCGAGGCGGCGTACGCGGTCATCTCGGCGCTTCGCGCCCTCGAGGCCGAGCTCAACACCGACCCTCCGGCTCCGTACGACGTGTATCCGCACCCGATCAACCTCAACGTCGGCGTGATCCGGGGCGGCGACTGGCCGTCGACGGTTGCCGGCGAGAGCCTCACCCACTTCCGGCTGGCGCTCTATCCGGGCACCGGCGTGGACAATCTGAAGGAACGGGTCGAGGAAGCCGTGGCCGCGTGCCGTGGCCTCCGATCCGGTGCTGGCCGGCTTTGAGGTGGAGGTCCTCTACGACGGCTTTGCCTGCGAGGGCTACACGCTCGCGCCGGAGGACCCGCTGACCGCTGCGCTTGGCCAGGCGGCCGAGCGGGTCGGGGGAGCCGCAGCGCCGGTGTACGCCTCCACCGCCACCACCGACGCACGCCAGTTCCAGCTCTACGGGGACACCCCGGCGCTCTGCTTCGGCCCGCACGCGGAGGCGATTCACGGCGTGGACGAGCGGGTATTCCTGCCCTCCATGGTGGAAACCGCACAGGTGCTGGGGCTGTTCATCCGTGACTGGTGCGGCCTGGGCGAGCGCTAGGGTCGCCCGGCGTGTCCTCTCTCCCCGAGCTGCCCGAGTGGGTCAAGTCGCTCGGCCTCCCCAAGGTCGCCGCCGACGCCATCGATCGCTTCTGGAAGCCCGTCTGGGACGACATCCGGCCCGAGCTCGAGCTGCTTCCCGACCACGGCGCCCGCACGCGGGAGCTGCCTCCGGCCGCCGGCGACAACGGGCTGGTCTTCGAGGCGATCGACGAATCAGAGCCGGGACCGCGCTGGCAGGCCTCATACGAGGCCATGTGGCCGGCGTATCGCAGCTGGTACCTGAAGGAGGGCGAGGACGCGCGGCCGAGTCTGCCGGACTGTCGTCGCATGCTCGACGACCACATGCCCGAGCTCGTCCCGACCTACGAACGCCTGGTCGAGCTCGCCGGGGGCGACGAGCTGGCGGCCCGCTTTCTCTCGCTCTACCGGCCTCCCGGCTTCGTGGTGGGCTGCACCCAGGGGGCGTGGACCCGGGAGGGCTCGCCGGTGCTCGTCCGCAACTACGACTACCCGGCGGCTCGTGCGGAAGGGATCGTGTACTCCACCGCCTGGACCGGGCGACGGGTGATCGGGATGAGCGACTGCCTCTGGGGTCTGCTCGACGGGGTAAACGACGCCGGGCTGGCGGCCTCGCTCACGTTCGGTGGCCGGCGGGTCGTTGGAGAAGGGTTCGGCATCCCGGTGGTCATTCGCTATGTGCTGGAGACATGCGAGACCGTGGCCGAGGCGCAGGACGCACTGGCCCGCCTGCCCGTGCACGCCGCCCAGAACGTGACGCTTCTCGACCGCAGCGGCGCCGTCTCCACCGCGTGCCTAAGTCCCGACCGCGATCCCGAGATCGGCCCGGTGCCGGCCGCGACCAATCATCAGCGCGAGGGCGACTGGCCCGACTACGCGCGAGCCGTCCGCACGTTCGAGCGCGAGCGCTACGTGCTCGACCTGCTGGACAACCCGGAGGCCACGCGCGACGAGTTCATCCGCGCCTTCCTCGAGCGGCCGCTCTACAGCACCGCCTTCTCGAGCGGGTTCGGCACGATTTACACCGTGGCCTACCACCCGGCGGAGGGGCGCGCCGACTATCTCTGGCCCGGCTTCACCATGAGCCAGGCTTTCGACGCCTTCGTCGAGACCGACCACACGCAGGTGTTCGCCGAGGGCCGGCGCGCGGCGTAGCGCTCAGCGCCGGCGTGGAGCCAGGATGGTGATGCGCCGGCTCGTGACCGCCCGGTTGCCCGCGCTGTCACGCGCCGGCGAGCGAGCGACGAACCGACGGGAACCGAGTTCAGCGATCTTCTTCCGCGCGCTCTTCTGCATGAGCACCTCGAACGTGCGGGTCTTGCCGCCCTTCACCCGGCCGCGCTTGCGGCTCACCGTGCGATCCGGCGCCGCAGCTGGAGGTCGACATTGCAGAGGGTCTCGCCCTTGGGACACGTCACGCGCAGCTTCACGTAGCCGAGCTTGCCCAGGCGGACCCTTAGCGGCCGGACCCGGACCCGCGGCGCGCGCCTGTCCCCGGACTTGCCCGGCTCGCCGCCGGGCGGGCTCGCCGGGCGGGGCGGATAGGCGGCCACGTAGCTGCCGGGAACGGCCGCGAAGACCGCGTACTCCACGCCCTTGACCACCCGCGTGGCGGTGGCCACCGGCACTCCCCCGCGCGACAGCCCGCGCAGCCTCCCGTAGGGGCCTGCCACCGGCAGCATGGCCTCGAGCCCGCGGGCGCCGGACGCCTGGTTGAGGTTGAAGCGCAGGTTGGCCCCGTCGTAGGTGAGCCCGCTGAACGAGGAGCCGTTGCGGCCGTCCAGCCAGACGAGGAGCTGGCGGGCCGAGACCACCGGCACGCCGCGGGCCTGAGCCGCCTGGATGATGGTCACCGCGGGGTCGACCAGGCGGTCGGTGTGGATGTTCGCCGTGAAGGCTCCGTAGTAGCCCTGCGGGCCGAGCGCGCGGTCCAGCAGCGCTGCGATGTGAGTCGCATAGTCGATGGGCGGATTGGGCCCATCGCCCTCGTCCACCAGCTGCGTGGTGGCCTGATAGACGTCGATCAGCGAGCCGTCGAGGTTGGCGAAGCGCATCGGGATGCCGGATCCGGTGAAGACGCCGGGGCGGCCGCCGTGCCACGAGGGCGGCCAGTAGTAGTAGTTGGTGTCGAGCCGTACGCCGAACTCGCGCTCGACGATGGCCTGGCTCGCCCAGTCGCTCCAGGCGATGCAGTGGGTGCGGTTGGTGCTGGGGAGGGGCGGTGCGGCCGGCAACGTGGCCAAGAACGCAGCTCGCTGGTCGATCCAGTTCTGACGGAGGCTGGTGGCGGTGAAGTTCTCGCAATTCGTGGTGAGATGCAGAGCCACCTCGAAGCCCTGGGCCTCGTACGAGGCGACCGCGGGCGCCAGCGTCGGGTCACCGGGATAGATGTACGAGGTCGAGCGCACGCAGCCCCAGTCGGCCACCGAGCAGCCGGCCGGACTGAGGTTCCGGAAGCGCTCGAAATGGTTGACGGTGCCGTCGCCGGCCAGGTGATCGTCACCCGTCATCACCACAACAGCTCGCTCACCGCGCGGGAAGTACCAGAACCGTGGCAGTGGAATGCGGTCGGCGCTCATGCGCGTGACCAGGTTGGCCAACAGGCGCTGTTGCTCGTCTGCCTGCGGGATCGCCACCTTGTCGAGATTGAGCCAGCCCGAGGCGAAGAAGTCATGGGAGCGCGTCGGTACGAGCGGAGGCGTGCCCGGGCCCGCCCGGATTCCCCTGGCGGGTGTAGACCACCGATCGGGCCAGGTCGAAGCTGAACGCCGCGACCTGGCCACCCGCCGAGCCGACGCTGCGGAGCGTCACGGCCGGCGCCCCTGCCGGGGTGACCGGCCCCGCGTAGAGCGCCGCCACCTGTCCCGCTCCGGCCAGGGTCCACCGGTCGGCGTCCCCGTGGAACTGCATGGTCGTCCCCGTGATGCCTGCACCGGCGGCCGTACGGGTGTCGACGGCCAGGTAGCCGTTGCTCAGGTTTCCGACGTCGGCCCCCAACCCGGCGAGGCCGGCCAGGGCGCCTCGGGGTCGCATCGCGACCAGGTTGCCACCACGTTGCACCCAGCCCGACAGCATCGCGACCTGGGCGCTGGACAGGTTCATCGGCGCGACGATCGCGGCGCTGTAGGACGCGAGGGACGCATCGGAGACCTGGCCGATGTCTCTGACCTCGAATGCGTTCATCCCTTCCGCGGTAAGGATCTCCGCGTAGTAGCGGCCGAAGCGGTCGCCAGGGTCCGTGATCACGAGCACCGGGCCGCCCGGTCCCTGACCGGGAGGTGCCGCCGACGCAGGTTGGGCGAAGCCGTGCACGGCGACGGCGATTGCGAGCGCCGAGAGGATCAGGACCGACGCTCGCCGCTGGGGGCGGATTGCGAACATCTGCCAGACCAACGGACGTACCGCGCGCCGGTTTACGATAGCCCTGCGCCAATCGTCCGCTAACTGGAGGAGTTCTCGATGTCCGACTCGCGCGAGCTACGCAACTTCATCAATGGAGAGTTCAAGCCGTCGCGCGAAGGCGAGACGATGGAGATCACGAATCCCTCCACCGGGGAGGTCTACGCCACGGCCCCGAAGTCGGGCGAGGCGGACATCGATGAGCGCGCTGAAGGCCGCGCAGGCCGCCTTCGACGACGGGTGGCGCGACACCACCCCGAGCGAGCGCATGACCGCGATGCTGAGGATGGCGGACGCCATCGAGGAGAACGCGGAGAAGCTGGTGGATGTCGAGGCCGAGAACACCGGCAAGCCGAAGGGACTCACCCTCAGCGAGGAGATCCCGGCGATGTGCGACCAGATCCGCTTCTTCGCGGGCGCCGCACGCATGCTCGAGGGCAGGGCCACCGCCGAGTACATGACCGGCTTCACGTCATCGATCCGGCGCGAGCCGATCGGCGTGATCGGCTCGGTCACCCCCTGGAACTACCCGATGATGATGGCGGTCTGGAAGTTCGGCCCCGCACTCGCCGCGGGCAACACCATGGTGATCAAGCCCTCCGACACCACCCCGGCCAGCACCGTCTACATGGCCGAGCTGTTCGCGGAGATCCTGCCTCCCGGGGTCTTCAACGTGGTGTGCGGAGACCGCGACACCGGCGCCGGCGTGGTGGCTCATCCGATTCCGCAGATGGTCTCCATCACCGGCAGCATCGGGGCCGGCAAGGCCGTCGCCCGCTCGGCCGCCGACACCCTCAAGCGAACCCACCTCGAGCTGGGCGGCAAGGCGCCGGTGATCGTCTTCGACGACGCCGACCTGTCGGGCGCGGCCGAGGACATCGCAGTGGCCGGCTACTTCAACGCGGGCCAGGACTGCACCGCGGCCACGCGGGTGCTGGCGGGCGCGCGCGTGCAGGACGACATCGCCGCCGCGCTCGTCGAGCAGGCCGGCACGGTGCGACTGTCGAAGGACGAGGAGCCGGACTCGGAGGACTTCTTCATCCCTCCGATCAACAACGCCAACCAGCTGGATCACGTCAACGGCCTGGTGGAGCGGGCCCCCGACCACGCGAAGGTGCTGGTGGGCGGCGAGCGCGCCACCGATAACGGCTACTTCTACGAGCCCACCGTGATCGAGGGAGTCGAGCAGGCCGACGAGCTGGCCACCACCGAGATCTTCGGCCCGGTGATCACCGTGCAGTCGTTCAGCGACGAGGACGAGGCGCTGCGCTGGGCCAACGGGACCGAATACGGCCTCGCCTCGAGCGTCTGGACGGCCAACCACAAACGGGCGCTGCGCGTGTCACGTGCGCTCGACTTCGGCTGCGTCTGGATCAACTGCCACATCCCGTTGGTGGCGGAGATGCCGCACGGCGGCTTCAAGCACTCCGGCTACGGCAAGGACCTGTCCGGCTACTCGTTCGAGGAGTACACGCGCGTGAAGCACGTGATGTCGGCCCTCGAGGGCTGAGCGCGCTCGCCGAGCGAGCTCAGGACCCGAGCCAGCGCTTGGGGTTGTCCACCATCATCTGGTCGAGCTGAGCGTCGGTCATCCCCCGCTCCCTGAGCTCGGGGATGACCTTCTCGAACAGGAAGGTCATGCTCCAGTCGGGCACCTCGTTGGCCTTGAGGTAATCCTGGACCTCGCGCGGGAACCAGTCGATCGTGGAGCAGTAGTCCTGCGAGATGAACATGCGGTCCGCATAGCCTCGCTCGAGCAGGGCGAGCGTGGTGGCGTTGCGGTTCGCCGTGGGCAGGTAGATGTCGATTCCGTAACGGTCGAGCCCGATCCAGCACCCGGTCTCCAGCAGGCGCCTCGATGTAGTCGAGGTCATCGGTGTCGCCGGTGTGCGCGATCTGGATCTTGGTGGGGTCCATGCCCTCCTCGGCGAAGATGCGCATCTGCTCGGGTCCCGTCCCGCTCGCCGGCCTCGAGTGGGCCATGATCGGCTTACCGGTGCGGTTGCTCGCCCGCGCGGCCGCGCGGTGGACCTTCTCGACGTTGGGCGTCACGCCGGGCTCGTCGGCGGCGCACTTGATCAGCCCGGCTTGATCCGCGTGCCCTGGATGCCGTTCTCGATCTCGTAGACGAAGAGGTCGGCCAGCGCGTCCTCGTCGCGGCTCAGGAGCCCCTGCGGAAGGTGGTCATAGGTGTAGATGCCGGTGGCCAGGACGACCTGTAGCCGTGCCTCGTCGGCCACGCGCTTGCTGAAGGAGGCGTCGCGGTTGAGGAACATCGCGCCGGGATCGACGACTGTCGTGATCCCGTGTCCCTTGACCGCGTGGGCATCCGACATGGCGGCCGCCCACTCGGCGTCCTCGTCGTACAGATGCGGGAACTGAAACCGCATGCGCCTCGTCGGTCGTCCGGAAGTGCTCGTGGATGAGCGTCCGGCCCAAGTCCTCGACGTCGATTGGACCGTTGACGGTCTCGACTGACGGCATGCGGGTCCTCTCTCCCGGGTGCGGTGCGCGGGAGAAACCTAACGTGGTTGAAGGCGGGGCAGCCAGGACTCGAACCTGGGACCTTCGGTTTTGGAGACCGACGCTACCACCAGCTGAGCTACTGCCCCTCGTGAGGATCGTAGCGGCGGCATCGGGACGGAACGGACCTGCGGTGGAGCCGATCCGTCCGGTCCTCACGGGAACATACGTTCGATGCGAGATCGCCCCGTAGAACCGGCATCTCGAGGGGCACCCGTGTCCGCGCTGCGAGGACCCACTCTCGTTCGAGGCCGACCAGGGGCCTGACTACTCGTGGTTCACTCCGATGGATCGCGCGGCAGCTCGTCGGGGTCTACTGGCGGCCATGGGGCCGTTGGCAGCATCTCGATCGCGCGGCGCGAGTCGGTAGCTCGCCTCGATGAGTTTGTAGGTCTGAAGCACTGAGGCGATGCGGGCGGAGGGACTCGAACCCCCACAGTCTTTCGACCACGAGGACCTAAACCTCGCGCGTCTGCCAGTTCCGCCACGCCCGCGTTCGCACACCGCAATCCGACCTGGCACAGGTTAGGGTGTCGCCGATGGCCGACACGGTTCTCGTCCACCCCAACCGGGACAAGGCGGAGTCGAAGGCGACCAAGGCGATCGTGATCCTGCTGCTGCTCGTGAGCGCCGGGATCGTCCTCCTGGTCACGGCCGGTGGCTGGTCGAAACTGCAGGGCGCGCAGATCGTCTCGATCGCGTACATCATCATCTACGTCGTCATGGCCTACTACGTCGCGCGCTGGAACCGCGGCGTGCTGCCCGTGGCGGCGGCTCTTGCGGTCCTTCTCGCGGTTGTGGCCGCCGTGGCCGGCCCGCTCTGGTTCGAGCGTGACAAGGCCGGCTTCGAGGACCCGGCGCTCGATCCGGCGATGCTGGGACTTCTCACGATCATCCTCGTCCCCGTCCAGATCCTCTTGATCGCATTCGCGATGCGCGGCTTCCAGCAGCAGTGGAACGTCGAGGTCGAGGTGGCGCAGGACAGAGGGCCGGGCCCCGGCGGGCAGGTGCAGCCCGCCTGAGGACCTACACTTAGCCGGCCGAGCGGCGGTGTCCAAACTGGTATAGGAGGCGGTCTCAAAAACCGCTGCCCGAAAGGGCGTGCGGGTTCGAATCCCGCCCGCCGTACTCGTGAGGCTGGCGATTGTCATTGCTCTGGTTGCTGCGGCAGGGCTGGTACTGGCCTGCGGCGATGACGACCAAACCGGCACGACGATGGAGCCCGTTTCGGGCACGCCCGACCCTCAGCACGCCCGGGAGGTCGCTCGCGATCCCTACAAGGTCACCTGCGGCGATCTGGCGAGGCAGACCCTGCACCCCGAGAGCGCCAAGCTCGTGATTCGGGCCGAGTTTGCGCTCGCCGAGGATCCGCTGCTCAAGCCACTGGTGGCGAAGGAGACCCGCAATCGCGTCGGGCGCAGCGTGTACTACGCGCTCACCGAGCTGTGCAAGGGAGCCAAGCCGTCCTACGAGCCGGGGCACGACGCGGTCAAGGCGGTCAGCGAGGGGAAGTACCTTGCTGCCCGGAATCGGCCCGGATAGCTCCGAGCGCCAGCCCGGCGGCACCGAGCAGCCCGAAGAACGCTCCGATTCGCCGGCCGATCGCCGTGTCGAGGCCTTCGGCCACCCCGTCGAACGAAGGTGGATCCAGTAGGCGATAGACGATCAGCAGGGCGGACAGCGCGGCCGCGGCCAGCACCGCCACGGTGAGCAGGGGGTTGTCGGGCAGGCTGGGGAGGAAGGCACGGATCGCCAGGGCGATGCCGAGCGCGGCCGAGACGAGCAGCACGATGTCGATCACGCCGAAGGCCTCGAAGGCGTTCAGGCGGGCCGCCTCGACCGTGGCCGAGGCCCGCTCGCCGGGCAGCTCGATGCGCGCATCGAGCCCGAACCAGGGCAGGAACATGCTGCCCATCAGGAGGGCGCCGCTCGCCCCGGCCACGAGCGCCCCCGTTCTGCCCCGGTCCACGCCGGGCATACTGCCAGCCGCGATGGCGGTCGACACCTTCGCCGAGGCAGAGGCGCTCGTCGACGACGTCGGCCCGCGCGCGCCGGGGTCTGACGCGGAGCGAGCTGCGGCCGGGTACCTGGCCGAGCGTCTGCGTGCCATGGGTCGCAATCCCGAGATCGAGCCCTTCCCCGTTTGGCCGAGGTGGCCACTCGCATACGCGCTGCACGCCCTCGCCGGGATCGCGGCCAGCCTTCTGTCGCTCGCGGAGCCCGCGATCGCCGTGGCCCTCGCGGCGCTCGCCACGCTCCTGACAGTGCTCGACGCCACCGGCCTGCTCACCACCACGCGCCGGCTGCTCGGCCGGCGCGAGTCGCACAACGTGATCTCTTGGGGCGACCGCGAGCGTCCGGGCGCGCTCGTGCTCGTGGCCCACCAGGACAGCGGTCCCGGCGGCGTGGCCGCCTCGGACGGCTTCCGCCGGGCCCTCGCGGCGCTGCCGGTCTCTCCCTACTCTCTGCTCTGCTGCTCGCTCGCCGCCGTACTGGTCATCTGCCTGCTGCGCTTGGCCGGTCTCTCCGGGGCGAGCGTCGACGTACCCCAGTTCGTGATCACGCTAGGTCCGATCGCCGCCGTGCCGCTCCTGCTCGGCCTCGCACTCTCCGACGCGCAGGCGGGCGAGAACGACAACGCCTCCGGCGTGGCGCTCGCCCTGCGCCTCGCCGAGCAAGCGCAGACCGAGCACTTCGGCGTCCACGTGCTGCTCACGGGGTCACGAAAGGCGTTCGCCCAGGGCATGCGGGCCTTCCTCCTGCGCCACGGCGGTGATCTCGACCGTGAACGCACCGTCGTCCTGAACCTCGACACCGTCGGCGATGGCACGCCCCGCTACTCGCGGCGGGAGGGCCCGATCACGACGATCCGCTCACATGTCCAGCTGGTGCAGGTCTGCAACGAGGTGGCCGAGGATTCCGAAGACGCCTCGCCCGGCTCCGTCGTCCTGCGCTCGCCGAGCGACGGCTACGCGGCCCGAGTGGCGGGCCTCCCGGCCGTGACCATCACCTGCCGCGATGAACGCGGCTACGCCTCGCGCCGGCTGACCGAGCGGTCCCTGGGCCGGGTTGAGGCCTTCTGCCTCGAGGTCGTGCACCGCCTCGACGCGGAGGTCGGCGCGGACCTCAGCGCGGCTGAGCAGCGATCGACCGTGCCCGCTCGGCGAACCAGTCGAGCGCTGCGGGGTTGGCGAGCGAGTCGCGGCTTGCGGCGCTCGAAGGATCGGCGCCCAGGAGGATCTTCTTGACCGGCACCTCGAGCTTCTTGTTGGACAGCGTGCGTGGCACCTCGGAGATCTGTTCGATCGAGTCGGGGCTGTGGCGGGGCGAGCAGTGTTCGCGGATGCGCCGGCGCAGCTCGGCCTGCAGCTCGTCGCTGAGCTCCAGCTTGTCGCGCAGCACCACGTAGAGCAGCATCTGACCCTCGACGTCGACCACGAGCGAGTCGAGCACCTCCGGCACGGCCTCCACCGCGCTGTAGATCTCGCTGGTGCCCATTCGAACGCCGCCGCGGTTGATGGTGGAGTCAGAGCGGCCGTAGATCACGGCCGTGCCGCGCTCGGTGATCTTGATCCAGTCACCGTGGCGCCAGATCCCGGGGTACATCTCGAAGTAGCTCTCGCGGTAGCGCTCGCCACCCGGGTCGTTCCAGAAGTAGAGCGGCATCGAGGGCATCGGCTCGGTGATCACCAGCTCCCCCACCTCGCCGGTCAACGGGCGGCCGTCGTCCGAGTAGGCCGCCACCGCGGCGCCGAGACTGCGCGCCTGCAGCTCTCCGGCGTACACCGGCACCACCGGGCACGCCCCCACGAAGGCCGTGCACAGGTCAGTGCCTCCGCTGGTCGAGTAGAGCCAGACGTCGGGGAACTTCTCGTAGACCCACTCGAAGCCCTCCACCGGCAACGGCGAGCCGGTCGATCCGATGCTGCGCAGCCGCTCCGGCCGCGGCGGCTCGACCCCCGCCTTCATGCTCGCGCCGATGAAACCCGCACTGGTTCCGAAGCTCGTGACGTCGGCCTCGGCGGCGATGTCCCACAGTCTGTTCGGGTCCGGGGCGCCGTCGTAGAGCACGATCGCGGCGCCCGACAGCAGGCCGCCCACGAGGAAGTTCCACATCATCCAGCCGGTGGTCGTGTACCAGAAGAAGCGGTCCTGCTCCGACAGATCTGAATGGAAGTGAGCTTTCTTGAGGTGTTCGAGCAGGATGCCGCCCTGGCCCTGCACGATCGCCTTCGGCAGCCCGGTGGTGCCCGACGAATAGAGCACCCACAGCGGGTGGTCGAAAGCAAGCGACTCGAACTCGAGCTCGGCCGGCTCGGACAACAGCTCCGCCCAGTCACCGGGAACGAGAACGGTCTTCTCCAGCGACGGGATGGCCGCCTCGATCTCCCGCACCCGGTCGCGGCGGTCGAAGTCCTTGCCGCCATAGCGGTAGCCCTCGGTGGCGATCAGAACCTTGGGTTCGATCTGGGCAAAGCGGTCGACCACCGTCGGCACCCCGAACTCGGGGGCGCAGGCAGACCACACCGCCCCGATCGACGCGCAGGCGAGAAAGGCGACCACCGTTTCCGGAACGTTCGGCATGTATGCCGCCACCCGGTCACCCGGCGCAACCCCCAGCCGCCGCAGACCGGCCGCGCAGCGCGCCGTCTGCTCGCGCAGCTCGTCCCAGCTGAGCTCGGCCGGCCGGCTCGACTCCGTGGCGTGCACGATCGCCGTGGCCCCGGGGCGGGCGCCGGTGAAGAGGTGCTCGGCGTAGTTCACGTGCGATCCGGGAAACCACTCCGCCCCCGGCATCTCCCTGCTACCCAGCACCCGCACCGGCGGCGGGCCCACCTCAAAACGCTCCCAGATCGCCCCCCAGAACCCGTCGAGGTCCTCCACCGACCAGCGCCACAGGTCGTGGTAGTCGCCGAAACCCCGCTCCTCCATGAAGGCTCCGAGCTGCGACGGGCCGCTCGGCTCCCAGAGCTTGTCTCCTTCGCGCATCGCGGGCGATTCTATGGCCGCGCGAACCCAGGACGGACTCGGCTAGACCATCTGGCCGGCCAGCCGGTCCTCGCGTCGGCGGCGGCGAGCGTCCTCGTCGTCGCGCAGCGGTCCCAGCAGCACGCGGGCCACGAGCGGAGTGGCGCCCATCACAGCAAAGGCGAGCGCCCAGGAGACGCCCGAGGCCAGGGCTCCGAGGGCCACGGGCACCCCGGCCGCCACTACCCGCATCGAGGTGTTCTGGATGCCCATCGCCGTGCCCGCCTGACGTCGTCCCGAGATCTCGGCCGCGGCCGTGAATGACAGGCCGTTCCAGCTCATCGCGGCCACGCCGCCGGCCATGAGCACCGGTACCCCGATGGCCGCCGGCGCGGGCGCCAGCGCCGCTGCGGCCAACAGGAGGACGCCGGCAGTCGTGGCCAGCCGGCGGAAGGGCTCGATCCGTGCGTCGCGCAGGTCGGACCAGCGACCGGCGGCGAGCCGGGCCACAGCCGCCCCCACCTGAACGGCTCCCAGCGCAACCGCAGCGGTGGCGGCCGACCAGCCGCGCTCGTCGAACAGATACAGGACGAGCAGCGAGGTCACGCCCACCTGCCCGACGATCATCAGCGACGACGCCGCGCTCAGGCGCCAGATCCGCGGATCACGGACGGCGTCCGGCGCGGGCGGCGCGGCCGACTCGCGCCGCGGGCCCTCGCGCAGCCACAGCCCACAGGCCAGCGCGGCAACCAACATGGCCGCCGCGAGCGCATACAGCGCGGCGTCCAGCCCGAGCCCGGCCGCCAGCGGAGGCAGGGTGAACGAGGCCAGCGCAGCCCCCACGGGCACCGCCGTCTGCCGCAGGCCGAGGGCAAACCCGCGCTCCTGCCGCGGGAACCAGCTGAACACCGCCCGTCCGCTCGCGGCGATCGCACTCGAGCCGAGCGCGCCCGCGAGAGCCGTTCCACCGAGCAGCGCGCCGTAGCCGTCGGACGCGGCGACGCCGGCCATGACCAGAGCGCCCAGACTCAGGCCGACGGCGATCACCATGCGCTCGCCGACGCGGTCGGCGAGCACGCCCCACGCGAGCAGCGTCATGACGGTGCCGATCGCAAACGAGGTGAAGACCGCGGTGACCTCCACGAGCGAGAGACCGAACTGCTCCTGGATCGCCGGGCCGAGAGCCGGCAGGCCGCCCTGCACGGCGGCGAGCGCGGCCGTGGCCCCTGCCCCCGCCCCGAGAACCACCCAGCGATAGCGAGGTGGAGCAGGGCGTTCTGACGTCACGTTTCGAGTCTATGCGCCGCCCGGTACGGTCATCCGAGTGCTCCAGCACGTGACGCTCGAAATGCGGCGCGAGGACCGCGCGGTCGCGGAGGCCTTCTGGCGCAAGCTCGGCTTCGAGCCGGTGCTGCCGCCCGGCACGCTTCCCGAGATCAGCGCGTGGCTGGAGCGCGACGGCACGCAGATCCACCTGCTCTGGAGCGAGGAGCCGGTGGTCGCGCCGGAGGGCCACGCCGCGGTGGTGGTCGAGGACTACGACGCGGTCGTCGCGCAGCTGCGCGCCGAGGGCTACGACGTGGAGGACCGCGCCCAACAGTGGGGCGTGCCGCGCAGCTTCGTGCGCGCCCCCGGGGGCCACCGGATCGAGCTGATGTCGTCTCCGCCGCCGCGGGGGCGGTGACCGATCGGACGCGCGCCTAAACCGGCGTGACCGGGTTTCGCTTCTCGGGCCAGCCGCGCTCGCGGGACTCGTAGGCCGCGAAGCGCTTGACCAGCTCGTCGCGCAGGTTCTCCGGCTGCACGACGGCGTCGATCACGAGCTCGGAGGCGAGGTGGAGGATGTCGATCTCCTCCTTGTATTCGGCCCGCAGCTCCTCGGTGCGCCGGGCCCGCTCGTCCTCGTCCTCGATCGCCTGAAGCTGGTTGAAGAACACCGCGTTGATGGCCGCCTGCGGGCCCATCACCGCGATCTTGGCGTCGGGGAGCGCCAGGCACGCGTCGGGTTCGAAGGCGGGGCCGGCCATCGCGTAGAGCCCGGCGCCGTACGCCTTGCGGACGATCACGGAGATCTTGGGGACGGTGGCCTCCGACACGGCGGAGATCATCTTCGCCCCGGCCCGGATGATCCCCTGGCGCTCGACCTGGGTGCCGATCATGAAGCCCGGGACGTCGGCCAGGAACAGCAGTGGGATGTTGAACGCGTTGCACGTCCAGATGAAGCGGGCGGCCTTGTCTGAGGAGTCGACGAACAGCACTCCGCCCTTCTGCTTCGGCTGGTTGGCCACGACCCCGATCACACGGCCGTCCAGCCGGGCGTAGCCCACGAGCAGCTCCTTGGCCCAGCGCTTGTGGACCTCGAGGAAGGAGTCGTCGTCCACGACGGCGTCGATCAGCAGTCGCATGTCGAAGGGCTTGTTCTCGTCCGCGGGAATCTCCGGGGTGCCGGCTGCGGGCTCCGGCCCACGGTCACGGGAGCGCCCTCCTTCCAATTCGACGGGAAGTAGGAGAGGTAGCTCTTGGCGAGGTCGATGCCCTCCTCGTCGCCGTCGACGAGGAAGTGCCCGCATCCCGACACGCCGGTGTGCATGCGCGCCCCGCCCATCTCCTCCAGGGTCACCTTCTCGCCGATCACCATCTCGGCCATCCGCGGTGAGCCGAGGTACATCGAGGCGTTCCCGTCGCGCATGATCACCACGTCGCAGAAGGCCGGGATGTAGGCACCCCCGGCCGCGCTCGGGCCGAACAGCACGCACAGCTGCGGCACCACGCCGGACAGCTTGACCTCGGTGTGGAAGATGCGTCCTGCGCCGCGCCGGCCCGGGAACATCTCGACCTGGTCGGTGATCCGGGCACCGGCGGAGTCGACGAGGTAGATCATCGGCACGAGGTGCTCGAGCGCCTGCTCCTGGATGCGGATGATCTTCTCCACGGTCTTCGGCCCCCACGAGCCCGCCTTGACCGTCGGGTCGTTGGCCATCAGCGCGACGGGCCGCCCGCCGACCCGCGCCATGCCGGTGACCACGCCGTCGGCGCCGAAGCCCTCCTGCTCCCAGTTTGCGAGTAGGGCGTTCTCCACGAACGAGTCCGTGTCGATCAGGCGCGCGACGCGTTCCCGCACGGGCAGCTTGCCCTGGTCACGCGACTTTTCGTGATGGCGCTGCGGCCCGCCTCCGCGGGCGCGTTCGAGCGCGTCCTTGAGGTTCGTCATTTCATGCAGCGCTCACGACCGGCGGGGACCTTACCGGGCGTCACCCAGCTCGGCTCGGACTCAATCGAAACCGTGCGCGGGATGGGCTACCGCCTGGCAGCCTGAGCGTCCCCCGGGTGCGCCCGTCGCAACTGCGCCCGCAGCCAGCGTCGCCACGAGGGCGGTTCGCAGGTGCGAGGCGCCCCGTGCAGCCAGCGGCCCGGCGAGCGCCCCCGCCGCGGCGCAACCCAACGGGGCGAACGGCACATCGCCGACGAACAGCAGGCCCGCGGCGGCACCGACCTCGGCGCCGATCAGGGCGCCGACGATCGCGCGTGGGGCGCGGGATGTCGACGTGGGTGGATTCTCGGGCTCTGACGGACTCTCCTGCACCCTGGCGGCTTCGCCCGACGCCGCGCGAATCCTTTGGCGCCTGGCGCGTGCAGGAGTTCCTGCGTGAGAGAGGCAACGTCGAGCTTCTGCCGCGCGACCCCCGCTAGGGTCCGGTCATGGCACTAGTCGTCACAGAGGACCGCGGCGGGGTGCGTCATCTCGTCCTGAACCGGCCCGAGAAACGCAACGCAATGAACGGGCCGCTGATCGAAGCGCTCGGCGCCGCGATAGAGGAGGCCGCCGCGGACGACTCGGTGCGCGTGGTCGTGCTGCGCGGCGAGGGCCCGCTGTTCTCGTCGGGCATGGACGTGGGCGACCTGCGCGACCTATCGGAGAACCCTGAGAACCTGCGGCGCTTTCGCGAGCCCATCCTGCGCTGGTGGAACCTGCTCGAGGAGATGCCCAAGCCCACCATCTGCCAGATCCACGGCGCCGCCCTCGGGGGTGCGTTCGAGCTGGCCCTGGCCTGCGACTTTCGCACGATGGCCGAGGACGCCGTGGCCGGGATCATGGAGGTCCGCATCGGCCTCCTCCCGGACGTGGGCGGTTGCTCCCGGCTCCCCGCAGTGGTCGGGCTCGGCAACGCCAAGGAGCTGATCATGACCGGCAAGGTGATCGACGGCCGCGAGGCGCACCGCATCGGCTTCGCGAACCGCGTTGCGCCCGCCGACTCGCTCGATGAGCTGACCGAGGCTTTCGCCGGCGAGCTACTGGCCTGCGCCCCGCGCGCGGTCGGGCTCGCCAAGCGCGTGATGGACGCCGCTGCCAAGCCCGCACTCGCGAGCACGCTCGAGCTGGAGGTCACGGCACAGGAGACGCTGGCGGCGAGCGAAGACTTCGCCGAAGGGGCCCGTGCCTTCTTCGAGAAGCGCAACCCGGAGTTCGCCGGGCGCTGAACGCCCTGAAACGCGCAACGGGCCCGGATCAGAGATCCGAGCCCGCGCGCAGGTGCCGAGGCTGGGTCGGGGGAACCCATATGCCGAAAACCGGCCTCGGCGGCAAGATGGGGTATACCCCATGTGGGCCAGGTTGAACCACGAGAGGTCGCTTCCTAGCCGATTAGCGCCGCTCTGCGCCCCGCCAGGCCCAGCATCAGTCCGGCTGCCACGGCCACGGCCGCGGCCACCAGCCAGGCCGTCGTATAGCCCGTCACGGAGTAGAGCGCCCCGAACGCAGCGGGTCCGCCGGCTGCTCCGATGTAGATGCCGGTCTGGCTGACGCCCGTGGCGGCAGCCGGCGCCTCGCGGTGCAGGTGCACCACCGCCATGTTGAAGATGCCGGGCCAGCCCCAGCCCAGCGCGAAGGCCAGCACCACGCCGACCACGAACGGCGCCGGCTCTCCGATGGAGAGCAGGACGAATCCCACGGAACCCAGCAGCAGTAGCGTGGTGACCATCCCGAAGCCGTAGTCGGAGCGGCGGTCGGCCCTCACCCCCACGCTCAGGCGCACGAGGAGCGATATCGCGCTCCCAAGCGCCGCCAGCACTCCGGCCGTGCCCTCGTCGATGCCGGCGTCGACCCCGGAGGCCACCAGGTATGCGCTCAGCGCCCCCGGCGCCGCGCTGCCGAGCGCGGCCCCGAGCGCGATCAGTATCAGCGCCCGCGAGGGCCGCGGCGGCCGGTCGCGCGTGGGGGGAGGCCGCAGGGAGGGCGCCTGACGCGAGAGCACGACGGCCACCGCCAGCGGTCCCAGCGCACAGAGGGCGAACGTTGTCCGCCATCCGAACGGGATCGCCAGCAGCGGGAAGGGCGAGACCGCTGATCAGCACCGCGGCCGGGATGGCCGACTGCTTGATGCCGAACGCCAGCCCCTGGCGCTCGAGCGGCCACCTGATCGGCCATGAACAGGTTGATCGCCGGTTGTGCCACGGCGTTGGCGAGGCCGGCCAGAGCCAGGAACACGAACAGAAGCCCCAGCGAATCGGCCAGCGCGGCGGCCGCGGCCAGGCAGACGGAGGTGGCAAGTGCCGCCCAGCGCATCGCCCGCAGCGCGCCGGTGCGCTCCGACAGCCGGCCGCCGGGCCCGGCCCCGAACGCGCCCGCCAGGAAGAAGGCCGTCACGCCGGCGGCGACGGCCGAGACGCTCGCGTCGAGGTCGCCCCCGATCTGCAGGGCGAGGGCACCGACCAGGAAGCCGGGCAGCACCGTGGCCGTCCCGGCCGCCACGGCGAGCAGCGACGGACGGAGCAGGGCTACGCGAGCCCCACGAGGTTCGCCATCACGATCACGCCTGCGAAGCACAACACGGCACCGATGATGTCGAAGCGCGGTTGCGGCACTAACTCTATATATGTAGAGTTAAGCTCGTGGCTCGTTCTCGGCGCCCGTCGGCGCAGACCACGGCGGTGGTGTTGGCCCTTGCGGAGACGCCGGCCACGTGGCGCTACGGGTACGAGCTGTGTCAGCAACTCGGCATCAAGGCCGGCTCGATGTACAGCATCCTGATGCGGCTGTCAGACCGCGGGCTCGTGGAGACCGAGTGGGAGACCGACGCGCCAGCCGGGACGGCCTCCCGCCACCTGTACCGCCTCACCGGTCCAGGGCGCGCCCTCGCGGCCGAGCTGGGCAAGACAGCCGCCGCCACCACTCGGCGGTCCCCGAGCTCCGGCCGCGGTCGCAGGGAGCATGAGCGAGATCTTCATCGTTTGTCTCATCGCTGCGCCGTCGGTGCTCGCGGCCGCGCTCCTGACACGCGCTTGGTGGACGCGGTCGCGGGCCGGGCTGTCCGGGCTGGACGGTCCGGCGCGTCTGCTGACGGTGGCGGTCGGCGCGCTGCCCGCTGAGCGCAGGGAGTGGGCGGCGGCGATGCAGAGCGAGCTCGCGGGGGTGCAGGTCGCACGGCACGCCGGCGGTTCGCTCTCAGTGCTGCCCGGGCGGCATTCTTCCCGCCGCCCGCCCGCCGGCGGCCGATTGTCGCGGCGAGCGGCGCGGCGCTGGTGCTCGTCGTGGGCACATCCGTCGCGGTCGGCCGGGCGTTGCCCGAACTACAGGTCTTCGCCGCCAGCTTCACCGCCTTGACCTGCGCCGCTGCGGTCCTGGCCGTTGCCCGCGGCGCAAGATCGCGCCGAGTCCGAGCATCGCCGGCGTCGCCTGTGCGGCGGTGGCGGGATGCATCGCCGCCACCGTGTACCTGCTGCTGAACGATCCGTCCGGCGGCGCCGCGCTGCGGCCCGTTCACTGGGTGCTCTTGGCCGCCATGCTCGCCGGCTGCCTATGGCTCGCCCTGACACCACCAGCTGCCCTGATGACCAGCCGCTCGGCTCGAAGGATGGGCATGGCTCTCGGGTTCGCGCTCGGCGCGGGCTTCATGTGGTCCAGCGGCTTTCCGGGCGGCACCGGAGAGGGCGTGCTGGGTTACGTCAGCCTCGGCACGATCCCGCTGTTCTTCATCGGATCTGGGCTTGCCGCGCTGATCGACAGGTCGTTCCGGTCAGGCGTCCAGACCGCGGTGTGGGGCGCATCGATCGGGGTGCTGCTCATCTTCAGCATCTGGCTGGTGGAGGCCGTACGGTGGAATCAGGCAGGTGCCGGGTTCCTGCTCGACGGTGACAACCGTCCACCGTCGCGGCCAACCTCGCAGACGCCATCTTCTGGGCCTTCATCTTCGTCTCAATCTGGGCGCTCCCGTTCGGCGTCTTCGGCGCGGCCCTCGGCGCATGGAGGCGCAAGTGCGGGCTGCCGGCTCGTCGCTTCTAGGCACGATGCCAGTCGACCGGCCCGGCGGTGAGCACGTGGCTGCCGAGCGGCCGGCCGAGCACGCGCTGAGCCTCGCGAGCGCAGGCCACGAGCTTCTCCAGATCGATGCCGGTGTCGTGGCCCATCTCGTGCAGCATCGACACCAGATCCTCGCTGGCGATGTTGCCGGTGGCCCCTGGCGGAACCGGGCAGCCGCCCAGCTCTCCGAACGATGATTCGAATGAGCTCACGCCGGCCTCGAGCGCAGCGAGCACGTTGGCCAGGCCCTGGCCGCGCGTGTTGTGGAAGTGCCCGGTGAGCTCGACCCCGAGGTCGAGGCCGTCGAAGAAGCGCCGCACCTGAACCGGGTTGGCCATGCCCGTGGTGTCGCCGAACGCGATCTCCTCGCAGCCCGCGTCCACCAGCCGGCTGGCGATCGAAAGCACGCGCTCACGCGGCACGTCGCCCTCGTAGGGGCAGCCGAAGGCCACCGAGATGACTCCCTCGCAGCGCAGGCCCTCGTCGCGAGCCCGCGCCACAACCCGCTCCAAGCCCGAGAGCGACTCCTCGATGGAGCGGTTCACGTTCTTCTGGTTGTGGGTCTCCGAGGCCGAGAGGAAGAGGTTGACCTCGCCGAAGCGGTCACGCACCTCGAGGGCGTTCTCCAGCCCGCGCTCGTTCGGCACGAGCACGGTCACCGCCACCTCTTCGGGTATCTCGGCCCGGCGCAGGACCTCGGCGCCGTCGGCCAGCTGCGGGATCACGTCGGCGCGCACGAAGCTCGTGACCTCCAGGCGGCGCAGGCCGGTGCGGGCGAGCATCTCCACCAGCCGGACCTTGTCGGCGGTGGCGATCACCTCGGGCTCGTTCTGGAAGCCGTCGCGGGGCCCGACTTCGCGGATCTTCACCATGTCTAGATCCTGGCAAGCCCGCCGCTCACGCCCAGCGACTGAGCCGGTCACGTAGGACGCGTCGTCGGACGCGAGGAAGGCGATGGCCGCAGCAACCTCGTCGGGCTGGCCGAGGCGGCGCAGGCTCGTGGAGCCGATCATGGTGTCGACGAGCCGCTTGCCCAGGTCGCCGAGCGCCTCGGGCGCGGCCATCAGGAGCGGCGTCTCGATCGGGCCCGGCGCCACGGCGTTGCAGGTGACCCCGTAGCGCCCGTTCTCGATCGCGATGGCCTTCGTGAAGCCGAGCACCCCGCCCTTGGCGGCGGAGTAGACGGCGGAGCCGCTCGAGCCCACGCGGCCCGCCTCGGACGACACGTTCACGATGCGCCCGCGGCGCCGCTCCTGCATGCCCGGCAGCACCGCGTGGGTACAGGCGATCACGCCGACCAGGTTCACGGCCAGCACCCGGCTCCACAGCTCCGGATCGGTGTCGGTGAACCAGCTCCACTCGTCGTAGCCCGCGTTGTTCACGAGGATGTCCACCGGCCCGAGCTCGCTCGTCGCCCCCTCCAGCGCCGCACGAACGGACTCCGGCACGCGAACGTCGAGCTCGAAGGCTGCGCCGTCCACCTCGTCGGCCACGGTGCGGGCGCCGTCGAGGTTGACGTCGGTGACCGCCACCCGCGCGCCCTCGGCGGCGAGCCGGCGCGACGTGGCCGCTCCGATGCCCGAGGCGCCGCCGGTTACGAGGGCTGTGCGCTGTGCGAGTCTCAAGCCGCGCGGCACCCTACCCGTTCGTTAGGGTGGCCGCCGCGTGGACAGCGTGCCCATCATCGGCGGAACGGGCGCCATCGGATTCGCCCTGGGAGCGCGCCTCGCACGGGCGGGGGTGCCGGTGGTGATCGGCTCGCGCGACGCCGCGCGCGCCAAGGAGGCGGCCGGGCGGATCGGTGAGAACGCGCGCGGCCTGGTCAACGCCGAGGCGGCCACGCGCGGCCCGGCGGTGATCCTATGCGTGCCCTTCCGCTCTCAATCGGAGACGCTCACGAATCTCAAGCAGGTGCTGGAGCCGGGGCAGACCCTGATCGATGCCACGGTGCCGCTGGCCGCCGCGGTGTCGGGCAAGGCCACGCGCATGCTCGGTGTGCCGCAGGGCTCGGCCGCCCAGCAGGCCCAGGAGATGGTGCCCGAGGGAGTCGACGTGGTGGCCGCCTTCCACACGCTGAGCGCTCCGAGCGTGGGCGACCTCGACCACGGGCTCGACGAGGACGTGCTGATCGCGGGCGACAGCAAGGACGCCAAGGCCCGCGCGGCCGCGATCGTCCGCCACATACCCGGCCTGCGCCCGATCGACGCCGGGCGCCTCGAACAGGCCCGCCATATCGAGTCGATCACGCCGCTGCTGATCTCCGTGAACGTTCGCAACAAGACCCACGCCGGCATCAAGCTCACCGGCGTCGAGGAGCCGCGCTGGTAGCGCTTCTCTCCGGCGGCACGGGCGGGGCCAAGCTGGCGCGCGGTCTCGCAGACGTGGTCGGCGAGCTCCGCGTGATCGCCAACACCGGCGACGACGTCGAGGTCTACGGGGTGCACGTCTCGCCGGATCCCGACCTGGTGACCTACTGGCTCGCCGATGCGATCGACGAGCGCGGCTGGGGCCTGCGCGGCGACAGCTGGAAGGTGATGGAGGGACTCGAGGCCGCCGGCCGCCCGCACTGGTTCCGGCTTGGTGACCGCGATCTCGCGATGTGCCTCATCCGCACCGAGCAGCTTCACGGCGGACGACCGCTGACCGACGCCCACGCGGCGGTCGTGGAGGCGATGGGCGTCCAGGCGCGAGTGCTTCCGATGTCCGACCAGCGGGTGAGCACATGGGTGGGCGCCCGCGGCCGGAGCCTGCCGTTCCAGGAGTTCATGATCGTCGAGGGCGCGCGCGGGCCCGTGGAGAGCGTCGAGCTGCGCGGGGTCGACGAGGCTACGCCGAGCGATGCGGTCCGGGACACACTGCGGCAGGCCGAGGCGATCCTGATCGGCCCCTCCAACCCCGTGATCTCGATCGGCCCGATCCTCGCGCTGCCCGGCATGCGTGAGGCACTACGTGACGCCCCGGCCCCGGTGGTCGCCGTGAGCCCGTTCGTGGGGGGCCGGACACTCAAGGGGCCCACCGGCGAGTTCTGTGCCTACGCCGGAATCCCGGCAACCGCTCAGGGGATCGCCGACCACTACGGAGACCTTCTCGACGGCGTGGTGGCCGACGAGCCGGTGCAGGGGATTCCCGCGCTCGCGACCGACACACTGATGGACAGCGCCGAGGCGCGTGTGGCGGTTGCCACGAAGACCCTCGACTTTGCGGCGAAGCTCGCCCAGGCGGGATGAGGCCGGAGGCGGCGCCGCGCTACTCTCGGCTTGCCTCCTCGGTGTCGCGAAAGGCGAAGCAGCCGGCTCGGCCGGCTGCGCACGATTCCATGAGAACGATCGCGATCCTTCCGGTCAAGAGCTTCGGCTCGGCGAAGCAGCGCCTCGCCGGCCAGTACGGCGCGGGGTCGCGCCAGGCACTCGCGCAGGCGATGTTCTCCGACGTCCTCACCTCGCTGCGGCATGTCCCCGGACTCGACTCGGTGGTGGTCGTCACCGGCGACCGCGTCGCAGAGGCTGCGGCTCTCGGAGAGCGGGTGCGCGTGCTCCGCGATCCCGACCAGCAGGGACAGTCGCACGCCGCCATGATCGGCATCCGGGACGCGCTCGCGGCCGGCTATGACCGCGTGCTGCTCGTGCCCGGCGACACCCCGCTGCTCGACCCCCAGGAGGTGGCGGGGCTGCTCGCTCAGCGGGCGGCCGTCGCGATCGTGCCCGACCGCCACGGCACCGGAACAAACTCTCTGCTCATCTCGCCCCCGGACGCCATCGAGCCGAGCTTCGGTCCGGGCAGCTTCGAGCGCCACGTCGAGGCGGCGCGCGCGGCGGGCATCGAGCCGGCCGTGGAGCGGGTGCCCACGCTGATGCTCGACGTGGACACTCCGGACGACCTCGCCGCGCTGACGGCCGCCCTCGAGGGCCGGCGCGGCCACGCCCCCTCCACTCGCGGCGCCCTTCGGCAGCTCGACCGCTCGCGCGCCCGGGCCTCGGCGACGCGGGCCGCGCCCGCCCCCGCCGCCTGAGCTCGCTCACCGTCACCGCCCTCCCCCCTCTGCCCGGGATCGGCTACGGAGAGGACCTCGCGGGCCTCGTGGCCGCAGCCGCTCCCCCCGACCTGCGCGACGGTGACGTCCTGGTGATCGCGCACAAGGTGGTGTCCAAGGCCGAGGGCCGCACGCGCATCCTGGCCCACATCGATCCGGGCCGCGAGGCGCGCGAGCTCGCGGCTGAGCACGGCAAGGACCCCCGGCTGGTCCAGGCGGTGCTGGACGAGTCGACCGAGCTGCTGCGCGCACGCGACGGCGTGCTGATTGCGGTGACCCGGCACGGCCTGGTGTGCGCGAACGCCGGTATCGACCAGTCGAACACGTCGGCCGAGGGCGAGCTGGTGCTGCTGCCCGAGGATCCGGACGCCTCGGCGCGGCGGCTGCGCGAAGGTATCGGCAAGGCGCGGGGCGTGCGGCCGGCCGTGGTGGTCGCCGACTCGTTCGGGCGGGCCTGGCGCATGGGCCAGACCGACGTGGCGATCGGGCTGGCGGGACTGGCACCCCTCGACGAGTGGCACGGCCGCCGCGACGCCTTCGGGCGCGAGCTGCGCGTAACGAGCATCGCGATCGCCGACGCCGCGGCGGGCGCGGCCGACCTCGCCCGCCTGAAGGACTCGCGCCAGCCCGCGGTGCTGGTGCGCGGCCTGGAGCGCTACGTGACCGCGGAGGACGGCCCCGGCGCCGCAGCGCTACGGCGGCCCGCGGAGCGGGACCTGTTTCGCTGACGCCCCTGTCGCCGCGCCTCTCTACTCACCCGGCGCCAGATCGTGCGGGCCATGATGCGCGAGCCCCTGGTGTTCGTGTGTATGGCGTCGTAGGTGATCCCCGGCCGGTCGGCGGCCTTGTGCCACTTGGCGAGGACGACGTCGCGTCGGCGCCGGTCCAGCCGCCGCAGGCGGTTGTTCACGTAGGGGAAGTACCAGGCGTAGCGCGCGAACTGGTCGCCTCCGCCTGGCGGCACGAGCCCGGGTTTCAGCTCGCGGAGCGTCACCCACACGATCTGGCGTGCGCCGAGGCGGCGCAGCGTGCGCACCAGCACGCTCGCGTCGCGGTCGAAGCGCGCCGCCCACTTCGAGTAGTTGCGACGATCTCGCTCCCAGAGCGAGTTGTAGCCGATTCCCACCACCACCAGCGGCGCCACCCGTCGCCCCTGCGCCCGCAACTGGCGCGCGGCGTCGTCGAGCATCAGCGCGGGCCGGCCCCGCACCCCGACCCGCCAGCACGGACGCCGGGCGCGGATCGCCGGCACCGCGCCCAACAGGACCGAGTCGACCAGCAGGGTCGCGCGCCTCGGTCGCTGCCAGGGCGGCATCCTGATGCCCTTCGGGGCCTGCGAGGGGCAACGGCCCGCAGCCACCGCCGGATCGACCGCCTCGGGGCCCCCTCCGAGCAGGGCCGCGGCGGCCAGGAGGGTGGCGCCGACCATCGCCGCTCAGCTTTCGACGAAGTAGCCGCCCGACTCGCCGCTCGAGTAGTAGCGGGCGGTGACGGTCTTCTTCTTGGTGTAGAACTCGACGGCGTCGGGGCCGTGGGCGTGCAGGTCGCCCAGGAAGCTGTCCTTCCAGCCCGAGAACGGGAAGAAGGCCACCGGGGCGGCGACGCCGATGTTGACGCCGACCATGCCCGCGTCGACGTCGTGCTTGAAGCGGCGCACGGCTGCGCCCGACTCGGTGAAGATCGACACGCCGTTGCCGAAGCGGCTCTTGGCGATCGTCTCCAGCGCCTTGTCGAGGCTGTCCACGTGCACCAGCGAGAGCACGGGCCCGAAGATCTCCTCGCTCACGATGTCCATCTCGGGTGTGGCGCCGTCGAGGATCGTGGCCCCGAGGTAGCAGCCCTCGCCGGCGGCCGCCGGATCGCGCCCGTCGACCACGAGCTCGGCGCCCTCCTCGACGCCGCGCTCGATCATCGACACAATCCGCTCGCGCGCGCCTTCGGACACCACCGGGCCGAGCTCGGTGTCCTCGTCTGCCCCGTCCCCGACCCGGATCTTCTCGGCGGCCTCGCGCAGCGCGGGCAGCAGCCGCTCGTGCGCCTCGCCGACCGTGACCACAACCGAGCCGGCCATGCAGCGCTGTCCGGCGGCGCCGAACGCCGAGCCGATGATGCCCGCCACGGTCTTGTCGATCACCGCGTCCGGCATCACGACCATGTGGTTCTTGGCCCCGCCCAGCGCCTGCACCCGCTTGCCGGCCTGGGCCGAGCGCTCGTAGACGATCTTGGCCACCGGCGCCGACCCCACGAACGACACCGCGTCGATCCCCGGGTGGTCGAGGATCCCCTCCACGATCTCGCGGCCGCCGTTGACGAGGTTGACCACGCCCGGTGGCAGGCCCAGCGAGTCGAGCACCTCGAAGGCGATCTGCTGGGTCAGCGGCACCTGCTCGGAGGGCTTGAGGATGAACGTGTTGCCGCACCCGATCGCGAACGGCAGGAACCAGAACGGCACCATCGCCGGGAAGTTGAACGGCACGATCGCCGCGCACACGCCCACCGGCTGGCGGATCGTCTCAGCATCGATCCCGCGCGACACGTCCTCCAGGATCGCGCCCCTGCATCGTCGTCGGGATCGCGCACGCCGCCTCCACCATCTCGATCATGCGCGCCACCTCGGCCCGCGCGTCGCCGATCGTCTTGCCCATCTCGGTGGTCACCGAGCGCGCCAGCTCCTCGCGGCGCTCGTCCAGTCCCGCCCGCAGCGCGAACAGATGCCGCGCCCGCGCGATCACCGACACGTCGCGCCAAGCCGGCAACGCCGCCGCGCCGCCTCCACCGCCGGTCCAGATCCCCGGCCGACGACAACGGCACCCGCGCGAGCACCTCACCCGACGCCGGGTTGCGTCACGTCCAGCGCCTCGGCACCCGACGCGCGGCGTCCAACCCCCTCCGACGTAGTTGTCGAGCAGGCGAACGGCGGCGGTGGCTTCCATGACGGCAATCGTAGCCGAGTGATCAGGCGGCCGCGCGCCTCTGAAGGGCCCCGTGATCTCGTAGATCGCCCCGGGACCCGGTTCAGGTCGCTCTTCGGGAAGGCGCGCTGCGAGGCGAAGAACATGCGCCGGCCGGAGGGGTCGAAGGTCACACCGGTCAGCTCGGAGCGCTCGTGCTGGGGCCCGGTCACCGACAGGAACTTCGACACCTTGCGGTCGGGCGTGATCACACCCATGTCGATCTCGTCGGTGGCCATGTCCTCGCAGACGAACACCTCCCCGCGCGCGAGCCGGTCAGCTGGTCGACTCGCAGCAGCGGGGCGCTGCGCGAGGCCAGCCCGTCGTAGATGACGTCGATGCGCTCGCGGCGGGTGTCGTAGGCGTGCACGCGGTGGTCGGCCGTGGTGGCCACGTAGAGCGTGTTGCCGTCGAGCCAGATGCCCTCGCCGCGCTCGAACTCGCGTGCTGCCCGGCACCTGGCGGCGGGTGCGCTCGCGGCGGGCGAGCGGATCGGGCACCTCCACCCACTCGACCCCCCCGCCACGCTCGACCCGGGCGATCTCGAGCTGCCCGGCCGACAGGTCGGGCCAGCGCTCGGGCGTGTAGCGGTACAGGCCGCCGTCGATGAGGTCCTCGGTGAGGTAGACCCGGCGCGCGGCTTCGTCCACCGCGGCCGCCTCGTGCTTGAACACCCCCATGGCCGGATGTGGCACGGCCTGCGCCGGCCCGACGGGTCGCACTCCCAAACCCGCCCGTCCTCGACCTCCTCGCAGGACAGCCAGGTGCCCCACGGGGTGCCCCCGCCGGAGCAGTTCTGGGTGGTGCCGCGGAGGATGCGGTAGGCGTCGGTCACCTCGCCGCCGCGGTCGAAGCGCAGCGCCGACGCGCCGCCCCGATAGTCCTCCGAGTTGGACACGAGCACGAAGCCGCCGTCGTCGCGCGGGAAGGCGCCATCCCGTCGGAGGCCACGTGCCAGCGATAGCCGGTGCCCGCCACCGGTTCCCGCCGCGCGCGACGACGCGTGAGCGGAAGCCGCTCGGGCAGCCGGACGCCGTTCGCGTCGGGCGGCGCGCAGCGGCCCGTAGCCGCGCCCGCGTGCGAAGCGGCGCGCTCTCGGCGCCGCCGAACAGCTCGTCCCAGAAGGCGGCGCCCAGCGACACCGCCGCCACGCCACCCAGCCCCATCCCGATCAGCTCGCGGCGGCGGAGGGCTGGCCATGCCCGGCCAGTCGTCGCACAGCTCGGACGACACGCGGTGAAGACGCTGTGCGAAAATGCTGTGTCGACGAGAGTGTTGCCGTACGCGAAGGGCCACCGTGCCGCCGGCTGGCGATCTTGCCTACGCCGCCACCGGCAGCTCGTAGCGCCGCCGTATCCCGTAGAGCGTGTCGCGCTCGGCCGCGGGGCGGCCGGCGGCGTGGGCGGCCCCGATCAGGTCGCTCGGCTCGAGCATGACGCCGTGGTAGGAGCCCGCCATGCGCGAGATCGACTCCTCCATGAGCGTCCCGCCGAGGTCGTTGACGCCCCAGCGCAGCGCCTCGGTGGCGGCGTCGAGGCCCATCTTCACCCAGCTGGCCTGCAGGCTCGGGATCGTCCGGCCGAGCGCCAGCCGGAAGGCGGCGGTGTGCTTGAGGTTCTCCTCCCGCGAGATCTCCTCGATCCCGTGGGTGCGGCCCAGCAGCGTGTGGAAGGGGATGAACGAGAGCGGCACGAACTCGGTGAAGCCGCCCGTGCGCTCCTGGAGCTCGCGCACCACGCGCATGTGCTCGGCGAGCTCCCAGGGCTCCTCGATGTGGCCGAACATCACGGTGACCGTGGAGCGCAGGCCGGCCTCGTGCGCGGCCTCGATGATCTCCACCCAGCGCGCCACCGGCAGCTTGTTCGGGGAGATGCGCTGGCGCACCCCGTCGTGGAGCACCTCGGCGGCGGTGCCCGGCAGCGAGCCAAGGCCGGCGGCCCGCAGGCGGGCGAACACCTCGGCGCAGCGGCAGGTCCGCCAGCGAGATGGTCGATCTCCATCGGCGAATACGCGTGCAGGTGCAGGTGCGGCGCCGCGTCCTTGGCCACCCGCAGCCAGCGCTCGTAGTCGGCGATCGTCCAGTCGGGATGGATTCCCGACTGCATGCAGATCTCGGTGGCGCCGAACTCGACCGCGTCGCGCCACCCGGCGGCGGAACTCCTCCTCCGAGTGCTCGTAGGCGTCCGGCGAGCGCCGGCCCTGGCCGAAGCCGCAGAAGGCGCAGCCGACGGTGCAGATGTTCGACACGTTGATGTTGCGGTTGACCACGAAGGTCACGGTTTCGCCTGCCAGCTCCGCGCGCAGCTCGTCGGCCGCCTGGCGCATGTCCTCGATCGCCTCGGGCCGCGTCTCGCCGAACAGCGCGGTCAGCTCGTCCTCGGTCAGCGCGAAGCCGTCGCGCGCCCGGGCCACGGCGCCGGGCACGAGCTCGCGCGCGGATCGGGACGGTCTTCGCGCCGGCCCGAGCCGCGCCGCGGGATGAAGCTCCAGAACTGCGCCTTGATCACATCGAGCACACCCTGCTCGAGCCAGCCCGCGTCCATGTACTGCGGGTACACGCACAGCCGCTCGGTGAGCGCGTAGCCGCGCGGGGCAGCTGCTTGCGCATCCTGTGCACCGACGGGAACGGGTGCTCGGGCGAGATGTGGTCGCCGTTGGCCGACAGGCCGCCGAGGTCCGTGGCGCCCTCCTCCACCAGCGGCAGCCACCAGTCGGAGAGGTTGGGCGGGATCTGAACCCCCACGCCGGGCATCAGCCGCCGGCACTCGCGCACCAGCAGCCGCATGTCGTCGAGCGTGATCGGGGTCGGCCCAGCCGGGCAGCTCGCGCGCCTCGCCGTAGCGCTCGAGCGCGCTGCGCCTCGTCGGCGATCTCGGCGGGCTCGGCGCCGTAGTAGCGCGGGTGCGGCACGAAGTTCTGCAGGATCACCTCCTGCAGGTGGCCGTGCTCGGCGTGCACCGCCGCCAGCGCCTCGAGCGCCGCCACCGCTCCTCGGGCGCCTCGCCGATCCCCACCAGGATCCCGCTGGTGAACGGGATGCGCAGCTCGCCCAGCCGCCCGGATCGTGTCCAGGCGTGCCTGTGGGTGCTTGGTGGGCGAGCCCTGGTGCACCACCAGGTCCGGATTCACCGACTCCAGCATCAGTCCCTGGGACGCGGTGACCTCGCGCAGCCGCTCGAGCTCCTCCGGCGTGCACACGCCGACGTTGGTGTGCGGCAGCATCCCGCGCTCGAGCGCCCGCTCGCACGCCCAGGCCACGTACGAGGTGAAATCGGTCGTGCCCGTAGTCGCGCAGCCGCTCAGCCACCACGGGGTTGACCTCGGGCTTCTCGCCGGTCAGCACGAGCAGCTCCTTGGCGCCCCGGCGGGCCGCGTCGTCGAGGATCTTCTCCACCTCCGCGGGCGCGTACAGGTGCGCCCGGTGGGTGGCGAAGGCGCAGTACTTGCAGTAACAGCGGCAGGTGCGCGACAGCGACAGCGTGAAGTTCCGCGAGAACGTGACCCGGCGCATTGCCAGAGTCTAGAGGTGGGCCGAGCTAGCCGACCGGGCCCGGCCCCACCTCGCCGGTCTTGCCGGGCTGAATGAAGATGTAGAAGTAGATGATTCCGGCCAGCAGCGCACCGATCAACGGGCCGAGCACGTAGACCACGAGGAAGTCGTCCCAGGTGCCTGAGACCACCGCCGGGCCCAGGCTGCGAGCCGGGTTGAAGCCACCGCCGGTGATCGGGCCGAACACCATCACCGCCATGCCCAGCGCCCCGCCGATGGCGAAGGCGGCCCAGTCGCGGGTGGCGCTGGGGTTGACCGCCACGCCGATGATCGCCCAGACCAGGAAGAAGGTCCCGAGCGCCTCGACGACCATGCCCGGGAAAGCGGCGCCGTCGACCACGTTCGAGACCGTGGTGGCGCCGTAGTCCTCGGCTCGGCCCTCGTCGAGCAGGATCGCCCTGGTGAGCAGCGCGCCGGCCACTCCGCCGGCGAGCTGCGCCACGACATAGACCAGCGCGTCGGGCGGCTTGATCTGGCGCAGCGAGGTCATCGCGATCGTCACCGCCGGGTTGAAGTGCGCGCCGGATACCACGGCCAGCGTCTGGATGAGGACGAACAGCAGCAGGACGTGGACGAGCCCGATGACGCCGAAGTCGACGAACGGGTTGGGGTTCGCCGCGGACGGCTCCGGGCCGTAGAGCGACACGACCGCCGTGATGAAGAAGACCAGGAGCAGCGTGCCGACGAACTCGGCGATGTAAGCGGCCGGCCCACGATCCTGCACGGCGCGGCAGTGTAATTCCGGGTTCGGTCGGCTCCGCCTAGGGTTGCGCGCGTGCGCCGGCTTCTACTGCTGCCCCTTCTCCTGCTCGCCGCCTGTGGCGGCGGCGACGGGGAGAGCGAGGCCACGCTTGCGCTCGACTTCCAGCCGAACGCGGTTCACGCGCCGATCTTCGCGGCGCAGCGGGAGGGCTCCGGCGACGTGGAGCTCGACGTGCGCGTTCCGGGCGCCTCGACCGACTCCCTGAAGCTTCTCGCGGCGGGCCGCGCCGACATGGCCGTGGTGGACATCCACGACCTCGGGCTCGCGCGCGAGCGGGGCCGAGATGTCGTGGGTGTGGGCGCCCTCGTCCAGCGGCCCCTGGCCGCCGTGATCGCCCGCGCGGGTGAGGTGCGGCGGCCGCGGGACCTGGAGGGCCGCCGCGTGGGCGTGACCGGACTGGCCTCCGACGAGGCGGTGCTGCGGGCGGTGGTGGAGTCCGACGGCGGCGACCCCGACAAGGTCGACACGGTGACCATCGGCTTCTCGGCTGTGCCCAGTCTGATCACGGGCCGGGTGGACGCCGTGGTCTCGTTCTGGAACGTCGAGGGCGTGGCCCTGCGCCGGCGCGGCGTGCCCACCCGCGAGTTCCGGGTCGACGAGTTCGGCGCGCCTCGCTACCCCGAGCTGGTGCTGGCCGTGGAGCGCGAGACGCTCGAGGAGCGCCGCGCGCTGGTGGACGATCTGCTCGCCGCGCTGGCCGCCGGAACCCGCTCGGCGCTCGGCGACCGCCAGGCGGCCGTTGACGACGTCGTGCGCGCGTCGGGGGCCGACGAGCCGCTCATCCGCGCGCAATTCGACGCCGTGGCCTCCGCGCTGCGCCCTCCGGTGCGGCTCGACCGGCAGGGCCTCGAGGGCTGGGCCGAGTTCGACGAGCGCTTCGGCATCCTGAGCTCGCGACCCGACGTGGATCGCGCTTTCGAGTTCCCGAGCGGCTAACCGGCGAGCATGGACTCCACCAGCGCGGGCCCTCGCGGGCCATGCGCGAGCGCGGCACCGACCCTGTCGAAGCCGGCCTGCTCGGCCCGCTCTCGCACGTCCTGCTCGACGTGCGAGTAGAAGCCGAGGCGCGGCACGCCGGCACCCTGCGACTGCTCGATGCGCTCGTCCGGCTCGGCCGTGAGGTCTACCACCAGGAGCTCGGCCGGGTCACCCGGGGCGACCACCTCGTGGCCGGCCGCGCGGAGCGCTCCCTGGAGCTTGGAGCCGAACAGCAGGTCGGGGCAGAGGAGTGCCACCCGGGCCATGCCGGCTACTGAGCGCGCCGGCGGCGGAACTCCTGGCGCACCGACTCCGGGCGGCCCCACATCTGAACCACCTCGACCCGGCCGGAGCGTGCGTCCCGCATCTCCAGCTCGCCGTCGATGCCCTGCTCGTCGATCAGGGCCAGCGTGCCCTCGACGGTCTCCGCTGCGGCGGCGTGCCCGAATTCGCGGGCGACCCGGATGCGCCAGTGCCAGTCTCGCCTGCGAGTACGGCAGGGCGTTGATCTGCGCCATGAGCGTGGCCGCGTCGATGTAGCGGTCCTCGTCGAAGATGCGCAGGTCGAGCTCGAGCTGGGTCCAGTCGGGCGGCAGCATCTCGACGCACGGCCCGGAAGTCGTCGGCGAGCGGCATGCGGCGAGAAGGCTACTTGGTGGCGGTGACCACCGCATGGCCTGCGCGAGCTGGTCACCGAACGCGTGCCGGCGCCCGCGGGCGCGAACTGTCAGCGGTCCGCCGAAGGGCTCGCGCCCGGTCAGCTCGACCTCGTCCCCGGGCGCAATACCGCGCTCGGACAGGTAGCGGAGCATCTCCGAGTTCGAGTCCGAGACCCGGGTGAAGATGCCCCGCTCTCCAGGCCGCAGGTCGGCCAGGGCACGGGTCGGCCCCTCGTCGATCTCGCCGTCGGCCGTGGGGATGGGATCGCCATGCGGATCGTGAGTCGGGTTGCCGAGCTTGTCGGCGATCAGCTCCGACAGCTCGGGCGAGATCGCGTGCTCGAGGCGTTCCGCCTCGTCGTGGACGCGGTCCCACGGCATCCCGAGGGCCTCGGCCAGATAGAGCTCGAGCAGGCGGTGGTGGCGCAGCACGGCCAGCGCGACGCGCTCGCCCGAGCGGGTGAGACGGACGCCGTGGTAGGGCTCGCGGGACACGAGACCCATCGACTCGAGCCGCTTGACCATCGAGGAAGCCGAGGCGGGCGACACGTCGAGCCGCTCGGCGAGAGCGGACGTCGACACGGGCTCCTTGCTGCGCTGCGACAGCGACCAGATCGCCTTGGCGTAGTCCTGGACCGCGCCGGTGATCTCGCTGGTGTCTGCGGTGGACGCCATCAGACGGATATCAGCAGTCCGGTCAGATACATCACGAACAGCCCGGCGAGCATGCCGGTCGAAGCGAGCGGGTGCAGGAAGCGGCCGCTCTCGTCGCGCACCTGCGGAGCGATCTGGACGATCACCTGCGCGATCGCGCCGGCGCCGATGCCGAACATCAGCGCGGCAAGACTGGGGTTGAAGGCGGACGCGCCGATCCACGCCCCGAGCACGGCGGGCGCGCCGGCCAGCACCCCGAGCGCCACCAGGCGCCCGAGCCGCACGCTCTTCTCGCGCGACACCGGCGCGACGATGGCCAGTCCCTCCGTGGTGTTGTGGATGGCAAAGCCCACCACGAGGGCGGCGCCGAGGGCCAGCGAGCCGACCGCATAGGCGGAGCCGATCGCGAGCCCCTCGCCGAGGTTGTGCAAGCCGATCCCGAGCGCGACGAGAAAGGCTGCGCGGTAGCCGAAGCTCGCGCCGGAGCGCTCCTGTTCCTTGCCCTTCCTGGCCCGAAGCCAGGAATCGGTGGCGGCGAGGGCCAGGTAGGCGCCCGCGGCTCCGAGCCACACGAGTGCCGCACCGCCCAGGGAGGCCGGGCCGCTGCCGGCAAGCTCGGTGCCCTCGAGCAGGGCGTCGACGCCGAGGAAGGCGAGCAGACCGATGGTGAAGGCGAGCAGGAACCGCATCCAGCGCCGGTCGACTCCGCGCACCCAGGGCAGCCAGAGCATCCCGATGGCCACCGGGATCACGCCCACATAGAGACCGATCAGCGCCATGAGGCCGTAGAAGCCGAGATCCGGCTCGGGCGTCTCGACAGCCGCGTCGATCGCATGGTCGATCGTCGCCCCGGTGGCCGTGAGCAGAACCACCTCGTAGGCCTGACCCTCGAGCCACGGGTACTGGACGTCGATCGTGGAGGTGCCGAGCCTGTCGATCTCGTCGTTGGACTGCGTGAAGTCCACGAAGGCGTCGTTGACGATCACCTGGCGCACCTCGACGGGATCGGCCCCGTCGTTGCGCACGTGCAACTCGATCTGACCGGGCTCGAGGACCGTGCGCTCCACGGCGAGGTTCTCCTCCGGCACCCCCACCCGATCGAGCCCCGGCGCGTCGAGCGCAACGAACAGGCCGATGGCGAGCGCCAGCACGATCAGCGGAGCGATCCCCGCGAGCCAGGCCGGGCGGCGCCGGGTGAGGCTGGCGGCCTCCATCAGTCGCTGACCTCGAAGAAGCCCATCCAGCCCAGCTCCGCGAATTCGCGACACATGGGCGTGGAACATGTACTTGCCCGTGTACGGGAAGCGCACCTCGAGGATGCCGCGCTCGCCCTGGCCCTGGATCACGGTGTCGGTGAAGTCGCGGGGCTCGAGGCGCGTGCCGGTCGGGTAGTAGTCGAAGAAGTTGGCGTGCAGGTGGAACGAGTTGACGAAGTCGTACTCGAGCACGTTCACGAGGTAGATCCGCACCAGCTCGCCGCGCTTGACCTGCACCGGGCGCTGCATGTACTCGAACGCGACGGTGTTGACGGCATAGACCTCGTTGGAGTGGTCGAAGTTCGTGTCGAACCCGTTCATGACCATCACCAGCTCGTCGGCGTCCGGGCGGCCGGCCCTGGGATCGATGATGAACGCGCCGTAGAGCCCCTTGGCGATGTGCTCGGCCAGCGGCGACGAGTGGCAGTGGTAGAGGTGCAGCCCGAACGGGGAGGCGTCGAACTCGTAGACCGTGCTGCGACCCGGAGCGATGTTGCCGGCGCCGATGCCCGGCACGCCGTCCATCACGTCGCGATGAATGCCGTGGAAGTGCATCGTGTGCGGGTGGGTGCCGCCGTTCGTGAAGCGGACTCGCAGACGCTCGCCCTCGCGGGCGCGCAGGGTGGGCCCGGGCACACGGCCGTTGTACGCCCAGGCCAGGTACTTGACCCCCGGTGCGACCTCGATCTCCTTCTCCTGGGCGACGATCTCCCACTCGCGGACCCCGCCCACCACTCGGCCCTCGTCGAAGTCACGAAGGATCTCCTGAGGATCGAAGCCGTTGACCGCCGGGTTCACACGTCCCTTGGCGCCCAGGTGATCGGAAGCCCGGTGGATCGCCGCGCGGTGCTCGTTGTGCTCGGCGGCCGACGCTCCGCTGTTGTGCAGGCCCTGGTGGGGCACCAGCTCGTGCAGCACGGGAATGGTCGCGCCGACGGCCGCGGCGCCGCCGAGCAGACGGCGTCGAGAAAGTTTGCCGGATCCGGAGTCCATAGTTCGTCTAGTACAGCATGAGGGTTTAGCCTCGCCTAAAAGTACACTGTGGCTGTGCTGGCGACAAGTGACTACGAGCTGGTCTCCGAGACCGTCGGTCTGGTCGACCGCTCTGACCGCGCGAAGTTCGTGGTGCGTGGCGGCGAGGCCGCGGACTTTCTCCAGGGGCAGGTGTCGAACGACGTGGAAGCGCTCGCCCCCGGAAGCGGCTGCTACGCCACGATCCTCACCGCCAAGGGCAAGCTGCGCAGCGACCTGCGCATCGTCCGGGGCGCGGACTTCTTCTGGCTGGACAGCGAGGCGATCGCCCACGCCGTGCTTCGCCACATGCTGCAGACCTACTCGCTCGGGCGCGACGTCCAGTGGGAGGACCTCACGACCGACCACGCGATCCTGTCGCTGATCGGGCCGGGGGCGCGACGCGCTCGCCGACCCGCTGCCGGGGCCGGCCGAGCACTCGATGACCGACACCGGCGAGGGGCTCTGGGTGCGCACCCACCTCGGGCTCGACCTGCCTGATCAGCGCGGCCAAGGCGGCCGAGTGGCGCGAGCGGCTCGGCGTGGAAGAGGTCTCCGAGGAGGCGGCCGAGTGCGTGCGCATCGAATCGGGTCGCCCGCGGCTGGGCTACGACATGGACGCCGAGACGATGCCACAGGAGGCCGGCATCAACGAGCGCGCGGTGAGCTTCAGCAAGGGCTGCTACGTCGGCCAGGAGACCGTCGCGCGCCTGCACTACAGGGGCAAGCCCAACCGCCACCTGCGCGGGCTCAAGCTCGCCGAGCCCGCCGAGCGCGGCGCAGAGATCCTGCTGGGCGAGAGGGTCGTGGGCCGGCTCGGATCGACCACGGTCTCTCCCCGTCTCGGGCCGATCGCGCTTGCGCTGGTGCGCCGCGAGGCCGAGCCCGGCAGCACCGTCACTGTCGACGGAGCACCGGCCGAGGTGGTCGGGCTACCGTTCGAGCGTGGCTGAGCCCGCCCGGCGAACACCCTCGAGCCGCCGCGGCCTGGGCGGCGACAGCCCGCTGTTCGGCGGCCCTGTCAGACCAGCTGGCGAAGCGCGGCCGCGAAGGGGCCGCGAGGCCCGCGTCGAGCCCGCCTGGGACGCGCGCGGCGAGCGAACTCGACCTGCCGGTCGACCAACCCGAGGAGCTGCGCGACCTCCGCCGGCTGGTCCCGGCCGCCGAGCCGGGCCGCGAGCTCGACGATTGGGGCCGCTCCCAGCGCGTGTTCGATCTCGTCGAGCCGCTACTCGACTTCTACTACCGCAACTGGTTCCGCGTCGACGTGGAGGGAGTGGAGAACGTGCCCTCCGAGGGCGGCGCGCTGATCGTGTCCAATCACTCCGGCGCCCTTCCTCCGGACGCCCCGATGATCATGCAGGCGATACGCCACGAACACCCGCACCCGCGGCCGGTGTACATGCTGGGCGAGCACTGGTTCAAGGGCTATCCGGGCGTGGGCATGCTGGCGAACAAGATCGGCCTGGTGGCGGCCCACCCGGCGAACGCCCAGCGCCTCCTGCGCGACGAGCAGCGTCTCGCGCTCGTTTTCCCGGAGGGCCAGAAGGGCAGCCGCAAGGTCTATTGGCAGCGCTACCGGCTGCGCCGCTTCGGCCGCGGCGGCTTCGTCCGGACCGCGATCCGCGCCGGTGTCCCGATCGTGCCCGTCGCCGTGGTGGGCGCCGAGGAGGCCATGCCGATCTTCGCCCACGTTCCGCTGCTGCAGCGGCTGACCGGGCTCATCTACTTCCCGGTCAACCACGCTTTCCCGCAGTTCGGTCTGGCCGCTGCGCTCATGTACCTGCCGGCGAAGTTCAAGATCCGCTTCCTCGACCCGGTCGATCTGTCGCGCTACGGACCCGAGGACGCCGACGACGTGGCGCTCGTGCAGCGGCTGGCCGAGCGCATCCGTCTGCACATCCAGGAGGAGCTCGACGACCTCGTGCTTGCGCGTAGGTCCGTCTGGTTCGGTTAAGTTCCCGCCGTGAGCTCCAGCAGAGCACGCGCTCGTGCGGTGGCGGTCACGGCCGCGCTGGCCACGGCGCTGGCCGCCGGATGTGGCGACGAGGATTTCGCCAACGATCCGCGTCCCCCCGTGACCGCTGAGCTCACCGGCGTGATCGGAGCCGACCAGGTGACGGTCTCCCCCTCTTCACTCGGCGCTGGACCGGTGCGGATCACGATCTCCAACCAGACCGAGCAGCCCTACAGCGTCATTCTCGAGGGCGAGTCGACCGTCCGGCGCTCCAACGCGGTCAATCCCGGCGACACCGCCACGATCCAGAGCACGCTCGCTGAGGGCACCTACGAGGTGCGCGCCGGGTCGGACAAGGCCATGCGGAGGGAGATCGAACCCGCGGTTCTCGAGATCGGGCGGAGCGTCCGGCCTCGAACAACGACCTCTCGCTGCCCTGATCAGAGAGCGAGCTGGTCGGCGTCGGCCGCGGGGCGGTGCCGGCGTGGGCCTCCGCTTCCTCGCCGGCGGGCCGCACGAGGACGTCGAGCTCCTGCAGCTGCTCGCGGACGCGGGCGGCCATCGACTCCACGAGGTCGTAGGCCTTGTCGATGCTCGTCTTGGCGCCGGTGAGCTGCACCTTGACCTTGCGCTCCTCGGCAAGCGCGGCGAGGCCGCGCTCGATCGTGTCACGCAGGGCGCCGGCGTCGATGCCGTCGGCGTCGGAGCGCTTCATCAGCACCCGGGCGCGAGCCAGGCGGTAACCGAGCTCCAGCGCCAGCATGCCCGCCTCGGGGTCGAGGGCGACCACCAGCTTGTCGCCGTTGTACTCGCGCAGCGGCTCGAGCCTGGCCGGCACCTCGTCGACGGCGGGAACCACGAGCACGCCGAAATCGGCACTGCGCTCGGCCATCGCCCGGTCGAGCTCGGCCATCGCCTTCGGCCTGGACAGCTTGCTGTCCTTGGCCTCGATCACGATGCGCCCGCGCGCGGGCCCGTTGCAGGCGTCGATGGCAACCACCACGTCACCGACCTTGCCGGTGGACTCGAGCCGGTCGCCCACGGCCTCGGCCACGTCGCCCTGGGCATTGGCGAGGCGGTCGACAGCGTCGGCCACCTGCTGCTCGAAGCTGCGGCCCTTGGCGGTTCCCTTCTCGCGCTCCGCCTCGACCTCCTCCAGCTTGGCCTTCTCGTCACGCAGACCTTGGAGCTCCTTCTGAACCTCGCCCAGCTTCTGCAGCAGCGCGCGCTGGGTGGCGTCCGAGCGGTGGGCGGCCTCGTTGATCGAGCGCACGGCGGCCGACTTGAAATCGGCCAGTGGGTTGCGGTCGTCGGCGGCTGAGAACTGGCGAATCAGATCCTCGCGCGACTTGGCGAGGGTCTCGCCCACCGCCTCGCGCACGCGGTTCTGCACGGAGGTGGCGCTGCCGTCGCCGAACCGCCGCTCCAACTCCTTCGCCAACTTCCCGTCGTCCTCTCCGAAGACGTCGGCGAACTGCTGCTCGAAGAACTCGGCGATGACATGCGCGCGCTCGGCGAACTCCCGCTGAACCTCCTGCGAGGTCTTCTCGAACTCGTTCTTGACGAACTCGGCGTTGGCGGCGGCCTGCTCGCGATCGAGCACGCGGGCGCCGATCTCGACGGCGTCGCGGACGAGCTTGACCGGATCCTCGCCGGTCTGCTCGCGTTCGGCGACCAGCCGAACGGCGCACTCGTCCTCCACGACGAGGCCGTCGATGGCCACGCGTTCGCCAATCACCCGGACGTTGGGCTGCCTGAGGGGGGTTGCGGCTTCCATTGATCTGTCAGTCGCACCGTAGGGGTGGGACCTGACAGAACGGGCGGAAACGACCGATTTCAGGCGGCGGCACGGGCACCGGCGGGAGCCACGCCGGCGGCAGGGCGGGCGGCAGGTGGCCCGGCTGGTGCCCCACGACCTGGCGCGCGTGCTGCTCGGCGAGGCGCCCCTCGAGGTAGGGCCGCGTGTCCTCCATCGTCAGCAACAGGCTGGTGCTCGTGCCGATCTGGTAGTCGGCCACGTTGAGCGGCAGCGCGCCGATCACGCCGTCGCGAATCAGCTCGTCCACGTGATCGATCATCCCGGGCAGCGCCTCGAGGTCGCGGCGAACCGCCTCGTCGGTCGCGTGGTTGAGGCGCGCTGCCAGGTGGACGACCGGCGTGGCGGTGCGCGCGGCCACCGAGGCGGGAATCCCGAGCTTCGCGTCCTCGAGATAGCTGACGAGCGTGGAGCGGTTGCGCTTGAGCGCTGCCCAGATGATGCGCCGCGGCGCGGGCTGGAGCACCTCGTCGCCCCAGCTCTCGGCAGCCTCGACCGCCGCACGGAGCTCCGGGTCGGCCGGATGGAGGGGCGGTTCGGGCACGAGCGAGTCGAGCGCCAGGGCGATCCGGCGTGTGCCCTGTACGCGGGCCCCGTCGAGGCGGAGCGCCGGCACGGTCACGCCCTCGAAGCCCAGGGCCCGCAGCCCGGCCCGATGCACTCCTGCCACCAGGTCGATGCGGCGGTAGTCGATTCCCTTTGCCCGCAGCATGAGCTCGGCCGCGAGGGTCGGGTGCGACGAGGGAACGCCGATCAGGGTGGCCCGCACTGGGCGATCGTAACCGAACCTGCAATACTTGCTTGCGTGCAAGCATCTGTTCGAACCGGCGACGCGACGACCGAGGCTCTCGCCCGTGACCTCGGCGTGTTCGTCAGCCGACTGCTCGCCAGCACCCAGCACGACATCTTCTCGGCGATCGAGAAGATCGGCCTGTCGATAACTCAGGTCAAGTGCCTGCAGATCCTCTACGACGCGGAGGGGCCGCAGTCGCTCGGTGCGGTGTCCGACTCGCTGGGGTTGTCGCTCCCGGCGATCAGCCGCGCTGTCGACGCGCTGGTCCAGCGCGGAGAGGTCAAGCGCGAGGAGGACCCGCGCGACCGGCGCTCCAAGCTCGTGACCGTCACGGCGCGCGGACGCGCCACCGCCGACCGCCTCCTGGCGCTGCGCATGGCCGGAATCAGATCTTTCGTGGAGGAACTCGAGCCTGACGAGCAGCAGGCCCTCGCCTCCGCCCTCTCACCCGTGGTCACAAGGATGAACCCGTGACAGACCGCATTCGGCTCAACGACAGCAACCGCCGCTGGTGGACCCTCGCGGCGATGTGCTTCGCCCTGTTCATGATCATGCTCGACAACACGGTCGTGAACGTGGCGCTGCCGTCGATCCAGGACGACCTCGGCGCCAGCCTCTCCGGGCTCGAGTGGACGGTCAACGCCTACACGCTCACGTTCGCGGTTCTGCTGGTCACCGGCGGGCGGCTGGGCGACATCTTCGGGCGCCGGCGCATGTTCCTGTTCGGCGTCGTGGTGTTCTCGCTCTCGAGCGCCGCAATCGGGCTTGCGCCCGACCAGGCCTGGCTGGTGGCCGGGCGGGCCGTTCAGGGCGTGGGCGCCGCGTTCATGATGCCCGCGACCCTGTCGATCATCACCAACGCATTCCCGCCCGAGGAGCGGGGCAAGGCGATCGGCACCTGGGCCGGGGTCTCCGCGCTCGCGCTGGCCATCGGGCCGGTGGTGGGCGGCGCGCTGGCGGAGTACGTCTCCTGGCGCGCGATCTTCTTCCTCAACCTTCCCGTGGCGGCGGGTGCGGTGGCCGTGACGTTGTTCGCGACCCGGGAGTCGCGCGACGAGACCACCGAGCACCACGTCGACCTGCCCGGCATCTTCGCGCTCTCCACGGGGCTCACGGCCCTGGTGCTGGCGCTGGTCGAGGGCAACGCGTGGGGCTGGGGCTCGCCCGAGATCCTGGCACTGTTCACCGTCGCGGCCGTGGGCCTGGTGGGCTTCGCGGTGCTCGAGTCACGTGTGCGCGAGCCGATGGTGGACTTCTCCTTCTTCCGCTCGCGGACCTTCCTGGGGGCCAACGCCGTCGCCTTCATCGTGACCTTCTCGATGCTGGCGACCTTCTTCTTCATCGCGCTCTACATGCAGAACATCCTCGGCTACTCGGCGGTCGAGGCGGGCGTTCGCTTCCTCCCCTCGACCGTGATGATCGTGCTGATCGCCCCGCTCGCGGGACGCCTGGCCGACCGGGTCGGTCCGCGGCCGCTGATGGTCACCGGCCTGTCGCTCACCACGATCGCGCTGCTGCTCCAGACCCGCATCGACGTCGACACGGGCTACGGCCTGCTGCTGCCGGCGTTCATCATCCTCGGCATCGGCATCGCGCTCGTGATGTCGCCGATGTCGACCGCGGCGATGAACTCGGTGGCCGCGGAGAAGGCGGGCGTGGCGTCCGGAATCCTCTCGATGAGCCGGATGGTGGGCGGCACGTTCGGCGTGGCCGCGATAGGAGCGCTCTTCCAGCACCTGGCGCGCAACGAGGTCGAGCAGAGCCTGGCCGGCACCGGAGTGAGCGCGGCGGTGCGCGAGCGCATCGTGGACAACCTCGGCTCGGGCTCGGCCGGGAACCTGCCCCCTCAGGCGGCCGAGGCGGCCCAGAACGCCTTCATCCACGCGCTGTCGAACGGGATGTGGCTGTCCGCCGGCATAGCTGCGACCGGCGTGGTGCTCGCCTTCTGGCTGATCGCGCCGAAGGGTGCTCAGCAGCCGGTTGACCCGGCGCGGCGCCCGGAGGCGGCGGCCGAGGTGGCTACGCAGAGTTAGGCGGCCCGGGCCGCGCTGCGATTCGCAGAACGGCAGCAACCACGGGGATGACCTGTCCGGGTTCGTCGGTCAGTCTTCGCCAGGTGAAGCGGAGGGTCTGGATTCCCAGAGCCGCCACGTCGGCGTCTCTCGCCCGATCCCGCTCGAATGCCTGCCGGCTGCGGTGAAACTCCCAGCTGTCGCACTCGATGGCCAGACCGGCGCTGCGCCAGAGGAAGTCGAACCGGATGCGGTCCCCGCGCGGGAGCGTCAGCCACACCCCCGCCGCGGGTCGCGGGAGCCCGGCCGCTCGGCATAGCGCGAGAAAGCGCTCCTCGTTCTGGCTCTCGGGGAGTCCGACGACCGGCTCGAGCGCGGCGAGCACGGCGGGTAACGCTCCGGCGCCGCGGCGCCCGTTGGCCGTGGCGAGGACCGCGTTCACCGCCTTCAGGTCGAACAGGCTCAGTAATCTCCGACTGCTCGATCGCCCGCTCGAGCCCGCGGCGGTCGAGGTCTTCGGCGAGGTCGAGCAGCGTCCGGGCCACGGTCGTGCAGGGGATGCCGTCACGGACGGTGACGTCATCGCGGCCCAGGGTCGCGCCGGCGTGTGCGATGACCCCCGGCCGCGACTTGACAGACTGCGCCGGGACCGAGACGTCGATGACCGCGCGGTTGTCGGGGCACAGGCCCCACAGCGCGCCCGCCGAGCGGTGTGACAGCACGGCCCGGGGCCCGTAAGCGAGTACGGCGGCCATCCAGTTGCCCTCGCGGGTGAGGTCGGCCCTGCCCACCGCGTACACGCCGCGGTACTTGCGGTGGAGGCGGCCGCTGCGGACGCGCTTCGACACCGCCTGCCGCGACAGCCCGAGCGCCCTGAGCTGGGGAAGGGAAACCGGCCCGTGCTGGCGGTCGGACAGCTTGCTCAGCGCGATATCCGGAGGGGGTTCCGGAAGTTTGTCTCCCCCTGGTTGACAATCTTCCGGGACCCCCGCCATCGCAGCGTTAAGCCCGGCGCCGGTAACCTCCGCCCCCTTTGAGACCGCGGAAGGACTGACACGAAACCATGGCCGTCGATGTGAGCAAGGTGTCCGAGCTGGACGTGGAACCCGGTGCGCTGCCGGAGACCATGGCCGCCTGGGTGATCCGTGAGGAGCGCCTCGGCGAGCCGCGCGACGCGTTCCAGCTCGAGGAGATCGAGGTGCCCGAGCCCGGCGCGTTCGAGGTGATCGTGCGCGTGATGGCCGCGGGCGTGAACTACAACAACGTATGGGCCGCCCTCGGCGAGCCGGTGTCGGTCATGCGCTACGGGGACCACCCGGAGTTCGGCCACCACATCGGGGGCTCGGACGCCTCGGGCGTGGTCTGGAAGGTCGGCGCCGGCGTGACTCGCTGGAAGCCAGGCGACGAGGTCGTGCTGCACTGCAACATGGCCTCCTACGAGGACCCCGAGGTGCACGGCCTCGACCCGCTGGCCGCGCCGTCCCAGATGATCTGGGGCTACGAGACCACCTGGGGCTCGTTCGCGCAGTTCACCAAGGTCCAGGCCCAGCAGCTGCTGCCCAAGCCCAAGGGGCTCACCTGGGACGAGGCCGCCTCCTACGGGCTCGTCTACTTCACCGCCTACCGCATGCTGATCACCCAGTGCGACATCCAGGCCGGCGACCGCGTGCTGATCTGGGGCGCCGCCGGCGGCCTCGGCGTGTTCGCCACGCAGATCTGCAAGCTCGCCGGAGCCCACGCTCTCGGCGTGGTCTCGAGCCCGGCGAAGGGCGAGCTGGTCAAGCAGCTCGGGGCGGTGGACTACATCGACCGCAACGAGTTCGCCGGGATGATGCGCAAGGGCGGCGAGACCCCCGACGAGGAGAAGGCGCGCTTCAAGGTCTCGAGGGAGTTCTCCAAGCGGGTCAAGGAGATCCTCGGCGCCCAGCCCGACATCGTCTTCGAGCACGTCGGCAAGGCCACCTTCCCGACGTCGGTGTTCACGGTCAAGCCGTTCGGAAAGGTCGTGATCTGCGCGGGAACCACCGGATATGAGCTCGACTTCGACGTGCGCTACCTCTGGATGCGCCAGAAGCAGATCATCGGCTCCCATTTCGCGAACGCCTACGAGGCCAACAAGGCCAACGAGCTGATCGATTCCGGCGAGATCCGTCCGGTGCTGTGGCGGACCCTGGGCTTCGAGGGCGTGCCCGAGGCGCACCAGCTCATGCGCGACAACCAGCACCTCGGCAAGATCGCCATCATGGTGGGCGCAGAGAAGGGCGAGGGCCGCTCCGAGGAGGGCCATCCCGGGGCGATCCACGCGGAGGTGGGAGCATGATCGAAGTACAGATTCGCTGGCCGATCAACCCCTTCCGGGGCGACAAGTTCGCCGAGGGCTGGCTGCCGGCGGCCGAGGCGGTGCTCGACTTCGGAGCCACCAGCTGGGCGTTCACTCGGAACGTCGACGGGCGGCTCGACTTCCTCCAGCAGGCCCGCTTCCCGTCCAAGGCCCACTTCGAGCGCTACTGGTACTCGGACGAGATCGCCAACAAGCGCGTCGAGCTGTCCGGCTGTTACCAGGTGCCGCTGCTGCCCACCTTCTGGGAGGTCGTGGGCGAGGGCGAGGCGCTGGAGCCTAGCCTTGCTCCAGGGGAGCCATCGTCAGCCCCTTCTCCTTGAGCTGCTCCCAGTAGTGCTCGGCGGGCTCGCGTGCTCCGGTCCAGACGATCGCGCGACCCTGGTTGTGGATCGTGTTGGCCATCGACATGCCCTGGTCGTAGCTCACTCCGGGCAGCACCGAGGCGAGCGACTGGGCCACGCCCTCGAAGGTGTTGTGGTTGTCGTTGAGCACGATGACCCGCCAGTGGTCGTCCACGCCGGTGCCCGGACCCCCGGTGCGCGGCAGCTCGATCGTGCCGCTCTCGCTCATGCCGACTCGGCCTTCTTTCGCCAGTAGCGCTCCAGGCCGGCGTAGAGCTGATCGGGCGGAGCGGCCTGCTCGTAGGACTCCATCGTGGCGGGGTCGGTGCTGTCCGCCAGATGGCTCTCGAGCTTGGCGATGAACGCCTCTTCGCCGTCGAGGCGCGCGGAGTCGGCGGAGTCGAGCAGGGCAGTGCGGATGCGGTGCAGCTGGTCCTCGACGTCGGGAACCTGCCCGAAGTGGGTCAGCCCGAGCGTCTGCGGGTTCCACGACGCCACCGCGTGCAGCGAGTCGAGCCACGCCTCGACGTCGATGTCGGGCGGTGGCGTGGGAGCGAGCGTGTCGGTCCCCGGCGGGATCCGCACTCCCGCCATGTCGCCCACGTAGGCGTCCCCGGACTCCTCATGCAGGTAGCAAACGTGATGAGAGGCATGCCCGGGCGTGTAGGCCACGCGAAAGCCCTCGACGGTCTCGCCACCGGTCAGCGCGGTGATCTGCCTCTCGGGCACCGGCGCCACCTCGCCCCAGAGCTCCTCCATCGCGTCGCCGTAGAGCCGCGCGGCGCTGGCGAGCAGCTTCGACGGGTCCACCAAGTGCCGCGCACCGCGCTCGTGGACATAGACCCGCAGCTTCGGGTAGCGACGGCACAGCACCCCGGTGGCCCCCGCGTGGTCGAGGTGGATGTGGGTGAGCAGCAGCGCCCGCGGCTCCACCGGGCCGAGACGGTCGATCAGCGTGTCGAGGCACGAAGCCGGTCCGGGATCGACGATCATGCCCTCGATCTCGAAGGCGCAGATCACCCGGTCGCGGCCCAGGTGCATCACGTCGATGGGACGGCTCACCGGTCGCCGACCATACAATCAACGGCGTGACCGAACACCGGCTGCCCGAGCGCGACCGCCCCTGGGTGATGCGCACATATGCGGGTCATTCCACCGCCAGAGAGTCCAACGAGCTCTACCGGCGCAACCTGGCCAAGGGCCAGACGGGCCTGTCGGTGGCCTTCGATCTTCCCACCCAGACGGGCTACGACCCCGATCATGAGCTGTCGCGCGGCGAGGTCGGCAAGGTCGGCGTGTCGATCGCCCACAAGGGCGAACATGCACACGCTGCTCGACGGCATCCCGCTCGACGAGATGAACACGTCGATGACGATCAACGCCACGGCCGCCTGGCTGCTGGCGCTCTACATGACCGTCGCCGAGGAGAACGGCGTCGAGCGCCACTCGCTCCAGGGCACCACCCAGAACGACATCATCAAGGAGTTCCTCTCGCGCGGCACCTACGCGTTCCCGCCCGAGCCCTCGATGCGGCTGATCGCCGACACGATCGCCTTCACGGTCGACGAGGTGCCGCGCTGGAACCCGGTGAACATCTGCTCGTACCACCTCCAGGAGGCCGGCGCGACGCCGGTGCAGGAGATCGCGTACGCGCTGTCCACGGCCGAGGCCGTGCTCGACCGGGTGCGCCCGCGCGTGCCCGAGGAGACCTTCCCGCGGGTATTCGGGCGCATCTCGTTCTTCGTCAACGCCGGCATCCGCTTCGTCGAGGAGCACGCCAAGCTGCGCGCCATGGGCCGGCTCTGGGAGGAGATCGGCCGTGAGCGCTACGGGGTCGACGACGAGCGCCTGCTGCGCTTCCGCTACGGGGTTCAGGTCAACTCGCTCGGGCTCACGGAGTCACAGCCCGAGAACAACATCATCCGCATCGTGCTCGAGGCGCTGGCCGTGACGATGGGACGCGACGCCCGCGCCCGCGCGCTCCAGCTGCCGGCCTGGAACGAGGCGCTGGGCCTGCCGCGGCCCGTGGGACCAGCAGTGGTCGCTGCGCATCCAGCAGATCCTCGCCCACGAGACCGACCTGCTCGACTATCCCGACATCTTCGAGGGCTCCAAGGTGATGGACGGCCTGGTGGACGAGCTGATCGCCGGCGCCCGCGAGGAGATGGCCGTGGTGGCCGAGCAGGGCGGCGCGGTGCAGGCCGTGCCCTACATGAAGACCCAGCTGGTGGAGTCGCACCGCGAGCGGGTGCGACAGATCGAGACCGGCGAGCTCAAGGTGGTCGGCCAGAACTCCTACACCGAGGCCGAGCCCTCGCCCGCTCCAGGACGGCGAGGACGGCGGCATCCTGCGCGTCGACGCGACCGTCGAGCAGGGAGCGATCGAGGCGCTCGCCGCCTGGCGCAAGGAGCGCGACGAGGACGCCGTGGAGGCGGCGCTGGCCGAGCTGAGTGCCGCCGCCGCGGATCCCGAGATCAACATCATGCCCCCGACGCTGGCGGCCGCCAGGGCGGGCGCGACCACCGGCGAGTGGGCGGCGGCCCTGCGCGAGACCTTCGGCGACTACCGCGCGCCCACCGGAGTGGGCGATGCCGCCGCCGCGCCGCCCGACGACTCCCTGGCCGAGCTGCGCGAGCGCGTCGAGCGGGTGTCCGAGGAGCTCGGCCGCCGCATCAAGATCCTCGTGGGCAAGCCGGGCCTCGACGGCCACTCCAACGGCGCCGAGCAGATCGCCGTGCGCGCTCGCGACGCCGGCATGGACGTGGTCTACGAGGGCATCCGCCTGACCCCGGCGCGGATCGCGCGGACCGCGGTCGACGAGGGCGTTCACGTGGTGGGCCTGTCGATCCTGTCCGGCTCCCACGCGGAGCTGATCCCCTCCGTGCTGAGCGAGCTGCGCGAGGCGGGCGCCGACGTGCCGGTGGTGGTGGGCGGCATCATCCCGCCGGCCGACGAGGCGGCTCTGCTCGAGGCCGGCGTGGCCCGTGTCTACACGCCCAAGGACTTCGAGGTCAGCAGGATCATGGGCGACATCGTCGATCTCGTGGCCGCGCACCACGGGGTCACCGCCGCGGCCTAGGAGTTGACCCTCGACCCGGCAGAGCTGGGCCGGCGGCTGCGCGACGGCGACCGCTCGGCGGCACCCGCTGCCCTCAACGTGATCGAGAACCGCGCCGACCGGGCGGCGGGCGCGGCGCTGCTCGCCGAGGTGGCGCCGGCCGCGCTAGGCGGCGAGGCCTCGGCGCAGATCGTGGGCCTCACGGGACCCCCGGGCGCCGGCAAGTCTTCGCTGCTGTCCCAGCTCGTCGCGCACTGGCGCAGCGCCGAGCGCAGCGTGGCCGTGCTCGCCGTCGATCCCTCCTCCAAGCGCTCGGGGGGCGCCCTGCTCGGCGACCGGGTCCGGATCGAGCACGACCCGCGTGACGACGGCGTGCTGATCCGCTCGACCGCCGCCGGCAACCGCCTGGGCGGGCTTGCAGCAGCCACGCGCGAGGGCGTGGACGCCCTCGCCCCGGCCTTCGACGTGGTGGTGGTCGAGACCGTCGGCGTCGGACAGTCGGAGACCGACGTGGAGGACGTGTCTGACACGATCGCCGTGGTGGTGCAGCCCGGTTCCGGCGACGTTCTCCAGTTCCTCAAGGCGGGCATCATGGAGGTGCCCGACGTGCTGGTGGTGACCAAGGCCGATCTCGGGGACGTGGCCACTCGCTCGCGGCGCGAGCTCGTCCAGGCCCTCGCGGCGGTCGGTTCCTCCGCTGTGCCGGTGGTCACCGTCTCCTCCGTGGCGCCACCGAGCGGCATCGAGGAGCTGGCGGCCGCGCTCGACGCCCACCACGCCGGGCTCGACCTGCCGGAGCGGCCGGCCCCGGGCGCGCCGGGCCGCTGCGCTGCGCGAGTTCAGCGCCGAGCACGGCGACGGGGGCGTGCGCGCCCTCGGCGGCCGTCGCGCCGCGGAACGGCTGCTCGCGAGCCAGGAGCCGGGCACCAGCGTGAACGGGCTCATTGCGGCGCTGGAGGCCGAGCTGTGAAGAGCCTCTGGGCTCAGCTCGGGGTGCTTGTGGCGACCCTCGCCGTCGTCACGCTGGTGGCGTCGCTGGCGGGAGCGGCCAACCTGGGCGTGGCTCTCGGTGTGGGAACGATCGCGTTCGCCATCGTGCTGATGGTCCTGATCACGCGTGCGTAGTCGATTGGACGGCCGCCCGTTCGTCTAAGGGCAAACAACCCAAGGAGAAACCATGCAGCACATGCTCCTGATCTACGGCGATCCGACCCTACCCGGAGGCCAATGAGGCGCCTCCCGCGAGCGCATTTCCCGACTGGGTCGAGGCCAGCCGCGCGCTCGACGAGGCGGGCGTCCTGCTCGCGGGCGACGGCCTCGTGGCCCCCGACCAAGCGGTCTCGGTGCGCCACCGCTCGGGAGAGGAGCTCGCCACCGACGGGCCGTTCGCGGAGACCAAGGAGGTGCTGCTCGGCTACTACCTGATCGACGTGCCCGATCGTGAGACCGCGCTGGGCTGGGCAGCCCGGATGCCGATCATCCACTGGGGCACCATCGAGGTCCGTGCGGTCAGCCCGTCGCCGGCCTCCGTCGACGCCGTCCGCGACGGGACCGCGAGCAACGCCTGAGCGCGCCGGTTTGTCACACTGGCCCGTGCCATGGGGGTGCGCCGGACGCCCACGGAGACCACCCGGATTCTCCTCTTCAACGTGGCGTTCTTCGGAACGCTCGCGTGGCTCGGGTCAGCCGCACAGGTGGGTAACTCCGGAGGCTGGTGGTTCGAACGCGGGCAGTTCGCCCTGGTGCTTGCGGGCTGCATCCTGTTCTGGATGGCCTGGTGGCACGACGACCGCGGCCGTCATCGGCGCGCGCTCGACTTCGCGGTTCCCGCGGTGGCGGTGCTGTCGGTGTGGGTGACAAGCGTCCATTCGGCGCTATGAGGGCGTTTGGCGTGCGGCCAGCAGCGCCTCCGCCTCCGCCAGATCCTCCGGCGTGTTGACGCTGCGCACCAGCGCCGGTGGAAGCGCCACGCGAATCGGGTCGAGTGCCTCCACAGTGCTCGTGAGCGAAGCGTCCGCCGGCGCGGCGCGCAGGGTCGCCAGCGCCGCCGGTGCGTAGAGGCCGAAGGTCGGCTGAAGGATCCCCGCGGCAGTGGCCGCCACCACCGGGGAGGCGCCCGCGGCTCCGAGCAGGGTCCGGCAGGCATCGGCCGTGACGAAGGGCATGTCGGCGGCGCACACCAGCACAGGCGCGCCGGCGGTGTCGAGCGCGTGCACGATCCCGGTGAGCGGGTGGCGGGGCTCGTCGGGCTCGTCCCAACGTTCGACCCCCTCCAGCTCAGGGAGGCCGGTGCCGCGCTTGCACACGATCGCGATGCGATCACAGGCTTCGCTCAGCGCCGCCACCGGGTAGGCCACCAGGGGACGTCCGGCCAGCAGCGCGGCCGCCTTGGTGCCGCGCCGAGCCGTCTGCCGCGGCCGCCCGCCAGGACCACTCCTATCACGGGCGGGCACCCTATCGGTAGCCTTGCGCGCCTCTTGGGGCTCGGCTCGTTCATCGGAGTGGGACGCTCGCTCGAGAGCGCCGTTCAGCGCTCCCGCAAGGCCGAGGTCCTCGGCTACGAGTCGGCCTATGTGACGCACATCGCGGGGCGCGACTCGGTGACCACGCTGATGGCCTACGCCTCGCGCACTGAGCGCATCCGGCTGGGCACCGGGGTGATGCCGATCTACTCGCGCACGCCGGTGGCCACTGCGCAGTCCTTCGCCACCCTCGACGAGTTCTCGGGCGGGCGGGCCGTGGCCGGGCTGGGGGTATCGCACCGCCCGGTGGTCGAGGGTTGGTACGGCCAGACGATCGACAAGCCCGTGCGGGAGATGCGCGAGTACGTCCAGGTGCTGCGGGCGATCTTCCGCGGCGAGGATCCGCCGCCCGCCGAGCGCTTCCCCACCGGTTTCCACTTCATGGGCTACGCCGCCCGCGTGGACCTGCCGATCTACGTGGCCGGCCTCTCGCCGGGCATGCTGCGGCTGGCCGGGGAGCTGGGCGACGGCGTGATTCTGTGGCTCTGCAATCCGAACTACATCCGCGACGTGGTGGTGCCCGCCGTCACCGAGGGCCGCGAGAAGGCCGGCAAGGGACTCGACGGCTTCGACATCGTCGCCGCCGTGCCGTCGGCCGTGACCGGCGAGCCCGAGGACGCGCGGGCCCGGCTGCGCGCCGAGCTGATTCCCTACTTCTCCCTGCCCTTCTACCGGACGATGATCGAGCGCTCGGGCTTCGAGGCCGACATCGAGGGCTACGACCGCGGGATGCAGGAGGGCGGTCCCGACGTCGCGGCGGCCGCGATCTCGGACGAGTACCTCGGGCTGCTCGCCGCGATCGGCACGCCCGAGGAGGCGGCGGAGTCGGTACGCCGCTACCGCGACTCCGGGGCCAACTCGCCGTGTATCGGCGGCATCGCGAAGACCGACTTCGACACGACTCTCGAGGCGCTCGCGGGGGCGCTGGGTTAGGCACGGAGCCGCCCCTACCCCGCCAGCGCCTCCACGCGCCACGAGCCGCCCTGGCGGCGGAGCTCGAGGTCGCCTCCAGCGGTGGCTGGCCCTGGGCGGACGTGCGAGATCCTGACCGTGGCGCGCTCGCCCGCCACCTCGATGCTTCGGATCTCGATCGAAGGTCGCCGGATGTCCTTTCCGGCCGAGCGCAAGAGTCGCGCGCAATCCGGCCCTCCGGCGCGCTCGCGGGCGGCGTTCGTGAGGAGGTCGTCGCAGATCGCGGCGTAGTCGCGTTCGGCCGTGGCGCGTTCGAGTCGATCCACCGTGGCGGCGAGGCCCGCCGCGGCTCCACGAGCGGGTTTGGCCTCCTCATCGGCCCCGAGAGAACAGCCCGTTGGGGCGAGAAGCAGCGCGGCGGCCATAATGGAGGCATGGAAGGATCGGCGCCCGAGTCGCTGGGCACCCAATCGAGCTGGCTTCGCTGCTACCGCTGCTGGTCGCAGAACCTCGAGGTTCAGCTTCACTACGAGGGCATCTTGAAGGTCGACCCCGACACGGGCGAGGCGGTCGATCCCGTCGAGGAGGTGCAGGAGGCCGTGGTGCAGTGCCTCGACTGCCTGCATGACCAGCCCCACCTCAGCCTCACCTTCTACGAGGAGAACGGTCGCCGCATCTCGCGCATCGAGCCGGTGGAGGACCGCTGGGAGCGGATGGTCACCGGCACCCCCTGGGTCGCCTCCTGCACGGTCGGCGTGGACGCCGACCAGGTGGAGTCCTGCTCGGGGCCGGAGGCGGCCGAGTCGCTTGCCTTCGCGGCCTTCGGCGACCACGGCACGCGCGAGTTCTTCACCCACGTGCGCTTCCACAAGCACGAGGAGGACCGGATCGTCATCCACATGCTCGTGGAGCTGTACGCGCGCTCGTCCGACGAGGCCACCGAGGTGATGGACCAGGCCTCGCGCGGGGCGCTGACGATCACGTCGCTGGCGGAGGAGTCCCGTCCGCCGGCGTCGTCGCCGGACGAGCCACACTGACGACGCCCCGCTCGTGGAGCGCGGCAATCTCGTCGTCATCGCGGCCGAGCTCGCGCAGAACCTGGGCGGTGTGCTGGCCGAGCAGCGGCGGCGGGATGGCCATGGCCGGATCGGTCACGCCCCAGATCGGCGAGCCCACCAGGTCGAGCGGGCCGGCGCTGGGATGGTCGACGGTGATGGTGGCCGGGCGGCCCGCGTCCACGGCGGCCTTGAGCGCGTCCGGCACCGAGCGCACCTTGCCGCACGGGACTCCCGCCGCGCCCAGAGCCTCCAGCCACTCCTCGGCCCCGCGCTCGGAGAAACGCTGCCGTGAGCAGGGGAATCAGCTCGCCGCGGTGCTCGACCCGGTCGGCGTTGGTGGCAAAGCGGCGGTCGCCGGGCAGCTCTTCCAGGCCCATCGCGGAGCACATCGCACGGAACAGCCCGTCGTTGGCCGCGGCCACAGCGATGCGACCGGAGGAGGTCGCGAAGTCCTGGTACGGCACGATGTTCGGGTGAGCGTTCCCGTGCCGCTGCGGCTCCCTGCCCGTGACCAGCGCGTTCTGGGCCACGTTGACCAGCCCGGCGAGGCCGCTGTCGAGCAGCGGCACCTCGATGCGCGCCCCCTCTCCCCCGTGCAGCGCGCCCAGGATTCCGGCCGCCGCGTGCAGCCCGGACAGCACGTCCACGAGAGCGACCCCCACCTTGTAGGGCGAGCCGTCCTCCGGCCCCGTGATCGACATCAGCCCCGTCTCGGCCTGCGCGACGAAGTCGTAGCCCGGCCGGCCGGGCGGCGCGCCGCTCGGACCCAAAGCCTGTGATGGAGCAGTAGACGACCCGCGGATTGCGCTCGCGCACCGCCTCGTAGCCGACCCCAAGCCGGTCGGCGCCGCCGACCTTGAAGTTCTCGATCACCACATCGGCGCCGGCACAGAGCTCCAGCGCGAGCGCCCGGCCCTCCTCGTGGGACAGGTCGAGCGCGCAGCTGCGCTTGCCCCGGTTGACGGACAGGTAGTAGGCCGCCTCGCCGGCGGCGAAGGGAGGGCCCCAGCCGCGCGTCTCGTCGCCGCCCTGAGGGCGCTCCACCTTGACCACGTCGGCGCCGAGGTCGGCGAGCACCATCGTGCAGTAGGGCCCGGCGAGCACGCGCGACAGGTCCGCCACCCGGACGCCGTCGAGCGGGAGCTTCTGTGACGAGCGCGCCATCGAGCGGCATCCTGACAGGGGCGCGCGGCGCCGTCGCCGCGCTCGAGCGCGAGGGCGTGGAGATCGCGTTCGGGCTTCCCGGGGTGCACAACCTCGCCCTGTGGCGTGAGCTGAACGGCTCGCCGATCCGGCTGGTGGGCGTCCGGCACGAGCAGACGGCCGCCTACGCGGCGGACGGGTACGCGCGCGCCACCGGCAAGGCTGGGAGTCGCGCTCACCACCACGGGACCGGGCGCGGCCAACACCCTCGCTGCCGTGGGCGAGGCATGGGCCTCGCGCCAACCGGTGGTGGTGCTGGCCACGGACATCCCCACGAGCGCTCGCCGTCCCGGCGTCTGGCGCGGCGTGCTGCACGAGGCCACCGACCAGGCCGCGATGTTCGCCCCGGTGGTGAAGGACACGATCCGCGTCCGCTCGGCGGATGAGGTCGGCCCCGCCGTGACGCACGCGCTGCGCCACGCCGTCGGCGCCGCCGGCGCGGCCGGTCTATGTGGAGGTGCCCACCGACCTGCTCTCCGCGGAGGCCGATCCGAGCGCGAGCGCGGCGAGTCGGCGCGCGCGCGGCCTTGCGCCGCGCCGGACGAAGCCCATCTGGCCCGCGCCCTGGAGCTGCTCGAGCGCTCGCGCCGCCCGCTCGTGTGGGCCGGCGGCGGCGCGCTGCAGGCGGGAGCCGGAGAGGCCGTCGCCCGCCTGGCCGAGCGCCTGGTCGCGCCGCTGATGCTCACCTACTCCGCGCACGGCCTGGTCGAGCCCGGCCACCCGTGCCTCCTCGAGGCCTCGCCGCACGTGCCCGAGGTGGGCGCGCTCTGGGACGACGCCGACCTCGTGGTGGCCGTGGGCACGGACTTCGACGCCATGATGACCCAGGGCTGGAAGCAACCCCAGCCGCCGCACCTGGTGGCGATCAACGTCGACCCGGCGGACGCGTCCAAGAACTACCGCCCGGACGTGCTCGTGGAGGGCGACGCCGCCCAGGCGTCGGCCGCGCTGGCGAAGCGGCTCAGCGAGCGCGGCGGGCTCGACTCGCTCGCCCGGCGCATCGGCGCGCTCAACGCCGGCGTCCGCGAGGGGCTGCGCTCCTCCGACCCGGAGGCCGCCACCTTCATCGCCGCGATCGAGGAGGCACTCCCTCCCGAGGCGATCATCGTCAGCGACATGTGCATCCCCGGCTACTGGCTCGGGGGCTTTCACCGCACACCCGCTCCGCGCAAGCTGTCGTATCCGCTCGGCTGGGGAACGCTCGGCTGCGCTTTCCCTCAGGGCCTGGGCGCGGCGCTCGCCGGCCAGGGCCCGGCGGTGAGCATCTCGGGCGACGGCGGCTTCCTCTACGCCTGCGGCGAGCTGGCCGCGGCCCGCCAGGAGAACATTCCGTTGACGGCGGTGGTGGTGGACGACGGCGGCTACGGGATGATCCGCTTCGACCAGGACCGCCACGGCGACCCGCGCGAGGGCGTGGATCTCGTGAACCCCGACTTCCTCGCGATGGCCGCATCCTTCGGCGTCCGGGCCGACGGCGTCGACGGCCTGGGAGAGCGGTTCGCTATCGCCCTCAAGGGACACGTGGCGCTGAACGAGCCCACTCTCCTGCTGGCGCGCGCGTCGCTCGATCCGCCCCCCAACGTCTCGCCGCGCTGGTACCGGCGATGACCGAGGACAGGCCGCGCGGCCAGGCGGGCCGCCGTCTCGCGGGCGCGTCGCGACGCGCCTACGAGATGACCCGCTCGCCCGCCCGCGCCGAGCTCCTCGAGGACGCCGCCCAGGCCTCGCGAACGGGTCTGCGCACGCGCAAGGAGCGCACCATGGCCGCCGCCCGGCCGATTCTGCAGACCGCCGTAGCGGCCGCCGCGGCGTGGTTCATCGCCCTTGAGCTGCTGGGACACGACCGCCCCTTCTTCGCGCCGATCGCGGCCGTGATCACCCTGGGCCTCACCGTCGGCGAGCGTCGCCAGCGAGCCATCGAGCTGGCGGTCGGCGTGGCCGTCGGAATCACAATCGCCGACCTGCTCGTGGCTTGGATCGGCACTGGCACCTGGCAGATCGGCGTGACCGTGGCCCTCGCGATGTTCGCGGCCATCATCGTGGGGGGCGGGCCCCTGCTGGCCTCGCAGGCAGCGGCCTCCGCGGTGCTGGTGGTGGCGCTCCAGCCACCCGAGGACAGCTTCGACTTCACCCGCGCCATCGACGGCCTGGTCGGCGCCGCCACCGGCGTCCTGGTGGGGTCTCTGCTGCTGCCGGCCGACCCGGTGCGCGCGGCAAAGGCCAGCGGCGGTCCCGTGCTCGACAGCCTGGCCGCGGCTCTCGACGACATCGCGTCGGCCATTGAGCAGCGCGACGACAGCATGGCCGAGAGGGCGGTCGAGGCGGTGGCCGAGCTCCGCCCCCGGCACGACGACCTGGAGGACTCCGTGACCGAAGCCGTGGACATGGCCCAGGTGTCGCTGGGCCGCCGCAGCGCGCTGCAGGAGGTCGCACGCCTGTCGGAGTTCGCGCGTCACACGCGGCTGGGGATCGCCGACGCGCGCTCGTTGGCTCGCGGCGCCGGCCGCGCCATCGCACTGGGCGACGCCACACCTCCGGAGGTCCACCAAGCCGTCCGCGAGCTGGCCGAGGCCACCCGCGAGCTCAAGGCGCTCCTCGACGACGAGGAGCCCGCGGCAGCGCGCGAGCACGCCGTCCGGGCCGCCGAGGTCTCGAACGCCGTGCTCGGCGAGACCGCGAACATGTCGGCGCTGCACATCGTCGGCCAGATCCGGCTGCTCGCGGTGGACCTCCTGCGCGCCTCCGGGATCGAGCGGACGCGGGCTCAGGAACTGGTGCGCGCGAGCCTGCCCGAACCCTCCGCGTAGGTCCGAGCCGAGCGCAGCCGGCGGCTCAGTCCCAGGCGAGCCGGAAGCCGGGATCGCCGCTCAGCTCTGCCACGTCCATCTGGGCCTTCTGGAGCTTGCCGGCGTAGTCCCAGTTCATCGACTGCCAGCGCGTGAACTGGTCGAGCACCCAGATGCCCGACTGGCGGCTGCCGTTGCCCGACTTGCCGTTGCCGCCGAAGGGCAGGTGTGCCTCGGCCCCGCTGGTGGAGTTGTTGACCGACAGCATCCCGGCGCTCACGCGCTCGCGGAAGCGGAGGGCCGACTGCGCATCGCTGGTGTAGATGGCCGCGGACAGGCCGTATCCGTGCCCGTTCGCCAGATCCACCGCCGCATCGAAGTCGGCGAACTTGGCCACCCCCACGATCGGCCCGAACGTCTCCGTGCGGTAGATCTCGTCGTCGGCGGTGACCCCGTCGACGATCGTCGGGTGGCAGTAGATGCCGGCGTCCGGATCGCCCACGAAGCCCTCCCGCGGGTTGTCGGACGTGATCCGCCCGGTACCCGACGAGCCGCTCACCTGGTGATGGCCGGCGATGAGGCCCAGCCAGTCCTCGAAGCGCTCGGCGAAGCGCTCGTGGATCATCGGGCCGTAGAGGACGTCGTGGTTTGGATCCCCGATCGCCGCCGTCTCGACGGCTCGGCTGAAGCGCGACATGAACTCCTGGTGGACCGAGTCGTGGACGATCACGGTCCCGAGCGAGGTGCAGCGCTGCCCGGCGGTACCGAAGCCGCTGAAGAGGGCGCCCTCCACGGCGAGATCGAGGTCGGCGTCCGGCATCACCACGAGCGGGTTCTTGCCGCCCAGCTCGAGGCAGGGCGATTGCACGTGGCGCCCGCAGAGCGCGCCGATCTCGGAGCCGACCGGCGACGAGCCGGTGAAGCCGACCTTGTCGATCAGCTTCTCGTCGAGCGCCCGCTCGAGCCCCTCGAAGGTGGTGGGACCGTCGCACTGGACGAGGTTGAGCACACCGTCGGGCAGGCCACCGCCCAAGAACAGCCGAGCGAGGGCGTCGCCGAGCGCGGGGGCGTACTCCGCGGGCTTCCAGACCACGGCGTTCCCGCACAGGATCGCCGGCACGAGATACCAGGACGGCACCGCCACCGGGAAGTTGCCGGCGGTGATGATCGCGGCCACGCCGACCGGGTTGCGGAAGGTGAAGAGCTGCTTGTCGGGCATCTCCGACGGGACCGTCTGCCCGTACAGGCGCCGCCCCTCGCCGACGAAGAAGTCACAGGTGTCCACGATCTCCTGCACCTCGCCGAGTGACTCGGGGTAGGGCTTGCCGATCTCACGCGTGACCAGGCGGGCGAGCGCCTCCTTGTTGTCCTCCACGAGCCGGCCGATCTGCTTGATCGCGTTGCCGCGAACCGGCGCGGGAACGGCAGCCCACTCGCGCTGCGCGGACCTGGCCGCTCGGCACGCGTCCACGAATGTATCCGCGTCGCCGAGCGCGGCCTCGCAGATCACGTCGTCGAGGTTGGCGGGATTGCGGGATTCGATCCGCCGCCCTTCGGTGCGGCTCTCGCCACGCACGATCGATCCGATGGTCCTCGTGTCAGTGATGCTCATGCGCCAAGCGTAGCCGGGCTCCCCTCCCCGGCGAGCCCGGCAACCACGGCGTCGGCCACGTCGGCCGTGGACGCCGCGTCCGGCCCGGGGGCCACGTCCCGGGTGAGCGCCCCGCCGTGGGCCACCACGTCTTCCACGGACGTCTCGAGGCGATCGGCGCGCTCTGTCTCGCCGACGTGGCGCAGCATCAGTGCGCCGGCGAGGATCTGGGCGATCGGGTTGGCGGTCCCGCGGCCCGCGTGGGCCGGGGCCGACCCGTGCACCGTGTCGAATACGGCGGCCTCGCCACCGAGATTGGCCCTGGGGAGCATCGCCACCCCGCCCACCAGCGGCGCGATCAGGTCGGTGAGCAGCCCCCCGTATCCCGGCGGCACGAGCAGCACGTCGAGCAGTCGCGGCCGGCGGTCGAGCTCTTGCAGTGCCGCGTCGAGTGGAAGGTCGTCGACAGTGACCTGCGGGTAGTCGCGCGCCACGCTGCGGGCGGCTTCGAGGAAGAGACCGTCCGTGGCCGGCAGCTCCCCGGCCCTGTGCACCACCGACACGCGCATGCGTCCCGCGTCGCGAGCCCAGGCTAGCCCGGTCCGCACGATCCGCTCCGCTCCAAGCCTGGTCATGAACTTGATCGAGAAGCCGGCCTCGCCGGTCGCCTCGAGCTCGCTTCCGGCCATCACCAGCTCGCGCAGCGTCCGCGCCTGGTCTGACCCGGCCACCATCGCCACGCCCGCGTAGAGGTCCTCCTGGATCATGCGCGCGAGCACGAGGTCGATCTCCGGGCGCGCGCCACGTGCGCCGGTCAGGCTGCGCGCCGGGCTCACACCGAGGTGGAGGTCGAAGGCGCGGCGGAGCTCCACGTTCGCCGAGGGCGGGCCCGGCCCGGGCCCACCGGAGGTGGTGGGGCCCTTCAACGCGACCCCGGCGTCGCGGATCGCCATCACCGTCTCGGGTGGCAGCGGCGAGCCCTCCTGCTCCCGCGCCGACTGGCCGGCGTGCCTCAGGTCCCAGTCGATCTCCGCGCCCGTGGCCTCGACCGCCCGGCGCGAGGCCTCCACCACCTCGGGGCCGACTCCGTCGCCCGGCACGAGCACCACTCGATGGGCCATCCCGGGTGATGAAAGCAGGGCCGCCGGTCAGCCCAGGCGTTCCTCCAGTGCCTTCAACTGATCCCTGAGCTCGTCCGGCAGGGTGTCGCCGAACTGCGCGAAATGCTGCTGGACCTGCGGCAACTGCCTGCGCCACTCCTCGGGATCGACCCTCAGGAGCGCCTCCATCGCCCCGGGGGCCAGATCCAGACCGGTGAGGTCGATGGCCCCGTCGGCCGGGACCATCCCGATCGGGGTCTCGACCGCATCGGCCTCGTCGTCGCAGCGGCGGAACACCCAGTCGAGCACACGCGAGTTCTCACCGAACCCGGGCCAGAGGAAGCTGCCGTCCTCGTCCTTGCGGAACCAGTTGACCATGAAGATCCGGGGCAGCACCGCTCCCTCGCGACGACCGACCGCGAGCCAGTGCCCGAAGTAGTCGGCCATGTCGTAGCCGCAGAAGGGCAGCATGGCCATCGGGTCGAAGCGGAGCTCGCCCAGGCCGCCGGTGGCCGCCGCGGTCTTCTCCGAGCCCATGATGGAGCCCAGGAACACTCCGTGCTTCCAGTCGAAGGCCTCGGCCACCAGCGGCACCACGCCGGCGCGGCGACCGCCGAAGAGGAACGCGTCGATGGCCACGCCGGCAGGGTCCTCCCAGTTCGGCGCCATCGACGGGCACTGCGACGCGGGCGTGGTGAAGCGCGCGTTGGGATGCGCCGACGGCTCATCGGCGTCCGGCGTCCAGTCGCGACCCTTCCAGTCGATCGCGTGCGCCGGCGGGTCGTCGGTCATTCCCTCCCACCACACGTCCCCGTCGTCGGTGCGGGCGCAGTTGGTGAACACCGTGTGCTCGCGGATGGTGGCCATCGCGTTCGGATTGGTCTTCTCGCCCGTGCCGGGCGCGACACCGAAGAACCCAGCCTCGGGGTTGATGGCGTACAGGCGGCCGTCGGGGCCGAACTTCATCCAGGCGATGTCGTCGCCCACGGTCTCGACAGTCCAGCCCTCGAGCGTGGGAATCAGCATTGCGAGGTTGGTCTTGCCGCATGCCGAGGGGAAGGCGCCGGCCACGTGCTTGACCCGGCCCTCGGGCGAGGTCAGCTTGAGGATGAGCATGTGCTCGGCCATCCAGCCCTCGTCGCGCGCCATCACCGACGCGATGCGCAGGGCGAAGCACTTCTTGCCCAGCAGCGCGTTGCCGCCGTAGCCCGAGCCGTACGACCAGATCTCGCGGCTCTCGGGGAAGTGAACGATGTACTTGTTGTCGGCGTTGCACGGCCACGGCACGTCCTCCACACCGTCGCCCAGCGGCATCCCCACCGAATGCAGGCAGGGCACGAACTCGCCGTCGTCGCCTAGGACGTCGAGCGCAGGAGCGCCCATGCGGGTCATGATCCGCATCGACACGGCCACATAGGGCGAGTCGGTGAGCTGCACGCCGATATGGGCGATCGGCGAGCCGAGCGGCCCCATGGAGAACGGCACGACGTACATCGTGCGGCCCCGCATCGAGCCGCTGAACAGCTCGTTGAGCGTGTCCCGCATCTCTGCCGGGTCGCGCCAGTTGTTGGTGGGCCCGGCGTCGGCCTCGTCCTCCGAGCAGATGAAGGTCCGGTCCTCCACCCGGGCCACGTCGCCCGGGTCAGAGCGCGCGAGATAGGAGTTGGGGCGCTTGGCTTCCGAGAGCTGCTCGAAGGTGCCCGCGTCGACGAGCTGCCGGCAGAGGTCGTCGTACTCCTCGGCGGAGCCGTCGCACCAATGGATCGAGTCAGCCTGGGTCAGCTCCGCCACCTCGGCCACCCAGGCAGAGAGTCTTTGGTGGGTGGTCGGCGCGGCTGTCGTCTGGGTCACTTGTATCGGGTCTCCTTGCGTATCTCACTCAGGGGGGGCCGGAACGGTATATCCAATCGTGGCGCAGCCGGCCGGACGGCTGCTTCGGCCGACTTACCAACGCCTACACTGAGCCGATATGCGCGCCGTGCTGCGTTTCGTGGCCTCGGTGATGATGGTGAGCGGGACTCTCCTGATCGCTGACGCAGCGGTGACTCTGCTCTGGGAAGAGCCCGTGTCGGCCGTCGTCGCCGAGCGCCAGCAGGTCAGCCTCGAGAAACAGCTGACCGATCCTCCCGAGCAGGTCAAGAAGCGCGTGCGCGAGCGCAAGCCCCTGCCTGGCGACGCGATCGGAAAGCTGGAGATCCCGGCAATCGGAGTGTCGGAGTACGTCGTGGAAGGCACCGACACCGGCAACCTGCGCAAGGGCCCCGGGCATTACCCGGAGACTCCGCTCCCGGGCGAGCCGGGCACCGTGGCCGTGGCCGGCCACCGGACGACCTACGGGGCGCCCTTCCGCGACCTCGACAAGGTTCGCCGCGGGGATGAGATCATCTTCGATACCCCCTTCGGCCGCTTCATCTACCGGGTCGAGGAGCAGCGGATCGTCGACGACTCCGACCTCTCCGTGCTCGAGCCGGTGGGCTACAAACGCCTTATGCTGAGCGCCTGCCACCCCCTCTACAGCGCCGCCGAGCGAATCATCGTCTTCGCCAAGCAGGTGAGGCGCGAGCGCTCCCGCGTCAGGTCGTCAGATTGACCCCGGAGGGCCGCTGCGACCCCTCGATCTGCGACTGGTCGCGCGACTCGAACCAGAGGATCAGACCGACCACCAAGACGAGCGAGATGGCCAGCACCGCGAGCCAATAGAGGATCTTGAGGAGCATGGCGGTCGAGCAGCGACCTTATAGCCGAGGAGCGGCTTACAAGCGACACCCGTGACCTGCTCGATTCGAACCCCGCGTTGGTCCCCGCCCTTCTCGCCACCGGCGTGTTCCTGGTGCTCGCCGGCACGGAGGCCGGCTTCTACCCCACATCCTGGTATGCCGGGGCCCTCTTCCTGGTCGGGCTCCTCGCGGCGTCGTTCGTGGCCCTGGGACCGCCCCGCGGGCTGCCCCGCCCCACGCTGGTGGCGCTCGCGCTGTTCGCCGCGTTCGCGGCCTGGAGCTTCCTTTCGATCATCTGGGCAAGCCAGCCGGGCGTCGCGTGGGACGGAGCGAACCGGACGGTCGCCTATCTCGTGGTCTTCGCGCTCTTCGGACTCTGGCCGTTCGATTCGCGCGGCGTCATGGCGGTCCTCGGCCTGCTCGGCTTCGGGATAGCGGGCATCGGCCTCGTCGAGCTGCTGAAGGCCAATTCCTCCGCAGAGCCACTCACGTACTTCATCGACGTCCGCTTCGCCGAACCCGCGGGCTACATGAACGCCAACGTCGCGCTCTGGACACTCGGCCTGCTCCCCTGCGTGTTCCTGGCAAGCCGGCGAAGCGTCCCCGTTTTGCTCAGGGGGCTGGCGCTCGGCGGGGCCGGCGTGCTGACCGGGCTGGCCCTGATGGGGCAGAGCCGGGGCTGGGTGCTGGCCCTGCCGCTCGCACTCGCGTTCTTCTTGATCGTGTGCCCAGGCCGGGTGCGACTGCTGGCAGCCGTCGTAGCCGTCGCGGTGGCCGGCCTCGCGATTCGCGCCCCCGCGCTGGCGGTTCACGACGAGTTCGAACCCGAGCGGATCGACGCCCTGCTCGCCGACGCCACCGGCGCCATCCTGATCGCAGCCGCCGCCCTTACGCTGGCCGGCCTGCTGGCCGGGCTGGTGGACCGGCGCGTGGAACCGGGACCCGTGGCCAACCGGCGAATCGGCTGGGCCACCGCGGCGCTCGTGGCCGTGGTGCTCGTGGGCGGCGTGGTCGGGTACGCCGCCACGGAGGGCAGCCCCAGCGGGCGGATCGCGGACGCCTGGGACGACTTCAAGGGTGGCGGCCTCGGTCCCCAGGCGGGCGGCTCGCGCTTCGCCGGCGGCGGCACCAACCGCTACGACTTCTGGACCGTCGCGTGGGCCGCCTTCAAGGACAACCCGGTTCAGGGGCTCGGCAGCGAGAACTTCCAGGAGGAGTACCTCGAAAACGGCGTGAGTGGCGAGCAGCCTCGCTTTCCGCATTCGCTGGAGCTGGGCGTGCTCTCGCAGACCGGGCTGCCCGGCGCGCTCCTGCTTCTGGGCGCCTTCGGATTCGCCGCCGCGGCGGCGATACGCGACGCGGGCGGCGCCACGACCGGCCCGCGCTGCGGCGGCCGCGTCCGCGGCTCTCTTCGCGTACTGGTTCGCCCACGCTTCCGTGGACTGGTTCTGGGAGTTCTTTGCCCTGACGGCGCCCGCGCTGGCGGGGCTCGCGATGGCCGGCGCCCTGGCGCCGCGCACCACCGCGGAGCGCTCGCGTCCCGCACCCGCGCTGCTGGCGGCCGGAGGCGTCGTGACGCTCCTGGTGGGCGTCAGCTTCGCCCTGCCGTGGCTCGCCGAGCTGGAGGTCGACCGCGCGGCGTCCAGTTGGGCGGGCGACCCCGACGGCGCCCTGCGCCGGCTCGACCGGGCCGAGAGCCTCAACCCATTGTCTGCGCGCGCCCCGCTCACCGCCGCCACGATCGCGCTTCGAGTCGGCCGGCGGGCCGAGGCCGAACAGGAGTTCAGGGAGGCCCTCGAGAGGGAGCCCCGCAACGTCTATCCGCTGCTCTATCTCGGGGTGATCGAGGCCGCGCGTGACCGCCAGGCCGGCCTGCGCCTCGTGGGGCGCGCGCGCGAGCTGAGCCCGCGCGATCCGGTGATCCGACGCGCCGAGCGCCGCCTGAGCGCCGGGCGGCCGGTGAGTCTGCGCGCACTCAGCCGGCAGATTGTGGAGACCGCCGAGGAGCTGGGAACGCGCGTCGAGTGAGCGGCTGGGAAAGACGTTCCCAAATTGCGGGATTTCTCAACGGAACGTAAGTGTTGCTGGCGTTCACACGTTTTCCGTGTTAACAAAGAGGTGCGGGCAGCGAACGGCTGCACGGGTTGTGCGGGACTCGCCACAGGATTCTCCCCCCAAGGAAAGGGTCCACGGCTGGCCATAGGTGGCCGCCGATGGTGACGAGCGCGAACCCGAATGTACGTCTACAACGGAGTAAGAGGACGCAATGAAGACCATCATCTCGATTTTCGCGGCGACCGTTTTGGCCCTGGCACTCGCCACGTCGGCCTTCGCGCAGTCGTCCCAGGACGGATACATCGACAACAAGGGCCAGATCCAGGCGCAGGTGGACAACGGCGGCCCCGGCGGCTCCACGCCCGTCTCGGCCGACAGCGGCGGCACCCTGCCCTTCACGGGCCTCGACCTCGCTATTCTCGCGGTCGCGGGCGGCGTGCTGGTGGCTGCGGGCTTCGGCATGAGGCGCCTGACGCGGTCTCCCGGCCCGGCCTGATCATCCAGGCCTAAAGGTTGGGTCCCGGCCGCCGACCCAACGGTGTAAGCGGTGGCTGAGGGACAACACGCATACGCTTCGGAGACGCACCCGGCCACCCCGGAGGGGAGCCGGGTCGCTTCGTTTCCGGCGCCGGTAACGGCGCACGGCCTACGCCACGCACTCTTCGAGGGCCGCGGCTGGAAGCTCTTTCGCCTGGGCGCCGACCTGACGGCGTTGGTGCTGGGCAACGTCGCCGCGCTGGTCGGCGCCACGGCCGCCGACGCCGGGATCGAGGACGCCTGGCTGATCTGGCTGCTGCCCCCGATCGTGTGCCTGATGCTCGCGCTCTGGCACATGTACGGGGAAGCCGTTCAGCTGCGGCTGATCGACGGGCTCGGCCAGTTGTTGGCGGCCACCTCGCTCGGTGCGATCTCACTGATCGCGGCGGCGGCCCTGTTCGATGCCAGCACCGAGCCCGTCTCGCTGATCGCGCGCGCCTGGCTGTTCGGCACCCTCTTCCTGATGGCGGGGCGCATCCTCCTCGCCTGGGCCGCGCGGCGCGCCCGCGCCAGCCGGCTCATCGCCAAGCCGACGCTCATCGTGGGTGCGGGCGTGGTCGGGGCGCACGTGGAGCGCCGCCTCGAGTCGCAGCCGGAGCTCGGCCTGCTTCCCGTCGGCTACCTCGACAACGACCCTCCTCCCGTGGACATGGTGCCCGATCGGGTCGTGCCGGTTCTCGGGGGTCTCGACGACCTCGAGGCCGTGGCGCGCGCCACCGAGGCCCGGCATGTGGTGCTCGGCTTCAGCACCGTCCCCGACCGGCTCCTGATCCCGCTCGTGCGGGAGTGCGAGGCGCGCGGGCTCGAGGTCTCCCTGGTGCCTCGCCTGTTCGAGAGCGTGAACATCAGAGTCGCGCTCGACCACGTGGGTGGTCTGCCGCTCTTCGGGCTGCACACGATCGACCCCAAGGGCTGGCAGTTCAACATCAAGCACGTGCTCGACCGCGTGGCCGCGACCCTCGGCCTGATCGGGCTCTCGCCCCTGCTGCTCACGCTGGCCGTGCTCACACGGGCGAGCTCGCCCGGCCCGGTGCTCTTCCGCCAGCGGCGCATCGGCCGGGACGGCCGCGACTTCGAGATGCTCAAGTTCCGCTCGATGCGGCTCCCGCGTGCGGCGCAGCCTCAGCCGGCGGCGACCGGCGACAACGTGGTGCCGCTGCCGAGCGACATCGGCCCGGGTGGCGTGGAGGGCGATGACCGGCGGACGGCGGTGGGCGCCTTCATACGCAGGACTTCGCTCGACGAACTGCCCCAGCTCATCAACGTCGTGCGCGGCGAGATGAGCCTCGTCGGGCCGCGGCCCGAGCGGCCCGAGTTCGTCGACCTGTTCGGCTCTCGGATCGAGCGCTACAACGACCGCCACCGCGTGAAGTCGGGGATCACCGGGTGGGCCCAGGTACACGGCTTCCGGGGCAAGACGTCGCTGCGCGACCGCGTGGAGTGGGACAACTACTACATCGAGAACTGGTCGCTCACGCTGGACTTCAAGATCCTCCTGATGACCGTCGCGGCCTTCTTTCACCGGGCCGAATAGGCCGCGCGCCTATAGAACATTCGTTTAGGGGTTCGGATACGAACCGTCGCAAAATGGGTACTACGCCGATAGGGTCAGCAGGCCCGAATCGGGCTCCATGAAAAGGCAAACCCGCCGTGAGGCGGGGGCGCAAAGCCAGGGGTCTCGCTCGCGAGACAGCCCAGCCGCCAACGGATGCCGCACTCGAAGCCCCACCTTGTCTCACACCCTCGCCGGGCTCGTTTGCCTCGGGGCGGCGCTGATCGCCGTGTTCGCGCCGCAGGCACTCGCATCCGAAGGCGCCGGCACGGTCAGGCTGACCCGTCCCGCCGAGGCCGATTTCGATCGCCACACCCTCTCCCCGAGCCCGGCCCAGAAGACCTTCATGGCCCAGCGCTTCTGGCGAATGCGCACCTATGCCCCGTACTTCGACGAGCGGCTGTCGTGGTTCCCCAACGCCTGGACCTACCGCGATCTGTACGCGATCTACCGCGACGACGAGCTGGCCTCCGAGCACCCGGAATGGATCCTGCGAGACGCCTCCGGGCAATCCCCTCTACATCCCCTTCGACTGTGACGGCGGAAGCTGCACCCAGTACGCAGGCGACATCGGCAACCCCGCGTTCCGCGCACACTGGATCGCCCAGGCGAAGCAGCAGGCGGCCGGCTACCGCGGCATCTTCGTCGACGACGTGAACCTCGAGTTCCGCGTTTCCAACGGCGCGGGCGAGGACGTGACCCCGCGCGACCCGCGCACCGGCTCCCCGATGGCCGAGGCGGACTGGCGGCGCTACATGGCCGAGTTCACCGAGCAGGTCCGCGCCGCCATGCCGAACAAGGAGATCGTCCACAACGCGCTCTGGTTCACCGGGCACCGCGGACCCGTTCGTGCGCCGCCAGCTCAACGCCGCCACCCACGTGGAGCTGGAGCGCGGCGCCAACGACGCGGGCCTCACCGCGGGCGGTGGGCAGTTCGGTTACGAGAGCTTCCTGAGCTACATCGATTGGCTCCACGCCCGCGGCAAGGGAGTGATCCTCGACTCCTACGCGGACAGCCGCAACGAGGTGGAGTACGAGCTCGCCTCCTACTTCCTGGTGTCCAACGGCCTCGACTCCGTCGGCTCGACCTGGCACACCGCCCCTGGTGACTGGTGGAAGGGCTACGAGGTCAATCTCGGCGCCCCGCGCGGCGATCGCTTCGTTTGGCGCGGCCTGTTGCGGCGTGACTTCGAGCGGGGCTTCGTGCTGGTCAATCAGCCCGGCCGGGGCGCGGTGTCGGTCACGCTCGGCCCCGACGCGCTCGATCCGGAAGGCGTCGCGCGGCCCGCGCTGCGCCTGGCCGGGGCGCAGGGGGCGGTCGTGACAAGCGCCGCGGCGGCCGGCTCGGCGAATCAGGCGGCGCTGACCCAGACGCTGGTGCGTCCCGTGCCGAACGCGCGCAAGCGCGCGGTGACGGTGCACGGCCGCGTGAAGCGCGCCGGGCGGGGCGGCAAGGTGCGTGTGCGCGTGACCCGCCGCGCCGCCGGGCGCTGGGTCAAGGTGCGGGGCCACACCGCGACGGTCCGCACGCGCGGGCGCTTCAAGCGGCGTTTCGGTGGCCTTTCCCGCGGCCGCTACCGCGTCAAGGCGGTGTTCCTAGGCTCCCACTCCGCGCGCCCATCGGCCGCGGCGCGCCAGTTCGCCCTGCGCCGCTAACCGCCAGCGTCTATAACTCGCGCGTGGAGATAGCGGTCACAGGCGGCGCCGGTTACGTCGGCGCACTGACCACAGCGGAGCTCGTTCGCCGCGGTCACCGGGTGCGGATCCTCGACCTGCTCCTGCACGAGCAGGACGAGGTGGCCGCCGGGCTTGAGGGCGAGGATGTCGACCTGGTCACCGGTGACGTTCGTGACCCCGACGCCCGCGCCCGGCTCCTCGACGGCGTGGACGCGGTGGTGCACCTGGCCGCGATCGTGGGCGACCCGGCCTGCGCAGCCGATCCCGAGAAGTCCGTCGAGATCAACGTCGAGGGCAGCCTGGCGATGGCCGCGGACGCCCGGCGGGCCGGGGTCGCGCGCTTCCTGTTCGCCTCCACCTGCTCGAACTACGGCCGCATGACCGATCCCACGGTGCCGGTCGACGAGACCGGTGAGCTGGCACCCGTGTCCCTCTACGCCGAGCACAAGGTGGCGGTGGAGCGGGAGCTGCTGTCGAGCGCCAACGGGATGGAGCCCGTCTGCCTGCGTTTCGCCACCGTCTACGGCGCCGCGCCTCGCATGCGCTTCGACCTCACGGTCAACGAGTTCACCCGCGACCTCTGGAGCGAGCGTCCGCTGGAGGTCTTCGGCGAGCAGTTCTGGCGGCCCTACGTGCACGTCGCGGACGCCGCACTCGGCATCCGCACCGTGCTGGAGGCGCCCTCCTCGGATGTGGCCGGCGAGGTCTACAACGTCGGCCACTCCGACGAGAACTACCGAAAGCTCGACCTGGTCGAGGCGATCACGTCGATCCTCGGGCGGGGCGAGGTCAGCTACGTGCGCCGCGACGAGGACCCGCGCGACTACAAGGTGAGCTTCGAGAAGATCCGCACACGCCTCGGGTTCGAGCCCGCGCATCGCGTGCGCGACGGCATTCGAGAGATAGTCGAGGGGCTTGACGCGGGCCGGTTCGGCGACCCGTTCAGCGGGGAGTGGTCGAACCTGGGGCGGCGGATCCCTTGAGCAGCGCGCGGCAGTATCTGCTCGTAGTCCGCGAGGGCCTGCTCGTAGTCGTCGTGGCGCCCGATGTCGAGCCAGTAGCCGTCGTAGAGCAAGGACCCGACGGGCTTGCCGGCCGAAAGCAGGGCGAGCACCAGATCGGGGATGTCGAAGCGCCTGCCGGCCGGCACCTGTTCGAGCGCCGAGGGCTCGAGCACGTAGACGCCCATGCTCACGGTGTACTCGAGCTCGGGCTTCTCCTCGTAGTCGGTGACGCGCTCGGTCTCTCCGTGGTGGCCGTCGAGATGCAGGACGCCGTACTCCGTGCGCACCGTCCGCCGGTGAGTGGCGATCGTGAGGGCATTGCCCGCCCTGCGGTGAGCCTCGAGCAGCTCCGCGTAGTCGAGCGTGGTGAGCACATCGCCGTTCATCGCCAGGAAGGTGTCGTCCAGACCCTCGACGAGCCTCAGCGGCCCCGCCGTCCCGAGGGGCTCCTCCTCCTCGTGGTACTCGATCGAAACCCCCCACTCGGAGCCGTCGCCGAACACCGCCTTGATCAGGTGGGCCAGGTAGCCGACGGCGAAGGTCAGGCGGGTGTAGCCGTACGACGCCAGCTGCCGCACGACAACGTCGAGGATCGCGCGATCGCCGATGGGCATCAGCGGCTTGGGGAGCACGGTCGTGTACGGCGCGAGCCGCGTGCCCTTGCCGCCGGCCAGGATCACCGCGCGACGGTCCACAGCGCGAACACTACTGTCGCTTCAGGCGTCTAATCTCGTCGCATGCCCGGCGCGTCGATCCCGCTGTTCGACATCCGGTTGAGCGACGACGAGATCGCCGCGGTCGAGGAGACGCTGCGCTCAGGATGGCTGACCATGGGCCCGCGCACCCAGCAGTTCGAGACCGACTTCGCCGCGCACCTGGGCGTCGAGCACGTGGTCGCCACCTCGAGCTGCACCACGGCGCTCCACCTCGCCTACCTGGCGGCGGGCGTGGGCCCGGGCGACGAGGTGATCGTTCCCGCGATCACGTTCGTCGCCAGCGCAGCGGCGGTCCGCTACTGCGGGGGCACGCCGGTGCTGGCCGACGTGGTCGGGCCGGGCGACCTGGGCATCGACCCGGCGGACGTCGAGCGGCGCATCACGCCGGCCACGAAGGCGGTGTGCGCGGTCCACTACGCGGGCTATCCCGCGGCGATCGCACGAGCTGCGAGAGCTCTGCGACGCGCGCGGGCTCAGCCTCATCGAGGATGCCGCGCACAGCCCCTCCGCACACGCGGCGGCCGGCGGCCGCAAGCTCGGAACCTGGGGCCTCGCGGGGGCGTTCAGCTTCTTCTCGAACAAGGTCCTCTCCTGTGGCGAGGGAGGCGCTCTGGCCACCGACGACGACGCCGTGGCGGAGCTGGCCCGCAGCCGGCGCTCGCACGCGATGACCTCGGGCACGTGGGACCGGCACCGCGGCCACTCGGCGAGCTACGACGTGGTGGCCCTGGGCTTCAACTACCGCATGGACGAGCCACGAGCCGCCCTGCTCAGCGCCCGGCTCCGGGGGCTCGAGCAGGACATCGAGCTGCGGCGCGCGCTCGTGCGCCGCTACCGCGCGCAGCTGGCCGGCGTGCCGGGGATAAGCATCCCCTACGAGGACTCCGACGTGGGGCTCAGCTCGTGCTACGTGATGCCGGTGATCGTGGAGCGAGCCGGAGCTGCGCGACCCGCTGCGTGACTGGTTGTCGGAACGCGGCATCCAGACCAGCGTGCTGTACCCGGCGATCCACGAGTTCACCGAGTATCGGGAGCGCGTCGCCGGAGGCGCTCCCGCAGAGCGAGCTGATCGCGCGTTCAGAGCTGACGCTCCCGCTGTTTCCCCACCTCAGCGAGAGCGACCAGGACGCGTGTCGTGGCGTGCGGGACTCACTTGCCGAGCTCGGAACCGGCGCCGCGGTCCCGTGAGAGCGGCCAGCGGGCAGGCGCGGGTGCTGATGCTTGGCACGATCAATCACCACGTCGAGCACATCGCGCTCGCCATCCAGGAGGGCGGCTCGAAGCGCTCGTCGGGGGCGAGGTGGAGCCGTCGCTGCCGCCTCCGCACTCCCGCGGCCGGGATTGACGTCCGCGAGGCGCCGCCTTCCGGCGCCGGACATAGTCGGCCTGGGCCGCCACGTTGAGTGGATCCGCAAGCTGCTGCGCGAGGTCCACCGTCCGTCGTCCACGCGCACTGGTTCCAGGCTTCGGCTTCTTCGCGGTACTAGCCGGGCTCGGCCGCTCGTCGTGATGGCCTGGGGCTCGGACGTCTACCGCGCAACTTCTCCAGGAGCTGGTTAACCGCTACGTGGCCCGCCGGGCAGACCTAGTCATGAGCGATTCCTCCGCTCTGCTGGACCGCGTGCAGGATCTGGGCTGCCCGCCGAGGCGCACCATGCTGATCAACTGGGGCGTGGACCTGCGCACCTGCGGCCCGCGGACCAGGAGGAGCGCACCCGTTTGCGCGAGCGGCTCGGCCTCGGTGAGGGGCCGGTGATCCTGAGCCAGCGCTCGCTGTCGCCGGTGTACAACATCCCTAGCGTCATCGATGCCTTTGCCGCGTGGGCAGCAACACCACGACGCCCAACTGGTTCTGAAGCACATGGCGGTCACTCGCCCGGATCTCGAGAGCCTGCCCACAGGCAGCGCGTCCACCTCGTGGGACACGTACCGTACGAGACGATGGCTGACTACTACCGAGCCGCGGACGTGTGCGTGTCGATCGCCTCCTCTGACAGCTCGCCTCGATCGGCCTGGGAGTCGCTCGCCTGCGGCTGCCCGCTCGTCGTCTCCGATCTGCCCTGGGTCCACGAGCTGATTGACCCCGACCGACACGCGCTGGTGGTGCCCAGCGAAGCGCCCGCCGTTGCCGGGGCGATCGAGCGGGTACTGACCAACGGCGCACTCGCACGCCGCTTACAAGCTGACGGGCGCGCTCTGGTCGAGGAGAACCGCAACCGCGACGTTGAGATGGGCCGGCTCGCTCTCACCTACGTCCAGCTCGCGCGCGAGAGCGGTTAAGCACCCAACCGCTCATGACCCCGCGGGTCGCCGTCATCGTCCCTTGCTTCAACGACGGCGCCACGCTGCGGAGGCCCTCCGTCGATCCAGGAGCCGGAGCCCGTCGAGATGGCCGTCGTAGACGACGGCTCCAGCGAGCCGGCAACACTCGCCGTGCTGGACGAGGTCGAGGCCGACGGCGTGCGCGTGATCCACCTCGATCGCAACCGGGGCTTGATCGCGGCCCGCAAGGCCGGCCTCGAGGCCACATCCGCGCCTTACGTGTTCCCGCTCGACGCCGACGACGACGCCGTGCCCGGAGCACTGGCGCTATGGCCGACGTCCTCGATGCCGACCCGAAGCCGGCGTCTGCTTCGGCGACTACATCGAGTTCGGCGAGTCGAACCTCGTCGAGAGCCGTGCCACACACGCTCGACCCCTACCGAGTGGCCTACACGAACGAATACCCGATCTCCTCGCTGATCCGGCGCAGCGTGCTCGAGCAGGCGGGCGGCTGGACCTCCAGCGACTACGCCTGGTCTCCTACGAGGACTGGAATCTCTGGATGAAGCTGGCCGCGCGCGGCGCAAGGGTGTGCACCTGGGCAGGGGCGGCTCATACCGGCGCCGACACTCCGCGGAGCGCGCCTACTCGACGTCTGGCCGCGCCGACCACGAGCGCTCTACGCCCAGCTCAAGCGGGAACACCCGGACCTGTTCGCCAAGCTGAGCGAGCATCGCCGCGGCTCGGACATGTCGCCGCTGCGCAAGGCGATCTACCCGTCCTGTACGGCGGGCGAAAGCGCTACGGCTTCGAGCGCCGGGTCAAGGCCGCGCTGGACCGGCTCGGCGTGTGGACCCTCCGGCGCTGAGGCCGGCCAGCCCAGGTACAGCCGCGGCTCGATGGTCTCGCGCAGCGTGCGCTCGAAGGAGAACAGCTCCTTCGCGCGGTACTCGCGTCCGCGAGCACCCACCTCGTCCGCGTGGGCCCGGTCGCGCAGCAGGGGCTCGAGCGCGGCGGCGAAGCCCGGCCCGGTTCGCTCCTCCACCAGGTTCCGCCGTCGCCGCAGGCGACCGCCTCGCGCGACCCCGCCCGTGGGATAGCCATCAGGCCGCGCGCCTCGGTGCATCAGGGCACGCCGGGCGTAGGCGACAGCTGGCGGTGCCAGCCGTCGCCCCACCACCGAGCGCCTGCCCGGCCAGCTGCTGCGAGGCCGTCAGCTCGCGCAGCTCATCGCCGTGCTCGGACATCCGGTCGGGCGGGCCCGCGATCGTGACCCGGACATCGAGTCCGCGCGAGCGCAGGAGGGCAACCGCCTCGAGCAGCTCGACCGAGCCCTTGGCGGGATCGAGCCGGCCCACCGACACCACGTGGAGGCCGGCCGGCACGGGCGTCCACCGCGCGGGAATCTCGACGCCGGGATAGGCCACGCTCACCCGTGCGGCCAGGACGGGGTCCGAACTGCTGCGTCATCGCGCGGGAGACGCAGACCACACGGTCGCAGCGGGCAGCGATGGCACGCGCGATGCCCTCGCAGCATGGTCGTGCTTCATCCGCAGCGGCACGCCAGGCGCTGGAGAATGTCCGCAGCGCGGCCTTGGCCTGGTTGGCGTGGATGAAGGCGATGCGCTGCGGTTTCAGGCGACGCGCCTCGCGCTGGGCGAGGGCGGGCATCCGGGCCAGCGCCTGCTTACCGGGCAGGTCGCCACGCGTGGTGGGGACGCCCGCCTGCTCGCGCTCCGGCAAACCCCCCGGAGTGAGAATCAGCGCGTGCGGCTCGAAGCGCTCGTCGAGCGCCCGAATAACCCGCAGCAGCACCATCTCGGAGCCGCCGAGCTCGCCGAAGGGGGCGACGAACAGCCCTGGGATCCGCCCTCGGCGCTCAACTCGCCTCCATCGCCGGAAAGTCGGCGGCTTCGGGCCGCCGTCACCGCTGCGCCGAACCAGATCGCGGAGCAGCGCCAGTCGGGGAAGGCCCGCACCTCGAACACGGCCAGCACGCCGACGTACACCAGGCCGCCCAGCATGAGGGCGAGCACCAGCGGAAGGCCGGTGAGCAGCATCGCGCCTGCCATGGCCGCGCCGGCCACGAGGGGTCCCAGGAAGGTCCGCAGCAGCCGGAGGTGGCCGGTGAGGCCGCGTATCCGCAGATGCCGAGCCCGGCCAACAAGAGGACACGGCCGCCGCGAGCGCCGCTCCGGTCGCACCCAGTGGCGGGATCAGCACCAGGTTGAGGACCACGTTCAGGACCACCACGACAGGCAGATGCGGGCAAAGTCCATGGGGCGGTCGCGCGCCACCAGGACCGTGGCGGCCAGCAGGTTGAGGCCATAGAAGACGGTCATGATGCCGAGCCAGCGCAGCGCGCCCACGGCCGCCGCAAAGGCGTCGCCGTAGAAGAGGTCGATGAGAGGCTCGGCGAGCACGGCGAAGGCGATGCCCACGGGGAGCAGCACCGCGGCCAGCGCCTTATTGCCCAGCTCGTAGCCGCGCGCGAGACGCGTTATGTCGCCGGCCTCGTGACGGGACGCCCAGGGCAGGAAGGCCGCGGTGAAGGCCCAGGAGATGAACATGGTGGCCTCCACGAGGCGAAACGCCGCAGCGTAGAACCCCACCTCGCGGTTGTCGCCGCCCGAGAGGAAGCTGATCAGGACCTGGTCGACCTTGACCAGCACCGTGAGCAGCAGCGTGGCCACGCCGATCGGCGCACCAGCCTTGATGAGCGGCCACCAGCGGCTGCGGTCCAGCGCCAATCGGGGGCGCACGACGAAGCGGCGGAGCACCCACGCAGCGGTCAAGAAGCCCACGAGCGAGCCGCCGAGGAAGACCAGCGACACCTCGAGCAGGCCCCCGCCTGCCAGCAGCACGGCGATCCCCACGCCCGCGGTGAGCACCCTCTGGAGGATCAGCGAGATCGACACCAGCTCCATGCGCTCGTAGGCCTGGAGCACCGAGTGCCAAGTGCGCCCGAGGTTCTCCACCATCACCCCGGCGCCGATCAGGTACACGGCCACGCGGACGTCGGCGGAGTAGCCGGCGATGTTCACGAACGCGGCGGCGAAGGCCAGCAGGGCGATAGAGGTGAGGAGCTTCACCGCGATCGCGTTGCTCAGGTAGTTGTCGAGGCGGGAGCGGTCGCGAGCCACCTCGCGGGCCACGAGCTCCTCGGTGCCGAAGCCCGACGCGAGCATCAGCACCGTCGTGAAGGACAGGGCGAACATGAAGTCGCCGAAGCCGTCGTCGCCCAGCTCGCGGGCAATGGCGACGAAGAAGGCGACCGAGGCGAGCTTGGCGATGACCTCGCCGATGCTGCGGGCGACGGCGTTTTTCGCGACGATGCGCGATTCGTGCTGCTGAGAGGACTCGGTCAGCTCGCGGCCTGCGCCTCGTCCTCCTCGAAGAGCGAGGGCCGGCGCTGGGTGTAGTAGGGCGAGATCTCTCCGCGTGCACCGATCACCACGATGCCGATGGGCCGCAGATCGAGCCGGTCGATCACCTCACGCAACTGCTCAACGTGCTCGAGCGTCATGCGGTCGATCCGGTTGACCACCACGATCTCGTCCACGTAACGGGCCATCGCCTGGCTGTCGGCGATGCCGAGCAGCGGCGGGGCGTCCACGAGGACGTAGTCGTAGTCGAGCCGGCGCACGTGGTCGAGGAACGCCTTCATCGCCGGCCCGGCCACCAGCCGGCCCGGGTCCTTGGGCTTCATGCCGCTCGTGATCACGTCGAGCTGACCGCGGCGCCCCTTGCCCTGTCCCTGGGCGACCACCACGTGCGTCGCCCGGTCGAAGAGCTCGTCGTCGAACTCGCCCGACTCCATGTCGAGCACGGTGAGGATGTCGGACAGCCCGACACCGAGGTCGAGACCGAACATCTCCTGCAGGCGCGGCACCCGGAGGTCCGCGGAGACGAGCAGGACATGATGACCTGCCTGGGCAAGGGCCCGCCCGAGCCGAGCGGTGGCCGTGGTCTTCCCCTCGGCGTGGAGGGCGCCGGTCATCAGCAGCACGTGTTGCGATCGGTCGGCGGGCATGCTCAGCTCCAGCGCGGAGCGAAGCGTCTGGTAGGCCTCCAGCTCGACTCCGCTCAGCATCCGGCGCCGGCCCGCCCGACCGGCCACGTAGGGAATGCCGATCAGCACGGGCAGATCGAGCAGCCGCCCCAGCTCGCGCGGCCCGCTGACCCGTGGGGTCAGCTGGTCACGGGCAAGGGCGACCAGGACGGCCAGGAACAGCGCGCCGAAGAACGCGAGCACGCCGTTGCGTACCGGCCGCGGCGAGGCGGGTGCGCTGGGGGCCCGCGCCTCCTCGGCGACGGTCAGATCCGAGCCGGCGCTGGCCTCGCTCACGGCGAGCTGGCTGATGCGCTCGCGAATCGCCCCGATCTGGACAGCCGCCTCGGGGCTCCCCTCGAGGTTGGCGATCTCGGCCTCTAGCTGCTGGCGCGCGCGGGCGATGCGCTCGCGCTCGAGCGTCGCGCGCTCCGTCAGGAACGCCTCCGTCACCCCGTTGGCGATCTCCGCAGCTCTGTCCGGATCGCGGTCGCTGGCCGAGACGTTGACGATGTTGGCCTCGGGCTCCACCGAGGAGGTGACCTTGTCCTCGAGATCGTCGCCCGAGTCCACGCCGGCAATCTGGCTGGCGGCGCTGTCGAGCACCTGCTGGGAGGTGAGCAGCGCCTCGGTCGTGGCGAGCTGACGCTCGGTTGACGCTGAATCGGTTTCTCCGAAAGGCGAGGCGGCGGACTCGAACACGAGCCGGCTCGTGGCGGTGTAGGTGTTGGGCAGGATCAGCGAGAGGATCACCACGAGCGCGGTGATGAACGTCACGACGCCGGCGATCATCCAGCGGTTGCGGACCAGCGCGTCGAGGTAGCGCCGGACCTCCACGCGCTCCTCGCCCGCCGGCTCGCGCCTACCCGCAGAGCCGCCCTGTCGAGGCGCTCACGCGAGCCTCGTGCTCGTTAGGAGTCCGCGCCACGTCGGCCTATGGTAAACCGACCACCTCCCGGTAGACATCAATTGTCTCCTCGACCATGCGGTCGAGCGTGAACAGCTCCAGCTGACGGGCGCGACCCGCGAGGCCCAGGCGCTCGCGCCGGCCGGGCTCGTCGAGGAGGCCGATTACCGCCTCGGCCAGGGCCTGTGGGTCCCGGGGCGGGACCAGCGTTCCGGTCACCCCGTCGACCACCGCCTCGCGCGTTCCCCCCACGTCGGTGGCGACCACCGGCAAGGAGGCCGCCATCGCCTCGAGGATGTTGTAGGGAAAGGACTCGGCCCATGAAGCGCTCACGAACAGGTCGGTGGCGGCGAGCAGCGGCTCGGGGCCGCTGGTCGGCCCGATCAGACGGAGCGCCTCGTCCACCCGCCTCTCCCGCGCCCGTGCGCGGAGCTGGGCACGGTCGGGCCCCTCCCCCGCGACCACGAACGTCGTGTTCGGATGGCGCGCCAGCACGGCCGGCATGGCGTCGATGAGCGTCTCGATCCCTTTGCCGGGCCGCAGCAGCGTGAGCACTCCGACCACCGGGCCGTGGGCCTGCAGCCCGGCCGCGCCGGGCGCCGGCGCGGCCGGGATGAGATCCGGGATGCCGCTGTGCACGACGCGGGTCCGGCTCGCCGGCCCGATCGCGGCCGCCAGCCTGCGCTCGGCCTCGCACACGCACAGCACTATCGACGCGAGCGGGGCGAGCATGCGCTCGACGGCGCGGTAGCGTCGACGCTCGCTATCGCTCGCCATGTACCCGGCGAACGCGTACCCGTGTGGCGTGTACACCAGCGGGATGCGAGGGAGGGCGGGCCGAGCCAGGCGGCCGACGGCCCCCGCCTTGGAGCTGTGGGCGTGAACCAGGTCAGGGCGGACCCGCCGCAGCAGCCGGGCCGCTTCGGCAACCGCCCGCGTGTCGGCCGCGGGCGACACGGCGCGGACCATGTCGAGCCGCACGACCTCGGCGGGGAGCTCGGGGGGCGGCTGCTCGAACGGGCCCGCCACCACCATCTCGTGCCCTCGCGCCGCCATCCCACGGCAGAGGCGCGTGAGATGTTGGAACACCCCGCCATCCGTGGGCTGGGTGAGCATCAGGATCCGGGCCACGCGGGCGGGATGGTGCCACGCTTGCAGGCGGGAACCCCGTCGCTCGCCCGTGGTAGGGTCACGCGCCATCAATGCCGAGTCGCTCCCGATACCGAGGTTCGGGGGCGAACGGGGGACCCAATTGCGGACTAGTCCGCCGGGGCGAATCGGGGCAGGGAGTGCCTGCCTGGAAGCGCGACCTCTTTCCGCGCCAGCCCGTCAGCTAACCCCGTAGGCCGGAGAAGAGGGGGAGCATGATGGGCCGGAGGGGCCGTTTTGCAGGACTTTTCCTGGCGCTCACGGTGTGCGCCGGGATAGCCGCGCCCACGTCGGCCGCGGCTGCCGCGCGAGCATCGGCGAGGATGATCGACGCGGTGAACGAGTTTCGCCAGAGCCCAGGGACTGCGGCCGTACCGGCTGTCTGGCTCGCTGTCGCGCAGCTCGACCGCCTTCGCGTCCTGGCAGCTGCGCTCGGACTACTTCGGTCATGCGAGCAGCATCCGCACGTCAGGCAACTACCGCGCTCTCGGCGAGGCGATCGCGATGCACAGCGATCACCGCCGGCGCATCAAGGCGACGGTCCGCGGCTGGGCCAACTCCCCCGGCCATCGCGCACTGCTGCTGAGCGGGACCTTCCGCGAGGCCGGCGCAGGCCTTGCTCGCGGGCGCCTCGGGTAGCGGCGCGGCCACGATCTGGGTGCTCCAGCTCGGACGGCGTTGACGCCGTGACGGCGTCGGCTGAGCCCGGCTAAGCCTCGCCCGGCTCGCGCCGCGGCACCAGAACCGCCCGCTTGAACTCGGCCACGAGCGTTCCGTCCTGCTTGTACACGCGGGTGTGGACCTTGACCACGCCGCGATCGAGCTTCGACTGCGAGGGCCGGACGTCCAGAACCTCCGACTCGGCGAACAGCGTGTCGCCGTGGAACACGGGCGCCGGGTGCGATAGCTCCTCGGTGGCGAGGTTTGCGATCGCCTTGCCCGAGACGTCGGCCACCGACATGCCCAGCGCCAGCGAGTAGACCAGCGGCCCGACGACCACGTTTCGACCCTGCTGGGACTCGGCGGCGTAGACGTCGTTGATGTGGAGCGGGTGGTGGTTCATGGTCAGCAGGCAGAACATGTGATCGTCCGCCTCGGTGACCGTCTTGGCGGGCCAGTGCTTGTACACCGCCCCCACCTCGAAGTCCTCCAGATAGCGCCCGTACGGACGCGCGCCCGAAGCTTCGCGGTCGGCCTGGTTGGTCTCGGTCATCGCTTCCTCTACCGCATTGGTTGACTGGTCAGTCAATGGGCGGGGAACTCTATCCGGAACCGGCGCGGTTTACGCTCCTTGCGCACGTGAGCACGGTCGACGTCCTTCGAACCAGGCCCTACCGGCTGCCCGTCAATCCGCTGCCTGCGCTGGCGCTCGCGGCGATGTCGGCGCTGATCGCGGTGATCCTGGCCGTCGCGCTGTACCGCTACCCGCCGTCGTGGGCGGTCGCAGTGGTGGTGGGAGGCGGGATGGTCGCCGTGCTCGCCCTCGCGATCGCGCGCTACGAGGCCGCGGTGATACTCGGCTTTCTCCTGTTCGGCGTGGTGGTCGTGGAGCCGGCTCCCCCGGACGGAGTGTTCGCGATCGTGATCGCCGTGGCCTTCGTCACGGGCCGCTTCGACCTCAGCCGGGTACCGCTCGCCGTCTTCCTGCTGCTCGGCGCGTTCATCCTCCTCAACCTGCTCTCGGCGGTCGAGGCTCTGGACCCCGGCGTCGCTGGGCGCTACATGGCGATCACGGTCTACCTCGCGGTCTTCGCCGTCTGGTTCACCTCCTACCTCAACTCCGAGCGCCGCGCGCGCGGGGTCGTGAGGGCGTACGTGGGCACCGCGGCCGTGGTCGCCCTGTTGTCCTCCGCGGCCCTGTTCGTCCCGTTCCCCGGCTCGGACCTGATTCTGGCCAACGAGGGCACGCGCGCGACCGGGCTGTTCGAGGACCCGAACGTCTTCGGTCCGTTCCTCATTCCGGCCGCCCTGATCGTGCTGGAGGAGATCCTCAACCCACGCCTGTTGCGCTCGTCTCGGCTGCTCAAGCTGATCGTTTTCCTGTCCCTCAGCGGCGGGGTGCTGTTCTCGTACTCGCGTGCGGCCTGGATCAACTACGTGGTGGCCGTTCTCGTGCTTCTCGGGGTGATGGCCATGCGGCGCGGCGGCAGCCGCAAGGCCATTGCGGTCCTGTCGCTCATGATCGTGGCGGGCGTGGCCGCCCTCGGTGCGGTGGCTGTCACGGGCTCGATCGGCTTCCTGCAGGAGCGCGCGCAGTTCCAGAGCTACGACGTCGAGCGCTTCGGCGCCCAGCGCGAGGGCATCCAGTTGGCGGAGCAGTACCCGTTCGGCATCGGCCCGGGGCAGTTCGACGTGGTCGTGCCGGTCTCCACTCACAGCATCTACGTCCGAACGCTGGCCGAGCAGGGGGTGCTCGGCATGGTGGTGATCCTCGCGCTGTTCATCACCACGCTGGTGTTCGCAGGGCGCAACGCCGTGCTGGGCCGCGACACGTACGGAATCGGCTCCGCCGCGCTGCTGGCCGCGTGGATCGGGATCATGGTCAACTCGTTCGTGGTCGACACCCTGCACTGGCGCCATCTTTGGTTCGTGGCGGCGCTCATCTGGGTCGGCGCCATGCGTCCCGTGGCCGACCCGGCCGGCGAACGGCAGCGCACGTCCGGCGCGGCGCGGTCGGCGGCTGCGGGGCCCTGGCGCTAGGGTCACAGCCGAAATGCGCAATCCCCGAGATTTCCTCAAGCCGCTCGCCATCGGCGCCCCCGACCCGCTGGCCGAGATCCCGTTCAAGCCGTCGCGGATGATCCACTTCCTCGACTTCTCGAACGAGAAGATGGTCGCGAAGGCCCCCGACATCGCGCCCAAGGTCGACATCCTGCTCGGCAATCTCGAGGACGCCGTACCCGTGGATCGCAAGGAGGCGGCACGCGAGGGACTGATCCGCGTCGGGCGCGACATGGAGCTCGGCGACACGGCTCTCTGGACGCGCATCAACGCCCTGGAGAGCCCTTGGATGCTCGACGACCTGACCGAGATCGTGGCCGAGATCGGCGATCGGATCGAGGTGGTGATGGTCCCCAAGGTGGAGGGCCCCTGGGACATCCACTACGTCGATCGCCTGCTCGCCCAGCTCGAAGCGAAGGCCGGCCTCGAGCGGCCGATCCTCGTGCACGCGATCCTCGAGACGGCCCAGGGAGTGACCAACCTGGAGGAGATCGCCACCGCGAGCCCGAGAATGCAGGGCATGAGCTTCGGCCCGGCCGACCTTGCGGCCAACCGGCGCATGAAGACCACTCGCGTGGGCGGCGGTCACCCCGGCTACCGGGTGATCGAGGACCCGTCGGCCGACGATCCCGAGGCGCCGCGCGCGACCGCCCAGCAGGACCCCTGGCACTACTCGATCGCGCGCATGGTCGACGCCTGCGCCGGCGCGGGAATCCTCCCGTTCTACGGCCCCTACGGCGACATCAAGGACGTTGCCGGCTGTGAGGCGCAGTTCCGGGCGGCGTTCCTGCTCGGCTGCGTCGGGGCGTGGTCGCTCCATCCCGTCCAGATCGACATCGCGAAGAAGGTCTTCTCCCCCGACCCCGACGAGGTCCGCTTCGCGAAGAAGGTCATCGAGGCGATCCCCGACGGCCGCGGGGTGCACATGATCGACGGGAAGATGCAGGACGACGCCACCTGGAAGCAGTGCAAGGTGATGGTCGACCTGGCCGAGATGCTGGCGCGGAAGGATCCGGAGCTGGCCGAGGCCTACGAGCTGCAGCCGGCCTGAGCTCGTCGGGTCGGCCGACCCCTCTCACTCAGGCCGACGCCGTGTGCGCACGCGGGGCCGCGGCGGCGCGATCGGCACCATTAAGAGCTCCTCCCCGACGGTTCTGTCGACCTTCTCGATCACGGCAGCGGCGCGCTCGAGCTCGTCCTCTTGGCCGGCGAGGACGGGCGCGAGCGTCTCGGCGAGGAGACCGCTGAAAACCTGGACCACCGATCGGCTGGCGGTGGAGGAGCCCGCGCGCTGCGAGAGCTCCATGTGCGACACGATCTGGGACGCCGTGGCTCCCCAGTCGACAAGGGCGGCCACCAGCCGGTCGAGTCCGGGGCCGGGCTGGGCCTGCGGAAGCGAATTCATACCGGGTGAAGTCGCGCGCGCGTAAAGCTCGCCCCCTCCCGATAGGGTTCCCGCCCCCTCATGAGGTTCTTCGAATACGAGGCCCGCGAGATCGTCAAGCGAGCCGGCATACCCGTCACCGATTTCGGCTTCGCCACCACCGCCCAGGAGGCGCGCGAGATCGCGCAGCGGATCGGCGGCCCCACGGTGGTCAAGTCCCAGGTCCTGACCGGCGGGCGCATGAAGGCGGGCGGGGTGCTGTTCGCCGACTCACCCGACGAGGCCGCCGACCACGCCGAGACCATCCTGCAGCTCGAGATCGGTGGCCACATGCCGCGTGGCGTGCTGGTGGATCCCAAGGCCGACGATCGAAAAGGAGTACTACGCCGGGGTGGTCTGGGACGGCCTCAGAAAGCTGCCGGTGATGATCTTCTCCCCCGTCGGCGGGATCGACATCGAGCAGGTCGCCGAGGAGCAGCCCGACAAGGTCGGGCGCCGTCACTTCTCCACGATCCAGCCCTTCAGCGACTTCATGGCCAAGGAGGTCATCGCCTCCACCGGGGTCACGGGGCGTCAGCTCACGCGCATCACGCCGATCCTGACCCGGCTGGCCCGCCTGTTCACCGACTACGACATGACCCTTGCCGAGATCAACCCTCTCGGCGAGCTCGCGGACGGTTCGTTCGTGGCCCTCGATGCCCACATGGACATGGAGAACGAGGCGCGGCCGCGCCAGAAGGGCCTGCTGGCCGACCTCGGCGTCGGCGACGAGGAGACGCGCCAGGCGCGAGAGCCCACGGCGTTCGAGCTCGCCGGGGAGGAGGTCGACGGGATGGACCATCGCGGCGTGGCCGGCAACGTCACCGAGTTCGACGGCGATCTCGGCCTCGTGATCGGCGCCGGCGGCGGCTCGCTCACGCTCTTCGACGCGGTCCGCGCTCACGGTGGACGGCCGGCCAACTACTGCGAGATCGGCGGCAACCCCTCCGTCCGCAAGGCCGCCGGCCTGGCGAAGCTCGTGCTGCAGAAGCCGGGCGTCGACAAGATCGCGGTGATGATGTCGATCGTCTCCAACACCCGGGTCGACATCGTGGCCCGAGGCGTGATCAAGGCCTGCCTCGAGCTCGGCTACGACCCGGCCGAGAAGATCGCGATCTTCCGTATCCCGGGCGCCTGGGAGGAGCAGGGCTTCAAGATCCTCGAGAAGTACGGCGTGGAGTACTGCGACCGCTCGGTCTCGATGCACGAGGCGGCGCGGCGAGCGGTCGAGAAGATCCAGGGGGTGGCCGCGTGATGTCATCCTCATCGACGAGAACACCACGTTCATCGTCCAGGGCATCACCGGCCGTGAGGCGGTGAACCTCACCCGCGAGTGCCTCGACTACGGCAGAGGCGCAAAGATCGTCGGCGGCGTCACCCCGGGCCGCCTCGGCCGCGAGGTGCACGGAGTGCCGGTCTTCGACACCGTCGCTCAGGCGGTCGAGCACCACTGCAGGGCCGATCTACGGCTCGGTGGTGACCGTGCCGCCCGCCTTCACCAAGGACGCCGTGTTCGAGGCGATCGAGAACGGCGTGAAGCTGATCGTGATCGTCACCGAGCGGATCCCACGCGGTGACGTCGCCCAGATGGTGGAGCTGGCCACGGCGCGCGGCGCCCGCATCATCGGGCCGAACTGCCTCGGGATCATCGTCCCCGACGTGATCAAGATGGGCGGCATCGGCGGGCCCGCCAAGGACGCGGCCAAGGCCTATACGCCCGGGCCCGTCGGCGTGATCTCGCGTTCCGGCGGCATGACCACGGAGATGTCGTCGACCCTCAGCGCAGCCGGCCTCGGCCAGTCCACGGCGGTGTCGATCGGCGGCGACGCGATCATCGGCTCCACGCTACGCCGAGCTGATGCCGATGTTCGAGGGCGACGCCCAGACCGAGGCGATCGTGATCTACACGGAGCCGGGAGGCCGCATGGAGGCCGAGCTCGCGGCCTGGGTGACCGAGCAGAGCTCGCGACTCCCGATCGTCGCGTTCATGGCGGGCCGCTTCATGGACGAGATGCCGGGCATGAGCTTCGGGCACGCCGGCACGATCGTGGAGGGCAAGGAGGACACCGCGTCGGAGAAGATCGAGCGCCTGGCGGCGGCCGGAATCGTGGTGGCCGAGGAGATCGCCCAGATCCCCGACCTGGTCAAGGAGCGTCTGGGGGTGGCGGCTTGAGCGCCGAGGCGGGGTCGTTGAACGGAGTCTTCATCGACATGGAGGTGTCGGACGCGGTGCGCTCCGACGCCGAGCTGGCCCGCAAGCTCGAGGAGGCCTGCCCCGTGGACATCTTCGCCGCCGGCGACGACGGCGTCGAGATCGTCCGCGAGAACCTCGACGAGTGCGTGCTGTGCGAGCTGTGCCTCGACGCCACCCCTCCCGGCGCGGTGCGCGTGGTCAAGCTCTACGACGGCGGCGCGGCGCTCGAGCGAAGCCCGGCTAGCTCTTCGCGGGGAGCGAGCGCGCGAATGCGACGCCGCGTTTGACCCACGGCTCGAGCTGCCGCTTGGTCCGCACCCCTTCGGCATCGACTCGCAGCCAGCCCTTCATCTCGCGGCCTCGCATCTCGAACGGCCTGGTATGCCGCTTCGCCAGCAGAGCCTCCCCCTCCTCCGGGTCGATCCGCACCATCAGGCCGCCCTGGCCGCTGGCTGCGACGGACATGTTTCCGCGGACCAGGAAGGCCAGGCCGCCGAACATCCGCTGCTCTGTCACGTCGGCTTCGCCGGCCATCAGCTCGCGGATTCGATCGGCGAGCTGCCCGTCGTAGGCCACGCCTAGGCCCGCGCGAGCTGGCGCTGGATCACGTTGCCCAGCAGCTTCGTCACGGCAGGGTCGCCGGTGACCCGCACGTACCCGCGCTCATAGGCCTCGGCCCATTCGCGCAGGGTCCCTTCGGCCGCGAGCTCGTTGAACTCCGGCCGGTTGACCGACACGTCGATGCGCGCGTCTCCCGCAGGATCGCGGCTGACCACCGGTCCCGGAACCTCCACTCGCCAGATCGGGACGTCGGACCCGCGCGCCCGCAGCTCGAGCCGCACCACGAGCTTGACCTGCCGGAGCGACGGCACCTGCTCCTGCAGCCGCTCGACGGCCTGCGTGATCAGCGTCCTGGTGTCGCCGGAGCTCACTGCGGCGGACTCTACTAGCAGGTCTCTCAGCCCGATTAGTGCGCGGCGGGTTCGAGCCGCGCTCTAAATCTTGTTGCGCTCGAGCAGCTTCTTGCCGATGACCATCCGCTGGATCTCGGACGTGCCCTCACCGATGAGGAGCAGCGGGGCGTCGCGGTAGAGGCGCTCGATCTCGTACTCCTTCGAGTAGCCGTAGCCGCCGTGGATGCGGAAGGACTCCTCCACGACCTCCTTGCCGGTCTCCGAGGCGAACAGCTTGGCCATGCCGGCCTCGAGATCGGAGCGCTCGCCGGCGTCCTTCATGCGGGCCGCCTTGAGGGTGAGCAGGCGCGCGGCCTCGATCTTCGTGGCCATGTCGGCCAGCTTGAACTGGATGGCCTGGTGCTTGGCGATCGCGCGGCCGAACGTCTTGCGCTCCTGCGAGTAGCGCAGCGCCAGCTCGAGCGCCCGCTGGGCGATGCCCACGCCGCGGGCGGCCACGTTGACCCGGCCGACCTCGAGGGCATCCATCATCTGAGCGAAGCCCTTGCCCAGCCCGCCCTCCTCGCCGCCCAGGATGCGCTCGGGCGGGCAGCGGAAGCCGTCATAGACGAGCTCGGTGGACTCCACGCCCTTGTAGCCCATCTTCTTGATCTGGGGCGGCACCGTGAGGCCGTCGTTGTGCTCTTCGCCCGGGGTCTTCTCGGTGAGGAAGCAGGTCATCCCGGTGTGGGCGGGCTCGGCCTTGGGGTCGTTCTTCATGAGCACGAACACCACACCGGAGCGGAGTCCGTTCGTGACCCACATCTTCTGGCCGTTGAGCTCCCAGTCGCCGTCCTCGGTCTTCTTGGCGGTGGCCTTGATGCCCTGCACGTCCGAGCCGCACTCCGGCTCCGACAGCGAGAACGCGGCCCGCATCTCGCCGGTGGCCATCCTGGGCAGGAAGTACTCCTTCTGCTCGTCGGTCCCGAACTTCATGAGCAGGTAGGACCCGATGAAGTGGGTGTTGACGATGCCGGAAACCGAGATCCAGCCCCGCGACAGCTCCTCGACGATCATCGAGTAGGTCGTGAGGTCGAGCCCCATCCCGCCGTACTCCTCGGGGATCGTCACGCCGAACAGCCCGAGCTCCTTCATCTGCTCGACCACGGCCTCGGGGAAGCTGTCCGCGTGGTCGTGCTCCTCGGCCACCGGCAGGACCTCGTTGTCCACGAACTGCCGGACCATCTCGGTGATGGCCTTCTGGTCTTCGGTCTTCTCGGTGAAGGGGCTGGCGGCGACTGCCATGGGTTAGGCGTGCTCCGGGATCGTTGACTCGCGAGTCAACGAAGGATATCCCGACTCGGCAGCGCGGAGGCGCCGCGCGACGTCATGGGCGGAGACTCAGTAGCGAGCGGGGTGCCGCGCAACGAACTCGCTCGAGCGGCGCAGCGTTCGACTCCAGCGCGGCCCGGTGCTCGGTCCCGGCGCGTCGGCGTCGTGCATCGAGGTGTCGAAGCGGAAGCCGGCGATCACCACGTAGGCATGGCCGCCATGTGCGTAGATCGTGATCCAGCGGCCCGGCCCCTCCTCGCCCCAGCTCATGAGAGCGCCGCTGGGAAGCGGGGAGCGCAGGAAGCGCCCGCCGTAGAGCGCATAGGAGACGGCCCCGGAGCAGTCGTAACCGCTGTCGAGCCTGCCGCGGCGGTAGAGCTGATGCCCGCCGCCGTAGCGGTAGGGCTTCTCGACTATCCGGTTTGCGGCCGTGATCGCGCGCACGACACGCCTCGGAGCCGACGCGGGTGCGATCAGGCGTCCGTCGACCAGCGTCGCCTTCTCGGGCGGGGGCGGCGGCGGCGTGAACGTGGCCCCGCCGCCTCCGGAGCTCACCACGTCGGCGCCGGCAGCCGGAGCGAAAGCGGTGAGTCCCGCGAGACATGCGAACGCCACGACGGCGCGCACAAACATTGTTTGCGAAGTGGAAGGCATTCTCTTTCGAACGCCTGCGGGGTTAGCTGTCGGGCTCGCGCTGAAAGAGCTCGCGCGCTCTCTCGAAAGAGAGTTCGCCCCAGTGGCCGAAGCCACCCTGGTTCCCCCGCTCCGCGTATACGCGGATTCGGCGTGGCGGGCAAACTAGCAGATGTATCGGCGAGCGTCTCGCCGCTTTGTTGATGTCGGTCGAGAGAGAAGTTCGCCCCCCAGGGGATCGCTCCTGCCAGGTTGCTGGCGAACACCGGGGAGTCGACCTAGTGTGGCCAGAGCGCCACCCCCGGCGACACTCGTGCTTCTCCGACTCGCATCCACCCTGGCCGCCTCGGCGGTCCTGCTGCTTGGCGTCGCCGTGCCCGCCGGCGCGGCCACCTTCCCGCCCGGGTTCAGCGAGCAGGTGATCGCAAGCGGACTGACGCGCCCGATGGACGTCGCCTGGGCGCCGGACGGGCGGATGTTCGTGATTCAGAAGGACGGGTTGCTGCGGGTGGTGAACCCCGGGAGCTCGACGGCAGCGCCGCTCAAGGACTACTCGGCGCGTGTCAACGGGCAGTACGACCGCGGGCTGCTCGGAATCGCGGTCGACACCGACTACGAGTCCAACAACTTCGTCTACCTGCTGTTCACCTACGACATCGGCACCACTCCTGAGACGGACGGTCCGATGGTGTCGCAGTTGCTTCGGGTTGGGATCAGCCCTCAGAACGTCGTCGCCCCGGAGGCGGAGGAGGAGGTGCTGCTGGGCGATGAGACAGCGGGCGTGTGCCCGGACCCCGCCAATGACGTGGACTGCATCCCCTCGGACGGCAGGACCCACTCAATCGGGACCGTGCGCGCTGACCCGGACGGCACGCTGTGGGTCGGCAGCGGCGACGGCTACACCGAGAACACCATCTTCCCGGAGCGGGCCTACGACGAGGAGAGCATGGCGGGGAAGATTCTCCACATCGACCGCGACGGGAATGGACTCCCCGGGCATCCCTTCTGTCCCGGCGAAACCAACCTCGACCTCGTTTGCACGAAGGTCCACGCCCGCGGCTTCCGCAACCCCTTCCGCTTCACGCTGCGGCCGGGAGGGGGACTCGTGGTGGGTGACGTTGGCTGGACCATGCGCGAGGAGATCGATCTGGTCAGCGCAGCAGGCGGCGAGAACTTCGGCATGGCCCTGTCGCGAGGGCAGCATCGCCACACCGGGCTACCAGGACGAGTGCGCTGGGATCACGGTCCCGCAGCCGATCACGGCCCCGGCCTACGACTACCCGCACGTCGGAAGCAACTCAGTCCTCGGCGGCCCCACCTACACGGGGACCGCCTACCCGGCCACCTACCGCAACTCGATCTTCTTCGGCGACTTCACCGGAGGGTTCGTCCGGCGCCTCGTACCGAACGGGGCCGGCGGGTTCAGCGTCCAGCCGTTTGCCACCGACTGGGGAGGCGTCGCTCTCGAGACGGCGCCCAACGGCGATCTGGTCTCGGTCAACCCGGTCGACTTCACGCAGCCGGGCGTCGGCACGGTGACGCGGATCGTCTACCGCACCCCGGCCCCACCGGTAGCGCCTCCGCCGGCCGCTCCGCCCGCTGCGCCGCTGGACCGCAGGGGCCCCCGCCTGCGCCTGCGCTCGGTCAAGCCCCGCCGCGGGCGCATCTCCGGCACCGCCTCAGACGGCAGCGGCATCCGCAACGTGATGGTCTCGGTGCGGCGCCGGCTGCGCGGCGGTGGCTGCAGCTGGTGGCTGCGCCCGAAGCGACGGATGAGCACCGGAAAGCAGCGCTGCGACCGCCCGCGCTGGATGAAGGCGAAGCTGGCTAGGCGTAACGGCGTGGTGCTCTGGAGCGTCCGCCTCCACGGCAGGTTGCCCGCGGGCACGTTCAGGGTGCTCGTGCGAGCGACCGACAGGAAGGGCAACACGTCGAAGCTGCCGCACAGCCGGGCCTCGGTCGTGAAAGTCAGGAAGCGCTCAGGCGGCCGGCTCCCGGACGCGTCGTGCGCGACGGCCACCCGCCAGCCTCAGCAGCGCCCACGCGAAGAACGCAAACAGCGACAGCACGATCGCCAGAACCGTTAGATAGGCCGCCGTGCTGAGCGCGACCGGCACGTCGGGCTTGCGCTCGCGCTGCAACAGCTCGATGTCGGGCTGGAACGGCCGGGTAAACCGAGCCGGGGCCGGCACCGCCGGCGCCGGTATCGCGCGGTCCTCCGGCAGGTAGATCGGCACCGACACCAGCGAGTCGCCCTGGTGCACCCTCAGGTTCGCCTTCCAGCTGCCGTGCACAGGGATCGGCTTGGTCGTGCGGTACTCGCCGGGTCCGGTCCGCTCGAGCGGATCGAGCACCCGGCCGCCTCCCTGCCAGGCGGTGATGTTCACGAACTCGGGATCGCTCGCGACCGCGTCGCGCGGCGCGATCGAGACCACCCCCTCAACCGTGCGGGACCCCGAGCCCGGCCCGGCGTCACGCAACACCATCGTGGCGCTGCGCGGCCCCTCGTCCGAGAGCGGCACTCCCCAGGCGACCACGGCGGCCAGCACGAGGGCGCCGGCCAAGGCGGCCCGCCTGTCGGCCCCACGGAGGGCCGCCGGTCCGGGTCGCCGCGCCTGCGCCCGGCTCGCATGCTCGGGGCCAGTCAGGGCCGCACCCACGAAGCCGCCCAGCGCGCCTCCGGCCACGGCCACCGCCAGCCCGGCAATTGCGGCCTCCGGCAGCAGCGCGGAGGTCCACGGAATCGGCATCCACACCTGGGTCCACGCCCACTCGGCGGCGAGCCCCACCGTGCCGATCAGCACGCCGGCCAGCGCGCCCATCGCCACGGGGCTTCGTCCCGCGGCCGCACGCAGGAACACCGCCTCGACCGCGAGCGCCTCCACCAGGTAGAGCGGGAAATGCGGGGTTGTCTGCCCGAACACGCCGCCGACCATCTGCGCGAGAAAGGCGCGGATCAGCACGAAGCCGAGCACGGCGAGCAGCGCCCCGCCACCACCCAGGTAGATGCGCGCGGCCACGAGCCCGACTGACGCCGCGAGCATGATCAGCACCGGGTGAAGCACGAGGCGAAACTGCGGAACTCCGAAGTCGAACTCGCCCTGGAAGGTGGACAGGGCGACCAGCAGGCCGCCGACGAGCAGGGCGCGGCGCACGTAGTAGACCGCCGCGGCCCGGCGCTCGCGCTCGGGATCGCGGCCCAGATGTCCCACCGCCTCGGCGAGCAGGACGAGGCTCCCGAGCGTGGCCAGCGAGCCGCCGCCGATCAGCATCAGGTGAGTGGGCCCCCACAGCGTCACGTCCTGGCCGAAGATGCGGTGCCACATGTCGTCCAGAGGGAACCCCGACAATGCGAAGGCCCCACAGGCGGCGATCATCAAGCCGCCCACCGGCGCCCACCAGCCGCCGCCGAGATTCACCGCCGTGGCGCACGGCCGCTCGCGCCCGGACAGCGCGATCGCGAGCGCGCCGGCCGCCAGGGTCCCGTAGAGCCCGATCAGGATCAGGTAATGGGCGGGATTCGCCAGGGGCCCGGCGTCGCGGCCGTTGTCGATGTGGAGGGAGATGTCCCAGTACATCCCGAGCACTGCGATCAGCAGCGAGGCGCTGACCACCATCGAGGGCAGCGCGGCCCAGCCGGGAAGGCCGGTCTGGCGCTCGGCCCAGCGCGAGGCGCTGCCGAGGAAGCCGATTCGGCCGTTTCGGTGGCCGGCGATCAGCAGCGCCACCAGCGCGGTGGCCGCGAGGGCGCCCGCCGTTGCGCCAAGCGCTTCGGCCGCGGCGGCGCCGCCTGCCGGCTCATCACCTGTGGCCTGTGCAAGAAGAACTGCCGACCCGCGCATCCATAAGCTCCATGGTTCGAGAAGAGCTGCACGAACGATCCTTCCCGTTCGCCGCACACAAGGTAACTGAATAGTCAGTCAGTTTCTCTGTGAGATCGGTCACAGAGCACGCCAACAAAGCGAGGCCATCACTGAAATGTCCGCCCCGCCCCGCCGCCGCCTGACCGCCGAGGAGCGCCGCGCGGGCATCCTCGACGCGGCGCTCGCGGTGTTCTCCGCGCGCGGCTACTACCCGTCGTCCATCGACGACATCGCACGCGAGGCGGGCATCTCGAAGGCGCTCATCTACGAGCACTTCGAGTCGAAGCAGGGCCTCTACGCCGATCTGCTGGAGCGAAACGCGGCCGAGCTGTTCGAGCGCCTCGAGACGGCCATCGGGGCGGTCGAGGTCGACTCGGGCGCCGTCCGCATGGCCACCGGGCTGGACGCGTTCTTCAGCTTCGTCGAGGAGCGCCGTGACGCTTGGCGCATCCTCTTTCGCGACACCGCCGATCCGGAGTCGGGCGCAGTGCTGGACCGCATCCTCGATCAGGTGACCGGGCTCGTGGCCGCGCTCATCGCCGAGGACCCGGGCGCCCGCGCGATGACCGAGGAGGAGGATCCCGAGCGCGCGATCCGGCTGCTCGCCCAGATGCTCGTGGGCTCGGTGCAGTCCGTCGCCAACTGGTGGGCCGAGCACCGCGAGGTCCCGCGCGAGCAGATCGTCGAGATGGCCATGGCGTTCGGCTGGCTCGGACTCGACCGGCTCAGCCGCGGGGAGCGCTGGACCCCGCCCGGATGAGCTTCGTCGCCGACGTGGTCGACGCCGCCGAGCCGTCGCGGCTTGCACTGGTGTGCATATCCGCGGAGGGCGAAAGGCGCGAGCTGAGCTTCGGCGAGGTGGCCGATCGCTCGGCGCGGATGGCGGCCGTGCTCGCGGGGCACGGTGTGTCGAAGGGCGACATCGTGATGACGGTGGTCGGCAATCGCGCCGAGTGGGTGGACACGATGCTCGCCGCCTGGCGGCTGGGAGCCATCGCCCAGCCCTGCACCGAGCAGCTGCGCCCCGCCGACCTGCGGGCTCGGATCGAGGCCGTCCATCCCGCCGCCGTGGTGGCGGGCGAGCGCGACATCGAGCTCGTGAACGACGCCGGCTTCGACGGCCCGCTGGTGTCCGTCCCCATCGCTGCGCTGCCCGAGGCGGAGCCGCATGCCCCGCGTGGACCTGGATCGCAGACGACCCCGCCTTGATCGTCTTCACCTCGGGCACCGCGGGGCGCCCCAAGCCGGTGCGCCACGGCTACGGCTACCTCAGCGGTCAGAGCGTGCAGGCGGAGCACTGGTACGGAGTCCGGCCCGGAGACCTGTGCTGGTGCACGGCCGCCAGCGGCTGGTCGCTGTCGGCGCGCAACGCCTTCGTGGCCGCCTGGCTGCGCGGCGCCGCCGCGCTGCTTCACGACGCCCGCTTCGACGCCGACGAGCGGCTGGACCTGCTCGAGCGCGAGGGGGTGAGCGTTCTCTGCATGACGCCCACCGAGTACCGCGCAATCACGAAGCGCTCCGACCTCCGGCCTCTCCCTGCGCTGCGCCACGCCTGCGCCGCCGGCGAGCCGCTCAACCCCGAGGTGGTGCGCGCCTGGCAGTCCGAGGTCGGCGTGGCCATCCACGACGGCTACGGCCAGACCGAGACCGGCGCCCTCACGGGGATGCCCATCGGCCCGCCCGTTCGCCCCGGCTCGATGGGCCGTGCCGCTGCCGGGCTTCCGCGCCTGGATCGACGAGGGCGAGCTGTTGATCGACCCCGCCACGGTGCCCACCTTCTTCATCGACGGTCCGCGCGACCGGCCCTGGCACACCGGCGACCGGGTCGCGCAGGACGAGGACGGCTACCTCTGGTTCGAGGGTCGCGCCGACGACGTGATCATCTCGGCCGGCTACCGCATCGGCCCCTTCGAGGTGGAGTCGGCGCTGGTGTCACATCCCGCGGTGGCCGAGGCCGCGGCGGTCGCGGCTCCCGACGAGATTCGCGGGCAGGTCGTGCGCGCGGTGGTGGTGCTGCGCAAGAGGGCTACGCGCCGGGCGATGATCTCGTCCGCGCGCTCCAGGACCACGTGAAGGAGCAGACGGCGCCTTACAAGTACCCCCGTGTCGTGGACTTCGCGGCCGAGCTGCCGAAGACGCCCAGCGGGAAGATCAAGCGCGCGCTCCTTCGGACTTAGGCTTAGGCGAACGGATCGAGCGCCGCCAGGTAGTGGCGCAGCAGCGGGTCGATCACCCGCCATTGCCCGCGGGCCTCGTGCTCGACGATCCCGCTGTCGCGCAGCAGCTTGAGCACGCGGTCGCGCACGCCGGGATGAATCCGCCGCGGTGGGGACTGCCCGGAGGCCACCGCCCGGGCCACGGCCAGGCCGTACTTGTGAAGCAGCCGGATGCGCTCCACCACCTGCTCCATCGTGGGACGGTCGCCCTCGAGTGCACGGTCGAAGCCGAGCCGGACGAGGTCGAGCCCGATCTCGTGCGTGTCGAGCTCGATCGAGACCAGGTGGGTCTGCTGGGCGATCCTCATCGTCGCGCGCGGGTGCCCCCCGCCGAGTTCCACTATCCGCTCGAGCGCGGCCTGGTCCACGCTGCAGTCGTCCGCGGCGAAGCGGTCGGTGAGCCCGCGGCTCCACTCCTCGGCGGTGATCGGCCGCAGCGCGTAGAAGCTGCCGAAGCCGCTGAAGGCGCGCCGGGAGGGCGCGAACAGGTCGCGCACGACGTGCTCGATGCTGCCCGCGAACAGGTAGCTCACCGAGGTCGAGCGCTGGAAGATCGCCCGCATGCGGTTGGTGACGGCGTCCGGGTCGCCGTACGGCTTGCGCGCCGCCGCCACCTCTTGGATCTCGTCGAAGAACAGCAGCAGGCGCTTGCCGTCGGCGCTGGCCACGCGGTCGGGCAGCTCGAGGGCGAGATCGAGCGCGCGCTCCGGATCCTGCGCGGCGAGCCCCGGGGTGAGCGCGATCTCCACCCCCTCCCCCAGCTCCCCGACCATGCGCAGGATGGCCCGTCCCTGCGCCGCGGAGAGCGCGGCGCGCCCCGCGCTGCGGGCGCGGCGCAGCGCCCGGTGGGCGGCGGAACGGTTGGCGATCACCGCCCCCGCCACTGCCTCCGCCAGCTCGGCGGCGTCGGAGACGCGGAAGAGATCCACCTGGGCCGTGTAGGCCCCTCGCCGGCGCGCGCGGCCGAGCGCGGCCTCGCACACGCTGGTCTTGCCCGTGCGTCGCGCCCCGGCGACGATCAGATGAGTCCCAGCCTCGAGCCGCGTCGTGATCTCCCGCACGTCGTCGCGCCGGCCGATCAGCTGGCTGGCCGGGATGGGAGAATCGCTGGGGAAGAGGTCGCCGCTGGCCTGGCGCATCGCGAGAGATCATAGCCAATTACACGATCTATGTGTAAGTTTTACACTGAATTCGTGTAAGGCCTGCTCCGGGTAGCCTCATCGATATGGCCAATCGCCTGGCAGACGAGACCTCCCCGTACCTGCTCCAGCACAAGGACAACCCGGTGGACTGGTACCCCTGGGGTGAGGAGGCGCTGACCCGCGCGCGCGAGGAAGACCGGCCGCTGCTGCTCTCCATCGGCTACTCGGCGTGCCACTGGTGTCACGTGATGGAACGGGAGTCCTTCGAGAACCCCGAGATCGCCGCGCTGATGAACGAGCGCTTCGTGGCGATCAAGCTCGACCGCGAGGAGAGGCCGGACCTCGACTCGATCTACATGGAGGCCTGCCAGGCCATGACCGGCGCGGGGGGCTGGCCGCTCAACGTCTTCCTCACGCCCGAGCAGGTGCCCTTCTACGCGGGGACCTACTTCCCGCCGCAGCCACGCCCGGGAATGCCGAGCTGGCCGCAGGTGCTCGAGGCGGTGGGCGAGGCCTGGGACACGCGTCGCGACGAGATTCGCGCCGGTGGCGAGCGCGTGGCCGGACAGCTGCGCGGCGGGGCCGTGCTGTCTCCCTCGGCCGAGCCGATCAGCCCGACGGAGCTCGACCAGGCAGTGGAGAACCTGCGCTCTCAGTACGACGCCGCCCACGGCGGCTTCGGGACCGCGCCGAAGTTCCCGCCGGCGTCGGCGCTCGAGTTCCTGCTGCGCCGAGGCGAGACCGAGATGACCGCGGGCACGCTGCGCGCCATGGCGTCGGGGGGAATGTACGACCAGATCGGCGGCGGCTTCGCCCGCTACTCGGTGGACCCCTACTGGCTCGTGCCCCACTTCGAGAAGATGCTCTACGACAACGCACTGCTCGCCCGGGTCTACCTGCACGGCTGGCTGGTCACGGGGGACGATCTCTTGCGCGAGGTCTGCGAGGAGACCCTCGACTGGGCGCTGCGTGAGATGCGCGGCCCCGAGGGCGGCTTCTACTCGGCGCTCGACGCCGATTCCGAGGGCGAGGAGGGCCGCTTCTACGTCTGGACGGTGGAGGAACTGCGTACCGCGCTCGAGGGGGAGTCCGACGCCGACGAGGCGATCGCGTGGTTCGGCGCCACCGATCGCGGCAACTTCGAAGGCAGGAACATCCCCGTGCGCGGTCCCGGCGACCCGGAACGGCGGCCGGAGTGGCGGCGCATCCTCCGGGACGTCCGCTCCGAGAGGGTGTGGCCGGGCCTCGACGACAAGCGCCTCGCCTCCTGGAACGCGCTCATGATCTCCGCCCTGGCCGAGGCGGGCGCGGTTCTGGAACGGCCCCGACTACCTGGAGGCCGCCCGCGGCGCGGCCACGTTCGTGCTCGACGAGCTGCGTGACGAGGACGCGCGGCTGCTGCGCTCGTGGAAGGACGGCCACGGCAAGCTGAACGCCTACCTCGAGGATCACGCGTTCCTGGTCGAGGCGCTGCTGACGCTCTACGAGGCGAGCTTCGAGCCGCGCTGGTTCGAGGAGGCGCGCGGCGCTGGCCGACACCATGATCGCTCGCTTCGCCGACGGCGAGAACGGCGGCTTCTTCGAGACATCGGACGACCACGAGAAGCTCCTCGCCCGGCGCAAGGACCTCGAGGACCACCCGATCCCGTCGGGCAACGCGAGCGCCGCCTACGGGCTGCTGCGGCTGGCCGCTCTGACCGGCGAGCACGCCTACGAGGAGCGCGGCGTGTCGGTGCTGCGCCTCATGCACGAGCTCTCCGTTAAGCATCCCCAAGCCTTCGGGCACCTGCTCCAGGCCCTCGATTTCCACCTCGCGCGCGTCAAGGAGGTGGCGCTCGTGGGCGACGAGATCCGCCCGCTGGAGCGCGTCGTCCGGCGCGCCTTCCGCCCCCACCTGGTGCTGGCGGGCGGCGAGCGCAACGGCGTCCCCCTGCTCGAGGGGCGTGAACCGGTGGACGGCCGCGCGGCGGCGTACGTGTGTGAGCGGTTCAGCTGCCGGGCGCCGGTGACCGAGCCCGAGGAGCTCGAACGGCTGCTCTCCTAGCCATCCTCGGCGTCGCGCTGGCGCCCTCTCCCAGCGCCTACGACGTCGCGGTCCAGTTGGCCTCCTGGGGCCCGCGCCCGGCGGCCGGCCGCGGCGAGGCGCGCGCCCACCGGCTGGTTCGGAGGCAGTTCATCCGGGCGGGCCTGCGCGTGGCGGTCCAGCCCGTGCCGGTGCGGGGCCTGCGGGCGCTCTCGCAACGTGATCGGCGTGCTCGACACACCGCGGACCTGCCTGCGAGTCGTGATGGCCCACACGGATTCCACGCCCAACGCCCCGGGCGCCAACGACAACGCGTCGGGCGTCGCCGTGGTCACCGAGCTGGCCGGCCGCCTGCGCCGGATCGAACCGGCCTGCGACGTCTGGCTCGTGGCCACCGGCGCGGAGGAGCGCGTCTACACGGGCGCGCCCGACCACCTCGGAGCTCTCGCCCTGGCGCGGCGGGTCCGGGCCCGCGGCGGCGCGGAGCGCCTGCAGTGGGCGCTGTCGCTCGACGAGGTCGGGCGCGACCGGCCCTTCTGGCTGCGCTCCCCGGTGGCCGGCCCGCGGCGCTCCGTCGAGCGGCGACTGCTGGCGGCCGCGGGCCGAACCGAAGTTGCCGTGAGCTGGGTGCGCGACGACACCGACGGCAACTCCGACCATCGCGAGTTCGAGCTGCTCGGCCTGCCCGGCATGAAGCTCGGCGTGGGCGCCCGCGGCGAGCCCTGCCGCCACAGCCCCTGCGACCGCGCCAGGCGGCTCGACCCGGTGTCGCTGCGCCAGGCGCGGCGGGTGGTGGCCGAGGCCCTGCGTTAGCCGTCGGCTACGACGTGACGAGCGTCTTCTCGCGCTGCTCGCCGGCGCCGTCGGTCTTCGCCAGCTCCGACGGCCACCAGACCTTCGGCCCCATCTTGAGGACGATCGCGGGCACCAGCACGCTTCGCACGAGGAACGTGTCGAGCAGCACGCCGAACGCCACCACGAACCCGATCTCGGTGAGGAACACGAGCGGCAGCACCGCCAGCACGGAGAACGTGCCGGCGAGCACGATTCCGGCGCTCGTGATGACTCCGCCGGTGACCGCGAGCGCGCGCAGCATGCCTTCGCGGGTGCCGTGTTTGAGCGTCTCCTCCCGGGCTCGCGCCATCAGGAAGATGTTGTAGTCCACGCCCAGGGCCACCAGGAACACGAACGCGAACAGCGGCAGGGACGGGTCAGAGCCCGGGAAGTCGAAGAACACGTCGAAGACGAAGTAGCCGACGCCGAGCGCCGCGAGGAAGCTCAGGATCACGGTGCCGATGAGGATCAGCGGCGCGGCGACGGCCCGCAGCAGCACCACGAGGATCAGGAACACCACCACGAGCACGATCGGCGGGATCACCGTGGAGTCCCAGCCCGCGGCGTCGCGGACGTCGAACTCCACCGCGCTCGCGCCACCCACGACCGTGCCCTCCACGGCGCCGGATGCGGCGGCGCGGATGGGCTCGATGAGGTCGAAGGCCTCGGTCGAGTAGGGCGGCGGGCACGAGCGTCGCCTGGATCAGCGTGCCCTGCTCGCCCTCGGCGACCGGCGGCGTGACGGCCTCGATGCCGTCCGTCTCCTCCAGGGCCGCGGTGACGGCCTGAACGTCGCCGCCCGGCGGCACGATCACGTCGGCGGGCGCGCTGGCCCCCGCGGGGAAGCTCTGGGCCAGCAGGTCCTGGCCCTCCACCGACTCCACCGACGTCCGGTAGCCGTCGTTGGTCGTGAGGTCGGTGGAGAAGAAGGCCAGGCCGGCGCACATCACCAGCAGAATCGCCACGGAGCTGACCATCACCCGCGTCGGTCGTGCGGCCACGCGGTCGCCGACGCGCTTCCAGAAGCCATGCGTGGCGTCGGCAAGATGCTCGTGCTTGGTGCGCCTGACCTCGTAGGGCTTGAAGATCGGCTCGTCGAACAGGCTGACGAGCGAGGGGATCTTCACCCGTCCGCGCGTCAGGGCCATGACGAGGCGGCGCAGGAGCGCGGTGATGATCGTGATCGGGAGCAGGATGATGCACACCAGCGCCGCCCCGATAACCGGCAGCAGCGCCCCGCCGGTCGACCCGTCGACGATGCGCTTGCCGATGCCGCTCTGCGCGACGTCCGTCGGCGCGCTCCAGTTCGGGGTATGCGGCACGAACGGCCAGAAGGCGCGCCGGCCGAAGATCGTGAGCAGGGCGGGCAGCAGCGTGAGCATGGAGATCGCCGCGCAGGCCACGCCGAGCGCGCCGATCGGGCCGAGCCCCGACGTGCCGTTGACCTTCGCGATCGTCAGGCACAACAGGGCCGCGATCACCGTCAGCGCCGAGGCGAAGACGGCCGGGCCGGCCGAGGACATCGCGGCCTGCATCGCCGCGTGCCGGTCCTCGGTGTTGTGCAGCTCCTCGCGGTATCGGGCCACGATCAGGAGCGCGTAGTCCGTACCGGCGCCCAGAACGAGGACCGACATGATCGAGCTCGACTGGCCGTTGATCGTCACGCCCAGCTCGGAGATCCCGTAGCCGATCGAGCGCGCGAGCAGCTCGGCGAAGATCACGGCGAGCAGCGGGATGAACAGGAAGATCGGCGACCGGTAGATGACGATCAGCAGGAAGATCACCAGCGAGAGGGCCGCCAGCAGCAGCGTCCCGTCGATGCTCTCGAAGACCTTGATCGCGTCGGCCGCGTAACCGGCGCCACCGGTGATCTTCACCTCGAGGCCGCCGCCCGGATCGGACACGGTGTCGCGCCAGAAGTCGATCGGGTCGAGGATGCTGTCGGACTCGCCGTCGCCCTTCAGGTAGGCGGTGACGATCGCCGCTTCGCCGTCCTCCGAGCAGAGCGGTCCAACGAACGGTGAGTAGTTGCCGGGCTGACCGGGAATGGGCGTCGTCGGGCCGCCGCAGCCCTCCGGTGCGCCGGACGGGGCACCGCCGCCCTGACCGCCCTGGTCCTGGCCGCCGCCCTGCTGGCCTCCCGAGGCCGCGGTGGCGCCGTCGGCCACCACGGCGGGGAAGCGTCTCTCGGTGAGGCGCTGGACGTCGGACTGGATCTTCTGAAGGTCCGCTGGAGTGAGGCCGCCTGCGCGCCGGTAGACGATGACCGCGGGAGCCAGCTCGCCGCCCTGCAGCTCCTCGGCCGCGGTGAGCACCTTGGTCGACTCGGCGTCGCCGGGCAGGAACGAGGTGGACTCGTTCTCCTCCGCGTCGGTGAACTTGCCGGGCAGGTTCGCCCCGAAGGAGATGAACATGCCCACCAGCCAGATCAGGAAGACGACCCACTTGGCCCTGCGGCCAGCGGCGATTGCGAAGATGGAGCGGCGGCGTGTACTCATTGGGGGTGTACCTCTAGCGCGTTAAATCTTGATTGTCAAGATATTTAGCGGTTAAGATTGATACCGATGGCCTCGACCAGCGATCTCCTTATGGCTCTACGGCGCTTCGGCCTGGAGGATGACCGTTTCGACGCGATAGTGGCGCGCCGGTTCGGAGTTGGCGCCGCGGAGTTCAAGGCCATGGACCACATTCAGGCGGCGGGATCGATCACCCCGGGTCAGCTCGCGGACCGCATGGCGCTCAGCTCGGGCGCGGTGACCGCGCTTATCGACCGGCTGGAGCGACTCGGCTGGGTCCAGCGCGAGCCCCACCCCAGTGATCGCCGCTCCGTGATCGTTCGCAAGGCTCCGGCCCGTGGCGATGCGGGCGAGCAGATCTGGGCGTCGCTGGTGGAGAGGCTCGCGAAGACCGCCGGTCAGATGACCGAGGCCGAGCGCGAGGCATGCGTGCGCTTCCTCGAGAGCGCCGCCGAGCAGCTTGCGGAGACCGCTACAGAACTGAGAGGTAGCGCTCCAGCTCCCACTCGGTCACCTGCACCCGGTAGTCCTCCCACTCCTGACGCTTGATCTCCACGTAGCGGTTGAAGATGTGCTCGCCGAAGGTCCGGAGCACGAGCTCGGACTCCGCGGTGATCTCGATCGCCTCGCCGAGTGTCTCCGGTAGCTGCTCGATGCCGAGCCGCCGCCGCTCCTCGGGAGTGATGTGGTACAGGTTCTTCTCCATCGGCTCGGGCAGCTCATAGCCCTTCTCGATTCCCTCGAGCCCGGCCGCCAGCAGGATCGCGAACGTCAGGTAGGGGTTGCACGCGGGGTCGGGGCAGCGCAGCTCCATGCGGGTGGCCTGCTCCTTGCCGGGGTGGTAGAGAGGCACACGCACGAGCGCCGAGCGGTTGCGCCGCGACCAGGCGCAGTACACCGGAGCCTCGTAGCCCGGCACGAGGCGCTTGTAGGAGTTGACCCACTGGGCGAAGACCGACGTGATCTCGCGCGCGTGCTTGAGCTGCCCGGCGATGAAGGCCTTGCCGACGTCGGACAGGAAGTACTGGTCGTTCTCGTCGTAGAAGGCGTTGCTCCCGCCCTGGAAGAGCGACTGGTGGGTGTGCATCCCCGAGCCGTTCTCGCCGAACAGCGGCTTGGGCATGAAGGTTGCGTGCCAGCCGTACTTCATGGCGTATTCCTTGACCGTGATGCGGTAGGTCATGCAGTCGTCGGCCATCTTCAGCGCGTCGGCGTAGCGCATGTCGATCTCGTGCTGCGACGGGCCCACCTCGTGGTGGGTGTACTCAACGTGGATGCCGAGCTGCTCGAGGGCGAGAACCGTTTCCCGGCGCACGTCGGAGCCGGCGTCGAGTGTCGTGAGATCGAAATAGCCGCCCTCGTCGAGGATCTCGGGGATGCCGTCGGCGGGCTTGGCGCTGCGGAAGTAGAAGAACTCGAGCTCGGGCCCCACGTAGAAGTTCGAGAAGCCCATCTCCTCGGCGCGCTCGAGCGTACGCCGCAGCACGTGCCGCGGATCGCCCTCGTAGGGCTCGCGGCTGGGAGTCACGACGTCGCAGAACATGCGCGCGACGCCGCGGTCCTCCGGGCGCCAGGGCAGGATCGCGTAGGTGGCGGGATCCGGCATCGCGATCATGTCCGACTCCTCGATCGCGTTGAAGCCGGTGACCGACGAGCCGTCGAAGCCCATGCCTCCCTCGAAGGCGTCGTCGAGCTCCGCAGAGTTGATCGAGAAGCTCTTCAGCTGGCCGAGGATGTCCGTGAACCAGAGGCGGACGAAGCGCACGTCGTGCTCTTCGACGAGGGCCTTTACGTCGTCGGCGGTCTGCGGCTGGTCGGCCATGAGGCTCCTTCTGGGGGTCGGCGGCGGGGTGTGCGAGGCGCGTAGGCTACCCGCGCCCGCGCGAGACTGCCTTGCCTACGACCAGCTTCGCGCCCAGGACTTCAGCGCGATCACTGCAGGCTCGAGCGCCTGGCCCTTATCGGTCAGCGCGTACTCCACCTTCACGGGCATGTCATCGATCACGCGCCTCTCCACGATGCCCTCGGCCTCGAGCTCCTTCATCCGCTCGGAGAGGAGGCGATCGGACAGGTCGGGCACCAGCCGCTTGAACTCGGAGAAGCGAGCCGGACCGTCCATCAGGACGAACAGGATGGCGCCGGTCCAGCGCTTGCCCACCAGCTCGACGGCGTGGTGGTAGTCGCGGCAGCAGGTCTCGCGCTGGACCACCACGACCCGTTGGTAGGTCATCGGTCAAATCGTAGCCCTCAGAGGGGCCGCCCGACACGTCAGGCGGCCTGTAGCAGCCGGGAGTCCTCGCTGGATCCGTCGTTCGGGACCTCGCCCGCCCGGGTCACCAGGTTGCCGAAGGTGGCGAGAGCCACGTGGGCGATCGCCTCGAGGATCTCCTCGTCGGTCCAGCCCGCCTCCCGCGTCTCCTCCAGCAGGTGCCGCGGCGGCGAGCCGTCGCTCTCGACCAGCGACTTGACGTAGCGCATCAGCACCGAGACCTTCTCGTCACGCGAGTCGAACTCGCGCGCGAGGGCGATCTCGTCGAGGCCGAGGCCGGCGTCGCGCGCCGTGCGCTGGAGGGTCGAGAGCGCGTACTCGCTCTTCTGGTGTTCGGCGACTGCCAGCGCGATGCGCTGCTGGGTGGAATACGCAAGCGCGCCGTTGCGCAGTTCCGAGCGAAGCCGCGCGTAGCCGCGCAGAACGGCCGGGGATCCGGCGAGCACGCCGATGAAGTTCGGAAGCTGCCCGCCGCCCGCGAGCGCGCCCTTGAGGATCGGGACGCTGCGCTCCGGCGCGGTCAGCTCGTCGTGGACCTGAAACCTGCTCTCCTTGGTCTTCATCGTGCTTCTCTTTCTGCGAGCGACTTACCTGCAGTAAGTGTAGTGGGGAAATGGAGTGATTTCCACTCCAAAGGAGATACGAACCACGTGCCCCGCATGGATGCGCGGCTGCGCGCCGGATACCCGGTCCGGCGTGATTCAGGTCTGCGCGCTCGCCCTGCTCAGGCGTGCGCGGTCCCGGCGGCGACGGCCACCAGGAACAGACCCAGCAGGAACGCCCACAGGGCGATCCGGTCCGGCTGGGCGACTTGGCTCTCGATCACCGAACGCCGGCGGCGCGCCGGGGTGGGTTGGCCCGTGATGGTGATCGTCCGGCGCTCGGGCTGAGGCTCGGGTGCAGCGGGACTGCGACGCTCGAAGCGGCGCGGGCCCGCATGGGTAGCGTCCTCGGTGGGCCGCAGCTCCTCGACCGTCCCCTCGTCCTGCTCGGCCTCGCGCTCAGCGCGGCTGGGGCGACGCTCGGCAGCCTCGATCTTGCGCTCCCATTGCAGGAGCACCGCCTCACGACTCAGGTCGTGCTCATCCTCCTGCAATACACGGGCACCGGCTGACTGCATCGGCTCTCTTTCGGTTCGCCTGCGGGGTTAGCTGACGGGCTCGCGCTGAAAGAGCTGCGCTACGCGGACCTCCGCGATTCGCCCCAGGCCTCTCGGCCAACGGTTCCCCCACGCCCCGTTTTTCCGCTTGGGGCCTCGGCTCTGACGGACGCGGCCATGCTAGCAGCAGACAATATGGCCCGGACGGAAAACCCCGCTGCTTACGGCGGTTTTGCAACGGATCGCCCAGTGAGGAGGAAATGCGGCGGTTGCGGCGACGTTTTCGGGAGCCTGCGCGGTGCTCTGTGCCTACTGCCCGGCGACCTTCGACACGTACTCGCCCACGGCCTCGGCGTCCTCGCCCCGAAGGATTCCGGCGGGCATCAGGTCCTGGCCTGAGCCCCCGTTCTCGATCGCGTTCAGGACACGCTCCTTGGTCACGCCGCCCAGGTCGTCGAGATCCGGGCCGGTCACGCCGCGGGCGTTGACGGCGTCGAGGTTGTGGCAGGCCGCGCAGCTCTGCAGGAAGAGCTCCTTGCCGCGCTGATCAGTCGACGAGATCTCCTCGGTACGGAGTGGCCCCACCGCCCCCTCGGCCTCGCCCCGGTCGGATATCACCAGCGCGGGAACCGCCACGCCCAGCACCAGGTAGGCGAGCACTATGCCGAACGTGAACAGACGCCCGCCGCGGGTGAGATAGGCGTCCCGCGCCGCCGACGGGCCGCCGGAAAAGGCGATGAACAACGCGCCGAGCCCGAGCAGCACGAACGGGGCGAGGATGAACCAGACCTCCATCGGCGCGGGACTCTACCGGCCCGGCGCGATGGGGATGTGAGCCTGGCGCGCGCGGCGGAAGGCGGGGTCGCCGGCACGGCCGCGCGCTGGGACTGCGGGCCCGGCTAGTGCGTCGCCGCTGCCCTGCTACTGGGTCGCCGCGGCGCGGCGGGCCCGCTTCCAGCTGCCGAAGGCGGCGAAGATCTGGTCGAGGCCCGGAAGGTCCTCGTCGTCGACCGCCAGCTGCTGATAGTCGACCATGAGCAGGCGCTCGGGACGGGCGCCCATCGAGTTGGCCACCTCGCAGATGGCCCGGCAGATGGTGTCATCGGACACGTTCTGCCCGTTGACCGCGCGCTTGGCATCGTGCGCGAACACTCCCGCCGCGCTGCCTCGTGCGCCGGGCTCTGCCGACGGCTCCGGCCGGGCCCGGCCGGCTCCCACGAGCAGGCGGCAGTGAGGACAGCGTGTCGGCTGCTTCGGCCACCCGTTCCCAACGCGTTTCTCGATGAGGAGATGGCAGTGCGGGCAGAAGCCGTCTGCCTTGGTCTTGGTCGTCGGAGGCGGTTCTGTGAGCTGTGTCATCTGTGTAGTTGCACCCTCCGTGCTCCTAGCCGCTTTTTGTGGCCCGCAAACCCCGAAAATGGAAAGGACCCCCAGGTTGGGGGTCCTTTCGTTAGCCAGGCCGTTAAGCCGGATTTTGTCGTGAGCAGCCATCCATCTCGGACCGCCGCGACCACCTGGGTCACGACGACCGGGGCCTCTCGGCCCTGCGGCCTACCTGGAGCTCGGCGGGCAGCGTCAGCGCTCCTGCTTGGCCTTGCACCGGGTGGGGTTTGCCTGGCCACCGCGTCACCGCGGCGCCGGTGCGCTCTTACCGCACCTTTTCACCCTTGCCGGCACCGGGCTCACGTGTGGCCCGGCGCTTAGGCGGTTTGTTTCTGTGGCACTTTCCCGCCGGTTTCCCGGGGTCGGTATCCCGACCACCCTGCCCTGCGGTGTCCGGACTTTCCTCGAGGGGCCGGTTGTCTCTCCGACCTCCCCGCGGCTGCTTGGCCGGCTTCTCAATGGTAGGGGCGATGGGTGGGCGCGTCGACCAGCGGGCGCCCCCTTCTGTGACGAAGCCCTCACACAACGGAGCCCAGAAGCCGGAAAGTGTGCGGCGTTGAGTCCCCTCGACGGAAACGGAGTAGTCCGTTCGTCGAGGTGGAGCGAAACACTCGTCAGTGGTCTACCCCAGAACGGACTCAGGAGACATAGCCAAGAAATGACGCCCCCCGCCCTAATGGCCGTCAGCGACTACGAGCTCGACGGCACCGCCGGCCGCGACCCCGCCAGTGCGACCGCAGCTCACGCGTTCGGGCCGATCCGCCCAGACCGGCTGACGGTGTGGCCCACCGAAAACGGAGCCTTCGGAATCGACGTGCGCTGGCACGGCCGCGAGTGCATCCTCCGCGCCGTCGTCGTGCGCCGGCTGCTGACCGAGGCCGGGTATCCCGCGACCGCGGGCAATTCCATCGACGGGCGCACCTGGCAGGTAAGCGTGAGTCCCGTCCCGGCGGACAAGGTCGCCGAAGTCATCGACAGTTTCATCTGGTAGCGCCTCCCCCTCCAGGCGCGACCTCAGCGGAGGGGGCCGCGCGGCCCACACGGGACCGCGCGGCCCCGCCGCTCACCTCCCAAGTCTTGGATTGGCCGCCGTACTAGCTCAGCCGGCTCCCGCAGCACGTGCATTCGCCGACGTGCTCCACCTTGCTCATCCGCCCGCGGCAGACCGGGCACTCGGCGACTCCCTGAGCGTGTAGCGCACGCCAGGTGCTGACCAGGCGTTCCTCGAGAGTCACGCGTCCTCCTGTGGCACCGTCGGGTCGGCCCTGCTCGCCGAACAGCCGAACAGGGGCATCCAGCAGCGCCGGGGTCATGAGACCCTCCTGCACACGCCGACCACCCTCCCGAGCACCTTCACGTCGCGGCTCACGATGGGCTCGAGCGCGTCGTTCTCGGGCTGCAGGCGGACGTGGTCGTTCTCCCGATAGAACCGCTTGACGGTGGCCTCGTCGCCCACGAGGGCGACGACGATCTCGCCGTCGGTGGCAGTGTCCTGTGGCCGGACCACCACGTAGTCATCGTCGAAGATCCCCGCGTTGATCATCGAGTCGCCGGTGACCCTCAGCACGAACTCGCCCTCGTCCCCGCCGGCGATCTGCGGCACGGGCACGTACTCCTCGATGTTCTCCTCGGCCAGCACCGGCTGGCCGGCGGCCACCTGACCGACGATCGGCAGGCCCGACGGGACGACCGCGGTCTTAGCCTTGTCGACAAGCACCTCGATCGCCCGTGGCTTGGTCGGGTCCCGCCGCAGCAGGCCCAGCTTCTCGAGATTGGAAAGGTGGGCGTGCACCGTCGACGACGAGGTCAGCCCGATCGCCTTACCGATGTCGCGCACCGTGGGCGGATAGCCGTGGTCCGCTCGGTAGCGCTTGACGTAGTCGAAGATCTCCTGCTGCCGCTTCGTGAGGTTGAGCTCGACCATCAGGACCTCCTGCCAGAGCCGTTTTGCTTGCCTGATTCGAACATGTGTTCGCAGAGTACCCCGGCACTCGGACGACATCAAGAACCCGGCCGGACGGAACGGACCCCGCTCTATACTTCTCGCCCGCACGCGCCTGTGGCGGAACTGGTAGACGCGCAAGGTTGAGGGCCTTGTGGCCCATTTGGGCCGTGGGAGTTCGAATCTCCCTGGGCGCACTTCGAAGGGCCCCTCTCGACCCATTGACGGCGCTCACACAGCCCGGTTAGGGTCGATTCGTGAGACGCCTACCTCGCGGCGTCGCTGTGGCGTTCGTGGGGGCCCTGGCCGGGGCCGTCCTCACTGCCACGCCGGCTCTGGCCGCGCCCTCCAAGGTCACCTGGCCCGGCCCGGTCAAGGTGTCGGCCGCGCGCGGGACCGAGAACCACATCCAGATCACCTACGTGCTGGTGGCGGGCTCCTGGAGCCACTTCATCAACGACCGCGCAGGGGTCACCACCGTCGTCACGGAACCCCCTTCGTGCTATCCGGAGGGGTCGCAGGCCGTGTCCTGTCCTGATGGCGCCAGCGGGGACGACGGCACGAAGGGGCCAGGTGAATCGTTCTCGGTCGTCCTCGGGGACGCGGACGACCGCTTCTGGGCGCTCTCCGTCGGCGAGTTCCAAGTTCGCGCCGGCGCCGGTGACGATTACGTCGTGGGCAACAACGACCCGGCCGTCCAGCCCGCGATGGAGGATGAGCCGGAGGTCACGTTCTACAGCGAGGATGCGCTCTACGGTGACGCCGGCGACGACTTCCTCTCCGGGCGCAAGGGGCCCGACTTCCTCTACGGCGGCTCCGGCAACGACGTGCTCGACGCCGGCGAGCAGGCCGGCGACGACGACTTCGACAGCCCAACCGACGACTCTCTGCTCGGGGGATCGGGGAACGACAAGCTCTACGCGGCCGACGGCGACCGCGACCTGGTGATCGATTGCGGGAAGGGCAAGCGCGACAGGGCCGATAGTCGACTGGAAGATCGACCCGAAGCCCAAGGGGTGTGAGTTCGTCAAGAGGCTGAAACGCCGCTGAGCGCCCGCCCAAAGCAAGCCACGCCGCCTCATCTGCCAGCGTTCGCGGGCGTGAGCACACCGGACATCCTGCTGGTCTCGCTCGGCACCACGCTCGGCTGGCGCCACACCGACCGCCTGTTCGCCGAGCAGGTGAGGCGAGCCGGCGCCAGCGTTGAGGTCGTGTCGGTGGGCTTCGGCGCTGCCGGACGGCTCAGGCGCGGCTACCCGGTCAACGATCTCGTCGAGATGCACGGCGCGCGCCGTGCCGCCCAGACGGCCCTCGAGCGCCACAGGCCCCGGGCTCTCGTGGTCTCCACGACCACCGCGGCGATGCTGCTGCCCCCGCTGGACGTCCCCCACGCCGTCCGGCTGGACGCCCCGGCGCGGATGAATCGTCCGGGCGCGCGCAACGCAGTCCTGCATCGGCTCGAGCGGCGCGGGCTGCGCCGGGCGGCGCTGACCCTCCCGCTGAGCGAGGCCGCGGCTGGGGAGTTGCCCGCCGGCGCCGCGCCGGCCGTGGTGGTATCGCCGCCCGTGGAGAGCTCCGGCCCGGTGAGCGACGAGCGGGAGCGGGTGGCGATCGCCTACGTGCCGGACCCGAAGGCGAAGGGGCTCGACATCCTCGTGGCGGGCTGGGCCGCGGCGAGCGTCCCCGACGCGCGGCTCGAGGTCTACGGGCTCGATCCTGACGTCGCGCGGGCGCATCTGCGCCGTACCGGCGTGCCCGAGCCCGACTCCCTCGAGCTGCGTGGCACGGTGCCGGCCGCGGAGTTCCGCGAGCGCATGCGGCACGCGCGGGTGTACGCGGCGGGTGCGCGCTGGGAGGACTTCGGACAGGCGCCCCTCGAGGCGCTGGCGGACGGCGCGCTCGTGGCCACCGTGCCCTCCGGGGGCCCGTTCGAGGCGCTGCGCTTGGCGCGCCGTCTCGACGAGCCGGCGCTGGTGGCGAGCTCGATGGAGCCCGGCGAGCTCGGGGGCGCGATCCGGGCTGCCTTCGACCTGCCCGACGACAGGGCGGCGGCGTACCGGCAGCGGGCCGGCGAGCTGCTCCGGCCGCTCCGTCCGGAGGCCGTTCAGAGCACCGTGGCCGAGGAGGTCTTGCCGCGGCTGCTGGACGCACGCTTACAGACTCCTTAAGCCCTGCCGGGGCGAGCCGGGACGCTGCCAGAATTGCCTTCGATGAGCGCAGTCGCACGCGGCTCCATTCTCGTCGTCGACGACGAGCCTGTCGTCACCGACGTGGTGTCGCGCTACCTCGAGCGTGCCGGCTACTCCGCGCACGTGGCCGCCGATGGGCCCGGCGCACTCAGGGTGGCGGGTGAGACGAGCCCCGACCTCGTGGTCCTCGACCTCATGATGCCGGGCATGGACGGGCTCGAGGTGATGCGCCGGCTGCGCGAGCGTGGCCGCGTGTCGGTGATCCTCCTAACGGCGAAGGGCGAGCCGTCCGACCGCATCGCGGGGCTCAGACAGGGCGCCGACGACTACGTGGTCAAGCCATTCTCGCCCGGCGAGCTGGTGGCGCGCGTGGACGCGGTCCTGCGCCGGGTCGATCCCTCGCCGGAGCCGGTGGAGCCGATCGTGTTCGACAACCTCGAGATCGAGCCCGCGGCGCGCCGGGTCCTGCTCAAGGGTGAGGAGGTGCCGCTGACGGTCCTCGAGTACGACCTGCTCCTGCATCTCGCGCGGCACCCGGGCCAGGTGTTCTCGCGTGACCAGCTGATGGACGCGGTCTGGCAGTACAGCTTCTACACCGACACCTCCACGGTCACGGTCCACATGCGCCGCCTGCGCGCGAAGATCGAGGACGACCCGTCGAACCCGAAGCGGCTGCAGACCGTTTGGGGCGTGGGCTACCGCTTCCAGCCATGACCGTCATGCGCGGCCTCGCCGGCCTGACGCTCGCCGCGGCCGTCGGCGGGCTGGTGGTGGGGCTCGCCTACAAGCCCGCCGACGGCCTTCTGATGTTCGCGCTCATGTTCGCCAGCGGTGCGCCGGTGATCGTGGTGGTGCACGCGCTGGTGAGGCACCGGCCGGATGGTTCGCTGGCGCGCCAATTCGCCATCGCGGTGGCGGTGACCGTCGGGCTGATCACGGCGGGCGTGCTGGTGGTGGCCCTGCTGATGTTCATCTCAGGGCACGACGCCCTCGTGATGACGCTCCTCGTGCTGCTCGCGGGAGGGCTGACCGCCTACGCGACGCTCCTGCTCTCCCACGACGTGATCGCCCAGCGCGACGCCGGCGAGGCCGCCCGCCGCAGCCTGGTCGCGGCCGTGAGCCACGACCTGCGCACGCCGCTCACGTCGCTGCGCCTTCTGGCCGACGCCGTGGAGGACGACTTGGTCGACCCCGACACGCGCCGCCACTACCTCGAGCAGATGTCGCTGCACATCGACTCGCTGTCCGCGCTGATCGAGGACCTGTTCGAGCTGTCGCGAATCGAGGCGGGCGACATCGAGTGGTCGATGCGGCAGGTGCGACTCGACGAGCTCGTGGAGGAGACCGTGATCGCCATGCGGGCTCAGGCCGACGCCGGCGGGGTGGCGGTGAGGGCCTCCGTCCCCGACGGCCTCGCGGCACCGCGCGCCAATCCGGAGAAGCTCCAGCGCGTGCTGTTCAACCTGATCCAGAACGCGATCCGGCACACCCCGGCCGACGGCAGCGTGACCGTGCTGGCGGAATCGAACGGCGCCGGCGTGGAGATCGAGGTGGCCGACAGCGGCGAGGGCCTGTCGCGGGAGGACCGCGAGCGCGCCTTCGAGCCCTTCTATCGCGGCGGCGCCGGAGCCGCTCGCTCGCCCGGCGCGGGCACGGGCCTGGGCCTCACGATCTGCCGTGCGATCGTCGAGGCCCATGGCGGCGAGATCTGGTTCGCGGACTCCAGCCGGGGAGCCCGCGTGCGCGTACGGCTGCCGCGCTGAGCGCCGGCCGGGTGGGCGGTCAGGCCGCCTGGCGCTCCGGAGCCGGCGCCTCCCGGCGCTGCGGGGCCGCACCGTTCTGGCGCTCCTCCTGGCGCTCGGGCGAGATGCGCACGACGTTGCGTGCGATACCCACCTTCTCCATCGCCGTGATCACCAGCGCCGACGGGTCGATCTCCCAGCGCTTGAGGCCGTGCTGAGCCGAACGCGGGAACGCGTGATGGTTGTGGTGCCAGGACTCGCCGAAGGAAGGCAGCGCGAGCCAGAACACGTTGCGCGACTCGTCGTCGGTCTCGAAGCGGCGGCTGCCGAGGAAGTGGCAGACCGAATTGACGCTCCAGGTCACGTGATGCACGATGAAGATCCGCACCAGGCCGCCCCATAGGAGGCCGGTGGCCGCGCCGACGAGGGTGCCGCCGGTCAGCGCCCACCCGGCCAGCGCCGGGATCACGAGGCTCAGCAGCACGATCACCGGAAAGCGCCGGTTGATGAGCCGCATGCCGCGGTCCTCGGTGAGGTCGCGCGCGTAGCGGCGGCTGCCCGCCTGACCCTGGTGCTCGAGCAGCCAGCCGACGTGCGCGTGCCATAGGCCGCGGAAAACGCTGGCGACGCCGTCACCGTGGCCCACGTGCGGGCTGTGCGGGTCGCCCTCCTCGTCGGAGTGCGCGTGGTGCTTGCGGTGGTCGGCCACCCAATTGATCACGGGACCCTGCACGGCCATCGAGCCGAGCACCGCAAAGCCGTACTCCACGGGCTTGGGAACCTGGAACGAGCGGTGCGTCAGCAGGCGGTGGAAGCCGACCGTGACCCCCAGCCCGGTGAGCACGTACATCACCCCGAGGATCGCGAGATCGGTGGCGGACACGACGCTGTTCCACAGCAGCGCGATGGCGGCGATGGTGGCGACGAAGGGCAGCACGACCGCCCACAGGTTCACTTGCTTCTCGATCCGAGTCATGTACCGGAGGCTATGTGCGTCCGGGCTAATGTACTACGGTTCAATCCGCAAGTTCCATCTAGCAGTTCTTATCAACCAAATGACAAAAACAGCCTCGAACGAGCCCTGGCGAAGGCTGCCGCCCGAGGTGGCCGACGTGATCGAGCCCGAGCTCTCGGCCGTCACCGAGGAGATCCTCACCACGATCGCCCGCGAGGTGCCCGATTACGCCCGGCCCTTCGAGGGCGCCTTCGGGCTCGGCGTGCGCACCGGAGTGACCGAAGCGCTGCGTCAGTTCGTCGCCCTCATCCGCGATCCCGATTCCGGCCGCGAGCCCGGGCGCGACGTCTACGTGAACCTCGGCCGCGGCGAGCTGCGTCAGGGCCGCGCCCTCGACTCGCTCCAGTCCGCGTACCGCATCGGCGCCCGGGTGGCCTGGAGGCGGCTGGCCGGGGCGGCACGGGCCGCGGACCTCGACACCGAGGTGCTCAGCACGCTGGCGGAGTCGATCTTCGCCTACATCGAGGAGATCTCGGCGGACTCGGTCGAGGGCTACGCCGAGGCATCCTCGGAGCGCGAGGGCGAACGCCAGCGCCGCCGCCGCGAGCTGATCGCCATGCTGCTGGGCGACACGCCGGCCGACGGCGCCGAGCTCCAGACGGCGGCCACGCGGGCGGGCTGGCGCCTGCCCCGCAATGCGGCCGCGCTCGCCTGCCCGCCGGACTCCCTCGGTCGACTGGCGCGCCGCCTGCCGCCCGACGCGATCAGCGCCGGCCTGCGTGGGCTCGGCTGCGCGATCGTTCCGGACCCGGAAGGGCCGGGGCGGCTCGACCAGATCGCCCAGGCGGCCGCCGGGGTGACGGCGGCGCTCGGCCCGTCCGGCCCCCTCGCCGAGCTGCGCGAGTCGTGGACGCTCGCGACGACGACGCTCCAAGCCGTGGAGGACGGGGCCTCCGGCGCGCACGGCCTGGTCTGGGCCGACGACCGGCTCGCGGACCTGCTGCTCTACGAGAACGCCGCCATCGTCGAGCGCATCGCGCGCCGGCGGCTGGGCGCGCTCGACGAGCTCACGCCGAGGTCGCGTACGCGCATGGAGGACACGGCCCTCGCCTACCTGCGCCGGCAGGGCAACGCGGCCGCGATGGCGGAGACGATGGACGTCCACGCTCAGACCGCGCGCTACCGGCTGGCGCGCTTGCGGGGCCTGCTCGGCGACCAGCTCGACGATCCGGAGGCGCGCTTCGAGCTCGAGCTGTGCCTGCGGGCACGTGCTCGGCGACGCGGCGACTAATCTCGGCGATCATGGATGACGGACCGGTCCTCGACCGCATCGAGCGCCTGGTCGAGGAGGAGCACCGTCTCTGGCACGCGAGCGAGTCGGGCGGCCTGACCGACCAGGAACGCCACCGTCTGCACGCGATAAAGAAGGAGCTCGACGACTGCTGGCGTTCGCTGCGCCTGCGGCGGGCGGGGATCTCGCGCGAGCTGGCCGACAGCGACGTTCCCGATCCCCCGAACGAGTTCGACGGGCCGGATCCCGAGCCGCCTCACCTCGAGCACGGCGTGCACGACAACCAGCCGGCGCCGGACCCGGGCATCAATCCGAACGTCCCCTAGCGGCTCTTGACGCGGGCCGCGGCCGCAGCGGCCGCTCTGTGACCAACCCCTCACACAACGGGTCCTCGGGGCGGGAGTCTTCTACGCACCCCCCTTCCCCCCTGGAGGACTCGCATGAATTCCGCACTCCCGCTGGCCTACGCCACGCGCCACATCCATTCGTACGGCAACCCCGACCGGCCCGAGACGACGCGCCTGGTCGAGAGCCGCCGGCGCCGCCGCCGCCTACCGAGCCTGCTGCGGCGCGCGCCGCGGAGTCCGGCACCGTTGTCGACCCGCCCGGCGCCCGGGCACTAGACCGGTGGCCCTCGGCACGGACGCCACACCCGCCCCGAAGCGCGACAAGTTGGTCTCACAGGGGCTCTCCCACCAGGCTCTGATCTACAACTCTCAGCCTCAGCTCACGGACGCGACCGCGGCGTTCGTGCGGCTGGGGCTGGAGCTGGGAGACCCCGTGCTGGTGGCGGCGCGGCCCGAAACGGTCGACGCCCTGCGGACCGAGCTGGGAAACGACGCGGAGCTGGTGGCGTTGCACGACGCGAGCTCCTGGTTCCCGCGTCCGTTCCAGCGCCTGCAGGAGCTGTGCCGGCTGTCCGCAGACGTCCCGGAGGGAAACAGCCTGCGGGTGATCGACGAATGGATCTGGGCGGACTCGGGCGCGCCGGCGCGAGAGTGGGCCCGATTCGACTCGATGGTCAATCTCGTGCTGGCCGAGGCGCCGCTGCGCTTCGTATGCCTGTTCGACGAGCGCTTGCTCTCTCGCTCCGTGCTCGACATGGCCGCGCACACTCACCCCGAGCTCATTCGACACGGCGCGGCTGTCGCGTCAGCCGAGTTCGTCGCGGCCGGCGACTACCTCCCGGGGCTGGCGCCGGAGCCGCCGGGCACGGCCGTAACGCTGCCCCTGCCGTGGTCGGAGCTGCGGGTGGCCGTGCGCCGGTACGCCGAGGGGCTCGGAATGTCCGCCGGAGCGCGTGGACGACTTGGTCCTCGCGGTTCAGGAGGTAGCCACCAACGCCGAGCGGCACGGAAGGTCCCCCGTGGTCGCGAAGCTCTGGGAAGAACAGGGCGAGCTGCTCTGCCAGGTCAGCGACGGAGGTGGCGGCAGCCTCGATCCTCACACCGGCTGGGTGCCCCCGGGGGACCCGGCCGGGGGCGGCTGGGGCCTGCCGATCGCGCGTGTCACGTGCGACGCGCTCGAGATCACCGCTGAGGCCGACCGGACCGTTGTGACCCTCATCGTGTCGCTCGAGCGGTAGCCCTCAGCGCCGTCGGGGTTAGTCTCGCCCGCGTGAAGGACCTGCTGCGGGACCTGATGGACAGGGCGCGCGCGAGCGCCGACTACGCGGACGCCCGCTACGTGCGCACGCGTGACGAGACCCTGGCTACCCGAAACGGCGAGCTCGACGAGCTCGACAGCTCGGAGAACGAGGGGATCGGCGTGCGGGTCCGGCTCGACGGCGCCTGGGGCTTCGCGGCCACCCGGGGACTGGACCGCCCGTCCGCCGATGGCGCTCTCGACAGGGCGCTCTCGATCGCGCGCGCCCAGCCCCGCGCGAACAGCGGGGTGGCCCTCGCTTCGGAGCCGCCCGCTGAAGGAGCATGGAGCACCGCCCTGGAGCGCGACCCCTTCGAAGTTCCGCTGGAGGACAAGCTGACGCGGCTGGCCGACGCCGACGCCGCCCTCCGCGCCGACGACGGAGTGAGCATCGCGCTCACACGCTTCCGGGCCATGGGCGTGCACAAGCTGTTCGCGTCCACCGAGGGGGCCCTCTGTGAGCAGCAGATCACCCACTGCGGCGGAGGCATCGCAGCGATGGCGGTGAACGGGAACGACACCCAGGTGCGCTCCTACCCGGCCTCCCACGGCGGCCAGGTCACGCCTGGCGGCTACGAGCGCTTCCTCGCCCTCGACCTGATGGACGCGGCGCCGCGTGTGGCCGAGGAGGCCGCCGCGCTGCTGTCCGCTCCGGCCTGTCCGGCCGAGCGGATGACCATCGTCCTGGCCGGGGAGCAGCTGGGCCTTCAGATCCACGAGTCCATCGGCCATGCGGTGGAGCTCGACAGGGTGCTCGGCCGCGAGGCCTCGTATGCGGGCACCAGCTTCGTACCGGCGGCCGGCATCGGGTCGTTTCGCCTCGGCTCTGAGCACGTGAACGTGGTGGCCGACGCCACCCACCCGGAGGGACTCGGCAGCTACCGCTGGGACGACGAGGGCGTCGAGGGCCAGCGTGTGCCGATCGTCAGGGACGGGGTGCTCGCAGGCTTCCTCTCCTCACGGGAGACGGCCACGGAGACCGGGCGCGACCGCTCCAGTGGCTGCATGCGCGCCGACGGGTTCGCGCGCCAGCCGATCGTGCGAATGACCAACGTGAACCTCGAGCCGGGCGACGCCGGCGGCCTCGAGGATCTGATCGCCGGCACCGAGCGCGGGATCCTGATCGAGACCAACCGCTCGTGGTCGATCGACGACCGGCGGCTGCATTTCCAGTTCGAGGGCGAGGCGGCATGGGAGATCCGCGACGGTCGAGCGCGGCCGGCTTCTCCGCAACCCCAGCTATGCCGGGGTCACGCCCGAGTTCTGGCAGAGCTGCGACGCGGTCTGCTCGGCCCCGGACTGGCGCCTTGTCTCGCTGCTCGACTGCGGCAAGGGCGAGCCCGGGCAGATCATGCAGGTCTCGCACGGATGTGCGCCGGCGCGCTTCCGCGACGTGCAGGTCGGCGTGGCGTGAACGCGGTCGAGATCGCGGAGCGCGCCGTCGACCACGCCGGGCCGGACAGCCTCGCCCTCGTCACCCGCGAGCGCTCGCTGCTGCTGCGCTTCGCACGCAATGCTCCCACTCAGTCCACGGCAGTGGACGACCTGACCGTCGAGCTGGCCGTCGTGCGCTCAGGGCACGTGGGCCGCGCCTCCACGAACTCGGTCGAGGACGAGGCGCTCGTGGAGTGTGCGGGTCGCGCGGCCGCGGCGGCCGAGGCCGCGGCGGCGGCCGCCGGCAGGGGCTCATTCCCCGGCTTCCCTGCGCCCATCGCGCCTGCGGCGCACCACGGCTACGACGGCGCGACCGCCGAGCTCGATCCGGACCCCGGCGGGGCGGCGCTGGCGGTGGCCTTCGAGGAGGCCCGGCGGGCGGGGGTGGAGGCGCACGGCGTCTGGTCCTCAGGCGAGGTCGAGTACGGCGTGGCCACCCCCGGCGGCGGCGAGGGCGACCGCACGACCGATTCCTTCATGAAGGTCGTCTGCATCGCCCCGAACGGGCGCAGCGGCTTCGCCTCCGCGGCCGCGGTGGCTTCCGCTGAACTCGATGCCCAGGATCTGGGCGCCCGTGCCGCGGCCAAGGCCGCCGTGGCGGACGACGCCACCGAGCTCGGCCCCGGGGAGTACCCGGTGGTGTTCGCGCCCCAGGCCGTGGGCACGCTGTTGGACATGCTCGGGGCCACCGCGTTCAACGGGCTGGCCCACACGGAGGGCCGCGGCGCGCTCAGCGGCCGGCTCGGCCAGTCGGTCGCCGCGCCGGGAGTGAATCTCGCCGACTCCCCACGCTTCGCCGCCGGACTGCCGCGCGCCTTCGACGCGGAAGGCACCAACAAGCGGCCCATCCCGCTGATCCAGGACGGCGTGGCTCACCGGGTGGTCCACGACATCCGCAGCGCGACGCTGGCGGGTACCGAGTCCACCGGTCACGCCCTGGCTCCCGGGGGCGAAAGCTTCGGCCCCCTCCCCACCAACCTCGTGCTGTCCGGCGGGGGCGCCGCCGACGAGGAGGAGCTCTGCGCTCCCATCGAGCGCGGCGTCTACGTGACCCGGCTCTGGTACGAGAACGTCGTCCGGCCCAGGGAGGCGCTCGTAACCGCGGTCACGCGCGACGGCACCTTCCTCATTGAGGACGGCCGGGTGGCCCGGCCGCTGCGCGACCTGCGGCTCACCGAGAGCCTGCTGACCGTCTTCTCCGGCGTGCAGGCGCTCACGAGTCACCAGCGGCTGGTGAGCGACGGCGAGTTCTACGGCCGCCGCTTCGCGTACGGCGCCGTGTGTCCCGCTCTGCGCGTGGCCTCGTCCCGCTTCACCGACGCGGCCGGGTAGTGACCTGAGTCGGAAGTTCGGCTTCGGCTTCCGGAGTGGCTGGGTGTGGCTGGCGACGCACACGGGATGAGTCGATGCAGTGCATCGGCGATCCCGGGGGCGCCAGGCGCGCAGACGCGGAAGGTCGCGAAATCGCTAGGTCCGCCGCGTCAGATCTTGAGCAGCACGATCACGTTCGCCACGAACAGCAGGGAGAACCCGATCGTCCAGCGATTCAGGTTGCGCTCGACGAGCGAGCCGCCGCCGAAGGGGCCTGCGCCGGTGCCGACGCCGAAGGCGCCGGAGAGGCCGGAGTCCTTGCCCGAGTGCATCAGGACCAGCACGATGACCATCACCGCGAGGATCACCTGCACGCCGTAGAGAATCGCTTCCATCGCGACGAAAGGCTAGCGGACGTCGGTGGGCGACCGGCCCTCCAGCCGGTCGAGCTCCCGCAGGATCTCGATCGCCTCGCCGCGCAGCTCGCGGTCGACGCTGCGCCAGTCGCCCTGGTCGAGCTTGCCCATGCGATGGTCGAGCTCGGCGTCGCGGATCTCCCGGTACTTGGCCTCCTTGGCGGCCTCGAGCTCGGCGATGCGGATCTCGTCCTTGCGCTCGGCCCGGTCCCGCTCGCGCAGAGGGCGTGCCACGAGCACGGCGACGATGACGGCAAGCAAGAGCAGGGCGACGGCGAACTCCACGCGTGAAGCGTAGGGCCGGGCTAAGCCCGGGACAGTTCCTTGCCCAGCCGCGCCGCGTAGAGCGAACGCACCCGGCGCAGGCGCGCCTCCGGCGACGGCCATGCCGCCACCAGGGCGCCGAGCAGGGCGATCGCGCCGCCGATCCAGATCCAGGCCACAAGCGGCGAGGAGATCGCGCGGAAGGCCGCCGGCGGAGGATCGTTGCGGTAGCGCTCGCCGAGAGCGGCGATGATCACTGCCTGCACGTCGCCCGGGGCGTCGGCGAACTTCGCGTCGGCCTCGCGGATGGGCTGCTCGAGCGAGGCGATGTCCGGGCGCACCGCCAGCCAGAAGTCCTGCCCCAGGCCCCAGCGGACGTCGACCTCGCTGGTGGCCTCCCCTTCGAAGAAGCGGGAGATGGTGCCCAGTGACGGGTCGCCGCTGGAGTAGAAGTTGCGGGCCGGGCGCAGCGTGAAGGACTCGTCGCCCTTGCGCACGTCGAGCACCGCGCCGAACGAGATCGGCGCCCCCGTGCCCGAGTCGTCGCCACCCAGCTTGGCGGTGGCCTCGCGGTAGGTGATCTCGTAGCCGTCCATGCGGAAGGACTCGCCGGGCGAGAGGCGCACGTCGCGCTGGTCGATGAAGGCCGAGGACGCCGCGACCCCCAGGAACAGGACCGCGATGCCGGCGTGCACCAGATACCCGCCGTAGCGTCGGCGGTTGCGCCCGATGAGCTGCGCGAGCGCCCGCGGCCAGGACTCCCCGGTCATCGTGCGGCGCGCCACGGCTCCGCGCAAGAACTCCTGCCCCACCACCGCCAGCACGAACGCCACGAAGCAGAACATGAGCAGCGAGGCCGGGCTGTCGGCGGCGTTGGTGAAGGCGAGCATGCCCACCAGCGCCACGGCGGTGATCAGGACGGGGATGAGCAGCAGGCGTCGCAGCGACGAGGGCGTGACCCGGCGCCAGGCCAGCACCGGCCCGATGCCCGAGAGCAGGACCAGGACCAGCGCGAGCGGGGTGGTCAGCCGGTCGAACCAGGGCGGCCCGACGCTCGCCTCCTCACCGGTCACCGCCTCCGAGATCAGCGGGAAGAAGGTCCCCCAGAGGATGACCACGCAGAGGCCGACGAGCACGAGGTTGTTGAGCAGGAAGAAGGCCTCGCGCGAGAGGAGCGAATCGATCCTCGCCTCGCTGCGCAGGTCGGGCCGACGGGCCAGGATGAGCCCCGCCGACAGGCCGATGACGAGCGCGATGAAGACGAGGAACTGGACGCCGATCGTCGACGCGCCGAAGGCGTGGATCGACTCGAGGATGCCGCTGCGAACCAGGAACGTGCCGAGCAGGGCGAGTACGAACGTGGCGCAGATCAGCGACACGTTCCACACCTTCAGCATGCCGCGCTTCTCCTGGACCATGATCGAGTGCAGGAAGGCGGTGCCCACGAGCCACGGCATCAGCGACGCGTTCTCGACCGGGTCCCACGCCCAGTAGCCGCCCCAGCCGAGCTCGGAGTACGACCACAGGGCACCGAGCAGGATCCCCGTGCCGAGGAAGGTCCAGGCCACGAGGGCGAAGCGGCGCGTGGAGCGAATCCAGTCGGCGCCTGTGTGGCGGGTGATCAGCGCGCCGATCGCGAAGGCGAACGGGATCGAGAAGCCGACGTAGCCCGTGTAGAGCATCGGCGGGTGGATCATCATCGCGGGGTGGCGCAGGAGCGGGTTGAGACCCGCGCCCTCCGCCGGAGGCTGAGCGAGCGTTGTGAAGGGGTTCTCCCAGCCCACCATCAGGAACAGGAAGAAGGCCGCCACGGCGCCCAGCACCGCGGTGGCCCAGGGAGCGATGTCGCGCAGCGAGCGGCGGGTGAGGAACAGCACGGCGCTGGCGAACAGCCCCAGCAGGGTCGCCCACAACAGCAGCGAGCCGTCCTGGGTGGCCCAGAGGGCTGTGACCTTGTAGAAGGTCGGCGTGTCCGTGGACGAGCCCTCGGCCACGAGCCGGAAGGAGAAGTCCGAGCGCAGGAAGGCCGACTCGAGGATCGCGAAGGCCAGCACGCAGAGGCCGGCGACGCAGTAGATGGCCCGCCGTCCCGAGACGACCCATTCGCGCCGGCCGGTGGCAGCTCCGAAGATCGAGGCGCCAACCGCATAGAGGGCGGCAAGCAGCGCGACGATGAGGGCGGCCGAGCCTACGCCCGCCACGTCAGCAACCTGATGGCGTCAGCCGGCGAAAGGCAAGCACGGCAAGGACGCAGGGAGCCCGCTGCGCTAAGCGCGCGGGCGACCGAGGACGCCGCCGGGCGCAGGCTTGCAGCCGGTCTGACGACATCAGGCGTCCTTGGTGAACTTGGACGGGCACTTGGTTATGAGCGAGTCACGCTCGGCCACGAACGTGCCCTGCTTGAGCTCGCCCGAAACGATCACCTCGCGCCCCTCCCGGAACGGGTCGGGCACCACGCCGCTGTAGGTCACCGGGACCGACTCCGTGCCGTCGCGGTCGCGGATGCGAAAGCTCAGCTCGTCGCCGTTGCGAGCGATTGACCCGGCCACCACCTTGCCGGTGACCTCGTAGGACTGCCCGGGCTGGATCTCGCTGGGCTTGCTGGCCTCGGTGGAGGCGCTGAAGCTCGTGTAGATGAGCGCCGTGGCGAGCAGCACGACGGCGGTGAGCGCCACCCAGAGCCGAAGCTTTCGCTTGCGAGAGGGATCCATCGGCATGGAATTCTGGCAGGGAGGGCCTTACTCCCCGCGCCTACTCGGATGCCCGTCGCCCGGCCAGGGCGACAGCAGGAGGATCAGGCGCGAGTCGGTGACGGCACGCACCTCGTGGCGCTCGTTGGGATCGAAGTGCACGAGGAGGCCTGGCCCGCCGCGCACGGTCTCTCCTCCCTGCTCGAACTCGCTCTCACCCGCGGCGACCACGACCCAGGCCCGTTCGTGCACCTGATGCTCCTGGAGGCGCTCGCCGGCAGGCAGGTTGATCGCGATCACGCGCGTCTCGTCGTCGGAGCGCAGGACCTCGGGCTGATGCGGCTGGACGTCGAGCGAGGCGATGTCCCAGGTCTGCATGACTGGGAAATTTACTCCAGCGACGGCGGCCGTTCAGGCGGACGCCGGAACCTCGCTCTCCTCCACGCGGCGCGCGATCCACTCGGCGCCGGGGTGGTCGGTTAGCCCGTGGGCGATGATCGAGACGAAAACGGTGAGCGCGGCAATGGCCGCGATGGCCTCGCCCGCGGGAACCGCGGAGCCCAGCACGAACAGGGCGAACGTCATCGTGGCCACCCCCTTCGGGCCGAACCAGGCCATGAAGGCCTTCTCCGCGGTGTTCACCTGGTTTGTGCCGATCAGGGCCACGAAGATCGACACCGGACGCGCCACCAGCAGCGTGAACGCGGCGACGGCCGGGGCGACCCAGCCGTCCTGGAACAGGGTGTCGAACGTGAAGAGGGCGCCGAAGACCAGGAACACGCCGAGCTTGACCACCTCGATCAGGTCCTCGCTGCGCGCCTCGAAGCACTCGCGGACGTCGGGGCGCCAGATCCCGAACGCGATCGCCGCGACGAAAACCGAGATGAACCCGTTGCCGTCCGGAGGCAGCACCGCGATCCCGTATGCGACGAAGGCCACTCCGAGGCCGTAGAGCGCCTTCTGGTGCGCGCTGATCGCCGAGCCGAGGGCCGTCTTGCGCGGCATCAGCCTCGCCGCCGCGAAGGCCACCACGAGCCCGGTGACCAGGCCGAAGGCCACGTCCTGAAGGACGAACTGCCACCACACGAAGTCACTGTCCGCCGAGGCGGCCGCGGCGAAGGCGAGCACGGCGGGCAGTGCGAGGCCGTCGTTGAGCCCTGACTCGAGGTTGAGCGAGTGGCGAATCACCCGCGGGACACGTGGGTTTGTCACCACAGCGGAGGAGAGGACGGGATCGGTGGGTGAGAGAAGCGCGCCCACCAGAAACGACTCGGTCCAGTCGAAATCGGTGATTGCGTGCGTGAGGAGAGCGATCAGGACGCAGGTGAGCGGCATGGCCAGCGCGAGCTTGCGCAGGGGCAGGTGCCAGGCCTCCTGAAGCATCTCCTGCTCGACCTCGAGCCCGTCCCTGAAAAGGATCAGGATCAGGGCGACCACCGCCAGCCCCTGCACGAACCCCGACGTGGGGTCCAGCTCCAGAATCCCGAGGCCGCCCTTGCCAAGCAGGAAGCCGGCCACCACGAACGCGGCGGTCAGCGAGAGGAAGCTGCGCCGGGCCAGGCCGGACACGAGAGCCCCGAACACGAGCAGCAGGCCGAACGCCGCAAGGGGCTCCTCGAGGAACTCCACGCCCGCGGCAATGGGAGGCACGGCGGCAACTCTGGCACACCGGTGCGCGCGACTTTCTCTTTACATCTGGCTACCGTGCCCGTCCATGCGTAGCCGTTCGGCACTCCTGCTGTGCCTCCCGGCGTTGCTCGTGGGCATCGCAGCGGGACAGGTCCCGGCCGCCTCCGCAGCCGAGCCGTCGCTGCGCGCACGGTCGCTGGCGAGCGGCTGGGAGGTGCGGGTGGAGCCGGCGGCGCCGGGCCAGCCGCAGGAGGCGCCGCCAGAGGAGACCGCGCCCGAGGACGCCGCGCCGCCGGCGCCCGCCACGCCTGCGGGACGGGCAGCGCAGGCCCCGGGGCCGTGGCGCGCGACGCGGGTGCCCAGCGTGTTCGACTCGCGGGCGCTCCCTCGCCTCTATCCCGGCCAGGTGCGCCGTTACCGGCTGCGCTTCGAAGGGCCGCCGACTCGGCGCGGCTTCGGCTGGCTGATTCAGTTCGACAGCGTCCGCCGCAACGCGGGTGTGTTCCTCAACGGGCGCCGCATCGGGCGCAACGTGGACCCGTATACGCCCTTCACCGTCCCGGCCCGCGGGCTCAAGCCGGGGAAGGTCAACGAGCTCAGCGTGGTGGTCGACGGGCGCAAGAACCCCGATCTGCCCGAGGGCTGGTGGAACTGGAACGGGATCGTGCGGCCGGTGCGGATGATTCCCGTGGGCCCGGCGTATCTGAGCGACCTGGGCACGTTGTCGAAGGTCAGGTGCCGCGGGCCTGCGCGCGGCTGCCGGGCCGAGCTGATGATCGACGGCCTATTGGAGCGCCGCGGCTCGCGCCCGATCGAGCCCACGCTCGAGGTCCGGCTGCGTTCGCCGTCTGGGCGCACGATCGACCGAAGCTTCCGGTTGCCTGTTCAGAGATCTGACACTGGGCGCGCTCAGCTCTCCCTGCGCGTGCCCGCGCCGGAGCTGTGGGCTCCCGAGTCTCCCAAGCTCTATTCCGCCAGGCTCACGCTGCGCGAGCGCGGCCGGGTGGTTCAGGTCGTGCGGCGGAAGGTGGGGCTGCGTTCGGTGGAGGTCCGCGGCGGCCATCTGCGGCTCAACAACCGTCCCGTGCGGTTGCGCGGCGCTTCGATCCACGAGGACATGCCCGGCTCGGGCGCGGCGCTGACGGGCGCCGACATGGACCGCATCGTCGCTGACCTGAAGGAGCTCGGCGCGAACATCACTCGCGCGCACTACCTGATGAACGACCGGCTGCTGGCGCGCTTCGACCGAGCCGGGATCCTCGTGTGGAACCAGGCGCCGATCTGGCAGCGCGACCACGGCGCCAGGCTGCTGTGGCGCCCGAAGGAGCGGGAGCGCGCGCTGCTCACCGTGCGGCGGACCGTCACCGCGGCGCGCTCGCACCCTTCGGTGCTCACCCATTCGGTGGCCAACGAGCTGAGCTTCACGCCGGACGCCAAGCCCGGCACGCGCCGCTTCCTGGTGGCCGCACTCGAGCAGGCCCGCGACCTCGATCCGACCGTGCCGATCTCGGTGGACATCAAGGGCCGGCCGGGCTACGGGGAGCAGTTCACCTACGCGAAGTTCGATCTGCTCGGCGTCAACCAGTACTTCGGCTGGTACCGCTGGGTCGAGGACTTCAGCCTGCTCGAGCCCTACATCTACGAGCTGCGCGATCACTACCCGCGCCAGGCGATGGTGATGACCGAGTGGGGCGCCGAGGCGCGGCCGGAGCTGGCGGCGGCGCCCGGTCGGCCTCAAGGGCAGCTACGCGTTCCAGTCCTTCCACGCCGCCCGGACGCTCGACGTGATCGACCGCTCACCGGTGCTCGACGGCGCGATCTACTGGACGCTCAGGGAGTTCGAGATCTACCCGGGCTGGAGGGGCGGAGCGGGCCGCCGGCCACCGCAGTACGAGCCGAACACGCGGCACCACAAGGGGCTGATCGGCTACGAGGGCGAGCGCAAGCCGGCCTTCAACCTGGTGCGCGACCGCTACCTGGCCACGCCCCTCTATCCCTGACGAAACCAAACCCCGGCTAAGCCCAGCCGTCCCGGCAATTCGCCCCGGGGTCAGACCCCTCCACGGCGGGGCCAACTCTGGTTAAGGACGGTCGTCCCGGCGATTCGCCCCGGGGTCTGACCCCTCTAGAGGGCTGCTTCGGCCTCGGGCGCTTTCAGTAGTGCGCCGTAGACCGGAGCGCCCGGCTGCTGGCGGCGGCCGCCTTCGGCGAGGCTGCCCGTGTCGACGGGGGCGAAGCCGAGGTCGTCGATCAGCTCGGCCACCGTTCGCTTGGCGTCCTCGTCGTCGCCTGCCAGGAAGATGGCCAGTCGCTCGTCGCGCGGTGCGTCCGGGCGGCCCTCGCTCCCCAGGGCCCTGAAGTTCATCGTGTTGAACGCCTTCACCACCTTCGAGTCCGCCAGGTGGCCGGCCAGCAACTCGCTGGATGTCGTGCTGTCGTCGTCGAGCTCGGCGATCGAGCCGTCGCGCTCCGCGTAGTAGTTGTTGGCGTCCGCCACGATGCGGCCCGCGAGCCGGTCCGCGGGCAGCTCGCTGTACGCGTGGAGCGGCACCGCCACGACCACCACGTCGCCGAAGTCGGCCGCCTCGTCCACGGTGGCCGCCCGCGCGCCTTCGCCCGCCTCCTCGACCTGGCCGGCGAGCGTCTCGGGCCCACGTGAGTTGGCCACCGCCACCTCGTGTCCCCGACCGGCCAGCAGGTTGAGGAGGGTTCCGCCGATCTTGCCGCTGCCGATGATTCCGATCCTCATCTCGTCTCCTTCGCTTGTCACCAGTCGAGGCGGCGGCCGTCGCGAAAGAAGCCGCCGCTGGGCCCGTCGTCGGGCAGCAGGGCCGCCCACATCACGCTGGCCGCCCCTTCTTCTACGGGGCGGCCGCCCGGACCGCCCATATCGGTGGCCACCCAGCCAGGACACACCGCGTTGACCAGAATCCCCTCGGGGCGAAGTTCGGCGGCCAGGACCCGCGTGAGAGCGTTGAGCGCCGCCTTGCTCACGCTGTAGGCCGGAGCCCCGGCGCCCATCGACGCGAGCGAGCCGGACTCACTCGAAACGTTCACCACCCGGCCGTGCTCGGAGCGGCGCAGCAGCGGCAGGCAGGCCTGTGCCGTGCGCCATGCCCCGAGCAGGTTGGTGTCGAGCGCCTCCTGGACCACGCCGAGGTCGGCATCGGCTCCGCGCTGCCAGGTGTCGTAGTGGATGGCGGCGTTGTTCACGAGCACGTCGAGCCGGCCCAGGTCGGCCGCGAGGCTCGCGCCCAGCTCGCGGACGCTCTCGGGGTCGGCCACGTCGAGCTGCCGGGCGTGCACATCGAGGACGTCGAGGCCGTCGCGGGCGAGCCCCTCGGCCGCTGTCCGGCCCTTCTCGAGATCGCGGGCGCCCAGCACCGTCGTGAAGCCCTCCCCCGCGAGCTGCCGCGCCACCTCCAGCCCGATGCCGCGGTTGGCTCCGGTCACGAGGGCGAAGCGACGGTCGGGCGAAGCCACCTCGTCGAGACTAGTCGGGCCCCTCCGGGGCTCCGAGGTAGGCGCGCCCGCGCGGCGAGAGCCGGTAGCCCACCTCCAGGCTCTCGGTGAGGCCGAGCTCCTTCAGCTTGCGCACGTCGGCCTTGAAGCGAGCCGTCTCGAGACCTCGCCCGGCGGCGAGATCCGGCGCGCGCGTGCCGGGCCGCTCGCCAATCAGCCGCAGGACCTCGGACGTCCAGGCGCCATGCCGGCTGGCGCGCGTCGAAGCGCGCGAGGCGGGCGTCGATCTCCGCCCGCTCGGCTGCCGAGAGATCCGCCCGCTTGCGGAGCGCGACCCGCGGGTCCGGCCCGGCGAACCGGAGACCGACCCTGTACAGCGTGCCCTCGTCCCGAACGGACGCCAGCAGGGCGGCACGGTCGGGCGCGCCCGCGCGGCGCGCGTCGTCCTCCGTCACGGCCGCCTCGTCGACCGGCTCGACGGAGTCGATCGCGATCACTCCCATGCGGGTGCGCTGGGTGCCGCCCGCCTTCACCGTGGGCCGGCGCCAGCGGCGAAACGCGAGCGTCACCTCACCCGAGCGGATGCGCTGCAGCGTCTCCTGCTTGAACAGCATCGTTGTCGTCGTCGCCGGCCGCAGGCGCGCCGAGCGCGTCGAACACCGCAGCCAGGGACGGATCGTCGGACTCCTGCCAGCCCCGCGCGAGCGCGTAGAACTCCGGCAGGCCGCAGCGCAGCTCGGCGTCGGGCTCGTCGAGCACCCCGTGCCTGACCTGTGGCCCGCCGTCCTGCAGCCGGACGCTGAAGCGGTCGCCGTCCACGTCGAAGTTGACAGCGACCGGTTCGGGGGCGGCCGTGCCCCGGGCCGCAGCGGCGAGCGTCGAGGCCAACCACGAGCCGCGAGCGAGCAGGCCCTGCTCGCGCTCGGCCTCAGGCTCGAGCAGATCGAAGCCCCACAGGGCCAGCGCCTCCATGGCCGGCCGCAGCGCCTCCCCGCGCTCGGTCAGCGCATAGGCGCTCACCGTCGCGGGCGGCGGCAGCCGCACCTGCTCCGCCACGCCCGCCGCGACCAGGGACTGGAGGCGCGCGCTGAGCAGGTTGGTGCTGATGCCGGGCAGAGCCTCCTGAAGCGCGCCGAAGCGCTTCGGGCCGAGCAGCAGCTCCCGCACCAACAGCAGCGTCCAGCGCTCCCCGAGCAGGTCGAGCGAGCGGGCGACGCCGCACGTCTGGCGGTAGCTGCGGGAAGCGGACATGCGCCACATATTGTAACTACTACTTGTTTTTGAAGCAAGCGCAAGCTTAAATGCAAGTGCATGGAACCAGACCGCCGCCATCCGCGCCCTCGCCGTCCTCCTGCTCTGCGCCTTTGCAGTAACCGTCGACACCACGATCGTCAACGTGGCGCTGCCGACGCTCTCCCAGGACCTCGACGCCTCGACACGCGACCTGCAGTGGGTGGTGGACGCCTACACCCTGGTCTTCGCCGCCTTCGTCCTGGCCGCGGGCGCGCTCGGCGACCGCTTCGGGCGGCGGGAGGTCCTGCTCGTAGGCCTGGTCGTCTACGCCGCGGGCAACGGCGCCGCCGCGCTGGTGGACTCGAGCGACGCGCTGATCGCCTGCCGGGTGGTCATGGGCCTGGGCGCGGCGATCATCTTCCCGGCCACCCTCTCCACGATCGTGCACCTCTTCCCCGAGCGCGGCGCGCGTGCCAAGGCGATCGGGCTGTGGGGAGCCACCACCGGCATCGCGGTCGCGCTTGGGCCCATCGTCGGCGGAGCGCTGCTCGAGGCGAGCGGCTGGCAGGCCGCCTTCTGGCTCAAGGTGCCCGTCGCGGCGCTCGCCTTCGCGCTTGCGCTGGCCTTCGTCCCCACCTCGCGCGACCCGCGCCGGCCCCCGGTGGACCGGGTGGGCTTGCTCCTCTCGACGCTCGCGGTGCTCGCGCTCGTCTACACGATCATCGAGGCGCCCGAGCAGGGCTGGCTGACGGCGCGGACCGTGGGCGGGTTCGCGGCAGCCGCGGTCCTGTTTGGCGCGTTCATCGCCTACGAGCTTCGCCGGGAGGATCCCCTGCTCGACATCAGGCTCTTTCGCAACGGCCGCCTGAGTGCCGCCTCCCTGGCGATCACGCTCACCTTCTTCGCGCTGTTCGGGTTCATCTTCCTGATCACCCAGTACTTCCAGGTCCTGCGCGGCTATGGAGCGTTCGAGACCGGTGTGCGGCTCTTGCCGGTGGCGCTGTCCACCGGCCTTGCGGCCGTGGTGGGAACGCTGCTCGCGGTGCGCATCGGCAACAAGGTGGTGGTGGCGAGCGGCCTCGGCCTGATGACGATCATGTTCGCCTGGACCTCCCAGGTGGACGGATCGACCAGCTACCTGGAGATCGCCGCCCAGATGGTTGTGCTCGGCACGGGCATGGGCCTGACCACGGCCCCGGCCACGGAGTCGGTGATGGGCGCCGTGCCCTCCGCAAAGGCCGGCGTGGGCTCGGGCATCAACGACACCACGCGCGAGCTCGGCGGCACGCTGGGGGTCGCCGTGATCGGATCAGTGTTCGCCTCGCTCTACTCGGCGGGTTTCGACGGCGCGGCCGCGGGACGACCGGCCGTCGACTCGGCCGAGGACTCGATCGGAGCGGCCTTCGGAGTCGCCCAGCAGATCGGCGGCGCGTCCGGCGAGGCCCTGCGCCAGCTCGCCAGCGCCGGGTTCTACGACGGCCTGCAGGCGGGCTGCCTGGTGGCCGCCGGAGTCTGTGCCGTCGGCAGCCTGGCGGCGGCTGTCCTGCTGCCGTCGCGCCCGGCTGATGAGAAGCGCGAAGTGGTCGCGGTGGAAGCGGAGCAGGCGCCGGTCGAAGCGCCACAGGCGGCCTGAAGCCACTCAGGCCGGGAGCGCCAGCGGAAGCTCCACCGGCCGCTGCGCCGGCGCACGCAACGTCGCCGCCAGCGCCAGCACGTCGGCCGCGTAGCCGGGGAACTCGGCCGTGGTGAGGGCCTGAGGCCCGTCGCACACCGCCTCCTCCGGGCGCGGGTGTACCTCCACGATCAGGCCGTCCGCCCCCGCACCGATGGCGGCCAGACTCAGCGGGCGCACCAGCTCGCGGCGACCCGCAGCGTGGCTCGGGTCCACGATCACCGGGAGGTGAGTGCGCTCCTTCAGCACGGGCACCGCGGCGAGGTCGAGGGTGTATCGGTACGCCGTCTCGAAGGTGCGAATGCCGCGCTCGCAGAGGATCACGTCGCGGTTGCCCTCTACGAGGATGTACTCGGCGGCCAGCACCAGGTCATCCACGGTGGAGGCCGGACCGCGCTTGAGGAGCACCGGCCGCCCGGCCCGCCCGAGCTCGGTGAGGAGCGTGTAGTTGTGCATGTTGCGGGCGCCGACCTGGATCACGTCGGCCACCCCGAGCACGGCGTCGAGCTCGCGCACGTCGGTGAGCTCGGTGACCACCGGCAGGCCGGTCTCCGCCCGGGCCTCACGCAGGACAACGAGGCCGGCCCGCCCCAGGCCCTGGAAGCTGCGCGGGCTGGTGCGCGGCTTGAAGGCGCCGCCACGCAGCATCGTGGCGCCGGCGGCGGCCACGCATTCGGCCGTGGTGAGCGTCTGCTCGCGGGACTCGACGGCGCATGGCCCTGCGATCAGGGTGAAGCCGGACTCCCGCATTCGGGCCGTCGTGACGCTCACGGCACCAGCAGGGCGGCGGGGTCGAGAGGGGCGATCCACATCTCGACATACCGAACCAGGACCCGCGCGACTCCATTCAGTGCGTTTCGTCACACAGAGAGGCTCAGCGAGGTGGCCGTAACGTAGAGGTACACGTCCTCGCGCGCTTAGCCGTCAGGAGCCGATTGATACCCACCCTTTCCGGGGCCGATCCGCCCTTCGCCGACCCGGGCCGCGACCACGGCGCGGGCATGGAGGGCTACTACTGGCGCATCGTGGACGCCGTGGAGCGCCGCGTGCTGGTCGTGCTTTGCGGTGTCTGCCGGGGACCGTCCGGCCGCTGGGCGCTCGTCTGCCTGGCGGCTCACCCGGGCGGCGTGGTGCGCCACACACTCACGTCTCCTGCGGCCGGCGATCCGCGCGGGTTCGGCGTTCACGCCGGCGACTTGCTCGACGGTTCGCTGCAGCGTCTGCGGGCTGCGCCTCGACGAAGACCATTGGGTCGAAGCCGAACTCAAGCCGGTGCACCGGTGGCCCCGCAGATCACTGGGCGCTCTCGGAGTGGCCCACCTCGTGCCCGGCCTCGCCCAGTACTGGCAGCCGGTGCTGCTCGACGCCGAGGTGAGCGGCGAGGCCTGCGTGGCGGGGCGGCCGATCAGGCTCGACGGCGCGCGGGCCTACGCGGAGAAGAACTGGGGCCCGGGCTTCGCCGGGCGCTGGTGGTGGGGTCACGCGGGCGCGTTCGGTGACGGCGACCTGAGCGTGGCCTTCGCCGGCGGACGGCTGCCCCTGCTCGGCGCCGAGCCCGCCCCCACCGCCGCGGTGCTGCGGATCGGCGCCGAGGTGATCGCCCTGCGGCCGCCGATCGCTCGCGCGCGGGTATCCACCGGCGGCCTGGGCTGGCGGCTGCGGATGCGATCGGCGCGCTACTCGCTCGAGCTCGAGGGCGAGCCGGACGGAAACCGGCCGCACACCCTCCCGGTGCCTGAGCCGGGCCCACCCCATTTCGTGCTGCGCTCTCAGCAGCTGCTGGCGGGCGGGATCGCCCTGCGGGTGCAAGCGCGGGCGGCGCACGATCATCGACGCACGTTCTCCTCTTGCGGGCCTGGAGCTTGGCTCTCCGCTCGCTTGACCACCGCGCCGAGCGCCTCCGAGCTCACGAGCCGCTCGAACGGGCCCACCGCCGCCCAGAGGGCGCGCAGGCGCAGCTCCGCTCCGCGGTCGACCGCAGCCACGCGCGCCTCCGAGACGAGCTCGGCCTCGTACCGCCCGACCGGCTCGACCCAGTGTGCGAACAGCACTCGCACCGTGCCCGGCTCGCCCCAGTCCCGGAAAGCCTCGGCATCGGGGAGATGCGGGTAGTCGCGCGTGAGCGTCCAGATCCGCCCGCACAGCCCCGAGATCAGTACCCGCTCGTCCTCCTCGAGGACCGTGAAGGGATAGTCGCGAAACAACTCGCCGAAGGGCTGGCCGCGGCGGCGTGCCGGGGATGCGCCAGCGGATCAGCCGTCCCAGGGCGGCGGTGTCGGAAAGCCGAACTTCGAGGGCGGCGCGCCAAAGCTCATCCGCATCGACCAGACTTGAGCGCCGGTGATGGGTCCGGACCGCCGGATCGGGGAGCCAGTCGTCGAGGCGTGGCACAGCCATCTCAGTGTCCTACGCGTACACCAGCCGGGAAGGCCACAGTTGCGATCGATACAGCACAAGAAGGAGGCCTACTGGTTCTACCGGTTCGTCTCGCCGCTCTACGACCGCTGGGTGAACCCCCTCTTCTGGACCCCGCGCCTGCGCGGCGAGGCGCTCGAGCTGGCCCGGCTGGACGACCCGCGGCTGCGGACGCTCGACGTGGGCGCCGGCACCGGCTTCTCCACGGAGGGCATCGTCCAGCAGGTGGTCCCGGAACAGGTGACGATGCTCGACCAGAGCCCTGATCAGCTCGGGCGAGCGCGGCAGAAGCCGGCCCTCGCGAGCTGCGCCAAACTGCTGGGGGACGCCGAGAGCCTGCCCTTCGATAACGACTCCTTCGATCGCTACGTGTCCTGCGGCAGCATCGAGTACTGGCCCGACCCCGCGCCTCGCCATTTCCGAGGCGCATCGCGTCGTGCGCCCCGGCGGCACCGCGCTCGTGGTGGGCCCGCTGCCGCCGGAGCAGCGCCTCGCCCGTCTGCTCGCCGACACGTGGATGCTCTTCCCCAGCGAGGCGGACTACACGCGCTGGTTCGAGGATGCCGGCTTCGGGGACATCGAGGTCCGGCGTCTCGGGGCGCCCTGGGACGGCGCGGCGGACGGCGGCGGGTACGGCGTCGCGATCGCGGGCCGCGCCACCGAGCAGGGACCCCCGGCGGCGGCGAGCGTTCCGTCCGAACGGGTCGACGAGCCCTGGACGCCGCGCCGGGTCGCGCGCTTCGCCGCCGGCGCGCTCGCGGGCCTGGCCTTCGTGCCGATCGGGATCTTCCTGAACCTGCGGGCCCGCCGCGGGGCGGACGGCTGAACGTGGACGCCGCGTCCGCCGGTGCCGGCAGAACCGCCGCCGCGACCACGCCGCTCGCGGCGCTGCACACGCTCTGGCTCTTCTCGCGCCCTCACACCCTGATCGGCACCAGCGTCAGCATCCTCGGGATCTACGTGATCGCGGCCACCGTGCTGCCCGGCGTGGCGGTGGGCGACGGTCTCGGCGATCTGGCCCTGACGCTGCTGGCAGGTGCCGCCGTGAACCTCTACATCGTCGGGCTCAACCAGTGCGAGGACGTGGAGATCGACCGGATCAACAAGCCCGAGCTGCCGATTGCGGCCGGGCGGCTGGGCCTGCGCACCGCGTGGTGGATCGTTGTGGCCTGCGCGCTGCTGGCGCTCGGGATGGCGTTGAGCCAGGGCTGGGTCGAGACCGTGGCCGTGGGCAGCGCTCTCGCGATCGGCACCGCCTACTCCTCCCCTCCCCTGCGCCTGAAGCGCTATCCGGCGCTCGCCGCGGCCAGCATCTCCGTGGTCCGCGCCTTGGTCGTCAACCTCGGCGTCTACCTGCATTTCGCCTCGTCGCTGGGCGGGCGTCCCGGGCTGAGCGCGCTGCCCGACGCGATCGTCGCGCTCACGCTGTTCGTGCTCCCGTTCTCGTTCGCGATCGCGGTGCTGAAGGACGTGCCCGACGCCGAGGGCGACCGCCGCTATCGCATCGGCACGTTCACGGTCCGGCTGGGAGCCGACGCGGCTTTCCGGATGGGCATGGCCGCCCTCGTGGCCGGCTACCTGGGGATGGCGGTGGCAGGGCCGCTGCTGGTGGACGACGCCTCGCCGTGGGTTCTTGCCGTGGGGCACCTGGCCTGCCTGGCGGTGCTGCTGGTGCTCGCCGCACGCGCCGACCCCAACGATCCCGCGGGCTTCACGCGCTTCTACATGCGCGTGTGGGCGCTGTTCTTCTTCGAGTACCTGCTGGTGCCGGCGGCGGTGGTGGTGGGGAGCTAGCCGAGCCCGGCGGCCTCGAAGGCCTGCGAGCGGTGCTGGAAGATGTCCTGGCGAACCATCTGGCGTCCACCAGCGTGTAGACGAGCCAGAAGCGCCCCTCGACCGGGGCTCCGCTCGCCTGACCCACCCCGCGCTGAACGATCTCCACCACCACACGGTCACCGGCGTCTACGAACTCGCGCGTGGACATCTCGAAGTCGCCGAACTCCGCGGTCCAATCGGCCCAGGCCTGGAGTACTCCCTCGGGGCCGTGGTAGGTCTGGCTGTCCGGCAGCGGCGGAGCGCGGAAGGTCACGGCGTCGGCCCGGACAGCCGCCAGCGCCGTGGTGGTGTCGCCGCGGATGAACGCAGCCAGCGCCTCGCGGATCAGCTCGACGTTCTCCCGCGACACTCGCTCAGCCCCCGTTCTCGGCCAGCTGGTCGACGGTGAGGCCCGACAGCACCGACTCCGGCCGTTCGGCCACCAGGTCGCGCTCCCGGTCGGCCTCGTGGTCGCGGACCTTGACCAGCAGCCAGCGCTCATCGCGGCCCTGCGCCACCCGCGTGAGCGCCCAACCTCCCCTCAGCTTCTCGCCGTCGAGCTCGAACGCGAAGTGCCCGGCGGCCAATGCCTCGTCCGCGGCGACGGAGCTCGTGTACGTGCCCCGGTCCCAGATGATCACCGCGCCCGTGCCCCGGCGTGCGCCCGGATGCACGCCCTCGAACTCGCCGGCCTCGAGCGCGTGATCTTCCACGGGCTGTGCGAGTCGCTTCTGCGCCGGATCCAGCGACGGGCCGCGCGGCACGGCCCACGAGCGCAACACCCCGTCGACCTCGAGGCGAAGGTCGTAGTGCCGGCTGGTGGCGTCGTGCAGCTGGACGACGAAGCGCCCCGACCGGCCGCCGGACGCGCTCAGATCAGCACCGGCGCGTCGGCCGCGAACAGCTGCGGATGCGCCTCCTCGAAGGCCCTGCAGGCCGCCGGCGTCCGGACCCACTCCGTGAACACGCCCTTGGCCGACACCAGCGGCACCCCGGCGCCGCGCAGGCGCTCGAGGCCGAGCTCGTGCCCGTCGCCGGGCGACGCCGTGGCGTCGAGCACCACGTGGGGGTGTAGGCCTCGTTCGAGCAGGCCGAGCGCGGACTGGGACACGCACACGTCGGTCTCCATGCCGCACAGAATCACCGTCCCGCGGCCGAGGGAGGCGAGCGGCTCCCACGCCCGCGGCTCGTCGCACAGGCCGAAGCTGTCCTTGTCGTGAACGGCCACGCCGGCGGGCAGCTCGGCGGCCACCGAGGGATGCACGCCGCCCCAGTCGGCCTTGTTCTCGACCGTCACCAGGAGGGGCACCTCCAGCCGCGTGGCCACGGCCACCAGCCAGGTCGTTCGCTCGAGGAACGAGCGGGCCCGCTCGGGCTCCACGCGGTCGAGGAAACCGGGCTGAACGTCCACCACCGCCAGGACCGAATCGTCGAGATCGATCAGTGATCCCATCTCGGCCGCACGGTACCGCCTTCCCACGCATTGACATACCGCGACCAGCCGCCGAACATCCCTTGGAGTACTGGCCCCCGTTTCACGTCGCACCGTCTCATGGACGAGCATCTAGAACGCCACTGCCACACCGTCCTGGACGCAGCACGTGATGGCGAGATCGTCTTCTTCCTCGGGGCCGGGGTCAACCTCTGCGGCCGCCCGCCGGACGTCCGCTGGGAGCCGCGGGGGAAGTACCTGCCCACCGGGCGGGAACTGGCCGATTACCTGGCCGACACCTTCCGCCTACCGTCCGACAACCGCCCGGACCTGGCTCGCGTCGCGCAGTACGTGAGCATCGAGCGCGGCCCGGCGAAGCTGTCCAAGGAGCTTCACGAGTTGTTCGACGTCGAGTCGGTGCCCACACGTGTTCACCGCGTGCTCGCCGAACTGGCGAGGACGCTGCTGGCGGAGGGCGTCGACCATCCGCACCAGTTCATCATCACCACCAACTACGACGACGTGCTGGAGCAGGCCTTCCGTGGTGCCGGGGTGGCGTTCGATCTCCTCATCTACGTCGCGCACGGCGAGCACCGCGGACGCCTTCTCCACTTTCCTCCCGACGGAGAACCGACGGTCATCACCGAGCCCAACAAGGCTGTCGACCTCGGCACCGAGCGGTCGGTGATCGTGAAGATCCACGGCGCGATCGATCGCGCGGACGCGGGTCGCGACAGCTGGGTGATCACCGAGGAGCACTACGTCGACTACCTCACCCGCACGGACATCTCCACATGGATGCCCGTCGCCCTCTCGAGCCGGCTGCAGGAGAGCAACCTCGAGTGCCTCGGCTACAGCCTGCGTGATTGGAACCTGCGAGCGATCCTGCTGAGGCTGCGCCAGGACCGCTCGGAGGGTTGGAACTGGTGGGCGGTCCAGCTGGAGAGCGAGGACGTCGACCGGCGCGTGTGGATCAAGCAGGACCTCGAGATCCTCGACGCCACCCTCGAGGATTACTCCGCCACGCTCGAGGGATTGCTCGAGCAGAGTCCGCAGCCCAGCGCGCCATGACGGCGTCGGAGGCGTCCGGGGCCCCGTATGTGGGCCTGCGGGCCTTCGAGGCGGACGAGTGGGACCGCTTCTTCGGCCGCGCCACCTGGACCAAGATCGTGATCGCCAACGTCGTGGCGTCGCGACTGACCCTGCTGTACGGCGAGAGCGGCGTGGGAAAGACGTCGCTGCTGCAGGCGGGCGTCGAGCACGAGCTGAGCGCTTCGGCCTCGGGCGGGAGCGCCCGGGGGCGCTCGCGCGTCGTGCCCGTGGTATTCCGAACCTGGCAGGGCGATCCCGTGCGCCCGCTGATCGCCAAGGTCTGGGAGGCGGCGGGAACGGATGCGACCGCCCCCGACACCCTCGTCGACGCGCTGCGCGCCGTCACCGAGCAGCACTCGTCTCGCGTCGTTCTGATCCTCGACCAGTTCGAGGAGTACCTGCTCTACCACGGCGACAACGAGGGACCGCAGAGCCTCCCCGCGCAGCTGGTGCCGCTGCTCGAGGAACCGCGGCTCGCGGCCGCGGTGCTGATCTCGATCCGAGAAGACGCACTGTCGCGGCTCGACTCGTTCAAGCGCGCGATCCCCCGCCTGTACGACAACCTGCTGCACCTCGAGCGCGTGGAGCAGGCGAGCGCCGGTGAGGCGATCACCGGCCCGATCGACTGGTACAACCGCCGCGCCGACGGCGAGCCGGTGGAGATCGAGCAACCCTTGGTGGAGAAGATCCTCGGCATCGCGGCGGCCGGCAACGACAACGGCGAGGGGGCTCCGACCGTCGAGTTCGCCTACCTGCAGCTGATCCTCGAGCGGCTGTGGTCCGAGGCGAGGGCGGACGGGACCACCCGGCTTGGGCTGGACCTGCTCGAGCGCATGCCGGGCGGAGCCGACGAGATCGTTCGTGATCACGTGCGTCGCGCGGTCGACGAGCTCCCGGAGGAGGACCGTGACCTGGCGGCGGAAGTGTTTCGCTACCTCGTTACGCCCTCGGGCGCGAAGATCGCCTACACCGTCTCCGACCTCGCCGGCCTCACCGGGGTATCCCCCGACCGGCTCGAGCGCCTCACCTCGGTGCTCTCGGCGCAGGAAACCAGGATCCTGCGGCCGGTGGGCGTGCTCGCCTCGCAGCAGGTGGAGTCGGGCGTGGAGATCTATCACGACAAGCTCGCCGGGCCGATCCTGGCCTGGCGCTCCGAGCATCTCGAGGAGCGGGCCCGCGAGAAGGCCCGTACGGAGGAACGGGAGCGAGCCCGGCTCGAGAAGGAGGAGGCCGACGCCGAGCGCAGGCGTCGCCTGAGGCGTATCGGCCTGGTCGCCGGCCTGGCGGCGCTGCTCGTCCTGCTGTTCCTGGGCGTCCAGCTCCTCCTCCAGCTCGACCACAACAACGAGCTGGAGCGATCCAGCCGGCTGGCGGGCGCGTCCACCGTGCAGCTCGACCAGGATCCCGAGCTGAGCGTCCTGCTGGCCAAGGAGGCGGTCGAGGAGGACCCGCGCGAAGCGACCGTCGAGGCTCTGCGCGCCGCTCTGGTCGAGTCGCGCGTGCGCGGCGTGATTCCGCGCGAGCGGCCGGCGCGCCAGCCTCAACTCCATGGCGCTGGCGCCGGACGGCCGCACGCTGGTGACCGGCAGCAACGACGGCAGCGTCCGCATCTGGGACCTCGCCAGCGGCGAGCTGGCTGCCGGGCCCTTCCCCGGACCGGTGAAGCGAGCGGTCAGCGACTTGGAGATCAGCCGTTCCGAGGACCGCTTCCTGGCGACCATCGGGGCGTCGGTCGACGTGCGCTCGCTCCCCGACGGGCGAGCTCATCGACCGGGCTCGTGCCCCCGGCGCCGACTCGCCGGTCGACGACGCGGACTTCATGGCGGATGGGAGCCGGGTAGTGGCCATCTACCAGGGTGGCTCGGTGGCTGACCTGGCCGTCGCGGCCGGGCGATGACCCGGTCCGGGAGGTCGGCTCGGTCACCTCAAAGGGCACCTCGGTGGCGGTCTCGCCGGATGGCCGGCGGGTGGTGGCCACGGGCGAGCAGGAAGCGCGGGTGTTCGACACCGAAGCGCGCCGCAAGAGCGGAAGGGAGCTGGTTGACAGTGCCGTGGCCACCGCTTCCTTCAGCCCCGACGGCAGGCACGTGGGACTGGCGGCGCTCGACGGCAGCGTCTGGCTCTGGGACTCGCGGCGGCGGCGGCCGCGACGGCTCGGAGTGCACACCGGGCCCGTCAACCAGGTGGTCTTCGACCGGAGCGGCGCGCTCATGGCCAGCGGCAGCATGGACGAGACCGCGCGAGTGTGGGACGTCGACAGCGGTGAGCTGAGGAGCGTCCTCGGCGGTCATTCGAGCGGCCTGCGTGGCCTCGCCTTCAGCCCGGGCGGGCTGCGCTTGGCCACCACGAGCATCGACGGCACGGTGCGGCTCTGGGTGGCGGGCAGCGGCCGCCAGATCATGGTGCTGCGGGGCCACACCGGTCCCGTGCAGCGCGTCTTCTTCGCCGCGAACGGACGGCTCGCGACCCTGTCTCGCAACGAGGGCCGGGCGCGGGTCTGGGAGATCGAGCCGGCGCGAAGGGCGACGCCGAACCGGACGCTCGACCCCGACGAGCCCGAGCCCCCGGTGTCGTCGGCCGCCAGCGAGGAGGGCGATGTCGAGGCGGTCACGAAGAAGAACACGGTGCGAGTCACCCGGAGCTCGACGGGCTCTGCTCTGGCCACGCCGTCACACGCCGCCGTGAAGCACCTCGCCTTCAGTCCCGACGGCCTCGCCCTGGTGACCTCCGGGAGCGGCCCTGGCCGAGTCTGGGACGCGCGCACGGGTCGAGCACTTGCCGCGCTGGGCGAAGGCGCCAGCGCGGTACTCAGCTCGCGGTTCTCCCCCGACGATGCCGGGCCGCTTCGTGCTCAACATCTCGAACGACGGCTGCGCGCGGCTGTGGCTCTGGGGGGTCGGCGGCGGGGCGCTGGCCGGACGCTTCCCGGGACTCGAGTGCAGCGCGGAGAACCCGATCAGCGCGGCCCGCTTCGATGCCGACGGTGACAAGCTGATCTTCACCGACGCGAACGACCGGGTGAGCACCTACGACTGTGCGGTCTGCGGCGGAGCTGACGACCTCCTCGCGCTGGCCGACCGCCGCGTGACCCGAGAGCTGACCCCCGCCGAGAGAGAGACCTACGGCGTCGAGGACTAGGGCTGGGGCTCGCTCGAGCACCGCGGTCGCAGGGTCGCTCACATTGCCCTCGAGCGTCCGCCGCGCTGACCAGGACCCGGTAGCGGCCCTCTTCGAGCGGCAGCGGATGCTCGACCTCGCCGCTCTCCGACTCGACCGGGAACGCCTGCGTTGCCGGCGGGAGGTTGTCGCCCATGCGAGTCGAGCGTCACGAGCAGCTGCGCCGGCGGGTGGCCCGGCAGCGACTCCGTGAAGCGGTAGGCGATCAGCGCGCGGTCGCCCTCGCGGCGGGCGCTGATTTCCGGCGGCGGGCGGGCCGGGAGCGGCGGCTGCGGCGCACGGTCGCGGCGGATCTCGTCGCACTCCTCGTGGAACGCCTGCGGGTCGGTCCACTTGTCCTGATGGGCCGGACCGCGCGGGCTGTTCGACTCGAGCCGGTTGCGCGCCTTGGTCGAGCCCCAGCGCCCGGGCCAGTCGACCCACTCCGGCATGCGCGTATCCACCAGGTCGAGCGTCGCGTGGGCCACCTCCGGGCCCTTGCCGTCGGCGTGGTCGGGCACCACGGGCGCGTCGTGGCGGCCGGCCGACGCGAACGAGGCCTGCGACCCGCGGGCCACGTAGACGACCGGCCGCTCGCCGCGCTTCTCGACGAGCCCCCAGCCGCAGCGCTGCGCCGTGACTGTGCTGGGCGAAGGCCATCTCGCGCGGGCCGTCGTCGGCCGCGAGCCTGACCTGGACCATCTCCCAGTCTCCCTCGTGCAGGCCGATGCCGAGGAACGCCTTGTCGTTGTACAGGTAGAAGAACCAGTACTGGAGCCATCGGCCGCCGTCGTCCGCCGGCACCGCGCGCCCGTGGATGCGGTCGGCGAGCTCGCCGCGGTGCATCTCGCGCGCCTGCAGGACGTAGTCGCGCCCGACGACGTCGACGAAGTCGGAGCCGCGCCGCGGACGTGCCGTCCGAGTAGCGCGGCCAGCCGAGGAAATCCAGCTCCAGCCGCGGGCGGCCCGGGCCGGCGCCGGCCGCGCGTGGCCAGCACCGTCCCGTCCGCGCGCTTGAGCTCGTTGCCCGGCCGGACGCCGGCACGCGGTCGGTCATGGTCGCCGGGCTGTCGGCCATGAAGCTGCCCTGCGAGTCGTAGCGCAGGATCGGCAGGTGGCGTCGCAGCAGCGTCTCGGCGTCGGCGGGGCTCGGTCACGGCCGCTGCCTCAGACGCGTGAGCGGACGCTCCCGCTCGAAGTCGGTCGACGGGGCGCCGACGAGCGTTCGCTGCGGGGTCTGCTCGGACGGCATGCGTTCGAGGATCGCCTCGTGGAAGGCCACGTAGTCGCCGTCGAAGCGGGCCTGGTCCCATACGCCGAGCAGGTTCTCGGTGAACAGCCCGTTGCTCACACCGTCGAGCGACAGCTGATCGTCCCGGCAGCCCGAGATCAGCAGGACGCTCGCGCCCACCTCCACGTCGTCCCCGTCCGGATGGGCGCGCTTGATCTCCGCGTACTGGTCGCGGTTGGCGCGGAAGGTCTTGGCCTGGACGTCGGCCGGCAGCTCCCGGGTCGCGCGGTCCTGCTCTGTCCTGATGCGGTCGTACTCCTCCTGGCCGGCGCGCGTGACCGATCCGCTGTGGCACGAGTCGGACAGGACGAAGATGCGGACGCCCGGCTTGAAGCGGGCCCACAGGGCGTAGAGCTCGTCGTCGAGCAGCTGGCGGTCGAACAGCACCCAGGTCTCGTCCCGAGCGTCCGACTCCTCGCGGTCCGGATCGGGCATCTGGCCGCCGTGGCCCGAGTAGGTCACGAACAGGAGGTCGCCCGGCTCGAGCTTCTCGGCGGCCTCGGCGATCGCGCTCGACACGTTGTCCGCGGTGGCCTCGTCGGCGAGGATCGAGCGCGTCGTCAGTCCCTGGGCGGTGGCCAGGGCCTGCATGTCCTGGGCGTCGAACTCGCACGCAACGAGCGCGCCGTCCCAGCCCTGGTAATGCGCGGGATCGACGTGGTTGAGGCCGATGTGGATGCTGTGCCCGTTGGCCATGTGTTCTTCCTTCCTAGCGTTTCGATGTCTGCGCCGGGACCGACAGGAGCCGGTAGAGCGGATCCCCGTAGTGCTGGTACGCGCCCCATGAGCGAACGCCGCCGCCCTCGCCGGCGATGGCCTCCCGGGCGCGCCTCATCGCCCTGTACATCGGCAGCGGGGCGCCGTTCTCCTCGCCGGCCGCCAGCCCCAGCAGCGACTCGTACAGCGCTGTCGCAAAGCCGCGTGCCGCCTCGTCGTCGACCGGCCAGGCGGTGCAGACGAAGTTGCCCACGCCGCGCTCGAAGAACGACTCGGCGAAGCTCGGCGCCAGGCCGACGGACCGGTGCCCGGCGCGGTCCGGCGTGATCCCGGACTCGCACGCGTTGGAGAAGACGAACTCCGGCACGCGGTCGATGCGCCGCAGCTCGCGCGCCGAGAGCGACGCGCCGCCGCCGAAGATCCAGCCCGACGCGGCGGGATCGTTCTCGTCGTAGAAGCAGTGGCCCGCGAAGTGCAGCACGTGGAAGCGCTCGAGGATCAGGTGGCGCAGCACCGCCGTGCGCGTGGCCTGACGCGGGCCGAACAGCCGCACCACCTCGACGCTCGCCGGCCCGACGTCGTTCAGACGCTCGAACAGGTCGGCCACGGCGATGCCCTCCTCCTCGGCGCCCGGCAGCGGTGCGTCCTCGGCCGGGTCGGCCACCACCAGCACGCGCAGCAGCCGTTCCGGCGGCGGTGGCGGCTCGGGCGGCGGGGCGAACGTGGTCCGCAGCTGGCGCGTGAGCCGGCCGCCGACCCCGAGGTGATCCTCCACGAGGCTGCTTGGATCGCGCCCGGCCGCGCGCGCTTCGGCGAAGGGGCGCGTCACGAGCTCCCAGTGGATGCGTGCCGTGGAGGAGTCGAGCAGGAGCACGATCGGGGCGCTGCCCGACAGCTCCGCCCTCAGGTCGGCCGGGAACAGGAGCCGGGCGAGGAAGCGGCCCTGTTCGCGCCGGCGCTCGGGGTCGGGCTCGCCGGCCAGCTGATCGTTGGCCTCGGCGACGAGCGCCGGATCGAGCGGGATGTCGCGTTCGGGGATGGCGGCCCGGGCGGTGATCGCCCCGAAGCGGTAGGAGTTGCCCTCCCGCGTGATCGTGATGCGCGTCGGCGCGCGCTCGACCGGGACCGAGCCGGGTCCGTCGGCCCTCCAGCGCGCCCGCACGCTCTTCTCGTCCTGGGCGCGGCCCTTCGCCCGCCAGGCCCTGCGCGCCTCCTTGGTCGCGGGCTCGTACTCGACCTCGAGCAGGCCGTCGGCCGCGAGGCGCGTCTTGGCCGACCCCAGCGCGCGATCGGCGTCGAGCAGCTGCTGGGGATCGAACTCGACGAACGTGATCCGCCGCAGCGCGGGGCGGTCCTTCTGGCCCGCCAGTGCCTGGGCGATGCCTCTCGCCCACGCCTCGATGGCATCGGCGGCGTGCAGGTTGCCCGTGCCGGCGCCGATCAGGACGGTGGCGAGGTGGCGACGCCCGAGCCGCCCGGTCGCCCAGCACAGCTCGCGCGCGGTGACCGTCAGCTCGCCCGCGCCGAAGCGCCCCGGCACGCCCATCCCGGCCAGGACGATCAGCCGCGGCGGGCGGCCGCGTCGTCGGGGGCTCCCGCGGGTCAACGAGGAAGAAGGGCTGACCAAGGCTGCCGGCGATCGTTCCGCGCTGGGCCAGCTGCGTGATCACTCCCTCGGCCGGGCGGCCGTCGTCCTTCGCCTCGTCGAGGGACGAGCTGATGGCCATGTCCAGTGCCAGCTCGGATGCCGCGGGCTTGACGCCCGCGTAGTGGCCGACGGCGATCACGTCCACCCGCGGCGTCTCCTTCGCGAGCATCTCGTGCACGGCCGCGATGTCGCCGTGGCGAAGGTCGATGCGGATCTTCGGCGCAGTCGGCCTGCGGATAGCTGCGTGCCGGCGTGGCCGACGCGCCCTCCTCGCCGTCCAGCCAGCCGCGAACGAGCACATCCTCGACCCGCCGCTCCTGATCGGAGACCAGGCCCTGTTCACCTGCCGCGCGCGTGCGGGTGGCGCCCTCGTCGCCCCCGGTGGGAACCACGCGCTCCCGGGTCGCGACCTGGCGCAGCAGGTGGCGCATGCGCGCCTCCTCCTCCTGGTCGCGCCGCCTCGGCCTGTGCCCTGAGCGCCGCCGAGTCGTCCGCCGGCCCGCGCTGGGCGGGCGGCTTGGTGTCGAGCGCGTCGGTGCGGCCGTCGGACAGCAGCCCGGTCAGCGCGTCGAGGACGGTGCGGCTGGCGGTCAGGCCGCCGTGGTCGGTCGGAGCGAAGTACATCGGCACCTCGCGCGCCTGGCTCTCCTGCGTCTCGAGCCGGCCCATCGCGTGCGCCACGCGGCCGTCGCCTGCGCGGCTGCGCTCGTACACGTCCTCCTCGTGCACCCGATCCAGGTCCGTGATCCCCACGCGCGTGTTCTCGCCCGTGCCCGCCACGTAGAGCATCCGCTCGGGCTGCACGACCGAGCGCAGCCGCTCGTGGTGGGCGAGCGCGTTGTCGAGGTGACGCTGGGAGACCTTGAGCGGCGAGTAGGTCTTGGCCTCGTAGAGCGGCTCCACCCCCTTCACCTGAAGCGGGGAGGGCAGCATCTGGTAGGTGCCGACGAAGCTGTTGAGCACGTCGCGCAGGCTCTCGAGCGACATGCGCAGGTCGCCGAGCGCGAGCAGCCGGACCATGCGCTCCATGCCGCAGATCACCGGCGGTATGTCGAACGAGCCGTGGTTCGGCGTGCCGAGCATCACCAGCCGCCCGCCGCGCGCGCCGGGCGATGCCGGCTGTGGCGTCCCACATCGATTCCCAGCGCTCGGGATGCGCCTCCACGAACGAGCGCGCCACGAGCCCGCCCATCGAGTGCGCGACCAGGTGCACGGGCTCGCCGCTGGGGAACCAGTTGGCGATCGAGCTGTTGAGCGCGTCGGCCGCGAGCCGCAGGTCCTTGCGCCAGTCGTACCAGAACGCGCGCACGCGCCACTGCTCCGACAGCGCCAGCAGCAACTCGCCGTAGTAGCGCTTCAGGATCCCCGACGCGTGGACCGTGTAGCGCTCGTCGCGCTCGTCCAGCCCACTCTCCTTGAGCGCGAGCCGGGCCAGACCGCCGCCCAGCAGCTTCAGGGCCTGCACCCAGATGAGCGAGGCCTTGCCGCCGCGGTCGACGGAGGTGAGCGACGCGCCCATGATGCCGTGCAGCACCACGACGTTGCCGAGCGGCGGCTCGGCGGCACGGCGAAGGTTGCGGCGCAGCGCGCGCTCGTGCATCCGGGCGTAGCGCTCCTCGCCGAAGTGGGCGACGAGCACCTCCTCCTGACGCACCGTGGGGCGGCTCAGCAGCCGCGCCAGTTCCTCCGGATCGGCGGCCTCGACCGTCGCGACGAATTCGCGCTCGTCCAAACCGAGTGGACATTCTCACGCGACCGAGGCGATGTAAACCCGCCGGGCGCGCCGTTGCACGGCGGGTGACGGCGTCGTGACGGCCGGGTGACGGCGGCGGCGCAGAATCGAGCCATGACCTCCGAGAACTCACAGCGCTACTGCGTCTGCATTGCCCCCGACAGGCAGGACGGGAACACCCGCGCCGCCCTACTCAACGAGAACAGCTGGAACAGCGGGGAGACCATCCGAGTCACGTTCACGGAAGGCGACTACGAGCTCCAGCAGCGCGTTCGCGACGTGGCCGAGAGCTGGACCGCGCCGGAGATGGCGAACCTCGAGCTCGAGTTCGTCGACTCTGGACCCGCCGACATTCGCATCGCCTTCCAGCAGGGCGACGGGTCTTGGTCCTACCTCGGGACCTTCTGCCGCGAGATCCCCGAGGGCGAGCCGACGATGAACTACGGCTGGCTGACCCCGGATTCCGACGACGACGAGCTGCGGCGCGTCGTGCTGCACGAGTTCGGCCACGCCCTCGGGCCTGATTCACGAGCATCAGAACCCCGAGGGCGGGATCGAGTGGAACGAGCCGGCCGTGAAGGCGGACCTGAGCGGGCCGCCCAACAACTGGGACGACGCGACGATCCGCCACAACGTCCTCGACCACTACCCGCGCGAGGCCGTGAGCGCGACACCCGTGGACAACCTCTCGATCATGATGTATCCGATCCCGAGCGCGTGGACCCTGGACGGCTTCTCATCAGATCTCAACGGCGACCTGTCCGAGCAGGACGTCGCCTTCATACGCCAGGCCTACCCGTAGCCGGCGGCGGGCGCCGGTGAGCGCGGGCGGCCGAGCCGGCCTTCGGATCGACCGCGGGCGCATCCGGCTGGCCGACGCCCTGCTCGTGTACCCGGAGCGGACGCTGGCCCGGGGCGCGCCGCGCTCCCACGGGCTCGCGCCGGCCGCCGTCGCCGAGCCGGGCGCGGTGCTGGCCGGCGTAGGCCCGGGCGAGGCGGTCTGGCTCGGCTTCCAGGCGGTCGACGACACCCGTCCGGCGACCGTGCGGGTGCGGTGTCGACTCGGCGCCGGCGGATGCCGTGCTGGTGTGTCCCCCCGACTATCGCCTCCCGGGCGTGTACGAGGAGGGCCGGCTGACCGTTTCGCTCGACGGCCCGGCGCACGCCGAGGTGGAGATCCGGCTCGTGTCGCTGGAGATGTTCACGAACCTCACCGGCGAGCCGGCCGAGCCGCTCGATCCTGACAGCTCCTACAAGGGCTGGCGCCTGCCTTGAGCCCTGGGCGACTGCTGCTCGCTCGCCACGGTGAGACCGAGGAGAACGCCGCCGGGCGCATCCTCGGTCGCCGCGACCCACCGTTGAGCGCGGCCGGTGTCGCTCAGGCGCAGGCCCTGGCCGGCCGGCTGCAGGACGCAGGCGTAGTGGCGATCTGGAGCTCCCCGCTCGAGCGGGCGCGCCGGACCGCCGAGCTGGTGGGGGCCGCCCTCGGAGCTCGAGCCGGTGGTGCTGGACGAGCTCATCGAATCCGACCGCGGCGACTGGGAAGGCAGGCTCGTGGCCGATCTGGCACGCGACAGCCCCGACCTGCACGCCGCCTTCCTCGCCGCCGACCCGTCGTTCCGCTTCCCCGGAGGAGAGTCGCTCGCCGAACAGCTCCTCCGGACGCGCTCGGCGCTGGCGACCGTGGCAGCCGGGCCGACGCCGGCCCTCGTGGTCGCGCACGCCGGGACCATCCGTGCGGCGCTCGCGGACTCCGGGGCTCCCGTTCCCCCGGAGTCCGCGCTTCCCCACGGGACGCCCGTGGAGCTGCCGGCGTGAGCGTTGTCTAGAAGACGCGGGCGGCGATCTCCGCCGGCGCCGAGAACAGCTCCTTGAGCTCATCGTCGACCTTCACGAGCGTGACCGACGCTCCGGCCATGTCGAGCGAGGTGCAGTACTCACCGACGTAGGAACGCCAGACGGAGATGCCACGCTCCGCGAGCTGGTCGTGCGCCCGCCCGTAGAGGATGTAGAGCTCCGAGATCGGCGTGCCCCCGAGCCCGTTGACCATGAGGCCGACCTCGTCGCCCGACTCGTACGGCAGGTCGGTGACCACGGCCTCCAGCATCTCGTCGATGATCTCGTTGGCGGACTTGATCTTCTCCCGGCGCCGGCCCGGCTCGCCGTGGATTCCCACTCCCATCTCGACCTCGTCGTCGCCCAGGTCGAACAACGGCGACCCCTTGGCGGGCGGCGTGCAGGAGGTCAGGGCCATCCCCATCGAGCGCGTGACCGAGTTGACCCGCTCTCCGAGCGCGACGAGAGAGTCGAGGTCGTCGCCCCGCTCCGACGCCGCCCCGAGTGCCTTGATGACGAAGAAGTTGCCGGCCACGCCGCGGCGCCCGACGGTGTAGGTCGAGTCCTTGACCGCGACATCGTCGTCGACAACCACGGTCCCCACCTTGACGTCCTCGGCCTCGGCGAGCTCGCGGCCCATGTCGAAGGCCATCTTGTCGCCGGTGTAGTTGTTGATGATGTGGAGGACGCCCTTCGCGCTGTTCATCAGCTTCGACGTCTCGTAGACGTAATCGCTCGGCGGCGCGGCGAACACGTCCCCCGGACAGGCCGCGTCGAGCATGCCTCGACCGACCGCCATCACGTGCGCCGGCTCGTGGCCGGAACCCGACCCCTGGACGATCGAGACCTTGTCGTCCGACGGCATGTCGGCCCGCATGATCAGGTTGTACTCAGGGACGTAGCGCAGCGAGTCGGGGTTGGCGAGCGCGATGCCCTTCAGCATCTCCGGTACGAACTCCTGCGGATCGTTGACGAACTTCTTCACGGCACTCCTCCTTTGGAGACGGTGGTAGGGCTCCACTCCGTGCTGACGCTCTCGAAGAGAACCGCGACGCCCATCGCTCCGGCGTCGACCGAGTCGCGGCTGCGCTCCCCCGCGTAGGCCGCGCGACCGCGTTTGGCCAGCATGGTCTTCGTTGCTTCCGCGCTCTCGCGCGCGGTTGCCGCCGCCGCGGTCAGTGCCTCCGACGCGCCCGCGCCGTTCCCGAGTTCCTGCTCGAGCCGGTCCGTGGCGGGAATCAGGGAGTCGAGCAGCGTCTTGTCGCCGAGATCGGAGTCGCCGCGCTGCTTGATGCCCTCGATGGCCGCACGCAGCGCAGCGATCACGTCGTCGGCGCCTGGAGCGGGACTGTCCTTGAGGGAGGTCCCGGCCCGCAGGAATGCCGTTCCCCAGATCGGTCCCGACGTGCCGCCGATGCGGCTCGAAAGCACGATCGCCGTCTTCTTGAAGAGCCCGGACACATCGTCGTACTCGAGCGTGTCCCAGTCCTCGATCAGCTTGCCGAAGCCGCGGGCGAGCGAATAGCCGAAGTCTCCGTCGCCCACCACGGCGTCGAGATCGGAGAAGTACTTCTCGTTCTCCAGCACCGTGTCGGCGATCGTCCGCACGAGCCGCTCGGCGTCGGACAGGGCTGCGTCACTCATCTGACCTCCTGAGGGGCCGGGACCTGCAGGCATGCCCGCAGGTCGTCCAGCGTGATGTACCGGCCGGGTTCGGCCGGGCTGTGATTGGCGAGCACATCGAGCGGGCTCGTCCGGGTCGCCGAGGCTCGAGACCACCAGCACGGCCTCCGAGAAATCCTCGTCGACCGTGTAAGTGCTCACGGTGACCAGGCAGCGCAGACCCGGCCCCCACCGCGGCGCGCAGGCCGTTGCGGGAGTCCTCGATGACGATCGTCTCCGCGGGATCGGCGCCCGTGCGTTCCAGTGCCAGCGTGTAGATCGCCGGGTCGGGCTTCTTCGCCGGCACCACGTCGCCCGCCAGCACGGTGAAGTGGCCCGCCTTGCTCCCTCCCCACGGCGTGCTCGAGCACACCGCGCACCGACTTCTCGGCGGAGGTGGAGGCCACCGCAAGCGTCCAGCCCGCGGCGAGCGCTTCGTCGACGATTCGGGCGATCCCCGGACGCCCAGGCATCGCGCCCGACTGCACCCGAGCGGTGAAGGCGGCGGTCTTGATGCCGTGCCAGCGGGCGAGCAGCTCGCGCTGGCCGTCGGGGTCGCTCGGCAGGCCGTTGTCGCGGACGAAGTCGTCGGTCAAAAGCGACGCCATGCGCTCCTTGCCCCCTCCGATCAGGAGCTTCTCGGCGTACTCCTCATCCGACCACCGGACCGGCAAACTCCTCCTGCTCGAAGGTCTCGTTGAACGCGGGCAGGTGGCCGTAGCGCTCGGTGTCGGCGAGCACGCCGTCGCAGTCGAAGAAGAGGGCGGGCATCAGGCGGTGAGCGCGGCGCTGGCCTTTCCCGCCGAGCCGAAGATGCGGATGTGCTCGATGGCCATGGCCTTGACGGCCTCGCTCACGTGCCGCAGCAGCGCGGGCGGGTCGTGCTTGGCCGGGTTGGCCTCGAGGTAGTCCCGATGCGGAATCGACGAACGCGATCTTCAGCGCGGTCGAGATGTTCACCTTGGCGCAGCCGCGGGAGATGAGGTCCTGGAACTGCTCGGGCTCGAGGCCGGTCCCGCCGTGCAGCACCATGGGGATCGGACAACGCTCGACCATCTCGGTCACTCGTTCGGGCGTCAGGTTGGGCCGTCCGGCATAGAGGCCGTGTGCCGTGCCGATCGCCGGCGCGAACGCGTACACGCCGGTGTCCTCGATGAACTTGACCGACACCTCGACCGGGTGCACCTCACCGGCCTCGTCGGAGCCGACGTCGTCCTCGACGCCCATCACGCTCTCGATCTCTCCCTCGACGTGGGCGCCGAAGCCGCGCGCCTCCTCGACCACCTCGGCTGTCTGGCGCGTGTTCTCCTCGATGTCGAGGTGCGAGCCGTCGAACAGGACCGAGTTCCAGCCGGTCTCGAGGCAGGTCGTCGCCCATTGCCGGTCGGGGCAGTGGTCCAGATGCAGGGTGATGGGCACCGGGGCCTGCTCGGCCATCGAGCGGAACATCGCGTAGAGCGGCTCTGCGCCGATCGACTTCACGGTCTTGACCGACGTCTGGACGATCAGCGGCGACTCGAGCTCCGTGGCCGCATCGATCACCGCCTGCAGGCTGACGCCGTCGACGACGTTGAACGCGGCGACGCCGTAGCGCTCCCGAAAGGCAGGATCCAGGACGTCTTTGAACGAAGCGACGGGCATCGAGTCAGGGCCTCCCGCGCACCCTATCCGGTCAGGGGACTCAGGCGGGCTTGGCGCCGGGCCTGCGGTCCTCCACCTCGAACGACTTGAACGTGTACACCGGCGCGTCGCTGCGACTGGACTGTCGATCGGGGCCCGCGTCAGCTCTTCCGTCAAGGCGACGGGCTCATCAGCCTCTCATCCGGGGCCTGGATGGTCCGGGGCAGATCGCTCGACCAGCGAAGGAGGATCGAAATGGACAAGGCCAAGCGCGAGCTGGGGTGGCGCCCGGCGCACCCGAGCTGCCGGCAGGGGTTCCTAGCGGCATGAGCGACAACAGATCCGATTTCGTCAGCCACCCGAGCGGTCATATCGACCCGAGGAGAAGCCAAATGTCAACAGGCCAGGCAACCAGCAACAAAGCGGCGTTCAAACGCTTCCATGACGCCGTCAACACCGACGATGTGGAGCTCATCTCGAACACGATCGACGAACTCGTCGAACCGGAGGCGCTGATCCATACCCCATTGCCGATTGAAGCCACGGGGGCGCAGTTGCTCAAGCAAGTGTGGGCGATGCTCCTTCGCGGCCTTCCCGACCTTCACATGACCGTCGAGGACCTGATCGCGGAGGGCGACAGGGTCGTCATCAGGGACTGCGTTACCGGGACCCACCAGGGCGAGTACATGGGCATCCCACCAACCGGCAAATTCATCACCTACAACGAGATCTTCATCCTCCGCTTCGCAGACGGCCGAATCGCCGAGACCTGGGGAGTCGTCGACGTCCTGTCCCAGCTGCGACAGCTCGGCGCCATTCCCGACGGCTCCTCATGAAAAGCGCGCCGCAGGGGCGAACCTTCAAGACGAAAGGAACCGCCGTGGCTTCAACATCCACACAGGCCCAGAACATCGGCCTCGACGAGCTTCGAGCGCAGCTCGAGGGCGAGCTGATCACCCCGGACGATCCCTCCTACGACGATGCGCGACAGGTCGTCTTCAAGGGCGTCGACAAGCGGCCGCTCGCGGTCGCGCAGGCCGCCGGCGCCGATGACGTCGCAGCGGTGATAAACGCCGCGCGCGAGGGCGGCCTCGAACTCGCCGTGCGCAGCGGCGGCCACAGCCGCCCCGGATACGGGACCGTCGACGGCGGCCTCGTCATCGACCTCTCCCGGATGGACGGCGTGGAGATGGACGCCGACCACGGAACCGCCTGGGTCGAGGCCGGCGCGACCGCGAGCAAGTACACGCTTGCCACCGCCGAGAAGGGACGCGCGACCGGACTCGGTGACACCGGCTCGGTCGGCATCGGCGGGATCACGCTGGCGGGCGGGATCGGGTTCCTTGTGCGGAAGACCGGTCTGACGATCGACAACCTGCTCGCTGCCGAGGTGGTGACCGCCGACGGCGATGTCGTTCAGGCGAGCAAGGACTCGGAGCCGGATCTCTTCTGGGCCATCCGCGGCGGCGAGGGCAACTTCGGTGTCGCCACCCGCTTCCAGCTGCGCCTGGCCGAGATCTCGGAGATCGTCGGCGGCATGCTGATCTTGCCCGCATCGCCGCAGGTGATCACGGGCTTCCTCGAGGCCACGCAGGCGGCGCCCGTGGAGCTCTCGACGATCGCAAACGTGACGATCGCCCCGCCGATGCCGTTTCTCCCCCAGGAAACACACGGCAAGCCCGTGGTGATTGGCCAGTTCGCCTATGTCGGCCCGGTCGACCAGGCCGACGAGGTGATCGCCCCCTTCCGCGCGCTCGACGAGCCGCTCGCCGACATGGTCCGGCCGATGCGCTACCCGGAGCTCTACGCGGGTCCCGAGCAGGAGGTCCGTTTCGCGTCCGGCGCCAACTTCTTCGCCGACTCGCTCGAGCCGGCGGCCGCCGAGGCGATCCTCGAGCAGCTACCCAAGTCGACGGCGCCGATGGGGGCCGTCCAGCTGCGGGTGCTAGGGGGCGCGCTGGCGCGGGTCCCGAACGACGCTACCGCGTTCGCACATCGCGACAGGCGGCTGTTCGTGAACGTCGCGGCCATGTACATGGACGGCCGCGAGAAAGAAGACCCATGACGCCTGGGTCGACGGCCTCGCAAGCGTGCTGGGCCAGGACGGGGCAGGCGGCTATGTCGGCTTCCTCGGTGAGGAGGACGAGGCGACGATCCGCGCCGCCTACCCAGGCGCGACCTGGGACCGGCTCCGCGAGCTGAAGCGCCGCTACGACCCGGACAACCTCTTCCACCTCAACCACAACATCCCGCCAGCGGAGGGATGATGCCTGACCGCGACCGCTAGCGCTCGGCGCGGTCAACGCGCCCTCGCTTCGCGCTTTGGGGTCAGGAGACTCAGGCGGGCTTGGCGCCGGGCCTCCCGTCCTCCACCTCGAACGACTTGAACGTGTACACCGGCGCGTCGCTGCGACTCACCGTCGTGACCATGCGCAGGTCGGTGCGCCAGCGCTTGCGATCGACCAGGCAGCGAACGTAGCCGCGCCGGTCGCCGTCGAAGAACCGGCAATCGCTCGACTGCTCGCGATCTCAGCTCTGGCCGCGCCGTCCGTCGCTCAGCGGGGCGGGGAGATCCGCTCGAGGTGGCGGCGGGTCAGCTCGTTCGTGGCGTCCAGGAACTCGGTAACAAGATCGAGCTGGTCGCCACTGAAACGGCGAGCGAGCTCCGCCTGCCACTCGGCGGCCACCGGGCGCCAGATTTCATCTGCGCTGGCATAGAAGCGGTCGGTGACCTCGATCTTGACCCGGCGGCGGTCCACCGGATCAGGCACTCGGCGGGCATACCCGGCGCGCTCGAGCCGGTCGACGACGCCGGTGACGGCGCCGGTCGTGAGGCCCGCCTCGGCCGCCAGGGCGCCGGCGGTGACACCGCCGCGGTTCTCGACAATGTTCAGGCAGTGGAGGTCGGTGAGGTTGACGCCCAGCGCCTCGGCTGCGCGGTTGTCAAAGGCGCGGTCGAGGTTGCCGCTGGTGCGGAACGCGGAGATCAGCGCCGTGATCTTGTCCTTCTTGGGTAAACCTCTTGGCAACGAATTCTCTCAGGTACTAAGCTACTTTGGTGCTAAGAGTTTAGCTACGGACGAACCGATCGGTGTCATTTGAAAGGAGCGACGTGAGCAAGGCAACTGAGGGTTCCGAGCTACAACCGTTTCGGGCTGACCTGCCGCAGGCCGACCTCGACGACCTCCAGGCACGCTTGACCCAGGTGCGCTGGCCGGATGAGCTGCCCGGGAACGGCGTGGCGCTACGGAGTTCCGCTCGAGTACGTCCGCGAGCTGGTCGAGCACTGGCGCACGGACTTCGACTGGCGCGCCCAGGAGACCAGGCTCAATGCCCAGCCCCAATTCGACGACCGACGATCGACGGCCAGTCGGTGCACTTCATCCACGTAAGCTCGCCCGAGCCCGACGCGCTGGCGCTGATCTGCACCCACGGCTGGCCGATGTCCGTGTTCGAGTACCTCGACCTGATCGGGCCGCTCAGCGACCCGCGCGCCCACGGCGACGATCCAGCGGACGCCTTCCACTTGGTCATCCCGTCCCTACCCGGCGTCGCCTTCTCCGGCCCGACGGCCGGCCCCGGCTGGGACACGCAGCGAATCGCACGGGCCTGGGTCGAGCTGATGGCCCGTTTGGGCTACGAGCGCTACGGCGCCCACGGCAACGACGCCGGCTCACTGATCTCACCCGAGGTCGGCCGCCACGACGCGGAGCGGGTCGTCGGTGTGCATGTCACCCAGCTCTTCTCCTTCCCCTCGGGAGATCCGGCCGAGTTCGCCGACATGAGCGAAGAGGACCAGGCCGCGATGCAGTTCCTCGAGCAGTTCACCGCCGCGCGGCGGCCTCGCCTACAACGCCTATCAGTCCGCCCAACCGCAGACGCTGGCCTACGCGCTGCAGGACTCACCCGCCGGCTGGCTGGCCTGGGTGACCCAGCTCTTCCAGCGCTGGCTCGAGCCGGACGACATCCTGACTCACGCCTCCGCCTACTGGCTGACCAGCACGATCGGCTCGTCCATCCGCCGCTACTACGAGGACACCCACGCCAGCCGGCAACCGACACGAGCCCACCACCACCCCGACCGGCGTTGCGATCTTCGCCGAGGACTTCCAGTCAGTGCGGCGCTTCGCCGAGCGCGACCACGCCAACATCATCAGCTGGAACCGCTACGACCGCGGCAGCCACTTCGCACCCCAGGACGCCCCCGACCTCCTACTCGACGACATCCGCGGCTTCTTCCGCCGGCTGCGCTGAAGCGGATGGCCCGAAGCAGTTACGCGGAGGGAGAGCAAGCCGCCTCGACGTGGTCAGCGGTCGACCGCGGCCATGTTCGCCTCGTCGTGGCGCTCGCCGGTGGCGGGGGTGAGGTCGTTGAGCCGTTGGATCTGCTCCGCGGTCAGCTCGATGCCGTCGGCGGCGGTGTTCTCCTCGACCCGGGAGACGCGCTTGGTGCCGGGGATCGGGGCGATGTCGTCGCCCTGTGCGAGCAGCCAGGCCAGAGCGACCTGCGCCGGCGTGGCGTCGACCTCGGAAGCGACGGCCTGGACCTGGTCGACGATACGGAGGTTCTTCTCGAAGTTGCCCTCGGTGAAGCGAGGGTTCGCTTGCGCCAGTCGTCGTCGGCCAGCTCCTCGGGGGAGCGGATCGTCCCGGTGAGGAAGCCGTGCCCGAGCGGCGAGTAGGCCACGAAGCCGATGCCGAGCTCGCGCAGCAGCGGTAGCAGCTCGGCCTCAGGATCGCGGGTCCACAGGGAGTACTCGGTCTGCAGCGCGGCGACCGGGTGCAGGGCGTGGGCGCGGCGGATCGTTCCGGGGCCGGCCTCGGACAGGCCGATGTTCAGGACCTTTCCTTCGCCCACCAGATCGGCCAGGGCGCCGACGGTGTCCTCGATCGGCGTGTTGGGGTCGACGCGGTGCTGGTAGTAGAGATCGATGCGGTCGGTGTCCAGCCGCTTCAGCGAGCCCTCGACCGCGGCGCGGATGTTCGCGGGGCTGCTGTCGATCACTCCGGGGCCACCGCCGGAGTGCGAGACAAAGCCGAACTTCGTTGCCACCACGATGTCGTCGCGGCGTCCCTTGAGGGCCCGGCCGACGAGTTCCTCGTTGGCGTAGGGGCCGTAGATCTCGGCGGTGTCGATGTGGGTGACGCCCAACTCGAGTGCTCGCTGGATGGTGCGGACCGACTCCGCGTCGCTGCTGCTCGGGTCGAGGTAATACCCGGACATCGCCATCGTGCCGAGTCCTATGCGCGAGACGTCAAGTCCGCCCAGCGAAACGTGCTTCATGACAGTGTGCCTCCGGTTGTCGGATTTCTTGATGCGATCGGGCGGTCAGCTCCGGGCCGCGGCCCGTCGAGCGCGAGCGACGACGAGAGGTCGCGGAGGGCGTCGATCTGCTCCTGAAACTGTGCGACCTGCTGCTCGGCCTGCGCGATTGCGTCGGCGCCGGCGATGAAGCGGCGCGGCGGCTGCGCCTCGACGGCGATGGTCAGCAGCGCCTGGGCGAGCTTGGCCGGATCGCCTGACTGGTGGCCGTTCTGGCTCTCCCAGAACTCGCGCTGGGCGGCGTTGCGCTCGCCGTAGTCGTCGATCGAGGGCTCGGCGTAGTTCGTCGACTGCTCGGTGAGCAGCTCGGTGCGGAAGAACCCGGGGTTGACGATCGTCGTGTGGATGCCGAATGGCTCGACCTCGGGCGCGAGCGATTCCATCCAGCCGTCCACGCCGAACTTCGATGCGGCGTAGGCGGTGCAGAACTCATGGCCGACCAAGCCGGCGGATGACGAAATCGTCACGAGAGTCCCAAGCGCTGCTCCCGCATCACCGGCAAAACCGCGCGAGTGACGTTTATCGGGCCGATCAGGCTGGTCGCGAGCTGGCGTCCAAGTCCTCCCGTGTCATCTCCTCGAAGAACCCGGCGTAGAAGTTCGCGGCGTTGTTGACCAGCACGTCGATCCCGCCGAAGCGGTCGATGGCGGCCTTGACGGCGGCCTCGGCGTCCTGCCCGCTGGTGACGTCGAGCTTGACAACCAGCAGGTCGTCCGCCCGCCGACCGCCTTGCGCACGGCGCCGGGGTTGCGGCCGGTGGCGACCGCGTTTGGCCGGCGGCGAGCGCGGCCTTGGCAAAGTCCACGCCCATGCCCCGCCCGGCGCCGGTAATAAACCAGGTCTTCTTGTCAGTGGTCATGGCTCCAGAAGAAGCACCTTCCGCGGCGCCGGGTGAGAGTCCCTGTTGATAGGGGTACTGGGAGGGCCACCCAGGCGCCGGCGGGCCGGGTCTACGCTGGGTGCGTGGACAACCAGGGACGAGATCCGTGAGTTCCTGACCACCCGTCGAGCCCGGATCACCCCGGACCAAGTCGGCCTAACGCGTACGCCAGCCGGCGGGTGCCCGGTCTGCGCGGCGAGAGGTAGCGGACCTGGCCGGGGTCAGCGTCCCCACTACGCCCGGCCTGAACGCGGCAACCTGGGCGGGGTCTCCGAAAGCGTCCTGGAATCCCTCGCCGGCGCCCTGCAGCTCGACGAAGCGGAACGCGCCCACCTCTCCGACCTCGCCCGCGCCGCGGCCGACGCCGGGAGGCGCCGCCGGCCGGCGGGCCGAAGCAGAAAATCCGGCCCGCGTGCAGCGCCCGTGCTCGAGCCCTCACCGGCGACCCGCGCTCGTCCAGAACGGGCCGCCTCGACCTCGTCGCCGCCAACCACCTTGGCCGCGCCCTGTACCCGGTGTACGCCGCGACCCCACCCGGCCGGCAGCCCTGCCAACCAGCGCCCGGTTCACCTTCCTCTCGACCACCGCGCCCGCGATCTTTCTGGGATCGACTGGGAACGCCCCGCCGCCGACGACATCGTCTCCCAGGCTGCGCACCGAAGCCGGGCGGGACCCCACGACCTGGGCGCGCTGACTCGGACCTGGTCGGCGGGCTCAGCACCCAGAGTCCAGCCGTTCCGCACCCGCTGGGCCGCGCACGATGTCCGCCTGCACCGCACCGGACGCCAAGCACGTCCGCCACCCCGTCGTCGGCGAGCTCCACCTCGATTTCGAGGTCTCCTCGACCTGCCCGCCGACCCGGGCCTGACTTTTTCATCACCTTCACCAAAAAGCCCGGCTCGCGCTCGGAGGAGGCGCTGAAGCCTCCTCGGCAGCTGGGCCGCCACCGTCGACTCTGAGCATGCGGCTCACGCGGACGGCGCAGCCTGAGCGGCGGCATCGCCGGCGTCTGGGAAATGTGAACATCAGGGCCGCCCCACGTACCACAGACCGATGCTGGACGAAGTCGACGCATAGGCCGGCTCGACGAGGCGCACGCGTTCTGGCTGCAGGGCCCCGGGCGCGGGGAGATCCGGCAGGTCGCGCTGCCCGAGCCGAGGGGCGGCGACGTGGTGGTCCGCACGCTGCGGTCCGGCATCAGCCGCGGCACCGAGACACTGGTGTTCCGCGGCGGCGTGCCGCCGAGCCAGTACGTGACGATGCGCGCGCCCTTCCAGGAAGGGGACTTCCCGGGACCGGTCAAGTACGGCTACCTCAACGTCGGCGCCGTCGAGCACGGGCCGCCGGAGCTGCGCGGCCGCACGGTCTTCTGCCTGTATCCCCACCAGACGGCCTACGTGGTGCCAGCCGGCGCCGTGACCGTCGTGCCCGACGACATGCCGCCCGCGCGCGCCGTGCTCGCCGGCACCGTCGAGACCGCCGTCAACGCCCTATGGGACGCGGCTCCGCTGGTCGGCGACCGCGTCGCCGTCGTCGGCGCCGGGATGGTTGGCTGCTGCGTCGCCCGTCTGCTCGCCCGGTTCCCGGCGGTCGAGGTCACGCTCGTCGACGTGGACGAGTCACGGGCCGAGGTCGCGGCCGCGCTCGGGGTGGGCTTCGCGCGGCCGGACGACGCCGCCGGCGGATGCGACCTGGTCGTGCACACGAGCGCGACGTCCGCCGGGCTCCAGTGCTCGCTCGACCTGCTGGCGCCCGAGGGCACGGTGCTCGACCTCAGCTGGTACGGCGACGCCGAGGTGCGGCTCTCGCTGGGCGGCGCGTTCCACGCCGGCCGCCTTGGCCTGCGCGCCAGCCAGGTCGGGACGGTGTCCCCCGCCCGGAGCGCGCGCCGCACGACGGCCGACAGGCTGGCCCTCGCGCTCGACCTGCTGCGCGACCCCGCCTTCGATGTGGTCGTCACCGGCGAGTCGCGCTTCGACGAGCTGCCCAGCGTCATGGCGCGCCTGGCCGCGGGGAGCCTGCCCGCGCTCTGCCACACCATCACCTACGACGGGGCGTAGCGCGTGTTCAGCGTGACCATCCGCGACCACCTGATGATCGCCCACAGCCTGCGCGGCGAGGTGTTCGGGCCCGCGCAGGGCCTGCACGGCGCGACGTACGTCGTCGACGCCACCTTCCGGCGTGCGACCCTCGACGCGGACGGCATCGTGGTCGACATCGGCCGTGCAGCCGAGGTGCTGCGCGCCGTGGTGGGCGAGCTCACCTATCGCAACCTCGACGACGAGGCGGAGTTCGCGGGCATGAACACCACCACCGAGGCGCTCGCCCGGGTCATCGCGGACCGACTCGCCGACCGCGCGCGGGCCGGCGCCCTGGGCGACGGCGCGCTGGAACTCGATGGGCTGGTGGTGACCCTGCACGAGTCCCACGTCGCGTGGGCGAGCTACGAGCGGCCGATGTGACCGAGGTCCACGTCATCGTCCCGGAGGGCATCGACGACCCGGCGCGGCCGAGCGGTGGCAACACGTACGACCGCCGGGTCTGCCGAGGGCTCACCGCGCTCGGCTGGGCGGTGCACGAGCACGCTGTGCCCGGCGCCTGGCCGCGGGCCGGCGAGGCGGGGCACGTCGCCCTTGCGCGCGCCGTCCGGCGGATTCCGGATGGCGCTCTGGTGCTGCTCGACGGGCTGATCGCGTCCACCGCCCCCGAAGCGCTCGTGCCGCAGGCGCGCCGGCTGCGGCAGGTTGTGCTCGTGCACATGCCGCTCGGTCACCGCCCGCCGGACGACGAGGCCGGCGCGGTCCGAGCGCGCGAGCGCGAGGTCCTCACGGCGGCCGCCGCCGTCGTCACGACCAGCGCATGGACTCGGCGCCGGCTGGGGGAGCTGTACGCGCTGCCGGCCGGCCGGGTGCACGTGGCCGAGCCCGGCGTCGACGCCGCCCGCCTCGCGCCGGGGAGCGCGGCCGGCGACGCGCTGCTCTGCGTCGCGGCGTTGACGCCCGACAAGGGGCACGACGTGCTGCTCGACGGGCTCGCGACGGCGACGGACCTGTCCTGGCGCTGCGCGTGTGTGGGCAGCCTGGTCCGCGACCCGGCGTTCGCCGAGCGGCGTGCGCCGGCGCGCGCGGAACAGCGGGCTGGGCGACCGGGTGCGCTTCCCGGGACCGCGCACCGGCGCGGAGCTGGACCGCGCGTACGCCGCCGCGGACCTGCTCGTGCTCGCGTCACACGCCGAGACCTACGGCCTGGTCGTCACCGAGGCTCTCGCCCGCGGCCTGCCGGTCCTCGCCACCGAGGTCGGTGGAGTGACCGAGGCCCTCGGGCACGGGAGGACGGCACCCGGCCGGGGCTGCTGGTCCCGCCCGGCGACCCGGCGGCCCTCGGCGCCGCGCTGCGCGCCTGGCTCGAGGATGCCGAGCTGCGCGATCGCCTACGGCGCGCGGCGCGGGAGCGGCGCGCGACGCTGCGCCCGTGGGCGGCCACCGCGTCCGCCGTCGCCGACGTCCTCGCGGCAGTTGTGATGAGCGCGGAGGGCGTCGCCGGCCTCGCGGGAGCAGCGCGATGAGCACAACCGCCGTCCGGGTCAGCCCGGGGTGGCTCGTCCTGCGCGAGCCGGCCGACGCGGCGGCGCGCTCCGCCGAGCTCGCCGACCGCCTCCGTCAGCACCTCCCCGCGGCGGGCCGGCTCGTGATCCACGACCTCGGCGGCGGCAGCGGCGCGATGGGCCGCTGGCTTGCGCCGCGACTGCCCGGGCCGCAGCACTGGGTGGTGCACGACCGGGACGCAGACCTGCTGGAGCTCGTCGTCGCCGATCCGCCCGGCCGCCGGCCGCGCGTCACCGTCGAGGCGAGGCGGTCTGACATCACGCGGCTGGCGCCGGAGGATCTCGCCGGCGCGGGCGTCGTCGTCGCCTCGGCGCTGCTCGACCTGCTGACTGCGGACGAGCTGGCCCGGATGCTCGGCGCCTGCGCCGGGCGTCCGATGCTGCTCGCGCTGACCGTCGTCGGTCGCGTCACCCTGGTCCCGGCGGATCCCCTGGACGCGCGCATGGGCGCCGCGTTCAACGCCCACCAGCGCCGCGGCGGCCGGCTCGGTCCGGACGCCGTCGCGGCCGCCGTCGAGGAGCTCCGCGGCACGGGCGCCGAGGTCCTCGTCCGGCCGAGCCCCTGGCGACTCGATGCGGCGCACGCCGACCTGGCGGCCGAGTGGCTCGGCGGGTGGGTCGCCGCCGCCTGCGAGCAGGAGCCCGCGCTGGCCGCCGAGGCCGGCGCCTACCGGGACCGGCGCCTGGCGCAGGCGGCCTCCGGGGAGCTCGCCGTCACCGTCGACCATGCCGACCTGCTGGTGCTGCCGTGACGGCGCTGCGCGGCGATGCGGTTCCCCCTGGCCGCCGCCGCCGCGACGCTCGCCGTCCTGGTCTGGCAGCCTCGGAACCGGCCCGTTCCTCGACGGCCTGCGCACGGTCGACGGCTGGGCGCTGGCGGCCGCGTCGGGCCTGGCCGTGCTGACCACCTTGTGCTGCGCCTGGCGCTGGAGGATCGTGGCCCGCGGCCTCGGGGTCGACCTGCCGCTGGGTACGGCGGTGGCCGCGTACTACCGCTCGCTCTTCCTCAACGTCACGCTGCCCGGCGGGGTGGTGGGCGACGTCCACCGCGGGTGGAGCCACGGCCGTGACACGAGCGACGTCGGCCGCGGGCTGCGCGCCGTGGCGTGGGAGCGCTCGGCCGGGCAGGTCGTGCAGGTCGTCCTCACTGTCGCCGTACTCCTCGTCCTGCCGTCGCCCGTGCAGGCGGTCGTGCCGTTCGTCGCGCTCGCGCTCATCGCGGCGGCGGCGGGCGTCGCGCTGGCGGCGCGCGTGCGGCCCGCCGTCGGCCGGTCCCGGTGGGCACGGCTGCGCAGCGCCGTGGCCCGCGACCTGCGCCACGGGCTGCTCGCCAGGCGGGCATGGCCGGCCATCGCGCTCGCGTCGGCGCTCGTCGTTGCGGGCCACGCAGCCACGTTCCTGATCGCCGCGCGGAGCGCGGGGGCAACCGCGCCGCCGTCCCAAATGCTGCCGCTGGCGCTGCTCGTGATGCAGGCCGCGGCACTGCCCAACGTCGGCGGCTGGGGGCCGCGCGAGGGCGTGACGGCTTGGGCGTTCGCCGCCGCCGGGTTGGGCGCGTCGCTGGGGGTCGCCACCGCGGTCGCGTACGGCGTGATGGTGTTCGTCGCCAGCCTGCCGGGCGCCGTCGTCCTCGTGGCGGCCTGGGCTGCCGCACCCGTCCGGCGCCGTGGCGCGGCGCCGCTCTGGGCGGGCTCGGGGTCCCCGCGCGCCTCGATGGAGCCCCGGATGTCTGACCGCCCATACACCCTGATGAGCTGCAGCGTGTCGCTCGACGGCTACCTCGGCGACCGGACGCCCCGCCTCGCGCTGTCCAACGAGGCCGACTTCGACCGGGTCGACGAGGTGCGCGCCTCCTGCGACGCGATCATGGTCGGCGCGGTCACCGTGCGCACCGACAACCCGCGGCTGCTCGTGCGCTCGCAGGCCCGCCGCGAGGAGCGCACGGCCCGCGGGCTCCCGTCGTCTCCGAAGAAGATCACCGTGACCAACCGGGTGGACCTCGACGCGCGCTCGAACTTCTTCACCGCCGGCGAGGCCGAGAAGCTCGTCTACACCCCGAGCCCGCGGGTGGCCGTCGCCCGCGCACGGCTCGGGCCGGCGGCGACGATCGTGGACGGCGGCCGGCGCGTGCGCATGCGCCGGCTCACCGAGGACCTCGGTGACCGCGGCGTGGAGCGGCTCATGGTCGAGGGCGGCGGCATCGTGCACACCCAGTTCCTGGCCGCCGACCTCGTCGACGAGCTGCACCTCGTCGTTGCGCCGTTCTTCGTCGGCGACTCGAGCGCCCCGCGCTTCGTGAGCGACGGGCGCTTCCCGTGGAACGCGGACCGGCGCGCAACGCTCGCCGAGGTGCGCCAGATCGGCGACGTCGTGCTGCTGCGGTACGCGCTCTCACCCCGGTTCCGGGACGAATGACGACGACGCGAGCGACTCAGACGGGTCCGGCGGCCGGGCTGATCGCCCAGGTGCTGCTGCTGGCCGTCCTTACGGGGACCGCCGGGCTCGGCGCGGTGGGCTGGACCGTCGGCATCGCCTGCGCCGTGACCATGGCGACGGTGCTGGCACGCGGCCTCGCGCGCGGTCCCGCTGAGCGGCTGGGGCCGGCGTCCTGGGTGACGCTCGCCCGGGCCACGCTCGCCGTCGGCGTCGCCGCGCTGGCCGCGGACTCGTTCACGCAGGGCACGCCGGTCGCGCTGCTCGTGACGCTCGCGGCCGTCGCGCTAGTGCTGGACGCGGTCGACGGATGGGTGGCGCGGCGCACCGGGACGGCGACCGCGCTGGGGGCGCGCTTCGACGGCGAGGTCGACGCGTTCCTGATCCTCGCCCTCAGCGTCTACGTCGCCCCCGCGTGCGGCGCGTGGGTGCTCGCGATCGGGGCCGCGCGCTACCTCTTCCTCGCCGGCGAGTGGCTGCTGCCGTGGATGCGCGCGCCGCTGCCGCCGCGCCGCTGGCGCAAGGTCGTCGCGGCGACACAGGGGGTCGTGCTGACGGTCGCGGCCGCCGGGGTCCTGCCCCTGGCGCTCACGCAGGCGCTCCTCGTCGCCGCGCTCGCGCTGCTCGCGGCGTCGATGGTCCAGTGCACGTGGTGGCTGTGGCGCCGCCGGCACGCCGCATACGAACAGGTGCCGGAGGGTGAGTCGCCCAGCCCCAGCGCGGGCCCTGCGCACCGGCATCGCCGTGGCGCTCACGGTCCTCGCCCTGCTGCTCGTCTGGGCCGCCCTCGTCGCGCCAAACGAACCGAGCCGCCTCAACCTCGGCGAGTTCGTGCGGCTCCCCCTCGAGCTCCTCGTCGTGGTCGCCGTGGCCGCCCTGCTGCCCGCCACCCCGCGCCGCGTGCTGGCCGTGGTCTGGGAGCGGTCCTGAGCGTGCTCGTTGTCGTCAAGGTGCTCGACATCGGGTTCTTCACGGCGTTCGACCGGCCGTTCAGCCCCGTCGACGACTCGGGCTACCTGGGGATCGGCATCGAGACGCTGCGCCACGCGATCGGCAGCGTCGAGCGCGAACATCGTCGTCGTCGTCGCGGTGGTGCTCATCGTCGTCCTCCTCTCCGTCCCGGTCCTGGCGCTGCTGCGCGTGACGCGGGTCGCGGCCTGCCACCGCCGCTGGGCGCTCCGGGCGGCGATGGCGCTGGGCGTGGTGTGGCTGGCCCTCCGCGTCGTCGGCGCGCCGGTCGCCTCCTCGAGCGCGGCCGCCCTGGCCGTCGACGAGGTGCAGGCCGTGCGGGACGGCCTGGCGGATCGTGCCGTGCTCGCCCGCGAGATCGCCAACGACCGCTTCCGCACCACTCCCGGCAACCGGCTGCTGACAGACCTGCGGGGCAAGGACGTCCTGGTCGTGTTCGTCGAGAGCTACGGAAGGGTCGCGGTGCAGGACTCGTCCTTCTCGCCCCGCATCGACGCCGTGCTCGAGCGGGGCGCCGCGGAGCTGCGGGCCGCCGGGTTCTCCTCGCGCAGCGCCTTCCTCACCTCGCCGACCTTCGGCGGCCTCAGCTGGCTGGCGCATTCCACCCTCCAGTCGGGGGTCCGGGTCGACGGCCAGCGGCGTTACGACCAGCTCGTCCAGGACGACCGCCTCACCCTCACCCGGGCGTTCAAGCGCGCCGGGTGGCGGGCGGTCGGCGCCATGCCGGGGAACCGAAGGGCGTGGCCGGCGGGCTCGGACTTCTACCGCTACGACCGGGTCTACGACCGCCGCAACTTCGGCTACCGCGGCCCGGGCTTCGACGTGGCCCCCATGCCCGACCAGTACACCCTTCTGGCCCTGCAACGTCGCGAGCTCGCCAAGCGTCGCCGGCCGCCGCTCTTCGCCGAGGTCGACCTCATCTCGAGTCACGCGCCCTGGACGCGCATCCCCCGGTTCATCTCCTGGGACGACGTCGGCGACGGCTCGATCTTCGACCGGCTTCCGGCGGAGGAGTCCACGAAGGCCTCGCTCTTCGGCGATGCCGAGCGGGCCCGCGCCGCCTACGGGCATTCGATCGAGTACTCGCTGACCACGCTCTTCTCATTCGTGCAGCGCTACGGCGACGAGGACCTCGTGCTCGTCGTGCTGGGCGACCATCAGCCCGCGACGGTCGTGACCGGCGAGGGCGCCAGCCACGACGTGCCCATCTCGGTCATCGCCCACGACCCCAAGGTGATGGACCAGATCTCCGGATGGAGCTGGCAGGACGGCATGTCGCCGAGCCCGCGGGCGCCGGTCTGGCCTATGGCCGCGTTCCGTGACCGCTTTCTCACCGCGTTCGGCTCGTCGCCGGGGAGGCTGCCCGGTGCCGACGGGGCGCGAGCGTGAGGCAGGACGACCGCGCGCCGTTCGACCGGGCGCTGCACCGTGCGCGCGTGTCGGCGTACGCTCCCGGCGAGTTCGTCGGGCAGGAGAGCTTCATGACCGCCGGCGAGATCCGGGCCCTGGCGGTGCAGGCCGGCATCGCCCCCGGGGTCACGGTGCTCGACCTGTGCTGCGGCATCGGCGGGCCCGGGCGTTTCCTCACGCGCGAGCTTGGCTGCGTGTACCTGGGTGTGGACGCCAGCGCGAGCGCCGTCACCCTCGCCAGCGAGCGCGCGGGCGACCTGCCGTGCCGCTTCGCGACCGCGCACGTCCCGCCCCTCCCGGCCGGCTCCTTCGACGTCGTGCTCCTGCTCGAGACGATGCTCGCCTTCGAGGACAAGGACGCGCTGGTGCGCGAGATCGCCGCCGCGCTCCAGCCCGGCGGGCGCCTCGCCTTCACGCTCGAGGAGGGGGCACCGCTCACGGCGGCCGAGCGGGCGGCGATGCCCGACGCCGACACGGTCTGGCTCACCCCGCTGGACGAGATGGCCACGTCCCTGGAGCGGGCCGGGCTCGTCGTCACATGGCAGGAGGACCACAGCCACACCCACCGCGCGATGGCACACGCGCTGGCGGAGGCTTTCGCCGCGGACGCCGACGACATCGCCGCGCAAATCGGCCGCCGGGCACTGGACGAGCTGCTCGCCGCGCATCGCCTGTGGATCCAGTGGCTGGATGAGGGACGGGTGCGGAAGCTCGCGCTGGTGGCGGAGCCCGCCTAGGCCAGCGCGGGGTCGCTCGACGTCTCCGCCAGCCGCCGCGCGAGCGCGCGCAGCACCTTGCGCTCCACGTTTGGATTCTCGTCGAGCAGGTGGCGGAAGTCTTTGCTGGTCAGCACGAACAGGCGTAACGGCGTCTCGGCCGTCACGGTCGCCGTGCGCGGCATCTCCTCGAGGATCGCGATCTCGCCCACGAAGTCGCCGCCGCCCCGCGTCGCGATGCGCCTGCCCTTCCGGGCGATCTTCACCTTTCCGTCGACGATCACGAAGAACTCATGCCCGATCTCGCCCTCCGTGCAGAGGACCTTGCCGGCCTCGACCTCGAGGTCTTCGGACACCCGCGCCAGCTGGGCGAGCTCCTTGCGGGAAAGGCCCGCGAACAGGGGGGCAGCCTTGAGCGCCTGGACCTTGGTGTCCTGACTGAACAGCTTCATCGGCGCCTCAGCCTATTCGCGCGCGGTCGCTGAGTCGAGCCGCGTAGAGATGCCATTCGCCGGGAACGCCCTTGAGCTTCGTGGTGCCACGGTCCTCGAAGTCGATGCCGGAGCCGGCGGCAAGGTCCCTGACAATGCCGGCGACGAGCACCTCGCAGGGCCGGGCGGCCGCCGCGATCCGGGCGCCGATGTGGACCGCGATGCCTTCCACCTTTCCGCCGACGAGCTCCACCTCGCCGGTGTGAATGCCGGCGCGGATGTCGAGGCCGAGCTCGCCCACGGCGTTGATCGCGCCGTGAGCGCAGGCGATAGCCCGCGCCGGACCGTCGAAGGTGGCGAAGAACCCGTCGCCGGTCCCGCGAACCTCCCGGCCGCCGTACCGGGCGAGCTGGGCGCGGACGGTGGCGTGGTGGGCCTCGAGCAGGGCGCGCCAGCGGCTGTCACCGAGCTCGGCGGCGCGTGAGGTGGACTCGACGATGTCCGTGAAGAGGACGGTCGTGAGGACGCGCTCGGGCGCGGTGTCGACGTGCCCCTCAGAGAGGAAGTGCTTCACAGCGTCAGGCACCTTCGCGTCGCCGTAGATGCTGGTGTCCGGCGCGTTCACCTCCAGGACCTCGGCGTGCGGAATCCGCTCGGCGAGATAGAGACAGCCCTCGCTGTAGCGGTCCTGGTACATGACCAGCGTGGGGACGGAGATGGTCGGGAGCACCTCGCGGATGTCGGTCTCCATGAGCACGCGCAGGAACCAGGCGGCCGCGCCGGGGCTCGCGGCGAGGCGCTCGTGGTTCACGTGCCAGTGCTCGAACTCCGCGTCGCCGACGCGGCTCGGGAAGTACTTGCGGAGCTCGCCGAGCTGGTAGTCGCGATCGCCCCACTTGAGCCGGGTCTCGCGCACCCGCCGGTGCCAGTCGTCGACCGGGTTGCCCATCGGATAGTCGGGCGCCGAGGCCACCCGCGGCCAGGTGTTGTGGAGCATCAGCGCCACCACGCGTTCCGGGTACGTGGCGGCGAACACCGCGCAGAGCTGGCCCCCGGGCGAGCCTGCGCCGAGCAGGGCGGCGCGTTCGGAGCCGGCGTCGTCCATGACCGCACGGATGTCGTCCATGCGCGTCTCGAAGGACGGCAGGTCCCTCGGCCGGTCGGAGAGACCGGTGCCGCGCTTGTCGAGCAGGATGAGGCGGGAGAAGCCGGCGAGCCGCCGGCAGAAATCGACGAAGATCGGCTGCTCCCAGGCCCAGACCAGGTTGATCATGAACGGCACGAAGATCAGGTCGACGGGGCCCTCGCCCACGACCTGGTAGGCGATGCTCACGTCGCCGCTGCGCGCGTAGCGGACCTCGGGCGTCTCGAGGTTCACGGCGCCGAAGACTAGGCGCTTTCCCGGTGGCCGGCCGCCGCCCGCGGCCAGCGCCAACCCTCTCGGGCCGGCCGGTGCCGTACCGGTCGCGAGCGCCGCGCCGCGGCCGGGTGTTCCGGCGGCCTTGAGCCGTCGGTCCGCCGCTAGCTCGCGGTTCGGTGCGGGGCGAGTACGGCCTCGACCTGCTCGCGCATCCAGTCGGCGAGGGTGCTCTCGCGATGGATCGCCCACCCGATCATCGCGCCGTGGTAGGTGGTTTCGACGAGCTTTGCGAGCGTTTCGACGTCGGTGCCGGCGCGCAGCTCGCCCGCTGCGAGCGCGGCGCTCAGGTCGCGCTCGATGCGGGCGCGGACGGCTCGCGCTCCGCGGAGCGTCTCGGCGTGGAAGTCGGGGTCGGCGAGGTCGAGTTGGAGCATCGCGACTGAGTTGGCCATCTGCTCGGGAGTGGCATCCGGGTCGACGGCGAGCACGAGCCCCTCGACGACACGCGCGAGCGGCGAGGCGGCGGTCGAGCGGTCCAGGGCGCCGACCCAGAGATCGATCCCTCGTTTGTCGGCCGCCAGCAGGAGCTCGCGTTTGGTGCCGAAGCGCTGTACGAGCGTGGCGGCCGACAGGCCGGCCTCGGCGGCCGCCGCTGCGAACGTCACGCGGGCCGGACCGACGCGGTGGGCAAGGGCGAGGACGGCGTCGAGGATCGCCTCGTCGCTGATGGTCCGGGGGCGCGGCATCACGCGGGGTCGGGCATCCCGTTGGTCAGGGTCTCTCGACGGGCCTCGAGGTCGACGGCGCCCCAATCCGGTCGGGTGCCGTCGGCGTCCACGAGGTCATAGACGCGCATGAGGTCCCACGAGCCGAGGCACTGGCCGGCGAAGCGATCCCGGTCCGGGTCGGCCGCCAGCGCGGCGATCCCGCGACCGAGCAGACGCGGCGTCTCGGAGTGGCCGAAGTAGGGGACTCGCTCGGCCACCTTGCGCCACGTCTCCTCCGTGATGTTGAAGTAGTCGAGCATCGATTCCGACCGCAGCCATCCGGGCGTGACGGTCAAGGCCGTGATGCCGTGCGGCTGGAGCTCGTGCGCGAGCGCCTCGCCCATCCGGACGACTGCCGTCTTGACGAGGTCGTAGGCCATGTTCGTGCGATACGGCACGTCGCGCTTGCCGTCGCCCACCTCGACCACGAGGCCACCCGTACCTTCCAGCATGAGCGGGATCGCGAAGTGGCTCGTGATCAGGTGCGTCTCGATGCCGTTGCGCAGGACGCCGAGGGTCGCGTCGAGCGAGTGTTCCCACAACGAGTCGCCCCACTGGACGAACGGATCCCCTCCCCAGACGTCGTTGACGAGGATGTCGAGCCGCGCGTTGTCGCTGCGGATGCGTTCCACCAACGCGCGGACGTCGTCCGCGTCGGCGTGGTCGCAGCGAACGGCGACGCCTTCGCCGCCGGCGGCCGTGACGAGCTCGGCCGTGTCCTCAATTGTCTCCGGGCGGTCCATCGGTGAGCGCCCGGCCCGCGTGGAGCGGCCACTGCCGTAGACGGTGGCGCCGAGCGCGCCGAGCTCGACAGCGATCGCGCGGCCGCAGCCGCGCGTGGCGCCGGCAACAAGGGCGACCTGGCCCGCCAGTAGGTGATTGTTGGTTGGCATGCCCGCAATATAAACGAATAGTACGTTTACAAACCCCGCGCACATCCGTTCCCGTTCGATGTCGGGCTGCCCCCCGTGCGCGCGAGCCGTAGGTGTGGGTGTTGTCGCGGGCCTTAAGGTGGCCGAATCGGCCGTTTGGGCGGCCACCGTGGAGCGGCCGCGACAGCCTCTCTCGGCCGGCCGGCCACGCTCGAGTGGCAGCGGAAGCGACACGCTCGCGCTGCGAACCCTGCGTTGCCGCGGCGGGCGTTCTCGCCCACGGCGAGAGCTCCTCGCTCGAGCGGCTCGGGCTCTTCGCGCTGATCGTCGCCGGCGTGATCGGCCTGAAGGTCGTGGAGTCGTGACTGCGTCCTGCACCTTCGGACGTTTAACGAACTCAGTCGACACTTCTAGAGCATGTGCGCTCCGGAGGAACGACGCGGGAGCGCCGTGCTCGCCGGTCTCAGCTGGCGTGAAGGATCCGAAAGCGGTCGGGTTCCGCCGGATCTCGATCAACGACTTGGATTGGCGGGCCGGCCCATTGCCAAACGCTGATGCCTGGCGTGCGCGAGAACTCGATCTGCCCGCGGGTGCCTTCGACTGCAACGCACGGCCAGGATTCAGCAGTGCGCGCCCGATCCACGCCGTGAGAACGCAGCACATCGGCGAGGACCGCGACCGTGTCGTAGCCCTCGAAGGCGACGAAGGAGGGCGCTTCGGCCAGCCGCTCGCGGAGGGCCGTCTCGACTCGTGCACCGAGTGGGCTGAGTCGCTCGGGCAGGTAGCGCAGGAACGGGATCGCGGCGCTCTCGTCGCCCAGCAACGTCGCCCATTGGGCGAACTCCGGTTGCCCGGCCGGAGCACCAATCATGATCTCGGCGAGGCGCTGGTCGCGGCGGACAGACTTGACGATCGACACTGCCGGCTCCGGGTGGCCGACGAGAAGAAGGAGGGCTGTCGCGCGAGTGTCGACGAGTTCGTTGCACATGGCCGTGGGGGCGAGCGCGCGCATGTCGAGTTCGATGACCGTGCCGCCGCGTGGAGCGAGGTAGTCCCGCAGGATGCGGGCCCCAGATGCCCAGTAGACACCCGATTCGGCTGCTACGGCGATTCGACTGTGGCCCGCGCTGAGGAGGAAGTCTGCGTAGATCTGCCAGCCGTGGGACTGCGCCGGGGACAGGCGCGCGACCCACTCTGTTGGCTGTTCGGTGAGTGCGTCGAGAACCGCGGACGAGCAGAGGAACGGGAGGCCGAGGGCGTCGGCCCTGGCGGCCGCGGCGCGAGCGACGACGCTGTGATACTCCCCCGCCAAGGCAGCCACCCCCAGGCGAGCCAATTCATCTACGGCCGCCGCGGCCCTCTGTGGATCGGCCGCGGTGTCTCGGACCACCAGCTCGAGTGGTCTTCCGACGATCCCGCCGGCGTCATTGACTTCGCGAACGGCCAGCTCGAGTCCAGCGAGCAAATGTTTTCCTGCCTCGACCCAGCCAGGCCGAGTTAGCGGAACGAGAGCGCCGATCTGGACCAATGATCCGCCAGTCCGCTCCGCTCCAGGTGGCGATGATGGCGTGTTCATGCGTTGGCGTCTCCCATGCTCCCGCATGGAAATCGCGTTGGTAATCGCCGGGCGACTACTGGAGCGCTGCCAAGTGGGTCCGCGCCTCCAATTGCTGCTCAGATGGATCGCGCAGCGAGAAGGCGAACAGCCACAATGCTGCCTTCTCGTCCATCGTCAGGTCCTCGACCGCATCGATGGAGTCCTCGATGTCGCCGAAAGCCACGCCCGCCCTGAGCCGCTCCGTAACGGAGTCCCGGTACATGGCCAAACCCGTCTGGTGTTGGGTCCCGCTCATTCGCGGCCCCCCTTTGCAGTCCCGTCGCTGCCGTGACACGTCAGCGCTGGTCCCGTCGAGAGCCGCCAGTATCACGCGGTCGCGCGTTGTCAACCAACTCCTGCGAACAGCCCGGCCGGAAAGTGCGGGCGTTTCGCGTCCGCGCCGGCCTAAGAGGAGTAGGCTCGGCGTACAACGCTGCTCTTGGGGCTCCCGCGTTTCCTCTCCCGCTTGTGGTGCATACCCCCGCCGAGGACGCGCTGATCGAAGGTGTCCCATCGACGTTCAGCAAGAAGACCTCGGGTCCAGCCCGATGATCTCTACCGCAGTCGTTCAGGTCCTCCACGAGTACACCGGTCGGGGGCCGACGAAGGCAAAGACCTCGATCAACGAGGACTTGGTGACCGTCCTGCTGGCCGACACGCTCACGAAGGGCGAACGCAAGCTTGTCGACAACGGCCTCTCGGGACGCGTTCTCCAACTGCGCCACGACTACCAGCTCACAATGCGCGACGACCTCATCGCGATCGTCGAGCGTCAGCTCGGTCGGACGGTGATCGCGTTCATGAGCCAGAACCACATCGACCCCGACCTGGCCGTCGAGGTCTTCATCCTCGAACCTGCCGACGGGGTGTAAGCGAGAGCGAGTCGGCGCGAGAGTCGAGCCGGCGTGCCCTTCCCGAGCCCGTTACTGGTGGCCGTCGAGGAGTCGGACGCTACCTTGCACGTGCGTCTGACAGGGGAGTTCGACCTGGCGGGTGTCGCGCTGGTCGAGAAGGCTCTCAACCGCCTCTCGCGGGCACCCGTACTGACGCGTGTTGTCTTCGATCTGAGGGCTGTCAGCTTCCTCGACCTGGCGGGCCTGCGGACGGTCCTGCGGGCCGACGCGCGGGGGCGGGTGGAGGCCTTCGAGGTCGTGGTGGTACGACCGCGCGGCACAGCCAGACGGGTCTTCACGCTCACGCCCCTGGGCGAGCAGCTCAACGTCGTAAACGAGCCGGAGGCAGCGTGACAACCACGACCGATGTCAAGGCAGACCACCAGCGCCGACTCACCAACCAGCGCCGGGTGCCGGCATTACTTCGTCAAGTTTCCAGCGAGCCGGCGCCTCTGACTCTTTGCTCCTACCAGGCGAAAGCGACAGCAACCGGAACGTGATGACGCGCTACTTGTACGCGATCGCGGCGCTCGTGGGACCGGCGAGTGGGACGACGTCTATCTCTTTGAACCCGGCCTCTTTGCACCAGCCGGCAAAGTCGCTGCCCGTGAAGTCAAACGCGTCGCCGAACTCGATCAGCATGTTGAGCGACATCAGCAGCCCGAACGCGTTTTCGCGGCGGGCGTCATCAATGATGTTCTCGATTGCGATGAAAGCGCCACCCTCCGGCAGCGCGTCGTAGGCGGCTTTGACGAGATGCTTCTTGTTCTCGAGGTTCCAGTCGTGGAGGATCAGCCCCATCGTGATGATGTCCGCTTTGGGTAGGGGGTCGGCAAAGAAGTCACCACCTACCGCTTTGACGCGTTCGCTTAGCCCGGCGGCGTCGATTGTTCGCGCCGCGATCGGCTCGACAACCGGCAGGTCGAAGCTGGTGCAGGTCATGTGGGGGTGGCGATTGGCGACGATGATCGAGAGCTGACCGGTGGCGCCGCCCACGTCGCACAGGGTCTCGTACTTCGAGAAGTCGAACTTCTCCGCCAGCGCCATGAAGGGGCCCGCGGAGATCCCCGCCATCGCGTTCATGAACTGCTCGAGCCTGGCCTCTTCGCTGTAGAGCTCCTCGAACACCGGCTTGCCCGTGTGCTTGATCTCGTTCTGGGGCTTTCCGGTTTGCAAGGCCTCGGTGAGATCACCCAGAATCCGTACAGCCGCGCGTTGGCCATCTCGAGGATCCCGCCGACGTAGGCCGGGCTCGCCTTGTCCAGAAACGCGGCGCCCGCCTCGGTATTGCGGTAGAGCGCATCGCTCCCTTCACCCTCGCGATCGAGCAGCTCAAGGGCGACAAGCGCATCGGGGAAGTCTGGGATCGCACGAGCATCCAAACCGAGCGCCCCGGCGATTTCCGGACCCGTCATCGATTCGCTTCCCAGCCTGGTGAAAAGCTCGAGCTCGACAGCCGACAGGAGAGTCTTCGAGCCCCAGAACCCCATACCCACCTGCAAGATGTGTGAAGGGTCGATTTGCGCGGACATCCTCTCTCCGTCCTCGGGTTCCTGTTTGGCTCTTCGCCGCCGGCAGAGTATCCAAGTAGTGCCCCGGGTATGACCGGCGGCCGCCCACTCGCTGGCAGCTCGATCAGAGTGCCGCTTAGCGCGACGAGCAGCGGTCTGACCGGGTGCGGCCATGGCTATCGCGTCGAGGCAGATGCGATAGCGGCGGTTCGACCGACCCCGCTATCGAGTTGGACGAAAAGCAGTCGTCGGGGGGGCGAACTCCACCTGGCGCCGCCTTACCCGTCCTAGCGGCTGGGCCTGCGAGCACCACCGGGGCGGCCGCGGGGCTCCTGCAGCCTAGCGCCGCCGGTCGCGCTTGCGGTCGCTGTCACAGAGAGTGTTCATCGGGTTAAACACCCGAACGCCGACAGCTGCGGACGCGAGTGGGCCACGGCCGACAACTCACGAGCCAGCGGTATTGGCCGCAATCCCGCACCCACAGCGAAAGCGGACGACGGGTCTCGAACCCGCGACCTTTGGCTTGGGAAGCCAACGCTCTACCAACTGAGCTACGTCCGCGTGGAGAAGCGCGATTCTAGGGGTTCAGCGGCGCAGCCGTGAGCGGGCCGCCGGGCCCGTTCGGCCCACGCTGTCAAGCCCTCTCACGCTCACGGTCGCCCGGTCGCGGCGGGCCACTTCACCGACCCTGATGCGGCGGCTTCGGCGGGGCTGGAAGAGCAGCGTGCGGCCATCGGAGACTCTCACGCGGACGAGATGGCCCGTGGACCGCCGGGCGCGCGTCCACCTGATCACCACACCGTCGCCACGCCGGCGGATCGTCACCCGCGCAGGGCGACCGGGTTCGGGCGTGCGGGCGCGGAAGCGGGCCACCGTCTGCCTGCTCTCCGGCAGACCGGCCCGCGCCACCAGGGCCACCACGCGGCGTCGCAGGCCGGGTGCCACCGCCGCCCGGAAGCGTGCGGAGCCTCGCCCGCCGCGGGACACGGCGATGCGGAGCAGGCCGGCGCCGCTGCGTTCCAGGAAGACGACCCGCACTCCGGACCGCCGGCTGACGCGCCAGCGCAGGCGCCGCACGCCGCCGCGGCCGCTGACACGGGCGCGCACGCGTACCGGGTCGAGATCGCCCGCGCGCCGGAAGCGCGCCACCGGCGCGGAACCCGGATCGGCGCTGAGCGTCCAGCGCCCCGCGCGCGGCCGGGCGACGGCGAGGTAGGCGGTCGCGTCGCCGTCATAGCGGAACGCCAGGCGGCCGCCCTCGAGCACGGCTCCAGTCGGCGGCGCGCTGAGCGTGACGCCGCCTGGGCCGCGCAGGGTGACCGCCGGCGCGGCAACGCTGCCCACGGCCGACACCGTCAGCTGGCGCGTGCCGCGCCGCACCAAGAAGCTGCGCGACCCCGCCTGGCTGGCCGCCGGCGGCGCGACTCGCCACTCCCCGATGCCGCACGAGCCGGCCATGATCTTGGGCTTGGGGAACTCGTCCCAGCGCGTGCCGAACCCGGCGCTCAGGCCGAACGGACCGTCGCCGCAGGCCGCGGCGCCCACGCTCGACACGAGTCCCTCCCCGCCGAGCCCCACGCCCTTGACCCCAACCTGCCCCTTGCCCTCCGCGGAGAACGCGCGCAAGCCGTCCACGAACCCGGATAGGTCGCCCGTGAAGCCCGCGGGCCCGATCGTGAGGTCGAGGTTGCCGCGCATGGTGATCTGCCCGTTGGTGCGGTAGGCCAGCTCACCGCCGGCCAGTTTGACCTTCACGAGCGTGATGTCGCCGCTGAGCTGAAAGAGGGCCGGCGTGCCGGATTGGTAGGTGAAGGTGCCGTCGACGCTGGCAGCCGTGAGCCCGAGGATCCTCGGGCCGGCGCTCAGGGCCATGCCGCCGCTGAAGCCGAACTGGGGCTCGAGCACCAGGCCCGCCCGGACCTTGGTGATGAAGATCCCGGGGAAGACCGCGACGCTGCCGGTGAGCTCGCCTCGTCCCTCGGCAAAGCGTCCGTTCAGGAAGGCGGCGAAGCCGCTCAGCGAGGCGATCTTGGGGCCGGGAAGCTCGAGCGTCGCTCCACCCTCCCAGCGGTCTCCCTCAGGGGTTCGGGTGTAGCCGAGCGAGACGTCGCGGATCGGTATGGCCCCAACGCGGGCCTGACCGATCTTCATGCTGATCGCGTCCAGGCGCAGGCCGCCGTCTGTGGTTGCGCTCAGCGTGACCGCCCCGCTCACCCCGCCGAGCGCCGTGATGCTCGCGTTGGCCGCTATCTCGGCCCCGTTCCCGCGGAGGGTCACCTTGGCCTCTCCCGTGAGCGGGAAGCCCTTCACCGCGGCGGCCTTCGGCAGGCGCAGGGTGAACGAGGCTCCGAGGGTGCGGCTGAAGCCGCCCTCATAGAGCACCACCGGCCCGGCTTGGAGGGCCACGGTGCCGCTAACTCGCAGCTCGAGCGACTTGGGGTCGAACACCACCTCCGCATCGCCCTGTGCAGGCACCACGTCAATCCCGTTGAGCCTCAGCCTCCCGGTGGCCTTGTAGGTCCCGTCCTCCTGCCTGCGAAAGCAGGTGGCCCGCAGCTCGAGCTCTCCCGCCCGCACCGTTGCCTCGCAGCCAGGCTCGCCGCTCGGGGGCGGAGGGCCGTAGCCGTCGGGCGGGCCCGCGGGCACGTCCTCGTCTTCTCCGCGGCGTGAGCTGTACTCGAAGCGCGTTCCCGTCCAGCGGACGAAACGGATCTGCGCTGGGCCGCTGGGACAGCAGTTGGGATCGGTGGGCCGCAGGGTCTTCTGGCGCTCGATCACATAGCCGCGGCGGAGGAGCAGGTCGAGGTAGCTCGTCTTTGCCTGGAGAAAGGCGGTCTTCGGCGTCGTGCGCCCGCGCGGCACCTCGAGGATGGCCCAGGGCTCGTACGAGCTGACCGTCCCGAACTTGATCCCGATGATCACCACGAGGTCCCGCCGGTTGTCGCCGTTGAGGTCGCGGCAGGCGCTGAAGTAGGGCCGGAAGAAAGGCTCGATGTCGGGGCCGAGGGCCTCGCGCGAGAGCTCGGGCAGGTCCGAGGCGAGGATGGCGCGCTTGGCCGCCGCGCGCTTGCAGTCGCCGAAGGCCCTGGGCGTGACGTCGGCCTGCGCGGGGGCAGCAAAGAGAAGCGCGGCGCCGGCCGCGACGAGGACGACCAGACACCCTCTTCCACGCATCGGGCGCCAGTTTACGAGCGCGTGAACACGGACGCGCCGGCGCCAAGGAGACGCGCGAATCCCGGCGCCCGATCGGGGCCCCCCTATCGTGATAAGGGGAATGAAGAGGCTTCTCTCCCCCGTGCCAATCGCCGTGCTCTGCAGCGTCGTCGCCCTGATCGCGCTGCTGGCCTACGGGCTTGCTCAGAACGAGCCCGACCGCCAGGTGGAGGAGTCCCTCTCCCGCGGCGAGGCCGAGCCGGCGCCTGCTCTCGAGCTGCCCGCGCTCGACGGGGACGGGAGCGGCTCGCTTGCCGATTACCGGGGGGAGGTCGTGGTGCTCAACTTCTGGGCATCGTGGTGCGAGCCGTGCCGAGAGGAGTCGCCGCTGCTCAACAGGTGGCACCGCCGCATGAGCGAGCGCGGCGGCACGGTCCTCGGCGTGGACGTGCTCGACGTGACCGAAGATGCCAACGACTTCATCCGCAAGTACGGGCTCAGCTACCCGATGCTCAAGGACCGGGACGGCGAGACGCTCGAGAGCTTCGGTGTGGTGGCATACCCCGAGACGTTCGTGATCGACCGGCAGGGCCGCATCGTCGCCGTCCGCCGCGGGCCCGTGGACGAGGAGTTCATGACCGCGAAGGTCGCTCCGCTCTTGCGGCCGAGCTCCGGCTAACGCGTCATGATCCGGATCGCGCTCATCGCCATCGCCCTCCTGGCCGTGCCCGGCACGGCGCTGGCGCAGGAGTGCCCACAGACCACGCTCGGCGACATCGAGAACGAGGTGATGTGCCCGGTCTGCGGCACGCCGCTGGGCCTGGCCACGGAGGCGCCCCAGGCCCAGCAGGAGCGCGAGTACATCCAACGCCTGATCGACGACTGCCGTTCGAAGGACGAGATCAAGACTGCCCTGGTGGCCGAGTTCGGCGATGACGTGCTGGCCCTGCCCGGGGACGACGGCGACGGCGACTTCGGTGACCTCCTCGTGTACCTCGTCCCGGCCCTGGGCCTGCTCGCGGCCGGAGGCGGAATCGCCTATCGCGCTGCTGCGCTGGCGCTCGGGCGGCGGGCGCGGGCGGTCCGGGCGCGACGCCCCGGCCGGAGCGGGCGGCGACGACCCGCGCCTCGAGGCCGACATGGAGCGCTACGACCTGTGATCGCCCAGGACACCGTCGACACCACGGTCGTGGCCGCATTCGCGGTGGGCTTCATCTCGTTCGTGTCGCCCTGCGTGCTGCCGCTGGTGCCGGGCTACCTGTCCACGATCTCCGGGGTCTCCTTCGCGGACATCCAGGAGGGGCAGGGCCGCAGCCGCGTGCTCGGGCCGGCGCTGCTGTTCTGCCTGGCCTTCACCGCGATGTTCGTCGCGCTCGGGATGACCGCCACCGGGCTGGGCCAGACGCTCCAGGACAACCGGGCGCTGTTGCGGGAGATCTCCGGCATCATCATCGCGCTGCTCGGCGTGCTCTTCATCGCCACGCTGTTCCTCCCAAAGCTGAATCGCGAGTGGCGCCCCGAGCAGCTGATGCGCCGGGCTCACACCGGTGGGCCGATCATCGCCGGGCTCGCCTTCGCGGTGGCATGGCTGCCCTGCACCGGGCCGACGCTCGGAGCGATCCTCACCGCGGCGTCGACCGAAGGCACCGTCGGCGAGGGCGGCGTGCTGCTTGCGTTCTACTCCTTCGGCCTGGCCGTGCCGTTCATTCTCAGCGCGCTCGCCTTCACCACGTTCGCCGGCGTGTTTCGCTTCTTCCGCAACCACTACACGGCCATCACCCTGGTGTCCGGCTCGGTCCTGATCCTGATGGGCGTGCTGCTCTACACGAACGAGCTCACGCGCCTGAACGCCGAGGCCCTGGCCCTGATGGACGACCTCGGCATCAACTTCTTCAGCGAGATCTAGTGGGCTCGCGCACACTGCCCGCCAGCGCCACCGCCACCAGGCAGAGCACCACCACGAGCACGAGCGCCGTGCGCAGGCTCCCGGTCAGCTCGCTCAGCCCACCCACCATGGGCGGACCGGTGAGCAGCCCCAGGTAGCCGCAGCCCGCCACGGCTGCCACGGACGGGCCGACGCTCTCCCCGTGCTGCCCCGCCGCGCGTAGAGCCATCGGGAAGAGCGTGGACAGGCCGAGCCCGGCCACCGCGAAACCGGCCAGGGCCAGCGGCGCCAGGCCGGAGACGAGCGTCAGGGTCATGCCGAGCGCGGCCACGGCCCCGCCCGCCCGGGCCAGGCGCACGGGCCCGAACCGCGCGGCCAACCTGTCCCCCGCAAGGCGGCCGATCCCCATCGTCAGCGAGTAGACGGCGAGTCCGGTGGCGGCCACCGCGTCGGTCGTGCCGAGCTCGTCGTCCAGGTAGACCGCCGCCCAGTCGTTGACGGCCCCCTCGGCCAGCAGCGTGCAGAACGCCAACGCCCCCACGGCCAGCAGCCCGCGTGTGGGAACGGCGAGCAGCGGACCCTCGGGCGCGGCGTCGGCGCCGGCGGGGAGCAGCAGGGGTCTGGTGGCCAGCCCGACCGCCACGGTCAGGACCGCGGCCGCCAGCAGGTGCGGAGTCACCCCCACGCCCAGGCCGGCCATGAGGGCGCCGATGGCCGCGCCACCCAGGCCGCCGAATGAGAAGGCTGCGTGCAGGCCTGTGAACATCGGTCGCCGAAGCTCCCGTTCGACGGTCAGCCCGTGCACGTTCATCGACACGTCGAGCAGGCCGTTGGCGAGCCCGACCAGCGCCAACCCCAGCGCCAGCGCCACGAACGACTCCGCAAGGGCGACCGGCACAAGGGCGAGCGACCAGCCGAGCAGGCCGACGGTCACGACGCGGCGACTGCCGAAGCGCGCCACCAGGGCACCGGCGGCCGCCTGGCTGGCGATCAGGCCCAGCATCGTGAAGGTCAGCGCCAGCCCGAGGACCCCTGCGCTGATGTCCACCCGCTCCTGGATCGTCGGGCATCCGGGAGAACACCGACGCGAACAGCACGCCGTTGAGCGCGAAGATCGCCGTGACCGCGATCCGGGCCCGAACGACCTGGGCGCGCGGCTCGGGCATCGACCGGCCCGGTCGTCAGCGCGTGTTGCGCTTGAGGAACGGCACGACGGTCTTCAGGAAGCGGTTCCGGTCGCGGCGCGCCCGAGAGCGGATCGAGATGGCTGGCGTTCCGGTCGTCGACCACGCTGGCGCCGCTCGATCCGGCGAGAGCCTGGCCAGGCTGCGCGCGCCCCTGGCCACGGCGCCGTCGGTCAGGGCGGTGCTGTAGGCGTAGAGCGGGACGTCGATCTTCTTGGCGTGCAGGATCCGCAGGCCGAGGTAGCGCGCGGCCGGCGTCTGGCGCAGCGCGCTGGCGGCGTCGATGTCGAGCCCCAGGCGGCGCGGGTAGTACCACTCGGTCGCGTTGGGCTCGTCGGCCGCGTAGGCCTTGGCGTGGCGCCGGATCGGGGTGAGCTCGCCGTCCTCCCAGCCGCGCGGGTCGCCGCTCGCAGCCAGCCCGCCGGCGCGGATGTGGATGAGGCTGAGGAAGCGCGGCGACGTCGTTTCGTCGAAGGCGTACCCGTAGAGCGCCTCGTTCGTGACCGGCACGGCTCGGCTTGAGGAACGCCGGAAGCAGCGGGAACGCCTGGAGCGTGGACGGCGCGTCCGGGCGCTCGTACGCCCAGAGGGCGCCGACCTGGGCGAAGATGCCGTTGATCTCGGGCAGGCCCAGGCCGAGCAGATCGAGGAATACGTTGCCCTGGCGGATGTCCGCCAGCGTCGTTCTTGGCGTCGGCGAGATCGGCCGAGTCGAAGCTGCCGCGCAGCCCGCCGTCGATCAGCACGAGCCCGTCGATGTCGCGGTAGCCCGGCCGGCCGCCGAAGTCCCAGGCCGCGTAGGCCACCGCGGTTGAGGCCCCCGCGGAGTGACCCCCGAGCAGGACCCGCCTGCCGCCCTTCCCTGCTTGGCGGATCACCGCACGCAGGTCGGCCAGCTGAACCTTCAGGCCCCAGTCCGCGACGTAGCGGACGTCGCTGCCGACCGTCCGCTTGTAGTTGAACCCCAGGTAGTAGTCCTGGACCCGCTGCGGATCACGGGTGCGGAACACCGACGTGTCCTCGAAGGCCTGCTGGCGACGGTCCACGATCCACACCTGCGTGCTCGGCGTACGCCGGACGATGTCGCGAGCCACGGGGGTGATGCCGCCCGCCCCGCCGTTGGTCCCGGGGACGAGCACGAGTACGTTCTTCGCCTTCGCAGGCCCGAGCTGCTGCACGAACACCTTGTCGTACTTGGCCGGCCCAGGCGCGGGCGGCGCCTTCATCGGCACGTAGCGGTCGACCGCCGCGGCGGGGGCGGCGACCAGCAGGCAGGACATCACGGCGAGGCCGAGGGCGCGTCTCATGAGGCGCGGGAGGGTAGCTGAGGGCCTGGCGCCTACATCGATTCCGGCGCCTCGACCCCCAGCAGGTCGAGCGAGCGGGCGAGCACCCGCTTCGTGACGACAGAGAGCGCCAGTCGCACGTCCTCGTCGCCGCCCTCCTCGGCTGCCCCGACCACCTTGACGTCGCGGTAGAAGGCCGAGAACTCCTGCGCCGTCTCGGTGGCGTACGCGCTGATCCGGTGGGGCGCGCGCCGCTCGGCCGCGTCGCGGACGGCCTCGGGGAGCTCGAGCAGCCGCTTGACGAGGGCGCGAGCGGACGGGTGAAACCTCTCGGAGCTGGCGCGCAGGTCCGCGGCCGGCGCCCGCTCCACGCGCTCCTCACCCGCCTTGCGCAGGATCGACGCGATCCGAGCGTGGGCGTACTGCACGTAGTAGACCGGATTGTCCTGGGACTCCCGGCGGGCGAGCTCGAGGTCGAGATCGATGCGGGTGTCGTGGCTGCGCGACAGCAGGAACCAGCGGGCGGCGTCCACACCGATGTCGTCGACAAGGTCGTCGAGCGTGACGATCGCGCCGGCGCGCTTCGACATCTGCACCGGCTGCCCGCCCTCGAGCAGGTTCACGAACTGCATGATCACGACCTCGTAGGCATCGGGGTCGCCGCCGAGCAGCTGCCAGGCCGCCTTGATGCGCGTCACGTAGCCGTGGTGGTCGGAGCCCAGCACGTTGATCCAGTGGTCGAAGCTTCGCGCCAGCTTGTCCGCGTGGTGAGGCGATGTCGGTGGCGAAGTAGGTGAGCTCGCCGTTCGAGCGGCGCAGCACGCGGTCCTTGTCGTCGCCGTGGCCGGTGGTGCGCAGCCAGACGGCTCCGTCCGACTCGTAGACGCCCGTCGAGCCGGCCGAGCACCTCGTCGAGCATGCCCGACTCGTGCACCGAGCTCTCGTGGAAGTAGCGGTCCATGTGCACGCGAAAGCGCGCGAGCGTCCGCTCCACGCCCTCCAGCAGCAGCTCGATCCCGCGGCGCGCCAGCTCGCCCGGGTCGGCGTCGGCCGCCCCCGGCGATCGCTCCGCGAGCTCGGTCACGTAGTCGCCGCCGGTACTCCTCCGGGCTGCTCACCACGCGCGCGGGCCCGGATCGCTTCGCCGAACTTGCGCACCTGGCTGCCGGCGTCGTTCACGTAGTACTCGCGCTCGACCTCGTTGCCGGCGAGCTCGAGGATCGCGCGCCAGCGAGTCACCGTAGGCGGCGTGCCGCGCGGAGGCGACGGTGACGGGCCCGGTGGGATTGGCCGAGACGAACTCGACCTGGACGCGCTCGCCCTGGTCCCCGCGCCCGAAGCGGTCGCCGGCATCGAGCATCGACGGCCGAGCGCGTCGAGGTACCAGCCGTCGGCCATGAACAGGTTCAGGAAGCCCGGTCCCGCGATCTCGACCCGCTCGACCGAGCTCGCCCGAGCCGGTCCTCGACCGCGTCGCCGAGGCGGGCAGCGATCGTCCCGTGGCTGGCTCGCCCAGGGTCGGCGCGAGCAGCATGGCCGCGTTGCTGGAGTAGTCGCCGAAGTCGGCCTGCTTCGGGCGCTCGAGCTTCGGCCGGGTCGGCGCTCGGTCACCGCTGCCGGCCAGCTCGGCGGCGGTCTGCTCGACCTCTCTGGACAGCTCGGCTACGGGATCCATCGCGCCACCAATTAATAGTGATAGGGCTCACCGGCGAGGATCTTGTGGCCGCGGTAGAGCTGCTCGAGAAGCACCACGCGGGCGAGCTGGTGAGGGAGGGTCATCGGCCCGAGCGAGAGCCGCATGTCGACGTCGAGGTCGAGGCCGCGCGGGCCGCCGATCACGAAGCAGAGCTCACGCCCCGCCTGGCGACGGTCCTCGAGCCAGCGCGCGAACTCCACCGAGTCGAAGGCTGCGCCCGTCGCTCGCCAGCAGGACGGTGAAGGCCCGCTCGGGGATGCGCGGCGGCACCTTCTCGTCCTCGCGCACCTCCACGAGCTCGACGCGGGCGTAGCCCGGCCAGCAGCTTGCGGTAGTGCTCGACGTCGTCCTGGTAGGGCGGCCGCAGGCGGCCGACGGCGATCACCGAGATCCGCATGGGCGGGTGCGATACTACGCGCGTGCCTGACGACGGCGAGCGCCACTTCAACATCCATACCGACCCGGAGACGATGGCGGGCCACTACGCCAACTTCGCCAACGTCTCCCATTCCGACTACGAGTTCACCATCACCTTCGCCAGGGTCGACCACGAGGTCGACGAGGGCGAGGTGCCCGGTGTCGTGGTCTCGCGGGTGAACCTGTCGCCGCGCTTCATGCGCGAGCTGATCGACGCCATGCAGGACAACTTCGACAAGTGGCAGACGCGCGAGGGCATCCGCGACCTGCCCGAGTTCGGAGAGGGCCCGGGCGGAGGCGGCGCGGCCGAGTCCAGCTAGGCGGCCGGTCCGCCGCGCACGGCCGCGGACGAACTCCTCGCAAACCGCGACGGCCCCTCGATGCTCGGACCAGCTGAGGTTGTCGGGCGTGTCCGAGGGCCAGTGGTAGTTCGACGGGAACTTGGTCTCGTCCACCCCGCCCAGCGTGCAGGTGGGATAGCCGGCGCGCAGCGCGATCAGGCCGTCAGTGGCGGCGACCGTGCGCAACCCTCGCCGCAGGCGCACGCCGGCGTCCAGTCCGGCGCGGGCGAGGCGCTCGCGCGTCGCGTCCGTGTACCAGCGCATCCTCAGCATCCCCTCCCCCTCCACCACGCACAGCTCCGGTGAGCCCACGCACTCCAGGCAGACGAACTCGGTGGTGTCGCGGTCGAGGCCGGCGAAGTGGCGCCGGCCGAAGGCCTGCATGCCCTCCATGAAGGACTCCTCCGAGCCGGTCGAGACGAGCAGGACCCGCACGCCCTCGGGCGGGTTCTCGCGCAGGGCGTGCGCCAGGGCGACGACGGTGGCCACCGCGCTGAGGTTGTCGTTGGCCCCCGGCACCACCCGGCTCATCCCGATGTTGGTCATCGCGGCACGTGGCCCCAGCGCGAAGAAGAGCCCGGCACCCCGCAGCGGGCGCCGGCCCAGCAGCCCCCAGAGGGCGATCAGCAGCGGCCCGAGGAAGGTCCCGTAGAGGATCGGCACGCTCTGATTCGCCCGGGCGTGCAGGCGCGGGCATGGCGTTCATGCCCGCCCGCGGAAGAGCCGGATGGAAGACGAGCCCGCTGTGGGCGGCGTCGTGATGGGCGAGGAACACCACCGTGCGGGCGCCGTCGGGGTCGCCCGCCTCCGCCACCACGTTGTAGGTGGGCCGGTGCGGGAGGGCACGGCGGCGAAACCAGAGGCGCCCGCCGCCGACGTCGTCGTAGACCGCGGCGGCCGCGGCGCGCACCCACGAGTGCCGCCGCCCGCCGCCCGCCGGCGAGCGCCGCGAGCGCGGCGGCTGCGTTGGGCAGTCCGAGCGGCCACCAGTAGCCACCGTGGGCCCGCTCCTCCTCGATGCGCACGTCGCGGCAGCCCGCCTCGCGCAGCTCGCGGGTCAGCCATTCGGCGGCACGCCGCTCGCCCTCCGACGCCGAGGGGCGCTCGTAGGAGGCGAGCTCGCGGACGACACGCTCGATCAGGTCACGACGGGTCACGGGCGCGGCAGCCTACTCGGGCCGTTCCCAGGCTTCGCCGAAGCCGATGCGCTCCTCGATCGTCGGATGGGTGCCGAACAGGACGTGCAGCAGCTGCGGCGGGTCGGGGTCGCTGATGTTGCGCAGCGCGATGCGCCGCTCGAACTGGACGAACGAGGCGGGATCGCGGGTCAGGTCGAGCGCGAAGGCATCGGCGCGAGCCTCCACCTGGCGCGACAGGACGTTGGAGGCGCTGCCGAGGCCCAGCGAGACGAGCGTCACGGCAAGCGCGATGGCCGGGATCACGACCGGGCCCGGCTTGACTTCGGGATCCTCCATCCCGTAGCGGCGCCCGAAGCGCTCCGCCAGGCGCTGCGCGAGGAAGGTCCCCGCGGGCGCGACCAGCGCCAGCCACAGCAGGCCCTTGGGCAGGTCGTTGTTCTTCTGGTGGCCCAGCTCGTGGGCGACCACCAGCCGCACCTGGTCACGCGGAAAGGCGCTGAGCAGGTTGTCGTAGAGCACCACCCGCTTGCTGTGCCCCAGCCCGCCGACGTAGGCGTTGGCCGCCGTGGTCCGGCGGCTCGCATCGACCCGGTAGACCTCCCCCACGTCGACCCCGGCCTCGCGGGCCAGCTCCAGCACGTCCTGCCGGACCTGCCCGGGCGGCAGCTTCTCGAAATCGTTGAAGAGGGGGTCGATCAGCGACCGGATAGAGCCAGATCGTGAAGACCCCGAAGGCCACCACCAGCCCGGCGGCCGGGGCCCACCAGTTGCGCCGGAAGCGGCGCACCAGCACGAGCGCGAGCAGGCCTCCGGCCGCCGCGAAGCCGGCGTTGATCGCCGACGACAGCAGCAGGTCCCCCGCCCAGTCGGACCAGCGACTGCGTGGCCAGCCCGACGTCGATCGCGCGCTCGCGGCGCCAGGCGGACAGCGGCAGGCCGACCACCACAAGGAGCAGCGAGATCCCCGCTCCCGCGGCGGCCGCGCCGAGCAGCGGACGCCGCCCGAGACGCTCGAATACGCCACGCGGCGGGCGCCACGCCAGCAGAGCCAGCGTGCCGGTGCTCACGAGCAGGCCGCCGAGCCCGAGCAGGCGCTGCACGCTGCGGAAGTCCTCGGCTCGCTCGAGCTGGAAGGCCGTGAAGTACGCTTGGACGTCGACCGGCGCGGGCTCGATCAGCCCGCTGCGCGGGCGAAGCAGGAACGTGGCAGCACCGGCGGCGGCCACCGTCACCAGGATCGCCAGCGGCAGCCGCAAACGCCCCATCCCGCCACATCGTAGAAGGCCCTCAAATGCGTATCGCGCTTCTTTCGGACGTGCACGGCAATCTGCCCGCCTTCGAGGCGGTGCTCGCCGATGTCCGGGCCGAGGGCGTCGACGAGGTGTGGTGCCTGGGCGACCTGGTGGGCTACGGCGCCCAGCCGGACGAGTGCGTGGCCCTCGCCCGCGAGAACTGCGACGTCTGCCTCGCGGGCAACCATGACCTGGTGGTCACCGAGGAGATTCCGATCGCCGACTTCTCGGCGGGCGCGGCCGCAGCGGCGACTCTGGACCCGCGAGAACATCTCCGACGAGACGCTCGAGTTCCTGCGCGGCCGGCCCGCCGCGAACCCCGAGCTCGAGCCCAGCCTCTACCACGCCAGCCCGCGCGACCCGATCTGGGAGTACGTGCTCTCGGCCTGGCAGGCGGAGGAGTGCATGGACGCGATGAACGGCCGCGTGGCCGTGGTGGGCCATTCTCACGTGGCGCTGTGGTTTCAGCGCGACCCGGAAGGCGAGCTCGACGGCGGGCAGGCCCGCGCGGGAAGCGAGGCCGATGCGAGCCACCGGCGAGTGGCTCGCTCAACCCCGGCAGCGTCGGGCCAGCCCCGGGATGGTGACCCCCGGGCCGCGTGGCTCCTGCTAGACACAGAGGGGTGGACCGCAAGCTGGCGCCGGGTCGAGTATCCGATCGACGAGGCCGCCGGCGCGATTGAAAAGGCCGGACTCCCCCGGATGCTCGCCGAGCGGCTCTACAGCGGACAGTGAAACGCGTGAAGAACATAGCCCTGCTCGCTCTGCTCGGCGGCTGCCTGGTCGCGGCCGGGCTGCGGCGCGGACGAGGAGGGCGCGCCGATTCCCGCCCAGCAGGCGCCAGGCGCTCGAGAGTCGCCTCGCACGAGATGGAGCGCCGCTTCGACGGTCGGCGTCGGGGCCTGCGCGGACATCCAGAACGACGAGCCAAGCCGGCCGGTCGAGACAGATCCTGGACACGCCTTCCCAGCGAGCGTCGACCCCGACGTCCGCGACGCCCTGCAGGAGGGCTTCGACCGCCTGTTCTCGCTGAGCGAGGAGCAGTGCGCAGGAGCCGAGCCGCGAGACACGACACGCAGACCACGCCCGCCGAGCCGCCAGCCCGAGACGGACACCGAGACCGACACCACCGAGACCGAGCCCTTCCCCACCGAGACCGAGACCACGCCGACGGACACGACGGAGGAGCCGACCACGCCGACGGTGCCCCCGGAGGAGCCCTCCGAGGAGGACCGGCGCCGACGAGCGAGGGCGGCGGCATCCTCGCGCCGGGAGGCGACGACGGATGAGCCCTCCCAGCCAGGTCGCCCACCGCTACGTGATCGAAAGCCGCCTCGGCGCGGGCGGCATGTCGACGGTCTTCAAGGCCAACGACACCGTGCTCGAGCGGCCGGTGGCGGTCAAGCTGCTGGCCGAGCACCTGGCCGACGACGAGGCCTTCGTCGCCCGCTTCCGCCGCGAGGCGCTGTCGGCCGCGCGCCTCCAGCACCCGAACATCGTCCAGGTGTTCGACTCGGGCCAGGACCCCGAGAGCCAGCGCCACTACATCGTCATGGAGTACGTGGACGGGCCCGTCCTGCGCGAACCTCCTGCGCGAGCAGAAGGAGCTGGGCATCGACGACACCGTGCGGGTGGTGCGCGACGCCTGCCACGGCCTCGACTACGCCCACCGCGCCGGCGTCATCCACCGCGACGTCAAGCCCGGGAACCTGCTGGTGGCCCAGGAGAGCTTCCTCACCAAGCTGGCCGACTTCGGCATCGCCAAGGCGGCCGAGCAGACGCGGATCACCCAGGTGGGCTCGATCCTGGGGACCGCCGCCTATCTCTCGCCCGAGCAGGCCCGCGGCGACGAGGCGGGACCCGCGTCGGACATCTACTCCCTCGGGGTGTGCGCCTACCAGTTCCTCGCCGGCCGGCTGCCGCACGAGTACGCCTCCCTCACCGAGCTCGCCCTCAAGCAGCAGCAGGATCGCGGTGCGGCCGCTCACCGACTATCGCCCCGAGGTGCCGCACGCGCTCGACCTCGCCGTGCGCGTGTCCCTCGATCCCAACCCGGGTGCGCGCTACCCGTCGGCGCTCGACATGGCCAAGGCGCTCGAGGCCGGGCGTGCAGGGCGAGACCACCGAGATCACCCGCCGGCTCGCCATCGGCGATCAGGACCTCGACGCCGACCCGTGCGCTGGACGCCACGGAAGCCACGCGCGCGTCTGCCGAGCACCAGCGTGGCTCGCAGCCCGCGCCCCTGGCGCCGCGAACCCCGCCGGGGCCCGCCCGCGCGCCAGCTCGCGCCGAGCGCGATCCAGGGAGGCCCGCCGCGCCGCGGCCCGGCGGCGCTGGGGCGTCTTCCTCGCCCTGCTGGCCGTGCTGGTCGCCGTGGCCGTCGTGGTGATCGCGCTGAGCTCCACCGGGGCGGCAGCGGCGTCCAGGCGCCCGACTCCAACGACTTCAACCAGCAGCTGCAGGAGCTGCGGGAGCTGATCCAGCAGAACACGGAGTAACGGGTCGTGCGCGCCGCGTCAGCGATCCGCCGGAAAGAGCGGCGGCTCGGCGGCCACGCCGGCGATCCTGTCGGCCAGCTCCTTGCCCGACAGGAAGCCCGGCACGTTGCCGTGGCCGGAGTAGCCGCCGGCCACCCAGAGGCCCGGGCGGCCCGGGGTCTCGCCCACGTAGGGGAGCTGGTCGTCGGTGTAGCCCGACCACGCCGGCCCAGCGGTGGGTGGCGGGCGCCTCCAGCCCGAGGTCGCCGCGCAGGAACTCCTCGATGCGGCCCCAGATGAGCGAGCTTCCCGCGTCGCTGTCGGTGTACGAGTCCGCACCGTCCAGGTCGCCGAAGCCGCCGACCAGCACGCGGCCGTCGGGACGCTGCTGGAGGTACTCGTAGCCCCAGCGCGAGTAGACCAGCGTGTCGATCACGCGCTCGGTCACCGGCGCCGTGGCGACCATGTGGAGGCGGCGGGAGCGCACCTTGCCCTCGAACTCCGGCACCATCGCCGGCAGCTGGCCGTCGGCGGTCACGACCACGTGGCGGGCACGCGACGCTGCCGGCCTGCGTGACGCAGGTCGCCCTCCGAGGGCGCGGGCACCGGCAGCTCGACCGGCGTGTCCTCGTGGATGCGCGCGCCGGCGGATTCGGCGTCGCCGCGCCAGCGCCCGGATCCAGCGCGCCGGGTGCAGGGCGCCGTCGTGGTCGGTGAGCACGCCGTTGTGGGCAAAGCGGCCGATGGCCGGCGGGAAGCGACCGGATGCTCGAACAGCTCGCCGGGGAAGCCGTCCTCGCGCAGGGTCTCCGCGTGGCGGCGCACGTGCTCGGCCTCGTCCTCGGACGCGCTGACGCGCAGCAGGCCGACGCGCCGCACCACGTCGCCCACCCCCAGATCCTCGGCCAGCGCGTACATCTCCGCCTGGGTCTCGAGGGTGCGGGCGTAGATCGTGCGGGCCCGCTCGTGGCCGTACTTCTCGCGTGCGTCCGGGTAGAAGGCGGCCGGCCCGGCCAGCAGGAAGCCGCCGTTGCGGCCGCTGGCGCCGCCGGCGACCGTGCCGCGCTCGAGCACCACCGTGTCGAGGCCGTGCCGGGCGAGCTGCCGCGCGCACGACAGCCCCGCCACGCCCGCGCCGATCACGCAGACATCCGGCCTCCAGCGCGCCCTTCGAGCGGCGGGCGGGCCTGATAGGGCTCGTCGAGCCAGAAGGGAACGGCGCTGACGCTCACGCGGCGCCGCTCGCCAGTCCGGCCCCGAGGCTGCCCACCGACTCGATCGCAGCCGCCGTCGCTCGCAGGCGGCCGCGCGAGCTCGCGCCGCGCCGCCACCGTCGCCCGCGGCGCTCGGGAGCGACACGTTGATCGCCGCCGGACCCTCGCCCTCGTCCCAGCGAACCGGCACGGCCACGCGACGACAGGCCGCGCTCGAACTCGTCCCGCGACGACGCGAGGCTTCCCGCGGCGGATCTCCTCGAGCTGGCGCTGCAGCTCCGTCCAGCTGCGCGAGCGTCCGCTCGGTGAGCGCGCGGTAGGGCTCAGGTCCCGCAGCGGTCCGGGCCGCCAGCGTCCGGGAGCTGGGCCAGCAGACACTTTCCGAGAGCCGTGCAGTGCACCGGAAGCCGCATGCCGATCGTGGCGCGCGGCGTGAGGAGGTTCGTGCCGCTCTCGCTGAGCAGGTAGACCACCTCGCGCTCGTGCAGCACCGCCAGGTTGACCGTCTCGCCGGTCTCGGCCGCGAGCGCGCGAAGAGCGTCGCGGGCCGCGTCGGGCAGCCGCAGGCCCGACAAGCAGCGCCGGCGCCAGGCGTGCGACGGCGAGCCCGAGCCGGAGGCGATGGCCGTGCGGCTCGCGCTCCAGGTATCCGCGCTCGGTGAGCAGCCGGCAGAGGCGGTGGACCGTGGCGATCGGCAGACCCAGCCCGTCGGAGATCTCCTTCTGGGTCAGCTCGGGACCCCTGGCGGCGAACAGCTCGAGCACGTCGAGCCCACGGGCGAGCGTGCCGACCGAGCCGCGCGCGCTCACGCGAGATCCCTCGGAGTGTCGAAGTCCCAGCTGCGCCGGCGCACCTGCCGGCCATTCTCGGTGGCCACCAGCTGCGGTCTGGATGCGGAAGCGCTCGGCGTCGGCCGACATCACGGTGTCGATCTCGGCTCGGGTGCTCAGCTCCTCGCGGCCGAACTCGCGTGGCGCAGTGGCAGCGCACCTGCGCGGACAGAGGGTCGCCGGGAACGATCGAGTAGACGGTGGTGGCCCAATAGCCGGTCACGATGCCCGAATCGGGCAGGCGGTAACGCCCGCCCTGGTCCCAGTGAAAGGTCAGCTCGGTCTCGCCCGAGGTGAAGTCGCGCCGCAGTGTGCGCGCGCCCGGGTCGGGATCGAGCGTCTCCGTGCGGACGCCGGGGGCGCCCTCGGGCTCCGCGAAGGCCCGCAGCTCTGCGTCCTCGTCGCGCGGCGGGCGCACGGGGAGCAGCAGCCGGCTGCCCGGGCTGTGCACCGTGAGGGTCACCGGCTCGGGCGCCGGCCACAGCCAGGGCCAGTAGGCCGGCGACAGCGCCAGGCGCAGGCGATGGCCGGCCGGCACCGCCTGGGCGATGCCGTCGAGGTCAACCGCAACCGTGTAGCGGCGGCCCGGCTCGAGCGCCTCCGGGTGCTCGTGCGAATCGCGAGTGGGTGAGGTTGAGCACGCCGCGTGTGATGAGCGCCGACACCCCGTCGGGCGCCACGTGACAGAGGCGGGCGCACAGCTGGGCCACCGGGCGATCGCTCTCGAGCTCGAGCAGGACGCGCGCATGGCCGAGCAGCTCGAGGCGCTCATCGAGCGGCTCCGAGTCGAAGCAGAGCGAGCGCCCGTCGTCGGCGCGCTGGTCCGGGGCGGCGTCGGCGGGATTGCCGTCCGCGCACCAGACCCCGCTGTCGAGGCCGCACAGCTCGTCGCCCGCGATGCTCAGGCTGCGAGCGCGCTCGTCGGGCTCCGACAGCAGCCGGCGGTCCCCGAGCCACAACTCGCGCGTGCTCGATGCGCGGCGAGGGCCAGGCCTCCTCGGCCACCCAGCGCCCGGGGCGCTCGCGATGACGAACGGCGGGCGCCACCGGCTCCTGCATCCACACCCTCAGCAGGGGATCGTCCTCGACTCCGGTGTCCTCTCCCTTCAGCCAGCGGTCCCACCAGCGCAGGCACTCCTGCCCGAAGCCGATCGACGGCCCGGGCTCGGAGTCGTCGGGAAACGCGTGCGACCAGGGGCCGATCAGCCCGCGGCAGGGCGCGTCGAGCGAGCCCACGAGCCGCAGGATCGCGTCGGAGTAGCCGTCGGCCCATCCGCCCATGGCGTAGACCGCGCACTCGATCGCCGACGGGTCCTCGCAGACCGAGCCCTGCTTCCAGTAGGCGTCGCGGCGCTGGTGGCTCATCCATTCGTGCGCGTAGGGCTCGACCCGGTCGATGCGCTCGAGCCAGGCCTCGCGCCAGCCCTCTCCGTACACCTCGGGGTCCGGCGCCATCGCGTTGAACGAGAGCATCGAGGCTCCCCACGAGAGCATCTCGAGGGCCAGCACGGAGCCGCCGCGGTAGTGGACGTCGTCGGCGTAGCGGTCGTCGGTCGAGCAGAGCGTGATGATGGCCTTCAGCTCGGGCGGGCGAAGCGCCGCGACCTGCAGCGCGCTGAAGCCGCCCCACGAGATCCCGATCATGCCGCAGGCCCCGGTGCACCACGGCTGCTCGCCCAGCCAGCGCAGGACCTCGACCGCGTCCTGCTGCTCGCGAGGCAGGTACTCGTCGAGCAGCAGCCCGTCCGATTCGCCGCTGCCGCGGATGTCCACGCGCACGCCCGCGTAGCCGTGCCCGGCGACGTAGGCGAAGCGCGGGGCGTCGCGCGGCGCCGTGCCGTCGCCCTTGCGGTAGGGGATGTAGTCGAGGACGGCCGGCACGGGATGCTCCTCGGCGTCCTCGGGCAGCCAGATGCGGGCGCCGAGCCGCGTGCCGTCGGAGAGCGGGATCCAGACATGCTCGAGGGTCCGGACCGGGCGCGGCGGATCGCTGACCACGCGCATCAGGTCAGCAGCTCCCGCCGGTGCTCGTCGAACCGCGGCGCCGGGACGCCCCGGGTGGTGGGCACCCCGTCGAGCTTGAACACGCTGCCGAGCAGGCGGACCGGGCCCACGCCCGGATGGTCCACGGTCTGCACCAGCCCGTTGGCCTCGGCCTGGGGATCGTCGAACAGCTGCTCGAGCCCGCGGACCTCCCCGACCGGCACGCCCCGCGCGCCGAGCGCGGCCTCGGCCTCGGCCACGCTCATGCCGGCCAGGCCCCGCGCGACCGCCTCGCTGTGGCGCAGCCGGCGCGCGCGTTCGGCGTCGTCGCCCGGCACGGCCTGAGGGTTGTCGACATGGGGGTCGTCAAGATCGAGGACCTCACAGACACCGCGGCGCTGGGCGCTGTTCAGGCACGCCAGCGCGACGAACCCGTCCGAGCAGGCGTGGGCGCGGTAGTACGGATCGAGGTCCTCGAGCGCCCGGGGCGTGCGGGGACGTCCACCATCCCGGCCCTCGATCCGCACGAAGCGCTGGGCTTGGAGCGCCAGCGCCGCGCCGAGCAGCGAGACCTCGACCTCGGGCGCCGGGCCGCGCTCGCGGCCGATCAGGCCTGCCGTCAGCGCCAGGGCAGCCAGCAGGCCGGCCGTGAAGTCGGCGAGCGCCAGTCCTCCCAGACGGCGAGGGGCGGCGTCGCCGACGTCGGGATCGGCGAGCAGCAGGCCGGAGAGCGCCTGCGCGATCAGGTCGTACGCCGGGCGCCCGGAGTCCGGCCCGTCGCTGCCAAAGGCGGCGACGCAAACGACCACACAGCGCGGATTGGTCGCCCTCACGCTGTCGGCATCGAGGCCGAATCGGCGCGCGCGCTCGGGCAGGCAGTTGTGCACGAGGCCGTCCGCGCCGGCGATCAGCTCGTGACTGGCGCGCCGGCCCGCTTCGCTCTTCAGATCCAGCGCCACCGAGCGCTTGCCGCGGTTGAGCGCATGGAAGTAACGGCTCTCGTTCTCGGCGAACGGGTCGTAGCGCCGCCATTGATCGCCCGCCGGCGGCTCCACCTTGACCACGTCCGCCCCCAGGTCTGCGAGCAGCATGGTCGCGAACGGCCCGGCCACGTACTGGCCGTAGTCGAGAACCCGCCGGCCGGCCAGCGGCAGGTCGTCGTGCTCGGCACGCGGAGCGCTCACCGCTCGTCCCCCTCCCACGCGTCGAGCGCCGCCTCGGCCCACACCCTCGACGCCCGCGCTCTCTGCCGCGCCCGCCCGAGCGGGAACTCGAGGGTGAACCCGAGCGCGCCGGTCACCTGCAGAGCGCCGGCTCAGCGCCCGCTCCGCGGCCTCACCGGCGTAGAGAAGAGCGTCGGCGTCCGGCTCGCCACGGGCGAGCAGCAGCAGGCCGTCGACGAGGGTGGCGCGAGTCGGCCAGCGTCTGCTGCACAGGCTCCAGCGCCGCCAGCGGCCCGCCGAAGGCGACGCGTGAGCGGGTGTGCTCGAGTGCGAGGGCGAGCGCCTGGTCGCAGGCACCGGCGAGGTACCCGGTGGAGGCCGCGACCCAGGCCCGCATCCGCGCCGCCGCAGCGGCGCCCTCGAGCGCGCCGGCCGGATGCTCCGACACGATCCTGGCCACGCCGAGCGAGTCCGTGTACGGGCAGCGCTTCCAGCCCGGCCGGGCTCGGCGTACTCGAGCCGCCCTGCGCGAGGAGCCGCGACGCGCCGTCCCGCCACGGCGTAGCGCGCGACGTCGCCGTGACGCAGGGCGCCGCCGAGCAGCCGGTCGACCGGCGCGAGGGATGCGAAGGCGCGGCCCAGCTCCACGGCCGCGGGCGCGACGAAGGCCAGCAGCGCGGCGTCCTCGGCCAAGTCGTCCCAGCCCGCGCCGGCCAGAGCCTCGTCGAGCTCCGGCGAGGCGTCGGACACGGCTGCGCCCGGTGACCAGTCATCCGGCCTCCGGTGCCGGGCCGCCACCGCCCGCCACCGTCTCGGCGAACTGGCCCGCTTCACCGCGCCGCGCGGCCGGCGAGCGTGCCGCTCAGGCCGGGCATCCCAACCCCATTCGGGCGATCACCCTGCGCTGGATCTCGGCAGCCCCGCCCGCCACCGTGCTGCCCGTGCTCGCCCGCCCCAGCGCGGCCAGGCGACCCTGCCGGCCGCGCGCGGATGATGCTCCACGAGGCCGGCCGGACCGAGCACGCGGGTTCCGAGCGCGGCCGTGCGGCCCACCAGCAGCGCGATCGAGAGCTTGGCCATCGCCGCCGCCGCGGCCGCCGGGCGCCCGTCCGTCGAGCAGCTCGACCGCACGGCGACCGTGGAGGCGCGCGGCCTCCGCCTCCCCGCGCAATACGCGCAGCTCCCGGCGCTCGCTCCGCGTGGACAACAGCGGCTCGAGGTCGTCGAGCACCCGCAGCACCACGCCGACCTTCTCGCTCGTCACCCGCTCGTGGTCGAGCGTGCGCATCAGCACCCTCCAGCCGCCGTTGAGCTCGCCCACCAGCTGGCCGGCCGGCACCTCCACGTGGTCGAGGAAGACCTCGTAGAGCGCTCCGCCGCCCATCGTCGGGATGGCGCGTACCTCGATCCCGGGCGAGCGCATGTCGGCCACCAGCACCGAGATGCCGCGGTGTGGGCGCTCCGCGTGAGGGTCGGTGCGCACGGCGAGGTAGATCCAGTCCGCGAGCGCCGCGCTCGACGTCCAGATCTTGTGGCCGGACACCACGAAGCGGTCGCCCTCCCGCGTGGCGGTCGTGCGCAGCGCGGCCAGGTCGGACCCTGCCTCCGGCTCGGAGAAGCCCTGGCAGAACATGAGCCGGCCGGCGGCGATCTCGGGCAGGAAGCGCTCCTGCGAGCCGCGCGAGGCGCAGCCGATCAGGGCGTTGCCGATCGTCTTGACGGAGAGCAGGTAGCCCGACAGCGGCAGCCAGTGGTAGCCGAAGCGCTCCTCGGCGGCGACCGTCTCGAAGACCGAGCGCCCGTGTCCGCCGAGCTCGGCCGGCCAGTGGAGCCCGATCCAGCCGCTCTCCCCGAGAGCGGGGTAGGCGGCACGCGAGTCGCCGTCCGAGGGCATGCCCTGGAAGCGGTTCTCCGGGTCGTCGGCCAGACGTGCGGCCAGGGCGCGGGCAAAGTCGTCGGCATCAGTGCTCGTGCATCATTTCAACTGCCGAAAGCTGATTCCGACAAATGATACGACTACGGCGCCCGGCCCGCCAGCACCGCCCGCAGCATGCCGGCTGTACGCGGCCGTCGAGAATCGCGTCGCGCATGCCCGCCATCAGCCGCTGCATGAAGGTGAGATTGTGCAGCGTCACCAGTCGCTTGCCCGTCAGCTCGTTCGCGCGCAGCAGGTAGTGCAGGTAGCCGCGCGTGTGCTCGCGGCAGGCGGGGCACGGGCAGCGCTCGTCGATCGGCTCGCGGCTCGTGCGCAGGGCGGACTTGGTCAGGTCGAGCCGCCAGCGGCGCTCGGGATCGGGGACGAGCGCCGTGCCGTGGCGGCCGAGCCGCGTGGGCGTGGCGCAGTCGAAGCTGTCGACCCCCGCCCCCACGGCGTGAACGAGGTCGTCCACGTCCCCGATCCCGAGCAGATGCCGCGGCGGGGCCTCCGGCAGCGCGCGCAAGCGACCACCCGACCACCTCGCGCATCTGCGCCTTCTCCTGGCCGAGCGAGCCACCGATGGCGATCCCGGGCACGCCCGAGTCGGCCACGTAGGCGGTGGACTCGGCACGCAGGTCCTCGTAGACCCCGCCCTGGACGATCCCGTACAGGAGCTGCCCGGGCGGGGCGTGGTCGCCGCACCAGGCGATGCAGCGCTCGAGCCAGCGGTGCGTGCGCTCCATCGAGCGCGCCGTGTAGTCGCGCTCCACGTGGAAGGGCGTGCACTCGTCGAAGGCCAGCGCGATGTCCGAGCCGAGCTTGGCCTGCACCTCCATCGAGGTCTCCGGGACCCATGAAGCGCTCCCGGCCGTCGAGGTAGGAGCGGAAGCGCACCCCCTCCTCCTCGATCGAGATCACCATCGACGTGCGCCGGTCGCGCCGGCGCTTGATCTCCTCGGCCACCGAGCCGTGGCCCATCGAGAACACCTGATAGCCGCCCGAGTCGGTGATGATCGCGCGCCGCCAGCCCATGAACTCGTGCAGCCCGCCCATCTCCTCGATCAGCTCGGGCTCGGGCTGGATGAACAGGTGGAACGTGTTGCCGAGCACCATGTCGTAGCCGAGGGCGGCCACCTCGGATGCGTGCAGCGACTTGACCGTGGCCGTCGAGGCGAGCGGCACGAAGGCCGGCGTGCGCACGTCGCCGTGCGGCGTGTGGATCAGACCCGCGCGGGCCGACCCGTCGCGCGCCTCGATCGTGAATGGCGCCTCGCTCACGGCGCCGAGACTACGAGTTTGGAACCCTGTGGCTGGGTGATGTCCGAGCCCGACCCTCACCTGCCCGCCGTGCGCGCCTCCGACAGCGAGCGCGAGGCGACGGTCACGCAGCTTCGCGACGCCGCCGGCGAGGGCAGGCTGACCCTCGACGAGCTCGCCGAGCGGCTGGACCGCGCCTTCAGCGCGGTGACCCGCGGCTGACCTCGAGCCTCTGACCAGCGACCTGCCCGCGGCGCCAGCCGAGTCCGCGAGCGCCGGCCGAAGGCCGCCGCTGGATGATCGGGATCATGGGCGGCGGCACGCAGCGCGGCCGCTGGCGTATCGCGAGGCGATCGAACGTCGTCAACCTGATGGGCGGCGCCGACCTCGACCTCACCGAGGCGGTCGTCGACGGCACGGAGATCGAGATCCGCGTCTGGTCGCTGATGGGCGGCTCGGACATCGTGGTTCCCGAGAACGTCAACGTGGAGCTCACCGGCTTCGCGTTGATGGGAGGCAACGACCTGAAGCTGGAAGGACCGCCGGCGGGCCCCGGCGCGCCCCTGGTGCGAGTGCGTGCCTACTCGGTGATGGGCGGGACCGACGTCAAGCGGAAACGTCGCTGAGCGGGCTCCCGGTCATCTGCTCCGGCTGCTCCTGGCCCAGCAGCGCGAGGATCGTCGGCGCCACGTCCGCGAGGATCCCGCCGTCGCGGAGCTCGCCCACGTCGGCGGTGATCACGAGCGGAACCGGGTTCATCGAGTGAGCCGTGTTCGGGCTCCCGTCGGGCTCGAGCATGTGGTCGGCGTTGCCGTGGTCGGCGGTGATCACACAGACGCCGCCGCTCTGCTCCACGGCCTCGACGACCCGGCCGAGGCAGGAATCGACGGTCTCGATCGCCTTCACCGCAGCCGGGATCACCCCGGTGTGGCCGACCATGTCCGGGTTGGCGAAGTTGATGATCCCGAAGCCGAAGTCGCCGTTGCGCCACGACTCGACGAAGGCGTCGGTGGCCGCCTCGGCGCTCATCTCGGGCTTCTTGTCGTAGGTGGGCACGTCCCGCGGCGAGTCGACCAGGCGACGCTCCTCACCCTGGTACGGGTTCTCCTCGCCGCCGTTCAAGAAGTAGGTCACATGCGCGTACTTCTCGGTTTCGGCCACGTGGAGCTGATGACACCGCGCTCGGCCAGCACCGAGGCCAGCGTCACCTCGGGCCGCGCGGGCGGGAAGGCCACCGGGTAGGCCCAGTCCTCCTGGTACTCGGTGAGCGTGGTGAGGCGGACGTCGAGGCGCTCGTCCAGCGCCTGGACGAGCTGGCGGGCGCGGTCGGGCCTGAAGTTGAAGAAGATCACGCTGTCGCCGCCGCGGATCCGGCCCTCGCCATCCACAAGGTGGGCTTGATGAACTCGTCGGTCTCGCCGCGCTCGTAGGCGGCTCGGACCGCCGCCTCGGCGCTGATCGGCGTGAGAACTCGGCCTCGCCGTCCACGATCGCGGCGAGCGCCATCTCGGTGCGGTCCCAGCGCTTGTCGCGGTCCATCGCGTAGTAGCGACCGATCACGGTGGCGACCCGTGCGCCGCCCCAGCTCTCCACCTCGGCCAGGTAGTCGGCTCCCGAGTGCGGCAGCGTGTCGCGCCCGTCGGTGAACGCGTGCAGCACCAGGTCCGGCACGTTCTCGCGCCGGCCAGCTCGATCAGCGCGCGCAGGTGATCCATGCTCGCGTGGACGCCGCCCTCGGAGACGAGGCCGAGCAGATGGACCCGCTCGGTGCGGCAGGCCTCGCGCAGCGCCTCGTTCTCGAAGAACGACCCGTCGTCCACGGCCTCGTCGATGCGCAGCAGGTCCTGCTTGACGATCGCGCCCGCGCCGAGGTTGAGGTGGCCCACCTCGGAGTTGCCCATCTGTCCCTCCGGCAGCCCGACGGCCGGCCCCCAGGCGGTGAGCGTCGTGTGCGGGTGGCGCTCCCAGAGCTCGTCGAATACCGGAGTGTCGGCGAGCGATACCGCGTTTCCGGGGCCCGGCTCGGCCAGCCCCCAGCCGTCGAGGACGATGAGGCAGGCGCGCTCGAAGCTCACGGCGCGGCCGGCAGCGGAGCCGCGGAGGCCACGATCCGCGCGAAGCCCTCGGGATCGAGGCTCGCTCCGCCGACCAGCGCTCCGTCGACGTCGCGCTGCGCCAGGATCTCCACGGCGTTGTCCGGCTTGACGCTGCCGCCGTAGAGCACCCGCACCCGCTCGGCGGCGTCCCGCGAGCGGTCGCCCACGAGCGCGCGGATGAAGGCGATCGCCTCCTGGGCGATGTCGGGCGTGGCCACCTTGCCGGTGCCGATCGCCCAGATCGGCTCGTAGGCGATGACCACATCGGCGAGCCGTTCGGCCTCCACCTTCTCCAGCCCCTCCTGAACCTGGTGACGAAGCTTGCGCTCCGTCTCCCCGCCCTCGCGCTCGTCCTCGGTCTCGCCCACGCAGAGGATCGGCAGCAAGCCCCGCTTCCAGCGCGGCCGGGAGCTTCTCCTGCAGGTCCCGGTCGGTCTCGCCGTCGTGCAGGCGCCGCTCCGAGTGCCCCAGCACCACGCCGTCCACCTCGATCTCCTTCAGCATCGCGGCCGAGACCTCTCCGGTGAAGGCGCCGGTCTCCGCAGCGGCCATCGTCTGGGCGCAGACGAGCACCCCGCTGCCCCGCACCTTCTCCACCACCGTGTCGAGCGAGGTGAAGGGAACGCACAGGCCCACGTCCGCCGGCGCGCCGCGACTCGTCGGGCAGCAGCTCGAGCAGGCGGTCGCAGTACTCCGCCGCCTGGGCGCGGGTGCCCCACAGCTTCCAGTTGCCGGCGATGAAGGGCCGGCGTGCGTGCTCAGGCGTCATCGAGCGCCTCCACTCCTGGCAGCGGCTTGCCCTCGAGCAGCTCCAGCGAAGCCCCGCCGCCGGTCGAGAGGTGGTCCACCTGGTCGGCGAGCCCGAACTCCGCCATCGCCGCGCCCGAGTCGCCGCCGCCGACGACGGTGGTGCCCGGCGGCCGGCGGCCACCGCCTCGGCTACACCGCGCGTGCCCTCCGCGAACGGGGCGAGCTCGAAAGCGCCCATCGGGCCGTTCCAGAAGACCGTGCCGGCGCCCGTGACCTCCTCCGCGTAAGCGCTCGGCGGTGCGCGGGCCGACGTCGAGTCCCATCCAGCCGTCGGGCACCTCCACCCCGTCCACCTCGCGCCGCTCGGCGTCGTCGGCGAAGCGATCGCCGATCACCAGGTCCACCGGCAGCATCAGCCGGCAGTCCGAGCTCTCGGCCTTCTCGAGCGCCCGGCGGGCCAGCTCGACTCCCTTGTCCTCCACCAGCGAATCGCCGGTGGGGATGGCCTGCGCGCGGAAGAACGAGAAGCACATGGCACCGCCGATCAGCAGCGTCTCGGCGGTGTCGAGGAAACGCTCGATCAGCGCGATCTTGTCGGTGACCTTGGCGCCGCCCAGCACCACCACGAGCGGCCGCTCGGGCGCCTCGACGATCGAGCGCAGCGTCACCACCTCGCGCTCGAGCAGCAGCCCCGCGACCGCCGGCCGCAGGAAATGCGTGACCCCCTCGGTCGAGGCGTGAGCGCGGTGCGCCGCGCCGAACGCATCGTTGACGTAGGCGTCCGCAAGCGCGGCCAGCTCGCGGGCCAGCTCCGGATCGTTCTCGGTCTCACCGCGCTCCCAGCGGGTGTTCTCGAGCAGGAGCACGCTGCCGGGATCGAGCCGATCCACGCCGCGCCTCACCTCGGGGCCGATCACGTCGGGGGCCTGGTGCACCGGTGGGTCGATCAGCTCGCCGAGCCGCTTCGACACCGGCGCCAGCGAGGTCTCTGGATCGCGTCCCTTGGGCCGGCCGAGATGCGAGCAGAGGACCAGCCGCAGGTTCCGGTCCAGCAGCGAGCTCGATCGTCGGAAGGGCCGCGCGGATCCGCGAGTCGTCGGTCACGCGGCCGTCCTCGAGCGGCACATTGAAGTCCACCCGGGCCAGCACGGCCTCCCCGGCCCCGACCTCGAGGTCGCGGACCGTGCGCTTGCCCAGAGCGGTCGCGGCGTCAGGCAACCGGCGATCCCGCCAGGACCCGCTGGGCCAGATCGACCACGCGGTTGGAGTAGCCCCACTCGTTGTCGTACCAGGCCACGACCTTCACGAGCTTCTCGTCGATCACCATCGTCAGCGGCGAGTCGAACACCGACGAGTAGGGCGACGTGACGATGTCGGTGGAGACGATCGGGTCCTCGTTGTATTTGAGGATGCCCTCGAAGCGGCCGCTGTCCGCCTTGTCGGCGAAGGCCGCGTTGATCTCCTCCTTCGTCGTCGGGCGCGCCACCTCGCAGACGAGGTCCACCACCGAGCCGGTGATCACGGGCGCCCGGATGGCGATGCCGTTGAGCTTGCCGTTGAGCTCGGGGAGCACCAGGCCGACCGCCTTGGCGGCGCCCGTCGAGGTGGGCACCAGGTTGACCGCCGCCGCCCGGGCGCGGCGCAGGTCCTTGTGCGGCGCGTCCTGGAGGTTCTGGTCGGCCGTGTAGGCGTGGATCGTCGTCATGATCCCGCGCTCGATCCCAACGGCGTCGTTGAGCACCTTGGCCACGGGCGCGAGACAGTTGGTCGTGCAGGAGGCGTTGGAGATCACGTGGTGGCTCTCCGGGTCGTACGCCTCGTCGTTGACACCGAGTGCCAAGGTCACATCCGGCTCGGTGGCGGGCGCCGTGATGATCACCTTGCGCGCCCCGGCCTCGAGGTGCTTGGCGGCGTCCGGGCGCTTGGTGAACAGCCCCGTGGACTCGATCACCACCTCGGCGCCGGCGTCACCCCACGGAAGGGCCGCGGGATCTCGCTCGGCGAAAACGCGCAGCTCGTCGCCGTCCACGACCAGGCTTTCGTCGGTGTAGTCGACCTCGCCCTGGAACGGGCCGAGAATCGAGTCGTACTTGAGCAGGTGGGCGAGCGTCTTGGTGTCGGTGATGTCGTTGACGCCGACCCAGTCGATGTCGGCTCCGCGGGCGTGTGCTGCCCGGAAGACGTTGCGCCCGATGCGGCCGAAGCCGTTGATGCCGGCCTTCAAGGCCATTCAGGTGCTCCCTTCCTTCGCGTCGTAGGGGGGTTTGAATCTACCGGCCGCCTCTAAGGCCGGCGCGGCGGCTTGTCGATGTCGCGGTGGACCACGTCGATCATGTAGTCGTCGCGCTCCCCGTATACCCGGGCAAGATGCTCGGCGATCACGACCGAGCGATGGCGCCCGCCGGTGCAGCCGACGCCGATCATGAGATGAGACTTGCCCTCGCGCTCGTACGCCGGCAGCAGGTAGTCGAGCAGCGGCGTCAGGCGCTCGTAGAACTCGCCGAGCCCGTCGGAGTTCTCGACGTAGTCCACGACCGCCTCGTCAAGCCCCGTCAGCTGGCGCAGCTCCGACTCGTAGTGCGGGTTGGGGAGGAAGCGCACGTCCAGGGTGAGGTCGGCGTCGCGCGGGCTGCCGTGCTTGAACCCGAAGGTCATGAAGGTCACGGCGAGCTTGCCCACCGGGCCCCGCGGGCAGCATCTTGTCGGCCACGACCTTCCGCAGCCTGCTCGCCGACAGATCGCTGGTGTCGATGCAGATGTCGGCGCGCTCCCTGAGCGGCTCGAGCAGCTCCTGCTCTCTGAGGATGGCCTCGCCGACCGAGCCGCCGTTGGCGAGGGGATGACGGCGCCGGGTCTCCTTGAAGCGGTTGATCAGCACGTCCTCGCTCGCCTCGAGATAGAGCAGCCGGTAGGGCACGCCGTGACCGTCGAGGTCGTCGAGCACACGGACCAGACCGTCGAAGAAGTCGCCGCCGCGCACATCGGAGGCCACCGCCGCGCGCTCGATCTTCGATCCCTCGAGGCCGAAGAGGTCGGCCAGCGAGCGGATCATCTCGGGCGGGAGGTTGTCCACGCAGAAGTAGCCCGCGTCCTCGAACGTGGCCATCGCCTGGGACTTCCCCGCTCCCGAGAAGCCGCTGATCACCACGAAATCTTCGATGCTCCCTTTGTACGCGGGCATCAGCGAACTTTGTTGACGTAGTTGTGAATGTCGCGAGCGACCTTGCCGGGCAGGCCCGGCACCGCCTCGAGCTCGTCGCGGCTCGCTTTGAGGAAGCGCTCCGGGGAGCCGAAGTGCTGCAGGATGCTGCGTTTACGGGCGGGCCCTACGCCGGGCAGCTCGTCCAGTACCGAACGCGTCATCGCGCGATCGCGCCGGCCGCGGTGGAAGTCGATCGCGAAGCGATGCGCCTCGTCGCGCACCCGCTGCAGGAGCTGCAGCTCCGGCGTCTCGTGCGACAAGAGCAGCGGCGTCCGGCGACCCGGCAGGAACACCTCCTCGATGCGCTTGGCCAGGCTCACCACCGTCACTCCGAGATCGCGGAACGGGCCGACCTCCCTCAGCCCAGCTGAGAGCTGGCCCTTGCCGCCGTCGATCACGATCAGCGAGGGGAGCGACGCGAAGCTCTCGTCGTAGTCCGGATCGTGCGGGCTGCGCTCGCGCTGAGCGACGTACTGGGCCATCCGGCGGGAGAGAACCTCGGCCATGGCGGCAAAGTCATCTTGAACCGAGTCCCGGATGCCGAAGCGGCGATAGTCGGACTTCTTGGGCGCGCCACCCTCGAAAACCACCATCGAGGCCACCGTGTGCGAGCCCATCAGGTTGGAGATGTCGAAGCACTCGATCCGCATCGGGATCGTCTCCATTCCGAGCGCCTGCTGGAGCCCCTCGAGCGCCTCGATGCGGTGCGTGCGGCGCCGCTCGGAGCGAAGCCGGTCCTGGTCGAGCGCCAGGCGGGCGTTGCGCTCGGCGAGCTCGAAGATGCGCCGCTTGTCGCCGCGCTCGGCATGCCGGACCTCGACCGGAGCGCCGCGGCGCTCCGTGAGAGCCGCCGCGAGCGTTACCTCGTCGGGCATGGCGCTCGGGACGATCACCTGCGGCGGCACCGCCAGCGCGCTCGCGTAGTACTGGAGGATGAACTCCTCGGCCACCTCGCCCTCGTCGCGCTCGGCCGCGTTCTCGAGATAGAAGCTCTGGCGGTCGGCGAGCACCCCGTCGCGCACCTGGAACACCTGCGCGTTGGCGTCGGTCCCCTCGGTGGCCACGGCGATCGCGTCGAGCGTGCCCACGGCCTCGTTCGAGATGCGCTGGCGCTCGAGCAGCGAGCGCACCGCCTTGAGCTTGTTCCGGTACTGGGCGGCCTGCTCGAACTCCTGCGCGTCGGACGCGGCCTTCATGCCCTGCTGGAGCGCCCGCTCGATCTGCCGGTAGCGCCCGGACAGGAAGCCGATGATGGTGTCGACGTTCTCCCGGTACTCCTCCTTCGAGATGTAGCCCACGCAGGGGGCCTGGCAGCGCTTCAGGTGGTAGTCGAGGCAGGGACTTCCGCTCGCGCGGCCGGGCTCGGGGCCGTCGCAGGTCCGGTACTGGAAGACCTTCCCGAGCAGGTCGAGCGTCTCGCGCACCCGCTTGGCGTTGGAGAAAGGCCCGAAGTAGGCGCGGTTGCGCCGGTGGCGCTCGCGCGTGAAGTAGATGCGGGGGTACTCCTCATCGAGGCTGATCCCGATGTACGGATACGACTTGTCGTCGCGCAGCCGCACGTTGAACACCGGCCGGTAGCGCTTGATGAACTCCTGCTCGGCCAGGAGCGCCTCGGCCTCGGTCTCGGTGGCGATGAACTCGATGTCGCGGATCAGGGACACCATCTCGCTCGCCCCGCGGGCTCCGGGCTTGGAGAAGTGGCCGGCCACCCGCTTGCGGATCGAGCGGGCCTTGCCCACGTAGAGGACCTTGCCCTTCTCGTTGCGGAAGACGTAGACGCCAGGGCCATCCGGCAGCGCGCGGCGCTGCTCGTTGATGCGTTCCTCTGTCGTCTCGGCGGTGGCCAAAGTCCTCTTTCGAGGATAGGCCCACGCCCAGAGGGCTCAGGCCAGCAGGCGCACGACCGACTCGGCCACGCAGACGGGCTTCTCGGCGCCCTCGACCTCGACGGTCCACTTCTGGACCAGCTGGTACCAGCCGCCGCCGACCTCGTCGACCGAGACGGTCTCGAGGGACGCCCGGATGCGGCTGCCGCTCGGCACCGGTGCGGGGAAGCGGACCTTGTTCCAGCCGTAGTTCACGCCCATCGTGAATCCGGTGGCGCTGAAGAGCTGGTCGCGGAAGCCATCGATCATCGAGAGGGTCAGGTTTCCGTGGGCGATGGTTTTGCCGAAGGGGCTGTCGGTCTTCGCGCGCTCCACGTCGACGTGGATCCACTGGTGGTCGCCGGTTACCTCGGCGAACTTTTCGATGAGCTCCTGGGTCACCTCGCGCCAGTCGCTGGGGCCGACGGTCTGCCCCACGAGCGCTCTCATCTCGTCGATTCCGTTAACGGTGGTGGTCATGAGGCCGCAGCCTACTCGCGGTACCAGGGCTTCGAGCGCAGCGCAGAGGCCAGCGCGCGGCGGCCGTCCTTCATCACCGGCTGGCCGTGAGTCACGAGCACGCGGTCGAAGTCGAGCTCGAGCAGCGGCTTGAGTGTCGGGTTGAAGCGCTCGCGGTAGAAGCGCTCGGTCTTTTCGTCCACGCGCCGGTCCGACCACACACGCAGGCGGCCTCCGGTCTCGGCCACCGCGTCGCCGAACACCAGCGCGCGGTGAGACGGGAGGTGCAGCGGCGTCTCGTGGCGGCGCGGCTTGCCGATCGAGTAAGCGGTCACGCCGGCCGGCAGCTCCCGGTCCGGCTCCAGCGGGCGCAGGATCGACGGCGTGCGCAGACGCTTGGCCACCGCCGGGTGCCCCCAGATACCGACGTCGGCGTCCTTGCGGTAACGGTCACGCAGCTCCTGGGCGCTGCGCGCGTGGTACGGAATGGTGATGAGGATCGAAAGACGCGAGCTCGAGCTCCTTCTCGATCAGCTCGTGGACGGGCGCGGGGTCCGGGGGCAGCAGCGGATCGATGAGGAGCGTGTCGTCGCCCGCGCGAACGGCAAAGCTCACCACCTCGGCACCGAACTCGCCCGGGTGCCACTCGGGATGTCGCGCCGTCCAGCGCCAAAGGCCCGGCACGAGGCGTTTCGGTTTGGCGCTCATCCGAGGTGCCATGCTATGCCGCGTCGTGGAGTCGAGGTCCCGACATACTGAGGCCGCCATGTCCCAGAGCCAGTTCGACGTGGTGCGCACCCTCATCGATGCCGGCAACCGCGAGGCGTCGGATTGGGCGCTCGCCGAGTACTTCACCGAGGACGCGGAGTTCGAGCCCGCGCCCCAGTTCGCCGCGCTGAGCCAGCCGGTGTTCCGCGGTCACGACGGGCTGGCACGGGCGTGGGCCCAGTTCCACGAGGCGTTCGCCGAGAGCCGCCAGGAGGTCGTCGAGCTGCAGGAAGCCGGCGACCACGTTCTCGCGGTCGTGCGCTGGACGCTGCGCGGCCAGTCCAGCGACGTCGAGGTCACGTTCGACCTGTTCGAGGACTACGAGTTCCGCGGCAGCAAGGTCAGCCGCATGCGCTTCTTCCTCGAGCGCGAGCCGGCCCTGGAGGCGGCGGGGCTCGCGGACTGAGGCGGCCCCCGTGAGGTTTCTCGTCACCGGGCGAGTCACTCCACGAGTCTCACCTCGAACATGTCTGCGATCGAGATGTCGCCCGCGCCACCGAGCAGGCCGAGGATCTTCGCCACGTAGGCGCGCGTCTCGGCGTAGGGCGGCACGCCGCCGTAGCTTCTGCACCGCCCCCGCGCCCGCGTTGTAGCCGGCGAGGGCCAGGGCGACCTTGCCCCCGAACTGCTTGAGCAGATCGCTCATCAGATGCGCCTGAGCGTCGATCGCGGCCACCGGATCGAACGGGTTGCGAAGCCCGTAGGCGTCGGCCGTGCCCGGCATGAACTGGGCTATCCCCTCCGCCCCGGCCGGGCTGCGGGCGAACGGGTTGAAGCCCGACTCCGCGTACAGCTGTGCCGCCAGCACGTTCATCGGCACGTTCCAACGCAGGGCGGCCTTGGCGATCGGGTCGTGGAAGCGCGGCGGGACGAAGCTCGGCAGCTGGTGGTGGACCCGGCCGTGATCGCCGCCGGGCGGCTCCCACGATCCCTGGTCGTAGCGAGCAGGATGCTGCCGGTCGCGCGGATTGGCTCCGTAGCCGTAGTGCCAGGGCTCCCATGCGTAGCGCCAGATGAAGCCGAAGCGGCGGTGGTTCGCCTGCAGCCAGCGCGTAGGCGGCGGGCGGGCCGAGGTCGAGCTCGGTGGCGTAGCGGTGCAGGCTGGTGCCCGGCGGGGCGACCCACTTCGGGTTGGGGTTTGCGGCAAACAGCTTGGCCTGCTCGGCGTCGGAGCGAAAGGCGCTGGAGATCGACAGGAACAGCCCGGCCTCGCGCGGGCGGCGGCGGCCATGCGGTCGAAGGCCAGCGCGACGTCGGGCCGCATCGGCTTGCCCATCCGGTAAGCCAGCGGGCCGTCGTAGCCGCCGCCCGAGCCGAAGGCCGGCATCCCCAGCGCGGCGCCCAGATCCGGAGAGATCTCCGCGGCCGCCCGCGCCCGCACCGGAATCGCTACGCCGGGCCCGCGCTGGTCAAGAGCGGTCTTGACCCGGGCCTCGCCGCGCACGCGCACGGCCACCCGCGTCGGCGCGAACCCGCCGCCCGGAAAACTCACATCCGCCACGCTGACCTTCACCCCATTGCGGCGCGCGCCCCTGACCGCCGCCCGCCGGGCGAAAGCGAGATACACCGGCAACGGCAGATGCCGAGGATTCGGCAGCCCATTCGCCAACACCGGCGACTCGAACAAGCGCGGATACAGCTCGCGCATCACCTGCCCCGCCGACACCGCTGCCAGATCCGCCCCGCGCTGATGCTTGCCCCGCGCCCCCAACGCAGACCCGAACGCAAACAGCACCACTGCCCCCACCAACAACAGGAACATCACCCCGAGCACCAGCAACGAGGCCTGGCCCCGCTCCGGGCTCCCACCCCGTCGCTGATCCCCTTGACACGCCATGTCCGACGACCATGCCGAGCGACCGGTTACGGCTCAACACGCGCGAGTAACAACATCAGAACGATCGTGTGACGACTGGACCGCGCCCGGTAGTTGTAGGGCAATATCTGCACCTACACAGGCCTCGACAGCGGATCCACGTGTTCGAAGGAGCAGTCTGCACCCGCGGCCAAGCCGGCTGCGTCACAGACCAGACGGGTCTGACCTGCGGCCGCGACTACTGACCGTGAAGTGTGTGCCGCGGCCTGTTCAAGCCACAGGGCGGAGCCGGATGGGCTGACATTGCCACACCTGTTGGGACGAGGTACAGGTCCACTTCTTGATCCAGCATCGTACGCGCCCGAGCTGAGCCAGCGACACTCGAACTCGGGGATCGATGACAAGCACTCGGTCACAAGGGTCGGGCGCGAGCCAGACGCACAATCGAGGTCGGGAATCTCGTGGTAGGGCCCACGGGGCCGGCCGCGATCGAACAAGAGCGCGGGCTCAAATTCCCGTGAGGATGCCCATGCCGCTGCGTCACCCCCGACAGGTCGCACCGCAGCATCACGCCCGACAGGTCGAACCGCCGCCTCTGCAGCAAACCCGGGCAGACTCGTCACGGAACGGTGCTCAGGGTTGGACGCTGACACTCCCAGTGCGCAGGAGCGTGGGTCCACCCGCACTGATACTCCGACTCAACCTCGATCCAATCCATCAAGCCGAAGTCGTACTCGAGCCGTTTTGTCTTGCAGTACTTTGGAACCCACTTGTCTCCGACGTGTACGAGCCGCTGTCCAGGCGGACAGTCGTTCACCACCCCAAACCAAGTTCCTCGCCTGAAAGTAGCCGACCAGAGCTGAGCGGGAACCACCGCTGCCTCGGCGGCAACGACAGCTCGTGCTCGGTACTGTCGCTGACTTCTGTACAGCGATTCTTCAGCAGTGAAGCCCGGAGCCTGTCTCATCCGACCTCCTGTCCCGCACAGGGTCGAGTCCTGGCAGGAAGGGCCCACGAAGAGCCACGGGCCCGGTTGTGAACTGGCATTTCCGCCGCTGGCCGAGTCTGGCACCAGCGAGCCGGCAATGCAAGGCGGCCCGGACGACCGGACAGCCGGTCGTTTGGCGTGGACCAACCTGAAACGACTGCTGTTCGTCCACCGTGGGGTGACGGAGCGAAAGGGCAGGCTGTCGAGATCGGTATCCGTGATCCGCCGGTCGATATCGGCGATCGTGTCGATGCCGGCCTGGGCTGGACGCTCAGCTTGAGAAGGGCGGAGAGCTCAAAGCGGCCCTTGAGGATTCGCTGCGCAGGCGGAGCTGGGCTTGGGACTGCCGTGCTACACGAAGCCGTCGGCCACCTGTGCTCGTTTGGAGAGCGTGGCGGTTGCGACCGCGTGTACCGCCACGCCAGCCTCGGCACACCGGGCGAAGCGTCGCCTACCGCGAAGCGGTGCTTCGCGAGAAGCCGGATACGCCACCCGATGCGGTCGCGATGGGCGTCGGGTCGCAGCACTGCATGACGCTTCCGTCCGCCATCGAGCCGCAGTCCCAGCAGTGGTAGATGTTGTTGCCGATCGTGACTAGGGTGGTTCCCCCTGCAGCGGGAGTGACTAGCTCTGGCAGGCCGATTCTCGGCGTCCTCTCGGTTGCGCGGTAGGGTCCACGAGCCGGGTGGGATGCGGCTTCGGCGGTGAAGTTCGGAAGCGGCATGGCGAGAACCTTTCTGGTGCTGGGTGCCGGACCGGCAACTATGGGCCGGCGTGCGTCATTTTCGCCTGCCGGTGAAGGCGAAGCGGCTATTCATTCGCGCGGCTCGGTCCGCGCACCCGCCGCAAGGCTTGATGCCGATCGACGCCGTCGCGCGCTTGACAACATCCCCGAGGCCTACGGGCTCGTCGGACACGAACAGCGGGAGGCGTACGGTGCGGGGCTCGCGCTCCCCACCCGGGGACGTGTTGGCGGCCGGTTCGGTCACCGGTCGTAGTAGGTGCCCATCTTCGTCACGAGGAACGGGAACTGCTCGGTCACGTCCACGCGCACGAACTGCTTCTCGACGACGTCGGTCTCGCGATGGGTGTACGAGAACACGACGTCGACGATCTTGCGCACGCCGCTGAGCGCCGAGGGCGTCACCTGCACTCCGGTGAACCCGAAGTTGCGGTCGAACTGCTCGGTCGTCACGGCGTAGATCCGTGGGTAGCGCACCGTGAGGTAGTTCAGCGCGCGGTGCTCGTCGAGGTCGCCGGCGTTGTCGGCGAGTTGCGTGAGCTCATCGAACAGGCCGCCGGCCGCCGAGCGAAACTTCGCGTCGTTCTTGGCGGTGATCGACTCGGGTCTGGGAATCGCTTTAACGAGCGACTCGCGGTCGAAGCTGTACAGGAGGTCCACCACGACAACCGGAACAGCGAGTCCATTGCACATCTCCGGTGGCGCCACGCCGCCGCGTACGCCGATGACGACGTCGAGATCGTCGCGACGATACTCGGCGCGGTAGGCATCGATGAACGATTCGAGATCGCGCGGATCGCGCGGAACCAGGATGTAGGTTTCGAGCCCCTCGATGATGAGAACCCAGCACATGTTGCGTGCGAGGTAGCGGTTCACGGGGTCGCTGAGCGTGCCGATGAGCGCCTCGCGGTCGGTGGCACCGGCGTAGTCCGTGCTCGCCCTGACCTGGGCGTATTCCTTCTCGATTGACAGGCTCGGGAACCTCGGCTCGATCTGTCCAAGCGCGTACACGAACGACGGCGCTACCTCGGCCAGGGTCTCGGGCGGCGCTACGGTCGCGGCGGCCGCCGGAGCGCTCGGAGGCGCTTGGGGCGTCTCGGCGGGGTTCACGACAGCATCCTGGGCCTCGTCCGGCGTCGGGGCTGGTTCCCCATCCATGGTGGCGAGCCTACGCGTGCCGCGAGCCCGGAGTCAAGTCCTGGGTGACGGCCCTGCGCGCGACCCTTCAGCCAACGCTCTCCGCCAGGTCATCGAGAGCGGCCTGCGCGTCCAAGAGCGGCGGTATCACCGAGGCTCGGCGCCGCTCTCCCGACAGAGCGCGCCGCAGCCGTGAGGCGCCGGCGGCCGGGAACATCGACCACAGCAGCCCGAACGCGCCGGAGACGAACGGAGCGGCAAAGCTCGTTCCCGCGCGAGCCACGGGCGGACCCTGGGTCGCCAGGCTGATGATGGCTTCACCCGGTGCGCCCAGGCCCCACTTGCCCGTCGATCGCCCGAAGTTCGACTGATCCATCGGCCGGCCGCCGAGGTCGTAGCCGACGACCGCGATGACGCCGGGATGGCGGGTGATGTCCGAGCTGCCGAGCGCCCCTTGATTGCCGGCCGCGGCCACGACGACCGCACCGCACCGAACGGCGTAATCCAGCGCCTGGCGCAGCCTCGCCTCCGCGCGGATCGTCGGCTCACCGGTCGCCGCGCTCAGATTGACGATCCGCGCGCCTTCGTCCACGCATTCCACGATCGCCTGGCCCACGTCGTCGGGCATCGCGAGCGGCGGTGTGCCGTTGACGTTCGTCTCGTGGAAGATCGGGCGCACAAGCAGCGTGCAACCGGGACAAATCGCGGGCGCGGACGAGCCCGGCCGGGCCACGAGGATCCCCGCCACGTGCGTGCCGTGCACGCACGCGTCGCTGGCCGATCGCGAGCACGCCGAGTCGTCATTCCCGACACCGCTGATGTGCGCTCCAGCGAGATCAGGGTGGTCGACGGCGACCGGGCCGTCAATGAGCCCGATGCCGATCGCCGAGCTGCCCGAGCTGCGCTCCATGAGCGGGGCGAGCCCGACCAGATCGACAGCGGCCGGTGTGGCCGACGATGGGTTCTGCGTCAATTCGCGATGCACCCGCAGACCGGGTGACCGGCCCCCAAGCTCGCATCGCACTGCGCAACCGCCGAGCACGTGCCGGTCTCGAACATGTGGATGCAGTCGTTGAGCCCGTCGCAGGTGCAGACCGTCGCGCCCGGATACTGGTCACACACGAACTCAGAGGGCCGGATCGCGGCGCCGCTCGACGCCCCCGCCGATCGCGCGGCGTAAGAACGCCGAGGTTGGTAGCACGAACAGCTTGCGGTGAACCCTGGGAGCGTCACGCTCTTCCTCCTGTGATCCTGCCGAGGGAACAAGTCTCCCGCATGCACACGGTGGAGGTCAACGCTCGACTGGATCCCGCGCCAGTGCCCGGGCTATGCTTGCCTGAGCTCTGACTCGACAGAGGACGGTGGACAGATGACGGTGCTGAGGATGCCGGGATACGACGCGGAGAGAGCACTCGGACCGGCACGAACGTCCTACACGTCGCGCCGCCCGGCCGCATCCGGTGGTGGCACGTTCACTCCGCAGGCGAGCTTCGGTCGAAGCGGAAGGGTTGGGCCACCGGGTCACTGCGACCCGACGTGCCTGTGCGTGACGCCGGAAGGGTGCCCATGCTGCCTCCAGCTTCCGCCGACCGATCTGCTGGGAACGGTCGCACGATGATCCTGCCGGGTTTCACCGCCGAGGCCGGGCTGGACCATCATGTCGATCGGTACGGCGGCGCGGCTGACGCGTCTCCGGTGCAGCCGAACGGCACCATCATCCCCGCCGGCGGTATCGCCATGGGCTGGGGCGACGACTGCAACCCCGACTGCATCGCCGCCCCAGTCACTGGCGGCTGGTGCGTCTGCTTCAAGACGTGGTGAGGTCTGAAGAGCAACACACGTGTATGCCGCAATTCGTCGCGGATGCCTCGCTTCTGAAGACAGGTCGGCGGTATCTCGGGCGCACGACCGGGCACCGGACCGCCGGCGACGCGCTCACACCCCAAGCGGCGACCTGCGACTACGGCTATATCGAGGGCAGGCCGGGCCTGTGGATCGTCTGCTGCGACATGGCTGAGAGCCCTCCCTGCGTGGCATACGGCATCGTGTGACACCTGGCCCCGCGTGAGCAACGGCGCCTACTCGCCCTCTAGCAGCAGCCGGCGCATTAACCATCGGGTCGCCCGCCGGCGAGAGAGGAAACCGTGCTCCGATCGCTTCCCGGGGGGCCAACCTCGATTCCCAACACCCAGCTCGCGCTCAAGGGGGCGGCTCCTAGTCCATCCCAATCTGATCTGATGGTGCCAGCCTGCGACAGGTCTCGCAAAGCGCGCGGGGATCTCGAAGCCGTTCATGAGTATGCGGCCACCCCCAGCGCTCCTCGGCGCAGAAGGGGGAACTTCACCTACGCTGAAGGGCGCCACTGAGACCGCGAAATGCGGCAGTCCCCCGCCCGTCGGCTTCTCTTGCAGTCGCATAGTTGCGAGACTCTCGGCGGGCGCGTTCTGAACAACGGCCAGGTCGGGTGAGATCTCCCCCGCCGCGCGGGCGCGGACCGGTATCGATGTGCCGCCGCCGCGCTCATCGAGAGCGGTCTTGACCCGCACCTACTGTCAAGCCCGGCCGAAAACTGACCCTTTCCTGACGGTTGAAAGTTGACCCCCTGGAGTCGGATAGGGCGCCCGCGGAGCGAAGGCCGTAGGCCGAAGCGGAGCGGGCGTCGACGATCAGTCTCGGGCCGGCGGCGAGCCGAGGTCTTTGTCGCGAAGCCTGTAGCTGTCGCCCTTGAGCGAGAGGATCTCGGCGTGGTGGACGAGCCGGTCGATCATTGCCGTGGCGGTGACTTCGTCGCCGAAGATCTCGCCCCAGGCGCTGAATGGCTTGTTCGAGGTGACGATCATCGAGGCGCGCTCGTAGCGGGCTGAGACCAGGCTGAACATCAGGTTTGCGGCCTCGGGGTCGAACGGGATATAGCCGACCTCGTCGACGACGATCAGGGGGACGAACGAGAGGCGGCGAAGCTCGGCCTCGAGCTCTCCTTGGCGCTTTGCCTCGCCGAGCTTCGCCACCCATTCGGTCGCGGTGGCGAAGGCGACTGCGTTGGCCGGCGAGGCAGGCGCGGATCCCGATCGCTGTTGCGAGATGGCTCTTCCCGGTCCCGGGCGGGCCGAGGAGGACGATGTTCTCGCGGGCGTGCAGGAAATCGAGTTGCCCGAGGTGCTCGACGACAGTCTTCTTGATCGAGCGCTGGAAGGTGAAGTCAAACTCTTCGAGCGTCTTTCGGGCCGGGAAGCGCGCCGCCTTGATGCGGTTCTCGCCGCCGTGGGACTGCCGGGAGGCGACCTCGGCCGAGAGCACCGCTTCGAGGAAGCGCTCGTGCGACCACTCCTCCGAACGCGCGCGCTCGGCGAGTTTCGGCGTCGCCCGCGCGGCCGCCGGTGCCTTCAGGCTGCGAAACAGGTGGGTGAGCTCCGAGGTCTTGGTCATGCGGGGATCAGGGCGTCATAGCGGGCGAGCGGCCGGATCTCGACCTCGGGCTCGGATCGACGTCGCTTGCGCTCGCCGCGCAGCGCATCCAGGGCCCGCTGGTGGGCGGGATCGGTAAAGACAAGGCCGCCGGCGAAGACGCGGCGGTGGCGGCAGGCGACTTCGCCGGTGTCGAGCGCGATCGCGCTCAGCTCGCGCTGGCCGGCGCGGACCTCGACCCGGCGGCCGACTAGGTGCGGGTCGAGCGAGTAGTCGTTGCGGTCAAAGCGCAGGTAGGGCTGCGCTGGAACCCGCATCACCCAGCGACGGTCTGAGTCGGGCATTCGCTCGGGCAGCGCCCGCATCCGCTGGCGCTCTGAGGCGAGCCGCTCGGAAACGACCGCGCGCGTGGTGCGGTGCTTGCGGGCGTTCACCCGATCCGACCAGCCGTCGAGCTGGGCCTGGAAGTCGAGCGGGTTGGCGAAGCGCCGCCCGGCCTCGAAGTTGCCGTGCACGAAGCGGTGGTCGCGCTCGAGCGCGCCTTTGGCCTGGCAGTCGCCGGCATCGAGGATGATCCAACCCAGGCGAAGCTCACCGCAAAAGGCTGCGAAGGACTCGGTCGGCCGGCCCCTGGGCGCGACCGCTCCCTCGCGGTCCCAGACCGCCTTCGCCGGCAGCGCACCGAGCCGCGTAAGGCAGCGGCTCATGCCCCAGGCGATGTCTTGAAACTCCTTCGAGAACACCAGCGCGCCGGCGAGAGCGCGCGAGTAGGGCAGCTTGCAGGTGACGACGTAGCCGCGGCGGGTCTGATCCCAACCGACCGGGATCTCGCGTAGCGGCGCGCAGAGATCGAACTGTGCCAGCTCGCCGGGGCGGTAGACGGTGCGCTGAAAGCTTCGCGGCGGCGGCAAGTAGCGCGGGCGCAGCTCGCGCAGACGGTCGTCGAGGATCGTCTTGCCGCCTTCATAGCCAAGCTCGGTGATCTCCTCGAGGATCCGAACGCCCGACAGCGCCGGCTCGTCGTGGAGCAACTCGCAGACCCTGCAGACGAACGGGTCGAGCTTCGAGGGGCGCCTCGGCCGCGGGCCATAGACGGGCGGCTCGGGGCTTCGAAGCGCGGCACGGATCGTGTTGCGCGCGTGGCCGGTGCGCCTTGCGATCTCCTTGATCGAGAGCCCCTGGACCGTCCTCATCGCCCTGATCTCGGCCCACTCCTGCACGCAAACCACCCTCTGCCTCCCGGTCTCGATCGCTGATCGAGCCAGGCTCGGCCTCCCCTCGGACGCTCCCGCCGCCGTCAGAGGGGTCAGTTTTCGACCGGCGAGAGGGGGTCAGTATTCAGCCGGTGCCCACAACCTACACAGGCGCCTCGCACAGCCGCGGACACAGATCGCGCATCACCTGAGCCGCCGACACCGCCGCCAGCTCCGCCCCCCCTGATGCTGGCCTCCAGCGCCCTGCGCCGGAACGGAACGCGATCCAGCCGTCTTTGCGAGCCCGCAATCGCGAACGCCCCCGCGGCACCGAACGGCCTCGCCTCCCGTTGACTTCCGCTGACTCGAGCCGGACCTGACGGAGATCACCCGATCCCGGTCGTGCCGGTCACGCGCCGCACAGCATTAGGATCGCGCTCACTCACCCGTAACACGCCAAGGGGGAACACGATGAAACTGATTGGTGCTGGTCTGCCGCGAACGGCGACCACTACGCAGATGATCGCTCTAGAGATGCTGGGCCTGCCCTGCTACCACATGCGCGACATGATGGCCGACTCGGCCACGAGCGTCCCGCAGTGGCGGCAGGCGTTCGAGGGGAACGGTCCGTGGGACGAGCTCTTCGCCGGCAAGGAGTCGATCGTGGACTGGCCGGGGTCTTACCACTGGCGCGAGCTGATGGACGTCTACCCCGAGGCCAAGGTGCTCCTGAGCGTCCGCTCGGCCGAGAGCTGGGTCGAGAGCATGAACAACACGATCGCCGACATCTGGTTCGGGGACACCCTTATGCACCACCTGGCTCAGGCGCAGTACCACGTCGACCCGCAGTACGCCGCGTGGCTCGACCTCCTGAACGACATGTGGACCAAGGCGAACATCATGGTCCCCAGCGGCGGCGACGCCGCCGAGATGGCCGCCGGCATGGAGCGCTGGAACCAGGAGGTCATCGACACCGTCCCCTCCGACCGCCTGCTGGTCTGGAACCCCAAGGACGGCTGGGAGCCGCTCTGCGAATTCCTCGAGGTCGACGTGCCGAGCGAGCCGCTACCGAACGTCAACGACACCGAGAACTTCCGCAAGAACCTGATCATGGCCCCCGCCATTCAGGCAATCAACACCTGGTGGGAAGACAACAAGGGGCCCGAGGACGCCGCCGCCAAACGCCCCGCCGCCACCGCATGAGCGTGAGCGCACTCGGCGAGGCGCTCCGCGAGAACGGGCGCCCCACCGCCCTGCGCGAGCTGGCGGCCCGCATCCGCGAGCAGGGCGTCAGGCACGTGTATCTGCAGTACACGGCGGTGCCGGGGCGCGTGATGGGGAAGGTCGTGCCCGCAGCGCACTTCGAGCGGATCGCGGAGAAGGGGCTCCCGTGGACCTATCTCTCCGCCGGCGGCTTCACCGTTGACGTGGGGGGAAATGTCCTCGGCCCGAGCTCCGCCGCCTGCGCCGAGGGCCTGCTCGTGCCCGACCTCGACACCTTCCGGGTGTTGCCGTGGGACACGGAGGTCGGCCGCGTGTTCTGCGACCACTTCCACGACGTCGACGATCCGGAGCGCCCCGGCGCGGTGGCTCAGGGCGACTCGCGGGCGAACCTGAAGCGGGCGCACGCCGAGTTCGAGGCCGAGCTGGGGCTGGCGGTGCAGTCGGGTTGCGAGCCGGAGATGAGCTGGTTTCCCGACGCCGAGTCGATCACCGCGTCGATCTCAAAGCTCCCGGCGCACGTGGGCACGCCGTACCACATCGGCCACATCGAGGAGATCCGGCCGATCCTCAAGCAGGTCACCCGCTACGGCCAGGAGATGGGGCTCGACATGATCCAGGCCGACTACGAGGATCCCGGTCAGGTCGAGATGAACTTCCTCTTCGGCCCCTGCGTCGAGACGGCCGACCGCCTCACGACCTTTCGGCAGATCTGCATGCAGGTCGCGAAGGAGTTCGGCGTGTTCGCGACCTTCATGCCGAAGCCGGTGCCGGGCATCATGGCGAACGGCTGCCACCACCACCTCAGCCTCTGGCGAGGCGAAGACCCTGCATTCGCCAACGACGACGGCCGCGACCTCAACGACGTCGGGCGCTGGGCGATCGGAGGGATCCTCGCGCACGCGCGCGGGATGACGGCCGTGGTCGCGCCCACCGTGAACTCCTACGCCCGCTACTGGGACGTGGGCCAGTTCGCGCCCAGCGTGCCCGTGTGGGGCTACGACCACCGTCAGTGCATCGTGCGCGTGCTCGGCGCGCGCCTGGAGTTCCGCGCGCCGGACTCCTGCTGCAACCCCTACCTGACGCACGCGGTGCTGCTCGCCGCGATGCGCGACGGCATCGCCAATCGGATCGACCCCGGGGACCCGTACGAGGCGGACGACTTCCCCGATCCGGACGAGGCGCGCTTCCCGCTGCTCCCGCGCACGCTGGGCGAGGCCCTCGACGCGCTCGAGCAGGACGACGTCGTGCGCGGCGCGCTGCCCGGCGAGCTCTACGACACGTTCGTGTCCATCAAGCGCGACGAGTGGCACCGGGCCTGCGGCGCGGTCACCGAGTGGGACCGCGAGACCTACCTCACCTACCTTCCATGAGCGCCGAGCCGCTTCGCCTCGTCTGCATCGACGCGGACGCGATGCCGCTCTTCGGCAAGAGCCGCGGCGGCGTCCGCGAGGGCTACGAGCCGGCGGCCGCCGCGCTCGTCGCCGAGAGCCTCGGCCGTCCCCTGCGGTGGGTGTTCACGCCGTGGGTCGAGATGGTCGACGCCATCGATGCCGGCGAGGGGGACGCCATCTGGTGCGGCCAGGGAATCACCGCCGAGCGCCGCAGGCGGGTCGACTTCACGCGTCCCTACGCCGTCTTCGACGAGTCGCTGCTCGTGCGCGCCGGTTCCGGGGTCCGCTCGCCGAGCGAGCTCGGCGGGAAGCGGATCGGCGCGATCGCCGGCAGCACGAACATGACCCTCGCCGAGACGTTCGAAGGGGCCGAGCTCGTGCCGTTCGGCGGCGAGAGCGACGACGTGTTCGGCGAGATGATCGAGGCGCTCCGCGCCGGCGAGGTCGACGGCATAGTCGACGACGACGTGGCCTTCCTCGTGCTCATCGAGGATCCGGACTTCGAGATCGCGTTCACGGCGCCCACCCGCAACGAATGGGGCGTGGCGGTGTCGAAGACCCGGCCGGAGATGCGGGACGAGCTCGACGGCGCGCTCGCGGCGGTCATCCAGGACGGTCGCCTCGCGGCATGCTGGGAGAGCTGGTTGCCGGGACTCACCTACCCGTTCGGCGGTCGCTGACGTGGCCGCGCCGCTCGTCCTCGTCACCTCGATTCCGCGCGCCGTCCAGACCACGCTGGAGGTCGCGATGGACAACGCGACCATCAACCAGCGCCTGGGTGAGCTCGTGGTCGCGGCGGGCGGGGTGCCGGTCGCCAGCGACGTCTGGGCGGAGCCCGAGCTGCTGCTCGAGCGCGTCGACGCGCTCATCCTCAACGGCGGATCCGACATCGCGGCGGAGCGCTACGGCGCCGAGCCGCTCGCGGCCACCGACGCGCCGAACCCGCGTCGCGACGACTTCGAGCTCCGTCTCGCACGCGGCGCTGTCGCCCGAGGGCTGCCGGTCCTCGGGGTGTGCCGGGGCATGCAGCTGCTTAACGTCGCGCACGGCGGAACGCTCGTACAGGACCTCGGCGCGGGCGGCGGTGTCGACCACTACGTCCGCGAGGCGTGGGACCGGCCGGTGCACGAGGTCGATATCGAACCGGGCTCGCGCCTGGCGAATGCCTTCGGCGCCCAGCGCATCACGGTCAACAGCGTCCATCACCAGGCGGTCGACGAGCTTGGCGCGGGCCTGCGGGCGACGGCGCGCGCGGCCGACGGGGTGATCGAGGGGATCGAGGGCGAAGACGGCCTCGCCGTCGGCGTCCAGTGGCATCCGGAGTTTCTGGCGGGGCGAGCCGGGGACGATCAGGTCGAGCTCTTTCGCGAGGTACTGTCCGCAGCGCGGGAGCCAATTTCGAAGCCGGCATGAGCAACCCGCCCTACTTCAACATCGCGGATCCCTCGTTCGTGATCGACTCGGAGGAGGTCCTCCGAGCGCGCGAGGAGAACTGGTACGTCCGCACGAACTACGGCCTCGCGATCCTGCGCTACGACGAGGTGAGCGCGCTGCTGAAGGACCGCCGCCTCAAGCAGGGCAGCGCCGCCTGGCCCGCCCACCACGGCGTCGAAGGGCCGTTCGCGGACTGGTGGTCGAAGTCGTTGCTCAACCTGGAGGGGGACGACCACGCACGCCTGCGCCGCCTGCTGAACCCGGCCTTCGCGCCCAAGGCGATCAGCGAGATGGCCCCGCGCTTCCGGGCGCTCGGCAACGAGCTGATCGACGCCTTCGCCGGCGAGGGGCGCTGCGAGTTCATGAGCCAGTTCGCCGAACCCTACGCGGCCCGGGTGATCGCAATCCTGCTGGGGATACCGGAGAGCGAGTGGCGCAAGATCGCCGAGTGGGGCACCGACCTCGGGCTCTCCCTGTCGATCGCGATCCGCGAGGAGCTGCCTCGCATCGAGGCCGCGCTCGAGGGTCTCTACGGCTTCGCCGACGAGCTGATCGCCGACCGCCGCCGCGAGCCGAAGGACGATTTCGTCACACGGCTCGTCCAGGCCGAGCAGGACGAGGACCGGCTGAGCCACGACGAGCTGCGCGTCTCGCTCGTGCTGCTGACCTTCGGCGGCATGGACACCACCCGCAACCAGCTCGGGCTCGCGATGCAGACGTTCCTCGACCAGCCGGACCAGTGGCGCCTTCTCGCGGAGCGGCCCGAGCTGGCCGAGGGGGCGGTCGAGGAGATCATGCGCCTCAACCCCACCGTCACCTGGGTGACCCGTGAGGCGGTCGAGGACTTCGACTTCCAGGGGCTCGCCATCGAGGAGGGGACCACGATCCACCTGTTCTCGCAGTCGGCGGGGTCGGATCCGCGCGTGTTCGAGAACCCCGGCTTCTCCCCCGAGGAGGAACGGCCGCGCCACTTCGGCTTCGGCGGCGGACGCCACCACTGCATCGGCCACTTCGTGGCGCGTATGGACATGAGCGAGGCCCTGAAGCTGCTCGCGCGGCGGCTGCGCGACCCGCGTGTCGACGGCGAGGTCAAGTCGCTGCCACGCAGCGGCAACACCGGTCCGATCGAGCTGCCGATCGCCTTCGACGCCGCGCCGGCGTAGACAGGCCCAGGCCTTCCGCCGCTCCCTATCCTGAGACGCGTGAGCCCGCGAGGGACCGACTGGAGCCTCGCGCTCCTGGTGGCGGTGCTCGCGGCCACCGGCGTAGGGACGGTATTTGCCGGGGGCGGCGGGGATGCGTGGGTCTTCATTGTCCACGGAGCCGCCGGCTTCGCGCTGGCAGGAGTACTGGTCTGGAAGCTGCGTCGCGTCGGGGGGCGGTTGCGGCACCCGTCGAGCTGGGACCGGCGGGCGCGGGCGGGCGTGCTGGCCGTGCTGCTCGTGGCCGTGTCACTCGCCAGCGGTTGGCTGTGGTCCGCGGGGCTCGGCCTGTCCTGGCGTGTGGCGGGCTACAACCTTCTGAACCTCCACTTCGTGACAGGCGCGCTGCTCTCGCTCGCCGTACTCGGGCATGCCCTGCTCCGCGCGCGCCGCCCCCGGCGCTCAGACCTGGCCAGCCGGCGACAGTTCCTGCTCACAGGCGGCGTGGCCGGCGGCGCGCTGCTGGCCTGGTGGCTGCAGGGCCCGCTTTTCGACCTCGCGGGCCTGCGCGGGGCCGCTCGCCGCTTTACCGGCTCGTACGACGCCGATTCGTTCGAGGGCAACGACTTCCCAACGACCTCATGGATAGCCGACTCACCACGCCGGCTTCCGGCCAACGACCACCGGGTGCGGGTGGAGGGCAACGTGCGGAACGGACTCGACCTCAGCGTCGCCGACCTCGACGCCGGCGACGAGCTCACCGCAGTGCTCGACTGCACCGGCGGATTCGTGTCCGAACAGCGCTGGGGCGGAGTGCGGATTCGCGCGCTACTCGATCGCGCGCGCCCAGGACCGAGCGCCAGCCACGTCCGCGTGATCTCGCACACCGGCTACCGCTACAGCTTCGAAATCGACGACGCGCGCTCCATGCTGCTCGCGACGCGCGTCGCCGGCGAGCCGATCTCGCACGGGCACGGAGCGCCGGTGCGACTGGTCGCACCCGGCCACCGGGGCTTCCAGTGGGTCAAGTGGGTCGTTGCCATCGAGGTCCACGACGGACCCGACCTCGGCGCCTTCGCATCGACGATCTGGAGCAGCTACACGCCCGAGGGTCGCGGCGAGGCCTGAGCGCCGGGTCCGACCCCGTCGCGCCGCTGATCGGCTCGGCTCGCCCGTCGGCACCCGCGATACTTCTGTCGGGATGGCCGAGCGCAATGCCGACCTCATTCGCGGCCTCTATGGGTTCAACTGGGCCGCCGTGGATGACCGAGGGCGCGGCCTGGCGGCCGCGGACAGGGTGATGGCGCCGGACGTCCGGGCCCGCGTATCGCCGGAGGTCGGCGACCGCACGCTGGAAGGCCTCGAAGGCTTCGCTGTCTTCGTGGAGGGACTGGAGGAGGACTTCTCGGAGTTCCGCTACCAGGGCGAGACCTTCGACGAGGTCTCGCCCGAGCAGGTCCTGGTCAGCGGACACATCCAGGCGCGCGGCCGCAGGAGCAACATGCCCCTGACGGCTCCCTTCGGTCACCTCTGGACACTGCGAGACGGCAGGGCCGTGACTGTCGAAGCACGCGTGCATCCCGCGGGCGGCTCGATGAAGCCGGACGACAACAAGCGGCTCGCCCGGCGCGCTCTCGAAGAGCTGTATGCCGAGGGGAACCTCGAGCTGGTGGTGGAGCTCATCCACCCCGAGTTCATCGACCACGAGCCGGGTCAAGAGGGGCAGCTCACCGGTCCCGACAGCGTGACCGAGACGGTGGGTCGCCTCCACGGCATGTTCGGCGACCTGCGCTTCGACGTGGAGGATGAGATCGCCGAGGGCGACAAGGTCGTCCAGCTTGTGACGATGAGGGGGCGGCATACGGGCCCACTGATGGGTCGAGAGCCGTCAGGGAAGGACTTCGCGGTCCGACACGTCTACATCTGGCGAATCCGCGACGGCAGGATCGTCGAGCACTGGGGAAGCCGAGACGATCTGGGACTGCTGATGCAGTTGGGGCTCGGGCCCGCCGGCGGAGCCTAGGCGCTCCCTGCCCGGCTGGACGAGCGCCCGCGCACACGATCCCGGGCGAAGTGGACAACTTCGCTCCTCGCGAGTATACTTAGATGGTATTCGAACTATCGAAAGGAACAGTAGCAGACTTGAGTACGACCACACGTAACGCGGCCCGCAGGACGGGAACCGCCCCTGCCGCTGACGGCAGGGAGACCAAGCGTCAGCGAAACCGCCGCGAGGCCCACGCCAACGCGGCGAAGGCGCCGGACGTCGGCGCCGATGCGCTCGGGCAGTTCTTCCGGCAGGCATCGCGCTACAAGCTGCTGACTGCCGAGGAAGAGGTCGAGCTCGCCCAGCGGATCGAGCGCGGCGACCTCGAGGCCAAGGAGCTCATGATCAACTCGAACCTCCGGCTGGTGATCTCCCAGGCGCGCCGTTTCCAGGGTCAGGGGCTCCCGATGGGCGACCTGGTCCAGGAGGGCATGCTCGGCCTGATCCGCGCCGTGGAGAAGTTCGACTGGCGCAAGGGCTTCAAGTTCTCGACGTATGCCGTGCTCTGGATCAAGCAGTCGATTCAGCGCGGTCTGTCGAATTCGGGAAGCACGATCCGGATTCCGGTCCACGTCGGGCAGCGTGAGCGCAAGGTGCAAGAAGCACGAGCGCGAGCTCGCCGTGGAGCTCGGGCGACAGCCGACCGAGCAGGAGCTCGCCGCGTCGACGGAGCTGCCGGAGGACCAGGTGCGGGAGGCGCTGGAGCTGACCAAGCATCTGGCCAGCCTCGACCAGGGCGTCGGGGAGGACGGCGAAACCCCGCTCGGGGACCTGCTGCCGAGCGAGCGTCCCGAGCCCGAGGAGGAGGTCGTCAGCGACCTGAGCGACTCACGGGTCCGCGAGGTCGTCGGCCGGCTTCCCGAGGACGAGCGCGACGTGATCACGCTCCGCTTCGGTCTGCTGGGCGACGAGCCGGCGACGCCGCGCCAGGCGGGGTCCCAGCTGGGTCTGACGACCCGGGACACAAAGCGGCTCGAGGAGCAGGCGCTCCGCCGGCTGGCGGAGAGCGGGGACCTGCAGGAGCTGAGCCGGGCGGCGTAGCCGCCCACTACGGAGGCGTGATCACCCCGTTCACGCAGCGCTTCGGGAACGCCACCGGGAACCGCGTCCCGGAGTCGCAGCCCGTGCTGACAAAGCTGGTGGCCGCGAGGTTCGCGCCGACGAGGTTGGCGCCCTGGAGTCGCGCGGACTCGAACTTCGCGTTCGCCAGGTTGGCATAGGGCGCCGCCGAGCCGGTCAGGTCGGTGCCCATCAGCGAGGCACTCGTGAGGCTGGCACTGCCGAACTGGGCCTGCTGCATGTTCGCGCCGTCGAGCACGGTCAGGTTCATGTTCACGTGGCCGAGGCGCGTGCCCTCGAGGTCGGCTCCCTCGAGGGTCGCGAACGAGAAGTCCGAGTAGGCGAGCCGGAGGCCGGAGAGATCGACCTGACTCAGGTCGACTCCTTGGCAGTTGTACTCGGTACCCGCGAGCAGACACCCGTTGAGCACGTTGCCGCTGTTCGCCGCCGGAGTCACGGGCGTGACGACGCTCGCATTGGCGCTCTGGCTGGCCGTGGCCGCGGCTGATGCGCCGCCGCTCGAGGAGAGCACCTGGGTGGCGCGCACGCGGACGCGCGCCAGGCCTGGCGGAATCCCCGCGGCAGGCGCTGCCGTCGAGCACCAGGCGGCTTTCGGCACGGCTCAGCAGATGGCGGTGCACATGCAGGTAGGAACGCAGCGGCCGGGATCGACACCTGGCCGGTGCCGCGGTCGAGGTCGGCTGCGATCACCGCGCCGCCCGCGCCGATCAGCTGGACCCGGGAGCGCACCCGGTGCCGGCCGTTCGCATAGCGCCGGGCGGCGGAGCGAGCGACGTCGGGGTAGCGGACGTGCACGTCGACCAGCACGCGGCCGCGGTTGCGCCCGGGGGTGACGCAGGTGGCGTCGCGTCAGCAACCGAGACCTTCCCGGAGAAGGCCGACGGTTGCGATGGGCCGCCCGCCGAGACCGGCGCCGCGACGGCGAAGACGCCGGCAGCGAGCACGACGCCAAGCACGACGATGACCTGCGCGAACTTCATGGACGCTCCTCGTCAGTGGGCCACGGCCGACCATACGCCCACGGCGCCCACGACCACAAGAGGCACGATCCTTGACTTGAAGCCCGGTCGAACATGTAGCGTGGGTCGCTTCGTGCTTCGACCGGGAATACCACTCTCATGACCACCACCGAGACCGCCGTCCAGGAACAGCGGAACGACTCTCGAGGGACACAGGCGCTGGCTTGCGCTGTACGTGCTCTGCTTCGGCGACCTCCTGATCGTCCTCGACTCGACGATCGTGAACGTCGCCCTTCCCTCGATTCAGGCCGATCTCGGCTTCTCCGAAGCGTCGCTGGCCTGGGTGGTCAACGCCTACCTGCTCACCTTCGGCGGCTTCCTGCTGCTCGGCGGGCGGCTGAGCGACCTGTTCGGCCGACGGCGCCTGTTCCTCATGGGGCTCGCGTTGTTCACGGTCACTTCCCTCGCGTGCGGGCTGGCGGGCTCGCAGGAGTTCCTCGTAGTGGCGAGGGCGGTGCAGGGCTTCGGCGGCGCGATCGTGTCGGTGGTCGCTCTGTCGCTGATCATGACGATCTTCACCGATCCGGCCGAGCGCGCAAAGGCGATGGGGATCTTCGGCTTCGTGCTGTCTGGGGGAGGCACGGCCGGGGTGCTGCTCGGAGGCGTGCTCACCGACCTGTTCGCCTGGAACTGGATCTTCCTGGTCAACCTCCCCATCGGGATCGCCGTGTTCTTGTTCTCCCTGTCGCTGCTCCCCAACGACAAGGGCGACGCCGACGGCCGCCGCCTCGACATCGCGGGCGCCGTCACGGTGACCGCCGCCGTGATGCTCGGGACGTACGCGGTGATCAACGGCAACGACAACGGCTGGACGTCCGGCGCGACGCTCGGCCTGCTGGCCGGCGCCGTCACCCTGCTGGCCGCCTTCATCACGATCGAGGCGCGGGTCAGCTCACCGCTGATGCCGCTCGGGCTCTTCCGTCTGCGCAACATCCGCGTGGCGAACGTCGTGGGCGCGCTGATGGCGGCAGCGATGTTCGGCTGGTTCTTCCTGGCCGCGCTCTACCTGCAGCTGGTGCTGGACTACAGCCCGCTGGAGGTCGGCCTTGCCTTCCTGCCTACGACGCTCGTGATGGGCGCGGGTTCGATCGCCCTGTCGGACCGGCTGGTCATGCGCTTCGGCATCAAACCGCCACTGGTGGCGGGCCTGACCTTCTTCACGATCGGTCTGCTCCTGTTCACCCAGGCACCCGCCGACGGTGACTTCGTCGCGGACGTGCTGCCCGGCATGATCGTCATGGGCATCGGCGGCGGTATCACCTTCAACCCGCTGCTGCTCGCCGCGATGGGCGACGTGGAGCCCAGCGAGGCGGGGCTCGCGTCGGGGATCGTCAACACGGCCTTCATGCTGGGCGGCGCGCTCGGGCTCGCGGTGCTGGTGGCCGTCGCCGACTCGCGCACGGACAGCCTGCGCAGCGGCGGCGACGGGACGCTCGTCGCGCTCACCGGCGGTTACCACGCCGGCTTCCTGGTGGCCGCCGCCTTCGCGGCGCTCGGAGCATTGCTCGCCCTGCTGCTGCGCCCGGTCGGGCCGCCCTCGGCCGAGGCGGCCGAAGCCGCCCAGGCGGCACAGGCGGCCGAGGCGGGAGCCTAGGTCGCCTTGACCCACCCGCAGTCGACGACGAACTCGGCGCCCGTCGTGCTGCCGGAGCGCGGCGAGGCCAGCAGCGCCACGGCATCGGCTATCTCCTGAGGCTCGGCGAGACGGCCGGTGGCCAGCTGCATCAGCTCGGGCGCAACCGTGCTGATCACGCTGTCGCGGTCCGACCCGAGCTGCGCCGCCATGACGTCGGCGGCGCCTCCTTCGTCGGTCCACCACGGCGTTCTCACGGGGCCCGGACAGACTCCGTTCACACGGATCCCCTGAGGGCCGAACTCCTCGGACAGCGCCTTGGTGAGGTTGATCATCGCCGCCTTGGCCGCTCCGTAATCGACGTTGATGCCGGACGGCTGCCGGCCGTGGCCCGACGAGACGTTGACGATCGCGCCGCCGCCGCGCTCCACGAGGAGCGGCAGCGCAGCGCGGCAAGCACGGACCGCCGAGAAGAGGTTGAACTCGAACATGGCGCGCCAGTCGTCGTCGCCGAGCCCGAGAAACCCGAAGTGCGGCATCGTCACGCCGGGCGGAGGGCCGCCGGCGTTGTTGACCAGGACGTCGAGCCCACCGAACTCCTCGACGGCCCGCGCCATCACTTCGGCGGGCGCCTCGGAGTCCATTAGGTCCGCCGGCACGTGCAGCAGGTCGCCCCCCAGAGCATCGAGCTCCGGGGTCCGACTGCGCGAGGCCGCCACCACACGAGCGCCCTCCTGCAGGAGCGTTCTGACCACGGCGAGCCCGATGCCCTTCGACGCTCCCGTTACCACTGCCACCCGATCTTCCAGTTGAAGGTCCATGTCGCCCTAACGCGCGGCCGGCCCACGATGTGAGATCAGAAGCGCGATACTGCCCGGGCGATCTCGCAGGAGAACGTCGACAAGACCAGGGCCTACATCGAGGCCTACAACCGGCGTGACTTCGATACCGCCGTCGAGGACTTCGATCCGGAGGTCGACTGGATACTGCCTGCGATCCAAGGATTCGACTCCTGCAAGGGCCCGGACGAGATCCGGCGCTTCTGGGAAGGGCTCGACGAGACGTTCACGGAACTCAGGCTCAAACCGCAGGAATACGTGGACGCCGGGGACCTGGTTGCGGTCCGGCTTCGCCACCACGTACGAGGCAAGGGCAGCGGCGTCGAGATCGACGACGAGCTGTACCACCAGGTGACCACGTTCCGCGACGGAGACCATGGTTCGGATCGAATACTTCGCGGAATGGAGTCAGGCCCTGGACGCCGCCAGGCGGGGGAGCGCGGCGCGACTACCTGACGACGAGCCGCGCCTTGTCCAGGAACGCGAACCGTAGCTGTCCGTCGCTGTCTCGCGCGAGGCGCTCGACCAGGCCCTCCACCTCCGCCATGTGCTCTCGCCCGCGCTGGTCCTCCGACGCCGTCGAGCTGCTGTTGAACCACAGCTTGAAGCGGCGCTCGGGGTCCACGTGAGCGCCGCGCCGGCGCGGGTCCACACGTGACCGGACGATCGCCTCGATCACCCGTACGTCGGGGTTCTCGTGCTCCCCGTTCGCGCAGAACACGTAGTGGTCGGCCGTGACGGTGCGGCAGAAATCGGCGTCGAGGTTGTGCTCGGAGCCGTGGTGCTGAACCTTGAGGACGTCGAAGTGTCCCGCGCCGTTCTCGAGGCGCCCCGCGGCATCGAGGCCCTTGACGATGTCCTCGGAGTGGCCGTCGCCGGTCAAGAGGAGCGTGCGGCCGTCCTCTTCCGCCAGCAGCATGAGCGACGCCAGGTTGGGTGTCGTGACGCGATCGCGATCCCCGAGCTCGGCGGCCCTCAGCTCGATCGCGTTGCGAAAGCGCTCCAGCTCCCCGGCCCCGAGACGCTCCGCGTCGGCGCGCATCCGGCTGCGGAGCCGGTCGAGCGCGGTCCTGTGTGCGTCGAGCCAGTCATTCCATTCCTTGCGCAGCTTCTCGAGGTCGCGCCGGAAAGGCCCGATCACAGTCAGCCGGAGACGCCCCAGCCTGACCGTCTGCCGTTCGGGCCGCACCATCGCGAGCTTGCCTTGAAACTCCCCGTTGAGCGGGATGCCCAGCTGATCCGGGCCGACCCGGCGCGAGAGCTGGATGCCCTCGCTGATGCTGGTGGCGAGGTTGCGCTGCGCCTGGGCGAGCTCCCGCTCGTCGCTGCCCGCCTCGAGCACGGCGGCTTCTGCCGCGACGGCGTCCTCGATCGGCCCCGCGTTGTCGTTGAGGACGTCGCTGAACGCGTTGTGCCAGATCCTCTTGACCCGAGGCGGACGAGGCCGCTCCGGGTCCCTGAAGCCCGAGTTGCCGGTGCTGTGCTGGAAGTCGCGCACCCGCCACGCGATCTCGTCCTCGAACAGCTGCAGGACGCCGGAGATGTGGTCCTGGTCGATGTGGGAGACGTAGACGAGATCGAGCTTGCCGTCGTCGCGTGCGATCCGGCCGAGGGCGGGAGCCACGTGCTTCGAGTAGGAGGAGCGCATGCCGCCGTCCACGAGGATGCGGGTGTCGTCGCTGCCGGTCACGAGCAGGCAGTCGCCCTTGTCGGACTGGAAGACCTCGACCTTCACGTGACGTCCTCGCGCGCGCGCATCGCCACCGCCTGCTCCACACAGCGGCCGGCGTCGATCGTGCCCGAGCCGGCGTCGTCGCGCCAGGTGAAGTCGGCCCCAGGCAGCGGCCGCGCGCTGCGCTGGATGATCCCGCCGATCTGCGCGCCGGTCAGGGCCGGATTCGCCGCCAGCATCAGGGCGACCACCCCCGCAACGTAGGGGCTGGCCATGCTGGTGCCGGACATCCCGACCCAGGGGTCGCCGGGACTGAAGCCGCTGGCCGCGGGGATGTCGGTACCGGGGGCGGCGATGTCGGGCTTCTGGCGGCCGTCGCGCGTCGGCCCCTGGCTGCTGGTGATGTTGATCCGGCGCCGCTGCAACGTCGAGGTTGGCCACCGACACGATCCGCTGCCCGCAGGCGAGGCTGCTCACGGTCGACGTGTCCACGAAGGAGCCCTCGGAGAAGAACGAGGGAAACACCCAGGCCTCGCGATCGCCGATACGGCCGAGCTTGCGCGGGTCGTCCCGTTCGATCCAGGCGTGGAAGCGGCCGTCCCGGACGTCGCGCCCCAGCAGCCGGACCAGCCACTGGCCCGCGGTCACCCCGACGATCGCGGGCTCCCGCAGCTGCGGGCTCAGGTAGACCGCGATGTAGTTGGCCCCGTTCGCCGGGTTGTAGAGCTCGTTGTAGATGCTGATGAAGCTCCCGTCGTCGAGCTGGCGGTTCTCCACGAACTGCCCCGGCTCGACCGCGTCCGTCCAGTCTCCCCCGGGCAGCTGAACCTGGACGGCGAAGCGGTCCTGCGGCCCGTACCAGATCTCGAGCTCGTTCTCGGACAGGTCGAGGACGCCGTTGCCGACCACGTTCCACTCGAGGTCCGCCGCCAGCTCGCGGGCGGCGATGCGACCGCTCGCGTGGACCCGGCCCATGATGAAGCCGATGTCCTCGTCGTGCTCGGCCCGCTCCTGGCCGGCGTTGCCGGCCGCCACGCAGACGCTGCGGCCGGGGCTCGTCAGCGCCGCGTCGATCCAGCGGCTGACCGCGCTCGAGTCGTCGTGAGCGTGGCCGTTCGTGCCGAGGCTGATGTTGATCGAGAGCGCGAGGTCGCCAAGCTCGCGGGCGAGCTCGAGCAGGTAGTCGACGGCGTGGGCCAGCCGGCTGGAGTCGTAGAACGAGAGGCGGCGCTCGGATTCGTCCTCGGGTATCGAGATCAGAACTCCCGCGATCCGGGCCCTGCGCGCAACGCCGCGGTTGCCCGCGGCGATCGAGGCCACGTGCGTGGCGTGGGCGCCTGGCGACATCTGGGACTGCGGCTCGAGCTCGTAGGCCGGCAGCCCCTCGGCGCCGGAGCGCGCGATCGCATGGTCGAGCTCCTCCTTGCGCAGCTCCGAGCCGTAGTCGAACTCGCTCGTGCCGCGCGCCTTCGGCGACGGGCGTGTGACACCGCCCTGGTCCCAGATCCGCTCGAAGCGGGTGCCGCCTCCGGCCAGGAAGTCCGGATGCGTGAAATCGAAGCCGCCAACGTCGATCAGTCCCACCAGCACGCCCTCGCCCGAGCGATGCGTCCGTCCGGGCACACGCCGGAGTGCGGTAGGTGGAGCGGCGCCGCGTGCTCTCGTGACCTGCTGGTCTGGTAACGACAGCGGCTGGCCGAGCTCGACGCTGACGACCGCCGGGCGGTCACCGAGGGCAAGCGCGTCATGGGCGCTGAGCTCGACCGTGCGGAGGTTCGCCTTGCGGGCGGTCTCACCCGGAAGGTCGCCGGCCCCCCACTCACGTGGATCATCGGTCAGCTGGACGAAGGCACTCACCCGCGCCCGGGGCCGCTCTCGCAGCTTCGGCCTGGCGAGCGCGCGCGGAAGCTGCCGCTGGTCGACGGGCGTGGCTGCCTGTGAGCGGAGCAGCTCCACCGAGGAGGCCACCGCCTTGGCGACCTTCACCGCACTTGCGTGCTCGGCACGAAGCGCATTCACCTCGGTGCTGCCGTTGGCGACCATGCGCAGCTTCGGCTGCACCTTCGCGGTTGCACCTGTGGGCTGATGCGCGTCCATGTCGAGCGCTTCGTCCGGCTTGAAACGCCGGGGCCAGAATGTCCAGCCGACCGTAGCCCAGTCCGAAAGCGGCAGTCAAGGAAGGGTCAGCTTTGGGACACGTTCGAGGGCAAACCCGCCGCAGTTGGCCGCGCGAGCTTGACTCGGTCGTTCCACGCTTTACGGTGGCGCTCGGACTCGCAGTGACGGCGATCGACGACAAGTACACCGCTCTCGGTGGGCCGAGGGGCTGGCTGGGGTCGCCCGCGGGCCCGGAGTTGACCGCCCCGGACGGCAGCGGGCGCTTCCGCCACTACGCCAACGGCTCGATCTATTGGTCGCAGGCCACGGGCGCACACGAGGTCCACGGTGCCATCCGCGGCCTCTGGTCGCAGCTCGGCTGGGAGCGCAGCTTTCTCGGCTACCCGGTAACCGACGAGTCGACGACGCCCGACGGAGTCGGTCGCTACAACCACTTCCAGGGCGGTTCCATCTACTGGACCCCGACCACCGGTGCCCGCGAGGTGCACGGAGCGATCCGCGGACTGTGGTCGCAGCTCGGCTGGGAACGCAGCTTCCTCGGCTACCCGCTCACGAACGAGACCGCCACCCCCGACGGCTCCGGCCGCTACAACCATTTCCAGGGCGGCTCGATCTACTGGACCGCGGGCACCGGCGCGCACGAGGTCCACGGCGCCATCCGCAGGCTGTGGGCCGAGCTGGGCTGGGAGCGCAGCTTCCTCGGCTACCCGCTGACCAGCGAGTCCACGACCCCTGACGGCATCGGGCGCTACAACCACTTCCAGGGCGGCTCGATCTACTGGACCCCGACCACCGGGGCCCACGAGGTGCACGGAGCGATCCGCGGACTGTGGTCGCAGCTCGGCTGGGAGCGCAGCTTCCTCGGCTACCCGCTGACGAACGAGACCGCGACCCCCGACGGGATCGGCCGCTACAACCACTTCCAGGCCGGCTCGATCTACTGGACCCCGCGCACGGGCGCGCACGAGGTCCACGGAGCGATCCGCGGGCTCTGGTCGCAGCTCGGCTGGGAGCGCAGCTTCCTCGGCTACCCGATCTCGGACGAGCTGACGTCCGCGGACGGCGCGACCCGCTTCAGCCTCTTCGAGAACGGGGCGATCCTCTGGAGTGCCGCGGCCGGAGCAGACGCCGTCCGTGAGCTGATCCGCCTGCACGTGAAGGTCCTGACCACGCCGACAGTCCCAATCGCCACGTCGCTCGCCGAGATGCAGACCGTGTATGCCGCGGCCGATATCGGGGTGATCTGCGCCTCGATGGAGACGCTCAACCTCCCAACGCTCAACGATTGCGACGTCGGGGAATGCAGGCGTGGCCAGACGACCACAGAGCAGAACCAGCTCTTCGGCAACCGCAACAACGTCGGCGCGCGCGACGTGGTCGTCTACTTCGTTCGTTCCACCAACCCGCCGCTCAACGGCTGCGCCGCCCACCCCAACAACAGGCCCGGCGCCGTGGTCGCCCAGGGCGCGACCCGCTGGACCCTGGGTCACGAGATCGGCCACGTCCTCGGACTGAACCACGTGAACGACAACGACCGCCTGATGACGGGCAACGGGACCGCCAACATCACCAATCCGCCCCCCAACCTGATCGCGAGCGAGATCACCACAATGCGCAACAGCAACCTGACGGTGTGACCGAGCGAGGGACGGCGTGACGGAGCGAGGAACCCAGCGATGGCCGTGAACATGCAACAGGTGAGGTCGGCGCTCGAGCCGGAGGAGCCGAACTACGACGAGGCGGCCAAGCTCGGCCCGGACGCGTTGCCGCACCTCAAGCGGCTGGTGCGCGGCGACGATCCGATGCTTGCCTCCAAGGCCGCGTACCTCGCGGGCCGAATCGACAGCGACAAGTCGCCGGCCGTGCTCGCCGACGCCGCCGCGAGCAGCAACCCGGCTGTCCGCGTGGCGGCCGCCTCGGGCGCGGCGCACCTGAGCGCCGAGGCCCCGGGGCTGTTCGAGGTGCTGCTCTCCGACGCCGACGCGGGCGTGCGCCGCAACGCGCTCAAGTCCGTCGCGGCCGCCAAGCCCGAAGGCCTTGAGGACAAGGTCAAGGAGCTCGCCGGCGGCGACGCGGCCGAGCACGTGCGCAACCTGGCGAAGAAGACGGCGCGCGAGCTGCGGAAGTAGGGGGCGGTCGCGAACGGGTGCGTTCCGGCCGGGGGCTTGCGGGCCGCGCGGACCGGAGTGATGCCCGGGACGTGGTCGCATTGGCGGTGGGGGGCCGGCTCGCTGGGATCGCTGGGCGTCTGACGAGTTTGTTGATCTATTGATGCGTAACTCGTCGAGCACTGCGGCACCGGGCTGGCTCGCGTCCCACACCGCCAACGGGCCCCGCCGGGTCCGCAGCGCACGCTCCGCACGGAGCGCAGGTCGGCCTCGCGCGCCCCTCAAGCCCCCGCCTCGCAACGATCCGCCAGCAGCGCCACGGCCCGGCCCAGCTCGCCTCGAGCCTCCCGGCCGCCCAGAGCCAGCTGGGCTCCGACCCGCGAGTCGGGCAGCACCACCACGTCCTCTCCGCCGCTCGCGCCACGGCCAGCGTCGTCGGCGGCCCGCCCCGCACCGCGGCCCGCCCGGTTCAGCACCACCACCGGAGCGGGTCCCACGCGCTCCAGGCACTCCGCCGCCACCCGCGCGAGGGACGGCTCGATCGACGGGGTGGTGACGATCACGCTCAGGTCGGCCACCGCCGCCGGCACACCTCCCACCGCCGACGAGCCCGCATCGAGCACGAGCGGAGCGAGATGGCGGGCACTCTCGGCCAGAGCCAGTGGATCCCCGACTCGCACGAGCGCCAGGCGGCCCATAGCACGCGTGACGGTGCCCGGCAACTCCTCCAAGGCCCGCGCCAGGCGGGACGCGTCCGGCGTGGCAAGCGGAATCGCCGAGGCACGCGCCTCGCACATCACGCCGGCCGCCCCGCAGCGATCGCGCCGCCCCAACTCAGCCGCAAGGGCACGAGCGACCGTGCTCGTCCCGCAGCCGGGTGCCAGCCCGTAGACCGCCACGACGGCCCGGACGGCGGGGAGCGCAGACGACGACGACAGTGTGTCCGGCGCGGCGGGCTCGACCGGCTCGAGCAAGAAGCTCCCGGCGCTGGCGAGCACTCCGGCCAGGAGCCCGCGATGACTCCTGCCCCGCATGGGTGTCCTGACGAGACTCGTCATGGCGCCTCCACCGCCGCGGTGGCCGAGACCTCGAGGCGCTCGGAGAGCACCTTGAGCAGCGATGGCGGCCGCAGTCGCACCCGGACCTCGCCGCCGGCGACCGCCACCCGGGATGAAGACCGCGACCAGCCGGGAAGCGCCTCGCGCACCCCGGCCCTCGGTTCGCCGCCGGCGGCCAGAGCGAGAGCACCCGCCTCCGCAGCGCTCCCGGCGAGCACGCCCGTGTAGCCGACGGCGAGCAGCTGGAGCACGGCCAGCGCGAGCGCGATGAGGAGGGGAAGCACACCGAGGAGCTCGACGCTCGCCTGGCCGCCCTCGGAGTCCACGCTCATCGCTCTCTGCCCAGCGACGCCGAAGCCGACATCTCGAGCGGCGAATGCCAGTTTCGCAACAGCAGCGGAACCTTCACTTCCACCCGGACGCCGCCCTCGCGCAACCGCCGCACCGACAGTCCGCGCTCTATTGATCGCGGCAGCGCGCTCCGTGCGGCGCGTTCGGGACTCTCGCCCACGGTGTCCGCCCGCGCCGCCACGCGCGCAGCCCCGGCGGTAAGCCACAGCACGTGGCCGGCGAGCGCGACCTGCCAGGCCACGAGGGCCGCGAGGATCACCAAGGGCAGCACGGCGACCAGCTCGACCGTTGCCTGCCCGCGCTCTGAGCCTGAGTGGTTTCCCGTCACGCGGCACACCCTCCCGCGGCGCGCGTTACGGGACAACGCGCGCGCGTTACGTTTCAGCCACGGGAGGGTGAAAAGACAGGCGCGTCAGTCGTAGCGCCGGTAGCTCGTCCAGGCCCAGAAGAGCCCGTATGACGCCAGCGCCAGCAGCGCGAACCACACCAGGACGCCCGCGCCACCGGCGTCGAACAGGCGGTTCGTGGCGGTGAAGGTGAGCACGGCGAGGCGACCGAGCCGTAAAGGGCGAGCCGAGGTTGGGCGCGAGCGAGTCGAGGTCGAAGCCGGTACTGGCGATGCAGCCGGTAGAAGAGAAAGGCGATCGCCGCGAAGAAGGTGATCGTCAGCAGAGTCAGGACGACGTCGAGCGCGTTGCCGCCGCCGGGCAGCACGACGAGCGCCAGCGCAATAAGCGCAACGACGCCGAACTTCCAGGCGAACTGCACGATCGGAAGGCTATCTGGCGCGCTCAGTCGAATCGTCGCCGGCGCTGGCCAGCGCGAGCACGAGCACGCCCGAGCACGACGCGATAGGCGACGAAGATGCCGGTCGAGTGGTTCGTGAGGTAGCGCAGCAGGAACGCGATGGACGCGTAGCCGGCGACGAACGCGAGCAGGGTCGCCACCACCAGCCCGGCCGTCCCACGTGCTCTCCCTCCTCGCCGCTCAGGATCGAGCCCAGCTCGAGCAATCCGCTCAGGACGACAGCGGGGATCGAGAGCAGAAAGGAGAAGCGCGCGGCCGCCGTGCGGTCGAGGCCCATGAACAGCCCGGCCGTGATCGTCGAACCGGAGCGGGAAACGCCGGGGATCAGCGCCAGCGCCTGCGCGAGCCCGATGACGACCCCGTCGCCGTCCGGATCTGCTCGAACGCGCGGTTGCGCTTGCCCACCTGTTCGGCCAGCAGCAGCACCAGTCCGAGAACGATCAGGGTCGATGCCGATCAGGTAGAGGTCCCGAGCGCCGGTCTCGATCTGATCCTTGAACACCACGCCGAAGATCCCGATCGGGATCGTGCCCAGCAGGATGTACCAGCCAATGCGAGCGTCGAGCTGCCGCGGACCGATGGGTCGCGCAGCGAGCGCAGCCAGGCGCGGGAGATCCGGGGCAGGTCCTCGCGGAAGTACAGCAGGACAGCGGCCATGGTCCCGAGCTGGGTGACGGCGGTGAAAGCGGCGCCCGGGTCCTGCCAACCGGCGAACGCGGGCACGATGCGCAGGTGGGCGGTGCTCGAGATCGGCAGGAACTCGGTCAGCCCCTGCACGATCCCGAGGACGATTGCCTCGAGCAGCGACACGGCCGCTAAACCCTAGTGTGACCCGGCGGCGTCGCGGTATCGCTTCCGCGAGGCTCGATGCGCCGTCTCGGCCCGCGCAATCGTATCGATCGCCTTCCCTGCTGCTGCGCAACGAAATCGCGTTCGCGAGCGACAACGGCGAGGGTCTGGTCGGCGAGACCGACGACAAGATCATCACCTTCTTCTCCCTCGGGGTGGTCGTGTTCTTCGCCCTCTTCGTGATCCTGCTGTCGCTTCTCCAGGGCAGGCTCGAGAGGCGCAAGGAGCGCGCAAGGCCGCCGAGCTGCGAAGCGCGTGGGCTGGTACGGCGGCGACGGCCCCAGAAGGCACGTGGCCCCGGGGGGACCGAGGCCACGTGCGAGGAGGGATCTGCACCGGGCATGCTCGGCCCGCTCGCATCGAGTGTGAACAGGCTGAGAAGTGGAAGAGTTCCGCCCATGGAGCAAGTGACCTACGAAAGCCGGGGCGCCGCCGCGCTGGTGACGATCGACCGCCAGGAGCGGCGCAACGCCATCGACGGCCCCACCGCGGTCTGCTGGCAAAAGCCTACGAGCGCTTCGAGTCCGATAACGACGCGCGCGTGCTGGTCATCACCGGCGCCGGCGGCGTCGCGTTCTGCGCCGGCGCCGATCTCAAGGCGATCGAGAGCTTCGGGCCGCGCTTGGACGACCCCGCGCGGACCGCTGGGTATGACGCGCGTGATCTCGTCCAAGCCGACAATCGCGGCGATCTCGGGCTGGTGCCTCGCCGGCGGGCTGGAGTTGGCTCTCTGGTGCGACCTGCGGGTCGCCACCGGGGGGTCGCGCGCTGGGCTTCCCCGAGCGGCGCTGGGGCGTGCCGCTGATCGACGGCGGTACCCAGCGGCTGCCGCGAATCGTGGGGCTCGGGCGGGCGCTGGACCTGATCCTGAGCGGGCGCATAGTCGACGCCGAGGAGGCCCTCGCTATGGGACTGGTAACCGAGGTCGTGCCGCGCGGTCGCCATCTCGAGCGGGCGCTCGAGATCGCCGAGGCGCTCGCGCGCTTCCCCCAGGACACGATGCTTGCGGACCGCCGCGCGGCGCTGGAGGGGATCGGGCTGACCCTCGAGGAGGGCCTGGCGCTCGAGGCGCAGAACGGTCTGGCCACACTGGAGACGGCCTGGCGCGGCGCCGCCCGCTTCGCCGGCGGCGAGGGTCGGGGCGGCAGGGGCGCCGGCGTCTGACCCGGCCCTGCCAGACTCTCTGCCGTGGCCGCTCCCGCGATCGAGGTCTCCGACCTGCGCAAGTCGTACGGCTCCCTCGAAGCCGTGCGCGGGCTCTCATTCGAGGTAGAGCGTGGCGAGGTGTTCGGCCTTCTCGGACCGAACGGGGCCGGCAAGACCACGACCGTCGAGATCCTCGAGGGCTACCGGCGGCGTTCCGCCGGCCAGGTGTGGGTGCTCGGCCACGATCCGGAGGTGCGCGACAGGCAGCAGCAGGAGCGCGTCGGAATCGTCCTCCAGAGCTGCGGCATCTACCCGCGCGTGACCGTGCGCGAGGCGGTGGAGCACTTCGCAAAGGCGTACCCGACGCCGCGCGATCCGGCCGAGACGATCGCGCTGGTCGGGCTGGGGGACAAGGCGGACACCCGCACCAAGGAGCTGTCGGGCGGGCAGAGGCGGCGGCTCGACCTTGCGCTGGCCCTGATCGGCGACCCGGAGCTCGTGTTCCTGGACGAGCCCACCACCGGCTTCGACCCCGCCGCGCGGCGGACGGCGTGGGGAGTCGTCCGCCGACTCAAGGAGCTCGGCAAGACGGTCCTCCTCACCACCCACTACCTCGACGAGGCCCAGGCCCTCGCCGACCGGGTGGCGATCGTCAAGGACGGCCGGATAGTGGCCGAGGGCCCGCCCGACCGGCTCGGCCAGGGGGGGCGCGCTACCGGGTCTCCTATCTCTCCGACGGGCGCCGGGTGGAGCACCAGACCGACGACCCAACCGAGCTTCTCCACCGCCTGACCCGCGACGCGCTGGCCCGCGGCGAGCGGCTCGAGGGCCTCGAGGTCACCAGGCCGACGCTTGAGGAGGTCTACCTCGAGCTGACCGCGGAGGCGGGGCGCGATGAGCGCCGTCGGACTGGCCTGGGAGCAGTTCCGCTTCGAGCGCAAGCTCTTCTGGCGTAACCCGAGCGCGGCGTTCTTCAACTTCCTGTTGCCGTTGCTGCTCCTCGTCCTCATCGCGACCGCATTCGCAAGCGACGACGACGAGCTCGAGGTGCTGATTCCCGGCGTTGCGGGGATGGGCGTGCTGGCCACGACCTTCACGGCGCTGGCGTTCAACCTCACGCTGCTGCGCGACGACGGCGTGCTCAAGCGCGTCCGCGGCACGCCGATGCCGGCCGGTGCGTACCTCACCGGGTTCATCGGCTCGGCCGCGCTCAACGCCTTCGTGCAGGTGGCGCTGGTGGTGGCGATCGGCAATCTCGCGTTCGGCGTCGAATGGCCGCGCGGACCCGCTGCTGCTCGTGCTCTTCACGGCCCTCGGGGTGGTCTGCTTCGCCGCGCTGGGGGTTGCCTTCTCGCACGCGATCCCCAACGAGGACGCCGCCCCGGCCTACACGAACGCCGTGTTCCTCCCGCTGATCTTCATCTCCGGGCGTCTTCTATTCCGCGGAGGACCTGCCACGGGCGCTCGAGATCATCGCCGAGGCGCTCCCCCTAAAGCATCTCATCGACGGCCTCTCGCAGGCGATCGTGGGCGGCGGGGGCGACGCCGCCACCGCCGCGGCCATCGTGGGCGCGTGGGCGCTCGCCGGCCTGTTCCTCGCGGTCCGCTTCTTTCGTTGGGAGTAGGACCTGCCGACGGCGTCCCGAGTCGAGTTTCTCTGCCGCGCGGTCCGCGGAGGCGCGGGAACCGACGGGGCGGACAGCGGCTCCGCGGAACCGCCAAAAAAAAAAAAAAAAAAAAAAAAAAAAACCGAAACTGAAAGGGACAGTGGCACCCGCGGCCAGCGCCGCGCGAGGGCTAGTGTCCTGAAGTCGAGAAGTAAAAAAAAAAAAAAGGGGGGGGGGGGGGGGGGGGGGGGGGGGGGGGGGGGGGGGGGGGGGGGGGGGGGGGGGGGGGGGGGGGGGGGGGGGGGGGGGGGGGGGGGGGGGGGGGGGGGGGGGGGGGGGGGGGGCGCAGGAAGCTCCGCACCTCGGTGTTGAAAACAGGTCCGGCGCCTCGAGGTTGCTCATATAGCCCGATTCCGGGTAAGCACGCATCAGGTGTCGCGCACGGGGATGTCCGCCTCGAACTGCAGTGGCCACCGCGAGCGGCCGCGCCGCGGCGACGCGTACAGCAGGAGGGTCTGGACGTCGACAGCTCGGAAGTTCGGCGTCAGCTTCCCGAGCGGCTGGGCGGCGCTGACTGACGGTTGGAAGTCGACCAGGATGCCGACGACCTCTTCGACCAGTCTAGGCCCACCTACTGGTCCAACAGGCTCTGGCTGAACTCGAGCGCAGCCTGCCGAGGCTCGCGCTCGGAGTCGCGAAACGCGACCGGAGCCGTACTTACACTTCCGCGGCAAGGAGCTGGCCCAGCCTGCATAGGCGCCGGCCAGCACGAGCGAGCGGGGCAGCCGCGGATGCCGGCCGACGAGCTGGAGCGCGAGCCCTCCGCCGAACGACAGGCCGAGCACGTGGGGTTGCCCGAGCCCCAGGGCCGCAGATGAAGCCGGCCAGGCAATCCGCGAAGTCGGGCAGCTGGTAGTACGGGGGAGGTCGCCGGCGACCGTCAGGCGCGTCCAGACGCCGGGAAGGTGCGGCGAACAAACGACTCAGGACACTAAAGCCGCAGCGGTGAAGAAGGATTAGTTGAGAGGGTAGCCTACAACTCAGCACCTGCCCGTGGCGGCGCAGCCATCGCTCGCGCGCGCGCCACTCCGGGTAGCGCGAGGCGAGGAGGTCCCAGAAGCGCTCGCGAGTGGTCGGGCCGCTCGAGGTGGGCGACCTCATGCTCCACTACGTAGTCGAGGATCTCGGCCGGCGCCAGCAGGAGGCAGTAGTTGAAGCTCATCGCGCCGCTTGACGAGCAGGGAGGCCCAACGGGTCCGCTGGCCGCGGATCGAGAGCGTCGTGTAGCGGGTGCCCGCGCGGGCCACCGCGGCGTCGAGCCGAGCGCCCACCTCCACCCGTGCCCGGCGGCGGTACCAGGATTCGAGGGCGTCGCGGAGCGACTGGCGGCCGAGGGCCACCTTCAGCGCGCCGCCCAGCCGCGTCACGCGGGAGCGGGTGCGCCCGCGCTCCTCGCGCACGCTGAGCGCCAGCCGCTCGCCAAGGTACGGGACCTCTCCTCCTTGCTCGAGCCGCGGGGGCGGGAACTCCCGGCGGGCCGCCTCCATCCGCCGCAGCGTGCGCTCGATCCAGGGGCGCTTCTCGCGCAGCAGCGGCTCGACGTCGCGCAGCGGAAAGCGCTCGTGGCACCACCACCTCGACCCCCTCGCCGTCAACGAGGATACGGGCGTTGCGTGCACGTGGCGAGCGGCGGATGCGGTAGGGGATCGCGGTCATGCCGTCTCCATCAGGGTATGGGGCGCCGCGGAGCGGCGGCGAGTTCAGATGATCGACGGCGTGGAGCCGCCGTCGACCGACCAGGCGGCCCCCGCCACGTCCGAGGCGCGCTCCGAGCAGAGGAACACGATCACCGCCGCTATTCGTCCTCGCGGCCATCCGGCCGATGGGGATCGTGGCGCCGGTTGTCGGCGAGCACCTCGTCGCGCGGCTGCCGCTGCGAGCGGCGATCTGATCCGCGAGGCCGCCGTCGACCGGTCCAGGGCGGCGTGGCGGTCGGTCCGGGCGCGACCGCGTTGACCAGCACCCCCTCGGCCGCGTAGCGTCGGCAAAGACGCGCGAGAGCGACAGCTGGGCAGCCTTTGTGACCGAGTAGGAGGCGTCCAGCCTCCGCGAGGGCCGCTTGCCCGAGGACGAGGCGACGTTGACGATCCGGCCGCCGCCCGCCTCGGCCATCGCGGGGGCGAGCGCCTTCATCACCGCATCGACGCCATCACGTGCAGCTCCCACTGTTCCTCCAGTCGGCGTCGGTGAGCTCCTCGAGCGGGCGCGCTGGGCTCCCGCCGGCATTGTTGACGAGCGCCCACGGCGGCGCCGGCGCAGGCCGCGAGCACGCGCTCGCCGGCGTCCGGGTCGGTGACGTCGAGCTCCAGCTCGGCGTCATGCGCGCGACGGAAAGCACGCGCGCTCCCTCCTGCGCGAGCATGCGCGCGGTGGCGGCGCCGATCCCGCGCGTGGCGCCCGTGACAACGCAGATCCTGCCGTCGAGACCGAGATCCATGAGGAGGATCATGCCCAATGAAGTCGCATACGGTCTACCGGACGTTCAACACCAGCAGCGCCGCGAGTTCATCCGTATCACCGAGGACGTGCAGAGCCGCGGTCGACGAGGCCGGCGTGGCTGAGGGCCTGGCGCTCGTCGCCGCCATGCACATCACCGCGGCGGTGTGGATCAACGACGACGAGCCGGGCCTGCACGAGGACACCCTCGAGTGGCTCGACAAGGTGGCCCCGCCGAGCTGGAAGCCGCCCGCCAACGCAGTCGCCGGCGAGCTCCTGCCCGACCCCGGCGACTACCGCCACCACCGCGGCGGCGAGGACAACGGCGACGCCCACCTGAAGAACCTGCTCGTGCACCACCAGGTGATCGTGCCGGTCACGGACGGGCGGCTCGACCTGGGCCCCTGGCAGCAGGTCTTCTACACCGAGTTCGACGGGCGGCGGCCGAAGCGGATGATCATCAAGGTGATCGGGGAGTGAGCGGCCGCCCGCGTGCGGCGGCGTAGGCCCGGCCCCCCTGCCGCTAGCCCTCGTACACCTCCGGGTTCGCGCAGTGCGGCATCCGCTCCCGGCGAGCCCGGCCAGCAGGTTGTCGACCGCCATGTCCGCCATCCGCTCGCGGGTGGCGTGCGTGGCGGAGGCGATGTGCGGCACGACCAGCAGGCCGGGAGCGTCGAGCAGGGGATGGTCGCCCGGCAGCGGCTCGGGATCGGTCACGTCGAGCGCGGCGCCCGCGATCTCGCCGGCGTGAAGGGCCGGACCAGCGCGTCGGTATCCACCAGCGGTCCGCGGGCGGTGTTGATCAGGTACGCGGTCGGCTTCATGCGACGCAGCGCCGCGGGTCGTCGATCAGACCCTGGGTCTCGGGCGTCAGCGGAGCGTGGAGCGTCACGAAGTCCGAGCGCTCGAGCAGGTCGCCGATCTCCACGCCGCCTCCGCGGCTCGTGTGCAGCACCTCGCAGCCAAAGCCCTCGCAGCGCCTCGCGACCGCCTGACCGATGCGGCCGAAGTCCGACGATGCCCACCGTCGCCCCGTGGAGGTCGCGGCCGAGCAGCAGGCCCGGCTCCCACGTGCGCCACTCGCCGCGCCGCACATAGGCGTCACCCTCCGCGATCCGCCGCGCGATGCCGAGCATGAGCGCGAGCGCCAGGTCGGCCGTCGACTCGGTGAGCACGCCGGGCGTGTTTCCCACCGGTATGCCCCGTTCGGTCGCCGCGGCGAGGTCCACGTTGTCCACGCCCACGGCGTAGTTCGAGATCGCCCGCAGCCGCGGGCGGCGGCGATCAAATCGGCGTCGACGGGTCGGTGAGCAGCGCGAGCAGCCCTTCCAGCTCGGGCGCCCGGGAGAGGAGCACGTCTTTCCGGGGGCAGGCGCTCGGGCCAGACCTCGACCTCATGCTCGGCGCGGAGCCGCTCGACGGCGTGGCCGGGCAGGCGAGCGCGTGACGAACACCCTCACCGGGCCCTCGTCACCCGGGCCGCTAGCGCGCCCGCCGCCGCCGTGCGCCGCCAGGAGCGCCCGCCGCCGAGCTCGCGCTCATCCGCCGCTCGGCGGTCGCTCGCCGCCGCTGCTCGTGCCGCGTGCCCATCTCGCGTCTCGCCCCGGGCGGAGCGCCGCACCCCGGATTTCGACGATCCGCTGCCTGCCGCTCAAGCCCGGGCAGGCGCTGCCGCGCAAGGCGAGCCGATCGCGCGCTGGTGGCGCGGCGGGGCGGCGCGCCCGCGGCCTGCCGTCGGAGCTGCCGGTGATGGCGGGCCTGGCCGAGGGCGGCCTGCGCAGCGGGTCGGCGCGAGCTCACGGCTGCTCGGCGTGCAGCCGCGCGCTCACACGCCGGTCGACCCGCGTCCTTCCCCAGCAGCCCGACCGGCGCCTCGCGCTCGCTCCCGCCGCCTCGGCGGCAGAGCGCAGCGCCCGCGTGGCCGCGGGCCGGCCCCGGCCCCGGCGCGGTCCGGCGGCCTGACGAGGTGCCGGATCGCCGCCGGCGAGCGCCCGGCCCCGAGAACCGGCCCGCGCCTGCCGGAAGTCCTCGAGCACGCGCAGCAGCGCTCGCCGATCGGCGACAGGATGCGCCGGCCAGTCCGTAGCGGCCCGCGCCGCCGCACCGCCCGGGCTCGCGCCCTCAAGGTCGGCTCGGCCACCAGCGACCACGTCGGCCGGCGGGGTCGCCCCTGCGCCGTGCTCACCCCGGCCGTCTGGGGGGGCCGGCCGGGTCTCCACCTACACCTGCAGGCCGTGGCGGCAAGCGCACGCTCACGATGCGGGCGGCAGCGTGTAGGCCGCGGGTGGCGCGACGCCGGGCCACAGTCCTCGGTCACCAGGGCCGCCGCGATCTCCCGCCGCTCGAAGGCCTCCAGGGTGCGCGCCGGCACGGGCGAGACGGCCACGACGCCTGCCAGCGCCACGATCGCCGCACTCGGGCGCCGGGGCGAGCAGCTTGCCAGGCTGGCGCCGGGCTGTACTCTCGGACCCATGGCCAGGGACACCGGTCTTCCTTCCGCGGACGCGCAGTTCGACTTCGGCCGCGCCCGCCGCCGGCGCGCGCTCTCGCGCCTGCGCCCGCCTGCGGGGCGAGCCGGCGACGTCAACGTGATCCTCCCCTTCGAGGAGGTGGTGGCGGCGCTCGGCCGCCGCGGTGAGCGCGGCTCGGCCTGCAGACCATCGAGCTGGACTCGATCGTCGGGACGGTGGACCGGAGCGCGAGTTCGATCGCAGCTTCCGGCCCACCTCGCGGCGGCGTGCGCCCGCGCTGGGAGCGCATCAACATCGCCCAGCGGCGGGGCGAGGCGATGCCGCCGATCGACGTCTACCGGATCGGCGACCTGCACTTCGTGAAGGACGGCCACCACCGCGTGTCGGTCGCCCGGGCGCTCGGGTACAAGGACATCAACGCCTACGTGACCGAGGTGGTCACCGAGGTCGGCGCGGACCGCGCGATCACGCTGCGCGACCTGCCGCTGAAGAGCCACCAACGCCTCTTCCACGAGCGGGTCCCGCTGCCCGAGGAGGCCCGCGGCCGCATCCAGCTCTCCGACGAGTGGCGCTACGCGGCGCTGGCCGAGGCCGTGGAGGCGTGGGGCTTTCGCGCGATCCAGGACCGCGGCGAGCCGATGAGCCGCGCCGAGGTGGCCGAGGCCTGGTTCCGCGACGAGTACGAGCCGGTCGTCGAGATGCTGCGCGAGGCCGATCTGATCGGCGCGGCACCGAGACCGAGGCCTACATGCGCGTGGCGGCGCTGCGCTACCTCCTGCTGCGCACCCACGAGTGGGACGACGCAGGTGATCGAGGCCGTCCGGCAGCGACCTCGAGGACCCGGCGTCGAGGACGACACGATGGTGCGGGCGCTGCGGAAGGAGCTCGAGCTAAGCGAAACTCGGTGCTAGGCGTCCGGCTGCGCCCGCGCCCTCCGGGCGGCGCCGCCTCCGGCTCCTGCGCCCGCTCGTAGGCTGGCCGTCGCCGGTGGTGGCCGCCGGCGCCGCGCTCCCCGGCCGTCAGGTTGCGCCCGTCCTCGGGGTCGAACAGATGGAGCCGGCTGGCGTCCACCCAGAGCTCCGCCTCCTCGCCCCGGCGCACCTTGCTGGCGGGTCGAGCCGGGCCACGATGCGGCCCTCCTCGGCCTCCATCGGGACCTCCCCGCCGCCGGCGTCCTCGGCCAGCTCGCGCAGCTCCTGCGACTCGATGCTCTGGTCGGAGGCGACCGAGAAGTGCGCGTACAGCTCGGAGCCGAGCGACTCGACGCACCTCGATCTTGGCCTTGAAGGTCGTGCCACGGTCGCGCGCCTCGCCGACGAGCGCCGCGTCCTCGAAGTTCTCCGGCCGGATGCCGGCGATCAGCTGCTTGCCCGCGTCGCCCTCGAACCCGCTCGTGCAGCTCGTCGGGCAGCCGCACGTCGCCGATCGGGCAGCTTGACCGTGTCGCCCTCGACCGTCGCCGGCATGAAGTTCATCGCCGGCGAGCCGATGAAGCCGGCCACGAACAGGTTGACCGGCTCGTTGTAGAGCTCCATCGGGCTGCCGACCTGCTGCAGCGTGCCGGTGCGCATCACCGCCACGCGGTCGCCGAGCGTCATGGCCTCGGTCTGGTCGTGGGTCACGTAGACCGTGGTGGTGCCGAGCCGCTGCTGGATGCGCGAGACCTCGGTGCGCATCTGCACGCGCAGCTTGGCGTCGAGGTTCGAGAGCGGCTCGTCCATCAGGAACGCCTTCGGGTCGCGCACGATCGCGCGGCCCATCGCCACGCGCTGGCGCTGGCCGCCGGAGAGCTGCGAGGGCTTGCGGTCGAGGTGCTGCTCGAGGTCGAGGATGCGGCCGCCTCGCCGACCTTCTCGTCGATCTCGGCCTTGTCGCACGCCGCGCAGCTTGAGCGCGAAGCCCATGTTGTCGCGCACGCTCATGTGCGGGTAGAGCGCGTAGTTCTGGAACACCATCGCGATGTCGCGGTCCTTGGGCGCGCTGTCGTTTACGACCTCGCCGCCGATCCGCAGCTCGCCCTCGGTGATGTCCTCGAGCCCGGCGATCATCCGCAGCGCGGTCGACTTGCCGCAGCCCGACGGGCCCGACGAGGATCACGAACTCCCCGTCCTCGATGTCGAGGTCCATGTCGCGCACGGCCTCGAAGCCGTCCGGGTAGCGCTTCGTGAGGTTGTCCATCGTGATCTCGGCCATCGGGTACTCTCCTTATCCCTTGACCGCGCCGGCGGTGAGGCCCGCGACGATCCGGCGCTGGAAGATCAAGACCATGATGATGATCGGGATGGTGACGACGACCGAGGCGGCGCGAGATCGCGCCGATCGGCTGCTCGAACTGCGACGCGCCGGTGAAGAACGCCAGCGCGGCCGGCACGGTGCGGGCGTTGTCGGTCGAGGTGAGCGTGTTGGCGAAGATGAAGTCGTTCCAGGCGAAGATGAAGACCAGGATCGCGGCGGTGAAGACGCCGGGCGCGGCCAGCGGCACGATGATCTTGCGGAAGGCCTGGAACGGCGTGGCGCCGTCCACCTGGGCCGCCTGCTCGAGCTCCCAAGGGATCTCGCGGAAGAACGCCGACAGCGTGTAGATCGCGAGCGGCAGCGTGAAGGTCATGTAGGGGATGATCAGCCCGAGCCAGGTGTCGTAGATGCCGATCGACCGCCACATGTCGAACAGCGAGCCGACGATCGAGATCGGCGGGAACATGGCCACGGCGAGCGCGCCGGACAGGATCAGCGCCTTGCCGGTGAAGTCGAGCCGCGAGGTCGCGTAGGCGGCCATCGCGGCGAGCACGATCGAGATCACCGTGGCGATCGAGGCGATGCCGATCGAGTTGATCAGCGCCGCGATGAACGTGTCGTCGGAGAAGACGACGTCGTAGTTGTCGAACGAGAAGCCCGAGAAGAACTTCTTGTCGCCGACCTCCTCGGGCGTCTTGAACGACAGCGAGGTGATCCACGCCACCGGGATCAGGGCGTAGAGCAGGACGACCAGGATCCCGATCGACCACAGCACGCGTCTCGCGGGGCGTGTGCTGCATGTCAGGTCTCCCCTCGCTGTTGCGCCGTGCTTGTGCCGAGCGACCTTCACGAACAGGACGGCGATCAGGATCACGCAGATGAAGATCAGGATCGAGACGGCGGAGCCCAGCCCCAGGTTGACCCGATTGATCAGGACGTTGTAGCCCAGGATCGAAACGCTCTCCGTGCCGAGTGCGCCACCCGGCTGGATGATGAAGATGTTGTCGAAGATGCGGAACGCGTCGAGCGTGCGGAACAGCAGCGCGACGAGGATCGCCGGCTTCATCAGCGGCAGCGTGATGCGGAAGAAGCGCTGGACCGTGCTCGCGCCGTCGACCTTGGCCGCCTCGTGCAGCTCGTCCGGGACGAGCGCGAGCCCGGCGAGGAGCAGCAGCGCCATGAACGGCGTCGTCTTCCAGACCTCCGCCAAGATGATCACGAAGAGCGAGCCCTCCCTGCGTGGTGAGCGGCTGCCAGTCGTCCGGGACGAGCGGCAGCCCGAAGACGAAGCCGCTGGTCGGGTCGAAGGCGTACCTCCAGGCGAACGCCGCGACGACGGTGACGATGCCGTAGGGGATCAGGATCGCCGCGCGCACCGGGCCGCGGCCGAAGATCGCGCGGTGCATGACCAGCGCGATCAGCATGCCGAGCACGAGCTCGATGGCCACCGAGACCACCGTGATGATCAGCGTGGTGGCGACGTCCGTCCACCAGGTCGTCGAGGTGAGCACGTCGCCGTAGTTGGCGAGCCCCACGAACTCCTTGTCGTCGGGGAAGCGCAGGTCGTACTTCTGCAGCGACAGGTAGAACGCGTACGCGATCGGATAGCCGGTCACGAGCAGCATCACGATCACCGCGGGCGCGCACAGCATCCAGGCGAGCTTGCGCTCGGCCCGGGCGCGCTCGGTCGTTGCGCTTCTTCTTGGGCGGCGGTGCGGCGGCGGGCAGCTCGGGTCGGTGGCGGCTTCCATCAGAAGATCTTCCCGTCGACGGCCTTCTCGATCCGGTCGCGCAGCTGTGTCCACGATCCTGTCGGGATCCACCGCGTCGGGTGGGTGATAGGTCTTCTGGATCGCGAGCGAGATGTCGCTGTAGGCCGGCGTCACCGGCCGCGGCCCCGCGTCGTCGATCGACTCCCGCAGCTCGTCGGCGAACGGGTACGCCTTCTGGACCTTCGGGTCGTCGTAGACCGACTCGGTGGTGGGCGGCAGGCCGCCCAGCTCGGCGCTGAGCGCCTGGTTCTCCGGGCTGGCGATGCACTCGGCCGCCTCGAAGGCGAGGTCCGGGTTGTTCGAGTACGCCGACACGGCGATGTTGAAGCCGCCGAGCGGCGGCCGGCTCGGCCTGTCCTTGTACGGTGCGCGGGTAGCGCGCCCAGCCGATGTTCTTCTGGAGGTCCTCACCCACCTCCGCGGCGGCCGGGTAGATGTACGGGTAGTTGACCATGTAGTCGGAGCGGCCCGACTCGAAGCCCAGGCGGCCTGCGTCCTCGTTGGCGGTCGACATGCCCGGCGGCGCCGCCGGCGAGTTGGCGAGCTTGCTCTCGATCTCGGCCGCCCGCTTGGCGGTGTCGTTCACCAGGACGTCGCCCTGCTCGTTCACGATCTGGCCGCCGGCGCTCGCGATCAGCGCGTTGATCCAGACGACCAGGCCCTCGTACTGGGCGGCCTGAACCTCGACCGCCGTACCCTTCTCGACCGCGTCGTCGATCATCTCGTCCCAGGTGAAGTCGTCGGGCGGAGCGTCGACGCGGTCCTTGCGGTACCAGAGCAGCTGGGTGTTGCTCGTGTGCGGGATCGCCCAGATCTTGCCCTGGTAGTCGACGGTCTTGAGCGGGCCCTCGAGCTTGCCCTCCTCGGTCGCGCTGCGGCGCTCGCCCTCCCAGGGCAGGATCCAGCCGGCCTCGGCGAACTCGGCGGTCCAGATCACGTCGAGCGACGCCAGGTCGATGCTGTCGTCCTCTGCGGCCAGGCGGCGGACGAGCAGCTCGCGCTGCTGGTCGGCGATGTTCGGCAGCTTCACGTAGTTGATCTTGTAGCGGCCGTTCGCCTGCTTGTTGCAGTCGGCGACCGCCTGATCGTAGGAGCCGCCGGGCTCGTTGAAGGCGTACCAGTTGATCGCGCGGGCGCCGGTGCCGCCCTCGTCGCCGCCGACGCCGCAGCCCGCGCGAGGGCGCAGGGAGCGCGCCATCAGCGCCGCCCCCAGTGTCCGCATCCTGCGGCTGCTCCCCTCCTCTCGGCCATCACCTGAGCGGGGACGTACCCAGTCGGGCGTCGTTGAAGCCAAAGCGCGCTGCACCAACGTGCAGACAACGTTTTCGGGCGGTACCTGACAGATTGTGCGTGTCTCGCGTCAGCGTGGCCTCCGTCGAGCGGGCCGAGGCAAGCGTGCACGGTGCAGCCTAGACAGAGGCAAGGCACGGTGTCCGAAGGTGGCTTGGAAAGAACGTTTTCTGCCATGAGCGAGAACAACGCTCACGACCGCCGCGCACGGACGGCGCGCCCGGCGACCGACCATGAACGACGTGGCCGGCGCTGGCCGGGGTCAGCCTCAGCACGGTCTCGCGGGTGGTCAACGGGCAGGGAGCGGTCCGGGCCGACTGGCCAAGCGGGTACGCGACGCCGTGGAGCTGCTCGGGTACCGCCGCGACCTCACGGCCAGCACGCTGCGCCGAGCGGACCGGGTCGTCGGCCAGCGTCGGTCTCGTGTTCGAGGACGTGTCCAACCCGTTCTTCGCCGCGATCCATCGCGGCGTCGAGGAGGTCGCTCGCGCACGCGGGGTGCTGACCTTCGTCGGCAGCTCCGACGAGGATCCCGAGCGCGAGCGGAGCTCGTGCACGGCTTCTGCGAGCGGCGGGTGGACGGACTGGTGATCGCGCCGGTGGCGCACAACCAGAGCTACTGTTGCGCGACCTCGCAGGCCGGAATGGCTCATCGTGTTCATCGACCGCCCGCCCGAGGCGATCGAAGCCGACGCAGTGCTGATCGACAATCGCAGCGGCGGCGCCAGACGCCGTCGACCACCTGATCGATGCGCGGGCACCGGCGAATCGCCTTCCTCGGCGACCGCGAGCAGATCTACACCGCCCGCGAGCGGCGTGGCGGCTACCGCGAGGCCCTCGCGCGGCACCTCGTCCCCTTCGACGAGGCGCTGGTTCGCACCGGCCTCGACTACGAGCGAACCGGCCTTCAAGGCGACCCGGTCGCTGCTCGCGGCTCGACGATCCGCCGACGGCCATGCTCACGAGCCAGAACCTCATCACGGGCGGCGCCGTGCACGCGCTGCGCGCGGCGGGCCGTCAGCAGGACGTGGCGTGGTGGGGATTGACGACCTCACGCTCGCCGACGCGCTGGAGCCGGCGGTCACGGTGGTCGCGCAGGATCCGATCGGCCTCGGCCACGCGGCGGCCGAGCTGTTGTTCGCACGGCTCGACGGAGAAGGCGGGACCGACCGAGAGCAGGTGCTGATGCCGACCGAGCTGATCATGCGCGGCTCGGGCGAGATCGGGCCGGGCGACGGTTACCGGGAGCCGTCGCCAGCACGGCCGCATGGGGCGCGAGCGTCCCGTCGCGCACGGCGCCCGTCTGAGTCTCGACCACGAGTGTCGTCGCGTGAGGGCGCCCGGCGAGGCTCCGGCGGTGGTGTTGATCGCGACGGTGTGCTCGCCGCGTCGGTAGGCGAGCACCCCATCGGCCGCGTCGAGCAGCTCGACGCTTCCCTCCAGCTCGCGCCGCGCCCGGATGAGATCGCGGACCAGCGCTCAGCGTGGAGCCGGGAACCTCGCGCTGGGCCTCGACATTGGTGGTCTCCGGGTCGACCGCGGCGAGCCACGGTTCGCCGGTGGTGAAGCCGCCCTGGGGTGTGGCGTCCCACTGCATCGGATGGCGGTAGCGGTCGCGCCCGGCGCGGTCGTACCGTTCTCGCCGCGCGGGCCCTCGCCTTGGCCGATCTCGTCTCCCTGAAAGAGGAAGGCGGGACCGGGCAGCGTGAGCAGCAGCAGAGCCGCGGCGCGGGCGTTCTCGTGACCGAAGCGCGTGGACAGCCGCCCGAAGTCGTGGTTGGACATCACCCAGGCGGCGCCGGGCCGGCGCGTGCTGCCTCGATGGCATGCGCAGGGCGTCGGCCTGCCAGGGGGCGTGCAGCAGCTCGAAGGCGAACGCGGCGTCGAAGTGGTCGAGGTAGGGCTGCCACTTGGCGCTCGGGAGGTAGACCTCGCCCACGAGGAAGGCGTCCCCCACCGCCTCGCGGATCTTGGCGAGCGCCTCGCCGGTGTCCGGCGCGTTGCGCGAGTGGGTGAGCGCGAGCTTGGCCTCGTCCGGCGCGAAGCGGGAGGCCGAAGGGCTCGGTGGCGGGCGGGTCGTCGCGAAGCTGAGCGTCCTTCAGCAGCCGGTCGATGGCGTCCACCCGGTAGCCGGCGACGCCGCGGTCGAGCCAGAAGCGCAGCACGTCCTGCATGGCGGCGATGACCTCGGGGTTGCGCCAGTCGAGGTCGGGCTGCTCGGGGTAGAAGGAGTGCAGGTAGCAGCGCCCGTTGAGCGCGCTCCACGCCGAGCCGCCGAAGGCCGAGGACCAGTTGTTGGGCGCGTCGGCCCAGATGTACCAGTCGGGGTGTTCGCGGAACCACGGGTGCTCGATGGACGTGTGACAGGGGACGAGGTCGAGCAGAACCTCGAGCCCACGCTCGCGCGCGCCGGCCACCAGCGCGTCGAAGTCGGCTCAGGGTGCCGAAGGCCGGGTCGACGTCGCGGTAGTCGGAGACGTCGTAGCCGAAATCGTGCATCGGCGAGGGATAGATCGGCGACATCCAGAGGGCGTCGACGCCGAGCCAGGCCAGGTGGTCGAGCCGCGACTCGATCCCGGGCAGGTCGCCGATGCCGTCGCCGTCGGAGTCCTGGAACGAGCGCGGATAGATCTGGTAGACGACGGGGTCCGGACGCATCGGCAAAGCGAGGCTAGAGGGAATCGAACTGCACGCCGCGGCGCGGCGTACGTCCTGGCGGAGAACGCCAGGTAGGTTTACGGCGAAGGAGCAGGCCGGCATGGACGAACGCATGCTCAGCCGTACGAGGCGGCCGGCAGATGGGTGTCGGCGGTGGCCGTGTGCGTGCTGGTGGCTCCGGCGGGCGCGGCGGCCGCGGACTAGCCGGTGGCTACCAGCGAGCGGTAAACACGTTCTCGCCGGGGCGCGCATGACATCCGGGTGGGGACTCGGTCACCTGGACCAACGCCGGAGGGACCCACAACGTCGTGTTCGACGACGGGAACTTCACGTCCCCGGCGACATGCCAGCTACCGCCGGAGTGGGGCCGCGGATGGTCAGGCGACCTTCCAGCGGACAGGACGGTTTCGCTACATCTGCGCCAACCCGTCCCACACGTCGATGATCGGCTACGTGAACGTGACCTGCCGGCAGCCCCACCTGGAACGCCCCCACCGCCGCCCGGCACCCCGCCGCCACCCGGGGCACCCCGGCCGCCCCCGTGACAGACCCCCGGCGGTCAGCCGCGCCCAAAGGAGCAACCCCAAGCTCACGCTCCGCGTAAGCGACGCCACCCGCGCAGCAACGCCCGCGTCCGCTTCTACGGCAGCGTCACCCCGGCGGACGACGGCAAGGTCCGCATCCAGAAGCGTGGCCGCGGCGGCTCGTTCAAGACGGTCGCGACGGCCGCCCTGAAGGACGCCGGCGCCCGGTCGACGTACACCAAGCGCCTCAGGGTGAAGGCCGACGGGGTCTACCGGGCGCGCTTCGGCTCGGCGCTGAGTGGCAAGCGCAGGCTCGACGTCGGGCGCCTGACTCGCCCGCGCCGCCCCGGTAGCTTGCGGCTCCGTGGGCGCGCGCGCTCGAGCTCCAGACGACCGACTACCACACCGCCGGCGAGCCGTTCCGGATCGTCACGGCGGGCGCCCCCGAGATCCCGGGTGCCACGTGCGGAGCGACGCGAGACGGCCAGGCGAGCGAGGAGATCGACGCGCGTGCGCCGGTGCTGTGCCACGAGCCGCGCGGGCATGCCGACATGTACGGCTGCTTCCTCGTGCCACCCGACGACGACGGCGCCGACCTCGGCGCGGTGTTCTGGCACAAGGACGGCTACTCCACCGCCTGCGGTCACGGCACGATCGCGCTCGGCGCCTGGGCGGTGGACACGGGCGGGTGGCCGCGCGCCGCGACGGCGAGACGGAGGTGGTGATCGACGTGCCGTCCGGGCGGGTCCGCGCGCGGGTCGAGCGCCGCGGCGGCGCGGGTGGCGCGCGTCGCCTTCCGCAACGTCCCGGCCTACGTGTTGGCCCGCGACGTGCCGGTGCAGACTCGCGCGGATCAGCTCGAGGTGGACCTGTCGTACGGCGGCGCGATCTACGCCTGCGCTCGCGCCGCACGCGGTCGGCCTGAGCGTGAACGGCCGACGCAACTCCGGAGCTGATCGCGCTCGGCCGGGAGGTCAAGCGCGCGCTCGACGGCGCGCGAGCAGCCCGGCATCCGAGCGACGAGCGGCTCTCGGGCGTCTACGGGACGATCCTCTACGAGGAGCTGGCCGACGGTCCCGCGGCTCGCACCAGCGCAACGTCACCGTGTTCGCCGACGGCGAGGTGGACCGCTCGCCCTGCGGCTCGGGCACCTCGGCGCGCCTGGCGCTGCTGCACGCCGAGGGCGTGCTCGGCGCGCGGCGAGCGTGCTGCGGCACGAGTCGATCGTGGGCACCGAGTTCCAGGGCCGGGTGGTCGAGGACGTAGGGGCCGAGGGCCGGACGCGGTGGTCACCGAGGTGAGGGCATCGCATTCCGCACCGGCGAGCACCGCTTCGTGCTCGATCCGCGCGACCCGCTCGGCACGGGATTCGTTCTGCGGTGACGCTGCCCTTCTCGACGCGGCGGACGTGGCGCGGCTGCTGTCCCCGGACGGGCGGTCGACGCCCTGGACGCCGCGCTGCGGGCGGCCTCGACCCGGAGGCGGACGCGCCGCGCATCTCCGTGGCCGGAGCGCAGGGGCGAGCTGCTCGTGATGCCCTCGAGCGCGGCCGGATCCCTGGGCGTCAAGCTCGCCAGCGTCGCCCCGGCCAACCCCGAGCGCGGGCTGCCGCGCATCCAGGGCGTCTACGTGCTGTTCGACGCCGGCACGCTCGCCCCGCCGCCCTCGTCGACGGCATCGCGCTCACCGCCTGCGCACCGCGGCGGTGTCGGCGCTCGCCGTGAGCCATGCTGGCCCCCGACGGACGCGCGCCGGCTGCTGGTGTTCGGCAGCGGCCCGCAGGCCTGGAGCCACGTGCAGGCGCTGCGCGCCGTGCGGCCGGTGGAGCGCGTGAGGTGGTCGCCCGCGACGCGGAGGGCTGGCGGCGTCTGCGGGCGCTGCCGCGCCGCCGGGCTCGACGCCGGGCGCCGGGCCGACACGGCCGCGGTGACCGCCGCCGAGCTCATCTGCTGCTGCACGACCGCGCGCGAGCCGCTCTTCGACGGCGCCCGGTGGGCGCCGGCGCGACAGTCGTGGCCGTCGGCTCGCACGAGCCCGACGCGCGCGAGGTCGACGAGCGGCTGGTGGCCGCGCGCTGGTCGTGGTCGAGGCGCGCGCGGCCGCGCTGCGCGAGGCCGGCGACGTGATCCAGGCGATCGCGGCGGGCCTCGAGCGCGGACTCGCTGAGAACCATCGACTCAGCTCGTGCGAGGTCGAGTCGAGCGACGCCGAGCGCCCGCGCCTGTTCAAGAGCACCGGCATGGCCTGGGAGGACGCCGTCGTGGCGGGCGGAGCTGGCCGCGCGCGCGGGTGCCTGGGATGACCTACAGCCGGTCGAGCACCTCGCGCGCCGTGTGCTCGCCCGAGCGCACCGCGCCGTCCATGTAGCCGTTCCAGACGGTGGCGTACTCCGCCCCGGCCCAGTGCAGGGGGCCGATCGGCTCGCGCAGCGCCGGTCCGTAGCCCGTCCACGCTCCGGTGGGCAGGTGGCAGCCATAGCAGCCGCGGCGACCACTCCTCCTCGGCCCACAGGCGCTCGACGTAGCCGTCCGGGCCGGCCGGCCCGCGGCCCGAAGAGCCGGCTGAAGCAGTCGAGCACCGCCGCGCGGCGCTCGTCCGCCGGCACCCGTCCGAGCTCCCGCGCGCGGCGTCCCTCGAGGAAACCGAGCAGCACTCCGGGCGAGCCGTCCGGCGGCGAGTTGTCGAAGGTCAGCTTGACCGGGCCGATGTCGCTCGTGCCCTGCCCCGAGAGCCCCTCGTCGCGCCAGAAGGGCTCGTCGTAGAGCGGCCATGCACTTGGCCACCGTGCCCATCGGCATGCGCTGGGTGAGCTGGTCGCGGTAGCCGGGCAGCGGCGGGTCGTAGGCGATCCGGGCCGCCAGCGTCGGCGCCACCGCCACGATCGCGCGGCGGGCGCGGGCCACGGCTCCGTCGGCGTGGACCGTGACCCCGTGCGTCGCCGTGCTCGATGCGCCGCACTGGCACGGAGAGCCTCACCAGCTCATCGCCGAGGTCGCCGGCCAGCCCCAGCGGCACGTGCTGAGAACCGCCCACGAAGCGGTCCTGCTGGGCCCCGCCCTCGGTGTCGAAGAGCAGCGCGAGGCTGCCTGCCGAGTGGATGTAGAAGAGCGCGTGCAGGAGTGACAGGTCCTCGGGCTGCGCCGCCCACACGGACTCGATGCCGAGCTCGAGCAGCATGCGCCCGGCTTTCGTCGCGAGGTTCTGCCGCATCCAAGTGGCCACGGTCTGCCCGTCGAGCTGCGCGGCGCGGGGCGCCTCCCAGGGCGCCTCCAGCGGCACCCGGCGAGCCAGCCGGTTGAGCTTGCGCTGCGCCCGCTCCACGTCGAGCAGCACCACCGGGTTGATCCGCGGTATCGCGCCCCGGTAGCGGCGCAGGCGGCCCGCGTACTCGAGGACGTTGAAGCCCTCCCCGTGGGTGGGAAAGGTCGCCACGCCCAGATCGCCGGCGAGGGCGGCGAGCCGGTCCTGGGTCGGGCCGATCCACTGCCCGCCGACCTCCACGACCTTGCCGTCGCCGATGGCGTGGTTGAGCACCCGGCCGCCCACCCGGTCGCGGGCCTCGAGCACCACCACGGAGGCGCCCCGGGCCCTCAGCTCTCGGCGGCCGCGAGCCCGGCGAGACCCGCGCCCACCACCACGACATCGACGTCGTGGATCTGAGGCGCGGCCATCGGCGGCACCCTACCGGCCGTACTCGCGGCGATGGCCGTTCTCCTGGCCAACGCGGCCGCCACCCTGTTCATGACCGGCCTCGGCTGGTTCGTGCAGGTCGTCCACTACCCGCTGCTTCGCCGCCGTCGGCCGCGACCGCTTCACCGCCTACCACGAGCTCCACTCGCGCCGCACCACCTTCGTGGTGCTCCCGCCGATGGCCGTCGAGCTCGTGAGCTCCTGGGCGCTGGTGTTCGAGCGGCCGGAGGCGGTCGGCTCGCTCGCGGCCTGGCCGGCGCCGGGCTGGCGACGCGACCTGGCTCTCCACCGCCCTGATCCAGGTACCCGCAGCACCGCGCGCCTCACGCCCGACGGCGTGCCTGGGCTCGTGGCCGGGGTCGTGGGTCCGGACCATCGCCTGGACGGCCCACTCGGCCGTGGTCCTCGGGATGCTCGCTGCGGTGACCGCCTCGACCCTCGTTATCGTGCGAGCGGATGGCTTCGACCCCCGCGCACGCCTGAGCGCGAGGAGGAGCGCCGGCTCAACGTGAGGACGCTCGTGATCGCGAGCGCCGCCTCCGCTTCGGCGGCCGCCGTCACCTCGCAGCTCTGGATCGCCGGCACCTGGCTTGCCGCGGCGGTCACCCCTGTGCTCGTGGCCCTGCTGAGCGAGACGCTCAACCGGCCCACCGAGAAGATCGCGAAGGCCTGGACCGCCGAGCGCCCGCCGGCCGGCGCCCAGCCGGACGCCCGGAGGACGCGCCGCCCGCAGCCGTCCGCTTGGCCCGTCCAACGGCGCCGACCGCCGGTGCGGATCTACCGCCAACCGTCGCGCGCACGCCGCAGCGCAGGGCCGGATCGCGATCGGCGTGGTGGCCGCCACGCCGCAATCGCCTTCGGGATCACGGTGGTCGCGATCACCGCCGGCGAGCTGATCTCCGGCGATTCGATCGGCAATGGCGAGCCGGCGCACGACCTTCTTCCGCGGGAAGCGAACAAGGCCGGACAGCGCGACGAGCGCACCACCACCACCGAGGAGCGCAGCAGACAGCCCACGCCGGTAACCGAGACCGACTCGACCACGCCCACGGACGAGACGGGCCGGACGAGACCGAGCGAGCCCACGACCACCACGCCGGCGCCGAGCCAGCCCGCTCCCTCGACCGGCACGCCCAGCGGAGACGACGCCTGCGCCCTAGCCGGGGCGCGTGCGACCATCACGAGCTGATGGCGCACGCACACCATCACGGCATGGCAGCCACGTCCAGACCGGCGACTCGCGCCGCCTGGCTGGCGGCGCTCGTGCTGATCCTCGTCTTCATGGCCGTGGAGGTCGTGGTCGGCGTGCTCGCCTCGTCGCTGGCGCTGCTCTCCGACGCGGCGCACATGCTCACCGACGCGGGGGCCATCGCGCTCGCGCTGTTCGCGGCCCACCTCGCCCGGCGGCCCGCGCAGGGCGGCTTCACGTTCGGCTATCGCCGGGCCGAGATCCTCTCCGCCCAGCTCAACGGCGCGACGCTGGTGGCACTCGGCGCGGTGATCGTCTTCGAGGGCGTGCGCCGGCTGGTGGACCCGCCCGAGGTGGAGGGCGCGCGCGGTGCTGGTGGTCGCCGTGGTGGGCGATCGGCGGTCAACCTGCTGGCCACGCTGATCCTCTCCGGCGCCAACCGGCGCAGCCTGAACGTCGAGGGCGCCTTCCAGCACGTGCTCAACGACCTGTTCGCGTTCATCGCCACCGCCATCGCCGGCGCCGTGGTCCTGCTCACCGGCTTCTCGCGGGCGGACGGGATCGCCGCGCTGCTGGTGGCCGCGCCTGATGCTCTACTCGGGCTTCGGGCTGCTGCGCGACTCGGGCCGGGTGCTGCTCGAGGCCGCCCCGCGCGACCTCGACCCGGACGCGATCGGCCGCGCGCTGGCCGCCGAGCCCCACGTGGTCGAGGTCCACGACCTGCACGTGTGGGAGGTCACCTCGGGCTTCCCGGCGCTCTCGGCCCACGTGACCGTTCGCCCGGGCTGCGACACCCAGTCCCACCGCCGCAGGCTGGCCGAGATGCTCTCCGAGCGCTTCGGCATCACCGCACTCGACGCTGCAGGTGGAGGCGCTGCCACGAGGGGCCGCTGTCCATCGCCCCTCGCGCCGAACGGTCATGAGCCCCGTGACCATCACCCATCCCGACAAGGTCCTGTTCCCCGACGACGGGGATGACGAAGGGCGACCTGGCCGCCTACTACGAGCGCGTCGCGGAATGGATGCTGCCCCACGTCAGGGGGCGCCCGGTCGAGCATGCAGCGCTTCCCCGACGGGATCACCGGCAAGGGCTTCTTCCACAAGGACATACCCGACTACTTCCCCGACTTCGTCAAGCGCGTGGACCGTGCGAGAAGGCGGACGGGACGGTCACCCACGTGGTGATCGCAAACGCGGACACGCTCGTCTACCTGGTTGGGCAGAACTGCATCACCCCGCACATCTGGGTCTCGCGCGCCGACCGCCTGCGCCAGCCGGACCGTCTGGTCTTCGACCTCGACCCGCCGCCGGGCGCCGACTTCGCCTCCGTTCGCCGCGCCGCACGCTGGACGGGCGAGCTGCTGGACGAGCTCGGGCTCGCGCCGTTTGCCCAAGTCACCGGCTCGAAGGGCATCCACGTCTGGACGCCGGTGCGCCGCCGGGCGACCTTCGAGGACGTGCGCGAGCTGACGAGCCGTGCGGCGCAGGTGCTGGCCGACCGGCATCCGGACGAGCTCACCACCGAGTTCCGCAAGGCCAAGCGCGGCGGCCGCATCCTCGTGGACGTGGCCCGCAACCGCTACGCGCAGACCGCGGTGCCCCCGTACGCGGTCCGGCCCCGGCCGGGCGCGCCGGTGGCCACCCCGATCGAGTGGGACGAGCTGTCCGATTCGCGCCTGCGGCCCGACCGCTGGACGGTGCGCAACGTGATTCGCCGACTCGACAAGAAGGGCGACCCGTGGGCCGAGATTGCGGACGCCGCCCGCGGGCTCTCTCAAGCCCGCAAGCGCCTCGCAGCCCTGGCCGGCTGAGCGGTTCGCCGTTTTTCACACCCGCGGTACGGGTAGTCGGACTCAGATGCGTCATTGGGAACCCGACGCCGTCCTCGACGATCTGGCTGAGTTGATTGAGGCGAACGACCTCTCCGAGGACGAGATCGTCACCGACGACACGCTTCAGCTGTTCCTTCGCGACGTTCGCCGCCATCCGCTGCTGAGCGCCGCCCAGGAGGTCGCGCTGGCCAGGCGGATCGAGCAGGGTGACCTGGCGGCGAAGGAACGCATGATCAACTCGAACCTGCGGCTGGTCGTATCGCTGGCGAAGCGCTTCCAGGGCCACGAGCTGTCGCTGCTGGACCTGATCCAGGAGGGCATCCTCGGCCTCATTCGGGCCAGCGAGAAGTTCGACTGGCGCCGGGGCTACAAGTTCTCCACCTACGCCACTTTCTGGATTCGCCAGTCGATCCAGCGCGGCCTGGCCAACGGCGGGCGCGCGATCCGGCTCCCCGTGCACATCGGGCAGCGCGAGCGAAAGATCCGTCGGATCGAGCGCGAGCTGTCGCTGCAGCTCGGGCGCCCGCCCCGCGACGATGAGATCGCGCCCGAGGCCGGCCTCACCCAGGCCGAGGTCGAGGAAACACGCGCGGTCAGCCGCACCGTCACGAGCCTCGACAAGCCGTTGGGTGAGGACGGCAGCGCGGGCCTCTCGGATCTGCTCCCCAGCGAGGAGCGCAGCCCGCTCGAGGAGGTCGAGACCAGGCTGCGCGAGGCCGCCGTGCACGCAGCCCTCGAGCAGCTCCCGGAGCAGGAGCGCGAGGTGATCCTCCTGCGCTATGGGATCGGCGGCACCGCGCCGACGCCGCTGCGCGAGACCGGCCGGCGCCTCGGCCTGTCCCCGGAGCGGGTCCGGCGCATCGAGCACCAGGCACTCGAACGCCTGGCCGAGGCCCGCGAGGTCGCGGGTCTTGCCGAGGCCGCGTAGTGAGTGACGGACCGACAAGCGAGCGCCCCAGTGCCGAGGAGCTTCGGCGCCAGGTCGAGCGCACGCGCAGCGAGCTGAGCGAAAGCGTCGACCAGCTGGCCCGCAAGGCGGACCCGCGGACTCAGGTTCAGGACCGGGCGGAGCGGGTCCAACAGCAGGTGCGCGACAAGCCGTTGCCCTACGCCGCTGCCGCGGCCGCGGCCGTCGCGGCGCTGTGGCTGATCCGGAGGCGCTGAGATCGTCGGCGGTCGCCTGACCGCCGGCGCGACTAGCTCTCTTCCCGCGGCTCGAGCAGGAAGAACTCGAAGCCGATGTCGGGCTCGAGGATGATCTGGCTGTGGTACGTGGCCACCCGCCGCCCGGTGGCCTCCTCGATCGTGCCCATGAAGCTGTCCGCCATGGCCTCCTGAAAGGTCAGCCGGACCTGCCGGACCATGTCGCCGTGGCCGGTGGCCACAAGGGTCTGCTCCACGGTGGTCATGGTCTCGTGAAGTACGCAGACGAGGTACCTGTCGTCCAGCAGGTAGCTCTTGGCCCTGGTGGGCCCGCGGCCGTAGTACTCGCTGAAAAGGCGGACGATCCCGTTGGTCGCCGCAGCGAGCTGGTCCCCGGTACCGGCCGGCTCTGCGGGTGGGATGACCCCGCTCACGACCGGGATTCAATCAGAGGGGCGGGGGCTCAACTCATGGTCGGGGCGCGTACCCGGAGCAGCTGCGCTAAACCCAAATGGGGGTTTGGAAATAACTCCCGACGGAGACAACCAGTCTGGTTACCGATCAATTCCGTGACGGGTTGATCGGGGGCCAGCTGGGTTCTGAAGGGGGACGACGCTCGGCCGACACCTCGGCCCTGCAGCGGACCTCACGTCATTCGAGACGGAGGTTGCTTCCCCATGAGTGCTGTAGCACTCGCGTCCCCTCAGGGGCGCGAAACCGAGCGACGCCTGCTGGTCGCTATCACGTCGACGGCGACGTCGAGCCCGTGAAGAGCTGGTGGTGCGCTTCCTGCCCTTCGCCCGCGATCTCGCGCTGCGCTACTCGTACACCGACGAGCCCCACGACGATCTCATGCAGGTGGCCAGCCTGGGCCTGATCAAGGCCATCGACCGTTTCGAGCCCGGGCGCGGCACCAAGTTCACGAGCTATGCCGCGCCCACGATCCTGGGTGAGCTCAAGCGCCATTTCCGCGACAAGGGCTGGGCCATGCACGTGACCGCGCGACCTTCAGGAAAGGGCCCTTGCCGTGGGCCGTGAGAGCGAAGCGCTCTCCAAGCGGCTCGGCCGCTCCCCCAAGGCGCGCGAGGTGGCGGCCGCCCTCGGGTGCACCGTCGAGGACGTGCTCGAGGCCCAGGAGGCGGCGGCGAGCTACGAGGCGGCGTCGCTTGACGCGCCGGCCACGCGCGATGACGAGGAATCCGCCTCGCTCGTGGACCTGCTCGGTGACGAGGACGCGTCCTACGACCTGGTCGACGACCGTCACGCAATCGCCGCGACGTGGCGGGAGCTCCCCGAGATGGAGCGCGAGGTTCTCGAACTGCGCTTCATGCACGACCTGACACAGCGTGAGATCGGCGAGCGGATCGGCTACTCGCAGATGCACGTGTCGCGCTTGCTGCGGCGAGCGCTCAACCTGCTGGAGCAGGCCGCAGCCGCCGCTTGAGCGAGAGCTGGCACGCTTCATGGCCGTGGCAAGCGGCTGGTGTCCACCACCTCGAAGGCGCTGCCCGGGACCCGGTGGAGGGAGTGCAGGTCGTCGTTGTCCCAGCCTCGGTGGGGCGCCCCGCTGACGAACCAGGGCGAGCCGTTGTCGGCCAGGATCATCCCGTAGCGCTTGAGGGCCCGCAGCACCACGCGCGACTGGCGCGGGAAGCGGCGGACGTCGAAGCCGCGTTTGAGGCGCAGGCGTTGACCCATGGCCGGCAGGTCGGGATCGTCGAGGTCGGAGGCGAAATGGCGGGCGGGGTAGACGAAGGCGCGGCGCGTACGGCTGGCTGTGAAGCGCAGGGCGTGGTCGATGCGGCCGCGGCGCACCTCGTCGTAGCGGGCCAGCCCGGGCAGGATCGGCAGCCCGGCGGCGTCTGCCGAGGTCCAGCCGCGCGGCCTGAGCCGGTTGCTGCGCAGGTTCCAGACCGCCCCCGAGCCCGCCCGCCAGCGCCTGCCGCCCTGTTCGGGGTAGGCCGCGAACAGCTCGTGCAGCCGGCAGCGCGAGCGATCGACCACGATCACGTGCCGGTCGCCGTCCGAGCCGCGGCCTCCCTCGATCGGCACGCCCGCCGGTATCGGGTAACGGCCCCGGTTGGACTCGCTCGCGTACTCGAAGCTCACCCGCACACGACGCGCGCGCCTGCCCACCGTGACGAAGGGGATCCCGATCGGGGCGCCCTCGTAGAGGCCCGAGCCGAAGTCCGCGTGCATGGTCTCGCCGAGCCCGATCGAGCGCACGATCGCGTCCGAGTTCGGGTGCACGGGAAGCCGGTTGACCGGGAGGTTCCAGTGATTGTCGGCGGGGAAGACCGGACAGCGAGGGGCGCTCGGCAGCGGGCGCCCATGCGAGGACCCTGCCGGGCCCGTCACGATCAGCGCAAGCCCGGCGGCGGCCGCCGCCGCGCCGGCTAGGACCCTGAGGGCGATCCCGAGGCTCCGAAGCGGCTGGTCTCCCCCTCGGGCAGCCGGCCGTCTCGCCCCACGTACCCGTCCTTGCCGCCGGCGACGAGGTAGAGAGCGGCCTCGTCGCCCAGGCACTTGATCTTCCGGACGGTCGCCGCGTCCACGCGCGCCAGGCCGCCCGGCCCCAGCTCATGGCTGTCGCCGTCGCCGAAGGTGATCTCGATTCGGCCGCGGTGGACGAAGTAGAGCTCCTCCTGCTCATCGTGGTAGTGGCGGCCGGTCTCGTAGCCGGGCGGGAGCTCGATCGCGTTGACCCCGAAGGCGGTTACCCCGAGCTCACGCCGGATCTTGCGAAAGCCGGGTCCCTCGCCGAGCGACTCGACGTCGGCGACGGCGTAGCCGTCACCCTCATGCACCTGTGTGGTCATTGGCGCAGGTTAAGTCCGACGCGCTCGGCGCTGCGTAGCCCGCCGCGGGCCCACACGAACCGTGACCGAGACGAGCAGCAGGGCCACGAGGAAGGCGGGCAGCACCTCGGTGGGGTCGCCGGCGAGGAAGCCGCGTATCGACTCGATCACGAGCGTGATCGGGTTGACCGAGGCGGCGGCCTGGACCCAGCCGGTCAGCAGGTCGTACGGCACCCACACCGGAGCAAGGAAGAGGATCAGGAACGCCGGAGTCTGGATCAGCGGCCCGGCCTGCATGGTGCGCAGCCTCATCGCCACCCCGGTGCCGAACAGCATCGCGGCCGCGTTGACCAGCAGTGCGAGCGTGTACAGCCCGACGATGTCCACCAGGCCGCCGTTGATGTCGAGACCCGACGAGCAGCGCGACGACGGTGATCACCGCGATCGTGAAGAGGGCGCGCATCAGGGCCGCCAGCCAGTAGCCGGCCACGATGCCCTCGCGCTTCTCGGCCGCCAGCATCAGGCGCCGTGAGAAGCCCGACTCGAAGTCGCGGGCCACAGCGAACCCGGTGAACACGCCGCCGAAAGCCGAGGCCTGCAGCAGCACGAAGCCATACACGAACGTGGTGTAGCCGCCGGCGTAGTCGAAGCCGGGCACCGAGTCCACGCGCGAGAGGCCCCCGGCGAAGGCGACGAAGAAGAACATCGGGAACAGCAGCGCCGGGATGATCAGCGCGGGGTTCGTGAAGAAGTTGTGGGCGTTGCGCCACGCGACCGCGCGCGCCACGGACCAGAACCCGCCCCTGCTCATGTGCGCACCATCCGCGTTCTCAGGGCCGACGACGCCCCCAGCAGCGCGATGAGCGCGAGGCCGCCCGCGCAGGCGAAGCCGAGCGCCAGCGCCTCTGCGTCCCAGCCGACGATCATCAGCGAGCGGATGCACTCGAGCATGTACGAGACCGGGTTCCAGTCCGCGACCGTGCGGAACCAGTCGTTCTCGATCAGGTCGCGGGGCAGCGCCATCGAGGACAGGAACAGCGCCGCGAAGAAGAGCGGGAACACGCCCTGCACCGCCTCGCCGCTGCCGGAGCGCAGCGCCACGAAGGCGCCGATGCAGCCGAAGGCCAGCGAGATCAGGAGCGAGAAGGCCACGATCACCACGGCCCCGGCGACGCCCGCGGCGATCCCGGCGCCGAAGGCGACTCCCACCAGCAGGAACGTCACGCGCCTGGATCGACCCGAGGGCGACGATGCCCGCGAGCTGCCCCATCATCAAGGCCACGCGACGCAGCGGCGTGAGCGAGAGGCGGTTGAGGAAGCCGGTCTCGATGTCGTTGGCCACGTTCGTGCCCGCGCTGTTGGCGGAGAACAACGCGCCCTGCACGAAGGTGATCGCGAGCGCGAACTGGAAGTAGGAGTCCGTCGGGAAGCCGGGCAGCTGGGTGGCCGAGTCGAGTCCGCTCGAGTTGATCGACAGCAGCATCAGCGGGAACACGAGCGAGGGCACCACCATCGCCGGCTGGCGCAGGGTGCGAACCACCGAGCGGCGGGCGAGCATGCCCACCTGGACGAGTAGCGTCGAGCGGCTCAAGCCGCCACCGCCGGCTCGGCGTCGGCCTCCTCCGTGGCCTCGTCCTGCTCGGCGCCCTCCAGGGAGCGCCCGGTCTTGGCCAGGAAGACGTCGTCGAGGCTCGGAGCGTGCAGCTGGAGGTCCTGAATGGCGAGGTTCTCGGCATCGAGCGCGCGCACCACATCGGCCAGCTGAGCGTCGCCGCCCGACAGGCGCACCGAGGCGCCCTTGGGCGATCCGGTGACCGACTCGCCGAAGCGGGAGAGCACGGCCTTCATGCGCTCGAGGTCGCCCGGCTCGACCGGGATCGCCTCCACGCTGGGCCGGCCGATCTCGGCCTTGAGCGCCTCGGGCGTGCCCTCGGCCACGATCTTGCCGCGGTCGATGATCCCCACTCGGTCGGCGAGGACGTCGGCCTCCTCGAGGTACTGGGTGGTGAGGAAGACCGTCACGCCGCGGTCGGCCGCGAGGCGCTGCACCTCCTCCCAGAGCGCCGTGCGGCTCTGGGGGTCGAGCCCGGTGGTCGGCTCGTCGAGGAACAGGATGCGGGGCCTGTGGACGAGCGCGAGAGCCAGGTCGAGCCTGCGCTTCATGCCTCCCGAGTAGCCGCCCACGCGGCGGTCGGCGGCCTGGGTCAGGCCAACCCGGTCGAGCAGAGTGTCGGAGCGTTCGCGGGCCTCCGAGCCGGTCATCCCGTGCAGAGCCGTCTGAAGCTTCATGTGCTCGCGGCCGTTCAGGAACGGGTCGAGCGCCGCCTCCTGCAGCGCCGCGCCGATCGACGCGCGGACCGCGGGACCCTCGTCGACCACGTCGTGGCCGGCCACGCGCGCGCTCCCCTCGGTCGGGCGGAAGCAGGGTCGTGAGCATGTGCACGGTGGTCGACTTGCCCGCGCCGTTCGGGCCCAGGAAGCCGTAGACCTCACCGGCCTCGACCCGCAGGTCGATGCCGTCGACGGCGCGCGGGCCCTTCTTGAAATCGCGTACGAGGCCGATCGCCTCGATTGCCGGTTCTGCCATCCGTCGGAAGCTACTGAGAATAGTTGAGGTTGTCAACTATCCATGCACCTCTACTATCGATGCCCCTCAAGCAATGGGCGCGCAAACACCAGCGGCGGAAGCGTGGAGTCTGATCTGGCAGATCACACAGCGCCACAAGCCGCGACTGCTCGAGCTCGCCCGGCAGCTCGATTTCTCGCCCGTGCAGCTGCATCTCCTGCGGCTCCTCGAGCCCGGTGAGGAGACGCCCATGAGGGTTCTCGCCCAGCAGCTGTTCTGCGATCCGTCCAACGTCACCGGCATCGTCGACCGCCTCGAGGCGCGCGGCCTGATCGAGAGGCGCGAGGCCGAACGCGACCGGCGCATGAAGGTCGTCGGGCTGACCGAGGAGGGCGAGCGGATGCGCGCCACGGTCGTCACCAGCCTGGCCACTCCCCCGCCGGAGCTCGCAGGGCTCCCCGCTGGCGCAGCAGCGGGCGCTGCGCGATGCGCTGCGCGAGGCCGTCGAGCCTCAGAAGCGCAGCAGCGCCGCCGCCCCGCCGACGTCGCTCAGCGCGTCGGCGTGATGGCGGACGGCAACGACCTCCGCGCTCTGCTGGACGGCCAGCTCGATGGCGGCGTCGGTCAGGTCCTCGAGCTCGATCATCGGTGCGCCGTCCGCGGGACAGCTGTCGCCCTCTAGCGCCAGCAGGCCGCACTCCGTGCACTGAACCCCGTGCACGCCGCCGAACTGCTCGTCCAGCAGCAGCACCTCCACCCGCCGCTCGTTCAGGGCGGGCAGGACCTGCTCGATGCCGGTGACGCCGCGCTCCCCGAGCCGCTCGAGCAGTTCGCTCTCACGCCGGCTCTCAGCTTCGTCGAAGCTCGGGCGGGCGGCCTCGAGCAGCGCGGTCGGCGTTGGTGCGCTCGACGTCGACGTCGATCAGGCCCCACACACGCTCCTGCAGGTAGTGGTGGAGCTTGCCCTCGAAGTCCTTCGCCACCTCGCGCGGGCCGCCGATCAGCAGCCGCTGGAACGGGTTGAGCTTGAAGTGGCGCATGAGCGCCTCGCTGGTGTGCTTGAGGTGGTCGTCCTTCTCCTTCTCGATGCCCCGTGCGTAGCGCGCCTGGGACAGACCCGCCCTTGTCGTGCTGGCCGAACACCTCGTCGTGGATCTGCTCGATCTCGCGCAGGCCGTCGGGGGAGCCGCGGAAGATGCGGGCGTCGCGGCGACTCACGAGGGCCACGCACCAGCGCTCGCGCCGCGCAAGCCGAGCCAGCGGTCCGACAAGCGGTGAGCGCCCGATCGCGACCCGGTTGGCCACCGGGCGGGGCAGCTTGAGGGTCTCGAACAGATCCGCCGGCGTGCTGCTGAACACCGCCACGCCGTGCGCGCCTTCCGTCGGGAGGTCGTGCTGGAGGAAATCCGCAGCCCTGCCGACGCTGGCCTCGAGCTCCTTGCGCTCCTCGTGGGACAGGCCGTTGCTCTCCCGGACGCGGCGCTCGGCCTCGTCGATGAGGGAGCGAACCGCGGTCGCCCGGGCCGGCGGGGTCGCAAACTCGGACGGATCCAGGTCCAGGTACAGGCTCAGCACCAGCGGCCGCTCGAGTCGAAACTCGGCGAGCCTCCGCAGCTGATCGCGGTCGGGAGAGGTCACCTGCATGCCCTGCCCTCCTTAGCCGAGGAAGTGTCCAGGCTGGCTTGGTACCCGTAGAGTACGCGCCTCACGCCGCTTCGTGGCGCCCTCAACGATGGCCGATCGGGCCCTCGCGCGCGTATAGCTTCGAGGAGCCGTTTCGGAGTGCCCCGAGAGGGTGCCGGGAGCGTCGGTCGGCCCGGCCAGAGCTTGTATTCGACGCCTGATTGCGGCTATAATTGTTCGTGCAAGCAATCAGTACTACGCCCATATACGTTTCGGCGAAAGGCCGCACTGGAAAGGGTTTCAGGATGGCCTACCCCCAATGCCGGTAACGCTTGTGCTGAGTTTGTGTATAATTTTCGACGGACTTCGAACTATCGAAACCAAGAGTTTTGCATGACCACTGACACGCTTATTCGCCCTGCAGAGACGCCCGAGTCCCGCCAGACCGTTGCGGTGGAGCTCGAGGATTCGCTGCAGCTGTTCTTCAATGAAGCGCGGCGCCACCCCCTCCTCACGGCCGAGGAGGAGATCGAGCTGGCCAAGCGCATCGAGCGCGGGGATCTCGCGGCCAAGGACCGCATGATCAACGCGAACCTGCGACTGGTGATCTCCGTCGCGCGCAAGTACCAGGGCCAGGGCCTTCCCCTGGGAGACCTCATCCAGGAGGGGATGCTCGGGCTGATTCGCGCGGTCGAGAAGTTCGACTGGCGCAAGGGATTCAAGTTCTCCACCTACGGCACGCTCTGGATCCGCCAGGCGATCGGACGCGGGCTCGCGAACTCGGGCCGCACCGTCCGCCTGCCGGTCCACATCGTTGCGCGGGCGCGCAAGATCCAGGACGCGGAGCGCAAGCTCGCGGTCCAGCTCGGGCGCCAGCCGACGGAGGAGGAGATCTCCGAGTTCGTCGATCTTCCGGTCGACGAGGTGGCTGACATCCGGCGTGCCGACCGTGGCCCGACCAGCCTCGATCAGGGCGTCGGCGAGGACGGCGAGACCGCCCTCGGAGACCTGATCGCCGGCGAGGGTCCCGCAGTCGAGGAAGAGGTCGTGACGGGCATGGGCGACGAGCGCCTGCGTGAGGCCGTCGACACGCTCCCGGATGTGGAGCGCGACGTCATCACCCTGCGCTTCGGCCTCGATCGCGAGGAGCCGCACGCTCTGCGCGAGACCGGCCGCCGCCTCGGGCTCTCGAGCGAGCGCGTGCGCCAGCTCGAGGACCGTGCCCTGCGTCGCCTGGCTCAGGACGACGCCGTGGCCGCGCTCCGCGAAGCCGCCTGACCAACCCATCTCCAAGCCGTAACCGAGGGCCCGGTCGCTCAGGCGATCGGGCCCTCGGCCTGGCTTCAGGCCGCGGTCGGCTCGGCGCCGGCCGGCCGGGCGGTCTCCTCGGCCAGGAACCGCAGCAGCCCGGGCATGCCGCCCCGGCTGAAGACCGCGCGCTGGCGATCCGCGCCGTTGCCCTCGGCGAGGATCCGCTCGATTCCCTCGAGGGCGGGGTCGCCCGGCCCCAGCCGCTCGAGCGTCGCCCGCGCGGCCTCGGGCACCGGGACCAGCCGGCCGTCGTGCGGCGATCGTCGCGTCCAGGCCGTCACGTGAGGCGCGAAACCACGACCAGGCGAGCGCCTGAGACGGGGTCGGGTCGGCCACGGGCTGCTCGACCGCGCGCCGCACCAGCGCGTGGGCCAGCGCCGCAAGCGCGGCGGCGTCTTCGAGCCCGGTCTGAACATCGAGCTCGCGCAGCTCGACGGTCCCGAGGCGCGGCTGCAAGCGCACGTCCCACCAGACCATGGTCCGATCGCGCGGCCCGCCGCCGGACGCGATCGCGTCGAGCTGTTCCAGGTAGTCGTCCCAGCTGCGCAGCGGCGGAGGCGCGCCGCGGCCCGGGTATCCGCGGACCATGGCCGAGCGGGCGCTGGCGAGTCCGGAATCGAAGCCGAACCAGAACGGCGAGCTCGCGCCGAGCGCCATGATCAGCGGGAGCGCCTCGCGCAGCCCGGTACTCGCGGCGACCGCGGCCTCGGGGCTCGGCACCCCCACGTGCACGTGCAGGGCGCACTCCGGCGTGCGCTTGATGAGGCCGCGCATCTCCCCCTCCACGCGCCGGTAGCGCTCGGAGTCGACCAGCGTCACGTCGCCGTAGCGCGCATCCGGGTGCAGCCCCACCGCCATCAGGCCGGCACCGGCGGCGTGCGCCGCCGCGCGGCCCTCGGCCAGCTGGCCCGCGGCCTCCTCGGCGGTCTCACACGGATCGGAGCGCAGTTCGACCTCGGCGAGGAAGGCCTCATGGCCCGCCCGGCCCTCCGGCAGGCCGATCTCCGGCACGATGCGGTCGGCCACGTGGGCGAGGGCGAGCGTCTGCTCGTCCACCAGCAGCAGCTCCTCCTCCAACCCGAGTGAGAACGGCTCCCCCGAGCCGAACGCGTGCTCCACGAGCACAGGGTCGCGGCGGCCCCGGACGCCCCCGGGTCAGGCGCGCGCTGCGGCCGCTGCGATCTCCTCACGCTCGTCCTCGGCCAGCGAGAGCCGCGCAGCGGCCACGTTCTCCTCCAGGTGCTCGATCGACGAGGTGCCCGGAATCGGCAGGATCACCGGCGACCGAGTCAGCAGCCAGGCCAGCGCTACCTGACCGGGAGTGGCGCCGTGGCGGCCGGCGACCTCGTCGAGCGGGCCGCCCCCATCGGCCAGCGAGCCGACGGCCAGCGGGAACCAGGGAATGAAGCCGATGCCGGCCTCCTCGCATGCTTCGAGCACTTCTTCGGAGGAGCGGTCGGTGAGGTTGTAGCGGTTCTGGACGGTCACGACCTCGACGATCCCGCGCGCCTGCGCGAGCTGCTCGACCGAGACGTTGGACACCCCCACGTGGCGGATCTTGCCCTCGTCCTGAAGCTCCTTCAGCGCGCCGACGGACTCCTCGTAGGGAACGCGGTCGTCCGGTGAGTGGAGCTGGTAGAGGTCGATGCGGTCGACACGCAGCCGCCGCAGGCTGCCCTCACAGGCCTCCTTCAGGTGCTCGGGGCGCCCGTCGCGCGGCCACTGTCCCGGTCCCGTTCTCAGCAGCCCGCCCTTGGTGGCGATCACGAGGCCGTCCGGGTAGGGAGAGAGCGCCTCGGCGATCAGGTTCTCGCTCACCTCGGGCCCGTAGGAGTCCGCAGTGTCGATGAGGTTGATGCCCAGCTCCGGCACGCGCCGCAGCAGGCGCCTGGCACCGTCCGGGTCGTCCGGCGGGCCCCAGATCCCGTCGCCGGTGATGCGCATCGCGCCGAAGCCCAGGCGGCGCACCTCGAGGTCGCCGCCGATGGTGAAGGTGTCGCTCATGGCCGTCCTCTATAGCGGAACGGCCATGAGCGAGCCCGCCATCTCAGTCGTCGCGGTAGTCGAACGGTCCCCAGATCGCGTACGTCAGCGCGGCCAGGGTGTCGTCCACGACGCCGCGGTCGCCCTGCTGGTTTAGGAAGAACGTCCGGCCGTCGGGGCTGAACGTGCCTCCGCAGAACTCGCTCTGGTTGAGGGCGGTGCGGGCGAAGTCGTAGATCCGGCCGCGCCTGGTGACCCCACGCACGAACTGCTCGCCGGATCCGTCCTCCTGCAGGAACACGTCTCCCGTCTGGGGAACGAGCACGAGGTTGTCCGGGCTGTCGAGGTCCTCGACCGCCGTCGACTCGTAGATCAGCCTGAGCACGCCCGAGTTGCGCCCGCGCGGCCGGTACTCCCAGAGCTGGCCCAGCTGTGCCTCGCCGCCGGTGGTGCAGTCGAAGAACACGCTGCGGTCGCCCGACCAGATGCCCTCCGTGCGGTCGAAGATCGCGGCGTCCTTGGACTGAGCCTCCACGCGGACCGTGTCGACCGGCGGGTTGGGCTCCTCGATCGTCACCCACTCGACCGGGTACGACTCGCCCGGGTTGGCGGTGTTGGCGTCGAAGTTGGGCCGGTTCTTCACGACGAGCGCCTGCAGCGTCCCTCCAAAGGACAGGTCGCCGACCTCGTCGGGCCTGCGCCGCGGCAGGAAGCGGTAGAAGCAGGCGTCGCCGCGGTCCTCGGTCTCGTAGAGCACGCCGTCGAACCAGGCCACGGCCTCGTGGGAGAAGCGGCCGGCCGCCGTGATCGGCACCGGGTCGACCGGGCCGTCGGCGTCGGCGTCGACCTCGAAGATGAAGCCGTGTGGCACCCCGGTGCCCGGCGTGACGTTGTTCTCCACCGAGCCGTAGTTGAAGATCTCCTCGCAGGTGATCCACGAACGCCAGGGTGCGAAGCCTCCGGCGCAGTTGGTGTGCGTGCCGCCGAGCACCGCGAACTGCTCGATGAGCTGTCGATTCCGCCCCACCACCAGCTTGGTGTTGCCGCCGCGCACGTTTATATCCGGGTCGTAGCGCTTCCCGGCGGGCACGTCCACGATGATCTCGCCGTCGCGGGAGCGGTTCTCGTGGTTGCGGATCAGGATCGTGGTGCCGCCACGTCCCGGATACGCCGCCATGCCGTCGAAGATGCCCGGGCAGGGCTTGCCGTCGTCCATCGTCTCGCCCTGGCGGGAGATCACTCGGTACTTGAAGCCGGGCGGGAGGTCGAGGTAGACCGTCCCGGTGTCGACGTCCGGTGTGGGCTCGAGCTGGCCGTAGCCGTAGGACCTGGAGCGCTGCCCCGTACCCGACTGTTGGGCGAGAGCCGACATCGGCCCTCCCAGAGCAACTCCTCCGGCCAGCGCGGCCGAACCACCTACGAATCCGCGGCGGCTAACGTCGATCGCCATGCGCCTCTCCTCCTGAGCATCGTGGACGGAGGCGATCCTTCCGAAAGCGCCGGGGCGGGTTGTGAAGGTCGCGTGACCAAGGAAGGACCTTTCCGCGAAGCTGCCTAGGATCGCGCCAACAATGGCGCTCCGGGACCTCTACGGCAGACCGCCGCGCAAGCGGCCGGGCGAGGCGATGCTCACGCGGCGGGCCATGCTGCGCATCCCTCGCAGCGCCGCGGCGGCCGCGGACATCGACTACGACTCGGCCGGCGAACGCGTCCGGCGGGCGTGGGACCAGGACGGGCACGACACCCTTCTGCGCCAGCTCGAGCCGGTGGGCGAGCTGGTGGCCGAGTTGGCCGGCGTGGACGCGGGGCAGCGCGTGCTCGACGTCGGCGCCGGCGACGGGAACGCCTCCCTCGCCGCCGCGGGACGGGGAGCACGCGTGGACGCGTGTGACGTTTCGGAGCGAATGGTCGAGCGCGGGCGGGCCCGGTCTGTGAACGCCGAGATGGACGTGAACTGGTTCGTGGCGGACGCCCAGGCGCTTCCCGCGGCGGACGACGCCTACGACGGAGTGCTGTCGGCCTTCGGCGCCGCGCTCGCTCCGCGTCCGGTACGCACCGCCGGCGAGCTCGCGCGAGTGGTTCGCCCGGGCGGAGCGGTGGCGCTCGCGGCCTGGACCCCGCGCCGGCTGCCCGGGGGCCTGGACGAGTTGGTCGAGCCGCTGGGGTTGCGGCCCGCCGGCGTGCCGCGACCGTCCGCGTGGGGCACCGAATCGGTGGCGCGGCGGCGCTTCGAGGGGCTGCTCGAGGACGTCGAGGTGAGAACCCGGATCCTGCGACTCAGCTTCCCGGAGCCCGACGCCGCGTTCGATGCGCTGATCCACCCGCACGGGCTCTCCGCCGAAGACCGGGCCGCCGTACGGCCGGAGTTCGACCGTCTGCTGGCGTCATGCAACGACCGTCCTCCGGCGGTGGAGATCGCCGCGCGCTACCTCGTCGTTATCGGCCGCCGGCCGCCCCGCTCCGCCTAGGGCGCCTAGGGCTTCACCTCGATGATGGCGAGCGTGCCGCTGATCTCGTTGGTCACGAGCACGAGCGGACGGCCGTTGGGGCTGTCGTCACGAGGGACGAAGCGCACGCCCTCCGGCCCCAGGTCCGCCGGCCTCGTGTTGAGGTACGAGTCGAAGGACGCGCTCGGCCCGTTCAGCCGGTAGGCGTACAGCCCGCCCTGCCGCTCGGACGCCACGAACGCATAGGTGGACCGGCCGACGCTGCCCACATCCGCGCCCTCGGGCTCAGGGCCCTTGTTGTCGCTGCGGTCGTCGAACACGGCCGGCTCCTCGTTGCTCGCGTTGAAGATCGAGGGCTCCTCGGCGCCGGCGATCTCCTCCAGCTGGGAGCCGGAGTCGAACAGGACGCCGCCGAGCGGGCCGAGGATCGAGAACGAGCGGCCGCCGAAGGAGAAGAGGCGGTCGAAGTCGCCGTCACCGTCGCGGTCGCCCATTGTGGTGGTCACGTTCAGGCGGCCGAGCGCTGCGTCCTCCTGGATCGCGGCCGCATCCGGGAACACGTCCGGATCGAGGCTGAGGTCGCCCACCCGGTCCTCCTCCTCGCAGCCGTCACGCTCGCGGGCGTCGCCCTCGTTGGCCGTCACGTAGTACGTGATCCCGCGGTGCGTGTAGGCGGAGATGGCGTCCGGCTGGTACATGCCGTTGACCCGGTCCCAGGGATTGATCGCGATCGCGCCGTCGCGGTCGCTCGGGTCGAACGCGTTGCGCTCGCGGCCATGGTCCTTGTAGCCGAGGCCGCGCACGTAGACGAAGCGGGCGCGGTCAATGTCCAGCAGCGCCGACCGCGTTGTTCTCCTGCAGGGTCACGAGCGCGGTGCCGAACGGGCCGCCCGCGGCGATGTACTCCGGCTCCGCGTCCTTGACGAACGGCGTGCCGGGGCACGCGATGCGCGGGCCCCCGAAGCGCGGGCACTCCCCCGAACGAGGCGGTCCTCACCGTCGACTCGGCCACGTCCTTGGCCAGCCGGATGACGGTCACGCTGCCCTCCGGATCGGCCTCGTTGCTCTCGGCCTCGCCCTCGTTGGCCGCCAGCACGTAGCGGTCGTGCTCGGCGAAGGTGACCATGTCCGGCAGCGCGCCCGCCGGCAGGGAGGCAAGATGCTCGCCGTCCGTGTCGAAGAACTCCACGCTGCCCGGATCCGTGATCGGATCCGCCTCTACGGCCACCGCCACCAGCCCCCTGCGGCTGACGTCCACGCTGTTGGGACCGGCGCCGTAGGGGGAGAGGTCCACGCTCTCCTTCAACTGCGCCGCCGTCGGGTCGGACAGATCGTAGATGTCGAGCCGGTTCTCCTCGGCGTTCGTCACGAACGCCGAGCTCGGTCTTGGGGTGGAAGGCGGCGATCTCGGCCTGCGCCTCCCCCAGCGGGGGCGTGCCTCCGAGCCGTTCGAGGGTGATGGCCTGGGCCGCGGGGGCGGCGACGAGGCCGGCGGCGAGCGCGGCGGCGGCGACCAGTTTCTTCATAGGAGGGCGACG
>CAVTEX010000002.1:0-43717 GCA_963733655.1 uncultured Thermoleophilaceae bacterium
GCTCTCACCGCTGCCGGGAGCGCGCTTCGAGGGTTCGATCGCGGTGGACGGCCGCACGCTCTCCGTGGACGGCTGGCCCGGGGTCGTGGGCCACAACTGGGGCCGCGAGCACGCCGAACGCTGGATCTGGATGCACGGCACGGGCTTCGACGGCAGCTCCGGCGAGGCCTGGCTCGATGCCGCGATCGGGCGGATCAAGGCGGCCCTTCCTGACGAGCCCGTGGGTGGCAAACTGCGCAGCTCGGTGCTCGACGGGGGAGAGCCATCGCTCTCGGCGGACTCTTGAGGCGGGGTGCGCTCAACGACCGTCGCCGAGACGCCGCACCGCTGTCGGTTCGTGCTTCCCGGCGACGGCCTCACGGTCCGGGGCACGGTCGAGGCGGCCCCCGAGCGACGTGGTGGGCTGGGTCTACGCCGACCCGGACGGTCCCGAGCACAACACTGCAAACTGCTCGATCGCGCGAGATGCGCCTCGAGGTCGAGCGCCCCGGCGCCGCGCCTTACTACCAGCTGGAGCACCGCGTTCGGCGGCCACCTACGAGCTCGGCATGCGCGAGCGCGACCACGGCGTGCCGCTGCAGCCGTTCCCCGACGGGTAGGGCGGCCTACGGTCCCAGCCGCCGGTGGCTCCAACCGCCGCCGGCCTCGCGCTCGAAGCGAAAGCGGTCGTGGAGCCGGCTCGAGCGGTGCTGCCAGAACTCCCAGGCCTCCGGGACGCAGCCGGTAGCCGCCCCACTCCTCGCTCACTGGCAGGTCGCCCCGGGATGCTCCCTTCTCGAGCTCCGCGACCCGCTGCTCGAGCCACTCGCGATCCGGCACGGGCCGGCTCTGCGGCGACGCCAGGGCGCTCAGCTGACTGCCGCGTGCCCGGCTCCTGCGCGTAGGCCACCGTCTCGTCGCGGGTCGCGGACGGCGCCCCCACCGGCCCCCTCGATGCGCACCTGACGCCCCTGCTCGGGCCAGTGAAAGAGCAGCGCCGCGCACTGGTTGGCGTCGAGCTCGGCGGCCTTGCGGCTCCCGTAGTTGGTAGAACGTGAGGCCGCGGTCGTCGTAGCCCTTCATCAGCACCATGCGCAGCGACGGCGCGCCCGCTGGGGTCGCCGTGGCCAGCGCCACTGCCTCCGGCTCGAACACGTCCTCCTCCTGGGCCTGCTCGAACCAGCGCCGGAACTGGACTCCTGGGTCGGGGTCGAGATCGGACTCGGAGAGCGGGCGGTTGTGGACTGCCATGGAGAGGGTGCGGACGCTATCGCCCCGGATACGGCGCTCGGGGGCGCGGGTCTCAGCGGCCTCCGCACACGCGCGGCACCGTGACCACCGCCTGGGCGCCGATCGAGCCCTCGCCCGCGCGGCCCGAGATCTTGCAGAAGGCGTAGCGGCCGCTGTCGAAGTCGATCCGCACGCGATACGGATGGCCGATCAGGCCGGCCTCGCTCTGCGAGTAGGACTCGGCTTCGCCGCCCGTGTTCGGGCCGAACGCGGTGGTCACCGCCAGGCACGAGTAGACGCCGTAGCGGCGGTCCGGGTCCTGGTCGGCGCCCCGTCCCGACACCGTCCGCGGGAACGGCTCACACGCCACGCGGCGCACCGGACCTTCGAGCTCACCCGAGGCCACCCGCCGGCGGGCGTCGGCCAGCACAGCTCCGGACGCCGTGGCCACCAGCCGCTCTCGAGCCGCGACGTCGCCAGGGGGAGGGGCGGGGGCGGCTCGAAAGCGCGGCTGCTGCTGCTCGCGTATCTGCTCGACGCGCGCGTTACGCAGGCGCTCGAGGCGCTGCTGCTCTGCCTGTGAGCGTTGGTCCTTGGACTCGTCGATGCCAGGTGCGAGTGCCAGCGCCAGACCTACCGCGGCAAAGGGGAGGAGCGCCAGCAGGACGCGCCCGGCGGGAGGCAGGCGGCGCCAGACCCGTCGCGGCAGGGAGAGGAGGCCGGGCATGGCGTCGCGGCGGTCCGCGCCGCCGGGCGTGGTCCAGGTGGGGCGTTCGCTGGGCACGCCCAGTAGGGTACATGCATGACTCATGCATCCGTCGGCGGCCGTGAGGCGAATCTGCTCGGGACCCTGTCCGTGGCCGTCGCCGAAATGGTGGAGGACGCGGTCATTTCTGCGGCCAGCCACAGCGGGGCGGCTCCCGCCGCGCTGGCCGCGCTCTCGACCTTCCTCGACGGCTCCTCGATCGACACGCTCCGGCGCCCGCTGGGTCTGACTCATTCCGCGGCGGTCCGCTTGACCGACCGGCTGGCCGCCGACGGCCTGGTCCGGCGCGAGCCCGGCGTGGACGGCCGTTCGGTGTCCATCCGGCTCACCGCCGAGGGAGCCGCGGTGGCCGAGCGGATCCGGCGCAAACGCCAGGCCGCCCTGGCAGCCGTGCTCGAACCGCTGTCCGCCGGCGAGCGCGAGGAGCTGACGCGCCTGCACGAAAAGCTCCTCGGGGGGATCATCGGCGGCCGGGCCGATGCGGGCCATGCCTGCCGTCTGTGCGACGTGGATGCGTGTGGCCATCACGAGGGTCGCTGCCCGGTCACGCACGCCGCCGACCGCGCGGAGGGCGCAGCCGCCTGACGTGGCGTTACCCGGAGCGCGCCGCACGGCGCATGGGGGATCCTTTCGCGGGAACCGCGAAACAGAGAGGAGAACCAGATGCCCAAGAGGAAGGCCAGCGCGCGCTGGGACGGCTCGTTCAGCGACGGCCGCGGCACCATGCGGATGGCCGGCGGCAGCTATGAGGGGCCGTACTCAGCCCAGTCGCGCTTCGAGGAGGGCGACGGGACCAATCCGGAGGAGCTGATCGCGGCCGCCCACGCGGGCTGCTTCTCGATGGCTTTGTCCGCGGAGCTCGGCCGGGCCGGGCACGATCCGCAGAGCGTGGAGACCGACGCCACCGTCCACATCGAAAAGGTGGACGGCGGGTTCGCGATCAATCGCATCGAACTGTCGACACGGCGCCAGCGTGCCGGGCATCTCCGACGAGGAGTTCCGGCAGATCGCCGAGGCCGCGAAGCAGGGCTGTCCGGTGTCGAAGGCGCTCGCCGGGGTGGACACGATCGATCTCGACGCACAGCTGGCCTAGCCCCGTTCTCTGGTGACGAGTTGACATAAGACAGGTTCTCGGGCATTCGATTCATTGATCTCCCGAGGCGCGCTCCCAGCGTCGCCGTCCGCCCCGCGCCCGGCGGCGCAGTGTGCTGCGGCGGGTATCAGGATCCATCTCGGTGAGTCTCAGGTCCCTTGTGAGCTCGTGCAGTTGTCCACCACGAACGGATCGAGGCGCACACCTGATTGCGCTGTGAGCTCGTCCAGCACCTGACCGGAGGCGCTCTCATCGCGGTCGGCGAGCGCGAGAAAGGCCCGGCCGGCGCTGATGATCCGCGCCTCGAGCGGGATGTCCTGGCCCGCGAGCCCGTCGGGATAGCCGTTGCCGTCGTAGCGCTCGTAGGTCGAGCGCACGATCCGGGCCACCGGGGCCAGGGCCGGCGCGGCGGCCAAGACGCGCTCGGCGATCAAGGGATGCTGAGCGAGCAGGGCCCGGTCCTCGGCGCGGGCGGACTCGCCCGTGGGCAATCCCGCCGGAAGGGCGCCCGTCCGATGTCGGAGAGCTCGGCGGCCCGGGTCAGATGGTCGAGCTCGGGTTCGCTCAGGCCGTGCGTCTCGCCGAGCAGGAACAACAGGTCGGCCAGCTCGCGCTGGCGGGCCGAGGTGCGCGGGGAGCGCTCGTCGAGCAGCTGTCCGAGTACGGCTCGCGTCTGCTCCGGAGCCGAGGTGCGGCGCCGGTCCTTGTGGGAGTACATCCTCCGGTCCGCTATCTGGAGGGCCAGCTCCCACGTGCGCGCCTCGTCGGGTGTGCTCACCGCGCCGTAGGAGGCCGTGATTGCGAAGGCCGTCCCGCTCTCAACCAGAGCCTCTCTCCCTGCCGTGATGACCTCCTTCGCCCTGAGCCGGTCGGCGGCCACGAGCACGCAGAATTCTCGCCCCCGACCCGGTAGGCGACGTGAGGGGCCACGGCCTGCTCCAGTCGCCCTCCCAGCCTGGCCAACAGCGCGTCGCCCGCGGGGTGGCCGAAGGCGTCGTTATAGGCCTTGAACCCATCGAGGTCGAACAGCACGAGCGTCTGGTGAAAATCCGGTTGCTGCCTGAGGGCACCCGACTCGAAGTCGCGCGCGAGGCGCCGGCGGTTGCCCAACGCGGTCAGGGCATCCGTGAGCGCCTCCCGGCGCGCGTCCTCGAGCAGGCGCGTGTTGTCGCGGAAGGCGAGCAGGGTGCGAGCCACCAGGACGACGAGCGTGGCGCACGCCAACACGACCGCCACCGGGCTGATGCTGAACAGGCCCGCCACGCCGAGTACGCCGACTGCGACCAGAGCGAAGACGGCAGGCCCGAACAGGCGGCGCCGGTCCACGAGGGTCACGGTTGCGGGCATGAAGCGGGAAGAAGGCCGCGACGCCCAGGCTGAGCGCACTGGCCGCGAACAGGAGGTCGGCGGGCCCTCCGCGTTCGAAGGTGCCGGCGGTGGTCTCCCCCACCAGAACGGCGTTGCCCGCGGCGTTGATCACAATCCCGGCCGCGATCAGGCCCCAGCACCAGCCCGGGCGCCATCCCGTCAGCCCGATAACCACCCCCACGAACGCGAGAATCGCCAGGTCGACGAGGAGAAACACCTCCGGCGGCCCCGGCTGGGAGCCCGCCGACGCTTCGGACCCGGGAAACAGCGGGATGGCCGCAACTGCCGCGATCGCCAGGCCGCCGATCAACCCGTCGAGAAGCAACGGGTGTCGACGCTCTGCACGCGACGGCGGGCCACAGCACGAGCGTCGTCGTGGCCAGCGCAAAGGCCGTCACCAGCAGGGCGCGCGTGAGCGGGGGATAGGCCGCGCTCGGATGGCTCTCCACCACGCGATAGACCACCTCGGCCACCAGCCAGACCGCCACGCCGGCGGCCGCAATCGCCACGGCACGCGCTCCTCCGGCACCCGGGCGGCCCGCCAGACGCAGCTGACCGCCGTAGCGGCGAACAGAAGGCAGTAGAGCCAGTCCTCCACAGCGGCACTGTGCGAAGCGGTTACGACGGCGAAGGCGAGATGAACGGCCACGCCCAGCGCTCCAGTGCGGCAAACAGCGCGACGACCGGGAGCGCCGCGCAGGTGCCTCCCCTAGCGGAGGCTCAAGCGGGGGCCGGCATTGCGAGTACCAGTACGGCCACGTCATCCCTCAACGACACAGGCGGCGCGAGCGACTGCCGCAGCGCGTCGACAATCGCTGCGGCTCCGGCGCCGGCGCACGGCTGCAGGGTCTCTCCCAGCCGCGACTCGCCGAACAGCTCCTCGCCGATCCGGGCCTCGATCACGCCGTCGGTGTAGAGCACGAGGGCATCGCCCGGAAACAGTAGGACCTCGAGCTCGGGGGGCGGCTGGACTCCGGACACGCCGAGGATCGTGCCGGAGCCATCGGGCCAGTCGATGGTCCCGTCGCGACGCACGATCAGTGGCGGCGGGTGGCCGGCATTGCCCAGCACCAGACGGGTCTTCCTTCGACCACGTCGAGCCGCGCGGCGACCGCGCTGCAGAAGCGGCTGGGCTCGTCCTCGGACTGCAGCGTTTCGTCCGCTAGCGCGAGCACGCGCGGCAGGCTGCGCTGGTCGAGAGCGGCGGTCGGAGCGTGTGGCGCATGAGCGAGCTCACCGCGGCGGCGTCAACGCCCTTGCCCGAGACATCGCCGATCGTGGCGACCCAGCCGGGTCCGGCTGGAAGAGGTCGTAGAAGTCCCCGCCCGCCTGAGCGCCGTCACCCGCGGCCTGGTAGAGCGCCGCCACGTCCAGCCCGGGCACGGTCGGCAGCCGCCCAGGGCGCAGGCTGCGCTGGAGGCGCATCGCGATGCGCTGCTGGTCGCGAAACAGGCGCGCGTTGTCGAGTGCCACGGCGAAGCGGGCCGCGACCTTCTCGAACACGGCGAGATCGTCGGCGGTGTAGCGGCGCGACGACTCGGCCGTGGCGAGGGTGACCGCGCCGAGCAACCGGCCCCGTGCGCGCAGCGGCAGGATCGCGGCCGACACGAGCTCGAGCATCTGGAGGGCGCCGAGGCGGCGCTCGTCGCCCTCTGCCGCGGCCCGGAGCCAACCCGGGAGATCGCCGATGAGGGCGGGCCGCTCGAGACTGGCCAGGAGCGATCCGCCGGTCCCGGGCTCGGCGCTGGGAAAGCGTCGCGGATCCTCGGCCACCCAGCGCTCCCGGTCGGAGTCGCTGTGTGCGAGTGCTCCTCGCACCAGCGCGCGCGGAGACTCGAACACCTCGACCGCGCACCAGTCCGCCAGCCTCGGCACCGTGAGGCGGGTCATCTTTCGCAGCGTGGTGGCGTAGTCGAGGGAACGGCCGAGCTCGCGCGTGGCCTCTTCCAAGAAGCGCTCGCGGTCGCGCTCCTCGTGCATCGAGGACACGTCCTCCAGCGTCATCAGGGCGAGCAGCAGCTCACCCTCGGGGCCGTGCAACGGCCGCCCGCGGATCCTGAGCCATCTCGATCGCTGTTCGTTCGTGCGCGTCCGTACCCGCACGATCGCGTCGCTGGCGCCCTCCCCGCGAAGAACTCTTGATCCCGGGCAGCTCGGAGACGTCCAGCGCCTCGCCCGACTCGTTGAAGAACTCGAACCGCCGTGACAACTGGTCGAGCGGCGTGCTGAGCAGCTCGGCGGGAGCCTCGAGGCCAAGCATCCGGATGGCGCTCTCGTTGGCGAACACGGTCCGGCCCTTGGCATCGCGAACCACCACGCCCTGAGGGAGCGCGTCAAGTACCGCTTGGAACTCTGCAAGCTCGCGACCGAGAGTCCCGTGCAACTGCTGCACCATCGGGCCGATCCTCTCAGCCTCTACCGGCGCCTACGGCCTGTCAAGACAAAAGTCGTCAGCCGATGACCGCGCCGGCGCCACTGGGGGGCCGTGGACGCCTCCACGGCCGCAAGGCCGATCGAGAAGTCGCCGAGACGCGTTCCTCGGCGAACGAGAGCCGGACGGCTCGAACGAGACGCTCTGCCACCAACGGAAACCGGCCCGGTCGATCTGCGCCGACCAGTCGGTGCGCCGGGTCCACCTGTGCAGGTCGCGAGCGATGACCTCGACAGCGCGCTCGGTCCCCTCCTCCTCGCTGATCCAGCCGACCAGCAGCGAGATGGGCCGCCCCGTGGTGCGAGAGCCCTCGAGCTCGGCCCGGAGCAGCTGCTCGAACCGAGATCGGTTGAGGCGCCCAGGCGACGGCCGGCCGCTCGGCCGAAACAGCCAAGAACCTGGCGCAACCGATCAAGGAGGGCCCCCGCCCCTGCCATAAACAGGAGTTACCCACCCGCGCGAGGTGTTCTAACCCGACAACCGCATCCGGGCAATGTGCTGCAGGGACGGACATCGTCTCCCTCGCTGGGCATACTCCGGGGCATGTCCGAGTCCGAAACCAGCGAGGACGCAGGAATCCAGCGCACAGAGAGCCGCTTCGAGCGCAGCGCCGCCGAGCGCATCAGGGATCGCGAGTTCCCGCTCGCGGTGCGCGGCTACGACCGCCAGGCGGTGGACGCATTCTCGATGAGGTCGCGGACCTCGTGGGCGATCTCGAGAGCCGGCAGTCCCGCGAGACCGTGGTTCAGCGTGCGCTCGACGAGGTCGGCGTCGAGACCGCCGGCATCCTGCAGCGCGCGCACGAAACGGCCGACGAGATCGCCGCTCGTTCTCGCTCGCAGGCCGAGGGGCGCATCCAGAGGGCCGAGCGCGAGGCGGAGATCGCGCGCCGGCAGGCGGACGAGTACTCGGAGAAGGTGGTGGTGGACACCCAGCTGCTGTGGGAGGAACGCCAGCGGCTGCTCGAGGACATTCGCCAGCTTGCCGACGAGGTGCTCGCCACGGCCGACGAAGCGGCCGAGCGGGTGACCCTCCCCGAGGGCCTCGCGCCGGAGCCGGCGGAGCTGCCGCCGGAGGCGCTGCCGCCCGACGGGCCGGAGTCCGACCCGTCGGATCCGCCCACCGCCGAGGTCGAGCTCGATCTGCTGCCCGGCGGCGCGGCGACGAGACGGCGCCCCACCAGGCGGCCGACGGGCGAACGGCGCGACGCCGGCGAGCAGCCGACCGAGATCGACGGCGAGACCGAAGCGGACGCCCGGCTGCCGCGCGACTAGAGCGGAGTCTTGCTGCGCGCCTTGCGGCCGGTGGAGGCGCTCTTGTTGGTGGCCTTGCGTGAGGTGCCGAAGGACTTCGAGAAGAGCTTCCCGATCGGCCCGGGCGCCTTGCCGCCCACGGACTGGCCCACGCCGAGCGTGCGGTCGACGCCCCGCTGGGGGTGCCTGGACAGGCGCGGCAGGAGGAACGCCAGAATGAGCAGAACGATGCATACGGCCCGATGATCCCAATGAGTCATGGCTCGTCGGTACCCACGGCCCCTGGCGGAAACCGGACCCACTCGATTCAGCCGAATCCCGTCTGACACACTCTTCGCGGTGGCCAAGCAGAAGCAGATGAAGATGCAGATGCAGGTGGGAGCCCTCGCGGCGATCCCTCAGCTCGAGTCGCGCACGGACGAGCAGCTGCAGAGCGAGTCCAAGCACCGCGTGGCCGCCAAGGCGATCCTGGGGCGAGGGCAGCCGAGCGTTACGACGTCAAGGCCGCCCGTGCCTATTTCAACGAGGCTCTCGCCGGCTGCCATCCCCAGGAGCGCCCTGCGCTGCGACAGATGATGAAGGCCTCGCTGGCGCTCGCCGAGCGCAGGCCTGACGAGCTGCGCGACGCGATGGAGAGGCTCGGACAGGAGGCTCCGTCGGGCCGCCAGCTGTTCATGCTGCGGATGATGGGCCTGCTGATCCCGCCCCAGAGCGCGGGCATGGTGGCCCGGATCCGCGGCATCGTGCTGCTCGTATTGCTCGTGATCCTGCTGTTGGCGATCGGCTTCGGCCTCGTCCAGCTGATCTCGCTGCCCTTCGGCGGCCTGGGCGTGGGCAGCTCGGTCTTCTTCGGCTTCCTGCTCGTGGTGATCGTGCTGGGCGTCCTGGTGCTGCTGGGCAGGCGCCGCCAGGCGAAAGCCCGGGCGGCGCGCGGCGCCGGCTAGTTCAGAGCGGACGACAGGCGGCGGCGGTGCTCGCGCGACAGCGGGTGGTCCGGCCCGAGCTCGGTGAAGATCGCCACCATCACCTGGCGGATCTGGTCGCGCTCGTCCGGCTCTGCCTCTGCAAGCGCGTGCTGGAGCAGCTCGAGCGCCGTGGCGGGCTCGCCGCGTCCCAGGCCTCGAAGGCGGGCTGAAGCCCGGATCGCCCGCAAGCCGTGCTCGTGCCGCCAGGCCTGGGCCACGAAGTCGCCGGGAGCTCCCTCGAGCAACTCGAGAGCCTCGTCGGTGTCACCGCGCAGCAGCAGCACGCGTCCCAGGTCGCGCCGTGCGGTCGCATGCGCGGGGTCGAGCTCCAGTGCGCGCCGCAACTCCTCCTCGCCCCCGCCGCCACGAGCTCATCGGCCTCGGAGGGCACCAGCGAGTCGAAGAAACGCTCGACCTCTGCCGGTGGCAGCGCGCCGGTGAACTCCGACACGACCTGGCCGTCGCGGAAGGCCTTGACAGCCGGGATGCCCTGGATCCGGTAGCCGGCCTGAAGCTGCGGGTTGCTGTCCACGTCGACCTTGGCGAGCTCGACCTTGCCTGGCTCGAGCGTGGCGGCGCTCTCGAGTGCCGGTGTGAGCTGCTTGCAGGGTTGGCACCAATCGGCCCAGAAGTCGACCACCACCGGCAACTCGTGCGAGCGCTCGATCACGCGCCGGTCGAAATCGGCCTCGTCGACGTCATAGATCGCGGGACTGATCAGGATTCATTGACGCTCGCTTTCTCGATAACCACGGTTTGAAGCGGCGTTCCGGCGTCTCCGCTGGCGGGGTCGCCGAGCTTGTCGATCGCCTGAGCGACATCCAGTCCCTTCACGACCCTGCCGAGCAGCCCATACTCGGGTGGCAGGCCGGCGTCCGGCGCAGTGACGATGTAGAACTGGCTGCCCGCGGTTCCGGGCGGTTCGGTGGCCGTCTTCGCCATGGCCACGACGCCCTCGCTGTAGACGGTGTCCGCGGGCGGTACGTCGCGCACGGAGTAGCCGGGACCACCGGAGCCGGTTGCGGTGGGATCCCCGCCCTGGATCACGAACCCCGGGACGATGCGGTGAAACACGGTGTTGTCATAGAACCCACTGCGGGCCAATGACTCGAACGACGCGGCCGTCTTGGGTGAGGTCTTCTGATCGAGGCGGATCGTGATGTCGCCGCAGCTCGTTGCGAGCGCGACGTCGTAGGTCTTGGCCGGGTCCAGTGGCTTGGTCGGCTTCTTGGCGCCCCCGTCCGGCTTTGGCTCGGGCTGGGCGACGTCCTGGCGCTGCCCTGCTGTGCCGGCTGGCCCGCCTGTTCGGTGTCAGCGGCGCCCTCGGCGCCGTCGTCGTCATCGTCGCCGCAGCCGGCGGCAACCAGGCAGAGCAGAGAGAGCAGGAGCACCAGCGGCCGGAACACGGAGCCGTAGGCTAGCGACGTGCCCCTGTCCGCCCTGGCCCTGCGCTACGACCAGTTCATCTTCGATCTGGACGGCTGTATCTGGATCGGCGACGAGCCCACACCCGGCGCCCTCGAGGCCCTGGAATCGCTGCGCGCGGCCAGAAAGCGAATCGCGTACGCCACCAACGATCCACGCAGCGCCACCGAGGACTACGTGGCTCGCCTATGGAAGATCGGCGCGAAGGCGTCCCTGCGCGACGTGGTGACCGTGGGCGGCGCGACGCAGCACCTGCTGGCCGAGACGCGCACCGGCCGGACGGCCTTCGTGATCGGGACTCAGGCCCTGCACACGCACGTCCGGGACGCCGGCCTCAAGGTGCTCAACGGAACCGATCTTGCGTCCCGCGCGGAGGTGGTGGTCGTGGGCGGCACCGAGCAACTCACCTACGACGAGCTCCGCGTCGCCGCGCTCGCGGTCCGGCGCGGCGCGGACTTCCTTGCCACCGGGCGCGACCCGACCTACCCCCAGCCCGACGGCCTCTGGCCGGGTACCGGCGCGATCCTCGCGGCGGTCGAGGTGGCGAGCGGGCGTGAGGCGGAGATCGTCGGCAAGCCCGAGCCCCAGCTGATGCTCACCGCGCTGGACCGCCTCGGCGAGGGCCGGACGCTGGCCGTGGGCGACAGGATCGACACCGACCTCGCGGCCGCCGCGGCAGCCGGCCTCGACTCCGCGCTCGTGCTGAGCGGCGGCGCCCGCCGGGAGGACGTGGACGGGCTGGAGCCTGGCCCCGTCGCCATCGGCGAGAACGTCGCCGCATTGCTGCTGGATTGAGCGCCGCTGCTTCAGCGCGCGCTGTCGAGGAACGTCGTGAACCGTTCGTTGAACTCGGCCGGACGGTCCCAGAACCCGAGGTGGGACGGCATGGCCCAGAGCTGCGGCGCCGGGCCGCGTGGCTCGAGCGACCTCGGGCGGGCCAACCTGATCGCGGGCATCAACCAGCTCAGCGCGTTCCAGACGGTGAGTGCGAACGTGATCCACACCGTCACCGGGCTCTCGAACAAGATCTCCCTCACCTGCCTGCAGTACGCCGGCGGCAGATGGGACGCGAAGATCGCCAACGCGCGCCTGATCGCCATGAGGGTGGATCGTGTGAACCCCCTGAACGCCTTCAGGGCGGTCGCGCCGAAGATCCGCAAGCCGAAGTTCCAGCTGAAGCTGCGGGCGCCCTAGAAACCCTCTGGCTGGGTGCGCCCTTCGCCGTAGTCGGGGATCTCCTGGACTGCCCAGCCGTTCCCGTCGGGGTCTGAGAAGTACACGAAGCGGCCCCAGGGGAAGTCCTGGACGTCGGACACCTCGAGGCCTCTCTTCAACAGTTCCTCCCGGGCCGCCTCGATCTCCTCGACCACGAGCTGGAGGCCCTGCAGGGAACCGGGCTCGAGTTCCGTGATGCCCTCGCCGATCGAGACCGAGCAGGCCGACCCGGGCGGGGTCAGCTGGACGAAGCGCAGACCCTCCCGCACCGTCACGTCGTTGTCGATGCTGAAGCCCGCCCGCTCCGAATAGAACGCCTTGGCGCGGTCGACATCGGACACCGGAACAGGGATCAATTCGAGCTTGAAGTCCATTGGGCGCGGCAGTCTAACCCGCCGCCACGAGCCGCTCCAGTTCCCCTGCCGTGACACCGACGAGCGCACATGCCTCGGGCGTGACCGTCAGTCCCGCGCTCGCGGCCTGTGCCAGCGCCAGAGCCGGCTCCGTGCCGCGCAGCTCATGCAGGTGGGCGGCGCAGACGGCGGCCACGAAGTCGGTCCAGCGGTTGCCGTGAATCGCGACGGCGCCCGCGGACCTGAGCCGGCGCCGAAGGAAGATCAGCAGCTCCTCGAGCGCCGCCGCGCCGTCCGCGGTGTCCGCCACGGGCACGTGATGCCACTCGAGGCCCGCCTCCTCGTAGGCGGTCAGGTTGTGCCGCGTGGCCATCGTCGAGACGACGAGCTTGACACCGCGCGCCCTCAGATACTCGATTTCCGCAGCCTTCCGCTCCGGGCGATGACTGCGCCCCCCTCCCCCGGGACGCTCGAGGGCGCACAGCTTTCGCGGCCGCGCCCACCAGATGTGCCGGGGCTCCCCCTGCGACGTTTCCATGCCTCCGGAAGGGCCGGCCGGGCAGAGTTCGCCCCCCTCCGCCCCGATATCCTCCGGCGGTCATGTGCCGCGTGTTCGGCTGTGTCGCCGCGGAGCCGCTTTCGATCCGCCATGAGCTGCTCGATGCGGACAACCCCCTGATCCGGCAGTCCGAGGACCACGACTCAGGCTGGGGAATGGCCGTCTACCAGCGCGCGGACGGCCGCCCGCCGCACCTCGTGCGCTTCCCCGAGGCCGCCTACTCCGACGGCGAATTCGTGGAGGCCACGGGTCTACGTGGACGGATCTTCAACGTGCACGTGCGCCGCGCGACGATGGGCGACCTTCGGCTCGAGAACACTCATCCGTTCAGCTTCGACCGCTACACGCTCGGTCACAACGGCACCGTCCTCGCCTACCCGCGCCTGCTCGAGCCGGGCATGCGCCGCCCGGCGGGCGACACCGACTCCGAGCACCTGTTCAACCTGCTCATGCACGGCTACGACCCCGGCGCGCCCGCGGACAGCCTGCGCCGCGCGCTGCGGGTGGCTGCCGAACGCTCTGCGTTCTCGGGCCTCAACGTGCTGTTCTCGGACGGAGAGAAGCTGTTCGCCTACCGGCTCGGGCGCTTCGAGCTGCACTGGCTGGCCCGGCCCGGGCAGCTGCTGGTGGCTTCGGAGAAGCTCACCGGCGAGGCCTGGCACAGCGTCGGCCAGGACGTGCTGCTCACCCTCGACCCCGACGATCTCGAGGAGCCGCACTCCGAGCGCCTGCTCGGCGACGAGATCGTCGGACGCGCGGACATCCGCAAGATCGACAGGGCGCCCCACCTCCGGGGAGCCGAGCGTGGGGCAGCCGCGGCAGAGCGAGCGCGTACGCGCGGCATCGGCGGCGGCTGCCGAGTGAGCCGCCGGTTCGCGCTGCTGGTCAACCCGGCGTCCGCCGGGGGCAAGGCCCTTCACGCCCTCCCGGCCGTGCACGCCACCCTGGACGAACTCGGCGCCGCCCACCGCACCGTGATCACCCGGAGCATCGAGCACGCCGCCGAGGAGGCTGGGCGCGCGGCCGCGGAGGGCGAGACGACGATGGCGGTGGGAGGCGACGGGCTGCTGCGCCCCCTCGCCGGAGCGCTGAAGCACTCCTCCGCCGGCATAGCCCTCATTCCCAGCGGCCGCGGCAACGATCTCGCACGCGTGCTCGGGGTGCCCACCGATCCCGCGGCGGCCGCACGGGTGGCCGTGGAGGGCAAGGAACGCCTGCTGGACGTGGCGAACGTCGACGGCACGCCCTTTCTCGGCATCGCGAGCTTCGGCTTCGACTCGGATGCCAACCGGATCGCCAACGACGCGAGGCTCATTCGCGGCAACGCCGTCTATCTGTACGCCGCGCTGCGAGCTCTTGCAGCGTGGAAGCCGGCTCGCTTCAGCGTCTCGGTCGACGGCGAGTCCCATGAGCTGACCGGCTTCTCGGTGGCCATCGGGAACTCGAAGGCCTACGGCGGCGGCATGTACGTGCTCCCCCAGGCCGAGCTCGACGACGGCCGGCTCGACGTGATGATGTCCAAGGAGGCCTCCAAGCTGACCTTCCTGCGCGAGCTCCCCAAGGTGTTCAAGGGAACGCACGTGGACTCGCCGAACGTCGTGTTCCTCCATGGCGAGCGGATCGAGGTCGCCTCCGACCGCCCCTTCGTGATCTACGCCGACGGGGATCCGATCGGAGCGACGCCGGCCACGATCGGCGTCGAGCCGCGCTGCCTGCGCGTAGTCGTTCCCGGCTGATGTTCCGCCTGGCCCGCAGCCTCGCCCGGCTCGTTCGGGATGCGAGTCGCCGCCTCGGCCGCAGCGGCGGCACCACGGCGCCGGGGCGCCTGCTATTGAGGGTGTCGCCTGGAGCGCTGGGCCGCATGGGGCACGAGCTTGGCGACGGATCGCTGCTCGTCTCGGCCACCAACGGCAAGACCACCACCTCGGCGATGATCGCCGCCTGCCTGGAGCAGGCCGGGCGGCCGCTGGTGCACAACCGCGCCGGCTCCAACATGTCCTGGGGAGTGGCCACCGCGCTGCTCGACGCCGGCCGCGAGCCCGGCCAGCTGGGCCTGTTCGAGGTCGACGAGGCCTGGCTGCCCGACGGTGGCCCGGGAGCTGCACCCACGTCTGCTCCTGTTGGCCAACCTCTTTCGCGATCAGCTCGACCGCTACGGAGAGCTCGAGCTGCTGGCCGATCGCTGGGCGGAGGTGGTGGGAGAGCTCGACGGCCGAGCCCAGCTCGTTCTCAACGCCGACGACCCGCTGGTGGCCGACCTCGGCCGCGGCCGTGACGGCGTCACCTACTTCGGGCTCGAAGACGACTCCCAGGCTCTGCTGGCCATGCAGCACGCCGGCGGACTCCAAGCATTGCCGAAACTGCGGGGCGCCCTACGAGTACGAGGCGATCTACCTGGGCCACCTGGGCCGCTACCACTGCCCGAACTGCGGGCGCCGGCGCCCGGAGCCCGCAGTGGCGGCCACCGGCGTGCGACTTGAGGGCATGACCGGCTCGAGCGTCGACCTGCGCACGCCCGAGGGCGAGCTCTCGCTGCGCCTCCCCCTCCCCGGTCTCTACAACGTCTACAACGCGCTGGCCGCCACCGCGACGGCGCTGGCGCTCGGCGTGCCACTGGCCACGATCGGGCGGGCACTCGAGGGCTTCGCCGGCTCCTTCGGGCGGGTCGAGACCATCCCGATGAAGGGTCGCGACGTCTCTATCCTGCTGATCAAGAACCCGGCCGGCGCCAACGAGGTCCTGCGCACGCTGATCCTCGAGGACGGCCGGCTCGACCTCTGGCTCGCCCTCAACGACCGCATCGCCGACGGACGCGACGTCTCGTGGATCTGGGACGCCGACTTCGAGCTGCTCGCCGGCCGCGTGCGCCGCGCGGTGTGCTCGGGCACGCGGGCCGAGGAGATGGCGCTGCGACTCAAGTACGCCGGCATCGACGCCGAGCTCGCACGTGGAGCGCGATCTCGAGGCCGCGCTCGACAACGCGGTCGCGGGGGCCGCCGGCACCCGCCTGTTCGCGCTGCCCACCTACACCGCGCTGCTGGAGCTGCGCGACCTGCTCGCCCGGCGCGGGCTCGCCCGCAGGTGGTCAGAGTGATCGACCGGCGCATCATCTGGCACGACGTGGAGAACGGCTCCTACCAGGCCGACCTGCGCCTGTGGCACCGGCTCGCCGACGAGGCCGGCGGCCCGGTTCTGGACCTCGGCGCGGGCACCGGCCGGGTGGCGCTCGAGCTCGCCGCGGCGGGGCATGAGGTCACCGCGGTGGAGTCCGATCCGCTGCTGCTCGACGAGCTGGGCCGCCGCGCTCGCGAGCAGGAGCTGAGCATCGCGCGCTGGAACGCCGACGCCCGTGCTCTCACGCCGATCGAGCGCTTCGCGCTCGTGATCGCTCCCATGCAGTTCGTCCAGATCATGGGCGGCCCAGAGCAGCGGTCGGATCTACTGAGACGAGCCGCCGCGTGCCTGGTTCCGGGCGGAGCCCTCGGCGCGGCCATCTCGGACCTCGACGAGGCGGTCGCCGCGGACGACGCCCAGCCACCGCTGCCCGACGTGGGCGAGCGGCGTGGCTGGGTCTATTCGAGCCTCCCGCTCGACGTCCGTCCGGAGCCCGGGGGCGTGGCGGTCGAGTGGCTGCGCCAGGTGGTCTCCCCCGCCGGCGAGCTCACCGAGGAGCGACACGCGCTCAAGCTCGACTCACTGTCCCCGGCGGAGCTCGAGCGTGAGGCCGAGGCGCAGGGACTGCGGCCCGAGGCGCGCCACCAGGTCGAGGGAACGGAGTCCCACGTGGGAAGTACGGTGGTCGTGTGCCGACGCTGAGGGTCTGCTCCCTCTATCCCGACCTGATGAACATCTACGCGGATCGCGGCAACCTCGCGATCCTGCGGGCCCGCTGTGAGTGGCGCGGGCTGGGCTTCGAGCACAGCTCCGCCGGCACCGGTGACCGGCCGGATCCCGACGCCCACGATCTCTTCTACATAGGCGGCGGACAGGACCGCGACCAGGTGGCGATCGCGCCCGACATGGCGGAACTGAAGCGCGAGGCCCTGCACGCCGCCGCCGGGCGCGGCGCTGTGGTACTCGGTGTGTGCGGCGGCTATCAGCTGCTCGGGGAGTCGTACGAGCTCGGCGGGACAGAGCTGCCGGGTGTGGGCCTCGTGGACCTGCGCACGGTGCGGGAACCGGGTCCGCGGCTGATCGGCAACTGCGCGATCGAGGCCGACCTCGGCGGCGGGCCGCGCCTGATCGCCGGTTTCGAGAACCATGGCGGCCGCACCTACCTCGGCGCCGGGGAGACTCCCCTGGGACGGGTCATCAGCGGTCACGGCAACAACGGCAAGGACGGCTTCGAGGGCGTCCACTCGGGCACCGTGATCGGCACCTACCTGCACGGTCCACTGCTGCCCAAGAACGTGTGGCTGGCCGACCGCCTCATCGAGCTCGCGCTGGGAATCGAGCTCGAGCCACTCCCGCACGACGAGCTCGAGGCCGCCGCACACGCGTCGGCCCGGCGCGCGGCCGGGGTCTGAGCCTCAGCGCCCGGTCGAGCCGAAGCCGTCCACGCCGCGCAGCGTTTCGTCGAGCTCCTCGACCTCGCTGAGATGCACCCGCGCGGTGGCGACGACCAACAGCTGGGCAATGCGCTCGCCGGGTGCGATCTCGAAGGGCTCGTGCCGATCGGTGTTGAGCAGCAGCACGCGCAGCTCGCCGCGATAGCCCGGGTCGATCAGGCCGGGGGCGTTGACCACCGAGAGGCCGTGGCGGGCGGCCAGCCCCGAGCGCGGCAGCACCAGCCCGGCGTGGGCCGGCGGAATCGCCAGCGCGAGGCCTGTTCCGACGTCCGCGCGCTCGCCCGGGGCGATCGTCAGCGCCTCCGCGGCGTAGAGGTCGTAGGCGGCGTCGTCCTCGTGGGCGCGGGTGGGCGCCACCGCATTCTGTGCGAGGCGCTGGAAGCGCAGCCTCAAGCGGGGGGCCCGTTGCGCGCGAAGCGCTCGAAGCGGGGCGCGGCCGACACGGGCACCCGGGCGCGGATGCGCACCCCGTCCGCGGTGTCCTCGCGCTCGAGCTCGCCGGCCAGGTCGTGAAGCTCGGAGAGGCTCCCGCCGTCCTCGTAGGGCACAAGCAGCTCCATCGGGGTGAGCGTGGCGAGGAAGCGGGCCTCGATCGCCTCGCTGAGATCCTCAAGCCCTCCCCCGTCTCGCCCGAGATCTGCACGGCCTGTGGGAAGCGGAACGACAGCTCGCGCCGGCGCTCCTCGTCTACGGCATCGACCTTGTTGAGGGCGAGCAGGCGCTGACGCTCGCCCGCGCCGGTTTCGACGAGCACGTCGTCGACCGCGCCGATCATCTCGTGCAGCTCTTCCTCAGCGACGGACGCGTCCGCCAGGTGGACGATCAGGTCGGCTCCGAGCGCCTCCTCGAGGGTGGCTGAGAATGCGTCCACCAGCGCGTGGGGAAGCTTGCGGATGAAACCGACCGTGTCGGTCACCAGGTAGGTGCGGCCGGAGATCTCCAGCGAGCGAGTGGTGGGATCGAGTGTGTGGAACAGGCGGTCCTGCACGCTCACGTCCGAGCCGGTGAGCGCGTTGAGGAGCGTGGACTTGCCGGCGTTGGTGTAGCCCGCCAGCGCGACGGTCGGCAGCCCGGCGCGCTCGCGCTCACGACGCATCGTCGAGCGAGTCGACTTGGTCTGGTCAAGGCGGCGCCGGAGGGCCGAGATGCGGTCGCGTGCGAGCCGCCGGTCGGTCTCGATCTGCGTCTCGCCCGGTCCGCTGGTGCCGATGCCGCCGTCGATGCGGCCGGCTCCCAGTCGCTCGAGGTGCGTCCAGAGCCCGCGCATGCGCGCGAGGTTGTACTCGAGCTGTGCCAGCTCCACCTGCAGCTTGCCCTCGGCCGAGTGGGCATGGTCGGCGAAGATGTCGAGGATGATCGCGGTGCGATCGATGACCGGCACGCCCAGCGCCTCCTCGAGGTTGCGCTCCTGGCGCGGCAGCAGCTCGTCGTCGCAGGCCACCAGGTTGGCGTCGCTTCCTCCACCGCTCGCTTGAGCTCGGTGAGCTTGCCGCGGCCGAAGTAGCGGTCGGGATCGGGCTGCTCGCGGCTGCTGCACCAGCTCGCCCGCCACGGCCACGCCGGCGGTGCGAAGGAGCTCGCGCAGCTCGGCGAGATCAGGCTCGGCCGGCGTCGCGGCGATGCACAGTGCACGCTGGCGAGCTCGCGGATTGCGGATTCCGTCGCCTTCGTGTGGGGGAGTTACGTCCGTTGCGGCTTCGTTGCATCACGAGAGTTTAGGCGGGTCCGCGGAAATCAGGCGCTATTCGGTGACCGGCGGAAGGTGGAGGCGCTCCACCGGCGGAATCACGCCCTGGGTGGCGAACTGCTCGGGAATCGAGCTCCCGGGCAGCACCACGACGCTCTCGGCGGGGTCTCCGAGCCAGGAGGCATGGCCCACGGCGTAGCGGTGGGCGCCAGCGCGCACGCGGCGGCATCGAGCTCCTCGCTGCGGCGGTGCCAGAGGTCGCCGCCCTCGTCGATCACGTGATCGCCGGTCAGCTCCTCGATCCGCACCTGCATGCCGAAGGGATGGCGCTTGGCCGGCAGGCGCCGCCCCTGCAGGGCGCAGAACACGCCCTCGGGATGGGTCTCGAAGAGGGGGAACTCGTGGTAGGCGCCCTCCCCGACCGCGCCTCCGTGACCGTTGGCGGCTTCTGCGGTGCGAACGGCGTCAGGTCGCCGAGCAATGCGGCGAGCTCAAGCACTCGGCGTCGGCCGGCTGGGGGCTCACGCCGCGGCTGCCAGGAGCGCGTCGCAGTCGCGCCCCGAGCGGCCGTCGGGCGGCGACGCCGATCGGAGCGCCCACGGCCACCACCACGTCGCCGAGCGAGCTGAGCTCGGCGGCCACCTGGGCGGCGGAGCCGGGCTCGAAGAAGATGGCGCTCAGCCGGATCGGCGGCTCGGGTGCGCGGACCTCCTCCAGCATCGCCAGCTGCAGGCGGCCCTGCATGGGAACGACTCCGCAGTAGTGCATCAGCCCCCGAGGTTACCCCGGAGCCGCTCGACCGCCTCGCTCAGCCGCTCGTCGGCGATGGTGAGCGAGATCCGGAAGAAGCCCTCGCCGTTGGGCCCGTAGGCGCTCCCCGGGCGAGACCACCACGCCGGACTCCTCCAGCACCAGCTCGCAGAAGGAGGCCGAGGTGTGGCCGGCGGGCACCGGCGCCCACACGTAGATCGTGCCCTTGGGCGGGGTCACGTCCACGCCGATCTCGCGCAGCGCGTCGCAGACGAGGTCGCGGCGGCGCTGATAGATGGCGGTCATGTCGGCGGGAGGGCCGTCGTCGAGAGCTCGCGCCGCGGCGAGCTGGACGGCCTCGAACATGCCCGAGTCGATGTTCGTCTTGAGCTTCCAGTAGGCGTTGACCGCGTCGGCGTTGCCGACCAGGGCGCCGGTGCGCCAGCCGGTCATGTTCCAGCCCTTGGAGAGCGAGAAGATCTCGACGCCGACGTCGCGGGCTCCCGGCGTCTCGAGGAAGCTCGGCGCCACGTAGCCGTCGAAGGTCGTCTCCGTGTAGGAGGCGTCGTGCACGATCAGCACGTCGTGCTCGCGGCCGAACTCGACCGCGCGCTCGAACAGGCCGTCGGGCACCACGGCGCCGGTCGGGTTGTTCGGGTAGTTGAGGTACATCAGGCGGGCGCGCGCGGCCGCCTCGGCGTCGATGGCGTCGAGGTCGGGCGCGAAGCCGCAGCTCGGGCACTAGCGGCATCAGCTCCGCCTCCGCTCCGGCCAGCAGCGGTCCTCCGGTGTAGACGGGATAGCCGGGGTCGGCGGCCAGCGCCACCGTGCCGGGGTCGAGGAAGGCGAGGTTCATGTTGAACACGCACTCCTTCGCACCGAGCGCGGGCACGATCTCGGTCTCGGGGTCGAGCGTCACCCCGAAGCGGCGCTCATAGAAGCGCGCGAACGCCTCGCGCAGCTCGGGCCGGCCGCGGTTCGAGGGGTAGCGATGCGTGCCGGGATCGCGGGCCGCATCGGCCAGCGCCTCGATCACCGGTGCCGGCGTCGGGGCGTCGGGATCGCCGATGCCGAGGCTGATCACGTCGACGCCGGCGGCCTTCTTCTCGGCGATCTTGCGCTCCAGCTCTGCGAACAGGTAGGGCGGAAGGCGGTCCAGGCGGCTACTCGATTGCATGCAACTCCATCGTCAGTTCTTTGCTCAGCACACCTTCGTAGACCGGCCGCGCCCAGCCGGTGAGGTCGACGTGCAGATCCTCGCTCACCGCCACCTCGAGCTCGCCGCCGTCGAGGTCGACGGTCACCGGGCTGTCGACTCCGCGCAGCACGGCGGCGACCGCAGCACCCGTGGCGCCGGTGCCCGAGGCCATCGTCTCCCCCACCCCGCGCTCGAAGATGCGCGCGCGGATCCGGTCCTCGGCCGTGCGCGCGCCAGAACGAGACGTTGGTGCGGTTCGGGGAACAGCTCGTGGCGCTCGATCTCGGGGCCGTAGCAGCGCGAGGTCGAGCTCCTCGAGGCCCTCGTCGACCTCGATCGCGCACTGCGGGATTGCCCGCCTGGACGAACTGGAAACGCGAACTCGCGCCCCGCGGAGCTCAGCGTGCCGGAGCCGTCCTCGACGCCCTCCGGGGAGGTCCGCGCTGCGCGCGCAGGCGCACGCGGCCCATGTCCATCGTGCACAGCTCGCCGTCGATCCGCGGGCGGATCTCGCCGGCCGCCGTGCGCACCGAGAACGAGTCGTGCTCGGTCCAGCCCTAGCGACGCAGGTACATCACGGCCTGGCGCACCCCGTTGCCGGACAGCTCCGCCTCGGACCCGTCCGGGTTGTAGATCCGCACCTCGGCGACGAAGCCGCGGTCGTCGGTCTCCGAGATGAGCAGCATGCCGTCCGAGCCGATGCCCGTGTGCGGCGCGCAGAGGCGCCGGATGCGCTCAGGCGTGAGCTCGAACGGGAGCTCACGCTCTTCGACGATCACGTAGTCGTTGCCCAGCGCCTGCCACTTCTCGAAGCGCACGGCGGGCCACTCTAGACGGCCGACAGGAGGCGCTCGGCCAGCTCGCCCGGCTCCGCCGCGCCGGCGTCCAAGAGGCGGACATCAGGGCAGGCGGCGCATCCAGGTGAGCTGGCGCCGCGCATAGTTGCGGGTGCGGCGCTTCATTGCGTCGACGTCGCCGCGCAGCAGCTCCTCGAAGCCGAGCGCCTTGCGCGCGGTCGCAGAGGCGCCGGCGGCGTCGGCACGCCGCACCTCGTCGACCGCGCCGGCGGCGACCATCGCGTCTACGCGAGCGTCGATGCGGCGGTAGAGCGCGTCGCGCTCCCTGATCAGCCCGGCGAGCAGCGTCGGGTGGCGAAGTTGCGCCGTCCAGAGGCGGGAGTGCTCGCCCTGGGGCGCGGGCTCCTCCCCCATCTCGATCAGCTCGAGCGCGCGGATCACGCGAGTGCGGTCGGTGGGAGCGATCGCGGCGGCGGCGGCGGGCCGGAGCGTGGCGAGCTCTGCGTGCAGCGCCTCCGACCCCGCCTCGTCCAGGTCGGCGGCGATGCGCTCGCGCAGCTCGGGCGGCGGTGGCGGGCGCAGCTCGAGGTCGGTGAGCGCGGCCTGCAGGTAGAGGCCCGTGCCGCCGACCACGATGGGCGTGCGCCCCCTTCGAGCGCGGCAGTCGATCTCCCGGTGCGCCAGCTCGGCGAAGCGCCCGGCCGAGAAGCGTCTCCCCGATCGGCACGAAGGAGACGAGGCGGTGCTCGAGCCGGGCCCGCTCCGCCGCCGTCGGCGCGCCGGTGAGCGTCTCGAGGCCGGCGTAGACCTGCAGCGCGTCGGCGGAGATCGCCAGCGGGCTCTCGCCCGCGCTCGCGCAGCCGCTCGGCGAGCGCGATGGCCACAGCGGTCTTTCCGACGCCGGTGGGTCCGAACAGCGCGATCACCCGGTGTGGTTGGGCCACGATCGCTAGTAATAAACCAGCCGTGACGACCAGTGGCGGCGCGTGCCGGGAGTCGCCTTGCCCTTCGACGGCGAGTACCGTGGGCACGATGGGCTGCGGCGTTGGTGGAAGGAGCTGTTCGACGCAATGCCCGACTTCACCGCTGAGCTAGTCGAGGTGCGCGAACACGGAGACTGGACGGTCTCGGGCGTGCGTTATCGCGGCCACGGTGCAGGCAGCGACGCCCCCTTCGAGCAGGTCCGCTGGCAGGTGGGCGAGTGCCGTGACGGGAAGCTTGTCACGATGCGTACCTACGCCAGCGAGTCCGATGCCCCCGAAGCCGTCGGGCTGTCGGAGTAGGCGATGCCGCGGGAGAACGTTGAGATCGCGCGCCAGATGATCGAGTGCGTCAATCGGGCCGACGATGAGGGCCTCGCTGCCCTGATGGCGGAGGACGTCGAATGCTTTCCGGGCGACGAACAGCCAGAACCGCCCTTCCGTGGGCGGGAGGCGTTTCTCCGCTATGCGCGGAGCTGGACCGAAGCCTTCGACCAGTACGTGGTCGAGTCGTGCGAGTACCTGGACTTCGGCGAATACGTGGTCATCGTCGGCCGAACCGTTGGTCGCGGTCGGGGGAGCGGCGTAGAGGTTTCCAGCGACGGCGACGCGTGGGTTCTCCGCTTTCGCGATGGAAGAGCCGTGGAGTATCGCGAGTGCGAAACCAAGACACAGGCCCTCGAAGCCGTGGGGCTGTCGGAGTGGGCGATCTCGCAGGAGAACGTGGAGGTCGTGCGTCGGACGATGGACGCATACAACACGCGTGACCTGCCCGCCTATTTCGACATGCTCTCGGAGTCCGTGAGCTTCCAGTCGCGGTTCAGCGCGATGGGTCGCGTCTATCACGGCCACGACGACCTGCGTCGCTACTTTGCCGAGCTGGACGAGGTGTGGTCGCGGTACGAGATGCGAGTACTGCGCCTGGTCCCCGCGGGACCTCAGGTGGCTGCGCTGTGTCACCTGTACGCAGTCGGCCGGGAGAGCGACCTGCAGGTGGAGGAGAACTCGGCCATTGTCTTCACCCTGGAGGGGGGAAAGATCGTCCGGATCGACGCGTACCCCACGCACGCCGAAGCCCTCGACGCAGCGGGGCTGCGGGAGTAGGCGCAGAGCCGAACCCGCTTGGTGACGGCCACGATCGCTAGTAATAGCGGCGGTGCGGGGACACGTTCCACTCATGCTCGCCGCGGCGCTGGCTGCCGCGGCACTCACGGCCGGGTGCCAGGAGTCGGGTTTCGACGAGTCGAAGGAGACCGTTCGCCCGCTCAAGGTCCAGGACAGTGTCGGCCCTCTGGGCGGCACGAAGGTCCCGGGCCAGGCCGAGCGCCCGCTGACCCTCAACACCGATGCCCTGGGCGACACGCTCGCGCTTGGTGTGCGACCGGTTCTGGCCGCGCTGCCCGACGCACGAGTACCTGCGTACCTGCGTGCGCGGGCCGGCGACATCGAGGTCGTGCCCTCGCTGCGTCGTGACGACCTCGGTGTCGCCCGGAGGGCGAACCCGGATGTGATTCTCGGCAGCAAGGAGGGACAGGGCGGGCTCTACCCGGGCCTCAAGCTGATCGCCCCGACGATCATGACCGACGGGGGCGGTGCCGCCTGGGAGCTGAGCGTGCGCCTGCACGGCGAGGCGCTCGGCCGCACCAACGACGCCGAACGGCTGCTGATCGACTGGGACCGGCGCGTGGCCGGACTCGACGGCAAGCTCGGAGAGAACCCCGGCCAGACCAAGGTCTCCGTCGTTCTCATCACCCCCCGCGGGCTGCTCGTCGCGGGGGCGGAGTCCTTCCCGGGGAAGGTGCTGAGCGATGTGGGCCTCGCCCGTCCTGCCTCGCAGGACGGTACGCGCGAGTCGGAGGCCGTTTCCGTCGGCCAACTCGCTGCACTCGACGGGGACGTGATCCTTCTGTCGGTCGCGCCCGGCGCGGACGGCGCCGCCCGGCGTCTGCAGTCAACGGCCGCATGGCGGCGGTTGTCGGCCGTGCGCTCCGGAGGCGTGCGCAGGGTGGATGCCGGAACCTGGTGGACGGGCGGCGGCATCCTGGCCGCGCGGGCCGCCCTGCGCGACCTGGACCGGGCTCTCTAGGGTCGCGGCCGCGGCTCAACCCGACGAACCGGCCGAGCGCCGTATTTCACGGGCCGGGGTCGCTCGGCGACGAGCCAGCGGTTGTGCTGGGCGGCCCTGTTCTGAGCGAGCCAGCGACGCGGAGTGACCACGACCGGGGTGTACCCGTGGCTGAGAAGGATGTCGCCGCATTCACGTTCGAGTTCAGAGGCGTGTGTTTCGACGATCAGGTTCGGCCGCTGGTCGCGCAGGATCCCCGCCGCTCCCCGCAGGACGTCCGCCTCGCTGCCTTCGACGTCGATCTTCAGGAGTCCCACCGCCGGCCAGGTCGCGAGATCGTCGTCGAGGGACACCTCGCCGAGCGCGGGGCGGGTCCGCCCTGCCACGCGGGCCGGTCGGAACTCGACATGGCTCCCGGCAGCCGGGTTGAGGGCGAGGTTGTTCAGGGTCCGCGTGCGCGCGGTTTCGTCATCGTCGTAGGTTCGGACCGGCGCGCGGGCGAGGAGAGCGAAAACGAGCGCGTAGTAGCCGTTGTAGCCACCGACGTCCACGCAGGGGGTGCCGGGGGCGCAGAACCGCCGCACGTAGGGCGCCAGCTCGGACTCGAACAGGCCCAGCCACAGATCCAGCGACGGCCACGGATCTCCCTCGAGCCGGAGCCCCCTGCCCGGGCCGAACGGGATCCGCCGCGTAGACCCGACGGCGGGCTCGAGCAGGCGCCGAGCGGTTCGCCTGAGCAGTGTCGTCGCTGCCAATGCGCAAAGCGTATTCAGCGATTGAGGCAAGCACGCCGCTGTTGGAAAGCGCGGCCCAGATCCACGCCGACTCTCTACCCCCGGCCCTACGGAACAGGGGCCGAAGTGCCGATGGGGACTGCAAGGACATGTCCCTCGAGCCCCTCGACGCCCTATCCCGGCTGGCGGAGCGCCGCTTCGGGAGCTTTGCTGACGCGGCCACCGCCGTTCTCGACCTCCTCGAGAGCGCGGTTCCCAGGCGGGTGCGTTCTGCTCGGGCAGATGGACTGGGATGCCGGGGAATGCCGCGTCCTCGACTCCCGCGGTCCATCCGTTCCGCGCGGCACGGAGCTACCGCTCGCCGTGGAGCCCGACAGCTCGGACCTGATCGATCCCGAGGCCCTCGCCCAACTGCACGCCGTCCCCTGGGCCTCGGCGCCGCTCGACGTTTCCGACGGAAGTGTGGTGGGGGTTCTCCTTGCAGCGGGTCACCACGAGTCCGGATCGCCCGAGCAGGTTCTGCCGGTCCTGCTGATCGCAGCGCGGCTGCTGTCCTACGAATGGGAGAGCGTGTCGACGCGGGCCGAGCTCCACAGGCTCACCGAGGCCGCCCGCGACCGGCGCAACACCGACCCGGTGACGGGTCTGCTGGCGCGAGCGGCGCTGGTGGAGGCGAGCGAGCGGGAATGGGAGTTGAGCCGCCGCGGAACGGTCGAGACGCACGTGGTGGTCTGTCACCTGCGCGACCTCGCCGAGCTGAGCGACCGGCACGGCGAGGCGCTGGCCGACCTGATCCTCAGGGACGTGGCCGAGGTGCTCGCCGGCGGCGTTAGGCGCACCGATCATCTCGGGCGGGTGGCCGACGACAGCCTGGCCGCGGTCCTGGTGGGCTGCAAGGGCCCGGCTGGCGCACTCGCGTTCCTGCAGCGGGTCGAGCAGGCATTTGGACGAGTCGCTGCGGCGCGGCCCCAGATCGCTGTTCTCTCCTACGGGACGCAATCGCTCGCGGAGACCGAGTCCGCCGCGCAGGCCATTCAGCTCGCCGAGAGCGCGGCCAGAGCCGGGCAGCACGTCGCACCGCTGGGAGATCCGGCCACCGAGGAGGCGGCGTGAGCGCGGAGCCCGCGCCCGCCCCGGTGGCAGGTGGCTCGCTGTCCGGGCCCGGAGTGACCGCTCCCACGCTGAGCGGCGCTGGGCGGCGCTTCCTCTCGGACATCCTCGTCGAGCTCGGCTTCGTGGAGCAGAGCGTGGCCGATCAGGCTGTGGAATCTGCGCGACGGCCCGGCATGACTCCGGAGAAGGTCCTGCTCGACAGCGATGCGATCAGCGCCGATCAGCTTGCGAGGGCGCTGGCCGAGCGCTACGCGCTGGACCACATCGACCTCGACGAGTACCCGGTTGACCGCAGCGCCGCCGGCGTTCTTCGACAGACGGCCGCTCGTCGCTACCAGGCGGCGCCGATCGGCTTCACCGGCGACGGCGCTCTCATCGTGGCCATCGCCGATCCCACCGATTCGCTGGGGCTGAGCGACATCGCCGTGATGACCAAGCTGGCGGTGCGCCCGGCCGTGGCCGCTCGCAGTCAGATCGAAAAGCTCCTGGACGAGCTCGAGTTCATGGACGAGCCCCTGGCGCCCGGGCCCCAGACGGTCGGCACCCTCATCGTCCCTCCCGAGGAGACCAGCTCGCCCGCGGTTTCGCTGGCGCCGGTCGCACCCGGCCCGCCCGTCGCCCCAATGGCACCGGCACCGGTCGACAACGGCCGGGTCACGAAGCTCCACAGCGAGCTCGAGGCGGTCCAGGACAAGTTGGCCGACGCCAAGCAGGCGCTCCGCGAGCAGCGCGAGCAGGCGAGCGTGGCCTTGGAGGAGGCGCGCGCCGCCGAGCGGGCCAAGGCCGAGAAGAAGCGGGCGGCGGCGCTCGAAGAAGCGCTCTCGGCCGAGCGGGTCAGGGCCGACCAGGCGCGCGCGGCGGCGGTCGAAGACGCGTTGCGGGCCGAGCGAACCAAGGCAGAAGACAGCCGAGCCGCGGCCGTCGCTGAGGCTGTCGAGGCGGAGCGCGTGAAGGCGGAGCAGAGCCGTCTGGCGGCGGTGGAGGAGGCGCGTCGGACCGAGCGCGCCAAGGCCGAGGAGATCCGGACGGCCGCGATCGAGGAGACGTCAACGCCGAACGGGCCAAGGCCGACAATCGAGGAGACCGTCAAGGCCGAACGGGCGGGCCGAAGAAGATTGCCGCCGCCGTCGAAGAGGCCGTCAAGCCGAACAGGCGAAGCTCGACCGGGGCCGCGGCCCCGCGATCGACGAGGCGGTCCAGGCCGAGCGCACCAGGGCCGAGGAAGCCCGCGCCGCTGCCGTGGAGGACGCGCTCCAGGCCGAGCGCGCCCGGGCCGAGCAGGCTCGCGGCGCGGCGGTCGACCAAGCACTTCAGGCCGAGCGCGCCAAGGCCCACAGGACCCGCTCCGAGGCCGTCGAGAAGGCGCTCCAGTCGGAGCGCGTCAAGGCGAAGCAGGCCACCGGGGCCGCCGAGGAGGCCCTGGAGGCGATGCGGGCCAAGCTCGAGCAGGAGCTCAGCGCCGAGCGCGCCCGGCTGGCCGCAGACCTAGAAGAGGAGCGTGCACGGACGGGCAGCGCGATCGACGCGGAGCGTGAGCGCCACCAGAAGGAGCTCGACGCCCATGTGGCTCGCACCGATGACGCGGTTGAGGCCGAGCGCGCAGTCGCCGCCAAGGAGCTCGAGCACGAGCGAGCGCGCCACAAGGAGGCCTTGGCCGCCGAACAGGCCCGCAGCGCCGCCAAACTGGGTATGGAGACGGAGCGTCAGGCCAGCGAGCTCGAAGCCGTCAGCGCCAAGCACGCCGCCGAGCTGGAGGCCGAGCGGGCCCGGCACGAGCTCCAGCTGGCCGCCGAGCGCACCCAGCACGTCCAGGCGTTGGAGGAGGCTCGCGCGGCGGGCATCGACTCGACCCGGCTGGCCGCCATCGAACAGCAGCACACGGACCGGCTCGAAGCCGAGCGTGCCGCCCACGCCCAGGCGCTGGACGGTCTGCGGCGCGAGCTCGAAATGTTGCTGACTCAGAGAGACGAGTCGGCTGCCGAAGCGTCTGCCCGCCACCGCGCCGAACTCGACGCGGAGCGCGCCGCCCACGAGGAGCGTGCCTCAGAGCTACGCGACCAACTCGAGGCCGAGCGCGCCCGACGCGAGGAACTCGAGGCCGGGGCGAACGGTTCCGCGGAGGACCAGGAGCGGATTGCCAAGCTCGAGAAGCGGCTCGGCAAGGCACAGGCCAAGCTCGACGATGAGCGCTCAGCCGGTCAGGCCGAGATCGACCGCCTCCGGACTCAGCTCGACGTGCTGGCCGACGCGGACCGGCGGGCCGAGGAGGCTCGGACCGAATGCGCTCGCCTACGCGACGAGAACGAACGCCAGGCCGAGATCCACGCCATGCGCGACCGCGAGCTGCAGGAGGAGCTGGCTTCCTCGCGGTCGGAATCCGAGCAGCTGCACGGGAAGTTGACCGCGCTCCAGGCCCGCATCGCCGACGCCACGCGGGCGTTCGAGGCCATCGGCTCGGCCGAGCGCCGCCTCAACGAGATCGCCGAGGGCGCAGCCGACCACCAATCGTCCGCGGGCGACGACCCCGGCGCCGACTGACTCAGGCCAGACGAGCCAGGAGACGTTCCTCGCCGCCCAGCGTCGTGCTGGTGGCCGAGTCGATCTCCACATCGGTCAGGTCCCCGGCTCCGGCGATCCCGGTGAAGTTGACCGTCTTGTTGTGCTCGATCCGCCCTCGCAGCTTGGACGGGTCGGTGCGCGACGGGCCCTCCACCAGCACCTCCATCGTGCGCCCGACGAAGCGCTGGGCACGCTCGGTCGCGTGCCGCTGTACGAGCTCGACCAGCCGGCCCATTCGCTCGCTGGAGACGTCGTGCGGAATCTGGCCCTCGAGCTCGGCGGCGTCGGTGTCACGCCGCGGCGAGTAGATGAACGTGAACGCCGAGTCGAAGCCCACCTCGTCGACCACCTCGAGCGTCTCCCGGAAGTCGTCCTCGGTCTCCCCCGGGAAGCCGACGATGATGTCCGTGGTGAGCGCGCAGTCGGGCACCAGTTCGCGGATCATGGCCACGCGGTCCAGGTAGCGCTGCCGGTTGTAGGTACGCCGCATGGCCTTCAGCACCCGGCTGGAACCGGACTGCAGCGGAAGGTGTATATGCGAGCACACCGAGGGCACCTCCGCGTGGGCGAGGATCACATCCTCGCGAATGTCCTTGGGATGAGGGCTCGTATACCTGATTCGCTCCACTCCGTCGACGGCGTCGATCATGTGGAGAAGTTCGGCGAACGACGTTTTCGCCCCCCTGGGGAGGTCGCGCCCGTATGAGCACACGTTCTGACCCAGCAGCGTGATCTCCTTGACGCCCTCAGAGGCGACGCGTTCCACCTCGGCCACCAATTCGGCCGCGGGCCGCGACACCTCCCGCCCGCGGGTCGAAGGGACTATGCAATAGCTGCACGCGCAGTTGCAGCCCACGCTGATCTGGACCCAGGCCTGGAACTCGCGTTCGCGCTTCATCGGAAGGTGACCGGTGAAGCCCTCGAACTCGAAGTAGCCCTGCGCGGTCAGGCTGTCGCTGGTGAGGAACTCGGCGAGCTTGTGGACTTGGCCGGGCCCGAAGGCGACGTCCACGAACGGGAACTGCTCGAACACCCTCTCCTTCATCGACTGGGACCAGCAGCCGCCGATGCCCACCACGCGCTCGGGATCCTCGCCCTTCAGGCGCTTCGCCTCGCCGAGATGCCCCACCAGCCGGTTGTCGGCCTTCTCGCGGATCGAGCAGGTGTTGAAGAGGATGAGATCGGCGGCGTCGCGGGTCTCGACCTCGCTGTAGCCGAGTGACTCGAGCATGCCCTTCATGCGCTCGGAGTCGTGCTCGTTCATCTGACACCCGAAGGTGGTGAGGTGATAACGCTTCACGCGGGAGTCGAGGATAGCCTGGCGCGGATGGTGAGAGAGCGGGTCACGGCACTCTGCACTTCTCTGCCGGACGTCGAGGCCGAGGGCGATCAGCACGTCGGCTTCACCGTGCGTGGCAAGCGCTTTGCCTGGTACCTCGAGGATCACCACGGCGATGGCCGGCTCGCCCTTCACTGCAAAGGGCCGCCCGGCCGCAATGCCGAGCTGGCGTCCGAGCATCCCGATCGCTTCTTCATTCCTCCCTACCTCGGGAAGCGAGGCTGGATCGGGCTCCAGCTCGACACAGAGCGGGTCGATTGGGACGAGGTCGAGGGCCTTCTGGTCGACGCTTATCGGATGATCGCGCCGAAGCGGCTGGTGGAGCGTCTTTAACCCGAGGCGCGCTCGGCCAGCCCCGGGTAGCGAACCACGAAGCCGTGCTCGTCGAGCTCGAGCTCGGCGGTGAAGCCGTCCTCGAGCCCGACGAAGCGGACGCGACCGGGTCGCCGACGGGCTCGTAACGCTGCTCCGAGCGCAGCACCTCGAGGTCCGGGAACGGACACCCACGCCATCACGAGGTCGGCCGCCTTGTCGCCGAGTCGCCGGGCCGGCATGAAGTTCGTGAGAGGCGAGAGCGCCAGGTCGCAATCGAGCGCTCCCTCGACGTCCGGCTGCGGCTCGCCGTTTGCCCGCCAGCCCCCGTCCGCATCGCGGACGAGCTCGAGCGAGCGCTCCCCGGCGCGGGTTTGCACGCGGGCCAGCAGTGCCTGGGTGATCAGCTGAGCATCGGTGCGCAACTCGTAGCGCAACCGGTGCTCGCGCCCGATCTGCACGCCGCGCGCGTCCAGGCCCTCGTCACCGAGCTCGATCGTGGCGGACTCGGCCCGCCACTCGTCGAGCCCGCGCCATACGTAGAAGAGTCTCATTTCGCATAGTCGGTCGCCCGGCTCTCGCGTATCACGGTCACCTTGATCTGCCCGGGGTACTCCAGCTCTTTCTCCACCTCACGCGCGATCTCGTGGGACAGCAGGGTGGCGCCGTCGTCGTCGATCGTCTCGGGCTGCACTATCACCCGGATCTCGCGGCCGGCGTGCATGGCGTAGACCTTGTCGACGCCCTGGTGGCGGGTGGCGATTGCCTCCAGCTCGTGCAGGCGCTTGACGTACTGCTCCAGCGACTCGCCGCGCGCGCCGGGCCGCGCTCCGGAGAGGGAGTCGACGACCTGGACGATCACGGCCTCGACGGTCTGGAGCTCGACCTCGTTGTGGTGCGCCTCCATCGCATGCGCCACGGCCTCCGACTCCTTGTAGCGACGGGCCAGCTCACCCCCCACCAGGGCGTGCGGGCCCTCGGTCTCGTGTGAGACGGCCTTGCCGATGTCGTGCAGGAGGGCCGCGCGGGCTGCGATGCGCGGGTCGGCTCCGAGCTCCTCCGCGAGCATCGCCGCGAGCCGGGCGCACTCGATCGAATGGTGGAGCACGTTCTGGCCGTAGCTCGTCCGGAAGCGCAGCCGGCCGAGCAGCTTGACGAGCTCGGGGTGAATGGAGCCGACATTGGCCTCGAACACGGCCTGCTCCCCCACCTCGACGATGTGCTGGTCGATGTCGGAGCGCGACTGGTGGTACGACTCCTCGATGCGCGCGGGATGGATGCGGCCGTCCTGGAGGAGCCGTTCGAGCGTCAGGCGCGCGATCTCGCGGCGCACCCCGTCGAAACCGGAGAGCAACACCGCGCCGGGGGTGTCGTCGATGATGAAGTCGATTCCTGTGAGGGTCTCGAGAGCGCGGATGTTGCGGCCCTCGCGGCCGATGATGCGGCCCTTGAGCTCGTCCGACTTGAGCTCCACGACCGACACCGTCGTCTCGACGGCGTGGCTCGAGGCCACCCGCTGCATTACCGCGGCCAGGATGCTGCGAGCGCGGCGGTCGGCATCGTGTCTCGTCTCCTCTTCGACCTGGCGGATGAGCCGCGCGCTCTCGTGGCGCAGCTCGTCCTCGAGCTCGCGCATCAGGATCTGCTTGGCCTGCCCGGCGCTCAGGCCGGCCACCCGCTCCAGCTCGCGTAGCTGCTCCCTTTGGCCTCCTTGAGCTCCTCGCGGGCGTGCTCGAGGTTGCGGGCCCGGTCCTCCAGCGAGCGCTCACGGTCGGCGAGCTGTTGGCCGGTGGCCTCGAGAGAGGTCTCCCGGGCGTGCAACCGCTCTTCCTGGCGCGCGATCTCGGTTCGCCGGGCCACCAGCTCCTCCTCGAGGCCGTCCCTGCGGGGGCCTGCCTCGGCTCGCCGCCCGCCACCTTCTCCGGCGCCGTCACCGCCGCCCCGCCCCCTGCCTGGACCGCGCGGGGACGCTGAACGTCAGCATCACCACCGCCACCGCGACCGCCAATGCGACCCCCGCCGCAACCAGCCCCGCCACCAGGATTTCCATTTCCGATGTCCTCTCGTCCGGCGCAGCGCGCCGGTCTCAGCCTCAGTTGGGTGAGCGGTCGGCCCGTTCGCCGCAAGACACCAGACGTCCCAGGAGCAACGCGCGCGCCTCGGCAGGCGCGCGCCGGCTGCCGCTTATGGACCCTCTCGAACACTCCTTTCGGAGGTCGGCATGAGGTTGTCGTACAACGTCCGCAAAAATCAGGCGATTTGCTCGTGTTTTGTCTCACGGCGGCCGTGCCGGCCGCGTTCACATGAGGGTAACCCCCGCCGACCCCCCGCAACCGGCGCAGCGCGCGACCCGGATGGGTCCAGCGCCGGCGCAATCGGCCGCTGAGAACGCCTCTCGAGGGCTCGCACCGCGTCGTAGGCGAGCTCGGACGTGTAGCCGCGGCGCACCAGCAGTCGCCAGGCCCGGTCGCGCTCGCGGTCGTCGCCCGGCGGCGCGACAAGCGCTGCCGAGAAGGATCAGCGCGGTGTCGAGCTCGGCGTCGTGGTTGCGGTCGCAGAGGGCGGCCTCGATCAGCTCGGGCCGACGCCGCGGCGTGTGCAGCTCGCGGGCGATGCGCTCGCTGCCCCATCGCTCGAGCTCGCGCTTGTCCTCCGCGAACTGCCGGGCGTAGCGAGCGTCGTCCAGCAGCCCGGTCTCGGTCAGCTCGGCTACGGCATGGTCGATCGCCTCCGGCTCGACCCGCTTGCGCTCCAGGCAGGTGCGCAGCTCGGCGACGGTGCGCTCGCGCCGCGCCACCGCCTGGTAGGCGAGTCCAGCGCCCGCTCGGTCTCGGAGCGCCCGACCGGCGGCACCGCCTCCTCGTCAGGTCGTCCATCGGCGCCCGCTCCCGCGCGGCCTTAGGCGGCCTCTGCGGTCCTCGCCTGGCTCCGGCGGCGGGCGGGACCTGGCCGCCGCCTCGTCCGGCCTCGGGCGTCAGCGGCCACCGCCGCCAGCGGCGCTGCCGCGGGCTCGGCGCCGAGCGCCTCGTAGATCTTGCCCTCGATCTCGACCGCGACCTCCGGGTTCTCGCGCAGATAGCCCTTCACGTTGTTGCGGCCCTGCCCCAGCCGCTCGTCGCCGTAGGAGAAGAACGAGCCCGACTTCTGGACGATCCCGTGCTCGATGCCCAGGTCGAGGATGCAGCCCTCGGAGCTGATGCCCGGCGCCGTACTCGATGTCGAACTCGGCCTGGCGGAACGGAGCCGCCACCTTGTTCTTGACGACCTTGACCCGCACCCGGTTGCCGATCGCCTCGGTGCCCTCCTTGAGCGTCTCGATACGGCGGATGTCGAGGCGCTGGGACGCGTAGAACTTGAGCGCCCGGCCGCCCGGCTGGGTCTCCGGGCGAGCCAAACATCACGCCGACCTTCTCGCGGATCTGGTTGGTGAACACGCAGAGCGTGTTGGCGCGGTTGAGGTTGCCGGCCAGCTTGCGCATCGCCTGGGACATCATCCGCGCCTGGAGGCCGACCGTCTGGTCGCCCATCTGGCCCTCCAGCTCGACCTTCGGCGTCAGCGCGGCGACGGAGTCGATCGCCACGACGTCGACCGCCCCCGAGCGGATCAGCAGGTCGGCGATCTCGAGCGCCTGCTCGCCGTGATCGGGCTGGGACACGAGCAGCTCGTCGACGTCGACGCCGATGCGCTTGGCGTAAGCGGGGTCCATGGCGTGCTCGGCGTCGATGAACGCGCAGATGCCGCCCAGCTTCTGGGCGCTGGCGAGTACGTGGTAGAGCAGCGTGGTCTTACCGGAGGACTCCGGACCGAACACCTCGACGATGCGGCCGCGCGGCAGCCCGCCCACGCCGAGCGCCAGGTCGAGCGACAGCGCGCCGGTGGGGATGGCGTCGCCCGCACCGGGCGGCCTCTTCCCCCATCTTCATGATCGCGCCCTCGCCGAACTTGCGTGATCTGGGTCAGCGCACCGTTGAGCGCCGCTCGCGCGCCTCGGCGATCTTCTGCTGCTCCTTGTCCATGTTCGTCCTCTCGAAAGCTCTGGAGCGACAAGGTAGGACTGAGCACGGACAGATGTTCGCCCCGCCGCGTGAGCTGCCTCGCGCCGGCCGGCGGGCTTTCTGGTATGCACCTGGGGCGGGCTCACATGTACCCTTCAAGCAGGCCGGCTGGTTTCGCCAGCATGATGCGCGTCTCGGGCGCGGTCCCGCCGATCTCGTGGCTCTACGTCCGCACCCTCCACCACCTGGACCGCCTCGTGTACCGCCTCACGCGCGGCCGGGCGACCTTCGTGTCGCTGGTGACGGGCCTGCCGATCGTGCAGCTCACGACGACCGGTGCCAAGAGCGGCCACCGGCACACGTTCCCCTTGGTCGCGCTTCCGATGGCGAACGCATGGTGATCATCGCGTCCAACTACGGCCAGCGCCGCAACCCGGCCTGGTACTACAACCTGCGCGCCCACCCGCGCGGCGACCGTCTTCGACGGGCCACGCCGTGAGGTGGTCGCGCGGGAGCTGGAAGGCGAGGAGCGGGAGCGCCAGTACGCCCGCGGGATCGAGATCTACCCGGGCTGGACGAGTACCGCCGGAGCGCGCCTCGCCAGATCCCGGCGCATCCCGGTCATCCGGTTGACGCCGGTCGCTCAGCCGCCGGCAGACAAGCGACCTCCGTGCGGTACGGCACCGTGACGGTGCCGCGCGCCAGCGCGCGCGCGCCGTTCCAGCACCCGTGCGCGCCGGTCCGGCCGGCAGCGACGCATGAAGCTGATCGACCCCACGCGGGCCTCCAGACCGTCGGCGTCGAGATCCTGCGGGTTGGCGGCAGCCGGGCCGTCCGTCGCCTATTCGCAGGCTCGAGGCACGACGCCGCGCCGGCGAGGTCGGGCAGCAGATGGCCGGCACCGCCGAACGGACCGCTGCCGCGGCGGCTCAGAGCGAGCGTCGGGCGAGCGGCTCGTAGAGCGCTCCCTGCGGCCGCAGCGTCGAGCGGTACAGGGTCAGCGCCGCGCGCCTCGAACGGCCGGCGGCGCCGGTGCGTCCGGCAGCGGCGCCACGCGCCGCTCGCCGCGCTTCACGCGCGCGAGCGTCAGGTGGGGCCAGAACGGCCGCTTCTCCGGCCGGTACCAGCCGCCCGCCTCGAGCGCCTCCGAAACGCGCGCCTGCAGCGCCGAGCCCGGCCGTCCTCGTCCTCGAGGTCGAGCGCGAACAGGCGCGGGTCGCGCGGCGGCAGCGGGCGGACCCCGGCCGGCGCGCAGAGCGGCGCGGGCCCGCCGGCGGCGCGCGAAGGCCGCCGCGGCGATCGCCTCGGCCGCCGCCTCGTCCTGCCAGCCGAGGAAGACGAGCGTCACGTGGAGCGCCTCCGGCGCGCACCGGCCGCAGGTCCGTCGCGCCCCTCGACGAGCGCGTCGCGCCACGCCGCCAGCTCCGACGCGCGCCCGCGGGCAGGTCGAGCGCCACGAACATGCGCGCGCGTGGGCCGCTCAGGGGAAGCCGTCCTCCCCGCGCAGCAGCCCGCCGCAGCAGGTGCATGGCGACGGTGGTGGAGCGGTCGCGGATGTCGGCGCGGTCGCCGGGCAGCGCGCGCGTCGCGCGCGAGCGCGGCGCCGTCGGCGAGCTTCACGCCCAGCAGACGTAGCCCACCGGCTTGTCCTCGGTCCCGCCGTCCGGGCCCCGCCACGCCGGTGATCGCCACCGCCGTGTCGGCCTCGAAGCGCGCCAGCGCCCCGTCGGCCATCGCCTCGGCCACCTCCAGCGACACCGCGCCGTGGCGCTCGATCAGCGCCGGATCGACGCCCAGCAGCTCGGCCTTCGCCTCGTTGGAGTAGGCCACCACCCCGCCGGCGACGTAGGCCGACGAGCCCGGCCGCTCGGTCAGGCGCGCCGCCATCAGCCCGGCCGTGCAGGACTCGGCGGTGGCCGACCCGGCGGCCGGCCAGCAGCTCGGCCACCTGGTCGTCCACGCTCGAGCCGTCCTCGGAGAAGAGCTCGCGCGCGTGGCGCTCGCGATCAGGTCCCGCAGGCCGCTCGTAGGCGGGCTCCGCGGCGGGCTCCTAGCGGGTGACCACCTCCACCTCGGCGCGGCGCAGGCAGGTGGTGATCTCGAGCGCGCTCGAAGCCCTCGACTCGCGCCTCGGCCACGCGCAGCGTCTCGGCGATCTCCGACTCCGGCATCCCGAACAGGCGCAGCGTCTGCTGCTCGTAGGTCGGTGCGCCCAGCGACCGCCTCCTGGAAGGCCTCGGTCTCGACGGCCCGCGGCCACATCGCGTGCAGCTCGCGCGGCGGCCCGGGCAGCACCACGATCGTCGGCTTGCCGGGCACCACCAGCCCGGCGCGGTGCCCGCCGGGTAGATCACGTGGGCGCCCTCGGGCACGAGCGCCTGCTTGCGGTTGGCGGCGCGCACCGCGTCGAAGTCCCAGTGGCGGAAGCGCTTCATCAGCGGCCGCAGGATGTCGGCGATGCCGCTCCTCCAGGTCCTCGTCCAGCAACAGCGGGCGGCCCGTGAACGCGGCCACCATCTCGACCGTCAGGTCGTCGGCGGTCGGCCCGAGGCCGCCGCTCGTGATCACCAGGTCCACGCCCTGGTCCGCCATGAAGCGCGAGCTGCGCCTCGATGTCCTCCGGGCGGTCGCCGCAGATCGTGATGTGGGCCAGCTCCACGCCCAGCTCGAGCAGCCGGTCGGACAGCCAGGGCCCGTTGCGGTCGCTGCACGCGCCCGGTGAGCACCTCGGTGCCGGTCACGACGATCCCGGCGCGGGCGGCCCGATCAGGCGCAGGGACGCTCGCCGCAGCGGGAGCGGCCGGGTCGAGCCCGGGGTGAACGCGAAGCCGACCGGCTCGGGACCCGGCTCGATCGGCACCGGCCTGCCGTTCACGGTCACCTCCACGTCGGTCTTGCCGAGGTTCACGCGCAGCCGCGGCCGCGGAAGGTCTGCGGGGCGTCGAGCATGCCCTCGAAGATCACTCGGTGTCCGGGCCGCTGTCGACGCAGACGTAGGTCGGGGTGATCGGGGGTGATGCGCAGCGCCACCCGCCGCGGCGCGCGGCCGCTCCGCTCGGCTGGCGCCGCTCGGCGCTGGTGGTCGGTCTCGTTGGCGTGCTCGGACGGCCTGCTCGCCGCCGCCCGTCGTCGCCGTCGTCCGACAGCAGGCCGATCACGACCAGCGCCCCGACGACGGCCACCACGGCCAGCAGCGAGCAGCGAGCCAGGGCCCGCGCGGCGCCGCTGCGGCGGCGGTCGCGGGCGCAGGCCGCGGCGGCCCGAGCGGCTGGAGCTGCTCGACCTCGTCGCGCGACTCGTAGCGGGCCCGGTACTCCTCCACGAGCAGCTGCGGGTCGAGGCCGAGCGCCTCCGCGTAGGTGCGCAGGAACGTCTTGACGAACGTCGGGCCGGGCAGCATCCCGAACTCCTCGTTCTCGAGCGCGCGCAGGTACTTGGCCCGGATCTTGGTGCGCTCCTCGACGTCCGCGATGTCGAGGCGCTGGCGCATCCGCGCCTCGCGCAGCGTTTCCCCGATGGTGGGCATGGGCGCGATTCTGGCGAAGTCCTGACGAGACGGCGCTAGTCGTCGGCGGACGCCGCAACGCGCCGCGGCTCAGCGAGCTCTCGAGCACGCGCGGCAGGTCGGCCTCGGTGATCAGCACCTGGCGCGCCTTGGAGCCCTCGTAGCCCGAGATCACGCCGCGCCGCTCCATCATGTCGATCAGCCGGCCGGCGCGCGTGTAGCCCACGCGCAGGCGCCGCTGGAGCATCGAGGTGGAGGCCGTGCCCATCTGGACCACGGTGGCGATCGCGTCGGCCAGCAGGTCGTCCTGGTCGGGGTCGAAGTCGCCCTCGGCCCCGTCCTCGTCGTCCTCGGGCTCGACCGCCTCGAGCAGCTCCTCCTGCAGCTCGGGCTCGCCCTGGCGGCGCCAGTGCTCGGTGAGCTTCTCGATCTCCTCCTCGGCGATGAACGCGCCCTGGATGCGCGCCGAGCGCGACTCGCCGGCGGGCCGGAACAGCATGTCGCCCTGGCCGAGCAGCGACTCGGCGCCGTTCTGGTCGAGGATCACGCGCGAGTCGGTCTGCGAGGACACCGCGAAGGCGATCCGCGCCGGCACGTTGGCCTTGATCATGCCGGTGATCACGTCGGCGCTGGGGCGCTGGGTCGCCAGCACCAGGTGGATCCCACGGCGCGCGACTTCTGCGCCAGCCGGATGATCGAGTCCTCCACGTCGGCGGGGGCGACCATCATCAGGTCGGCCAGCTCGTCGATCACGCAGAGGATGTAGGGCAGCGGGCGCCTCGCCCTGCTTGCGCGCACGCGGTTCAGCTCGACGAGGTTGCGCGTCTTGGCGCGGCTCATCACCCCGTAGCGCTCCTCCATCTCCTTGATCAGGTTGCCGAGCACGTTGGCGGCCAGGCGCGGGCTGGTGACGACCGGCGTGAGCAGGTGCGGGATGCCCTCGTAGTGGTTGAGCTCCACGCGCTTGGGGTCGACCAGCACCATGCGCACCTCGTTCGGCGAGGAGCGCAGCAGCACGCTCGACAGCATCGCGTTCACGCAGCCCGACTTGCCCGAGCCGGTGGTGCCGGCGATCAGGATGTGCGGCTGCTTGGCGAGGTCGGTGCCGATCGCCTTGCCGGCGATGTCCTTGCCGAGCCAGACCGACAGCGGCGACCAGCCCTTGGGCGCCTCCTGGAAGACGTCGCCGAGGTGCACCATCTTGCGCACCCGGTTGGGCACCTCGACTCCCACCGCCTGCTTGCCCGGGATCGGCGCAAGGATGCGCACCTGCTCGGCCGCCAGCGCGTAGGCGAGGTCGTCCTTGAGCTGGGCGACCTTCGACATCTTGATCCCCGGCGCCAGCCGCAGCTCGTAGCGCGTCACGTGCGGCCCGGTGACCGTGCCGATCACCCGCGCGTCGACGTTGAAGTGGCTGAGCGCCTCGGTGAGCTGGGCGCCGACGCGCTCGATGCCCTTCGTGTCGACCTTCTGTGCGCCGTTCGAGCGCTTCAGGAAGGACGGCCTCGGCATGCGGTAGTCGATGTCGTCGGACTCGGTGACCGGCGAGCGGCGGTTGCCCCATCGGCGTCAGCTCCTCGGGCTCGGGCTCGGGCTCCGCCTCGTCCGGCCGCCGGCTCCCGAGCGCCGGCTCGGGCTCGGGCTCCTCGTCCCAACCGGCTCGCGCCTCGGGCTCCTCGTCGTCGCCGTACAGGTCCGGGTAGCGCTCCGACCCGTCGAGCGCCGGCGCCTCCACGTGGGTGGCGCGCACGACCGGCTCGCGTCCTCGGGCTCGGGCGGCTCGACGCGGCTCGGGCGCGGCTCGCGGCGACGCCGTGCAGCGGGCTCGGTGGGCAGCGTTGACGGGTGTCGCGTCGTGACCCGCACGCGGTCGCCGGTGGTGCGGCGGCCTGGCGCGTGGCGCTCAGCACGCCCGCGATCGAGGCGCCGGTGAGGAGCAGCACCCCGGCCAGCAGCAGGAAGACGAACAGGATGTGCGAGCCGGCGACCGAGAAGAGCTTGCTCGAGATCCAGAACAGGGACTCGCCCACCAGCCCGCCGTGCTCTCGAGGTAGGCGGCGTCCAGGAAGCCGTCGCGCGGGGTGTCGCCCGGCCCCAGCCCGAGCGAGCCGGCGGCGAGGCCGAGCGTGAGCGCGGCGGCGAGGCAGAGGGCGCCCGGTCTTGAACGGGTGACTGCCGGGCAGCATCGGCCGGAGCATGATCAGCGCCCCCGCGGCGAACAGCGCGACCGGCGCGAGATAGCCGACGCCGCCGAACAGGAACAGCATGCCGTCGGCCAGCGCCTCGCCCACCTCGCCCCCGGCCCAGCCGAAGTAGAAGACACAGGCGAAGAAGGCCGCGAACGCGACCAGCCCGAGCCCGATCAGGTCCCAGTGGCGCTGCTCGAGCCGGGGCAGCTCGAACTGGGGCGACCAGGCCGCGCGGGGTCGGCGGCGCTTCCGGCGGCGCGATGCGGCCATCCGGCGTCATTCGACGGCCGGCGGCCTCTGGGCCATGCGGCGGCATTCGACGCGGGCCGCCCTCACCCTCCCTACCATTGGGCCGATGAGCGGACGCCCCGGGTGCTCGTCGTCGAGGACGACGCCGACATCGCCGGCGTGCTGCGCCGGTCGCTCGACAAGGAGGGCTACGAGGTGCGCGTGGCCGGCGACGGCGAGGCCGCGCTCGACGAGTGCGGGCTGTTCGAGCCCGACGCGGTGGTGCTCGACCTCGGGCTGCCGCGCCTCGACGGCGTGGAGGTCTGCCGGCGGCTGCGCGAGGACGGCGACGTGCCGATCCTGATCCTCACCGCGCGCGACGCCTCGACGCGCGCGTGGAGGGGCTCGACTCGGGCGCCGACGACTACCTCGTCAAGCCCTTCGAGCGCGACGAGCTGCTGGCCCGGCTGCGCGCGCTGCTGCGCCGCCGGCCGCCGCGCGGGAGCGCCTTCCTGGTGGTCGGCGACCTGCGGCTCAACCCCGACACGCACGAGGTGTTCCGCGGCGAGCGCGCAGCTCGAGCTGACCGCGCGCGAGTTCGAGCTGCTCGAGCACCTGATGCGCAACGAGCGGATCGTCGTGTCGCGCCAGGCGCTGCTCGACGAGGTCTGGGGCTACCACCCGTTCGCCGAGACCAACACGGTCGACGTGTTCATCTCGAACCTGCGCCGCAAGCTCGAGGCCGGCGGCGAGCCGCGCGTGCTCCACACGGTGCGCGGCGCCGGCTACGTGCTGAGGGGACGCGTGAGGACGCGCCTGCCGGTGAGTGAAGGTCGCGGTGGTGACCGCCGCGCTGACCTTCGTGATCCTGTGCCTCTTCGCGGTGGTGATCGGGGCGGTGGCCGAGCAGCGCATCCGGACGGCTTCGACGACGACCTGCGCGCCACCGCGGCCGACCTCCAGGACCAGCTCGGCAGCATCGCCAGACCCGAACGGGGCGGGTGCGATCGGCGACGAGACCGAAGCCCTGCTCGGCGGCGCCAGCGCCGGCGGCGCCGCGGTGCGCGTCGTCGACCGGAACGGCGAGGTGGTCTACCCGCCGGGCCGATGCGCGGCGCTCGGGCCGACGACGCCGAGGGCGTCACGACGTGGGCGCCATACCGGGTCGTGTCGCGGCCGCTCGTGGCCCGCGGCCACGCGGACGGGCATTCGACGCTCGTCCCGCCGGCGCCCGTCGCACAGACGTTCGCCTACGTCCAGTACGCGAAGCCGAGCGCGCTCACGCGACCATCACCGGGTCCGCCTGTTCCTCGCGCTTCGGCGTGCTCGGCGGCACCGCGCTCGCCTTCCTCGGCGGGCTCTTCGTGGCGCGGCGCGCCATGCGTCCGATCGCGGGGCTCACCCGGGCGGCGCGCGAGGTCGCCCGCACGCGCGACCCCGACGTGACGCTTCCCAAGCCGCGCGCCAACGACGAGGTCTCCGACCTCGCGCACACGCTCGAGGACATGCTCGCGCGAGCTCGAGCGCCGCGCGCGGCGAGACCGAGGCCACGCTCGAGCGCCAGCGCGAGTTCGTGGCCGACGCCTCGCACGAGCTGCGCACGCCGCTCACGAGCATCCTCGCCAACCTCGAGCTGCTCGAGTCGGAGCTGGAGGGCGAGCAGCGGGAGATGGCCGACTCCGCGCTGCGCTCGTCGCGGCGGATGCGCCGGCTGGTGGCCGACCTGCTGCTGCTCGCGCGCGCCGACGCCGGCCGCGAGGCGCCGCGCGCGCCGTCGACCTCGCCGCGGTGGCGCGCGAGGCGGCCGCCGAGGCGGGCGCCGCTCGCGCCGGCCACCGGTGTCGCTCGACGCCCCCGAACCCGTGCCCGTGCGACGGCGTGCCCGACGACCTCCACCGGCTGGTGGCAACCTGATCGAGAACGCCCTCGTCCACACCCCTCCGGGACGCCCGTCACGGTCTCGTCCTCCCCGAGGACGGCGAGGCCGTGCTCGAGGTGGCCGATCGCGGCCCCGGCGTGCCCCCGGCGATGCGCGAGCGGGTGTTCGAGCGCTTCGCGCGCGGCGCCGGGGACAGCGCCACCGGCGGCAGCGGGCTCGGCCTCGCGATCGTGCGCGCCGTCGCGGAGGCCCACGACGGACAGGTCAGAGCTCCCTCGACGCCGAGGGCGGCGGCGCGCGCTTCCCCTGCCGCTGCTCGCGGGCCCGGAGCGCTCCGATGCCCCACTACGGTGTTGCCGGGACTGAAGTTGCCCGACCGTAGGAGCCGGTCTTGAAGTCGTCACACGCAGCTGCGGCCCTCCCCCGCCATCGTCATCTCCCCTGCTCGCCCTGTTCGTCTCGCTCGGGGGCGTCTCATACGGCGTGGCCACGGGCTACATAGACGGTCGCGAGATCAAGAACAACAGGCGGGCACCCGGGACCTGCGCAACAAGAATTCGGACCAAGGACATCCGGAACAACGAGATTCGCGGGCTCGACGTGCGCAACAGCACCATCCAGGGTCGCGACATCGGGATCAACCAGGTGACGGGCACCGACGTGCGCGAGAGCACGCCTTCAGAAGGTGCCGAGCGCCGCGGCGGCGGACAGCGCCACCACCGCCACCAGCTCGGGCACCGCGGCCAACGTGGGCGGCATGACCGTGAAGAAGTTCTTCGCGAAGAGCCCCGGCGGGGCGGGGACGACGGAGATCTTCCGCGGCGAGGGCTTTGTACTGCTGGGCAGCTGCTCGGCGGCCAGCGCGATCCTGATCATCAACGGGATCGCAGGTGCGCCCGAGACGAATGTCGAGCTTTGAGGGCACCGCGCGATGGCCCAGCCCCGTTCTTCGTGTCCGATGTCGATCTCGACTCGGCGAGCAACGTGTCCGTCGATCGCCGGGCAATGCAGCGGGCACCGGCACCGCCGTCGTCTCCACCACCGGCGGCGTGGTCAGCACCATCGTCTACGCCGCCCAGAATTCGCCTGCCTTCCAGGGCGAGAACGTCTGCGCCCTGCGCGGGACGGTGACCGCCGGGTAAGCCAAGAGGCGTCGCGCCGAGCAGCCACTCGAGCGGATT
>CAVTEX010000003.1:0-57334 GCA_963733655.1 uncultured Thermoleophilaceae bacterium
CGGTCATGTCCGTCTCCCGTTCCCGGCGCCCGTGTTGGGAAACGTCTCAGGCAGCCACCTCCTCGAGCTGTTCGCGGAGCTCGCCGAACCCTCTTGACGGCTTCCGAGTGGCGATCGTCCTCGATCAGGTCGAGCACCGCCTCCTCGATCGCCCGTGCACGCGGCCACGCCGGCGCTGTCCTCCATCAGCTCGAGCCGCCGCTGATCGTCAGGCCGCCGTCGAAGCGGTCGAAGACGCGCGGGTCGATGTAGGAGGCGCGGGCGACCGCGGGCGTGTTGCCGAGGTAGCGCGCGACCTCCTTGATCGGCGCGCGTCATCGCCCGCTTGCGCGCGCGTCTTCGATGTCGCGCGCCGATCGCCGAGACGGCCAGCGCCACCGCGGCGAGCACGGTCGCCGCTCCAGGTGCGGAAGTCCTTGGCGCTGAACTCGCCGCCGGCCGCCTCCTTGACGTAGTCGTTGATGTCGGCCGACTGACGTCGACCCAGCGCCGGCCGTCCTTGTAGGCGAGCAGCTCGTCGCCGCCGCCGCGGCGGCGCTTGAGCGTCGCGCACGATCGGCGCACCTCGGGTCGCCGATCGCCTGGACGCGGCGCTTGCCGCTCTTGGCCGGGTAGTCGAAGGGCACCTCGTCGCCGTCCACCGTCACGTGGCGCTTGCGCATGGTCGCCAGCCCGTAGGTGTCGTTCTCCTCCGCGTAGTCCTCGCAGCCGATCCGGAAGAAGCCGAGGTCGAGCAGGCGCACCGCGCAGGCCAGCACCCGCTCGCGCGGCATGCCGTCGAGCGGCGAGGTCCCGGGCCACGCGCTCGCGCAGCGCGGCAGCGCGCGGGCGAAGTCGCAGCATCTCGTCGAACTTCTCCCGGTCGCGGCGCTCGCGCCAGAGGTCGTGGTAGCGGTACTGCTTGCGGCCCGCCGCGTCGATGCCGGTGGCCTGGATGTGGCCCATCGGGTAGGGGCAGATCCACACGTCGTTCCAGGCGGGCGGGATGGCGAGCGCGCGGATGCGCTCGAGCACGCTCGGCTCGGTCGATCCGGTCGCCGTCCTCGTCGAGGTACTCGAAGCCCTTGCCCCGCCGGCGGCGCCGGATGCCGGGGCCGGAGCAGTCGACTCTCTTCAGCCGAGCCATCGCGCCCTTGTGCCCAATCTCAGATCGGCGCAATCCAACCGGTTGCGCCGGGTACGAGCAGCCGATGCGAGCACTGCGTACTCAACTGCACCCTCAAGCCCTCTCCCGGCATCCAACACCGAGGCTCTCGGCGCGCGTGGTGGTCGACGCCCTCGGAGAACACGATGTCGAGACGGAGATCGTTCGCGTGGTCGACCACGACATGCACCCGGGCGTGACGAGCGACAAGGGCGACGGCGACGAGTGGCCGGCGATCCACGAGAAGCTGCTGGCCGCCGAGATCCTGATCGTGGCCACGCCCACCTGGCTGGGCCGTCCGTCGAGCGTCGCCCAGCGCGTGCTCGAGCGCATGGACGCGATGCTCTCCGAGGAGGACGACGACGGGCGGCCCGTCGCCTACAACCGCGTCGCGGGAGTGGTCGTGACGGGCAACGAGGACGGCGCCCACCACGTGATCTCGGAGATCAGCGGCGGGCTGATCGACATCGGCTACACGATCCCCGGCCAGGCCTGGACCTACTGGAACCGGGGCCCCGGGCCCGGGCGACGAGTACCTCGACTCGGACGAGGGCAAGGACTGGTCGCACTCCACGGGCCGGGCGGCGGCGGGGAACCTGGTGGCGGTGGCGCGGGCGCTGGCGGGCAACCCGGTGGGGCCGCCGGCGAGCTAGGGCCGGGGCCGCGCCCGGTGGTCGGAGAGGCGTTCTAGCTTGCGCGGTGCCTCGGTACCGGTGATGCTGCTCGGGTGAGCGCGGTCGATCCCGACCTTGCGCTGAGGCAAGCGGCGATCACGCGTGCTCTGGAGCTGAAGGCCGTCTACGACGACCTGGTCCCCCGTAGCTCCCTGATGGCGGCTTTGATTTTCGCGGCCGGCGCATCTCTTTCGGCTCGTTTCAGAAGGGGATCCATCGAGCTCACGAGATGCAGGGTCCCGCAGCCCTAACCGTCCTGACTGCAGCCCCGAAGGCCGGGAAACCGGCCCCGTACGAGGACGTGCTCGACGTCGAGCACGGATCCATCCTCTACCACTACCGCGCCGGGCGAATGGACCAGGCCGACAATCGCGCCCTCGCCGCGGCTCACGAGTTCCGGAGCCCACTCATCTACTTCAAGGGGATGGCCCCGGGGCAGTATCTGGTTGTCGCGCCGGTCTTCGTGGTCGAGAACGATCCGGCGCAACGGGTCGTGTCGCTCCAGGTCGGGATTCCTCTCGCCGACACTCGGCCCGGGGGGCCGGTCTCCACCGAGAGCGCCCGTCGTTACGCCTTGCGAGAGGTTCGCGTGAGGCTTCACCAACAACAGTTCCGGCTTGACGTACTCCGGGCGTACCGGCAACGCTGCGCGATCTGCTCCCTGCGGGAGCGAGAGCTGGTGCAGGCCGCCCATATCCTCGCCGATCCAACGCCTGAGGGCATAGCGGCAGTGGTGAACGGTCTGGCGCTCTGCGCAATCCATCACCTCGCCTACGACAGGAATCTCCTGGGCATCGATCCGAGCGGGGTCGTCCACATTGCAGGGCGCCTTCGTGATGAAAAGGACGGACCAATGCTTCGTGAGGGCCTGCAGGGTTTCCACGGTGGGGCGATCCTGAAGCCCCGTAACCCGAGCGAGCACCCTGATCCGGCGAGGCTCGCGCTCTCGCTTCGCCGATTTCGAAGCAGCCTGAGGATTCGACCGGCCGCGCGGCCGCCACCTGGCCTTCAGGCGCAGACGGGCGTACTCTTTGCTCCGATGCTCGGCCTGCTCGTCCTCGTGATCGTCGCCGCCGTCCTGCTCTGGTTGCTCGTGCGACTGGTCGACCGCCACCATCGGAAGACGTGGGGCGACGCGAAGGGTCAGGAGCCGGGGAAGCCCACGTCGATCGAGAGCAGCGTGGCGCGATTCGGGCCGTCGGACGGCGGCGGCGGGCTCTGACGACCTAGAAGAGGCCGCCGGGACTTCCCGGCGCGCGGCGCTCGTGGCCTGAGCGTGGATCCTCTCCCGGGGATGGGCGGGGCTTCGCGTCGATCGTCGGCGTGAGCTTGCCGCGGCGCAGCGCCGCCGGCACCTCCACCTTGGCCACCTCCCAGGAACCATCCGAGCCCGGGCGGGCGACGAAGCGGTGCGTGTCGCGGTCGGGATCCTCCTCCTGAAGGCGCCGGGCCTGCTCCTCGGCTTCCGAGCGTGTCATGCGCCAATGGTAAGCGCCCTAGAAGTCCCCACCAGCCGCTCGACCGTCGCCTGGTCCCGGGCCGCCGCCACGCGTGAGCGCATCTCCAGGTCGAGGCCGTCGCCGCCCGGGAAGGCCACCGCCCCGCCGCATTCGGTGACGATCAGCTGGGCGGCGGCCACGTCGACGGAACGGACCGGGCGGAGCGAGATCATCGCGTCCAGATGGCCGGCGGCCACGTGGCAGAGCGTGAGCGCCACCGAGCCCAGCGCGCGGACCCGGCGGGCCTCGAGCTCGACCAGGGCGGGCGCGACACGCGCGATCAGCGCGGGACGGGAGGTCTCCAGGCCCAGGATCTCGAGCGGCCCGGATTCGAGCCTCGAGAGCGGTGCGCCGTCCAGGCAGGCGCCCTCGCCGCGCACCGCCCACCAGTCGCGGGCCGCGCCCGCCGGCGCGCCCTCTGGCCCCGCCGGCGCGAGCTCTGCCACCCAGCCGACCTCGACCTGTCCCATGCCTGCGCCCGAGGCCACGGCTATCGAGACCGCCGAGAAGGGCACGCCGCGCTTGGCGTTCAGCGACCCGTCCACCGGATCGATCACGACCCGTGCCGGGCCACCACCGGCGATCGACACCTCTCCGCGCTCTTCCGATACCGCGGTGACCGGCAGGTCGAGCGCGGTCAGCTCGTCGAAGATCGCGTCCTCGGCCGCGCGGTCGATCACGTAGGCCATGTCTCCGCCCTCGCCGACACCGGTCTCGACCGACCGCTCCGCGCGCGTGGAGTAGGAGGCCACGGCCTCACGGGCGGCCGTGCCCGCGCGTCGGCAGAACCCCAGCCAATCTGCCTCGGGAAGGCTCATACGCGGCGTATCCTAGGCCGGGATGCCCGGAGCCCTCGACGGCCTCAACCGCCCGCAGGAGGAGGCCGTGACCCATGAGGGCGGCCCGCTGGTCATCGTGGCTCCCGCGGGCACCGGCAAGACCCGTACGCTCACCGCGCGCTTCGCCTGGCTTGTCGAGCAGGGAGTGCCCGCCGACGCGATCCTGGCGCTCACCTTCTCCTCCCCGGCCGCCGCCGAGATGCGTGAGCGCCTCGAGCTCCTGATCGAGACGCCCTACGAGGAGCTGCACGTGGCGACCTTCCACTCGTTCTGCGTGCGCCTGCTGCAGGACGAGGCGCTCGAGGCCTGCGTGGACCCGTTCCTCTCCCCGGTGACCCCCGCGGACCGGCTCGCGCTGCTGCTCGAGCGCCTCAACGAGCTGTCGCTGCGCCACCACGAGATCCGGGGCAACCCCGCGCCGCTGCTGGCGAGCTTCGTTTCGCGCATCGACCGCCTGAAGGACGAGATGATCTCGGCCGAGGACTACCGCAGCTACGCCGAGCAGCTCGGCGACAGCGCCGAGGGCGACGCCGCTCGCGCCCGAGCCGCGCGCGAGCTCGAGTTCGCCCGCCTGTACGCCGACCACGACCGACTGCTCGCCCAGCGCGGCGCGCTCGACTTCGGCGACCTCATCGTGCGCGCCTTCAGGCTCCTGCACGAACGTCCCCACGTGCGCGAGCGAGTTGCCAGCCGTTTCCAGCACGTGCTGGTCGACGAGTACCAGGACACGAACTTCGCTCAGGGGATGCTGCTGCGCCTGCTGGTCGAGGAGCACCGCAACGTGACGGTCGTCGGCGACGACGACCAGGCGATCTACCGCTTCCGCGGCGCCTCCCAGAAGAACCTCCTCGACTTCCAGGCCGAGTTCCCCGAGGTCGAGCTGATCAGGCTGGAGCGCAACTACCGTTCCGGCCGGCGCATTCTCGACGCCGCCAGCGCCGTGGTGGCGCCGGTGCCCGACCGGATCGAGAAGAAGCTGAAGGGCGCCAGCGGCGGGCGCGTGCGCTTCTGGCGCTGTCGCTCGGAGCGCGCCCAGGCCCAGGCCGTCGCGGCCGAGGCCGAGCAGCCTGATCGCGGCGGGCGCGGCGCCCGACACGATCGCTGTGCTGGTGCGGTCGGTGAAGACCGAGGGCCCGGTGATCGCCTCCGCCCTCGAGGAGCGCGCCGTGCCCTCCCGGACCTGCGGCGCGGCGGCCTACTTCCAGCGCGCCGAGGTCCGTGACGTGCTGGCGTGGCTGCGCGCCCTGGCCGACCCGGGCGACTCCGGCGCGGTCGTGCGCGCCCTGTCGCGCCCGCCGATCGAGCTGCGCTCGGTGGACGTCGCACGGCTCACCCAGCTGGCGCGGCGGCGCAAGCTCGACATGCCGAGCGCCGTGGCCGCCGCCCTCGAGGGGCCGCAGCTCTCCGAGGAGGGCCGCGACCGCGCCCGCGCCTTCCTGCGCCTCTACCGCTCCGCCTCGGGCGCTTTCGAGGACCGGCGCCCGGACGCCTTCGTGCTGCGGCTGATCGAGCGCATCGGCCTGCGCCGTCAGCAGGTGTTCGCCACGCAGGCCGACACGGTCGAGCGGCTGCGCAACATCGCCAAGCTGTCCGAGCTCGCCGCCGCCTACATGCGCCGCGAGCCGCAGGCCACCGCCCGGGACTTCACGCGCTATCTGGCGGCGGTGGCGGAGTCGGGCCTGCGCGAGGAGGAGGTCACGGGCTCGCCCGCGGCGCCGGCCGTCCAGGTGATGACAATGCACGCCGCCAAGGGACTCGAGTTCGACCACGTGTTCGTTCTCGGGCCTCTCGTCGGCGCGCATGCCCGGCCCGTTCCGACCGCAGGCGGACGGCGTTCCCGACGAGCTCCTGCGCGAGCGTCTGCCCTCCGGCAGCGAGCGGGCTGCGCACGACGCTGAGATGAGGCGGCTGCTCCACGTGGCGATGACGCGCGCGCGCAAGAGCCTCGTGCTGGCGTGGTCGGAGACCGCTCAGCCCGGCGCCACACCGCGGCCCTCGCCCTTCTACGAGGAGGCGCTGGCCGCCGCCGGTGTCGAGGAGGAGGAACTTCGAGGAGGAGCTGTTCGGTCCTGCCGAGGGACTTCACTCGACGTTCCGCATCATGCGCGACGAGCTGCTCGACACCGTCGCTCGGGTGGGCGGCCGCCTGGGCGAGATGCGGCTCGACACCTACCTGGACGTCGATCAGGCGGCGTCGCGCTACCTGGAGCTGATCAAGGTCGCGGCGCTGATCGAGCGGGCGAAGGAGGGACAGTCACTCGAGGCCGCGCTCGCCGAGGTCAACGAGATCCTCGTGCAGTGCGCGACCCCCGAGCAGCGCGAGATCCTCGAGGCGTCGGCGCTCGACGGCTGGCTGCGCGACTCGGAGCGCGATCCCAGCGGTCGCCCGGCCGCCGACGCCAACGGCTCGGAGCCGTCGCTCGATCCCTTCATACCCCGCCGCGGGCGCGGCCTGATGCTGTCAGCGTCGGACATCGACACGTACCGGATCTGCCCGCTCAAGTACAAGTTCGCGCGCGTCTTTCGCATCCCCCAGGAGCCCACGATCCACCAGCGCTTCGGCATAGTCGTGCACCAGGTGCTGGAGCGCTTCCACTCCCAGGGCGGCGGCTCGCTCGAACACCTGATGGAGCTGTTCGAGGCTTCCTGGCGGCGCTCCGGTTTCGGCGACTCAGACGACGAGCAGCAGTTCCGCGAGCGCGCGGTCGAGGCACTCGAGCGCTACTGGGTCAGCGACCGCCAGGCCGACGCCGAGCCCGTGTGGTTCGAGCGCTCGTTCGCCTTCCGCCTGGGCCCCCATCTACTGCGCGGGCGCGTCGATCGCGTCGACCGCCATCCCGACGGCTCCTACGAGCTGATCGACTACAAGACCGGCAAGGCCAAGAGCGAGGACGACCTGCGCGAGGACGTGCAGCTGTCGCTGTACCAGATGGGAGCGCGCGAGTCGTGGCGGCTGGAGACGTCGGCCCAGAGCTACTTCTACGTGCTCACGGGCGACAAGGTGCCGGTGGAGCACTCCGAGGAGGAGCTCGACCGGGTGCGCGGCACGGTCGCCGAGATCGCCGGCGGCATCTCGAAGCAGGAATTCGAGCCCACGCCGTCGGCCGAGATCTGCAGCTTCTGCGACTACCGGATCATCTGCCCGGCGGCCGAGAAGTAGGCTTTAGAGCCAGGAGCTCCGCGAGGCCCGAGTCCTCCGGGCCGCGCTGGCGCAGGAAGCGCTGGAAGTCGCTGGCGATCGTGTCGGCGGACGGCAGGCTCTCCTCGTCGGGCGGGTTCTCGGCCTGCACCTCGTCCGCCTGCGTTCTCGAGCCGCTCGACGAAAGCCTTGACCTCCGGATCGCTGGCCACGGCGGCGCTGACCTGGCGCTCATAGTCCTCGGCCGCCGACTCCAGCTCGGCGGCGTCTACGGCCACGCCGGCGATGCCCTCGAAGCCACGCACCAGCGCCAGCGCCACCTTCGGGTTGGGGGAGGCCGCGACGTAGTGGGGCACCGACGCCCACAGGCTCGCCGAGTCGATCCCCGCCTCCGCGAAGCTGTTCTGCAGCACACCGACGATGCCCGTGGGCCCCTCGTAGCTGGGCGGGTCGAAGCCGAGTCGCTCGATCAGCGCGGCGCTCGAGCCGATGCCGGTGATCGACACCGGGCGGCTGTGAGGCACATCGGCGAGCAGCGCGCCGAGCGTGATGAACATGCTCACGTCCAGCTCGCGGGCGGCCTCGATCAGGTTCTCCGTGAAGCGCCGCCAGCGAAGCGACGGCTCGACCCCCTCGAGGATGATCAGGTCGCGATCCGCCCCCTGTACCTCCGCGACCGCGAACGAGTTATCGGGCCAGTCCATTCTGCGCTGGCGGCCCTCCGTGAGCTTCACGGTCGGCCGCACCGCGGTGAAGTCGTAGTACTCCTCGGGGTCTATCTCGGCCACGTCGTGCGCCTCGAACGAGCCCCGGATGAACGAGAGCGCTGCGGAGGCCGCCTCACCCGCGTCGTTCCAGCCCTTGAACGCACAGACCAGCACCGGCTTGCGCAGGCTGGGGCGCTCTTGCCAGATCACATCACTCATCGAGATGACGGTACTCGACGTCCGGCGCCGACATCACAGTTGGCGGCGTGACGGTGGCGGAGCTGAGAGCCGGTGGTGAGGTCGACGGGGTGTTTGCCTGCACGCGCAAGGACCGGCTCACAGCCCGCAACGGCAGCCCGTATCTGGCGGTCGAGCTGCGGGACCGCACGGGGGCGATCCCGGGACGAGCCTTCCGCGACGCCGACTTTCTGGCCGCGCAGTTCGACCGTGGCGACCTGGTGACGGTCGAGGGGCGCGTGGAGCGCTTCCGCGACCAGCTCCAGGTGGAGCTCAAGGCGATCCGGCGCGCCGAGATCCAACGGCACGGACCCGGCCCAGTTCCTCCCCGTGGCCTACCGCAACCTCGACGAGCTGGACGGCTTCCTCGAGCACCTCGGCCGGGAGGTGTACGACCCTCACTACCGCGCGCTGCTCGACAGCTTCCTGGGCGACGAATCCTTCAGGGCCGACTTCCGGCGCGCTCCCTGCACACGCGCCGGACACCACGCCTACCTCGGCGGGCTGATCGAGCACACCGTGGCCGTGGGGACGCTCGCGCTCGAGGCGTGCACCCTCCACCCGCGCCTGAACAGCGACCTGCTCGTGTGCGCGGCTCTACTGCACGACGTGGGCAAGATCCTCGAGTTCGACCTCGGAGCCGAGATCGCCCCGAGCGAGGCCGGGGCGCTGGTCGGCCACGTGGTGCTCGGGCCAGCAGTTGGTGGCCGATCGCGCCCGCCGCCTCGAGGGCTTCCCCGAGGACCGCCTGAATGGCCTCTACCACTGCATCCTCGGCCACCACGGGCCCGACTCACTTCCCGGCCGGCGCTTCCGCTCGCCTGAGGCGCTCGCGCTGTATCGCCTGAACGCCGTGGACACGGCGGTCAAGGGCGCGCTCGAACACGGCCTCGACTGAGCCTGGCCGGCGTTAGTCTCTCCGTCCGTGATTCCGGACGCCGGCATCCTCCCCTGGCTCGCTCGCCTGCGCTCCGAGGTGCCTGGGTTGGCGTTCATGGACGCCCACACCCACCTGGGCTCGCACGACCCTGACGGCTATCGCTGTACGCGCGCCGAGCTCGTGGAGGCGCTGGAGCACATCGACGCGCGGGCGATCGTCTTCCCCATGCAGGAGCCCGACGGCTATCCGCCCGCCAACGACATGGTGCTGCGCGAGGCCGAGGCGAGCGAGGGGCGCCTGGTGCCGTTCTGCCGGCTGGACCCGGCGAACGACGCTCTGGCCGAGGCCGAGCGCGCCGTGGATGCGGGCGCGCGGGGGATCAAGCTCCACCCGCGCGCGGAGCAATTCGGGCTCGACCATCCGGGCCTGGAGCGCGTGTTCGCGCTGGCCGACGAGCGGCGACTGCCGGTGCTCTGCCACGCGGGCCGCGGGATCCCCGCGCTCGGCCGCCATTCAGTCGAAGCGTGCACCCGCTACCCCGGGATGCGGCTGATCCTCGCGCACGCGGGGATCTCGGATCTCGCCTGGATCTGGCGCGATGCGCGCGAGCACCCCAACCTCTTCTTCGACACCGCCTGGTGGTCGGCGTCGGATCTTCAGGCGCTGCTCGCTCTGGTCCCGCCGGGGCAGGTGCTGATGGCCAGCGACGCGCCCTACAGCTCGCCCGCCTGGGGTGCCACCTCCACGCTGCGTCACGCGCTCCAGGTGGGCCTGACTCAGGAGCAGCTGCGCGGCGTGCTCGGAGGCCAGGCCGCTCGCCTGGCGGCCGGCGAGGAGCCGCTCGATCTCGGCCCCCCTCCAGGCGCCGAGCGGCTGTCGCGCGACCCTCTCCTGGAACGGGTGTACGCGTTCCTGATGCACGCCCTCGGGCAGATGTTCCACGGAGTCGAGCCCACCGAGTCGCTCGCGCTCGCGCGGCTGGCGTGCGGAGTGGGCGACGACGCTCCGCAGGCGCCGATATGCGAGTCGATCGTCGCGCTCCTCGACGAGCGCGAGGCCTACGACCCCGCCGACGACGGGCGCCCGCCTCGCTTCGCGCCCGGCATCCAGTTCGTCGTGGCGGCGGCGGTGCTGGCTCGCACCCCGGACGTGCCGGTTCCGAGCGCGGCCGAGACTCAGGCGGCGGATCCGAGCACGAACATCTCGAAAGCCCGCCTCGGGATGAAAGGTCACCTGGCTGGTGTAGGCGACCACCGGCCGGCCTGACGCCTCGGCCACGGCAGCCTTGAACTTCTCGGCCTCCTTCTCCTGGAAGGTCAGCCGCACCGATCGCACCAGATCCTCCTCACCGCGCTCGATCAGCGTCCGCTCGACCGTGGTGAGCAGATCGTCGAGCACGCACAGCACGTAGTCGTCGAACAGGAACGTCTTGGCCTTGGTCGGTCCGCGCCCGTAGCAGTCCGAATAGACACCCACGATCGCGTTGGAGATCGCGGCGCGGCGGTCCCCGTCCGGCTCCAGGTCGGTCATGCCACGTTGCGCAGCGCCTCGAGCTCGCGCCGCAGCGCGAGCCGCTTGAGTGCCTTGGACTCCAGTTGCCGGACGCGCTCGGCCGACAGGCCCAGGCGGCGGCCGGTTTCCCGTAGCGGCTTCGGGTCCTCGCCGTCGATCCCGTAGCGCAGGCGGATCACCCGCTGCTCGTTGTCGGGCAGCTCATCGATCGTGCGCCGCAGCAGCTCCTCGCCCAGGCTCAGCTCCACCTCCTTGTCCGGAGGCGGGGTATCGCCCTCGAGCAGGTCGCCGAGCCGGGTGTCGCCCTCCTCGCCCACGGGACGGTCGAGGCTCGTGACGGTGCGGGCGGCGTCGCGCACCTCCTCCACCTGGGTGAGCGGGAGCTCGGCCGCCGCCGCGATCTCCTCGTCCGATGGCTCGCGTCCCAGCTGGGCCAGCAGCGCCCGCTCGGCGCGCACGATCTTGCGCTCGCGCTGGCCGATGTGTACCGGGATGCGAATCGTGCGGGCCTTGTTGGCCAGCCCGCGCTGGATGGCCTGGCGGATCCAGAACGTGGCGTAGGTGGAGAACTTGTAGCCCTTGCGCCAGTCGAACTTCTCGGCCGCGCGGATCAGCCCGAAGATGCCCTCCTGGATCAGATCGAGCAGCGACAGCTCCTGGCCCTGGTACTTCTTGGCGATCGAGACCACCAGGCGGAGGTTCGAGTTGATCATCCGCTCCTTGGCCGCGAGATCGCCCTGCTCGATCCCCTTGGCGAGCTCGATCTCCTCCTCGGCGGTGAGCAGCGGGTAGCGGCGGATCTCGTTCAGGAACAGCTGCAGGGCGTCGGTGGTGGCCGCCGCCAGCTCGCCGTTTCGAAAGCTGGTGGGCTCCACCGCCGGGCGACCGCAGTCGTCGGACAGGTCGATTCCCTTGGCCTCGAGCAGGTCCTCCAGGGCCTCGATGTCGTCATCGAGCAGCTCGAGCGCCTGGACGACCTCGTCGAGCTCCGAGAGGTTGATGCAGCCGTTCTCCTCCCCACGACCGACCAGGGTCGCAACCTCGGGGCGGGCAGCCAGCTCCGCGACGGTCACGAGGCGGATGCTACGCCGCGCGCGGGCGCAGCGCTACGCCACGTTCGAGCCGTCGTCGACCATCTCCAGGCGCTCCTCGAGGCGAGTGATCGCGAACACCCGCTGCACCGCATCGGGACCCTTGACGATCACGAAGCGCCGGCCCTGCGCGCGGGCGCGCTCGTCGGCGGTGATAACCGCGCGCAGCCCGGTCGAGTCGAGGAAGGTCAGGCCGGACAGGTCGAGCACCACGACCGAAGCGTCCGAGGCCTCGACCCGGCGCAGCTCCTCCTCGACCTTCGCCACGGTCGACAGGTCGAGCTCTCCCTTCAGCGAGACAGTCACCTGCTCGCCCGCGCTCGCGCTGGCGACCTCGAGAATCTCCACTCGGCGCAACCTAGCGCAGTCCCGCCTTCCCCGCGAGTTGCCAGGCAACCAGCAGCTGCAGGGCGGCGAAGGACAGCTCGAGAGCCCTCTCGGGAACGGCGTTGGCGAGCACGGCTCCGGCCAGCACCCCGGCGGGCGACAGGACGCCGATGATCAGGCCGTCGCGCAGCCTCACGTTGCCGTATCCGTGCTGGCGCCACGTGCCGACCAGCCCGACCAGCACCACGGCGACGAGCGAGGTCGCCACGGCCTCGATCTGCGAAAGCCCGGCGAATACCACAAGCGCGGGCACGAACAGGATCCCGCCGCCCACGCCCAGCAACCCGCCGGCCATCCCGGCCGCGAAGCCGACCACCAACAGCCCAATCAGGTCGGGCGCGTCCATTCAGATGATGAGCACCGCGGCCGAGGCGAGCAGGAGCGCCACGAAGGCGGCCGCGACGGCCTGCTCGGAGAGTCGCTGCTGCAGCGCGGTGCCCGCGGCGACGCCGGCTATCGCGGGCGCCGCGACCAGCAGCCCCTTCCACAGGTCGACGTTCCCGTAGGCGGCCTGGGCAGCGGCGGCGAACAGGCCGATGACGATGATCGCGGCCAGCGAGGTCCCGGTGGCCTCCTTCTGGCCGTAGCCCAGCCAGAGCACCAGCAGCGGCACGATGATCGTGCCGCCGCCCACCCCGAAGAGTGCCGAGAACGCGCCCGCCGCTGTGGCGATGGCGGCGAGGCGGAGCGGCCGAGACGACATCGCGGGGCATACTACGGCGCGTGTCCGCTCCTCCCTCCGAGACTCTCGCCGAGCTGCTGCGGCCCCTGACCAGCGACCCGTCCCGGGCCGCGATCTTCTGCGACGTCGACGGAGTGCTGGCTCCGATCGTCGGGCGCGCCGAGGACGCTCACGTGCGCGAGGAGACCTCGGTGCTGCTCGGACAGCTGGCTCGGCGCTACGCCTGCGTGGCCTGCATCTCCGGGCGCTCCGTGGCCGACGTGCGGCGCCTCGTCGGCGTCGGCGGGATCGCCTACGCGGGCTCGCACGGCGCCGAGCTGCTCGAGCCGGGCTCGTCCAGCCCGCGCACCATCCCCGCCTTCCAGAGCTGGGAGAAGCGCGTGCGGGAGTTCGTATCCGAGCGCGATACCCGCGAGCTGCGAGCGCTGCGCGTGAGGGTCGAGGACAAGGGCCCGATCGCCGCCCTCCACTGGCGCGGTGCACCCGACCAGGACACCGCCCGGACCCATCTCGAGGGACTGGCGCAGGAGGCGGAGACCGCCGGCTTCTCGGTTCACTGGGGCCGCAAGGTGCTCGAGGTGAGGCCGCCGGTGCCGATCGACAAGGGCCAGCCCGTACGAGAGCTCGTGGAGCGCTCAGGGGCTCGCAGCGCCCTCTACGCCGGCGACGACGCCACCGACCTCGACGCCTTCGACGCGCTCGACGCGCTCACCGCAGAGGGCCGGCTCGACGCGGCGGTGCGCGTTGGCGTGCGCTCGGACGAGGGCCCGGCGGGAATCGTCGAGCGCGCCGACCTGGTGGTGGAAGGAGTCGACGGCTTCTCGCACGTGTTGGCGGCGCTGGCCGAGCAGTGAGGTTTCGCGATTTCCTGCGCGTGGCCGTGGTGCTGTTCGGAGGGGCCGCCACCGCGCTCGCCATCGTCTCGGTGGCGGGGGCGGCGGCGGAGGACAGCAACACGCTCGTCTACGTCGCCGCCATCTGGTGGTGCCTGGCCAGCCTTGCGGGACTCTGGATCGGCCGGCGGCCGATGGCAACGCCGGGCATCGCCGGCCTGCTCGCGTCCGCGCGCAAGACCAACGCGCTGCCCGAGCTCGAGCCGGGCACCATCCTCTTCAACCGGCTCTGGCCCCTGATCGTGCTGACGATCGCCTCCGTGGTGATCGGCTTCTTCTTCCCGCAGGTCCCCGCGATCGCGACCGGCTACTGCCTGCTGGTGGCGCTCGTCTGGCGAAAGCAGTCGTCGGCGGTGGCGGCCATCGAAGGGCGAGACGGGGTGGAGTTCTGGTTCGACCGCACCTCCCCCCTGGGACGGCCGCAGCTGCTGCGGCTCCCGGGGATGCGCAAGGTGGAGCCGGCGAGGGCGTGACCGGCGTGACGACCATCCTCCTGTACGGCGACACCATCCGCTATCCGGCGCTGACGGCACGAGCTACCGCTCGAGATCGTCGACCCGTTGCTGTTCGTGGCCCGGGAGGAGCAGGTGTTGGTGCTGACCAGCTCCCTCGAGGCCGAGCGCATCTCGAAGGTCCTCCCCGGCGCCGAGTTGCTCCTGATGGACGAGCTGGGCTTCTACGAGCTCGTGGAAGGCGGCATGTCCCTCGATGAGGCCGACCGGGAGACCGTGGTGCGCGCGCTCGCCAGGTGGGGGATCGAGGAGGCCGTCGTTGCCGGGCGATCTGCCGGTGGCGGTGGCCGACCGGCTGCGGGCCGCCGAGGTTCGTATCGACGTCGACTCCGCAGCCGTCGAGGCGCGCCGACGGGTCAAGACGCGGGGGGAGCTCGACGGCATCCGGCGCGCCCAGCGCGCCGCCGAAGCGGGAATGACGGCCGCCGAGACGCTGATTCGCGGTGCCGACACCGCCGGGGGCCGGCTTGTCAGCGACGGCGAGCCGTTGACGGCGGACGCGGTGCGATCGGCCATCCGGTCGGCGTGCGCGGCGGCGGGGGCGCCGGCGCCCACGGACATCATGGTGGTGTCCGCTCTGTCGGGAGGCGGGCATGATCCCGGCCGCGGGCCGCTGCCGGCCGACCTGCCTGTCGTCGTCGACCTGTGGCCGCGCGACGAGCAGAGCGGCTGCTGGGCGGACATGACCCGGACCTTCGTCCGGGGTGAGGTCACGGACGAGGTTGCGGCACTGGGCGAAGTGGTTCGCTCGGCGCTCGAAGCCGCGCGCTCGGCCGCGCGGCCCGGTAGCAGCGGCGGAGCGCTCTATGACATCGCAGCCGAGATCGTGGAGCGTGCCGGCCACCCCACACAGCGCACACGTGCCCCGGGCGAGCAGCTGGCGCACGGCTTCTGCTTCGGCCTCGGGCACGGCGTGGGTCTCGAGATCCATGAGCCTCCACGGCTCGGGCTGGCCTCGACGCGACACGCTCGTCGCAGGCGACGTGGTGACCATCGAGCCGGGCATCGAGGGCCTCGAGGGCATCGGCGGCGTGCGCTTCGAGGATCTCCTGCTGATAACCGAGGACGGCTGCGAGACACTCACGCGCTACGCCTACGACCTCTAGCGCCGGCTACTTCCCCCGCTTGCGCAGCTTCCTCAGCTCGTCCCAGGGCCGCGTGTTCCCCACGTTCTCCGCGGTCACCCACGCCCTCCGCGCGGTCGCCACGCCGTAGCGGATGTTGGAGAGGGTGTCGACACCGTGCGAGTCGGAGTCGATCATGATCGTGACCCCGGCCTCCGCGGCCGCCCGCGCGTAGATGTCGTTCAGGTCGCGCCGGTCCGGGTTGCCGTTGATCTCGAGGAACGTTCCGGTCTCCACCGCCTTCGCGATCACGCGGTCGAGGTCGATCGCGTAGGGCTCGCGGCGGCCGATCAGCCGGCCGGTCGGGTGGCCGATCACGTCGACCAGCGGGTGCTCCATCGCCCGCATCATCCGGTCGGTCTGCTTCTGCTCGGACAGCCGGAAGGACGTGTGCAGGCTGGCCACGACCCAGTCGAGCTCGGCGAGCACGTCGTCCTCGTAGTCGAGCGAGCCGTCGGGCAGGATGTTGGTCTCGGTGCCGGTCAGCACCCTGACCCCGGGATCGCCGAGAGCACGGATCTCCTCGATGCGGCGGCGAAGGGCGTCGGGCTGGACGTCGTCGCCGAACCCGTGGGTGGCCGAGTGGTCGGTGATCGCCACGTACTCGTAGCCGCGCTCGCGCGCGCGCCTCGACCATCTCCTCGAGGCTGTTGCGGCCGTCCGACAGCGTCGTGTGCATGTGCAGGTCGCCGCGGAGGTCGTCGAGCTCGATCAGCTCGCGGCAGCTCACCGCGCCGGGCGGCCTCCAGCTCACCCCGGTTCTCGCGCAGCTCAGGCGGGATGTAGGCCATTCCCAGGCGCTCGTAGACCTCCTCCTCGCTCGTGAACGCCTGCGGTCTGCCCGCTGTCGTCATCGGAGATGCCGTACTCGCTCACGTGCAGCCCGCGCCGCACCGCCTCAGTGCGCAGCGCCTCGTTGTGCTTGCCCGACCCGGTGAAGTGCTGGAGCAGGTTGCCGAACGCCTCCGACGGGCACGATGCGCAGGTCGACGGACAGCCCGGAATGGGTGACCACCTTGGCCCCCGCTTCACCCGAACTGCCGACCGCGTCGATCGAGTCGAGCGCGCAGAAGGCCTCGGACAACGCCGCCGGATCGCTCGACGCGGCCACGATGTCGAGGTCCTTGACCGTGTCGGCGTAGCGCCGCGCGCTGCCGGCGAGCTCCACCCGGAGCGCCGCCGGGTGCTCGCGCAGGGCCGCCACCATCTGCTCGCCCAGCGGTGAGGGCCTTGGACAGCAGCACACGCTCGCGCGGCCGCCCGTCGGCTCCGGCGGCGAGGGTCGCCAGCACGTTCTCCTCAGCCTTCTTGCCGAAGCCCGGCACGTCCTTGAGACTGCCGTCCTCGGCCGCCCTGCGCAGGTCGTCGAGTGAGCTCACGCCGAGGTGGTCGTGGAGCAGCTTCGCCCGCTTGGGACCGAGCCCCGGGATGCGGGTGATCTCCACGAGCCCGGCCGGGATCTTGGCCTTGAGCTTGTCGGCGGACGGAATCGAGCCCGTTTCGAGCAGGGCGTCGATCTTCTCGGCGATCGTCTTGCCCACCCCGGCCAGCTCCACGACCTTGCCCTGCCGAGCCAGCTCCTCCACCGAGACGCCGGAGTCGCGGATCGCCTTGGCCGCGTTGCGGTAGGCGACGACGCGGTAGACCACCGCGCCGTCGAGCTCGTACAGGCTCGCCAGCTCCTCGAACGCCTCCGCTATCTCGCTGTTGCGCATGCCGTGGCTAGGGTACGCGGCTTGCCCGGCGCCTGGTTGATCCTCCCGACCTACAACGAGGCCGAGAACATCGAGCCCTTCGTTCGCGCGGTCACCGAGCGGCTGGGGACCGTGGGAATGCCCTACACGGTGCTGATCGTGGACGACAACTCGCCGGACGGCACCGGCCGGATCGCCGACCGGCTGGCGGCTGAGCTCGACCAGGTTGAGGTCCTGCACCGGCCGGCAAGGCCGGCCTCGGCAGGGCCTACCTGGCGGGCTTCGCCATGGCCCTGGAGGCGGGCGCCGACCTGGTGCTGGAGATGGACTCCGACTTCTCGCACGATCCGGCCGATCTTCCCCGGCTGATCGCGGCGGCCGCGGGCGCGGACCTGGTGCTCGGCTCACGCTATGCGCCCGGCGGCGGGGTGGAGAACTGGGGCCTTTTGCGGCGGCTGGTCTCGCGCGGCGGATCCGCCTACGCGCGGCTCGTGCTCGGGGTGCCGGTGCGCGATCTCACCGGTGGCTTCAAGTGCTTCAACCGGCGGGTGCTCGAGGGGATCGAGCTCGACCGGGTGCAGGCCAACGGCTACCAGTTCCAGATCGAGCTGACGTACCGCGCCGTGCGTGCGGGATTCACGGTGGCCGAGGTGCCCATCCGCTTCCGCGAGCGGCGCTCGGGGAGCTCCAAGATGACGCCGAGAATCGCGCTCGAAGCCGTCTGGCGGGTACCTGAGCTGCGGCCTCCGCGGTGCCTGAGCGCTCTGCGTTCCTGCGGCCGACGCTATATTTTCTGAAGCGACTAGTCCGGTTCAACGCTCAGACAAGGAGCAACAGTGGCAGGCTCGATCATCGAGGTCACCGACGACAACTTTCAGGCTGAGGTCCTCGAGGCCGAGAAGCCCGTGCTGGTCGACTTCTGGGCCCCGTGGTGCGGTCCCTGCCGGATCATCGCGCCCCATCTCGAGGAGCTCCAGGGCGAGCGTGAGGATCTTCAGATCGCGAAGCTGAACGTGGACGACAACCCGCAGACCGCCGCGGCGTACAACGTGATGTCGATCCCGATGCTGCTGCTGTTCAAGGGCGGCCAGCCGGTACACCAGATCATCGGCGCGCTGCCGAAGAGCCGCCTGGTGCAGGAGATCGACCCGGCCCTGGCGGCCTAGGGCGGCCCGCTCCGCAGCGCCACCGAGCCGGCGCGTGGCGATCGCGCGGCCGGCGGCTGCCGCAGGGGCCCCGGAGGCGCACCCGGTCCAGCGCCCAGGTCCCGGTGCCGCCGATCAGCGTGGTCGAAGACGAGCCCCACGTGGGGCTCGCCCAGGTAGGCCTTGGGGTCGGTGTTGGCGATCTCGAAGCCGATCAGGACGAAGCTGCCGTAGACGAGTCCGCCGATCACGCCGCGCACGAAACCGTCGTCGGCGCCGCGATGGTCCATGCCGCCGACAAAGCCGCCGATCACCGCGATCGGGCCCACGAGGATCCAGTAGACGACCCCGTTCCAGCCCAGCGCCAGGCCGGTGATTATCCCGAACACCACAGGGATCACGATCGCAGCGATCAGCTGCTCGGGAAACGAACGCTCCTCGAAGGGCGGAAGCAGCTTCATCGACGCGCGAGACTACTGGCGCTCGACCGCGATCAGCAAGCGGCGGCCCTCGATCTCCGCCGACGCCCCGCCATCGCCGTTGTAGACCAGCGAGGTGGCAAGGGTCTCGCGCGACACATAGTCCTGGAACGCCCGGGCGGCCTCGAGCAGCTCGTCGTCGCCGCCGAGCCTGAGCGCGATGCGGTCCTCCACGTTCAGGCCCGCGTCCTTGCGAGCGGCCTGCACGGCGTGCACCACTTCGCGCGCCAGGCCCTCCCGGCGAAGCTGCTCGTCCAGCTCCAGGTTGAGCGCCACGGCGTGGGTCCCCGAGCGCTCGACCTGATACCCCTCGAGCGGCTGCAGCACCATGATCACGTCGTCTGGGCCGATCTCGTGGTCATGCCCGTCTACGTTGATGCCCACCCGCTCGCCGGCCCGCAGCCGGGTCGGGTCGAGGGCCGCCACCGCCGCCGCAACCTGGGGCATCGCCTTGCCGAAGCGCGGGCCGAGACTGCGGTAATTGGGCTTGACCTCGAACCTACCGAGCTCCTCGGCCTCCGAGACGTAACGCACCGACTTGACGTTGAGCTCCTCGCTGAGCAGCTGCTCGAGGCGCCCGATGGCCTCGCCTTCGCGATCGGCGGCCACCACCACGGCCTCGCGCAGAGGCTGACGCACCTTGAGCTTGGCCTGGGCCCGCGCCGCCCGACCGAGCTCCACAGCGTCGCGCACGACCCGCATGTCGGACTCGAGCTGCTCGTCGCGCTCACCCGCGACGGGGAAGTCGGTGAGGTGCACCGACGGCTCGCTTCCGTCGAGGTTCTCGTAGATCTCGTCGGCCACGAACGGGGTGAGCGGCGCGAGCAGCTTCGACACCGTGACGAGGGATTCGTGCAGCGCGGCGAATGCCGCCGGGTCTCCGTCCCAGAAGCGCCGCCGCGACAGGCGCACGTACCAGTTCGAGAGATCATCGACGAGCTCGGCCACCGCCCGACCCGCGTTGGTGGTGTCGTAGTCCTCCATCCGCTCGGTCACTCGCTCGACCGTTGCCGCCAGGCGCGAGCGGATCCAACGATCGAGGTCGAGCTCCTCGCCCTCACCTTCGATCGGGTCGTTGACGTTCGCGTAGAGAACGTAGAACGCGTAGGTGTTCCAGAGCGGCTTGAGGAACTGGCGCACCGACTCGCCGATGGTCTCGACCGAGAAGCGATAGTCGTCCCAGGGCTGCCGGGCGGTGAAGTAGTACCAGCGGAAGGCGTCCGCGCCATGCGTGTCGATGACGTCCCAGGGCTCCACCACGTTGCCCCTCGACTTGGACATCTTCTGGCCCTGCTCGTCGAGGATCAGGCCGAGGCAGAGCACGGTCTCGTACGAGGCCCGCCCGAAAAGCAGCGTCGAAACGGCGAGCAGCGAATAGAACCAGCCGCGCGTCTGGTCGAGCGCCTCGCAGATGTAGTCGGCCGGGAAGCGCTCCTCGAAGCGCTCCTGGTTCTCGAAGGGAGCGTGGAACTGGGCGAACGGCATGCAGCCCGAGTCCCACCAGACGTCGATGAGGTCGGGGACGCGCCGAAAGGTCTTGCCGTCGCGCTCGAAGGTCACGTCGTCGATGTAGGGCCGGTGGAGATCGTCGGGGATCTGGGCGCCGAGCTCTTCAAGCTCCGCCCGGGAGCCGACGCAGATCACCTCGCCGTCGTTCGCGCGCCAGACCGGCAGGGGCGTTCCCCAGTAGCGCTCGCGCGAGAGAGCCCAGTCCACATTGTTCTCGAGCCACTTGCCGAAGCGGCCGTGCTTGATGTGGTCGGGGTACCACGTGACGGCCTCGTTCGCGGCCAGGAGCTCTTCCCGGCGCTCGGTCGTGCGCACGTACCAGTTGCGCTTGGCGTAGTAGATGAGCGGGGTGCCGCAGCGCCAGCAGTGCGGGTACGAGTGCTCGTACTCGCCGGAGCGGAAGAGCCGGCCCGACTCCCGCAGGGCCTCGATGATCGGCGCGTCGGCGTCGCGCACGTACATGCCGGCGAAGGGGCCGGTGCGCTCGTCGAAGGTGCCGTCGGGGAGCACGGGATTGTGGATGGTGAGGCCGTTCTCGGTGGCCAGGCGGAAGTCGTCCTCGCCGAAGGCGGCGCCGGTGTGCACCACTCCGGTGCCGTCCTCGATCGAGACGAAGTCGCCGGCCAGCACGCTGTGGCCGCGCTCGCCGTAGTCCTTCAGGTAGGGAAACGGCGGCTCGTAACGCAGCCCCAGCAGCGCCGAGCCCGGCATGCGCTCTTCAATTTCGGCCTCCTCGCCCAGCACCCGCTCCACAAGGGCCTCGGCCAGAATCAGGCGGTCGTCGCCCAGTCTCGCCCGCACATAGGTCACCTCAGGGTCGACGGCGATCGCCGCATGCGGCACGAGCGTCCACGGCATCGTCGTCCAGGCCAGCAACGACACGCTCGGGTCCTCGAGCAGCGGGAACTTCACGTACACCGACGGGTCCACGACATCGCGGTAGCCGACCGCGACCTCGTGCGAGGACAGGGCGGTACCGCAGCGCGTGCAGTAGGGCACGACCTTGTGCCCCTCGGTCAATAGCCCCCGGTCGTAGACCTGCTTGAGCGACCACCAGACCGACTCGATGTAGTTGTCGTCGAGCGTGACGTAGGCGTCGTCGGTGTCGATCCAGATGCCCGATGCGCTCGGTCAGCCGGTTCCACTCGTCGATGTAGCGGAGCACCGACTCGCGGCAGCGCGCATTGAACTCGGCCACGCCGTAACGCTCGATGTCGTCCTTGGCGGCGAAGCCGAGCTCCTGCTCCACGGCGAGCTCGACAGGCAGCCCGTGGCAGTCCCAGCCGCCCTTGCGGTGCACCTGGAACCCACGCATCGTCTTAAAGCGCGGGAAGACGTCCTTGAACACGCGCGCGAGGACGTGGTGGCTGCCGGGTGGGCCGTTCGCCGTCGCCGGCCCGTCGTAGAAGCGGTACTGCTCCGCGCCCTCACGCCGCCGGATCGACTCCTGGAAGACGTCTCCCTCGCGCCAGCGCTCGAGCACCTCGACCTCCAGGTCGGGGAAGGATTGAGCGGTGTCCACGGGGCGGTAGCGGGCCATGGACCTGACGATTCTAGGCGGCGCCCCGCCGCCGTCCGGGGCGCCGCCTACGATCGCGCGTCAATGACTGTGCTCGAGCTCGGCGACCCGCTCGCGCATCGTGCGCTACAGGCGCTTCTGCGTGCCGAAACCGCGGTGCGGCGGCGTCTTGCCGCCCAGCTCGAGCGGGAGGGGGTCACGGCGGCGGGCTTCTCGGTCCTCGTGGTGCTCACCACGGCGGGCGGCTCGCTGGAGCTGAAGACGCTGCGAAGGCGACTCGGCTGGAGCAAGGCCAATGCCACCGAGGTCACGCTCACCCTCGCAGAACGGGGACTCGTGCTCCGGCGCCGTGCCCCGTCCGACCGGCGCACGGTGCTCGTGGAGCTCAGCCCGGAGGGGCACGACCTCGTCGACCGCCTGTTTCCGGCGCACGCCGACCGAGTAACACAGGCCTTCGGGGCGCTCGACGAGGGAGAGAAGCGCTCGCTCGCCGAGATCTGCCGCAAGCTCGCCGCCTGAGGGCTCAGGCAGTCGTGCGTGCGGCGAGCTTGATGCGCGCGGCCGGCTCGGCCGGCGGCTCGGGAACCACCACGACCTGCTCGAGCCGCCCGCTGTCCACGTAGCCCTTGAGGCGCTCCACGGCCTCGACTGGGAGTGAGCCGAGCGACGGAATGCCGTGGTCGCCCGTGACCGGCATGGCCTCGCGGTACTCGAACACCGGCGCGGCCGAGCCCACCTGGCGCACCGTGTACACGAGCCGGCCGACCACCTCGAGCGTCGCCTCGCCCCCGCAGAAGACAAAGGCCGTCGGATCGAGCGCGCGAATGGCGCGCACGACGCGTTCGGGCGGCAGGTCGAAGGCCAGCATCAGGGTCTGGAAGCCCGCCCGGCGCAGTCCCAGCTCGAGTGCTTGGACCTGGAGCGCCTCCAGGTCGAGCCGCGGGCTCGAGTCGAACAGCAGCACCCCCTGCGGGCGACTGGCCGCGGGTGACACGCGACGCGCCGAGTAGAGCCAACCGGTGGCCCAGCGTAGGGCGAGCTCACGCTCGGCCTCGCGGCTGTCGCGATCCTCCACTAGCTCCAGCGCCGGCAGCAGCACCTCCTCTACCGTGCGCTCGACCGAGCGGACGGCGAGGCTCTCCTCCATCACGCGGTCGGCGGACGACTCGTCGAAGTGGTCGAAGGCATCGAGAAGGCGGCTGGGCGAGCTGGGGCCCTCACCGCGCTGGCGCGCCAGCTCGATGGCCGACGAGATGTTGTGAGTCTCGAGCAGCGCCCTGCGCAGCGACTCGAGCTCGGCCAGGTCGTACTGACGGTGTCCGCCCTGGGTCCGGCGCGGCTTGGGATAGCCGAAGCGCCGCTCCCAGCTGCGCAGGGTGTTGGGACTGACGCCGAGAAGCTCGGCGGCCGCATTGGTCCTGATCCCGCTCAAGTGGTCTCCATCCGAGTGAGTCCTCGCAGCGTCGGCCCGGTACTTTCCATGTCGCCGCGGCCGGCGCCAAGACTCGCGTGCAGTTGCAGAGGTTATCGCCGTGAGACGCGACACATTGATGGAAGTTCGCGTCCCCTAGACGGATGTTGCACAGCGGTCGCAGAGCTTCTTGCACGGGAACATCCCCGGCAACCGATGCTGCGGCGGCTAGCGCCGCTCTAGGAGCGGCCGAACTCGCTCGGCTCGACCGTGAGCAGCGCCGCCCGTGGGGGCCCGCAGGTGGCGATTCGCGCGGCCATGGTGCCGACCTCGCCCGAGCGGGCGCCGACCAGGCGCACCGGCATGACCAGGGGGTCGCAGGGACGCTGAGCGGCGAACCCGACGTGACGCGCCAGCTGGGCGTCCCCCAGCGGGCTCGTGAGGAGATCGAGCACGTGGGTGCCGATAAGCGCCTCCTCGGTACCGAAGTAGCGTTCCCCGCCCTCGCTGACGGCGCTCACGTTGAGCTCGTAGTCGAGGATCAGGAAGGCGGCCGCCTCACCGGGGAGAGCTTCACGAGGGCAGGTCAGAACCATCCCCATCCCACAGCGCGTGCACACGCGCCGGCGCAGCTCGGGTCGCCCCGGCGGGTCTTCGCTGGGGTGCCCGCAACGCGAGCAGAAACGGATAGGCCGGGACCTACCGTCGCCGGCCGGAGTCCACGACCGGTCGATACGGATGAGTGCCGTCACGCTCGGCCAGCAGAACACGGAAGCGCCGAGATCGCCCGCCCTGCATAGGCAATGCAGCGGTTCGGATACGAACTCAGTGCAGACCCACGGTGACCAGGGCGCTTGGATAGCCTGCTCACGAGACTCAGACCAAGGAGAAAGATGGCCGTAGATGAGACCGCCGGCGAGCAGCTGTGGGGAGTTGAGACCACGAAGGCGGTAGAGAATTTCCGGGTCTCGGGCGAACGGGTGCCCACGCCGGTGGTGCGCTGGCTCGGGCGGATCAAGGCGGAGGCCGCACGGGTGAACGCCGAGCTGGGGCTGCTCGATTCAGATGTCGCCGAGCGCATCGCGCGCGCGGGCGAGGAAGTGGCCGCCGGCCGCCACGACGACCAGTTCCCGATCGACGTATTCCAGACCGGCTCGGGCACCTCCACCAACATGAACGCCAACGAGGTGATCGCAAAGCTCGCCGGCGACGACGCCCATGCCAACGACCACGTGAACATGGGCCAGTCCTCGAACGACGTGTTCCCGTCGGCGGTGCACCTCGCGGCGGTCGACACCGTGCAGACCGAGCTGCTCCCCGCCCTCGAGCGCCTGGCCGGATCGCTCCAGCGCCGCGCCGACGAGTTCAGCGACCTGGTCAAGGCCGGCCGCACCCACATGATGGACGCCGTGCCCGTGACGCTCGGGCAGGAGTTCGGCGGCTATGCCGCCCAGATCACCCTCGGGCGCGATCGCGTGCGCGACTCGCTCGGTCGCGCCTCCCAGATTCCGCTCGGCGGCACCGCCACCGGCACCGGCATCAACACCCACCCGGAGTTCGCCGAGCGCGTACGGGAGCGCCTCGGGCTCGGTGCGGCGCCGCGCGACCGCTTCGAGGCCCAGGCCAACCGCGACGGGCTCGTGGAGCTCCATGCCGCGCTCAAGGGCGTGGCCGTCTCGCTCACGAAGATCGCCAACGACCTCGTGCTGATGGGATCCGGCCCGCGCACCGGGCTGGGCGAGCTGCAGCTCCCCGAGCTGCAGAAGGGCTCCTCGATCATGCCCGGCAAGGTCAACCCCGTGATCCCCGAGGTGGTGGTGCAGGTGGCCGCGCAGGTGATCGGCAACGACACCGCCGTGACAGTTGCCGGGACCCAGGGCGCCTTCGAGCTCAACGTGCGCGTCCCGATGATGGCCCGCAACGTGTTCGAGTCGATCCGGATCCTCACGGCGGCCTCGCACCTGCTGGCGGAGAAGTGCATCGACGGGCTCGAGGCCAACGAGGAGGCTCTGCGCCGCAACGCCGAGTCCACCCCCGCGATCGCCACCGCGCTCAACCCTCATATCGGCTACGACCGCGGTACCGAGATCGTCAACGAAGCGGTTGCGAGCCGCCGCACGATCCGCGAGGTGGCACTCGAGAAGGGCGTGGACGAGGAGACACTCGATCGCGCGCTGGACCTCAAGGCCATGGCCCGCGGCTCGAAGACCTGATTGGCGATTAGGCCGGGGTGCGCGGCAGCCGGCTTCTCGAGCGCGAGGATCAGCTGGCCGAAGCGGCCAGGCTGGTCGAGTCGCTATCGGCCGGGGAGGGCGGGCTGCTTCTGATCGAGGGGGTTTCCGGCATCGGCAAGACGCGCCTGCTGCGCGCCACGCGCGAGCTCGCAGCGGAGGTGGGCGCCACCACGCTCAGTGCGCGCGGGTCAGAGCTGGAGCGCCAGTCGCCCTTCGGCGTGGTCCGGAGCCTGATCGATCCACCACTCGCTCGAGCTGATCTCGCCGAACGCGAAGCACTCCTCGCCGGCGTCGCCGGCGGCTCTCGCCGTCTCTTCGACGCCGGCGAACCGACGCCCGCCGGTACGGAGGCGTTCGACCTCCTCCACAGCCTCGCCTGGCTGGCGATCAACCTCGCCGAGCGCGCTCCGCTGGTGCTCCTGGTGGACGACGCCCACTGGCTCGACTCACCGTCGGCGCGCTTCCTGTCCTACCTCGCCGACCGTCTCGAGGATGCCCCGATCCTGGTGGTGGTCGCGCTCAGGCCCGACGAGCCCGGCGCGCCGCCAACGCTGTTCTTGGGCAGGGTCAGGGCGGCGTACGAGCTGCCTCCCAGCGCCACGAACAGCGCCACTACTGAAATCACGTTCGCGAACGTCGCGCCCGATCTGAACCTCGAGATCATCAAATGCCTCCTGTCGACAGGAGGCGACCGTAGGTTCGCTCGCCGGCCTTCGCCAGTAGGGAGGCTCCCTACCTTTTTGTGGCGGACAACGAGATGCTCTCCACCTCATAGATGCTGCAGGCCTCCAGGGCCCGCTCCGAGGTGAAGCGGTAGTCGTTGGCGCGTACCTCTTCTATGCGAAGGCCCTCGGCCTCGATTGCTTCTTCGTAGCTGGCTCGCGGGATCGCGCCCGCGATGCAGGCGGCCCAGAGGTCGACGTTGCGGCGCGTTCGTTCCTTCAGCGCCCGGCCGCTGACCACGTCCGAGATCGCCAGCCGCCCGCCGGGTCGCAGCACCCGCGCCGCTTCGGCGAATACACGCCCCTTGCGCGGCGACAGATTGATCACACCGTTCGATATGACTGCGTCGAAGGTCCCATCGGCGAAGGGGAGCTCCTCGATGTGAGACTCGACGAACTCGACCTGGGAGAAGCCTGCGCCGTCGCGCAGCCGCCCGGCCTTCTCGAGTTGCGCGTCGGTTATGTCCACCCCGACCACCCGGCCCGATGCGCCCACGCGCACCGCGGCGCAGAACGCGTCCGTACCCGATCCCGAGCCGAGGTCGAGCACCGCGTCACCCGGCAGCAGCAGGGCAAGGTCGAGGTGGTAGCCCACCCCGGCGAATGACGCCAGGGCCTCGGCTGGGATTGCGTCCAGCAGTTTGCCCGGGTAGGCCAGGTGCTGGGCCACGCGCCTGCCCACCTCGAAGTGGAGCTCGGCGTCCTCGCCGCGCGCCACGTGGCGATACATCTCCTTGACCTCCGCCTCCAGGCGCTCGCCGTCCACGAGTGAGCTCGCGTCGAGCTGGGGCAACGCCTGCGCCTGCGTCATCTCGTCGACCTCCGAGCGGACCGCCTGAGTCATCGCAACGTCCTTTCGTCGTGGACGACGAGTGCAGCAGCCGAGCGTGTGACGCTGCGTGTGATCAGGCTGCGGCGGCCAGCCCGGCGTGCAGGGCCGGATTGTCGATCGCCTCGCCAAGCAGGCGGGCGGCCTCCAGTCCACCGGGATCCCCGAGACGCGCGCGGTGGAGCGCCGCGCGTACGACCAGCTCACGCATGTCTCCGCGGGCTGCGACGCTCTCGAGCCGCGCTACGAGATCGCGAGCGTCGGGTGCGGCATCGGCGATCGCGACAGCGGCGAGGGCCTCCAGGCACCAGGCATGCATCCAGACGTAGGGATCGGCCACCCGGACCGAGCGGTCAACCGCGTCGCGCAGCCAGGTCAGCGCAGCTGCTCGCTCGCCGGTTGCCTCGTGAAGCAGGCCCCTCGCACGGGCGGCTGTCGCCTCCCAGCACGGATCGCCGAGCCGGCAGCCGAGCGGAAAGGCGTGTTCGAGCAGTGCCAGGGCCTGATCCGAATCGCCCTGCCTCAATGCCACCTCCGCCCGCAGCGCCTCAGGGAACGGCTGGAACGCCACCCAGCCCTGCTTGTCAACCAGGTCGCGAGAATCGTCGAGGGCCTGGGCCGCCTCCGGCAACTGGCCCCGAAGCAGGCGGGCGCGCCCGAGGATCGCCGATGACCACGCCTGCTGGCGGATGTCACCGCAGCTCTGCGCCTGCGCAACCGATTCGTCGAGCAGCGTCATCGCCGCCCCGTAGTGCGCGCGGTCGGACAGGGCCTGACCGCGGACCCCGAGCACGGCCGCACGGTCCTCCTCGTCCGCCGCCACGGCACCGGCCCGCTGCAGCCACCTGCCGGCCGACACGCCGCGACCGGCCTGCACGGCCACGAAGCCCAGCTCCCGGTACACCTTGCACATCACGGCACGGTCGTCGGTGGCCTCGGCGAGCGCAAGTGCCTCGTGCAGTGCCGAAACTCCCTCCTCATCGCCCCCGCGAAGAAGGTGCACCAGCGCGGCCCCGAGCGTCGCCAGTGCTCGGCCGAGGAGCACCGGGTCACCCACACCGCGCGCCTCGGCGCACGCCTGTCGCAGGCAGGCGATGCCTGGCTCGACCGCGCCGGCGTCCACGGCCGCGCGCCCTGCCTCCAGCTGGCCGATTGCGGCGGCGCGGTCGCCCGCTCCAGGCTCTGCGTGAACGGCCCGGTCGTCGAGCGCTGCGCGCACGCTGGGATCGGGCGCACGGCCGAGCTCCCGCCGGAACAGCACTTCGCAGGCGTCGGCGTGCTCGCGAGCCGCACCGGCCTCTCCCGCCCGGGCCAGGCAGCGCACCAGCAACTCGTGGCCGGAATCGTCGAACCTGTTCAGAGCGAGCGCCCGGGAGGCCAGCGCAGCGCCGTCGAGCGGAGCACCCGCAGCGAGTGCCTCGTGCGCCGCGTCCCTCAGCACGGCCTCGCACAGGCCCGCGAACCGCCGCCGCTCCACGAGCAGCCACGACTCGAAGTCCACGCCCGCGCCCGGATCGACGCCCTCGAGCAGGTCTCCGCGAGCGAGCGCGGGATCGGGATTCCCGGAGGCCAGCGCCAGGACATCGACCTCGGCGCCGCCGGGCAGGTCCAGCTCCAATGGATCTCCGCGCAGCATTCCGGAGATACCAAGAGCGCGACGCAGTTCCGCCAAGGTCCAGCGCAGTGCTCCCAGGGGATCGGCGGCTTCGCCGAAGATCAGCGCCGCCAGCCGCGCTCGCCCCACCGGCAGCTCGGCAAGCACCAGGTACGCGAGCACGGCCCACGCCTTGCGGCCGCGCGGCGGCGTGGCAGGCGTGTCGTCGCGCTCGATCTCGGGCGGTCCGAGCAGGCGGATCACGAGGGCTGGCACGACACCACGATCGTAGACCGAGGAGCCCGAACTAACGAGCCGCGCGCGGGCGCTTGCGCTCGGCCCCGCAGTCGTCGATGCGCTCGCGCTTGTAGTTGACCACCAGCGCCCCGCCCCAACAGGTGTACGACCGCTGGGCGCGACGAGGCCACCGCGGCCAGCAGGTAGGGCATAGGGTCGATCGGCGTTCCCCAGCGACGCACCTCGAAGTGCAGGTGAGGTCCCGTAGAGTTGCCCGTCGTGCCGACGAGGCCGATCCTGGTGCCGCCGTTCACGCTCTCCCCGACATAGGTGGTGATGGCCGACAGGTGCGCGTACCAGGTGGTGAACCCCAGCCGGTGGCGGATCACCACGAGGTTGCCGTAGCCGCCCTGGTTTCGGCCCACGAACTCGGTCACCCCCACGCCCGCCGCACCGACGCGTGTGCCGGTCCAAGCCTTGAAGTCGAGTCCGGAGTGACGGCGAGCGCCGCCGTCCCGCGGCTCTCCGAAGACGCTGTTGATCGGCGCGGCCACGGGGCGCAGGAAGCGCACCGGCGCCTGAGGTGAGGGAGAGGGCGACGTCGAACGGCTGCGCAGCGAGGCGAGCGTGTTCGGACCGACGACTCCGTCGCTGGCCAGGCCCAGCCCGCGTTGGTAGTTGCGCACCGCGATGTTGGTGACGGGACCGAACACGCCGTCGATGGCGCCCGGCGGATAGCCGCGCCGGGCGAGCATGTATTGGAGCGCGGCAACGTCCCAGCCCTTGAGTCCGCGGCGAACCAGCCGGCTGCCCAGCCACGGTCGCCCCCTGCGGCCGAGCGCCGCGCGCGTCTGCGGCCCGGCCACGCCGTCCACGGCAAGGTTGCGCCGGCGCTGGAAGCGGATGACCGCGGCGCGGGTGAGCGGGCCGCGAACACCGTCGACCGCGCCCGGGTACAGCCCCCTTGCCTTCAGTGCCACCTGCAACGCGGCTGTCCGCGCGCTCGCCGCAACGGCCAGTTGCGGGACGCACAGGGCCAGCATCCATGCCAACACAGCCACGCCGGCGAGTTGCCGGAGTCGGCGCATGCCCCAAAGCCTGAGGAGCCGCCGTGCCTTGGGCAAGGGGGTGCAGGTGATCTTGCAGTCAGGGGGCTGCGGGTTCCGGCAGCGGGAACAGAGAGAGCAACCGCTTGGCCGCCTGTCTGCTCCCGTGGATCACGAGGTCGCCCGAGCGCTCGGCCTCGGTGAGACGGCGGTCGTGCCAGAGCACCTGCGCCAGCGTGGCCGGGTCCGTCTCGATCGTCGCCATCGGGTCCTCGGCGCTCCCGCGGCTGATCGTGATCTCGCCGCGCGCCACCTCGATCCCGAAGCCGTCCTCACCGAGCCGCAGGCCGTAGCGGGCCTCGAGACCGTCCGCGCGCGAGGGGTCGAACAAGGTCTTCAGCGCGATCGCGGTGGCGTCGGGGCCGAAGCCGGCTTCCCCTGGCGGGAAGGGAGCAACGCTGCCCCAGCGCCCGAGGGCGAGGATCACCGGCTCGAGCTCGTAACCGCGCTCGGTCAGCTCGTAGACGCGGGACGCGGCCGGGGGCGCGAGCGTGCGCCGCGTGACCACCCCCGCCTCCTCCAGCTCGCGCAGGCGCTGCGAGAGGACGTCTGGGCTGAGGTGTGAGAGGCCGGCACGCAGGTCGGTGAAGCGCTTGGGACCGAGCAGGAGCTCGCGGACGACCAGGAGCGCCCAGCGCTCGCCCACGATGTCCAGGGCGCGGGCGATCCCGCAGCGCTCGCGGTAGCTGCGCTTGGCTGCCATCTGCCGCAGTCTACCGGCGCCGCTCCTGATTTCCGTCTTTGTAGTTGGAATCTCCAACTATTTGATACGGTGTGCCAATGAGCGAACGAGATGCATACGAACCGGGCGTGCCCTGCTGGGTCGACACTCTGCCGCCCGACCTGGACGCGGCGCTGAGCTTCTACGGTGAGCTGTTCGGATGGGAGTTCGTCGGGCCGGGTCCGGGCGAGTATCACGTGGCCCGCGTGCGCGGCCGGGACGTGGCCGGCGTCGGGCCGCAGCCGGCCGGCGGAGCCCCGCCGGTGCCGGCGTGGAACACCTACGTCGCAGTCGGCAGCGCCGACGACGCCGCCGCCCGGGCCACCGGCGCGGGCGGGACCGTCTTGGTGGCGCCGTTCGACGTCCTGCCCGCGGGCCGCATGGCCGTGATCGCAGACCCGGACGGCGCGGCCTTCTGTCTGTGGGAGGCACGTGACCGCGAGGGAGCACAGCTCGTCAACGAGCCGGGCGCCTGGAGTATGAGCGTGTTGAACTCCCGCGATCCCGAGCGGGCGAAGACCTTCTACGGCGAGTTGTTCGGCTGGACCACCGAGACCTTCACGATGCCCGGCGGCGAGATCAGCATGTGGCGCCTCCCCGGCTACGTGGGCGGCGAACCCGAGCAGCCGGTGTCGCGCGAGGTCGTGGCCACAATGATGCAGGCGGACGCGAGCACGCCCCCGCACTGGAGCGCCGACTTCTGGATCGCCGACCTCGACGGCGCGGTGGCCCGGATGCCGGGCCTGGGCGGAAAGGTGATTCAGAAGCCCTACGACGTGCCGGGGACGGGCCTGCGGCAGGGCGTGATCGCGGACCCCGCGGGCACCGTGCTGTCCGTGACCGAGGTGGCGGCTGCGCCGTGAGCCGAGTCGTCGTGATCGTCAATGTGTCGCTGGACGGCGTGATGCAGGCACCGGGACGGGCCGACGAGGACACCCGCGGCGGCTTCGAGCACGGCGGCTGGGCCGTCCCCTACCGGGCCATGGGCAGCCTCATGGGCAAGCGGACGGCGCAGACGCGAGGCATGCTCTTTGGCCGGCGCACCTACGAGGACTTCGCCGGCTTCTGGCCCAACCAGACCGACAACCCGTACACCGAGGTGCTCGACAACGCCCGGAAGTACGTCGCGTCGCGGACGCTTCGGGAACCGCTGCCGTGGGTCAACTCCACGCTTCTGCACGGCGACGCCGCGGACGCGGTGGCCACGCTCACCGAAGAGCCGGGCGGCGACCTCGTCATGCTCGGCAGCGGCGACCTGGCCCAGTCGCTGATGGCGGCGGGGCTGATCGACGAATACATCCTCCTGATCCACCCGCTGGTGCTCGGCTCGGGCCGCCGTCTATTCCCGAACGGCGGCCCGCCGGCCTCGCTGGAGCTGGTCGCGTCCGAGACGACCCCAACCGGAGTGGTGATCGCGACGTACCGGCCGGCCGGGTCCTGAGCGCCCCAGCTACATGTTCACGGCCACGTACTTGGTCTCGAGGAACTCCTCGAGGCCTTCGTGGCCGCCCTCGCGGCCGATGCCCGACTGCTTGACGCCGCCGAACGGCGCTCCGGCGTTCGACACCATGCCCTGGTTGAGCCCGACCATGCCGGTCTCGAGGGCCTCGCAGACGCGGATCGCCCGCTTGATGTCGCGCGTGAACACGTAGGCCACGAGCCCGTACTCGGTGTCGTTGGCGCGGGCGATCGCGTCCTCCTCGGACTCGAAGGTCGTGACCGGCGCCACCGGGCCGAAGATCTCCTCGTGCAGCACCCGCGCGTCGTCGGGCACGCCGCCGAGCACCGTGGGCGGGTAGAAGTAGCCGCGCCCGTCGGGGATCTCGCCGCCCACCACGCAGGTGGCCCCCTTGTCCAGCGCGTCCTGGACCAGCTCCGCAACCTTCTCGCGCGACGGCTGGTCGATCAGCGGGCCGACCTTCACGTCCTCCTCGGTCCCGCGGCCCAGCTTGAGGGCGCCCATCTTCTCGCCCAGCCGGCGCTCGAACGCCTCGCGCACGGGCTCGGCCACGTGGAAGCGGTTGGCCGAGGTGCAGGCCTCGCCGATGTTGCGCATCTTGGCCAGCAGCGCGCCGTCCACCGCGGCGTCGAGATCGGCATCCTCGAACACGAGGAAGGGCGCGTTGCCACCCAACTCCATCGAGGTCTTGAGCACGTTCTTCGCCGACGCCTCGATCAGCTTGCGGCCCACCTCGGTCGACCCCGTGAACGACAGCTTGCGCAACCTGTCGTCCTCGATCAGCGGCCCTGTCGTGCTGCCCGATGACGAGGTGGTGAGGATGTTCAGCACACCGCCGGGCAGCCCCGCCTCCTCGAGCAGCTTGGCCATCGCCAGCATGCACAACGGCGTCTGCTGAGCAGGCTTGATCACCGCCGTGCAGCCCGCCGCCAGGGCCGGGCCAGCCTTGCGCGTGCCCATCGCCATCGGGAAGTTCCAGGGCGTGATCATCAGGGACGGACCCACCGGCTGCTTCATCACGAGCACCCTGCTGGTGGCGTTGGCGAACTGCTTGTAGGTGCCCTCGATGCGCAGCGCCTCGCCCGAGAACCAGCGAAAGAAGTCCGCCGCGTAGATGATCTCGGCCTTCGACTCGGCCAGCGGCTTGCCCATCTCCAGGGTCATCAGCGTGGCCAGCTCGTCCGCGCGCTCGGTCATCAGCTCGAACGCCTTCCAGAGGATCCCGGCGCGGTCGTTGGCCGCACTGGCCGCCCACTCCTTCTGGGTCGCCACGGCCGCGTCTAGAGCCGCCATCGCGTCCTCGGGAGTGCCGTCCGCGATCTCGGCGATCGGCTCCTCCGTGGACGGGTCGATCACCTCGAGGGTTCCGCCCCCGCCGGCGTCACGCCATTCCCCCCCGATATAGAGCTGCTTGGGGACGCTCTCGACAACGCTCTGTTCCTCGGTCGCAATGCTCATGTGGCAACGGTCTCCGTTCCTAGCTCTTCGGAAATGGCTACGTCGAGGGAGTAGTCGATGGGCACGACGATCAGCGAGGGAACGTCGAGTGCGAGCGCCTGTCGCAGGCGCTCGCCGAACTCGTCGGCCGACTCGCAGCGCCAGCCGGGCATGCCGAAGCCCTCGGCCAGCTTGACGAAGTCCGGGTTCTCGAAGTCGGTGCCGAAGTGCGTGCCGAACTTCTTGTCCTGCTTCCAGACGATCGAGCCGTACTGGCGGTTCTCCCAGATGACGTTGACAAAGGGGGTCTTGAGGCGCACGGCGGTCTCGAGCTCCTGCGCGTTCATGAGAAAGCCGCCGTCGCCGTTCACGGTGACGACGTTGCGCTCGGGATGCACGAGCTTGGCCGCGACCGCAGCGGGCACCGCGAAGCCCATGCCGGCCAGCCCGTTGGCGATCAGGACCGTGTTGGGCTCGTAGGCGGGGAACATGCGCCCGATCCAGAGCTTGTGGAGGCCAACGTCGGAGATCAGGATGTCCTCGCGCCCGAGCGCTTGGCGGATTTCCCACAGCGCCCGCGGCGGCTGGAGCGGGAAGGCGTCGTCGTCTTTGGCCTGCTCGAAGCGCCCCAGCACCACGTCGCGCAACTCGGTCGAGCCACCCTGGTGGGGCACGTGGCGGCACTCCTCGCCGAGCCGGGTCAGGACCGCGTAGATGTCTCCCACCAGCTCAACCTCGGGCATGAAGTAGCTGTCGATCTCGGCCGGCACCGAATCGATGCAGATCACCCGCTTGTCGCGCTTCGGGTTCCAGTGCTCGGGTGAGTGCTCGACCAGGTCGTAGCCGATGGCGAGCACCACATCGGCCTCGTCAAATCCGGCCATCCGGTAGTCGCCGGCCTGAAGGCCCACGGAGCCGAGCGCCTTGGGGCTGTCGGGCGGCAGCAGCCCCTTGCCCATGAATGTCTCGGCCACCGGAATCCCCGTGGCGCGCACGAACTCGCGCAGCGCGGGGGCGGCGCCGGCGCGAACCACGCCGTTGCCGGCCAGCGCAACCGGCTGAACGGCGCCCCGGACGATGTCGGCGGCCTTGAGGAGCTCGCGGGCAGCCGGCTCTGGCCGGACGAGCCGGCGGCGGGGCAGCGGCTCGGCGTCCACGCCGGAAGCCATCACGTCCTCGGGCAGCTCGATGTGGGTGGCGCCGGGCTTCTCGCCCTCGGCCACCTTGAAGGCCTTGCGCACCACCTCGGGGATGATCGCCGCGTCGGACAGCCGGGCATTCCACTTGGTGATGGGCCGCATCACCCGCACGAGGTCGATGTACTGGTGCGACTCCTTGTGCATGCGCTCGAGATCGCCCTGCCCGGTGAGCGCCACCAGCGGCGCGCGATCGAGGTAGGCGTCAGCCACGGCTGTCACCAGGTTGAGAGCACCGGGCCCGAGCGTCCCGAGGCAGACTCCGGCGTGCCCGGTGAGCCGGCCGTAGACGTCCGCCATGTAGGCGCCGCCCTGCTCGTGGCGCACCGGAATGAACTCGATCGACGAGCGCGACAGCGACTCGTTCAGGTCGAGGGTCTCCTCGCCGGGAATTCCGAACACGTGCTTGACGCCCTCGGCCTCCAGGCATTCCACGAAGACGTCCGAGGCTTTGCGGTCGGCCACGGCACTGAGCCTACCCGCGGCGTAAGTAACGTCACTCCCGTGGCTCCCGTGGCGCGCTACGCCAAGAGCGGTGATCTCCACATCGCCTACATCGTCGAGGGCGACGGCCCCATCGACCTCATGTGGATCCCGCCCTGGATCTCCCAGGTCGAGTACCTGTGGTCGGAGACCTCGCTGGAGCGGGTGATGGCGCGCCTGAGCCGCTTCGCCCGCGTCATCACGTTCGATCGCCGCGGGTCGGGGCTGTCCGACCCGTTCTGGGGCGCCCCCACGCTCGAGGAGCAGATGGACGACGTGCTCGCCGTGATGGACGCGGCCGGCGCCGAGCGGGTGGCGATCGCGGGCACGCTCGAGGGCGGCCCGATGGCCCTGCTGTTCGCGGCGACCTATCCCGAGCGCGTGAGCGCGCTGATCCTCTACGCGACCTTCGCGCGCGCCACATGGGCGCCCGGCTACGAGTTCGCCTGGCCGGCGGAGGAGCGCGAACGCGAGATGGACGAGCTGGTGGCGCGCTGGGGCGAGGGGCGGGTACCCGCCGCCGTGGCGCCGAGCGCAGGCCGGAGACCCGGCCTTCATGGAATGGGCGGGCCGACTGGAGCGCCTGGCCGCAAGCCCCGCAACGATCCGGCGCATCATCGACCTGATCGGCGAGTTCGACGTCCGCGACGTCCTCCCCTCGATCCGCGTGCCCACGCTCGTCATGCACCGGCGCGACGACGCCTTCATCAAGATCGAGCACTCGCGCTATCTCGCGGCGCAGATCCCGGGCGCCCGCTTCGTCGAGCTCGAGGGCAGCGACAACATGTTCTCGATGGGCGACTCCGAGGCGCTGATCGGCGAGATCGAGGAGCACCTCACCGGCGCGCGCCACGACCTCGAGCCCGACCGCATGCTGGCCACGGTGATGTTCACCGACATCGTCGACTCCACGAGGCGCGCCGCCGAGATGGGCGACCGTGGTTGGCGCTTCCTGCTCGAGCGCCACGACGCGCTGTTTCGCCAGGCCCTGGAGCGCCACCGCGGTCGCGAGGTCAAGCGCACAGGTGACGGGTTCCTGGCCACGTTCGACGGGCCGGCGCGCGCGATCCGCTGCGCGGCGTCGGTGGCGGATGCAATGGGCTCGCTGGGGCTCGAGGTCCGCGCCGGGCTCCATACCGGCGAGCTGGAGGTGATGGACGGCGACCTGGGTGGCCTGGCGGTGCACATCGCCGCCCGGGTGATGGACCGCGCCGCGCCATGCGAGGTCCTCGTCTCCGGCACGGTGAAGGATCTGGTCGTGGGATCGGGAATCGGTTTTGCAGACCGTGGCGAGCACGAACTGCGTGGCGTGCCGGGAGAGTGGCGGCTCTACGCCGTGTCTTAGGCTCCCCCGCTACCTTGAGCGGTCTGGAGCGTTGTTAGTCCAGTGTTGACCCGCGCTTTCCTCACATTCCTGGCCCTTCTCCTGCTCGTGCCCGCGACCGCCGGCGCGGCGGTGCGCCACGTCATAAAGGGCGCCGGATTCGGCCACGGAATCGGGATGAGCCAGTACGGGGCCTACGGCTACGCGCTCGAAGGCAGCCGCTTCAAGGGCATCCTGGCGCACTACTACAAGGGCACGACGCTGGAGCCGGCGCCCGGGCGGCCCGTGCGCGTGCTGCTCCAGCCCAACGATCCCTACATCCGCGTGCGCGGCGCGACCAGTGCGAACGGAAGCGCGCTGCGCCGCAGCTCCACCTACATCGCCCGCCGTTCGGGCAGCGGCATCCGCCTCAGCACCGCCTCGGGACGGCGCGTGGCGACGTTCGACTCCCCGCTGCGGCTGAGCGCCGGCGGCGACGACCCGGTCCGGCTGCTGGGCCCGGCGCTCAACTACATCCGCGACGGGCTCTACCGGGGGGCGATCGAGGTCCGCCCCGACGGCGGCGGGCTCACGGCGATCAACGTGATCGACCTCGATCCGTACGTGAAGGGCGTGGTGGCGGGCGAGATGCCGAGCTCGTGGCCGCTCGAGGCGCTCAAGGTCCAGGCGGTGGCCGCACGCACGTATGCCCTGGCCACGCGCAAGACCACCGGAACTTTCGACCAGTACCCGGACACGCGCTCGCAGGTCTACAAGGGCGTTGTGGGTGAGAGCGTGCGCTCCAACGCCGCGGTCGACGAGACCCGCGGGCTGATCCTCACCTACGGCGGCCAGCCGGCAGTGACGTTCTACTTCTCCACCTCGGGCGGTCACACCGAGAACGTGGAGTTCTCCTTCATCGGAGCGCTGTCCAAGCCATGGCTCGTGGGGGTTCCCGATCCCTACGACACGCAGTCGCCCTACCACCGCTGGAAGGTGAGCTTCTCCGACGGGCGCGCTCACCCGCGCCCTGGGCGCGCCCGGCACCTTCAAGCGCCTCAAGGTGCTCAGGCGTGGCGTGTCGCCACGAGTCGTGCGCGCGCGGGTGATCGGCACCCGCGGCTCCCGGATCATCAGCGGGCCGCAGATCCGCGCCGCTCTGGGGCTGCGCGACACCTGGCTCACCCACGTGCGCGTGTCGAGCTCGGGGCGCCGGTCGCGCTCCGCCCGCCCGTCCAGCTGGGGCGGGGGCCCGACCACCAAGGCCCTGGCGGGCGAGTTCCTGCCCGCGCCTCGCAGCCGCCGCCTGGCGGTCCAGCGCCGCACCGGCGGGCAGCTGGCGTACGATCGGCCGCGTGACGACGTCGCGTCTCGGCCGCTACCGCATCGAGCTCGACCGGCCCGGCCTGTACCGGGTCAGGGGCGGCTCGGTTGCGGGTCCCGCCGTCCGCATGCGGTGACCCTCAGGCGGCTTGTTCTGCCGCTTCTCGCGCTGCCCGTGCTCGCCTTCGGCTGGAGAGACCGGCCAGGGCACCGGGTCACTCAGCCTGAGCGCCGACGCCACGGAGACCGGCTACGTCCGGCTCGTTCTGACCGCGCCCGCGGGCGCGCAGGTGAGCATCGAGGACACCGGGCGGGCCCTTATCGCCCTGACTCCCTCGCAGGCACACACCGTTCTGCGCCGCGCGGCGCCCTGGCGCTGCGACGTGCGCGACAGGACGTTCACCGTGCGCAGCGCGGACGGCGACGCAGCCAGCGCGAGCGTCCGCACGCCGAGCTGCAAGCGGCGTCTCGCCCTGTCCGCGCCGCGGCGCACGAGGGCGGGGCGCTCGGTGCCGCTCACCCTCGTCGACCGCTGGCGGCTCGGTGGCTTCCGGACGCGGCTGTGCGTCGCTGCGCCCGGAGGTCGTGAGCGCTGCCGCTCCGAGCTGATCCGGCCGGGCAGAGCCAGGACCGCGACCCGCTTCAGGGCGCTGCGTCCGGGCGGCTGGCGGGTACGTCTCACCACGCCGTGGGCGCGCGAGCGCGCACGGTCCGCGCGCTGCCGCGCGGCGGGAGGCTGCGACTGCTGGCCACCGGAGACTCGATGATCCAGATCATCGACGGCTACCTCAAGCAGCGGCTGGCTCCGCGGGGGGTGAGGGTTCGCAGCGACGCCCACATCAGCACCGGCATCTCCAAGCCCTCGCTGCTCGATTGGCAGACTCAGGCGAAGCGCCATGCCTCGGGCGCCCCCGACGTGGTGGTGATGTTCCTGGGCGCCAACGACGGCTTTCCGATGGGCTCCGCGGCCTGCTGCGGAGATGCCTGGGTGGCCGAGTACGCCCGCCGCGCACGGCGGATGATGAGGACCTATGGGCGCAGCGGGCGCACGCGCATCTACTGGCTGCTCCTGCCCACGCCGCGCGGGCGGCGTCTTCAGGGAGACCTTCCCGGCCGTCAACCGGGGCATCCTGCGGGCGGCCCGGGGGCGGGGACGCGACGTGCGGGTGATCGATCTCGTGGAGATCTTCACGCCCGGCGGGCGCTATCGCGACTCGATCCGCAGAAACGGCCGCGCGGTGCGGGTGAGACAGGGCGACGGTGTGCACCTCAACACCGCCGGCGCCTCGATGGCCGCCACGGTGATCATCCGAACGCTGCGCCGAGAGCGGATCCTGCTCCGATGACCGACCCCGCGCTGAGAACGAAGGTCGCACCCAGCGCTGCCGCAGGCGCGTCGTAGTCGGGCGCGGGCCAGCTGAGGGCCGGGGCCAGCAGGCGCGTGAAGGCGCGTGCCCCGCGGGGCTGGAGATGAAGGCCGTCGCCCCAGAACCAGTTCGAATGCCCGCTGCTGTGACGGACCCAGTCGAGCACCTTCACCCGCCGCCGCCAGTGCGCTCCGGCGGCCCGGATCACAGCCTGGTCTGAGCTCGCCGCGCCGCCGACCTCCCTCGGAGTCACGAGGCCGAGCACCCGCTCGCGTCCGATAGTGATCAGGGCGCGGCGTATCTGCCGCCGCTCGATGGTCCAGTTCGTGCCGAGCGCGATGACCACCACGCCGGGGAGGGAATCGCCCCGCGCCGCCAGCAGCGAGAGCCCCTCGGAGAACTGGCGACAGCCGCGCACGTCCACCTCGAACCCTCTGCGGCTGAGCTGGCTCACGGCGCCGAGCATGATCGAGTCGCCGATCGCGAGCGCGGTGTCCTCGCCGGAGCGGGGCGCCGAGGCCTCGTAGCGCTCGACCCCGCCGCAGGCTTGAGCCACCGGGGCGGAGACGCCCAAGCCCGCCATGGCGGCGGCCAGCGCACCTAGTATCGCGCTGGCACGCCGTGGTATTCCCGTCCTTCGAATTCGCATTCTTCTTCCCGGTGGTGCTGTGCCTGTCGTGGCTCCTGATGCCCCGGCCGCACCTGTGGAAGCCCTTCATCCTCGTTGCGAGCTACGTCTTCTACGCGGCTGCGAGCCCTCGCTACGCGCTGCTCCTCGCGCGCCGTCACAGCTGGCCAACCAGGCCGGCGCGGTGCTCGTGGGCCGCGCTTCTGAAGCAAGTACGCGCAAGCGGATCATGGTGGTCACCGTGGTCGTGGACCTCGCGGTCCTCGGCCTCTTCAAGTACTACGGCTTCTTCGCGGGTGAGATCGGTGCATTCCTAGATTCGCTGGGCCTGGGCATGCCCCTGCCGCTGCTCACCCTCGCGCTACCCATCGGGCTCTCGTTCATCACCTTCCAGGCGATCTCCTATGTGGTGGACGTCAAGCGGGGACTTCTGCGTCCGGCGTCCACGATCGACTTCGCGCTGTACCTCTCGTTCTTCCCGCACGTGGTGGCGGGACCGATCGTGCGGGCGCGCGAGTTCATTCCCCAATTGGCCAGCCCGCGCGATCCGCGCAACGTCGCCGTGGGCGCCGGCGTGGTGCTGATCGCCATCGGGCTGGTCAAGAAGGTGGCGCTGGCCGACTACCTGGCCCGCGAGATCGTGGATCCGGTGTTCGGCGTGCCCGAGGCCTACGCGGCGCCCGATGTGGCGCTGGCCGCCTACGCCTACGCGGCCCAGATCTACTGCGACTTCTCGGGCTACACGGACATCGCGATCGGGGTGGCCCTGCTGATGGGCTTCATCTTCCCGCAGAACTTCAACTGCCCCTACCGGGCGCTCAGCTTCCGCGACTTCTGGCGCCGCTGGCACATGACGCTGTCGCGCTTCCTGCGCGACTTCCTCTACATCCCGCTCGGCGGCAACCGCGGCGGCAGGTGGCAGACCGCGCGCAACCTGATGATCACGATGGTGCTCGGCGGCCTGTGGCACGGGGCGGCCTGGGGCTTCGTGCTGTGGGGTGCGCTCCACGGCACCGCGCTGGTGGTGGAGCACGCCCTGCGCGACCGCGGGGTGAAGGCGCCCCCGCGTGGCTGGCGTGGCTGATCGTGTTCAACGTCGTGGTGTTCGGCTGGATCCTGTTCCGGACCGAGAGCCTCGAGCTGGCCGCCACCTTCATCGGCCAGCTGTTCGATCCCGGGCCCGCCACCCTGTGGGCGCCGGTCACCGTGGCCGCCGTGGCGGTGGTGATCGGCTTCCAGCTCCTTCCTCCCGATCCCGTCGAGCGCCTGCGCGAGCGCGCCGCGGGGCTCCCCGCCCCGGCGCTCGGCCTCTCGCTCGCCTTTGTGGTGGCACTGGTGGGCGCTACGGTGCCCAGCGGCGGGGTTCCCCCCTTCATCTACTTCCAGTTCTGAGCCGTGGCCGAGACCCCCTACTACCCGACGAGCCCCGAGCCGCCCATCCCGCCCGCGCCGAAGGGACGGCGGCTCAGCGCACGCGCGGCGGTGTCGTGGTCGTTCTTGGCCGCGCTCCTGCTCGCGCTCTTCGAGGGCTCCTCGATTCGCTCGGCGGGAGAGGAGATGGACCCGGGCGTCGCCCGCGAGCTGACCCTGGCCGTGGGCGCGCCGACCGGCTGGATCGCCGACCGCCTGCCCGTTCGACGAGTGGAGCGATGACGCGCTCGCGTTCCTCGAGGACGAGGGCGTGGGCGACGAGGGCGGCTTCGAGGACTCGGCGCCCCGCGGCCGGCGGTGTGCGCGGCGTGCCGGCAGTGCCGCCCTCGTCCTTCGACCCGGCGGAGCTGGGCTCACGGGCGGCGCCGGGCCGGCTCGACAAGATCCTCGTGACCGGTGACTCGCTCGCCATGCCGCTCGACGTGGAACTGGCCCGCCGCTACGCCGACGCCGGTGGGGACGTCGAGGTGGAGCGCGACCCGCACGTGGGCACCGGGATCTCGAAGTCGGGCCTCGTGGACTGGGGCAAGCTCTCGACCCAGCAGACGGCCGAGCGCGAGCCCGACGCTGTGGTGGTGTTCATCGGCGCCAACGAGGGATTCGACCTGCCCGGGCCCGGCGACACGCAGCTCCGCTGCTGCGATGCCCGCTGGGCGGCCGAGTACGCGTACCGGGTGCGGCGCATGATGAACACCTACCGGCGCGACGGGCGAGCCCGCGTGTACTGGCTGACGCTGCCGGCGCCACGCGAAAAGGACCGCCAGGAGATCGCCCGCGCGGTCAACGCGGCCATCGAGGTGGCGGCCCAGCCCTACCGGGCGCACGTGCGCGTGCTCGAGATGGACGAGCTGTTCACCCCGGGCGGCGAGTACCGCGACGCCATGGAGGTGGACGGGCGCCGCCAGATCGTGCGCGAGCCCGACGGGATCCACCTCAACGGCCGCGGCGCCGAGCTCGCGGCCGCTGAGGTCGTCGCCGCCCTTCGGCGGGACTTCGGCGGCTAGCTCTACAGGAACTGCGTGTACGTGTGCTTGACCGTCCTGCCGCCCTTGCGGCAGGTGACGTTCGAGTCGTAGGACTGCCGCGAGCTGTTGAAGCGATTCTCGCTGCAGCGGTAGCCGGCCACGCGCGCGCAGCGGCCGCGCCGGCCGGGCCGACAGCCGTGGAACGACTTGATCAGCGCCTTGGCGCCGCGGCAGGACGGGCCGCCGCTCACGCTGATCTTGATCACGTACGTGGTGCCGTAGCCGCGAGTGTTGCCCGGGTCGCAGCTCTTCGACGCCTGGGCGGGAACGCCGGCAGAGGCAGGACGGAGCGAACACGGCGGCACGCCGCCAGTACGGCAAGCGGCAAACAGGAGCGGCGAAACGAGCGAGTCATGGCGAGAGGGCCTCCGGCGTCGTGTGGTGGCACCGCAGAAAGTACCGCTCCGCCCCGAATGGGGCAATCAGTTGTCGCGAGCGGCGACCACGCTGCGAACCAGGTCGACGATCTCGGCCGGCGCCTTCTCCTCCGACCCGGCGTCGAACGGCGGCTTGGGGTCGTACTCGATGCCGAGCTGGATCGCCTGCGCCACCTCCGGGCCGCTGATCCGCGACGCCAGCGTCAGCGCCATGTCGATGCCCGACGACACGCCGGCGGCGGTCATCACCTTGCCGCGCTCGACCACGCGCTCGCGGGTCGGGCGGGCGCCGAAGCGCTCGAGCTTGTCGATGTCCAGCCAGTGGCTGGTGGCGTCCAGCCCGTCGAGCACTCCCGCCGCGCCAAGCAGCAGCGAGCCCGAGCACACGGACGTCGTCCAGTCCGAGCGTCTCGTGCGCGCGCCGGATCCAGCCGACCAGACGCTCGTCGTCGAGGTGGTCGTCGGTGCTGATGCCGCCGGGCACGACCACGATCTCCGGATCGGGCACGTCCTCGTAGGCGAGCATCGGCCTCGATGGCCAGCATCCCGTTGTCGGAGCGGACCGGACCGCGCTCGGGCGCCAGCCAGGTCACCGACGCCCCGGGCAGCCGCGACAGCACCTCGTAGGGGCCGATCGCGTCCAGGGCGGTGAAGCGTTCGTAGAGGGGGATGGCGATCTTCATCGGTGGGTCCTCCTGCGTCAGGCCGCCGCCCGCGGGCGGAAGCGGCTCCTGTAAGCGGCCGGGCTCACTCCCAGCCGGCGGCGAAAGGCTCGGCGCAGCGTCTCGACCGTCCCGAAGCCGAAGCGCCGGGCGAGGGCCTCGACGGGGAGGTCGCTGCTCTCCAGCGCAATGCGGGCGCGCTCGACGCGCGCGGCCTCGACGTAGGCCGCGGGCGTCATGCCCGTCTCGCGCCGGAAGGCGCGCGCGAAGTTGCGCTCGCTCATGCAGGCGCGGCGGGCAAGGGCCGGCACCGAGAGGTCCTCGGTCCAGGTGGTCCGGGATCCAGCTCTGCAGGTCCCGCAGCGGCGGCCGCTCGGCCGTCTGTGCCGCGAGCTGGGCGCTGAACTGGGACTGGCCGCCGGGGCGCCGCAGGAAGAGCACCAGCTGGCGCGCCGTCTCGAGAGCCACCTCGGGGCCGAGGTCCTCCTCGACCAGCGCCAGGGCCAGGTCCATTCCGGCGGTGACGCCCGCCGAGGTGGCGAGCTTGCCGTCGCGCACGAAGATCGGCTCCGGGTCCACGACGGCCGCGGGGTAGCGGCGAGCCAGGTAGTCGCACCAGGCCCAGTGGGTGGTCACGCGGCGCCCGTCGAGCAGGCCGGCGCTGCCCAGCAGCAGCGCTCCGGTGCATACGGAGGCCACCCGCCGCGAACGTCGGGCAGCGGCCGTTAGCCACTCGATCAGCTCCTCGTCATCCTGCGCGGGCCGCGACCCCGTGCCGCCGGCGACGATCAGAGTGTCGATGCGCCCGCGGCAGTCCGCGATCGTGCGATCCACGTGCATCGACACGGACGACGTGACCAGACGGCCGCGCTCAGCGGCCACCACCTCGAGCTCGTAGCCGTCGCCGGCGAGCTGGGTGGCCGTGCTGAACACCTCGGCCGGACCGATCACGTCGAGGGTCTGCACACCGGGGTAGGTGACGATGACGACGCGTCGCATGGCCACCATGGTCGCGTGCCAAGCGCCTGGCCGCAATGACAACTCCCGGACGATTTCTGCCATGCGCTGTGGGGTTTGTGCAACTCGACCCGGCACCTTCCCCACCCGATCGTGGGCTTCGGCGGCGCCGCGCACGCCCGAGCGGAGCGCTACCGCGTGAACCGGAACGTCGCCACGTCCCCGTCCTGCATCACGTAGTCGCGCCCCTCCACGCGCTGCAACGCGCGCTCGCGCGCCCTCGTGTAGCCGCCGGCCTCAACCAGCGCGTCCCAGGGCGTGATCTCGGCGGCCACGAAGCCTCGCTCCATGTCGGTGTGCACGGTGCCCGCCGCACGGCGCGCCGGGGTTCCGCGTGGGATGGCGTACGCCCGTGCCTCCGCGTCCTGACCGGCGGTGAAGAACTGGATCAGGTCGAGCAGCGCGAAGGCCTCGCGGATGACGGTCTCCAGCCCGGACTCCTTAACGCCGAGCTCCTCGCGCATGGCCGCGGCCTCGTCGTCGTCCAGCTCCGACAGCTCGGAGTCGAGCCGCGCGCTGACCGCAGCCGCGCGTGCCCCGCGCTCGCGCGCGTGCTCGACCAGCTCCCGCGGAGGCTCGAGCGGCTCGCCCTCGGCGACGTTGGCCACGTAGAGCACCGGCTTGGAGGTGAGCGCCGACAGGCGTATGGCCGCACCCGGTGCGTCCTCGGGGTCGGGGACGGTGCGCACGCCCCGGCCCTCCCGAAGGGCGTCGACCACCTGGCCCAGCCAGCGCTCCTCCGCAACGGCCACCTTGTCGAGCGACTTGGCCTGCTTGGCCACGCGCTCCAGGCGCCGCTCGGCCTGCTCGAGGTCAGCGAACAGCAGCTCAGTCTCGATCGTCTCGACGTCGGTCAGCGGGTCGACTCGGCCCTCGGGATGCACCACCTGGGCGTCATCGTGCACCCGCACCACGTGCAGGATGGCGTCGGTCTCGCGGATGTTGGCCAGGAACTTGTTGCCGAGGCCCTCGCCCTCGTGGGCCCCGCGCACGAGACCGGCGATGTCGTGGAACTCGATCGTCTCGTGCACCACCGGGCGCGCGCCCACCGTCTGTGCGACGCGCTCCAGCCGCTCGTCGGGCACGCCGACCACGGCAACGTTCGGCTCCACGGTCGTGAACGGGTAGTTCGCGGCCGGGGCGCCCGCGCGTGTGAGCGCATTGAAGAGCGACGACTTGCCGGCGTTGGGCAGGCCGACGATGCCAACCTTCACGGGCTCTAGAAGCCGACCTTCTGTCCCTCGGTATCGAGCCGGAGATACACGATCTGCGAGAGGTCGAGTGCGACCTCGGAGTCCTGGGTCTCGAGCTCGTACCAGCGGTCGGCGTTCGGGTCGGCGAGCGCTTTGCGCAGCCCGTCGTACGCCTCCTGGGCCACGCGGCAGGGCAGCACCTGCCCGCCCTGGAAGCCGATGTCGATGCGATGAGCCGGATCGGTCATGAATGCGCCTCCGTGGCCTCGACCAGCTCGGTCAGCACGCCGCCGGTCGACTTGGGGTGTAGGAATGCCACGCGGCTGTTGCGGATGCCGGTGCGCGGCTTCTCGTCGATCAGTGTCAGGCCGGCCGAGCGGACGGACTCGAGCGCCTGCTCGATGTCCTCGGTCCCGTAGGCCACGTGGTGGAGGCCCGGGCCGTTGCGGTCGATGAAGCGGCCCACGGCGGTGTCCGGGCCGAGCGGCCTTAGCAGCTCCACGTGACTCTCGCCGACGCCGAGGAGCACGGCCTCCACGCCCTGCTCGTCCACCGTTTCGCGGTGCTGCAGCGTCATGCCGAGCCGATCGCGATACAGCTCGACCGCCCCGTCGAGGTCATCCACGGCCACGCCGATGTGGTCTATCCGCCCGAACACGGCCGCTGAGGCTACAACCCAGGCATGGTCAACATCGAAAACCCGGATTACGACGAGCCGCGCAGCGGCGAGGGCTTCACCTGCAGGCGCGCCAGGATCAGCCGGCAGGCCGGCGCCGAGCGGCTGGGCGTGAGCCTCTGGGACCTCCCGCCGGGCGAGGCCGCCTACCCATACCACGCCCACCTGACCGAGGAGGAGCTCGTGATCGTCCTGGAGGGCACGGCCCAGCCTGCGCACCCCGGAGGGGTGGCGAGATCTCGAGCGCGGCGAGGTCGTGTCCTTCCTGCGCGGGGAAGAGGGAGCGCACCAGATCGTGAACCGCACGCGACCATCCGGTCCGCTTTCTGGCCTTCTCCACCAACGGAGAGCCGGACATCGTGCTCCAGCTCGACTCGGGGAAGATCGGCGCGTTCGAGCGCCTGCCCGAGGGCGGCGGCCTGCGGGCCTGGTTCCGGGCCGAGGACGCGCGCGAGTACCTCGACGGCGAGGAGCCGCCGCGTTGAACGGCCGGTGGTCACCCCACCACGAGCTCGAATGCCGCCGGCTCCACCCCGAACCTGACCCCCCGCCCGAGGCTCACCACCTCGCCGTCGACGTTGAACGCGGTCTCCGGCGCCACCACGAGCTCCACCGTCCGGGCCCGCTCGTGGCGGACGTCGGAGCGCCGCGTGAGCCGCCCGAAGCGCAGGCTGTAGGCGTGCGCCACGAGGCGCACGCGCGAGCCGGCCTCGATCACCGCGACGTCGAGGCATCCGTCGTCCGGCTTGGCGGGCTCGAGCCTCGAGCCCGCTCCGAAGGTCCCCGTGCCGGCAACCGTGACCTGCCACACGCGACCCTCGAAGAAGCGCTCGCCGTCGAGCCGCAGCTCGCATCGGATTGGACGCTCGCGGAGTCCCGCCAGTAGCGCCCCGAGCCCGTACGCGAGCGGACCGAGAACCTTCTTCAGCCCGTGGGCCTCGCCGGCGGCCTGTGCGGCGAGCCCGGCGCTGGCGGCGTTCACGAACGGGCGCCCGTCGATCCGGCCGAGATCGAGCGGACGCACCAAGCGGCCCTCCACCGCCAGCCGCGCGGCAGCGCCGAGGGCGTGGGGGAGCTGCAGCCCGCGGGCGAAGTCGTTGGCGGTGCCCACGGGGATCACCGCCAGAGCCAGGCCCGCAGCGCCCGCCGCTGCGGCCGCCGGCGCGATGCTGCCGTCACCCCCGGCCACGACGATCCGCTCGCGCCCCGGACAAAGCCGCCGCCTCGGCCTGATCCAGCTCGAACAGCTCGACCTCAGCTCCGAAGCGCCGCAGCTCGGCGGCGACCTTCTCGGGATCGCTGCCGCCGCCCGAGCTCGGGTTGGCGATCAGCGCAATCGAACCCGCGGCGGGCGGCACAGGCGGGACTTATATGGAAGCCGCTCAGTCGCCGGGGCGCTCGGCCGCGGCCACGTCGATCGGACCGGGCTCGAGATCCTTGATCAGCGGGCGGCCGTTGCCGCCCGGCTCGCCCCTGTAGGCGCCCACGAGCCGCTCGATGTCGTCGCGCTCGAGTACCTCGTTCTCGAGCAGCGTGAACGCGAACGCCTCCAGCAGCGTGCGGTTCTCGGCCGACTAGCTTCATGGCTCGGCGATGCGCGAGATCGGTCAGGTACTGCTGCTCCTCGTCGACCATCCGCCGTGTGTGGTCGGACATCGAGTAGTCGTCGGTCGGCACCTGCTTGGAGTTGAGCTCGGTGCCCATCCCGAACTGCGTGATCATCGAGCGGCTGATCTCGTGGACCTTGCGCAGGTCGTCGGAGGCGCCCGTGGTGATCTGGCCGAACACGATGTGCTCTGTGACCCGGCCGCCGAGCAGCACGACCATGTAGTCGAGCAGCTCGTCCCGGGTCTTTAGGTAGCGGTCCTCCTCGGGCAGGTTGAGCGTGTAGCCGAGAGCGCGGCCGCGCGGGATGATCGAGATGCGGTGCACCTTCTCCACCGAGGGGAGCAGCTCCGAGCAGAGCGCGTGGCCGGCCTCGTGGTAGGCCACCACCCGTTTCTCGTGCTCGGTGATCACGCGGCGTGACTGCATGCCCGCGATCACCCGCTCGAGCGCGGCCTGGAAGTCGCGCGTGCCGATCGACTCGCGATGGTCGCGCCCGGCGAAGATCGCCGCCTCGTTGCAGATGTTGGCCAGGTCGGCGCCGGTGAGGTTGCTGGTCTGACGCGCGATCAGGTCGAGGTCGAGGTCGGGCTCCAGCGGCATGCCACGGGTGTGCACGTCGAGGATCGCCCGGCGTCCCTTCAGGTCGGGAGCTGAGACGAGGATCTGGCGGTCGAAGCGGCCCGGCCGAAGCAGCGCCGGATCGAGCTTGTCGAGCAGGTTGGAGGCGGCGATCACCACGACGTCGTCGGCCGACCCGAAGCCGTCCAGCTCCACGAGCAGCTGATTGAGCGTCTGGTCCTTCTCGCCCGAGATGTCCTTGCCGCGCGTGGCGCCCACGGCGTCGAGCTCGTCGATGAACACGATGGCCGGCGCCTCCTTGCGCGCCCGCCGAAACAGCCTCCGGATGCGGGCCGCGCCGAGCCCGGCGAACATCTCCACGAACGACGAGGCCGACTGCGCGAAGAACTTCGCCTCCGCCTCGTTGGCCACCGCCTTGGCCAGAAGCGTCTTGCCGGTGCCGGGCGGGCCGTGCAGCAGGATCCCCTTGGGAACCTTCGCGCCCAGCTTGCGAAAGCGCTTGGGGTCGCGCAGGAACTCCACGACCTCGCGCAGCTCGTCCTTCGCTTCGTCCACTCCCGCCACGTCGTGCCAGCGCACCGAGCTCGACGACTGCGGCTTGATCTCCTGCGGCTTCGTGCGCGGCATGTAGCGCAGGGTCATGATCAGCACCACGGCGATCAGGCCCATGAAGATGATCGGCAGCCAGACGATCACCCAGTCTTGAATCGAGTCCCAGCTGAGGCCGCCACCGGCGTCGGCCGTGGGGTCGGGGTCGATTCGAAAGCCGCGGGTGCCGTCGCTGCGCTCGAAGGTGCTCGTGCCCGGGTCGACCTTCCAGCCCTCGGGAAGCTCGGAGCCGGGAGCGCGCAGGAGCGAGCGGAACTCCTCGAGCGCCTCGTCACAGCTCAGCTCGGAGCTGTCGAGGATCGTGACCGTGTAGCGCCCGGGCTCGACCGCGAGCCCCTCGAGCTGCTGAGGCGGTTGACGCTCACCGGAGTGCTGCACGCGGCGGCGCCACCGTCGGCCTTGGCCGCAGGGGCCAGCATGCCCAGCACAGCGAGGGCGCACAACAGCCGACAGCCGGACGGATCCTCATCCATGTTCTCCCATCGGCCGAGATGGGGCAAAGCATGAGTGGCGTCAGCGCACCGGGGTCGGTTTAGGCCGACAGCATGCGGCCTCGAAAGCAGCACAGCGCCCAAGCGCAGCGCTAGCGACGAAGCGGCCGCCGCCTCTTCAACGCGCAGGATCTCCGCCAGCGCGGCCTCGCCCACCTCGAGCTGCTCGGGCGTCGGCTCGCGAGTTCCCACCGCGCGCTGGATCTCGTGGCCGGGGCGACGCAGGAGCGGGTCACCCGCGAGTCCGGGTGGCGCTCGCCCCAGGCGAACACCTCCACGGCAACGGCCGCGCTGCCGAGACCTACGGTCAGTTCGGCTGCCGGCCCGCGCAGGCCCGCGCGCCGCGCCGCCACGTTGCCCACGGCCGCCGCCGCCAGCATCGGCGCCACCAGGTGCGAGCCACAGCGGTCGTGCTCCTTCGCGGCCTCCGCCGCGGCCTCGCCGTCCTCGTAGGCGGCGATCGACTTGTGCTCGACGCCGTGGTACGCCGCCAGGTCACCGCTGCGCAGGGCCAGCAGCGCCGGGGCGAGGCTCACCAGCGCCACGGCCGCCTCGCGCCCCATTCCGCTGTAGCGCGACGGCTGCCCCGCGGCGGCGGCGCGGCGGCCGCCGGCGCGGATCGCCTGGCCGCCGAGCGCGGCCGCGCCCATCGCCCCGAGCGTCTGAACGTCCTGCATGGGCAGGCGCGCCTCGGGCAGCGCCCGCTTGACGAGGGGGATCACCGCCAGCGCCTCCCCGAGCTTGAGCACTCCGCGAAGGCCGGGAACACGGTCGGCGGCCTTGCCGCCCAGATCCGGCTTCAGCCCGGACGCCACACGGATCTCGCCGGCGTCGTTACGCACGGCCGCCGCCCAGTGCGTGGGCCCGTGCACGAGCAGCCCATTGCGCAACGCCATGCCGCCCAGTCGCAGCTTGTCCTCGGGCACGGGTGAGGTCATCGGAGTGTCTCCTGCATGAGATCAGCGTAGAAGGCGGCCGCCAGGCCGAGGTCGGCGACCGGCATTCGCTCGTCGATCCCGTGCATCAGCGGATAGGCCTCGACCATGTCCATCGCGTTCTGGGGGAAGAAGCCGTAGGCGACGCAGTCGGGGAACGAGCGCCGCCACCAGTGCGAGTCCGAGAAGCCGGTCATCACGAGCGGCGCCACCTTCGCGTCGGGATCCTCACGTGAGATGAAGCGCCGGATCGAGCCCATCAGCGGCGTCTCGATCGGCGAGCGGTTGCCCACCACCTCGTCGAAGAAGCGCAGGTCGTAGCCGTTGTCGCCGAGCGCGGCGTGGATCGCCTCGCGCGCCGCCGGCTCGCCCAGATCCGGCGGCACGCGGCAGTCCACCTCGAGGCGCGCGTGCGAGGGCACGACGTTGATCTTCTCCGACGCCGAGATCATCGTCGGCGTGAGCGTGACGCCGACCATCGGCTCGAGCAGCACCGCCACCTCGGGTGATTGCGCCTCGAGGTCGGCCAGTGCCGCGCCGAGATCGGCCGGGTCGAGGCCGAGGGCGCTCAACAGCTCGTCCACCTCCGGCTGGCGCACCGGAACCGGCCGGGCAGCGGCGAGCGCGCTCAGGTGGGGAGCCAGCTTGAGCAGCGCGTTGTCGCCGATGCGCGGCACCGATGCGTGCCCGCTGCGCCCATGTGTGTCGAGCGTGAAGCGGAACACGCCCTTCTCGGCAACGCAGACGCCGTAGACGCGGTGCTCTCCGTGCCGGATGAGCTCGCCGGCCCCTTCGTTGACCACGAAGTCGGCACGCACCAGGTCGGGGTGCTCGCTGGTCAGCCACGCCGCGCCGTTGTGGGCGCCGGTCTCCTCGTCACTGGTGAAGACGAGCTTGAGCTCACCGGCCTCGGGCCGCCAGCCCTCCTCGATCAGCGCCAGTGCCGCGGCCGCCTCGGCGGCCACCTGGCTCTTCATGTCCTTGGCGCCTCGCCCCCAGACGCAGTCGTCGCGCAGCTCGCCCGCCCACGGATCGACCTGCCAGTCCGCCGGGTCGGCGAGCACGGTGTCCACGTGGCCGAGCAGGCAGAGGGTCGGGCCGTCCGAGCGGCCGGGCATACGGGCCACGAGGTTGGGGCGTCCGGGCACCGCGGCTCGCAGCGCGCAGTCGAAGCCGGCCTCCTCGAGAAGCGAGGCCAACCAGAGCTGCGCCGGCTCCTCGTTTCCAGGCGGATTGACGGTGTTGAACCGGATCAGGCGCTGGAGGATCTCTGTCGTGCGACGCTCGAGGGCGGCTCGATCGGGCACCGGCGCGAGTATATGCTCGCGTCGTGGCCGGCCTCGCACACCGGGAAGCGGGAGCGCCCGACGCGCGCGTGGCGCTGCTCGTGCACGGCTATCCGGAGTCGTCTTACATGTGGCGGCACCTGATGCCGGTGATCGACGAGGCGGGTTGGCGTGCGGTGGCGCCCGATCTCGCCGGGATGGGTGACTCCGAGCCGGACCCGCCCGGCACGTGGGAGCGCCAGATCGAGGCGATCGAACGCTTTCGCAGCGACCAGGGCATCGAGAGCTGCGTGCCGGTCCTGCACGACTGGGGCGGTTTGATCGGGCTGGCGTGGGCCTGTGAGCACCCGGAGGCTGTCGACGGCCTCGTGATCAGCTCCACGGGCTTTTTCTCCGACGGCAAGTGGCACGGCATGGCGCAGGCCATGCGCACCTCCGGCACGGGCGAACAGCTGGTGGACGGCCTGGAGCGCGACGCGCTCGGCGCGATGCTCGGCCAGCTCAGCTCCGGGATCTCAGACGACGCTCTCGACGAGTACTGGAAGGCCTTCGCGGACGAGCCGCGCCGGCACGGCCAGCTCGACTTCTATCGCTCCATGGACTTCGAGAAGCTGGCCCGCTACGACGGCCGGCTCGCCGAGTTCGACGTGCCCGCGCTGCTCGTGTGGGGCGCCGACGACCCGTTCGCGCCCGTGGCCGGAGCAGAGCGCTTCGAGAGCGAGCTAGGCGACTCGGAGCTGGTGGTGTTCGAGGGCGCCGGCCACTTCGTGTGGGAGGACGAGCCGGAGGGAACGGCCAAGGCGGTGAGCGCCTTCCTGTCACGGCTCGGTTAGTGACCTGAGTCGTCATCTCGCGCGCACCTTCCCGGCGTCTGGACGTGTCTGGCGCCACCCGCGGGAATCGCCGATGCTCTGCATCGACTCATCCCGCGCACGTCGCCAGTCCCGCCCAGCCGCTCGGGAAGCTGAAGCCGATCTTCCGACTCAGGTCACAGCGCCACCCCCGCTGCCAGACTTGAGCCATGGAACGCCTGTTCGATCTCGAGGATTCACCCCGGCGGGGTCGAGCGGTGGAGGAGGCGGAGCTGCCACTGGCCGCACGGATGCGGCCGGAATCGCTGGGCGAGTTCGTGGGCCAGGAGCACCTGCTGGGCCGGGGCTCCGCGCTGCGCACCGCGATCGAGGAGGGCCGGCCCCATCCGATGATCCTCTACGGCCCTCCGGGCACGGGCAAGACGACGCTTGCGCGCATGCTGGCGGTGAACGCGCGGGCGGCCTTCGAGGAAGAGTCGGCGGTCAGGGCCGGCCGGGCCGAGGTGCGCGAGGTGCTCGAGCGCGCGTCGCACCGGCGCTCCACCAACAACGAGCGCACGATCTTCTTCCTGGACGAGATTCACCGCTTCAACAAGGCCCAGCAGGACACGCTGCTGCCCGCCGTCGAGGAGGGGCTTGTGGTGCTGGTGGGCGCGACCACCGAGAACCCTTACTTCGAGGTCAACTCGGCGCTGTTGTCACGCTGCCGCGTCTACGAGCTGCGCGCCCTCGAGGAAGGGCACGTGCTCGAGCTGCTGCGCCGTGCGCTCAACCACGAGCGCGGCATCGCCGATCCGCCCACGGTGAAGGACGAGGCGCTCGAGTTCCTGGCCCGCCGTGCCGGCGGCGACGCGCGCAGCGCCCTGTCGGCGCTCGAGCTCGCCGCCGAGACCGTGGGCTCCGGCGGCACCGTGACGCTGCAGGTCGCCGAGGACTCGCTACAGCGCAGCGCGATCCTCTACGACAAGGGGGGCGACAAGCACTACGACCTGATCTCGGCCTGGATCAAGTCCACGCGCGGCTCGGACCCGGACGCGTCGCTGCTCTACCTGGCCGGGATGCTCGAGGGCGGCGAGGACCCACGCTTCATCGCGCGCCGAATGGTCGTGCTGGCGAGCGAGGACATCGGCAACGCCGACCCCCAGGCCCTGCAGGTGGCCGTGGCGGCTGCCCAGGCGGTCGAGCACGTGGGTATGCCGGAGTGCGCCCTCAACCTGGCTCAGGCCGCCGTCTACCTGTCGCTCGCCCCGAAGTCCAACGCCTCCTACGAGGCGATCGGCCGCGCCCGCCAGTGGGTGCGCGAGCACGGCACGCCGCTACCGCCGGCGCCGTTGCAGAGCGCGGCCTATCCAGGTGCCAAGAAGCTCGCCCGGGGGGTGGACTACGACTACCCGCACGCCCATCCCGAGGGGGTGTCAGACCAGGAGCTGATGCCGGACGAGGCGATCGCCGAGCGCTTCCTCGAGCTCTCGGAGCACGGCGAGGAGCGTGAGCTGAGCGAGCGTCTGGCGAAGATCCGCAAGGCGCGCGGCCGGGCCGAGAACTAGGCGCCCAGCACGCGCTGGAAGGCGTCCTCGACCTCGCGCTCCTCCTCCGGCAGCAGCGGCCGCAGGTCGGTCGAGTTCTGGAGGCTGTCCTCGCTCGGGAAGATCAGCTCGCTCTGGGCCAGCTCCGGGTCGCGCTTCTCGATCAGCTCCTGCACGCCCTTGACCGGGCACACGTAGTTGACCCACTCGGTGATGTCGACCTGGACCTCCGGCTGGTAGACGTAGTCCATCATCCGCTGCGCGGTGAAGGCGTTCGGCGCGCCCACGGGGATCTGCATGTTGTCCGCCCACAGAAGGAAGCCCTCCTCGGGCTGGACGAACTCGATGTTCGGGTTGTCGGCCTTCAGCTGCACCGCGTCACCCGACCAGCCGAGCACGAGCGCCGAGTCGCCCTTGGTCAGGTCCTTGGTGTACTCGTTGCCGGTGAAGCCGCGGAACTGGCCGGAGTCGCTGGCCTCTCCCACCTTCTCGATGGCGGCGAGGATGTCGTCGACCTTGGCCGTCGTGGGGTCGACGTCCATCGACAGGAGCGTCATCGGAACGGTGTCGTAGAGCTCGGTGAGCATGGTGACCTTGCCCCGGTAGTCGGGGTCGAAGAGGTCGGCGACCGACTTTGGCTCGCGCTTGACGAGGTCCCTGCGGTAGACGATCCCGGTCATCCCCGACTGCCACGGCACGGAGAATTCGCGCTTGGGGTCGAACAGCGGGTCGCGCAGGCGGTCGATCAGGTTGCGCTGAACGTTCGGCAGCTGCGACTTGTCGAGCTGCTGCACGTAGTTGAGGCGGATCATCCGCGCGGCCATCCAGTCGGTGACCACGTGCAGGTCGCGCCCGCCTGAGCGGCCCTGACCGTACTGCTGGCGAACCTTGCCGAAGAACTCCTGGTTGTCGTTGATCTCCTCGACGTACTTGACCTCGGCGCCGAACTCGCGCTCGAAGTCCTCCAGCGTGCCGCGGTCCTCCTCGATGTAGAGGGGCCAGTTGGAGAAGTAGAGGGAGTCGCCGATCTCTCCGCGCTCGACCCTCTGCACCTCGCGCTCCGGCCGGTCGGTGCCGCAGGCCGCCAGATAGATCGCCAGGCTGCCCATCGCGCCGTGCTGGAGCAGCCGCCTCCGGGTCAGTGGGTCGCGCATGCGAGCAACGTAGCGAGGCGTGGTTCACAATCCAGGCCGTGGAGGCTGCAGTCACAACCGTTCCCGAGCCGGCTCCCGAGCTCGAGTCGTTCAGCCCTCTGGACGGCGCCCTGCTCGGCGCGGTGCCGACGGTCGCGCCGGAGGCAGGTCCAGGCGCTGGTCGACGACGTGGCCGGCGTGCAGCCGTTCTGGGCGCAGCTGCCGCTCGCCGACCGGGCTCGCTACATGCGCCGCGCGGCCCAGGCGATCATCGACCAGCTCGACGAGCTCGCCGAGCTGCTCAGCCGCGAGCAGGGAAAGCCCCGCAACGAGTCGCTCACGATGGAGCTGCTGCCCACCATCGACTCGCTGCGCTGGCTGGCCGACGCCGGTCCGGGAATTCTCGAGGACGAGCGCATCTCGCTGCCGATCTTCCTGAAGCAGAAGCGCGCCCGCTTCACGTACGAGCCGCTTGGCGTCGTGGGGGTCATCGCACCGTGGAACTACCCGTGGTCGATTCCCTTCGGCGAGGTCGCGATCGCCCTGATGGCCGGCAACGGGGTGGTGCTCAAGCCGGCCTCCCTCACACCGCTGATCGGGGAGCGCATCCGTCAGGTATTCGAACGCGCCGGGCTTCCCGAGGGCCTGGTTCGGACCGTGCACGGCGGCGGGGCGGTCGGCCGGGCGCTGGTGGAGTCGAGTGCCGCCAAGATCTTCTTCACCGGCTCGGTGGAGGTCGGCCGGGGCGTGGGCGAGGAGTGTGCGCGGCGCATGAAGGGCTCGGTGCTCGAACTGGGCGGCAAGGACCCGATGATCGTCTGCGCCGACGCCAACCTGCCCAACGCGATCTCCGGCTGCCTGTGGGGAGGCTTCGCCAACGCCGGCCAGACCTGCAGCGGGATCGAGCGCGTCTACGTGCTCGAGGACGTGGCCGAGCGCTTCGTCGAGGGAGTGGTCGAGGGCGCCCGGGAACTGAGGGTGGGCGACCCGCTCGACTGGAACACCGAGGTCGGACCAATGGTCTCGCCCGAGCAGCTGGAGCTCGTGAAGGAGCTCGTCGACGACGCCGTGGCCGCCGGCGCGACCCTCCACTGCGGCGGTGCCGAGCCGCCCTTCTTCAGGCCCGCCGTCCTCACGGGCGTGACCCACGACATGCGCCTGATGCGCGAGGAGATCTTCGGCCCGGTGATCCCGATCGTGACCGTCGCTTCCGAGGACGAGGCGATCGAGCTGGCCAACGACTCCGAGTTCGGTCTCGGCGCGTCGGTCTGGACGATGAACCGCGCCAAGGGCGAGCGCATGGCCCGGCGCGTCGAGGCCGGGATGGTCTGGATCAACGACCACATGTTCAGCCACGGCGCCTGCTCGTGCTCGTGGGGTGGCGTCAAGCAGTCCGGCCTGGGCCGCTCGCACTCGAAGTTCGGGCTGTACGAGTGCGTGAACATCAAGTTGATGACCTGGGAGCCCTCGCGAACCCGCGACTTCTGGTGGCACCCCTACGACGAGGCCCTCGGCCGCGCGATGCAGGCCTCCGCCAAGCTCCTCTACGGCCGCGACGCCGACAAGCCCGGCGCCCTGCGCAAGGGCCTAAAGCCGCTCGCGCAGGTGGGCCGGAAGTCCGTGCGCGACGTGTTTCGCCGCTGACCGTCGGAGCGACGCCCCCAACTAAGTGCTCCTCGCCGTAAGTTCGGTCGCGGGTTGGCGAGCGAGGACGCAGCCAGGCGAAGATTCGCAGCCGCCAAACGCGATCGTACTTGCGGCGGGGAGCACAAAGGCCCAACCGAGGGTGAATTGCCGATGTAAGGCCCCACCCCTTACCCGTACGTTGACGCGCATGACCGGAGCACTGACTCACGCAGCCGCGGAGATGCGAAAGGCAGAACTGCGGCGGGCCGCGAACGAGCGCCGTCGGGATGGGCAGAAGAGGCGCCCGTCCCGCAGGCGGCCCCTGCTCCCGAGGCTGCACCGCCCGCGTCACGCGCTCGTGGCCTGAGACCCGCCCCGTCGCACGGACCTTCCCTCCCCGTGCGGCGGGTGGGCAGGCCCATAGGCGCCCCGGCCGTGAATCTGAGGTCGAAATGAGGGCAGATTGCCGATGCCGGGTCGTCCTCTTAGCCGTAACTTCGACTGGGATGACAGGACCACTCACACAGGCCGCCGTCGAGGAGCACCGGCTCAACCTCATGCGCTCCGCGCAACGCCGTCGCAGGCCGCCGCAGACGCCGCCGCGGCGACGCTTCCCGCGGCTGCCGAGGCTG
>CAVTEX010000004.1:0-130837 GCA_963733655.1 uncultured Thermoleophilaceae bacterium
CGAGGGCCGGAATCGAACCGGCGACACCACGATTTTCAGTCGTGTGCTCTACCAACTGAGCTACCTCGCCGAAGCAGCCCGACGATGGTAGCGGCCGTTCTCAGCAGGACGCGAAGGCGTTCCGGCCGCGACCTGATGCCGAGCGGCGGGCCGCACACCGAGCTGCGGACACGCACCCTGGTGTCGGACACGTTGTTGCGGCCCGTGGAGCTCGGAGCTGGCCGAGGTCACCGCGGCGATGTTGTCCACGGTGGAGCCGGACGCGGGCGTCACGAGCAGCTCGAACTTGTACCTCCGTACCTCTCCCGGCCCGAGGGTCCCAACGCCGCAGACGTACACCGGCCGGGGCCGATTTGCTCCGTAGACGCCGCAGCGGCGTCTGATCGACGGGGCCACGATCGGCCGCTCGCCGCGGCCGGGCTGGTCGGCCACCACCACGCTCTCGGCCGCGAATGCGCTGCGGTTGCGGATGACCACCGTGTAGCCGACCCGCTCGCCGACCGCGGCGACCGGGCGGTCCGGTGTCTTGACTATCGACAGGTCCACGCCACCCGGGTCCGGGGGGTTGGGCGGATCCGGCGGCACCGGAGGCTGGGGAGGCTCGGGGCCGAGCACGTTCACGAACTCGCAGCGCAGCTTGGGATTCGCCCGGGTCAGCCGCACGACCACCCGGCCCTCCTGCGAGGGCACGATCTCGCCGTCGCAGAGGACCTGGAGGAGCCGCCACGCCCGGTTGCCCACCGGCGCGGGCTCGGCTTCCTGGATCACGTAGCGGCCCAGCCGGATGCGGCTGGTCTTGTCCCCGCGCGCTCGCGTCGGGTCGTTCTCCTGGCGCGTGGTCGCGGACTGCTCGTACGAGGTCTGTGGATCGTCCAGCGGCTGGATCGTGAACCCGGCGGTGCCCGTGCCGTTCAGCGTGGTCTTGTCGATGGCGATGGCGCCGTACGGCCTGAAGTTGTTCTCGAACGTGCAGGTGGCGCCGCGCTGGTCCTCGATCCTCACCTGGACCGAGGCCTCCGGGCGGCTTGCCGCGGCTACCCAGCGTTGCCTTCCTCACCTTGGCGTTGCAGTACGCGCGGTCGAACCGCCACCTGCCGGCACGGCTCTCGGGCAGCCGCTCCCGGACGTCGTAGACCCCCGGGCTGACCCTCAGCGGACTCGGCTCGGCGTCGGCGGGGACGCCCTGCTGCTCCGTTCGAGCCTTCGGCTTCCTCTTGCGTCACCACCCTCGGTGGGGAACACGCCGAAGTCGAATAACCCGACTCCCCCGAAGGTGATCTTGCGGATGAACAGCTGGCCCTCCGGTGGGCGGAGTGTGTTCGTGAACGTGCAGACCACCCTGTCGCCCGCCACCAGGGCAATGCTCAGCTGACCCTCGTCCAGGTTCGTCGCGATGGTGCTGGTCCCCGTCTTGACGCACGAGATGTCGGTGAGCACCCAGCCGGCGGGTCACCAGCTCGCGCACCGTCCAGGTCTGCCCGGCCGCCCGGTAGAACGGCGGCGCCGAGTTGGACTCCTGGTTGTTGAGCGCGATGTTGAAGCTGCCGCCGGGGTTGAAGCTGAGATTGCCGTCGAAGCTGAAGGTCTCGGTGGCCCCGCCGGGCACGCCCTCCTCCTGCTTGCGGATGACGATCGTGCCGCTGGTGGGCGGCGGCTTGACGTAGTAGGCGTAACAGAAGACGTGCTCGGCGCCGGACGGGTAGGAGATCCACTCGACGTTGTCGCCGTTCAGGTTGTCGATGGCGCACCGCAACGCGCCGAAGCCGTACTCGCCGGGATACAACTGGTTGAGGATGGGATCCGTGACCGTTCCCCCCTGGATCCACAGGGAGTTGGCCTTTGCGGCCCGGTCGAGCTGCTCCTGGGTCAGCTCGATCGTCACCGCGCCCGCGATGCTGTTCCCGGTCGGGTACTCCGTTGGTGTCCAGCAACGGCACGCTCGGCTGCGTGACGATGTCCGTGGAGTACGGGTCGGTGACGATCGACAGCGCTCCCCACGGGCCCGTCACCGCGCGCGTCTTGTAGCCCTTGCCGAGCGTGAAGCGCCAGTTGGGAAGCGGGCGAGCAGTTTGGCTGGTTGGCGTCCTCGATCGCCGGGCTGATCGGCTGCTGAGCGTTGTACGGCGTGTCAGCGCCCAGGTCCTCGAGGCTCTCCTGGATGTCGTTGCGGGCCCGGTTGGCGGTGATGTCGGTGTAGGTCGGGCACTCGCGGGCGGCGATCGTCACGTAGTAGCCGGTCCCGTCAGAGCCCGCCAGCGCCGCTGGCGCAAGGGCCGCCAAAACCAGCGCGGCCATCGTGGCCGCTACGCAGAATCGCCTCATGCCGGGCGGCATCGTACCCGCCCGCCCGGCACTTGGCTCGAATTGGGTCTTTCTATGCGGCTGCGGGCGCCGGCGCCGCCTCGCCGCGCTGCGCCGCCTCGGCGTGCTCGCGGCTGTCCTTCGACGAGATCAGCACCGCGGCGAGCACCGCACCCAGCAGCGCCATGCCGGCCCCCACGAGGAAGGCGGACTGGAAGCCCTCGGTCAGCGCGATCGCCGGGTTGCCCTCGCCGGAGGCGAACACGTCGTCGGTCCGGCTGGTGGCCACCGTGGCGAGGATGGCCAGACCCAGAGCCCCGCCCACCTGCTGCGAGGTGTTGATGAGGCCCGACGCGAGGCCCGCCTCGTCGGGCTTGACGTTCGTGACCGCGGCGATCGTGACCGGCACGAACGCGAGACCGAGGCCGATCGCGGCGAGCATCGACGGGAACAGCACGTCGCCGACGTAGCTCCCGCCGGGGGCGCTCACCTGGGCAAACCACACCAGGCCGGCCGCCACGAACAGCATCCCGGCTATCAGGGGGGGCTTGAAGCCGACGCGCGTGACGAGCTGCGAAGCCACGCCGGCCGACACGATGATCAACCCCGCCAGCGGCAGATAGGCGAGCCCGGCCTTGAGCGGCTCGTAGCCCAGCACCTGCTGCATGTACAGGGAGATGAAGAAGAACATCGAGAACAGCGACATGCCCAGCAGCAGGCCGATCACGTTCGCTCCGCGCAGCGTGCGCAGCCGGAAGATCGAGAACGGCATGAGCGGGTGACGCTCGCGAGATTCGATGACGAGGAACAGCGCCAGCAGCGCTACGGAGATTCCGCCCAGCACCAGCGTCTGCGTCGAGCCCCAGCCGGCGTTGTTCGCGTCCACGAGCGTGTACACCAGCAGCGCCAGGCCGGCGGTGACCGACACGGCGCCGGCGATGTCGAAGGACGCCCTCGACTCGTCGCGGCTGTCCTCGAGCAGGCGCGGCGCCAGCAGCGCGGCCGCGATGCCGAGCGGGAAGTTCACGAACAGCACCCACTCCCAGCCGAGCGTCTCGGTGAGGATGCCGCCCAGAAGCACACCGGCAGCTCCGCCCGAGCCGGCCACCGCGCCCCAGACCCCGAGCGCCTTGTTGCGCTCAGCGCCTTCGGCAAAGGTGGTGGTGACGAGCGCCAGTGCCGCGGGGGAGATGAGCGCTGCGCCGAGGCCCTGCACGGCGCGCGCTGCGATCAGCCAGATGTCGTTCTGTGCCAGCCCGCCCGCGAGTGACGCGAACGCGAACAGCCACATGCCCCAGATGAACATGCGCCGCCTTCCGAGCAGGTCGGCGAGGCGCCCGCCGAGCAGCAGGAAGCCGCCGAAGAAGAGCGTGTACGAGTTGATGACCCAGGACAGATCGTCCTGAGCGAAGTCGAGGTCCGTGCCGATCGACGGCAGCGCCACGTTGACGATCGAGGCGTCGAGCACGACCACGAACTGCGCCATCGCGAGCAGGGCGAGGGCGAGGTTCTTGTCGCGGGATGAGTTGGCGGGGTTCAAGTGATTCTCCTCACAAAACGGAAATGGAGTTCCGGTTCCGGTACGATAGGGAATGATGGTTCCGTTTGTCAACCCTTGGAGTTAGGATCTGCGCATGACGCCCACCAACGCCATGGACGCGACCGTCGAGCGGGGCATGCGCGCCGACGCGCGTCGCAACCGCGAGCGCATCCTGGCCGCGGCCCGCGAGGCTTTCGCTGAGTACGGGGCCGAGACGCAGATGGACGACATCGCCCGCCGCGCCGCCGTGGGCGTGGGCACCCTCTACCGGCACTTCCCCACCAAGGACGCTCTCACCAGCGAGCTGGTGAAGGTCAAGCTCGCGGCCTTCGCGGCGCGCGCGCGGGAGAAGTTCGAGGCCGACGAGCGGCCGTGGGAGTCGTTCGCCGACGCCCTGCGCGAGCACACCGACGTCATGGCGGCCGATGCCTCTCAGCAGCGCATGATCTTCGCGATGACCAAAGAGGCGATGGAGGACGTGGCGCCCACGGCGGCCGAGCTGAGCGATGCCATGCAGCGTCTCATCGACCGCGCCCAGGCCGCCGGTGAACTGCGCTCCGACGTCGTGGTCGACGACATCCGCGTTCTCATGTGCGGTCTCGGCAGCGCCATGGCCGCGGACGCGATGGGCGTCCTGCCCTACGAATGGCGGCGCTCGCTCGAGTTCATGCTCGACGGCATGAGAACCGTTTCGAAGCGGTCAGACCCCTAGCTATCGTGCGCTGCTCATGCGGCGCCCGCTCTCCCTCCTCTGCCTGCCCGCCTGCCTGATCGCCGTCGCTCTGCCCGCGTGCGGAGGCGACGACAGCGAAAGCTCCGGACCGCTCGACGCCGGTCTCTCCTATCTGCCCGCCGACTCGCCGTTCGCGGTGGCGATCGACACCGACCTCGACGGCGACCAGTACAAGTCCCTCGACTCGATCCTCGCCAAGTTCCCGTTCGGCGACAAGACGATCAAGGAGCTGATCGGCGAGCAGGTCGCGGGCGCCGACAGCGGCGTGGACTTCGAGAACGACGTGGAGCCGATCCTCGGCAATCCGTTCGTGGTGGGTGCGCTGGACGTGGCGTCCTTCATCGGCGACGAGCAGGACGACGACTTCGTGGCCGCCCTCCAGTCCGACCGATCAGGACGCGCTCGACAATCTCGTCGAGAAGACGGGCGCCGAGGAAACCGGTGAGACCGCCGGCGCAACCAAGTACGAGGACGGGGGCACGGTCTTCGCGGTCGAGGACGACGTGGTCGTGCTGGCGGGCTCCGAGGAGGCCCTCGACCGCGCGCTCGAGCGCGCCGACGGCGACGATCACCTCACGCAGGACACCTTCCAGGCGGCGTTCGAGGGGTTGCCCGACGGCGGCCTGGCTCGCGTCTATGCCGATCTGGAGGAGCTGATCGGCCGGGATCCCGACGCCCGTGAGGCACGCAAGGTCAAGTGGGTCGATGCGCTGCGCACGCTGGGCCTCACGGCCGGCGCCACGGACAGCGGTGTGGAGATGCAGTTCAACGTGCGGACCGATCCCGAGGGGCTGACCGAGGAGGACCTGCCGATGGCCTCCGGCGACGAGTCCCCACCGGTGATCGCACGGTCCGGTGAGATCGGCTTCGGACTCCGCGACATCAGCCAGGTGATCGAGTTCGCCGAGGCCGCCGGCCAGTCGATCGATCCCTCGGGCTTCGGGGACTACGCGCAGGCCAAGCAGACCCTCGACAGCCGCCTCGGCATCAACATCGACGAGGACCTGATCGGCGGTCTTCGCGGAGAGATGTCGGGGAGCGTCTCACTCGAAGGCGAGTTCGCGGCACGGGCCGAGGTCGAGGACCCGGCGGCGTTCAAGCGGACGCTGGCGAAGATCGCCGAGGTGTTGCCGGCTCCGTCGGCCGGCGAGGGGCTCTACCGGGTGGGCGGGTCCGACGGCGACCTGGCGGTCTTCGGCGTGGTCGGAGACGTGTTCGTGGTGGCCAGCGACCCGGAGCGCGCCGGCGAGATCGCGGTGGAGGATCCCGAGACCGTCGACGGTGCCCAGGGCGCTTTCGCGCTGCGCTCTGACGCGCAGGCGCTCGCCAACGCCCTGGTGAGCCGGCTCGGCCCGCAGCTCGGGCTCAGTGGGTTGGAGGGCTTCGGCGCCCAGCTCTTCACGGGACCGCTGGAGGACCTGACGGGCTCGATGTCCGTCGAGACGGACGGCCTGCGCGGCCGGATGCAGCTAGCCGTCGAGTAGGCCGGCCCAGTCCTGCAGAAGCGGGAGCGGGTCGATCGGCGCGCCGCCCGCGTACCAGCCGCCCACCCAGATCTCGAAGTGGAGGTGCGGGCCCGTGGAGCTGCCCGTGTTGCCCACCTGGGCGAATGTCTGGCCCGCCGCCAGCTGCTGACCGGCCTTGACCATGATCGAGCCACTGCGCAGGTGCATGAACACGTAGTCGCGATCCTCGCCGTCGCCGTCGAGCACGACATACCAGCCGGCGCCGCGGCGCTGATAGCGCACGAACTCGACGGTGCTCGCGTAGGGAGCCACGACTGGGGTGCCCTCGGCCGCGGCTATGTCCTGGCCCTGGTGGCGGTGGCCCTTTCGCCCGGCGCCGAAGCGCGCGTCCTCGCCGCCGAGGTCATAGGTGCCGACGACGGGGAAGAAGTGAGCAGTCTCGGTGCTCGGCGCCGGTGCGGCAACCGGCCGCCGGCGTGCGCGGCGTTTGCGCGCCGGGCGCTTTCGGGCGGGGCGCTTGGCCTTGCCGCGCTTCTTGGACCGGGTCCGGGTGCGCTGGCCCGCGGCGACTCCGCCGCCGCTCGGCCCGCGCGGAGGTGCCCGGCGGCTCCGCAGCCGGAGCCACCGCGCCGCCGTTGTCGGCCTGCGCAGCGGACGGGGCCGTGGCCGCGGCGAGGGCCGCGATCGAGAGCAGGAGAAGGCATCGACGAAGTCGCAAGGCACGCATCGCATCGGGATGTTTGCCGCGACCTTTAGATCCGGGAAGGAATTCCTGCTCCGTGCAACCGATCCTGCAGCGCGGGGGCGGCGCTCAGGACGCCGCCATCCGCGACAGCAGCTCGACCGCGCCGCGCTTGTTGAGCGGCTCGTTGAGGTTGCCGCACTTGGGCGACTGCACGCAGGACGGGCAGCCGGCCCGGCAGGGACATTCGGAGATCAGCCGGAGCGCGTCGCCCACCAGTCCCTCGAAGCGCTGGTAGCCCACCCGCGTGATCCCCACCCCGCCGGGATGACCGTCGTAGATGAAGATCGTGGGGCGTCCCGTTTGCTGGTGGAAGGCGGTGGACAGGCCGCCGATGTCCCAGCGGTCGCACATCGCGATGAGCGGCAGCACGGCGATCTGCCCGTGTTCGGCGGCGTGCAGCGAGCCCTGTAGGACGTCGAGCGGGAAGTCATCGGCCAGGAACGCCTCCGGCATCTCGTACCAGAGCGCCTGGGTTACGAACTCCTGCTCGGGCATGTCGAGGGCGAGCAGATCGAGTACGGAATGGTCTGACACGCGCTTCTTCTGGTAGGCCACGACCTGCTCGGTGACGGACACGATCCCGAACGAAAGGGCGACCCCGCCGGTCTCGCGCCGCTCACGGACCTGTTCGATGTAGGTCTCCGACTCGCGCTTGGGCTGTGTGTACCAGTCGCCCTCGAAGCGCCGGACGAGCGCGCGCCGCTGCGCGAGGTCGAGATCCTCAACCTCGTAGGCGGCGCCCATGTGCAGGTAGACGGCTCCGGGATGAACGGCCGAGTGGGCGCGTGAGGTCTCGACGTTGCCGATCACCTCGCCACCGTCGGCTTCCACGATCGCAACCGAGTCCGGCGACGCCGAGCGCAGCGCGATCCGCGCCGCGGGATAGCCCTCGCCGCGCGGCAGGTAGCGCCCGCCGCGCTCGCGCAGCCGGCCCTGCTTGACCAGGCGCTGGGCGTGCTCCTCCCAGCGCGGGCCGAACACCGCGGCGTCCTCCGGGGTCAGGGGCAGCTCGTAGGCGGCCGCGACCAGGTGGGCGAGATGGATCTCCTCGGACTCGTGGTCGAGGATCGCCTGCTCCACGGGCCGCTGGAGGAACTCGTCGGGATGGCGGCAGAAGAACTGGTCCAGTGCGTCCTCGCCGGCCACGTACATGGCAAGGCCCGGGCGCCGGCGGCCCGCGCGTCCCCACATCTGGCGCAGGCTGGCCACGGTTCCGGGGAAGGTCACGCAGAGGGCGGCGTCGAGGTCTCCCACGTCGATGCCGAGCTCGAGGGCGTTCGTTGCCACCACGGCGAGGAGCTCCCCCTCGGTCAGCCGGCGCTCGATCTCGCGCCGCTGCATCGGCGTGTAGCCCGCGCGGTAGGGAGCGATCCGCTCTGCGAGATCGTGGCGCCCGGCGGCCTCCAGCCGCTCCCGCGCGAAACGCTGGATCAGCTCCACGCCGCGGCGCGACCGGAGGAAGCAGATCGTGCGCACGTCGCGCTCCACGAGCTCGGCCAGGAGGTTCGCCGCCTCCGAGAGCGAGGAGGCGCGCCGACCGAGCTTCTCGTCCACGAGCGGCGGGTTCCACATGGCGATCTGACGCTCCGCCCGAGGCGCGCCGTCGCGGTCCACCAGCTGGACCTCTACGCCGGTCAGCCGCTCGGCGAGGTCGACGGGGTTCGCGATCGTCGCGCTGGTGAGCACGAAGCGGGGCTCGGCGCCGTACGCCCGGGCCAGGCGCCGCAAGCGGCGCAGCACGTTGGCGACATGCGACCCGAAGACGCCGCGATACACGTGGGCCTCGTCCACCACGACCCAGGCCAGGTTGGCCAGCACGTCGCCCCAGGAGCGGTGATTGGGCAGCACCCCCACGTGCAGCATGTCCGGATTGCTGAGGATGAGGTTCGAACGCGCGCGGATCGCTCTGCGCTCCTCGCGGGGTGTGTCGCCGTCGTAGATCGCCTGGCGCAGGTAGCGACCTCCCAGCCGGGCGAGCGCGCGCGCCTGGTCCTGGGCGAGCGCCTTCGTCGGATACAGGTAGAAGGCCCGTGCCGAGAGATCGGTGGCCAGGGTGTCGAGCACGGGCAGGTTGAAGGCCAGCGACTTGCCGCTCGCCGTGCCCGTGGTGACGATCGCGTGGCCTCGGCGTGCGGCTTCGAGGGTGTCCGCCTGATGCGCCCAGAGCCCCTCGATGCCCGCCGCCGCCAGCGCGTCGGACAGCGCGGGGTGCAGGTCGTCCGGGAGCGGCTCGACGAGCGCCGACTGCTCGCGCTCGGCGGAGGTGGCCACCAGTTCCTCGTCGCGGCCCTTCTCCAGGACCCCATCCCAGGGGTACGAGGTCTCGGTGTGGGCCACGCCTGCCATGGTAGGCACCCCTCCCGCCATGCCCATCCGCTGCGTCTACACCGACCTCGACGGGACCCTGCTCGGTCAGGGCGCCTCCCTGTTTCGCACCGCCGACGGTGAGTTCACGCTGCTGGCCGCCCGGGCGCTCGAGGCGCTGCACCGCGCCGGGGCGGAGGTGGTGATCAAGTCGGGCCGGCGCCGCACTCAGGTGATGGAGGACGCGCGTCTGCTCGGCCAGAGCTCCTACATATTCGAGGTCGGCTCGGGCCTCGCGATCGACGGGGAGGTCACGTTCCTCACCGGGGACTGGCAGCCACGCGAGGGCGAGACGATTCACCAGCAGATCGAGGCTTCCGGCGCCCCGGCGTTTCTCCTGGGCCGTTACGACGGACGACTCGAGCCCCACACGCCCTGGACGAACGGGCGCGAGGTGTCTCACGTCTACCGCGGGATGGTCGATCCCGCCGAGGCCGGCGACCTGCTCGCCTCCGCGGGGCACGCGGGGCTAAGGCTGGTGGACAACGGCGAGATCGGCCCGCAGCAGCACTGCTACCACCTGATACCGGCCGGCTGCTCGAAGGCTGCGGCGGTCGCCGCGCACGCGCGCGCTCGCGGCTATGCACCGGAGGACTGCATCGCGATCGGCGACTCGCGTGAGGACCTGGACGTGGCCGCGGTGGTGGGCCGCTTCTTCCTCGTGGCCAATGCGCCCGCGCACGACACCAGCGCCTATCCGAACGTCGAGCGCACCGAGGCGGCCATGAGCGAGGGCTTCTACGAGGCCGTGATCAGGGCACTCGCGGAGTCGCGCTAAAGCCCGTAGAAAGCTGGCGACATTTCGTATCCGAAGTTACAATCGCATGAGAACTGGGGCCCGCCCGTCGCAGCAACGCGGTTGCGGTTCCCAGCACCGCGGCGGCCCCCCGGCCGTCGCACGGGTGAGGCAGCACGGGCGCCCCGCATGGGGCGCCCGTCGCTTTCCGGGACGCGTGGTGTGCGGTCGCGCATTAATGTCGTGGCATGGACCCGCTCGCCGAGCAGGCCGTCGACTCGATCAACGATCTGACCGGTGCCCATGCCGGCGCCCGAGCCGCCCACGCCAAGGGCACCGTGCTCGCCGGGACCTTCACGCCGGCCTCCTGCGGACTCACCCGTGCCGCGCACATGCAGTCCGAGCCGGTCCGGGTCACGGCGCGCTTCTCCAACGGCGGCGGCGACCCAAGGGTTCCCGACTACGCGCGCGAGGGCCGCGGGATGGCGGTGAAGTTCTATCTCCCGGACGGCAGCCGAACCGACGTCGTTGCGCTCAGTCTGCCCTGCTTCCTCGTCCGCACACCCGAGGACTTCGTCGAGTTCACGCGGGCCCGCAAACCCGACCCGGAAACGGGCCAGCCCGACATGGAGAAGATCGGAGCCTTTCTCGGCGATCACCCCGAGGCGCTCCCGGCCATCCAGGCCACGCTCGGCACAGATCCACCCGAGAGCTACGCGACGGTCGCCTACAACTCGATCCACACCTACCGCTGGATCGACGCCGGCGGCCGCGAGCGCTGGGTGCGCTATCGCTTCGAGCCCGAGGCCGGCGAGTCGACCATTGACGACGACGACGCCCGGAAACGGGGCGCCGACTACCTGCAGGAGGAGATCGCCGTGCGTGACAGCGCGGCCTTCCGAATGCTTGCAGTGATCGGCTCCGACGAGGATGCGGTGGACGACCCGACGCAGGCCTGGCCGCCGGAGCGCGAGCATGGTCGAATGCGGACGGCTCGTGCTGGCCGGGCCCGACCCCGAACGCGAACGCGACGGCGACATCCTGGTCTTCGACCCCACCCGTGTGACCGACGGGATCGAGTTGAGCGACGATCCGATCTTGCGCTTCCGGCCGCGGGCCTACTCGGTGTCGGTGGCTCGCCGGACCTCGGCTTAGTCCGGCTCAGCCGATCAGCGCCCGCCCGGCGGCACGCATCTCGCCCGGGTCGGTGGCCTCCTCGACGGAGTCGAGATCGATGATCCGCTGGGCGAACGGGTCCAGTTCGTTGCGTCCCACCACCGCGTGGCACGCCACCCCGGCCTGCCGGCAGCGCGTGGCCACCTCGCCGACGATCTTCCCCTGAAGGGTCTGCTCGTCAAGGCGTCCCTCGCCGGTCACGACGAATGCGGACGCCCTCATCGAGTCGTCGAAGCCGATCGCATCGAGCACGTAGGAGGCCCCGTGAGCAAGGCGCGCCTCGAAGCGCGCCCACAGACCGCCCGACAGACCGCCGGCCGCGCCTGTCATCGCTACTCCACGCGGATCGCGCGGAAGGCTCTCCGCCAGGGAGGCGAGACGTTCCTCCAAGCGGCGCACGAGCCCTGGGTCCGCGCCCTTCTGAGGCCCGAACACGCTGGGCGCCTTCTCGAACGGAGTGCGCACGTCGCAGAGCACGTCGAGCTCCACGTTCACGTTCGCGTCCTCGAGTGCCTCGAGCGCACCGGCGCCGCCGTCGGTGGTGGCGGAGCCGCCCACCGTCACGATCACGTGGCGCGCCCCGGCCGCGGCCGCGGCGGCGATCAGCTCTCCGGTGCCGCGGGTGCTGGCCGCCCAGGCGTCGCGCTCACCCTCGGCCACCAGCCCCAGGCCGCTGGCCTGCGCGGTCTCCACCACCGCCGAGCCGTCGGGCAGGAGCGCGAATGAGGCCTCCACCTCACGCCCGAGCGGATCCGAGGCCGTGGTCGTCACGATCTCGCCGCCGAGGGCGGTAACCAGCACGTCCATCGTGCCCTCGCCGCCGTCGGCCACCGGAAGCTCCACCGTCTCGCGCCCGGCTTCGCGCAGCCCCTCGGCGACGGCCGCCGCCACCTCGCGGGCCGAGTATGTCCCCTTGAACGAGTCCGGGGACACCAGTACCGGCAGCGTCACAGCGCCTCGCTGAACGCCCGCTCGGCCTCGGTCGCCGTGAACGGCGAACACGATCGTCTCGAGCTCTCCCTCGTGTTCCCGGGCCACTCCCACCATCAGCTCCGCGGCCTCCTGCAGCGGGAAACCGCCGACGCCGGTTCCGAAGGCCACGAGCGCCAGAGAGCGCGCGCCGAGCTCCTCGGCCTTCGCGAGCGTCGAGCGTGTGGCCTCCTCGATGATCTCGGCCGAGGTCGGCCCGCCGAGCTCCATGGTGGCCGCGTGGATGACCCAGCGAGCGGGCATGTCGCCCGCGGTCGTCTCGACAGCATCACCCAGCCCGATGGGCGCCCGCTCATCGGACTCGCGCTGCACCTCCGGGCCGCCGGCGCGCGAGATCGCCCCCGCAACCCCGCCGCCGTGCATCAGCTGGGTGTTGGCCGCGTTGGCGATGGCGTCGACCTCGAGCTGTGTGACGTCCGCCTGCTTGACCTCCAGCCGTGCCATCGGTCGTATCCTGCCCAGGGCTGGAGGTTCTGACCACACTCGTGTCGATCTCGCCGGCCGGCGTTCGTCCTAGGACTGCACGTGGCGACCGGCGCCGCGCACGAACAGAAGGAGCTTCGATGAAGTACATGCTCTCCATCTACGACGACGAGCAGGCGCTGGGCGGACGCCAGCCCCGAGGAGATGGAGGCGACGTTCGCCGCGCACGACGCCTTCACCCGCGAGGCCGGCGACCGCGTCCTGGCCAGCGACGCCCTGCAGCCGACCGCAAACGGCCACCACCGTGCGCGTCCGTGACGGCGAGGCCCTGCTCACCGACGGCCCGTTCGCGGAGACCAAGGAGCAGCTCGGAGGGTTCTACCTGCTGGAGTGCGCCGACCTCGATGAGGCCCTCGACCTGGCGGCGAAGATCCCGGAAGCGGCCACCGGAGCGGTCGAAGTTCGGCCGGTGATGGACTACGGGACCGAGGATTCGCCGGCTGAGCAGGTCGAGGAGGCGTCGCGGCCGGCGTAGCCACCACCGATGCGGTCGTCGACCGCGTGTTCCGGCGCGAGTCGGGGCGCGCGGTGGCGATCCTCATCCGGATCCTCGGCGACATCGACATGGCCGAGGAGGCGGTGCAGGACGCCTTCGTGACCGCGGTTGAGCGCTGGCCACGCGACGGCCTGCCCAACGAACCGGCCGCGTGGATCATCCGCACGGGCCGCAACCGCGCCATCGACCGCATCCGCCGGGAGCGCCGGTACCTCGACAAGCTGCGCGAGCTCGAAGCGCTCGAAACGGCCGGCTCCGGTCGACGAGGATGGGGACGGGGATTACACGATGACCTCGATACCTGACGACCGGCTGCGGCTGTTCTTCACCTGCTGCCATCCCGCCCTGTCAATCGAGGCGCGGGTGGCGCTCACCCTCCGTCTGCTCGGTGGGCTGTCGACACCCGAGGTGGCGCGCGCCTTCCTCGCCCGCGAGGCGGCCATGCAGCAGCGCATCGTGCGCGCCAAGCGCAAGATCCGGGACGCCGGCATCCCCTACGAGGTCCCCGACGACCACCAGCTGCCCGACCGGCTGCGCTCGGTGCTCGCCGCCCTGTACCTGATCTTCAACGAGGGCTACCTCGCCACGAGCGGGGACACGCTGGTGCGTCGTGAGCTGTGCGACGAGGCGATTCGTCTCACCCGTGTTCTCGCCGGCCTGATGCCCGACGAGCCCGAGGTGGCAGGCCTGCTGGCGCTGATGCTGCTGCACCACTCGCGCCGTGATGCTCGCGTGGGCGGGGACGGCGATCTGGTACTGCTCGAAGACCAGGATCGCGGGTTGTGGCACAGGGCCGAGATCGATGAGGGACTGCTGCTGGCGGCCCGGGCCGTCTCGGCCACGGCTCCGGCCGTGGGCCCGTACTCCCTTCAGGCCGCCATCGCCGCCGAGCACGCGCGAGCGAATCAGGCTTCGGCCACCGACTGGCGCCTTATCGTGGTGCTGTTCGACCGGCTGCTGGCCGTGGCGCCCTCGCCCGTGGTGCAGCTCAACCGGGCGGTGGCTGTGGCAATGGCCGACGGCCCGGAGCGAGGTCTCGTGCTGATCGACGAGCTCGAGGCGGGCGGGGAGCTCGAGCACTACCACCTCCTGCCGGCCGCGCGCGCCGAGTTGCTGCGGCGCGTGGGCCGCGACTCGGAGGCCGTGACGGCCTACCGGCGCGCGCTGACCCTGGTGGAGAATCCTGTCGAGCGGTCGTTCTTGGAGCGGCGGCTCGGCGAGGTCGATCCGGGTTGACGCGGCGCCGCCCCTGGCGCGGCCCCGCCCTGGCGCGGCCTCCTCACGTCTCAAGAAATCCCTTTGTCAACTGATCAGCTGACAAACGACTCTTTCGATCGATGCTCAGCGTTGCGGAGCCCGCCGGCGCCTCAGCGGCGCGCGCGGACCTTGCGGTAGACGATCCGCGAACGGTTGCCCGCAGCGTCGGTGGCCCGGAGCCCCACGCGCACGAGCGGCCGGCGGCCCCGGCGCATGGCACGCCGCAGCGCGCGCCTGCTGCGCGGCTTCAGTCGAACCTTGAGCCGCATCCGGCGGCTGGCCTGGGCGGCCTCCGGCCTGGCGGCCCTGGCGCCCGCGGCCCTGGCGCCGCGGCCCTGGCGCGGCGGGCGGCGCCGCGCAGCCGGAAGCGGCGCTTGCCGATCCTGAGCACGCCCGCCGCCCGCACGGCGCAGGCCTCGTTACAGCGCACGTAGGCGACTGCGCCCCGCAGCCTGAGCACGCGCTGGCGCCTCTTGACCCGCGCCCGGAGCCTCGGGGCGGTGGCGTCGCGGACCGGCACGGCGGGAGGCGCCGGCGCGGGCGCAACGTTCACGTCCAGCCGCAGGATCTTGCCAAGGAGCGAGCCGAGGTTCTGGGCGTCGCGTTCAGGATCGCCCTGTCCGCCGCCGTCGCCGGTGGAGAGGTAGAGGTAGCCGTCGGGGCCGAAGTGGAGCTGGCCGCCGTTGTGATTGCCCGCTGCCGGAGTGCTCAATGGTCAGCAGGGTGCGTCGCGAGTGCCGGGTCCGCGCGGTTCGGGTCGGCCGCCGAGCGACGGATCTCGTCGAGGGTGAGGTCGCCGCCGTTGGCCGTGTAGAAGACGAACACCCGCCCGGACGCCGCGTAGTCAGGTGCCGCCGCGACAGCCAGGAGACCCTGCTCGCCGCCGGTCTGGACCACCGGGTTGAGGTCGATGAAGTCGAAGACCTGACTGCCCACGCGGAGCTTGAGCTGTCCGCCGAGCTCGGCGATGAAGAGACGATTGGGGTCGCCCGGGGGCGCGGCTATGGCCGACGGCTCGCTGAAATGCCTATCGATTGCGGTACGAGCGTTCCGCCGTTGGCTGTCAGCCGGTACACCGGACCGGATTGGGAAGTCGCATATAGGCGGCCGAGCCCGTCCTCGCCGAAGGAGGTCAGCTGCGGAATGGTCCCGCCCGCCGGCTGGGGAGTTCCGCTGGCCCCGGGACCCAAGCGACTTGATCGTGCCTCCGTAACGGCCCGACCAGGTACCGCCCCTGGAAAGCTGCCCAGCGTGGGGTCGCGGACGAGATAGCCACCGATGACAGGGTCGCCGGTGTCTGGCTCACCGGGCTCCGGATAGACGTACTGCGGCGGCCGATGCCCGGGCGCGGTGCAGCTCCCCGGGCCGGCGACGTCTCCCTCATGGCAGTTCCAGCCGAGGTTCGCGCCTGCGGAGGATGCTCGCGGGAGATAGGTGACCTCCTCCCGCTCGGTGCCGCCGACGTCCCCGATGTACATGTCCCCGGTCAGCCGGTCGAACGACCAGCGGTACGGGTTGCGCAGGCCGTAGACGAAGACCTCTCCCCGCGCGCCCGGCGTGTTGACGAACGGGTTGTCCGGCGGGATCTCATAGGGGGCCTGCGCGCTCGCTGCTGCCGGCGCCGCCGGCGGCGAGCAGCGCGACGAACAGGGCGAGCAGGCGGGCGCGGCCTCACTCCCGCAGCTGCGCCAGGGTGCACTCCTCCGGCTCCTTGTCCTCGCGCCAGCGCACGAACTTCGCGCCGTGGCGGATGCGGTTGCCGGTGATGTGGTCGAAGTTCACCTCGACGACGAGCTCCGGGCGCAGGCCCTCCCAGACGAGCTCCTCGTCGGACTTCCAGCGGCTCGGCTCGCCCTGGCCTCGCTCGCCTGTGCGATAGGGCTCGAGGAGCTCGACCAGCTCGCGCTTCTGCTTGGCCTTGAAGCTCGAGGTGTGCCCGACGATGTGCAAGTCGCCGTCGTCGTCGTAGAGGCCGAGGATCAGCGAGCCCACCGTGCCCTCCTCCTTGCCGAAGCGGAAGGCGGCCACCACGGCGTCGGCGGTGCGGACGCGCTTGATCTTGACCATGCCGGTGCGCTCGCCGGGCTTGTAGGCGGACTCGGCCTCCTTGGCGATGACCCCCTCGCCGGAGCCCGCGAGCCACTTGGTCGCCTCGTCACGGTCGGAGGTGGACTCCGTCAGCTCGACCGGCTCGCCGACCGCGGCGGCCAGGCGCTCGCGACGTTCCTCGTAGGGAAGGGCGAGCAGTGACTCGTCGCCCTCGGCGAGGAGGTCGAACGCCACGAGCACGGCCGGGGTCTCCTTCGCCAGGCGCTCCACGCGCGACGCGGCGGGGTGAATTCGCTGCGAGAGCAGGTCGAACTCCTGGACCCCGTCGACGGTCACCACCATCTCGCCGTCGAGCACCAGCTGCTTCGACTCGAGCCCGAGCACCTGCTCGACCACGTCGGGGAAGTAGCGGTTCATCGGCCGGCCGTTGCGGCTCTGGAGCTGAACGTCGTCGCCGTCGCGGAACACGATCGTGCGGAAGCCGTCGAGCTTGGGCTCGTAGCGCCAGCCGTCGCCCTCGGGCAGCTCACGCGAGGATTTCGCGAGCTGGGGCTTTAGCGGGTGGGGACAGGGGCAGGGCCACGAAGGCCGGCACGTTAGCGTGGCATGCGTGATCTCCGAACGCGCACGCGCCCAGTGGCGCCCCGAGGGGGTCTACCTCAACACGGCCAGCTACGGCCTCCCTCCGGACGCCGGCTGGGAGGCCTCCAGGAGGCCCTGGCGGACTGGCGCGGCGGGCCGCACGAGCTGGGAGCACTGGGGCGACGCCACGGAGCGGGCCCGCGGCGGCAATTGGCGCGCTGTGCTCGGTGCCCGACCGAGTGGATGGCGGTGGGCGCCAACGTCTCGACCATGGTCGGCGCGTGGCCGCGGCGCGCTTCCGAACGGCGCCGCGTGCTCTCGACCGAGCCGGAGTTCACCTCTGCGCTCTGGCCCTTCATGGCGCAGGGCCGGGGCATCGCAGGTTCGCTGCGTACCCCCGGACCGGCTGGCCGAGGCGATCGACGCGGACACCGACGTCGTGAGCTTCAGCGCCGTTCAGTCGTCGACCGGCGAGGTGGCGGATCTCGACGCGATAGCGGCGGCGGCCGCCCGTCCACGGCGCTCTCACCGTGGTGGATGCCACTCAGGCCTGCGGCTGGCTCCCGATCGGATGCGAGCCGCTTCGACGTGCTCGTCGTGCGCCGCCTACAAGTGGCTCTGCTCGCCGCGTGGAGCGGCGTTCATGAGCGTCCGGCCCGAGACGGCCGAGCGGCTCACGCCGCACGGCGGCCGGCTGGTACGCCGGCGCCGACCCGCACGCGTCCTACTACGGGCCGCCCCTGCGGCTGGCCGGCGACGCCCGCCGCTTCGACGTGAGCCCGGCCTGGTTCTGCTGGGTGGCCGCTGCGCCAGCGCTCGAGCTCCTGCTCGAGATCGGGATCGAGCGGATCCACGAGCACGACCTGCGCCTGGCGAACCTCTTCCGGGAGGGGCTCGGCCTGCCGCTTGGCGACTCGGCGATCGTGTCCACTGAGTTCCCCGGCGCCGAGGAGCGCTTGCAGCGGTTCGGAGGTGATGGCTGCCGCGCGCGCCGGGCCTGCTGCGCACCTCGTGGCACCTCTACAACGACGAGGAGGACGTGGAGCAGGTTCTCGCGCTGCTCAGCCCCGACGCGGAGCGGCGGCTCGCCCGAGGATCCGGCGCAGCATGAGGTCGGCGAGGCCGGGGCGAAAGCCCGTTGACCACCCGCAGCAGCCGCACGAGCGGCGGGTGAAACAGCTCGCGGCGGTCCTCCTCGACCGCCTCCACCACCTGATCGGCCAGCGGCCCGGGCGGCGAGCGACGGTCGCGGTGATACCAGGCGGGCATCCGATCCCACTCGTGGTCGTGCAGCGAGGTCTCGATCTCGCCCGGGTACACGGTGGTCACTGACACGCCGCTGCCGGCCAGCTCGAGGCGAAGCGCCTCGGCAAAACCGCGCTGCGCCGCCTTGGTGCCGTTGTAGACCGCCGCTTCGGGAAATCCGCGCACTCCGCCGCCCGACGAGATCACCACGATGTGCCCGCGCCGGCGTTCGAGCATCCGCGGCAGCGCCGCCTTGACCGTGTAGAGCGTGCCCAGCCAGTTGACGTCGTTCATCTGCTCGGCGCTCTCGAGCGGCAGCTCGGCGAAGGGCATGTAGTGGGTCAGCCCGGCGTTGGCCACCAGCACGTCGACGTCGCCGAAGCGTCGCCACGGCGGCCGCGATCGAACCGGCGTCCGCCACGTCGGCCTCGAGAGCGACGTGCTCGCCTCCCGGCAACGCGGCGGCGAGCTCCTCGAGAGGCGCGCGGCTGCGCGCTACGAGGCCCACGGTGCAGCCGCGGGCGGCGAAGGCGCGCGCGAGCGCCGCGCCGATCCCTCGCGAGGCGCCTGTGATCAGCACGCGGGTTCCAGGGCCGACCTGCATTCGCTCCGGCAGCCTAGGCGAGAAAGCCGCCGTCCACGCGCGAGGGTGGTGCCGGTGGTGAAGGACGAGGTACCGGCGAGCAGCCAGACCGCTGCCTCCGCCACCTCGTCGGGCGGAACCGAAACGCCCCAGCGGATGAAGCCCCCGAAGCCGCGCACGCTCCGCCTCGTCGGGGAGGTCGTCGGTCATCCCCGCGTCGATCACGCCGGGCCGGAGGCAATTGGCCCGCACCCCTCGCGCCGCCGTACTCGACCGCGATCGTGCGGGTGAGCATCTCCACCCCGGCCTTCGACGCGTTGTAGGCCACGTCTTCGGGCCAGGCCCGCGCCGCCGCCACGGAGCTGATGGTCACGAGCGCGCTCGTCCCCGCCGAGACGAGGTGGGGGAGGGCGAAGCGGCAGCAGTAGAAGGTCCCCGACAGGTTGACGGCGAGGGTGCGGTCCCACTCGCCGAGGTCCATCTCGGCTGTGGGCGCCCAGGCGCAGTCGACCGCCGCCGCGGTAACGAGGCCGTCGAGGCCACCGAGCCCGCTCACCACGGCGCCGATGGCAGCCTCGACGGCGGCCGCGTCCGCGACGTCCGCCGGCGCCACCACGGCCTCGACGCCGTGCGCGCGCGCATTGCGTGCCGTCTCGTCGAGACCCTCTCGGGTGCGACCCAGGAGCCCCACGGCCGCCCCCTCGCGAGCGACCAGCTCGGCTATCGCCCTGCCGATGCCGCGGCCGGCACCGGTGATCAAGACCCGCCGCCCGGCCAGACGCTCACTCATGTGCGCTGCTCCGGGGGCGGCTGGGTCACCGGGCCGAGCGCCTTCTCGATCGCCGAGCGGATCCGCCCCGAGACGGCCTCGAGCCGCGCGACGTCGGTGCGCATCGCCACGGCGGAGACGCTCACTGCACCCGACGGCTGTCGGCCCGACCCGATGAAGAGCGGAAAGGCGATGCAGTTGACGCCCAACTCGCTCTCCTCGCGATCGAGCGCGTACCCCCGCTCTCTCCCGCGCCGTAGGTCCTCGGCCAGCGCCCGGGCGGACGTCAGCGTGTTGCGCGTCCGCTTCTCGAGCGGCCCGTAGCGCGCGACGAACTCCCTGACCGCCTTGTCGTCTGCCAGGACGTGAGCCAGCATGGCCTTGCCCACGCCGGTGGAGTGGGCGGGGTTGCGCCCGCCGATGCTCGAGCTCATCGTGATGGCCTGGTCTGTCGGCTGGATCTTCGCGAGATACACGACCTCGGCACCCTCGAGCTGGGCGTAGTGCGCGGTCTCCGACAACCAGTCCGAGAGGGTCTGGAGCACGCGGCCGGACCAGGTCGACCTCGTCGCGGCGCTCGTGGTAGTCGAATGCGATTCGGACGAGCTCGCTGCCCAGCCGGTACCGCCCGCGCTCGTCCTGATCGGCAAAGCCGGCGCGACGCAGCGCGGCCAGAGCGCGGTGGATGCTCGACTTGGGAGCGCCCAGCTCACGCGAGAGGGCCTCGAGCGAAACGCCCGACGAGTGCCCGGCCAGCTTCTTGAGCGTGTCGAGAACCCGGTCCGCGCCAGTCAGGGTCGTGGCGCCGTCTCCGCGCCCATCCCTACCGTCCGATTCCCGCGGCGACCGCCCGGACCAGGTGGCGCTGGAAGATGAGGTAGACCCCGATCACCGGCAGCGTGGAGATGAACAGCCCCGCCATCAGAGCGGTCGGGTCCAGGTTGAAGCGTCCCTGGAGCTGCAGCACCCCGACGGTCAGCGTCTTGGTGCTCTCGCTCGGCAGGAGAAGCAGCGCGAAGATGAACTCGTTCCACGCCCACAGGAAGTTGAAGATCACGAGCGTCGCGAGCGCCGGCCGTGCGAGAGGCAGCATCACCCTGAAGAACACGCCGTGCGGATTGGCCCCGTCCAACCGCGCCGCATCGACAAGCTCGTCGGGAACGCTTCGGAAGTAGGCGGTCATCAAATAGGTGTTGAAGGGCAGGTTCACCGCGCTGTAGATGAGGATCACCGACCACGGTGTGTCGAACAACCCGAGATCCACCATCTCGACGTACAGGGGAACGAGCAGGATCAACGGGGGCACGGCGATCCAAGCAAGCACGAAGAGATACACGGCCGAGCGAGGGCGCCAGCGCAGCTTGGAGAACGAGTAGCCGGCCATCGACGCGACCACGATTGAGAGCAGCACCGTGCCTGCCACCACGACGAGCGAGTTGCGCATGTAGGTCGGGATGCTCGCCCCTTCCCAGGCGCGCTGGAGCGTGTCGAACGAGAAGACGGTGGGGAGCCCCACCTTCGAGTCGTCGTAGTCGGCATTGCTGCGAAAGGCGTTCGACGCCATGAAGTAGAGGGGAAACAGCGCGGAGGCCGAGATCAGCGCCATGCCGAGCACGACCGGCGTGCGCTTCCATCCCTCGCGCCGGCTCACGCGTCACCCCTCGTCAATATGCGGATCTGGAGCGCCCCAATCGACGCCGCGATGAGGGTGAGCACGACGCCGATCGCGCACGCGTAGCCGCTGTTGCCGAGCGCGAACGCCTCCTTGTAGATCATGAACTCGGTGACGTAGGTGTCGAAGCCCGGCGCCCCGTTCGTGATCACGAAGATGTAGGCGAACATGAACGCGAACGCCGTAACGGTGCTGGTGACGAGCACCAGCTCCATCACGCGCTTGAGGTTGGGTGCAACGACGGAGAAGAGGATTCGGGTTGGGCGCGCTCCGTCCATGCGCGCGGCCTCGGTCAGTGACGGATCGAGCGCGCTCATTCCCGCCAGATAAATGAGCGTGTTGTAGCCGAAGTTCGCCCACACCAGCACGAGCAGCACGGCCGGAATCGACGTGCCCGCGCTGCCGAGCCAATCCCGCTGGAGGCTCTCGAGCCCGACCGTGCCCAGCAGCGAGTTGAGCGGGCCGTTGAGGCGAAACACCACCTGGGCGACCAGACCGACCACCACGGTCGAGATCACCGCGGGGAGGAAGAAGGTCGAACGGAAGAATCGCCACCCCGGGATGCGCTCGTGTATCAACCAGGCGAGCATCATCGGCACCACCACCTGGATCGGTACCGACAGCGCGAACAGGGCGTTGTTGCGCAGCGACGTCCTGAAGACGGGATCGTCTACGAGCTCGGTGAAGTTGGCGAAGCCGACCCATTCCGGCGCCGCGATTCCGTCCCATTCCGTGAAGGCGTGATAGACGACGCTGGCCAGCGGATAGGCGATGAAGGCCAGCACGAGGGCCAGCGCGGGAAGGACGTACAGGACCCCCCAGACCCGGTCGCGGTTGGCCACGCCCGGCTACTCGAGAGTCGGAAGCTGCTCGTCCATCGACTGCATCGCCTCCTCCGGAGTCTTCTTACCCGAGAGCGCCTGCTGCAGCTCCTTGTAGAACGTCAGGGCCACGGGAACCGGAATGACGCTGTCGAGCACCGGCATCGCCGGGTCCTGCGACGCGTCAACGAAGAATTGGACGTACTCATCCTCGACCAGGCTCTCATCGACGCCCTTGAGCGCGGGAGGCGTGCCGAGGATCGTGAGCAGCTCACCCGCGGCGGTCTTGTCGCTCGCCACCTTGATGAACTCCCAGGCGAGACCGGGGTTCTCGGACTGCTTGGTGACCACGTAGTTGTAGAAGGCGTTGCCCACCGAGCGACCGGCCAGCGGACCGTCCGCGGCCTGGGGAATGGGCATGATGCCCAGGTCCTTGCCGAGCTTCTTCTTGAAGTCCGGAATCACCGCCGGGTACATCAGGACCATCGCGCTCTTCCCCGACGTGAAGTCGGAGTTGGCGTCGAAGTTCTCGCGAGTTGAAGCGTCCTTGTTGAGGCAGCCCTGCTCATCGAAGGTCCACCAGCTGTTGAAGCGGGTCGACGAGCTTGGGATCGGCATAGGGCAGGTCTCCGTCGTTGACGCGGGCCACGTCGCCCTCGTCGAAGTAGGACCCGTACATGAGCGTGACCCAATTGTCGGTCGAGTAGCCGTCGCGGTCGCCGAACGTGATGGGCGTGACGCCCGACTTCTTGAGCGCATCGCAGGCGCTTTCGAGGTCGTCCCAGGTGGCCAGGGGCGCCTCGACGCCGGCCTTCTTGAACATCGCCTTGTTGTAGAAGAGGGCATAGGTTCCGAAGTCCTGCGGTACCGCGATGATCGTGTTGTTGCCCCCGTCGCAGTCCAGGTCCTTGCAGGACAGGTCCATTCCCGAAAGGGAGTCGAAGAAGCCGGGCGTCTTGTCGAAGTACGGGTTCAACTCGAGCAGCTGGTTCTCGTACGGCGTCGTGTAGCCGCCGGAGTAGAAGAGCATCATGTCCGGCGCCCGCTGAGCCTGGAACGCAGCCTGAAGCTTGGCGGCGACCTGTTCGTTGTCCGTCGACAACAGCGTGATGTTCACGTCCGAGCCCTTGTTCTCCGCCTTGAAGCGATCGATCTGCGAGTCGAGCCATTCGCGGTAGGGGGTGCCCGGCGTCGCGCCGGCGAAGTTTCCACCCACCCAGAGCTCGAGCGTTCCGGGCTTGGCCTTGGCGGTCTCTCCTGACGAGCTGGAGCCCGAGTCCGCATCGTCGTCGTCGCCTCCACAGGCGCCGGCGAACACGGCGATCGCGACGACGAGCAGGGCGACAAGGGTCCGCTTCAAGGACATCTTCACTCCTTAGTGGCTCCGGTGGCCGTTCCGATTATCGGAATCGCGATTCGACAATCGGACCGCTGCTATGCTCGCACACCCGTCGGGCCCACGTCAATCTGAGGTGACGATGCAAGCGCTCGTTTGGCACGGAGGCCGTCGGCTGGCGGTCGAGGATGTACCGGAGCCCGTGCCACGGGACGGCGAGGTGGTGCTCGATGTCGGCCTCGCGGGCATCTGCGGGTCCGACCTCCATCCGTTCAAGGGCCACCATGGCCCGCGCCGGCCGCCGCTCGTGCTCGGACACGAGGTTGTGGGCACGGTGCCCGACCTTCCGGGGCGATATTCCGTCTTCCCCCTCACCGTCTGCGGCGAGTGCGAGCACTGCCTCGCCGGCAGGGAGAACCTCTGCGCGCGGCGTCAGCTGCTCGGACTGCACCGTCCAGGCGTGTTCGCCGATCGCGTGGTCGTACCGCGCAAGGCCCTGCTCGAGGTACCGCATGGCCTGAGCGACTCGCTTGCCGCTCTCGTCGAACCCCTCGCGGTCTGCGTGTCGGCGCTCGCTCCGGCCAGTCTGGCTCCGGGCAGCCGCGTCCTGGTCATCGGCTGTGGCCCCATCGGCCTGCTCAGCGTGCATCTCGCGACGGAGCAAGGTGCCGAGGTCGTGGCCGTCGAGCCCGTCGAGGCTAGGCGCGCGTGCGCAGAGCGGCTCGGTGCCGTCCGCGTACTCGACGACGCGGGGGAGGTCGACGGAGTCGACGCGGACTTGGCGATCGATGCTGTCGGCGCCGAGCCGACCTGGAGGGCGGCCATCGCCGGCACGCGGACCGGAGGGGAGATCGTGATCGTGGGCTTGGCCCAGGGCGACGGCGGCATGCCGGTGGCAGATCTCGTGCGGCGCAGCCTGCGTGTGCGCGGGCACTTCGCCTACACGCGAGCCGAGTTCGCCGAGGCGTTGTCTCAGCTCGCGGGAGGCGGCCTCGCCACCGACTGGCTCGAGGTCATGCCGCTCGATGAGGGCCTCGCGGCCTTCTCCCGCCTGGCCGACTCACCCGACGGCGCGGCGAAGATTCTGCTACGCCCCCGGGGCTGATGGCGGGCGTCCAGCTCCAGGGAGTAACGAAGCTCTTCGACGGCGGAGTGCGTGCCGTCGACGCGGTGGAGCTGGACATCGCCGACGGAGAGTTCATGGTCCTCGTCGGCCCTTCCGGCTGCGGGAAGTCCACCCTTCTGAGGCTGATCGCCGGTCTCGAGGAGGTCAGCTCCGGGACGATCCGGCTCGGTGGCCAGGACGTGACCAACGTGCTCGAGCGCGACCGCGACATCGCGATGGTCTTCCAGAACTACGCCCTCTACCCACACATGACTGTGCGCCGCAATCTCGGCTTCGCATTGCGATTGCGTCGCGTCCCCGCAGCCGAGCGTGACCGGCGGGTGGAGGAGGTTGCCCGGATCCTGGGCCTGGAGCAGCTGATGGACCGCAAACCGGCGGCGCTCTCCGGCGGCCAGCGCCAGCGGGTGGCGATGGGCAGGGCGATGGTCCGGGAACCGGCCGCCTTTCTGATGGATGAGCCGCTCTCAAACCTCGACGCCAAGCTGCGTGTGGCCATGCGAGCGGAACTCGCACGGCTGCACGAGCGTCTCGGCGTGACCACGATCTACGTGACCCACGACCAGGTGGAGGCGATGACCCTCGGCCAGCGCGTGGCCGTGCTCCGCGACGGCCTGCTCCAGCAGTGCGGCCCTCCGGAGGAGCTCTACGACCACCCGGTGAACCTGTTCGTGGCCGCCTTCATCGGCTCGCCAGCGATGAACCTCGTGGCGGGTGAGGTCCGGGCCGGCGCCGTGTCGTTCGCGGGCCACGCGCTTCCGCTGCCGGAGCGCTCGCCGCTCGCCGGCCAGGAGCGGCGATTGATCGTGGGCCTGCGCCCCAGCTGACATGGAGCTGCCGGGCGCCGAGCCGGGGCTGGCGCGTATCCAGGTCGAAGCCCTGGTGGTGGAGCGACTTGGGTCGGAGAGCAACGTGATCTTCGCGCTCGACGCTCCTCGTGTGAACACCGAGGCCACGAGGGCCGCCGCGGATGCGCAGGCCGCTGACGACGATCAGCTCCTGGCCGAGGACGACCGGACGCAATTCACGGTGCGGCTCGCCGGCCGGCCGCCCATCGCGCCGGGCCAGACGCTCGAGCTCGCCGTGCGCACCGACCGGCTCTACTTCTTCGATCCCGACAGCGGCGAGAGCCTGGCGACCGCCTCGGCCTCAGCGCGCGCGCCGGCCTGAGCGATGCTGGTTCTTCGCTCGGAGGACGTGCTTGCCCGAGTCGACCCGGCACACGGCGCCGAGGTTCTCGACCTGGTCGACCTTGGCAGCGGGCGCCAGCTGCTGGGCCGGCCCCCGTTCGGCGCCGAGCCGCCCCGACCGGGCGACCTCGCCGAGGAGCCCTGGACGGCGTCCTGGCGCGGCGGCTGGCAGGGCTGCCTCCCCAACGCCGGCGCCGCCTGCCGGGTGGACGGCACGGAGCACGGCTTCCACGGGCGCGCGTCCAACGACCCGTGGACGGTCGTGGACGTGGAAGCCGCGGCGTGCCGCTGTAGCTGGGAAGGGCATGGCCTCGAGGCCGAGCGTCGCGTCGAGGCCACCGGCGGGGGGCTGTCGATCACCACGACCGTCATGGCCCTCGCCGACGGCGCGCCGCTGATCGCCCTCGAGCATCTCGCCCTCGGGCTCGAGCTGATCGAGCCCGGGGTGGAGATCGATCTGCCGTCCGGGGCGGCGTCGGAGCTCGACGCAGAGCTAGGGCCCGTCCAGCCGCCGGCCGACGCCCCGGAGTGGCCGCAGATCCGGCTCGCGGGGGGAGGAGCCGAGCGCGGCGACCGCTGGGAGCTCGCGCAGCAACGAGGCCGCGTCTACGTGGTACGCGACGTGCCGGAGGGTCGTGCGGTAGTGCGCAACAGCGCTCGGGAACAGGCGGTGGAGATCAGCTGGTCGGCCGGCGTCCTGCCCCACCTGCTGGTGTGGCACGAGGCGCGCGCCTCGGACGGTATGTGGCGCAACGCGACCGAGCTGCTCTGCATCGAGCCCTGTTCCGTGCCGCACCTGCTCGGCCTGAGCGCGGCGCTCGAGGCCGGCCAGGCGGTGCGGCTGGCTGACGGGGACGAGCTGTCCTGGACGATGAGCGTGCGCCCCGCCTGACATGAGCGGGCCGCTCACAGGCCGCATCGAGGCGGTGGAAACCGTGCGCCACCCCGACTTCCCGCACCTGACCCACGTGCTCCTGCACGGCCCGGACGGGCTCACCGGCTTGGGCGAGACCTTCCATCACTCCGCCGCGGTGGAGGCCTACGTGCACGGCGAGCTCGCGCCGCGTGTGGTAGGAGCGCCCGCCGGCAACCTGGCCGAGCTGTGGCAGCGCATCGGCGCCTTCGCCGACGGCCGGCGGCCGCACAGCGGCAGCATCTCGGTCGACTCAGGCGCCTGCTCGGCCATCGACCTCGCGGCCTGGGACCTGCGCTCCCGGATGCTCGGCCTGCCTCTGTCCGAGGCCCTGGGCGGACCGGTGCGCGAGGCGATCCGCGTCTACGTCACCGCAGTGGATCCCGACCATCTGCCGCCGCGCGACGCCCAGCCCCACGAACGGGCCGCGGGCGACGACTGGGGCCTCGGCGGGTCGCGAGAGAGCCGGTACCGGGACTGGACGGCCTCGCTGGAGCGGCCGGGCGAGCTGGCCCGGGAGCTGGTGGGCGAGGGCTTCACGGCCCTGAAGCTGTTCCCGTTTGTCCGGCTGGCCAAGGAGACCCGCGGGCTGTCGATCAGCCCCGCCCAGCTGGCGGAAAACCTCGAGCCCTTCGCGGCGGTGCGCGATGCGGTGGGTGCCGAGCTCGACCTGTCCGTCGACCTGGCGAGCATGTGGACGCTGGCCCCCGCGCTGCAGATCGCCCGCGCGCTCACGCCCTTCGATCTCATGTGGCTCGAGGATCCGCTGCGCATCTCCGCGCTCGATTCGCTCGGCCGGCTCGCGCGCACGCTCACGATGCCTCTGGCCGGCTATGACTACCGCTGCGGGCTGCCGAGCTACGTCGACATGATCGAGCGGGGCGGGGTGACGCTGGTGCGCATGGACCTGGGGTGGGTGGGAGGCATCTCGGAGGCGCTGCGCATCGCCGCCTACGCCGAGGCTCGCGGGCTCGGGGTGATCCTGCACGATTGCGCCGGGCCGGTCTGCTGGGGCGCGGCGGTGCACACCGCCCTGCATCTCCCGAACGCGGTGATTCAGGAGACCGTCCGGGCGTACGCGAGAGATCTCTACGGCGAGATCGCCGTCGGCGTGCCCGAGCTGACGGGCGGAGCCGCGCGGCCCGCCCCGGGCGCGGGCCATGGGCTCGAACTGAGCGCCGGCTATCTCGCGGGCGCGCACAGGCGGCGCTCGGGCACGAGCCGGGATGGCCGCTGGCTGAGCGAGGACACCGCGCCATCGTGAGCGCGCCGGCCGAGCGGCTGCCGGCGGAGCGCGTGCGCGCCGCGGCCGGGTGGTTGCTCGGCTATCCGTTTCGCGTATGGCACTACGGCGAGTCCACCGGGCTCGAGGGGCTACTGCGCGCCGGCCTGTTGCTCGGTGAGCCGCGCTACGAGGCCTGGGTGCACGGGCTGCTGCGCGGCTGGGCGGCGCGGCGCAGGCCCTTCTCGGAGATCGACAACACCCTTCCCGGCAAGGTGCTGTGCCAGGTGGCCGAGGGCCACGACGATCGCCTGCTCGTGGAGGCAGCGCTCGATGCGGCCGCGCACCTCAGCTCGCGGCGCACGCTGCGCGGGGTGGCGCTTCCCTTCGAGCGGGCGCCGCTTCGGGAGCCCTTCGGCGGCGGCCCGCTGGATGCGGCCGGCCGGCGACTCCTGGAGGACCCGGGCCCGGGCGTGTTCGTCGATCCTCTGCACTTCGATCCGCCCTTTCTGGTGCGTCTCGGGCAGCTGACCCGCAACGTGGATCTGGTCGACGCGGGCGCCGCCCAGGCCGCCGCTCTGATCGAGGTGCTGCAGGACGAGTCGGGGCTGTTCTGGCACTTCTACCTCGAGCGCGCCGACCAGCGCTTCGGCCTCGGCTGGGGTCGGGGTCAGGGCTGGGCGCTGCTCGGCCTCGTGGACGTGCTCGAGGCCCTGCCGGCCGAGCATCGGTATCGCCCCCGCCTGGTTGATGCCCTCGAGCGGCTGGTCGCCGCTCTCCGGACCGGGCAGCGCGAGGACGGAGGCTTCGCCGCGGTCATCGGGCGGCCCGAGTCTGGCGACGAGACCTCCACGGCAGCCTTCGTCGCGGCGGGTGTGCCGCTCGCGGTCGGAAAGGGACTGCTCGGCACGGAGCAGCTCCCCTGGGCACGGCGCGCCTGGGGCCACACCGTGGCCCGGGTCGGCGGGGACGGCGTGCTGCAGGGCGTGTCGGCGAACGTCTGGGCCGGCACGGCCCCGTTCCACTACGACCACGTCCCGCTGGGCGCCGTGGTGCCCTGGGGCCAGGGTCCGCTCCTGCTTGCCGCCGCCGCTTGGGAAGAGGGAGGATCCGTCGATGCGTGATGGACGAGGCGTGCTGGTGACCGGCGCGGCAAACGGCATCGGCCTGGCTACCGCGGCGCGACTCGCGGCCGCGGGTGCGCGGGTGTGTGCGGTCGACCGGGAGCCGGCCGACCCGCCCGACGGCGGCGTGGCCATCGTGGCCGACCTCTCCGAGCTGGACGCCCTGCCCGCTCTGCTCGCACAAGCCGAGGGGCGGGTTGGCCCGCTCGACGCGCTGATCAACGTAGCCGGGATCTTCCAGCCCACCCCGATCAGCGCCCTCTCACCGGAGGCGCTGGAGCAAACCCTCGCGGTGAACCTAAAGGCTCCCGTGCTGCTCGCCGCGGCCGCTGCCGCCGGGATGGCCGAACGGGGCTACGGCCGGATTGTCAACATCACCTCGGTGCACGCTCGGGTATCGGCGCGCGAGGCGCTGAGCTACGACACCTCCAAGGCGGGTCTCGCCGGCGCCACACGGACCCTGGGAATCGAGCTCGCGCCGAGCGGCGTTCTGGTAAACGCCGTGGCGCCGGGCTTCGTGGCCACCCGCATGTCGCGGGCCGGCGAGGTGGAGGATGTGCTCGAGACCGAGCCCCTGCGGCGCACGTACATCGAGGAGGGTCGTCTGCCCCTTGGCCGCAGCGCCACGACCGACGAGGTGGCCGCGCTGGTCCTCTGGCTCGCCGGCCCGGGCAACACCTACGTGGCCGGCCAGACGATCACGATCGACGGCGGGTTGACGGCGACCTTCTGACGGCTACTCGCGGTAGCGCTCCACCGCCTCGGGAACGAGCTCGACCCCCAGTCCGGGCCCCTCGGGCAGCGGCAGGCGCCCGTTCTCGACAGCCGGCTCGCCCCGGACGAGCTCGCGGCGCAGCGGAGAGTCGAAGAGCTCGGGCGTGAGCATCTCCACCATCGGCACGTTGGGGCTGGCGGCCTGCAGGTGGCGCGTGGCGGCGGCATCTATGCCGGTCTTCCAGCAGTGGGGCACCACCTCTACTCCGCGAGTGGCGGCGAGCTCCGTGATCCGGCGCATCTCGGTGAAGCCACCGGCCCTGGCCACGTCCGGCTGGAGCACGTCGACCTGGCCGATTTCGAGCCAGGCCAGGCATTCGGCCAGCGTCGAGGCCAGCTCGGCGCCGCCGATGCGGGGCTCGGTGGCCGCGGCCAGCCGTGCGTGCCCGGCCAGGGCACCGTCCGTGAGTGCGGCCTCCACGAGCCAGAGCCGGCAGTCCTCGACCCGGCGCAGCACGGCCAGGGCGTCGCGCCAGTGGGTCCAGCGGTAGCCGAAGTCAACGAGTAGCTCGACGTCGTCGCCGACGGTCTCGCGCCCGGTGCGGATGCAGTCGGCCAGCTGCCTGTCCGTGGCAGCGTCCTCGAAGATCAGCTCCATCTTGACCGCCCCGAAGCCGGCAGCCACGGCTTGCGCCAGGAGCCGGCAGGTGGAGTCCATCAGCTCTCCGAGAGATCGCGAGCCTGCGGCCCCCGGATAGACGGTCGCGTACGGAGTCAGGTGCTCGCGCCGTGCTCCGCCGAGAAGCTCGTACAGCGGCCGCCCGAGCTGCCGCGCGGCCAGGTCGTGCACCGCGATGTCGAGACCCGCGAGGGTGTGATGGGCGATGCCTGAAGGCCCCGTGTAGGAAGTCCGCACCGCCATCTCGTCCCACAGCGCGGCCGTGGCGAAAGGGTCGGCCCCGATCAGCGCGCCCCGCAGTGACGAGTTCCAGCGATGCACGTCCTCCATCTCGACCACTGCCTTGCCCGCGCGCGAGGCCGTGTCGGCTTCACCAATGCCGACTCGCCCCTCCTCGTCTTCAACCTCCAGGAGGAGCGTCTCCGACGAGCTGTCCAGATCCTCGGGATCGAGCTGGGCCCGTAGCACCGTGGCTCGGACGTCGGCTATCCGGCAGACGCCGGGGCGGTCAGCCATCGAGACGAAGCACCGAGCGCATCCCTCGTGCCGCGCGCGCGGTGTCGAAGGCGCTGTTGATCTCCTCGAGCGCGAAGCGGTCGCCCACCAGCTCATCGAGCTGGAGGGCTCCCGCCCGATAGAGGTCGAGGATGCGTGGAACGAGCAGGGGCGGGCTGAGGGTGCCGTACGCCGAACCGACTACGCGGCGCTCGAACGTCACGAGGTCGAGCATGTCCACAGGCACGGGCTGGCCCTGCGGAGTGAGACCCACGATCGCGGCGGTGCCGCCCGGTCGAAGCAGATCGACGCCGAGCTTGATGGCGGCCGTGTTGCCCACCGTGACGATCGACCAGTCGAAGCCCTCGCGCGCAGCGTGGGCGCGGAGGCCGGCGATGGCGCGCTCGTCACCGGAGTCGAGCACCTCGGTGGCGCCGAAGCGCTCCGCCCACTGCCGCCGCTGCGCCGAAGGGTCGATAGCGAGCACCCCGGTAGCGCCGCGTGCCCTTGCTCCCTGGATCGCGTTGACCCCTACGCCGCCGGCGCCGATCACTGCACCGAGACTGCCTGCCGGGACGTCGATGCTCTCGATGGCCGCCCCCACGCCGGTCAGCACCGCGCAGCCCACGAGCGCGCCGACCTCGTCCGGCACGTCGTCGGGCAAGGGGATGAGGCTGCGCTCGGCCACCACAGCATGGCGGGCGAAGCAGGCGATCAGGGAGTAGGAGCTCACGGGTCGTCCTCCGGAGCTGAGCGGCGAAGCACCCGTGGTGAGCCGTCCGTCCGCCATCGCGTCGAGCGAGTCCTGGCAGAGGATGGGACGGCCCAGGAGGCAATGGCGGCAGCGCCCACAGCCCGGGGCGAGGCTCAGCAGGACACGCGCGCCCACGGGGGTGGCCACCCCGGGTCCCACCTCCTCGACCACACCTGCGCCCTCGTGCCCGAGCACCGCCGGCAGCGGGTAATCCCATTCGCCGTCCGCCTGCCCAACATCGCTGTGGCAGACCCCGGCAGCCGTGATGCGGACCAGCGCCTCGCCCGCACCGGGCGGCCTCACATCCAGCTCCTCGATCGTCTGCGGAGCCCGGAACTCGCGCAGCACCGCAGCCTCGGTGACCAGTCCGCTCACCCGGAGGGCCCTGAGAGGTCGAACATATGATCCGGCATTATGAGGTTCGGAACCGCGACGGTCAGCGGCCGCGAGCGCGTTGTGGTCGAGCACGAGGGCGAGCTTCGGCTCGCTGCCCCCGAGGGAGTGAGGCTACGCGCGCTCATCGAGAGCCCCGAGCTGCTCGATGGAGAGGCGGCCGGGGCGGCGGTCGATCGGTCCGCTCTCGCGGCGCCACTGCGTCCGGGCAAGGTCGTCGCCATCGGCCTCAACTACCGGGACCACGTGCGCGAGACCGGGATGGATATGCCTGAGCGGCCGCTCGTCTTCGCGAAGTTCCCGTCGAGCGTGATAGGGCCGGGCAGCCCGATTCCGATCGATCCCACGCTGACCGAGCGGGTGGACTGGGAGGTCGAGCTGGCGGTGGTGATCGGCCGCCGGGCACGGCGGGTCAGCCGCGACGAGGCGCTCGACTTCGTGTTCGGCTACACGGTGGCCAACGACGTGTCGGCACGCGACGTTCAGTTCGCCGACGGACAGTGGACGCGCGGCAAGAGCTTCGACGGCTTTTGCCCGCTGGGCCCGCTGGTGGTGACAGCGGACGAGGTGCCGGATCCCCAGCAGCTCGAGCTGGAGACACGGGTCAACGGCGAGGTGATGCAGAAGTCCTCCACCAGCGAGATGGTGTTCGGGGTACGCGAGCTCATCGAATTCTGCTCCGCCTCGTTCACCCTCGAGCCGGGCGACGTCATTCTCACCGGGACGCCATGGGGCTGCGGCGAGTTCATGGACCCGCCGCGAAGCCTGCATCCCGGCGACGAGGTGGTGGCGTCGGTGCAGGGCGTCGGCGTGCTCGTCAATCCGGTCGTCGCGGCCGGCGAGCATTGGCGGGAGCATGCCAGTCCCCGGCAGTAGGATCTCGGCATGTCCGAAGCGCAGGTGACCGTCGCCGAGGAGGAGTACCTCCAGATCATCTACTGGCTCAAAGAGGCGGGACTGCCGATCACCGGCGCCAACATCGCCCGGGCGATGCAGGTCTCCGCTCCGACGGTGCACGAGATGATCGGCCGGCTCGAGGCCGACGGCTACGTCACGCGGGCCACGGACAAGACACTCGAGTTCACCGACTCGGGGCGCGAGCAGGCCACCCAGATCGTCCGCCGGCACCGGCTCATCGAGCGTTTTCTCACCGACGTTTTCGACATCCCTTGGGATCAGGTTCACGAGGAGGCCGAGCGGCTCGAGCATTGGATGTCGCCGGTGGTCGAGGAGCGCATGCTGCGGGCCATCGGAGACGCCAAGACGTGTCCCCACGGCCACCCGATCTTCGAGGGCGAGCGTGAGCAGGGGGTACCGCTCGCCGACGTCGAGGAGGGAGCGAAGGTGCGCGTGCTGCGCTTCGAGAACGAGGCCGAGGACCTGTTGCACTACCTCAAGGACAGCGGTCTGCATCCCGGTCTCGAGGCCACCCTGACGGACGCGGGCGACGACGAGATTCAACTCGACGCCGCGGGCACCGCCCACTCCGTCACCCGCAGCGTCGCGGAAACGGTTTCGGTGGTGGCGGACCCGTCGCCGCCGCCCCGGGTGGCGCTGCCCGACCAGCTGGTCCTGGGCAAGGAGCGCTACGGGCGCTGAGCCCAAATCGTTCCGCGGTCAAGTCCCGGCCGCATCCATCCGATCAATAAGGACGTCATCCAAGCGCCTGATCCTGGCGCAGGGGTGTAGTGGTGAGGTCTGAAGAGCGCTATCGGCAGACAGCGGATGAAGCTCGCGCGCGCGAGTTCGCTGTGCTGGACCTGCTCGAGTCGGGCAATGATCTGGCCGCGCTGCGCGCGGTGCTGCGCATCGGCCAGGCGGCCCTGGGCGCCCATCGTGTCGAGGATGTACTCGAGGTGGTTGCCGAGGAGACGCTGAAGGCCCTCGATGCGGCCTCGTTTTCGATCAGCCGCTGGCAGCGGGACAGGGACGTCCTCACGACGATGATCAACGTCGGCGAGCTCGGGCCGGACGAAGAGCGCTGGCCGGAGGCCGAGGAGTACCCGGTCTCCGAGTTCCCCGAGGTCATCGAGCTGCTGCGGCGTGGAGAGCCCTACGTGTCAGCCGTCGACGATCCGCAGACTGATCCCGCCGCGGCGGCCTTCCTGCATCGGCTGGGCAAGGAGAGTGAGCTCGCCGTGCCCGTGATCTACGAGTCCGTGACGTGGGGCGAGCTGTACGCAACCGGCCGCGGCGGCCGGCGTTTCGGCGAGCGCGACGTCCGGCTGCTACAGGCGATCGCCGAGCAGGTGTCGCAGGCCATTGGCCGCGCCGAGCAGTTCGGGCGCGTCACGCGCTTCGCCTACGAGGACCCTCTCACCCGGCTGGCCAACCGCCGGCTGCTCGACGAGCGCCTGGCCGAAGCCGGCGCAGAGAACATGACCCTGTTGGCCTGCGACGTGGACGGCCTCAAGGAGGTCAACGACCGCGAGGGCCACCCCGCCGGCGACGCACTCCTGCGTGGCGTGGCCGGCGCGCTCACCGTAACGGCGGCCGCCTTCCCGAGGTCGCTCGTGGCCCGCGCGGGCGGCGACGAGTTCTGCGTGCTGCTGCCCGGCTCCCCGCTGTCGGCCGCCGAGCGTTTCGCGCGCGCGGCGAGCCGTCGCATTGCCGCCGACGTGGGCGAGCAGGTGAGCGTCTGCTGGGGAGCCGCGTGCAGCGGGGCTACGGGGGCCGCGCAAGGTGAACTGATGGCCGCGGCCGACGCTGCCTTGCTGGAAGCCAAGGCCCAGGGGCCCGGCCGGCTGCGCCTGCGGCTGGCCGAACAGCATGAGCAGCCCGAGCTGCCCGCTCCGCTGCCGCGCACGCGGACACAGCGGTCGCACGGCCGGCGGGAAATCGACGACCTGGTGCCCCGGGTCGTGGCGGTGCTCGACGAGCACCGGCCGCAGGGAACGCTTGCCGCACTCGAGCTGCTGGCGCATGAGCTCTCGCGCACCCTCGACGCCGCAGCCTGGTCGATCTCGGCGACGACCGAGGACGGGGTGGGACTGCGGACCGTCAGCGGTGTCGAGAGCGTGCTCGACCCGCATTCGGGGGTGCGCGTCGTCGATGCCGCCGCGGACGAGGTCTACCCGCTGGCCGACTTTCCCGCCACCGCCCGCGCTCTCCGAAACGGCGATGCGTTCATAGCCGGTCACGACGTGCCGGGCTCCGACCCCGCGGAACTGGCTGTGCTCGACGAGCTCGGCTACGACGCCGTGCTCGCCGTCGCCGTCATCGACGAGGAGCAGCGCTACCTGCTCGAGCTGTACGCGGATCGCGACACCGCTTCGCTCGACCCCGTCCTCTCGCACGCACGGGTGCTCGCCGGCTACTGCACGCGTCCCAGGCGGCGGGCCAGCAGGTCGTAGTAGAGGAAGGTCGAGAACAGCGCCGCCACGGGCGCTGTCACCGATGCCGCCAGGACCGTTCCCACGAGTGCCCAGATCGCGTCCCCGGTGCTGTTGGCGATCGAGGCGAAGGGCGCGGCCAGCACCAATGCCGGCAGCGCCGCGGCGATGTTGATGAGGATCACCAGCCCGAGCGTGCGCCACCAAAAGCCCTGCACCACCTCGCTGGAGCGGACCAGGGCCTGCCACCCGCGGGCGTTCTCGATCACCACGGCCTGGGGGACGAAGAACCAGCGCACGAACAGGTAGATGCCTGGCGCCACCAGCAGGACAAAGCCGGCCGCGATGCCTAGCGCGGCCAGAAGCACCGCGAAGAACAGTGGCGTGAAGGCCTCGAAGCCCGAAACGAGGGCCTGACTCGCGCTCGGCGAGCGGCCTGCGGCGATCGAGCGAAGCGCGTGGATGCAGATCGCCGTGATGATCGGCGACACGACGAGAAAGTCGACCAGCGTCGGCACCGCCATTTCCGCGAGACCGGGGGAGTCGTCGTAGGAGCCCGTGAGCATCTCCAGCCCGATGCCCTCCACCACCAGGTGCACGGGCAGCACTACCGCCGCGGACAGCGCGATGAACACCCAGGCGTGGCGGAAGAAGACGCGGAAGGTGTCGCGAAACAGCCCGGTTACGTCACGCGCCCGCGCGAGTTCGATCACGCAACGGCACCGGCCAGTTCGCGGTAGGCATCCGCCACGCGCGCGATGCCCTCCTCGATCTGGTCCGGTGGCACCGCGGAGTATGCGATGCGCAGCGAGCTCTCGCCCCCCTCGAGCAGGAAGTCGGTGCCCTTGACGAACACGACCCCGCGCTCCTTGGACCGCTCGAACAGCGAGGCCACGTCGGTGCCCTCAGGCAGGTCGACCCAGAGGAAATAGCCGCCCTGCGGCGCAGCGAAGCGGGCCTCGGGCAGGTGCCGCGAGAGCGCGTCGGCGGTGGCGTCGCGCCGCTCACGAAGAGCCGCTTTGACCGTCTCGATCGAGCCCTGGATAGCACCCGAGCGACAGAACTCGGCCACGATGCCCTGGGCCACCATGTTCGGCGAGATGTAGGTCTCGGTGGCCTCCCTGCGGATATCCGCGATCACGTCCGGCGGGCCGACCAGGTAGCCCACGCGGATGCCGGGGCAGACCGTCTTCGAGAACGACGAGGCGTACACCACCCGCTCCTCGCCTCCCTCCATATCCAGCATCCTCGGGTGGTCCTCACCCTCGAAGCGAAGCTCGACGTAGGGATCGTCCTCGAAGATCGTGAAGTCGTACTCGTTCGCCAGCTCGAGCAGGCGCCGGCGCTTGGCCGGCGAGAGCGTGCTGCCGGCGGGGTTCTGGAAGTTGGGGATGATGTGGGCGAGCCTGGGCCGCGCCCCGCGCTCGAGCTCGGCCGCGAGCGCCTCGACATCGATCCCGTCGTCCTCGAGCGGGATCGGCAGCACCTCGGCGCCCATCTTGCGCAGCGCCAGCAGCGTCCGGTCGTAGGTGGGCGCCTCGACCACCACCACGTCCCCCGGCTCGACGAGCACGGAGAACAGGAAGGCGTCGGCCTGCATCGAGCCGTTGGTGGCGATCAGCCGCTCCGGCTCGACTCCGTGCTTCTCGCTCAGCCAGTCGAGCAGGCCCAGGTATCCGGGCGACGTGCCGTACGCGCACATGCCCCCGGGATCGCGATCGAACGCCCGCTGGGCGGCTGCCTTGAGCTCGTCGACCGCCACGATGTCGAGCGAGGGAGCGCCACGCGCCAGGGAGATGTTGGTCAACTCGGCCAAGAGCAGCCACGATACCTACAACTAGGGTGAGCTCAATGAAGCGTGGCCAGTTACTGATCATTCTCGTCGCGGTAGTCGCGGTGGCCGCTGTGGCGGTCTTCTCCACCGGGGGCGGAAACGGCGGAGACGACGGCGGCAGCGGTCAGGACGGGCCCGCGGCGCCGGAGGGCGCGGTCCGGATCCCGTTCGCTTACTCGCCCGAGAAGGAGAAGCTGCTGGTGCCGCTGATCAAGCGCTTCAACCAGCAGCGCACGCAGGTCAACGGCAGACCGGTCTTCGTGGAAGGCGAGGTGGTGTCGAGCGGAGAGGCCGAGACGAGCATCGCGGCCGGGCGATCTCGAGCCGGTGGTCTGGTCACCGGCCTCGTCCCTGTGGGCGCGCCTCCTCAACTTCGAGGCCGACCAGCAGCTGGCACCCGAGGAGAGCCCGTCGATCGTTCGCACGCCCCTGGTGATCGCGATGTGGGAGCCGTTCGCACGGGCGCTGGGCTGGCCGGACGAGGAGATCGGCTTCGAGCAGATCATCCGGCTCGCGCGCTCAAACCAGGGCTTCGCCGAGTTCGGGCGTCCCGAGCTGGGCGAGCTTCAAGCTGGTGCACACCAATCCGGATTTCTCCACGTCGGGCCTCGAGGCGGTGGTCGCGGAGTACTACGCGGCCACCGGCAAGAAGGAGGGCCTGACCGTCGGCGACGTCGAGGGTTCGGCGGCGCGGCGGATCGTCCGCGACATCGAGCGCTCAATAGTCCACTACGGCGACACCACGCTGTTCATCGCCGACCAGATGCGCAAGGAGGGCCCGGGCTACGCCTCCGCGGTGGCGATGGAGGAGGTCACGCTGCTCGAGTTCAACCGCAACCGCGGCCCGCAGCCAAAGCTGATCGCCCTATATCCGCCGGAGGGCACCTTCTACTCCGACAACCCCTTCATCGTGCTCAACGGCTCGTGGGTGAGTCCCGCCCAGCGCCAGGGAGCCGAGCGCTTCGGCGACTTCCTGAACGAGGAGATCACCCCTGAGCTGGCCGCGCGCTCCGGCTTCCGGCCCGCGGACCTCGAGACCGCGCCCGTCCCGCCGGTGTCCAAGGAGAACGGCGTGGATCCGGCGCAGCCCGAACGCGTGCTGGGCCTTCCCGAGCCTCGGACGCTCGATCGCATCCGGCGCGCCTGGCGCGAGGATCGCAAGCCTGCCAACGTGCTGCTCGTGGTGGACACCTCCGGGTCGATGGCGGACGAGAACCGGCTGGTGCAGGCCAAGAAGGGTCTCGAGACCTTCTTCCGCGAGGTCGGCAATCAGGACAGCGTGGGCCTGACGATCTTCTCCGACCGGATCCAGCCACTGCTTCCGGTGGAGCCCTTCGGCCAGAACCGGAGGCGGCTGCGCGAAACCGTTTCCAACCTGATCGCCGACGGGGGGACCGCTGTCTACGACGCCACGATCGACGGTTTCGAGACGGTGCGGGCGGACGCCACGCCGGAGCGAATAAATGCGGTGGTCGTGCTCACCGACGGTGAGGACACCGACTCGGCGGCCGATGCAGAGCAGGCGGTCGATGCGGTCCGGGCCCAGGGCGACTCCGACAATCAGGTGCGCGTGTTCACGATCGCCTACAGCGCGGGCGCGGCCGGCGCCGCCGAGGCGCTCGCGGCAGATCTCGGAGGCGTCGGGCGGTCAGGCCTACGAAGGCAGCACGGAGGACATCGAGTCGGTCTACCGGAGCATCTCGAGCTTCTTCTGATGGCTGAGGATCTGCGCCCGTACAGCAGGTCCGAGTTCAACAAGGCGCTCGTGCTCAACGCGCTCGCCAGCCCGTTCAACGTGGTCCTGCTGGCCGCGATGGTGATCGCGGGGCTGCTTCTCAACGCGCTGCTCCCGCTGCTCGTGGTGGGCGTGGTGGTCTACGGGATCGCCGCTGCCCGCACCTACTTCGACGAGGACGAGGCCAACAAGGTGCTGGAGCGCGAGCGTGAGAAGAGGCGGGCCACCCTCGAGGCCGGCCGGCTCGATACCGGCACGCTCGCCGAGCCGATCGCCCGGCTGCTCGCGGAGGGCCGCAGGCGGGAGGCGCGCATTCGCGATGCGATCGACCGGGCCGAGTTGCCCTACGAGGAGGTCTCCGGGGAGGTGGACCGCTTCATCCGCGCGATGGAGGATGGAGCGCGCCGCGCGCAGCTTCTCTACGAGGCGCTGTCCGAGAGTCCGCCGGCTCCGGTCGAGCAGCGGCTTGATCAGGTGCGCGACGATCCGGCGAAGGCGGAGCTGAGCGCCGCGCTCGAGAACCAGCTGGCGGTGCTCCGGCGCATGGAGGGCCAGCTCCAGCGCTTCTACGACGAGATGGAACGTGTGCTGGTGGAGCTCGACACGGTGCGCGGCAACCTGGTGTCGGTATCCGCGTCGTCGGAGGCGGCCAACCAGGAGCGGCTGGCCGGCGACGTCCGCGCCCTGCGTGAGGAGGTCGGCGCGGTTGCGGCCGGGATGAGCGAGGCGTACGAGGGGCAGAGAACGGGCTGACGCCCACTCACGCCCGCTCGGTGATGTCCGCCAGCGCCTCCTCGCGGCTGTTGCAGGCTCTGATGCGTGACACCTGGCCGTCGCGCACGCTGTGCACGAAGAAGAGGTAGTCCCCCTGGGTGCCCTCCTCGGTCTTGATGCGCCGGTGTCCCACCACCAGCAGGTCGGGCTCGTGCAGCTCGAAGGTGAAGGGCGAGGCGCGGAACTGCTCACCGCGCTCGGTGAACGCATCGAAGAAGCCGCGCACGCCGTCGTGCCCGTGGAAGTGCCGGCCCTCGTGGTCGATGAACTCGACGTCGGGATGGAGCAGGGGGATGGCCGTCTCGGTTCCGTGCTCGCGGTAGGTGATCCAGAGCTCCTGTACTGCCGACAGCCGCGGGTCGGTCACTACCGGGCCTGAGCCTCCCCTTCAGACCCTCGCGCCGAGGATCTCGACCGCGATCTCGGCCACCTGAGTGGGATTGCGGCCCACCTTCACGCCCTTGCTCTCGAGCGCGTCCGCCTTCGCGGCCGCGGTGCCCTTCGAGCCCGAGACGATCGCTCCGGCGTGCCCCATCGTCTTGCCCGGGGGCGCGGTGAACCCGGCGATGTAGGCGAGCACAGGCTTCGAGACGTGCTCCGCGATGAACTCGGCGGCCTCCTCCTCGGCCGAGCCGCCGATCTCGCCGCACATCACGATCAGCTCGGTCTCGGGATCGGCCTCGAACAGCTCGATCACGTCGACGAAGCTCGACCCGGGCACGGGGTCGCCGCCGATGCCGACGATCGAGCTGTTGCCGAAGCCCGACTGAGCCAGCTCGTTGCCGATCTGGTACGTCAGCGTGCCGGAGCGCGACACGAGCCCGACGTTGCCCGGCTTGAAGAACTGAGCGGGGATGATTCCGACGTTGGCCTTGCCCGGCGACAGGATGCCCGGGCAGTTGGGACCGATCAGGCGGGAGCTGCCGCGCTGCAGGTGGTTGTAGACGCGCAGCTCGTCATGGGCCGGGATTCCCTCCGTGATCGCGATGACGAGCTCGATGCCCGCGTCCTCGGCCTCGAGGATCGAGTCGGCCGCAAATCGAGGTGGGACGAACACCATGGCCGTGTTGGCGCCCGTCTCGCGCACCGCGTCGTGAAAGGTGTCGAACACAGGGATGCCCTCCACGTCCTGGCCGCCCTTGCCCGGCGTGACCCCGGAGACCACGTTGGTGCCGTAGTCGCGGTTGCGCAGCGAGTGGAAGGTGCCCTCGCGGCCGGTGATGCCGGAGACGCAGAGCTTGGTGTTCTCGTCAACGAGGATTGACATTAGCTCCGCGGGGCCTCCGGCCCCGCGTTCCGACCGCCTGGCTCGGCATCACGCCTCGCTTGACCGGCAGGGCTGCGCCCTGCCTCCCCGGCCAGCTCCACGACCTTCTCCGCGGCGCCGAGCATCGTCGCCTCGGTGTGCACGTTTGGCAGGTTGGCCTCGGCCAGCAGCGCGCGGCCCTCCTTGTCGTTCGTGCCGTCGAGGCGGACCACGAACGGGACCTCGGGCTTGATCTGATCGAAGGCCTCGATCAGCCCCTTGGCCACCTCGTCACAGCGGGTGATGCCGCCGAAGATGTTGAAGAGGACGGCGCTGACCTTGTCGTCGGAGAGGATGACCTCCACCGCGCTGGTGATCGCCTCGGCCTTGGAGCCGCCGCCGGCGTCGAGGAAGTTGGCCGGGCGCCCGCCCGCCTGGGCGACCACGTCCAGCGTGGACATCACGAGCCCGGCGCCGTTCCCAAGAATTCCGACGTTGCCGTCGAGCTTCACGTAGGTGAGGCCGCGCTCCGCTGCCATGCGCTCCTGCTCGTCCTCGGCCGAGACGTCGCGCAGCTCGGCCACGTCCGAATGTCGAAAGAGGGCGTTGCCGTCGACCGTGACCTTGGCGTCGAGCGCGATCGCCTCGCGTGCCTTGTTGATCAGCAGCGGGTTGACCTCCACCAGCGTGGCGTCCTCGGCCTCGAAGACCTCGTAGAGCTTGGCGAGCATCGCGCCGACCGGCCGGATCACGTCGGCGGCGATCCCGGACTCGAAGGCCAGGCGGCGGCCCTGGAACTCCTGGAAGCCGATCAGCGGATCCACGTGCAGCATGCGCATGGCCTCGGGATCGGTGTCGGCGACCTCCTCCACGTCCATGCCGCCCATCCGCGACAGCATCGCCATCGGCTTCTTGGCCGAGCGGTCGAACACGATCGCGGCGTAGTACTCCTCGTCGATCTCACTCGCCTTCTCGACGTAGATCTCGTGCACGGTGAAGCCTCGGATGTCCATACCCAGGATGGCCCCGGCGTGCTGCTCGGCCTCGTCGCGGTTGGTGGCGAGCTTGATCCCGCCCGCCTTGCCGCGACCGCCGATCTGGACCTGGGCCTTGATCACCACGGGGAATCCGATTTCCTCGGCAGCCTCGACGGCCTCGCGCACCGAGGCGGCGTGCTGCCCCTCGGGAACGGGCACCCCGTGCTTTAAGAGCAGCTGCTTTCCCTGGTATTCGAGGAGATCCATGCGTGGTAGATAGAGTGCGCGCCCGCGCCGGGGCGGCGCAGCACCCTATCGAAAAGAATTCATGGCTCTACCCAAGGAAGTCAAGTTCGTCACGTTCGACTGCTACGGCACTCTCATCGACTGGGAGAGCGGCGTTTACGACGCCTTCCAGAAGGAGGCCGACCGTGACGGATTCACCATCGATCGCGACGAGATGATCCCGCGTTTCATCGACGTTCAGCGCGAGATCCAACGCGGTTCCTACGAGCTCTACGCCGAGGTTCTGCGCCGCACCGCCGTGCGCGTGGCAAGCGAGCTCGGCTGGGATCTCGAGCCCTCACGCTCGAACTTCCTGCCCAACAGCGTGCCCGCCTGGCAGGCCTTTCGCGAGACCAACGCGCAGCTGGAGCGCTTCTCGAAGAAGTACGAGATCGGGATCCTCTCGAACATCGACGACAAGCTGCTGGGATCCACCCGGCGTCATCTGCGCACCGACTTCGACCTGGTGGTGACCGCTCAGCAGGTGCGCTCCTACAAGCCCGATCCGGCCCACTTCAAGGAGTGCGCCCGCCGGATCGAGTCGACCCGGAAGCGCTGGGTTCACATCGCGTCCGGCTATCCGACCGACGTCGAGCCCTGCCTGAAGCAGAAGATCCCCGTGATCTGGGTCAACCGCCACGGCGAGGAGCTCGAGTCGGGACAGAAGAAGCCCGACGCGGAGGTCCGCACCTTCCGCGACGCGGGCAAGCTGCTCAAGGCCGCCTGACGGCGGACGCTTGCGCGCGGTCTCCGTCAGCCCGGACGCGCTCGTGGTGACGAGCGCGTTCTGGCAGGTGAACGCGGTGGCCATGCGCGCCGGGGGCGAGGCCGTTCTCATCGACTCGCCCTACCTGCCGGACGAGCTCGATGCCCTTCCCGGCCTCCTCGCCGGCGCCGGCTTCGAGCCCGACGGCCTGCTGGCCACGCATGCGGACTTCGACCATCTCCTCGGGCGGCTCTCCTACCCCGGGCTGACGCTCGGCATGGCGGAGCTGTCGGTCGAGCGGCTGCAGCGTGAGCCGGGCGCGGCCCAGCGCGAGCTGCGCGACTACGACGCCGAGTTCTACGTCGAGCGGCCCAGGCCGCTGGCTCTCGGCGCCGTGCAGGGCCTGCCCGTGCCCGGCCGGCTCGACCTGGGCAGCGGCGAGGGCTCGATCGAGCTGGAGCTGCATCCTGCGGAGGGACACACGCCTGACGGGATGGCGCTGTTCGCACGCCCGCTCGGGGTGCTCGTGATCGGCGACTACCTGTCGGCGGTGGAGATTCCCTGGATCTCGGAGGGGGGCTCGCTCGACGACTACCGCGCGACCCTGGCCCGCCTGGGTCCCTTGGTCGAGGAGGCCGAGGTGATCGTGCCGGGCCATGGCCCCTACCACGGGCGCGACGACGCGCTGCGGCTGCTCGACGAGGACGTCGACTATCTGGACGCGCTGGAGCGGGGCGACGAGCGCATCACGCTTCCCGAGGGCCGGAGCACAAAGGCGCAGCGCGAGATCCATGCGGAGAACCTCGGCCGCGTCGGCTGAGGACTAGTCGCGCTCGATGATCAGCTTGCGCTCGCGTACCTGAACGGCCTCGGCCGCGTCGTCCCACGCAACGACGTTGCTGGTCACCAGGTCGGGGTGCAGGCGACCCTCGGCCACCAGCTCGAGGATCGCGGGGATGTGCGGGCGCGCCTGGGCGCGACCGGTGTGGAAGTGGATTCCCGACGTGTACATCTCGAGCAGCGGAACCGGGGTCTCGGGCTCGAAGATGATGCCGGTGCTCGTGCACTCGCCGTCGGGCTCGGTGGAGCGCAGCGCGAGCGCGAGGCTCTCACGGCTCGCGCCGCAGTCGACGGTCACCGGGAACGGCCCGAGGCGCGCGCGGCAGCTCGCCCTCGTGAACCTCAGCGCCGAGCTGCTCGGCGATGCGCAGCCGCTCGGGGTCGTGGTCTGCGTAGGTCGACGCTCCCGGCTCCCAGCGCGCGCGCGACGTCGATCGCGTAGAGGGCGATGCTCGGCGAGCCGCCGCCCACGATCAGCACGTCCGCGCCCGGCCGGCGCTCGAGCGGGCCGGCGACGGTGCGCCAGGCGTCGGGGATGTTGTCGCTCGCGCTGGCCACGGCGGCGGTGCCCGCGCCCTCCGCGAACCGGGACCAGCATGTGGTCGGCAAAGGGCACACGGACGTAGTCGGACAACGCCCCGCCCCAGTCGCCCCCAAACGCGCCGAAGCCCGAACATCGCCCGTTCGGGCACGGTCAGGCAGTCGCCGCGTCTGTCCGCGAAGGCAGCGCGCGCACTCCCCGCAGGAGATCTGGAATGGCACCACGGCGACCGTGCCCTCCTTGACCTGGTTCATGTCGCCGGAGCGCACCACCTCGGCAACGAACTCGTGGCCGAGCGCGATCGGCCCGGGGAAGGGCGCCTCGCCGCGCAGCATCGGCTGGTCGAGGTCGCAGAGGGCCACGGCCAGAGGTCGCACGATCGCGTCGTTGGCTTCGCGCATCAGCGGATCGGGCACCTCCTGCCACTCCACCCGGCGCTCCTCGGTCATGGTCAGCTGCCGCATTGGCGCACGGTATCCGTTTCCGCTGCCGCGCCCACGCGGACAGGATTCAGCGGGAGCGCTGACCGATTGCGTACATCGCGCCGGCCCGGGTGCCGACGAACACGAGTCCCTTCCAGACCGACGGCGTGGCCTCGATGCAGCCGCCGAGGCTGACCTTCCAGAGCTCGGGAGGCACTCGCTTCTGGTCGCTCACGTCGTAGGCGTGGAGCACGCCCTCGCAATCGCCCTGCAGCAGCACATCGTCAACCACGACCGGCGAGCTCCAGGTCGGGCCCGGAAGGGCGATCCGCCAGCGCTCCTTGCCGGTATCTCGGTCGACAGCCAGCAGGCCGCCGGCGTTGGTGGCGACATAGACCAGCTCGCGGTCGAGGGCGGGAGTGGACCAGGACCCGCCCTTGCCGTCACTCGTCTCGCGAATCGGCACGGACCACACGAGCGGCCGCCTGCGACGAGTGGGGTCGAGCTTCATCAGCTGCCCCACCTCCAGAGCGCGGGCGTTCATCTTCTCCAGCTCGCTGGCCACGTAGAGGCTGCCCTCCTCGTCGATCACCACCGAGGCATCGGTGTCGTCGCCGGTCCAGAATCGGAACACCCGCTTGGCGCGGCGACCGCCGCGAAGCACACGCGAGATGTCCCACCCCTGTACGAGGCCGGCCGAGTTGGCGAAGTACACGACGCCGTCGTGGAACGCCACGGAGCTCTCGATCGAGAAGTGGCGGTCCGGCGCAACGGCCGCCAGCTCGTCGTCCCAGCTCGGGATCGTGAGAACCACGCGTGGGCGGACTCGAACCTTCCCGCGCCGGTTCCAACCTCGATTCAGCTTGACGACATGCAGCCATGAGTTCTCGCCGCCTTCGATCAGGTAGTCGCCGACCACGAGGGCGGCGCCGTCCCAGTCGTTGTTCCAGGTCGGGTCGGGGACGCTCGTGTTTGCGTCGAGCGACCAGAGGATCTTGGGGCGCTTGCGGTCGAGGGCGATGACCCGGAACTGGTCATCGCGGGAACCCGCGTAGTAGAGGGGATAGCCGTCCGGATCGGACGTCGCCGAGCCCTTGGCCAGGTCCCCGGTCACGACGTCCTCGCGGAGCGGCTGGCCGGTGCGCGCGTTCAGAAAGTGGTACTTCGAGTCGTAGGCGCCGAAACGCAGCTCGAGCTTCTTGTCATCCCGGGGAATGACGTTGGGCTGTCCGGTCCAGCCCACCCCGCACCAGGTGTGCGTGCCGGTTTCGTCGGTCGAGGGCGAGCAGAGCCCACCCGAAGCGGGGTAGCGCCAGCGAATCTCGGGCCGAGTGGGCACCGGTCCCTCGCCGTAGTAGCTGCGCGTGAGGTTCCCGCGGAAGGTGGTGATGCCCGGGACCTCGGGGTTGATGGCGCCCTCGCCCTCCGGCGGAGCGGCCGTGGGCTCGCGCTCGGCCTGGGAGCTCTGGACGGTCGGCTCCGCACCCAGCAGGATCGCGGTGGAAACGCCCTCTCCTTCTTGGCCATGCGAGACCAGGCCCGAGGCGGCCTCGATCGCCCCCATCAGAGCGATGACGGCGACAGGCGTGACCACGAACAGGAACCGGCGGCGTCGACGAGTGGGCGCACGTCGATCGGCAATCGCCTGCGTCACGGTAACCCCGGTGTACGCCGACGGGGCCGGTTTTCCTGCCCTCAGAGAAGAGCTGGCACCACGATCGACGACTGCGTGGCGACAGTGGCGAGAACGAGCGGGACCAGCGCCCGCGCGTCGCGCGTCACGACCCGGCGGTGCGAAGGGCTCGCGAGGGCGCGCGCTCGCCGAGTGCGAAGCGCGATTCGGGCACCGCCTCACCACGCAGCACGTCGGCCACGTGCGAGGCGATCGCCGGGCCGTGCTTGTAGCCGTGGCCCGACCCGCCGCCGAGCAGCCAGACGCCCGGCTCCTCGGGATGCTCCGCGAACAGAAAGCCGCCGTCAGCGGTGATCGAGTAGTGACACACGGGCGCCGAGCGCACACGGGCGCCGGCCAGGGACGGGAACCGGTGCGCCAGGTAGTCGCTCGAGCGCTGGACGTAAGCCGCCTCGGCGCGCTCGGGCCGGGCGTCGGGATCCATCGGGTCGCCCTCACCGTCGTTGGACACCTTCATCCCGTGGGGCTCGATCAGCCCGTGCCCGTAGAAGGAGGTGTCGAAATCGAGCCAGCCGGGCACCGGCGGCGTGGCCCAGCCGCCCGGCACGTCGAACAACGCCACGTCCTGGCGGGTGACCCGCAGGTCGACGAGGTGTGGGAACAGCTTCGGAAGCCAAGCGCCGCAGGCCCACACGACGTGGTCGGCCTCCAGGTGCCGACCGGCCAGCACCACGCGGCGCCCGTCGGGCCGCGCCGCGCCTCGCCGTAGGTCCAGCCCGCTCGCGAGCGCCCGCGCAACGAGAGCGCGCACACCGTCGCCGGCGCGCAGCACGCCCGCCTCCAGCTCGAGCAGCCCGTAGGCGAGATCGTCGACTCGCAGGCTGGGAAACAGGCCCTCGAGCTCGACCAGGTCGAGCCGCTTCACGGGGATCTGCAGCTCACGCAGCATCCGCTCGCTGTCCGCCTCCCAGCCATCCTCGCGCCGGACAAACCAAACGGCGCCCGCCTCCACCAGCACGCCGCCGCCGAGCGCGCGCCAGTGCTCCAGCGAGTTGTACGCAAGTGTTGTGTAAAGGCGATCCGAGCCGTGCGAGAAGCGAAACATGCGCGTCTCGCCGCCGGACTCGGAGCGCGGGTCGCCCGGCTCGAACGTGTCGATCAGCGTGACGTCGAAGCCGTCGGAGAGCAGCCGCTCCGCCAACGCGGAGCCGAAGATCCCGGCTCCGACCACCAGCGCGGAGGGCACGGCCTACTTGATGACCGCGATCGAGTCGCCGGTCGCGACCGAGCCGCCCTCGGTAACCGAGAGCGCTTCCACGGTCCCTGACGACGGAGCCGTGATCTCGTTCTCCATCTTCATGGCTTCGATCACGCAGATGAGCGCGCCCTCGTCGACCGCGGCGCCCTTCTCCACTGCCACCTTGAGCACCGTGCCCTGGATCGGGGAGATGAGCTCGCCCGGCGCGCCGCCGCCGCCGCTCCGCTTGCGCTCGCGCCTGGGCGCCTTGCGGAGGCCTCCGCCGGCGGCTGCCGGACCGGCGCCGTTCGGGGTGACCGCCTCGCCGATCACCTTGACGTCGAAGCGGCGGCCGGACACCTCCACGGCGTAGTCGCGCTCGACCTTCTCGGCGGCCTCCTCCTCCCCGTCGCCGGCCGCCGGCTTCTCAGGCGCCGGGAAGGCCAGCGCCTTCAACCAGTCACGGTCCTCGATGAGGTCGCGGCAGGTCTCGCCGCGCGCCCACTGCTCGGTGGCCAGCAGCGTCCGGTGGAACGGAATGAGCGTCTTGAGGTTCTCGATCTGGTACTCGCCGAGCGCGCGCAGCATGCGCTTGGTGGACGCCTCGCGATCGACGTCCCAGACGATCAGCTTCGCGATCATCGGGTCGTAGAGGGGCAGAACCTCGTAGCCCTCCTCGGCGCCCGAGTCGACCCGCACGAACGGGCCGGCGGGCTCCCGGTAGCCGCCGATGCGCCCCGGCGCCGGGGCGAACTTCTTCGAGGCATCCTCGGCGTTTATGCGGCACTCGATCGCGTGGCCGCGGAGCACCACGTCCTCTTGGCCGTAGCTCAGCTGTTCGCCGGCCGCGACCTTGATCTGCTCGCGCACGATGTCGATACCGGTGACCATCTCGGTCACGCAGTGCTCCACCTGCACTCGCGTATTCATCTCGAGGAAGAAGTACTCGCCGTCCTGGAGCAGGCCCTCGACCGTGCCCGCCGAGCGGTACCCGACCGCGCGCGCCGCGTCGGTTCCGATCTTGCCGATGCGCTCGCGCAGGTCGGGATCAACGGCGGGTGCGGGCGACTCCTCGATCAGCTTCTGATGGCGGCGCTGCACCGAGCAGTCACGCTCGAACAGATGGATCACGTTGTCGTGGGCGTCGGCGAGGATCTGGACCTCGACATGGCGGGGGTCGGGCAGGTAGCGCTCCACGTAGACCGTCGCGTCGGAGAAGAACTTCTCGCCCTCCCGGGCGGCACCCTCGAAGGCCTTCTCGAGCTCATCCTCGGTCTCCGCCACGCGGAAGCCCTTTCCGCCACCGCCGCCTGCGGCCTTGATCGCCACGGGGTACCCGATCTCCTCGTCGATGATCCGGCGGGCATCCTCGACGGTGTCCACCGGCTCGGTGGTCCCGGGAACGATCGGCACTCCGGCGTCGCGCATGATCTCGCGGGCCCGCGTCTTCGAGCCCATCGCGTCGATCGCCGATGCGGGCGGTCCGATGAACACGATCCCCGCCTCGTCGCACGCGCGTGCGAACGCCGCGTTCTCGGCCAGGAAGCCGTACCCCGGGTGAATGGCCTGGGCGCCTGACTGCTGGGCCACCTCGATGATCTTCTCCACCACGAGGTAGCTCTCGGTCGCGGGACCGGGACCCAGCAGGTACGCCTCGTCCGCCCGCCGGGCATGCGGCGAGTCACGATCGGGCTCCGAGTAGACGGCGACGCTCGCCACGCCCAGCTCCTCGAGCGTGCGCATGACCCGAATGGCGATTTCGCCCCGGTTGGCGACCAAAACCTTCTCGAACATGGGCGGCGGGGAGGTTATCGACGGTGGGCCTCATAATGGGAGCGTGTTGAAAGCCGCCGCCCTGGTCGCCGCCGCGGCGGTCCTGGCCAGCTTTGCTGCGCCGGCCCAGGCCCAGCTGAGCTTCAAGCGCTGCGGGAGCTTCGGCTTCAAATGCGCGCGGCTCCACGTGCCGCTCGACCATTCGGGAGCCGCGCCGGGGAGCATCTCGCTGTACGTGAGACGGATCCAGGCGCGGCACCGGGCCACCCGGCCGCCACTGGTGGTGCTCGCCGGCGGACCCGGGCAGTCGGCCACCGCCGCCTTCGGCGCCGATGCGCTCGCCGTGGTCTACCCCGCCTACCGCAACCGCGATCTGATCGTCTTCGACCAGCGCGGGACCGGACGCTCGGGGGTGTTGCGCTGCCGTGGGCTCGAGCAGGCCAACCTGCTGAGCGCCGGCACCGAGGCGGGCGCGTGCGCACGCCGGCTCGGGCCGCGGCGGGGGTTCTACACGAGCCGCGACTCGGTGGAGGACATCGAGCGGCTCCGTCAGGCCCTCGGGGAGGAGCAGATCGCGCTGTTCGGGACCTCGTACGGCACCAAGGTCGCGCTCGGGTACGCGCTCGGCCACCGCGACAGGATCGAGCGGCTGGTGCTCGACTCCGTGGTGGAGGCGGGTGGACCCGACTACCTGTACCTCGACAGCCTCGCTTCCGTGCCTCGCGTGCTCAAGGCCGTCTGCCGCAGTGGCTGCCGGGCGTTCACCCGCGATCCGGTTTCGGACCTCCAGCGCCTGGTGCGGCGTATGAGCACGTCGCAGCTACGTGGCCGCCTCGTGGGCCGGGCCGGGCGTGCCCGCATTGCGACGATGGACCGCGGCGACCTCTTCGCCGTGCTTCTGGCCGGCGACTTCGACCCCTCGCTCCGGGGCGCCTTTCCGGGTGCCGTCCGCTCGGCCCTGGCCGGAGACGGTGCACCGATGCTGCGGCTGCGCCAGCGGGCGTTCGCGGTGGACGGCATCCCGCCCGCCCCGCGTGAGCTGAGCGCCATGCTCTACACGACGACGACGTGCGAAGAGACGGTCTTCCCCTGGCCGGGCACAACGCCGCCCGATCCCCGTCTGCGTCGCTCGCAGGCCGCCGCGGCCGCTGCTGCGGTGCCCGCGAGCGCCTTCGCTCCCTTCGATCGCGGCACCGCGCTCGAGAGCGACCTGATCGAGCTCTGCGCCAGCTGGCCGGCCGCGGCCCCTGCGCCCAGCTTCGCGCCCGGTCCGCCGCCCGACGTGCCCGTGCTGTTGATCGAGGGCGAGGACGACCTGCGCACCCCGGTCGAGAACGCCCGTCGGGTGGCGGCGCAGTTCCCGCGCGCGCGGCTCGTGGTGGCCCCCGCGACCGGCCACTCGGCGCTCGGCGCCGACGGGACCGGTTGCACGGTCCGGGCGTTCGCCCGCTTTCTCGGCGGAGGCAGGGTGAACACCCGCTGCCGGGGCATACGCCGGGAGTTTCCGGCCACGCCGCCGCCCCCGATGGGCATCGACGCGCTGGGAGCGGGCGGCAGACGCAGCAAGGTGCTCACCGCGGTCGGCCTGACCCTGTGGGACATCCTCGACGACGCGCTGGCCCAATACATCCAGGATCCGCGCGATGCAGACGTGGCGCGGGGGTGGGCCTGCGGGCGGGCCGCTATCGGATCGACGGGCGCGGCACGCTGCACATGCGTGCGCTTGCCTTCGTGCCCGGCGTCCGTGTCAGCGGCCGTGTGGTCCGGTACCTGGAGCGCCGTCAACACGGCGAGCTGCGGGTGTCGGGCGGCCCGGGTGTGCCATCGGGCGTGCTGTCCGTGCGCGGCTATCGCCTGTCGGGGCGGCTCGACGGGCGGGCGGTGCGCGGACGTCTGCGTCCTCCCGCGCTGGTCCGGATGGCCGGCGGCGCAACCGCTCGCGCCAGCGCCGGCATCGCGCGCTAGCCCTCCCGGGACTGGAGGCCGGCGAAGAAGGTCACGAGCATCGACGGGAACAGGTCGTCGTCCACGGCCTCGGGTTCGAGCAGGCGCTCGAGGCCGACGCCGTTGGCCATCGCGAAGGTCATCATCGCCACCTGTTCCGCGGGCAATGGCGGCGTCAAGCCGAGCTCGCTCGCCCGGCGCTCGAACAGCTCGGCGATCCGCTCGCGCAGGCCGCGGTAGCGCTTGACGAGCTCCTTGCGAAAGCTCTCGTTGCGCGCGGCATAGGCCGCGAACTCGAAGAACAGCCGCTCCCACTCGGGCTCGGCCTCGATCGCGCGCGATGAAGTCGCTGCCGGCCTGCCGCGCCTGCTCCTCGATCGTTCCCTCGCCCGCCAGGACCCGGTCGAGCTCGGCCACGCGCTGGGCGAAGCGCTCGTCGAGCATGGCCAGGAACAGCGCTTCCTTGCTCTCGAAGTTCGCGTACACGGCGCCCTTGGTGAAGCCGGCCTCCTCGGCCACCAGGTCGAGCGAGGCGCCGTTCGAGACCACGCGTCGCGGCCACCTTGGCCGCCGAGTGCATCAGCCGCGCACGTGTGTGGGCCTGGCGCTCCTTGCGTGTCAGGCGGCGCTCGGTCGCCATCAGGCGGCGGCCGCCGCCAGCGACTCGTCGCGGCTCGCCGCCCGCCGCTGCGCAACCACCTCGCCGCCGCGCCGCGGCACGTTCGTGATCGCGCGGCGCACGAAGCGCTCCGGCTGGGGGTCGGCGGCGCGCAGCTCGAGCCCCTTCACCAGCTCTTGGAGGACGATCCGCATCTCGAACAGCGCGAAGCTCGCGCCCAGGCAGCGGCGCACGCCGCCGCCGAACGGGAACCACGTGTAGGTGCCCGCAGGTTGCTCCAGGAAGCGCTCGGGCCGGAACGCGAGGGGATCGGGGTAGACGTCGGGCCGGCGGTGCACCAGGTAGATGCACGGGGCCACGGTCACGCCCGCCGGCAGCAGCCGCCCGCCGATCTCCATCGGCTCCTTGAGGCGGCGCACCACCAGCGACAGGATCGGGCGCAGCCGCAGCGTCTCCTTGCACACGGCGTCGGCATAGTCGGTGCCGCCTTCGTCGGCTTCCTCGCGCAGGCGCGCGAGCGCGTCGGGGTGGCGCACCAGGCGCTCGACCGCCCAGGCCAGTGAGCTGGCCGTGGTCTCGTGGCCGGCCACCAGCAGTGTCATGAGCTCGTCGCGGAGCTCCTCGTCGCTCATCGCGCTGCCGTCCTCGTGGCGGGCCTGGAGCAGCATCGACAGCACGTCGTCGCGCTCGTCGAGGTCCGTGGCGGAGCGCCGCGCGCGGATCTCCTCGTAGATCAGCTCGTCGGCCGGCTGGCGCACACCGCGGAACATGCGCGAGCTGGCCATGTGATGTGGCCCGAGCGTGGCCAGCATCGCCATGCGCTTGCGGGTCGCCGCCCCATTCGAGCACGTGGCCGAGGATGCCCATCAGCCGCTTGCGCCGGGTCTCGTCCTGCACACCGAAGACGGTGCGCGTGATGATGTCGAGCGTGATGCGCTGTGTGGCGGGACGGACGGGGGTGGGCTCCCCGAGCGGCCAGCGCTCGACCTCGGCGCGTGCGGCCTCGGCCATCACCTCGGCGTAGTTGCGCATGCGCTCGCCGTGGAACGGCGGCAGCATGAGCTTGCGCTGGCGCATGTGGGCGGCGTCGTCGAGCAGCAGCACGGACTGGTGCCCGAGCAGCGGCAGCGAGGATCCGGTTGGCCTCGCCGGCGTGGAGGAGCCGCGGGTCGCCGGTGAACACCTGCTTGACCGCGTCGGGATGGGCGAGGAAGACCCAGGTGCCCTCGTTGGCGATCTGCACGGTGAACATGTCGCCGTAGCGGCGGTGAAGCTCCTCCATCATCGCGGTCGGCCGCACGAGCCAACGCAGGGTCTGGACGGCGCGCGGCCACGGCGGGCCCGGGGGCAGTGAGGGGGTGGTAGGCGAAGTCACGTACTGCACGGTATCCGGATACCGGGGTATGCAAGGGTTGATGCGCCCGCAATGCCCCGCGAGCGTAAACCTGTCGCGAAACCGGCCGTGGGAGCGCAAACGCGCCTGATTCCAGGCTTGGCCCCGCGCCGGTGAACCGTTAGTGCCGAGTGTTGCGAAAACGCGGCAGATGTTCTGGTTCGCTGAGAAATCACGGCGCGCCACACGCCTGAAGGCTGCGCTGGCAGCGGCGCTCGTCGCCGAGTGGCCGGCCTGTTCGCACCCGTTGAGGCGAGGTCCCACGAGCGGTCACATCCGTCCGCCGCGCCCACATGGCTGGTTCCCGCCGTCTCTCGAGCCTTGCCTGTGCGTCCGCACCATAGGGACACTGCACGCGAACTCGCCGCGCTGGCTGCACTCGACCGGCGGAGTCCCGACGCTCTTGCCGGCGTCCAGCGCTGGAAAGGCCGGCGCGGTGTCACGTCGTGGATCGACGTGCTGCTCACCGCCGTCAGCGCCGATCGTGTGAACCCGCCGCGCGCGTCGCGTGCGCTGGCGCTCACGAGCGTCGCGATGAACGACGCTCTCGCCGTCGCCGCGCGCAGCCGATACCTCGCGAGCCGACGCCCAGCGCCCTGCAGGTATCGACCGCGACTTAGCCTCGGGCGCTGCATGTCGGACGGCCCGCTGCCGAAGACGGCGGTTGCCGCCGGCGCGGCCGCGCGAGTGCTCCGCGAGCTGCTTCCGAATCGCGCCGCCGAGTTCGACCGCCTCGAGCAGGAGGCGGTGCGCTCCCGCCGGCTCGCGGGCGCCGCCTATCCGTCCGACCTCCGCGCCGGGCTCGCCCTCGGCCGGGCGATCGGCGAGCTGGCGGTCAGGCGCGCGCGGAGCGATCGTTCCGACACCCAGGGTCCCGTGGTCGCGCCACCGGGTGAGGCGACCTGGATCCCGACGCCCCCCGCCTTCGCGCCGCCGCTCGAGCCCTTCGCGGGCAGCTGGAGGACGTGGAACCTCCGCAGCGGCGACCAGCTGCGACTGCCCGCCCCGCCGGCCTACCTCGGCAGCGGTCCACCGCGCCGCGATCCAGGACGTTACGACGTCGCGCTCTCGCTCACCGACCGCCAGCGCGAGATCGCCCTGTTCTGGAACGACGGCGCCGGGAGCGAGACCCCGCCGGGGCACTGGAACCGGATCGCTCTGGACCTCGTTGAAGGAGCGCGCCTGGGCCCGCGGCAGGCGGCCGCTGGCCGCTCGCAGCGCTGAACACCGCTCAGGCCGACGCCTTCATCGCCTGCTGGAACGCCAAGTTCACGTTCTGGACGAAGCGGCCGGTCACGCTCATCCGCGCGCTGCTCGATCCGGACTTCCTCTCGCTGATCCCGACGCCGCCGTTCCCCTCGTATCCGTCCGGCCACTCGACCACCTCGGGCGCGGCCTCGACCGTGCTCGGCGCCCTCTTTCCCGATCAGGCGCGGGAGCTCGCCGCGATGGCCGACGAGGCCGCGATCTCGCGGCTCTACGGCGGCATCCACTACCGCTTCGACAACGATGCGGGGCTGGATCTCGGACGGCGGATCGGTGGCCGTGACCCTGAGAAGGCTCGGCCGCTGAGCCGGGCGGCGCGGCGCGCGGCCCGACCCCTGGCCGGCTCGCGATCGCGGAATCGTCAGCGAGCGCTTCAGCGGCTACGCGAACTCTTGGAGTGGGCTTGGGTGCCTGGGTTCGTACAAGCCGATCTCGCCGGCGCCGGGGATCTTGAAGTGCGCGATCCGGCCCCAGCCCTCGTCCTCGATCGGAGATACGAACTCGACACCCTTGCGCTCGAGTTCCGCGACGGTGTGAGCGATGTCATGGCACATGAGGAACAGGGCGTGATGCCCGGGCCCGCGGCCCCAGCCGGAGCCAGGGTGGACCGCGACCTCACCCGGCGGCAGGGCGAAGATCAGCCAGCCCTCGCCGGCATCGACCCCTTCGAAGCCCAGCACGTCGTGAAGGAACTCCCGAGCTCGCTCGGCATCCTCGGCGAAGATGATCGTGTGTGCTCCGGCGATCACGACGGTGATCGTAGCGCCGGCTATTGCAGCGCCGGAGCAGGTGGGAGCGGCTATCCGCTGCCCGTGGCGCGATCGCCCTCGCGCTCGAGGGGAGCGGCGACCCGGAGACCGCGTCACCTGACTCCCGGTGGGATCGGCGGTTTGCACGAAACCGCCCGATGCGCCGCTCAGGGTTGAGATGCGCGAGGAGCGAGCGCCTGAGGCGCGTGGGCCTAGATCACCGAGCGCGGGCCGGCCCCCGGCGGCGACCAGGTCCCGTCGGCCGGGTCGTAGTTGGGGTAGTAGTCCATTCGCGCGACGCGGCCGCCCTCGAAGGTCCACACCTGGGCGTCGGTCCGCTCGAGCTCCAGACCGCTGGAGCGGCCGCGCGCCCGCAGGCGGTGGATCGTGACGATCCGATGCTCGTCCAGCTCGACCTGGTCGATGGGCTCCATGCTGGTGTCCGGGAACACCTGCCGCCAGCCGTTCGCCCACACCTCCCAGCCCTGGGGCCCGTGGTGCACCGCCGAATCCGGCAGCTCATGGTCGTGGATCTCGAAGTCGGGCCGAGCCAGCGACCAGTCGGGTTCAGCCCCTCGGTCGAAGGGCTCGAGAAACTGCGCGAGCGTCTCGGTGTGCGTCATGGCCGTCAAGCCAGCGTCCGGCCCACCAGCCCCGCGTGCGCCGCCACCTCGGCGGCGAACGCGCCGAAGTCGCGCGCATAGAGCTGCTGGGGCCCGTCGCACAGCGCGGCCTCAGGGTCGTCGGCCACCTCCACGATGATCCCGTCGGCGCCCACGGCCGCGGCCGCACGCGACAGCGGCCCGACCAGGCGGCGGTCGCCCGACGCGTGCGAGGGGTCGACGATCACCGGCAGATGGGTATGGAGCTTGAGCCACGGCACCGCGCCCAGGTCGAGCGTGAAGCGCATCGCGGTGTCGAACGTGCGGATGCCGCGCTCGCAGAGGATCACGCGCTCGTTGCCCTCCTTCAGCACGTAGTCGGCGGCCTGGAGCAGCTCGTCGAGAGTCGAGGACAGCCCGCGCTTGAGCAGTACCGGCTTGCCCATCCGGCCCACCACCTCGAGCAGCCCGTAGTTCTGCATGTTGCGGGCGCCCACCTGAATCACGTCGACCACCTCGGCGAAGCGGTCGGCCAGCTCGACCGAGGTCATCTCGCTCACCACCGGGAGCCCGGTCTCCGCGCGGACCTCGGCCAGGATCGTCAGCGCCTCGTCGCCGAGCCCCTGGAACGAGAACGGCGAGGTGCGCGGCTTGAAGGCGCCGCCGCGGAGCATGGACGCGCCGCCGCTCAGCGACCGCCGCTGCTACCGCGCGGGTCTGGTCGGCGCTCTCGACCGTGCAGGGACCCGCGATCAGGCAGAAGGTCTGGCCGCCGCCCACGCGCCGGCCGTCGACCTCGAAGGCGGTGGGCTCGTGGTGGGACAGCTCGCTCGAGGCCAGCTTGTACGGCCGCGAGATCGGGACCACCCGGTCCACTCCCGGCAGGCCTTCGAGACCGAGCTCGCGCACGCCCTCGGGGTCGCCGATCGCCCCGATCGCCGTGGTCAGCTCGCCGGGCATCACCTTCGCGTGGACGCCCGCTCGTTCGAGCCGCTCCACCACCGTCTCGATCTGCGCCGGGGTGGCCTCCGGCGTCATCACGACCATCATGGCCCGGCCCGTCCCTCCGCCGGCCGGTTGGGCGAGCCCTGCGGCGCGCGCGCCGCCGCCGCTGCCGCCGCGGAAAGGGCTGCCTCACGTGCCTCGCGCGCCGTTCGCTCAGCCCGCGCCCGGCTCGCGCGCACCATCGTCACGACCATGAGGACGACCACGCCGAGCGGGAACGGCACCAGGACCCAGATGGGCAGATCGAGGCCGGCCTTGATCAGCAACGCCAGCCCGGCGCCGATCAGCACCACGGCCAGCGTGGCCCGGAGCACGCCCGGCTGCACGCGCACGGACCAGTGGCTTCCGAGCCACACGCCGGGAATCGAGCCGATGAGGATGTTCGCCGCGAGAAAGAAGTCCACGTTTCCGGCCGCGATGTGAGCCAGACCCGCGGCCCACAGCAGGATCGCGGCGTGGAACACGTCGGTGCCAACCACCCGCGTGGGGGAAAGGCGGAACAGCAGAATCAGGCCCACGGCGATCAGAGCGCCGCTGCCGGCCGAGGTGATGCCGAGCACGAAGCCCACGCACACGCCGAGCGCCACGGCGGCGATCTTGTGGCGACGCTCCATCACGATCGTGTCGCGCTCGCGCTCGTGCATGCTCTTCAGGAAGGCGCGCACGAGAGTGGCGGCGCCGGTCAAGAGCAGCGCCACGGCGAGGATCTGCAAGAGCAGGTCCTCGAAATCCCTACCGGCCCATTTCTCGAGAAGCGTGAGCACGTAGACCCCGCCCACCGCGGCCGGCACCGAGCCCACGGCCATCCACATCGAGAGCTGCATGTCGACGGTCTTCTGGCGCCAGTGCTTGTACCCGCCGACGGTCTTCGTCACGGCCGCGTAGGCGAGATCGGTTCCGATCGCGGTGATCGGAGCGGTGCCGAAGACGAGGATCAGCATCGGCGTCATCAGCGATCCGCCGCCGATTCCCGTCATGCCGACCAGGATGCCGACGCCGAGACCGAAGGCGATCAGGGCGAGGTCCATGCGCGGGAGAGCCTAGAGAGACGGGTCCTACAGGACCATGCCTGCAGCGACGGTGTCGTTCGTCGACTCGTCGATGAGGATGAAGCTGCCGGTGGCCCGGTTGCGGCGGTACTCGTCGAGGAACAGCGGAGACGAGAGGCGAAGCCGCAGCCTGCCGATCTCGTTCAGCGACAGCGCGTTGGCCTCCTCGTCGCGATGCAGCGTGTTCACGTCGATGCGGTAGAGCACCTCATCGGCCTTGGCGAGCACCGTGCGGGTGGTGTGCTTGATCCGGTAGCGCCCGGCCGGCTGCAGCGGGCGCTCGGCCATCCAGCAGACCATCACGTCCACGTCCTTGGCCTCAACCGGCCGGTTGTGCGGGCGGCAGATCATGTCGCCGCGTGAAACGTCCACGTCGTCCTCGAGGCGCATCGTCACCGACAGCGGCGGGAACGCCTCGTCGAGCGGCCCGTCCATAGTGTCGATGCCGGCGATGCGCGACTCGATGCCCGAGGGGAGCACCACCACCTCGTCGCCGACCTTGAACACGCCGGACGCCACCTCGCCCGCGTAGCCGCGGTAGTCGTGGTGCTGGTCGTTCATCGGCCTGATCACCCACTGCACGGGGAAGCGCGCGTCCTGCAGGTTGCGGTCGGACGCAACGTGAACATGCTCGAGGTGGTAGAGCAGCGAGCTGCCCTCGTACCAGGGCATGCGCTCCGAGCGCTCGACCACGTTGTCGCCGTGCAGCGCCGAGATCGGGATGAAGGTCACGTCCTGTATGTCGAGCTTGGCCGCCCAGCCGGTGAAGTCCGAGCAGATGTGCTCGAAGACCTCCTGGTCGAAGTCGACGAGGTCCATCTTGTTCACGCACACCACGAGGTGCGGTATGCGCAGCAGCGACGCGATGAAGGCGTGGCGCCGCGACTGCTCGAGCACGCCCTTGCGGGCGTCGACGAGGATCAGCGCGAGGTCGGCCGTGGACGCGCCGGTGACCATGTTGCGCGTGTACTGCTCGTGGCCGGGCGTGTCGGCGATGATGAACTTGCGCCGCGGCGTGTGGAAGTAGCGGTAGGCGACGTCGATCGTGATCCCCTGCTCGCGCTCCGCGCGCAGGCCGTCGGTGAGCAGGGCGAGGTTCACGTAGCCGTCGCCGCGCTGCTCGGACGTGCGCTCCACGTGCTCGAGCTGGTCCTCGAAGATCGACTTGGTGTCGAAGAGGAGGCGGCCGATGAGCGTCGACTTGCCGTCGTCCACCGAGCCGGCGGTGGCGAAGCGGACCAGCTCCGAGGGGCGCGCCAGCGTGGCGCTGCCGTTGGTTGCGGCTCCGGTGGCCACGGCTAGAAGTAGCCCTCCTTCTTGCGGTCCTCCATGGCCGCCTCGGAGACCCGGTCGTCGGCGCGCGTCTCGCCCCGCTCGGTGATGCGTGTGGCGGCGATCTCCGCCACCACGTCCTCGAGCGTCGCGGCGTCCGAGCGCACAGCGCCGGTGCAGCTCATGTCGCCGACCGTGCGGAAGCGGACGCTGGCCTCGAAGGGCTGCTCGTCGGGCAGCAGCTCGATGAACTCCGAGATGGCATAGAGCATTCCGTCGCGCTTGAACACCTCGCGCGGATGGGCGAAATAGATCGGGGGGAGGTCGATGTGCTCCTCGTTGATGTACTGCCACACGTCCAGCTCGGTCCAGTTCGAGAGCGGGAACACGCGAACGTGCTCGCCGGGCTTGACGAAGCCGTTGTAGAGATTCCAGAGCTCCGGGCGCTGAGCCTTGGGGTCCCACTGGCCGAAGTCGTCGCGGAACGAGAGGATGCGCTCCTTCGCCCGGGCACGCTCCTCGTCACGCCGAGCGCCGCCGAACGCCGCCTTGAAGCCGTTCTTCTCGATCGCGTCGAGCAGCGTCACCGACTGCAGCCGGTTGCGCGACGCCCGCGGGCCCTTCTCCTCGATCACGCGCCCGTCGTCGATCGAGTCCTGCACCGAGGCCACGATCAGGCGGGCGCCGAGATCGCCGACCATCTTGTCGCGGTACTCGATCACCTCGGGGAAGTTGTGACCCGTGTCGACGTGCATCACGGGGAACGGCAGCTTGCCCGGGTAGAAGGCCTTCTGGGCGAGGTGCAGGAGCACCGCGGAGTCCTTGCCTCCGGAGAAGAGCAGCACGCCGCGCTCGGTCTCCGCGGCCACCTCACGAATCACGTGGATGGCCTCGGACTCGAGTGCCCGCAGATGTTCGACCTCGTAGCTCATATTTGGTGCGGCCCGCAGGATACGCGGCTCCGCAGGCGTTTCCTCACGCGTGCAAGCCGCATTCCGTTTTCGCCTGACCGGCCCAACGGCCCTCACGGCCGTTGCCCGGCAGGGTGCAGGGGGCGCATCCGATGGACTCGTACCCCCTGTCGTGGAGCGGATGGTAGGGCAGATCGTGCTCCTCGATGTATTGCCAGACGTCGCCATCGGTCCAATCGGCCAGGGGATTGAACTTCCAGACGTCGCGCACCGAGTCCCACTCCACGTGCTGAGCATCCGCGCGCGTGGGCGATTGCTCGCGCCGAATTCCGGTGATCCAGGCGTCCACGCCGAGCAGCGCCGCCTCCAGGGCGTCGACCTTGCGGGCGCCACAGCAGTTGCCCGCGCTCCACGGCGTGCCGTTGGGCGGAGTGGCGTCCATCACCTCCACGCGCAGCCCGTAGCGGTCCTCGACCTGGCGCCAGACCTCGTAGGTCTCGGGAAAGAGCACGCCGGTGTCGATCGTGAACACGCGCGCCGACGGCTCGATCCGCATGAGGAGATCGATCAGCACCGTCTCCTCCTTCTGGAAGGAGCAGGCCATCACGAGCTTGGGGTGATGGCGCTCGACCGCCTGAGCGATGGTGTCGTGCGCGCTGGCAGCTAAACCGCGCATTCGCCCTCACCCCGGATCACCTGGAAGGGCTCCTTGCGCTGCCAGTCGATGAAGTGCTCCATGTTCTCGAGGCTGAACTCCACCGGCAGTCCGAGCTCGCGCACCTCGTCCTCGAAGCGCACGGTGCCCGCGCGCTCGGCGTAGGCGTTGAACTCCTCGCCGTCCTCGCGCTCCGCCTCGTACATGCGCAGCCAGCGCTCCACCGCCTCGGGCACCCGCTTGGCGGGCAGGCGCACCTTGAGACGGCTTCCGTACACCACCTCACCGCCCTCATAGCGGCCGCCGATGTGGGCCACGTAGGCCGGGATCGTGTTCTCGCCGACCTTGATCGACGCGCCGTAGAACCCGATGTTCGCGATGTGGTGCTGGCTGCAGCCGTTCGGGCAGCCGGACATCTTTATGTGGACGCGCTTGGTGAGAGGGTCTTCGATCCCCATCTCCTCCACGCGCTCCATCACGGCCCGGTTGAGACCCATCGAGCTGGTGATGCCGAGCTTGCAGCTGTCGGTGCCCGGGCAGCTCACCGTGTCGACGATCTGGCCCGCCCCGGCGTCCCCGAGGCCCAGGTCGTCGAGCGCACTCCAGACCTCGTAGAGGGATTCGTCGCGCACCCAGCGCAGCAGCAGGTTCTGGTCCACGGTCGTGCGGGCGTAGCCGCCGGAGTAGTTGCGCGCAATCGTCGCCAGTCCCCGGAACTGCTCGGGGGTGAGGTCGCCGCGCACGATCCGCACCTGCACGCTGGAGAAGCCGCGCTGGCGCTGGGGCTCGACGTTGGAGTCGCGGAAGCGCTCGTAGTCCCCGCCGTCGCCATTGGGCTGCGCGTAGACGCCGGCCGCGGCCGGCACGTTCTGCTCCTCGTCGTGCTCGAACAAGAGCGGCGCCGGGTCGAAGTCGCGCTCCGCCACCCAGTCACCCTGCAGCTCCTCCTCGACCTGCTCGCGGAAGGCGTCGATGCCGATCTTGTCGATCAGCACCTTGATGCGGGCCCGGGCGCGGTTGACCCGCAGCCAGTCCTGGCGGTCGAAGATGCGGAAGACCGCCTCGGAGACCTTCAGGTAGTCGCCGTTGTCGAGCTCCACGAAGTCGTAGAGCGTCGGCGCGACGCGAGGCATGATCGAGGTGCCGCCGCCCACCCGGATCTCCACTCCGCGCACGCCGTCGCGCTCGCGCGGGATGAAGGCGATGTCGTGGATGCCGGTGATCGCGCGGTCCTCGTCGGTGGCGGTGAACGCCGTCTTGACCTTGCGCGGCATCAGCTGCGTGGTGGGGTGGCGCACGAAGTAGCGCACGTAGGCGCCCGCGTAGGGCGTGATGTCGAACAGCTCGCCCTCGGTGATGCCGGCCCACGGATCGCCGGTCACGTTGCGGACGGTGTTGCCGCAGCCCTCGCGCGAGGACAGGCCCGAGTCGGAGACCTTGCGGATCAGCTCAGCCATGTCGCGCAGCGGGATGTGGTGGATCTGGATGTTCTGGCGGGTGGTGATGTGGGCCTTGTCGAGGGGCGCGTACTCCTCCACCACGTCGGCGAACATCTCGAGCTGCTCGGGAGTGACCCCGCCCATGGGCAGCTTGATGCGGCACATCTGGACGTCGGCCTGGCGCTGGCCGTAGACCCCCTGCTTGAGGCGGAAGCCGATGAACTCGTCCTCGGGCGTCTGGCCGTCGAGGAACTTCTCCGCCTCATTGTCGAAATCGTCGAACTCGCGCTCGAGGATCGGGATCACGTGGCCCGGGACGTTGTCGTAGACCTCGGGGTTTTCGAGGGAGCCCTTGCGGCCTTTGCCCTTCTGTGCACGGACCTCCGGGGCGGCGGCGGTTGGTTCCATCGGGGGAAAGTACCAAAACCCGACCGGGTTTCACACTATTGCGCGGCGAACGGTTACGTGGCGACCACGATGCGAAGCGTCGCCTCCGGATCGAGGGTGGCCAGATGCGAATTCCACGCCCCACATTCTCAGGTTCGATCGCCGTCCTGGCGCTGTTCGTCGCTCTCGGCGGCAGCAGCTACGCGGCGATCCAGATCAGCGGAAGCAACGTCCAGAACGGGACGATCACACACAAGGACGTCAAGAACGAGTCCCTGAAGGGGACCGACGTCGACAACGGCTCCCTGAAGAGCGCGGACGTCAAGAACGGCTCGCTGGACGCGGACGACTTCAAGTCCGGCGAGCTTCCGGCAGGGCCCACCGGCCCGCAGGGCATTCAGGGCCCGCAGGGCCCGGCGGGGGCAACCAACGTGGTCTCACGTCGGGTGAACGCCCTGGTTGCCGCCGGAACGAACGAGCCCGCCCTCGCCAGCTGTTCGACCGGCGAGCGAGCGGTCGGCGGCGGCGGCGGTATTACCGGAGTGCTGACCGGGCAAGCCGGGATCGTGCTCTCCGAGCCGCGCGAGGCGGACGGCAGCACCCCCGAGAGCGGGGAGGTCGCCACAAAGTGGGCCGTCTTCGGGCTAAACCAGACCGCGGTGGCGCAGGTTCTGAGCGTCCACGTGCTCTGCGCGTCGCCCTGAGCAAACCTCGAACGGTTACGTGGTAGCCACGATGCGAATGCACTGAGCCGAACGTACGGTGCATTCATCGAATCCGGTGAGCTGCCGGCCGGGCCCCAGGGTCGCCCCCCGACTCGGGCCCGGCCGGCGCCCCGGTAGCTCCTAAGCGCCCCCGAAAGGAGCGCGTCCATGCCCTCCGGACCACTGTTCGCAACGATGGCCTCCCGCACGATCGACCGCGTCGCACAGGACGAATCACGAGGCAGCCGGTTCGGCGAGTTCGCCGGGCGCGTCCGCCAGCGCCTGGGGCAGTTCCCGGCGCGAGGAGATCTCGAGGCGCCGGTAGGCGCTCGTGAGGTGCGTCTCGACGGTGCGCACCGACAGGAACAGCGTCGCCGCGATCTCGCGGTTTGACGCTCCGCCGGCGGCGAGCCGCGCTATCCGGCGCTCGCTCGGCGTGAGCTCCCCATCGGTGGATGTCCTCTTCGGAGGGCGTCCGCGCGCCGCCCGCAGCTCGTCCTCGGCCTCTCGCGCCAGCCGCAGCGCACTGAGCAGCTGCGCCTGATTGAAGGCCTCGCGCAGCGGCTTTCGCGCCTGCGCCCGCTCGCCCTGCTGGCGGATCGCGCGCCCCAGCTCGATCAGCGCCTCGATACGAACCAGCGGCGCGTCGGCACCGGCGGCGTCGGCGGCCGCGCGGAAGTGCTCGATGGCCTCGGCGCGGTCGGGTTCGGCCAACCCGAGTGCCAGCTCACCGAGCGCACGAGAGCGCGGGCACTCCCAGACCTCCGCCTGCTCCGCCTGGATCCGCGCGAGTGGACCGGCCTCGTCCGCGCGCCCCAGGCGGATCAGCCCGCGCACGGCGGGAAGCCGCCACGCGTAGCCACACGGCTGCGCGATGTCCCAACGGCGCTCGCGCGCGCCCACCTCGAAGAAGTCGTCCACCGCAGCCTGGGTCTCCCTGAAGCCAGTCGTACACAGGCGCGCGTATAGAGGGGCGGGAAGAAGAGGACGTGTTCGGGCAGCGGCTCGTAGAGATCGTGCTCGCGCAGAACCCGGTCCGCCTCGTCCAGCTGGTCGTGTTCGAGGAGCGCGGCGGCGAGGTTGGCGGCCGCCGCGGGAAGGGTGGAGAGGCCGTGGTCGCTGGCGGCCTCGACCGCCCCGGCGGCGTCGGCCAGCGCCGAGCGCACGTGGCCGGCGCGCAGCTGGGCGTCGGCTCGCAGGGTGCGGGCCACGCAATACCAGCCCACCGCTGCGCGAGCCACCAGGTCCTCGAGCACGCGGTCGATCTCCTCGAGAGCCAGGTCACCGCGGTCGGCGATGATCAGCGAGTTGACCGCGTAGGACCATGCGATCCAGACGCTGCTCTCCGCCGCAAGTCGTCCGCGGGCCAGCGCGCGTTCCGCGGCGCTCACGGTCTCGTCGCGGTCCATTCCCCGGAACAGCAGGTCGCGCGCTCGCGCCGCGAGCACCAGACGCCCGCCCGGGGTACGTCCGTCCATCGCCGCCAGGACATGGAGGCGGCTCCTGGCCCGCTGCGCCACGCTGGGATGGAAGACCGAGAGCACGGCCAGGTCGGCCGTGAGCATCGCCCGCTCCTCGTCGTCGAGCCCGCCGCGGTCGATGGTCTCTTCGAGCAGGGCCACCGAGCGCTCCACCTCTCCGCTCGTGACGTGCGCCTGAGCCAGGCGGCGCAGGACATCGACGGGTGGATGTTCGTCGCCCCGGAGCGCCTCGGCCAGATGCTCGGCCGCCGCCTGCGTGCTGCCTGCCTCCAATTCGGCGGTGCCGAGCAGAGCGAGCACCTCGGGGCGCCGCTCGCGCTCCGGCGGCTCGGCCAGCGCGCGCTCGAAGTTCGCGGCGGCGCGCGCCGGGGCTCCGCGACCCCGGGCCACCTCGCCGGCCTCGAGCAGGACATCCACCGCCCATCCCTCGCCGGCGGGCTCGCTGCGCAGCAGGTGGGCGGCCACCCGCTCGGGCGCGGCGCCCTCGTCGGCGAGCATGCGCGCGGCCCGGCGGTGGGCGAGCGCCCGGCGCCCCTCGCCGACGCGCCGCTCGATCGAGGCGCGCACGATTGCGTGGGTGAAGCGAGCGGGCGAGCTGCGTGCGAGCACGCCGGCGTCCACCAGCGCATCGAGCACCTCCACGGCCTTCTCCAGCGGTACGCCGGCGAGCTCTGCCAGCTGGCGCGGCTCGGCATCGTCGCCCAGCACCACGAGTGCCTCGGTCAGGGCCGGGCCCTCCACGGCGACCGCGGCCACGCGCGCCTCCACGGTCTCGGCGATGGCCCGGGGCGCGAGCGAGCCGAGCTCGGCGGGAGTGTCGATCATCGCCGAGCCGCGCGCAAGGTCGTCCGCCAGCGCGGTCACGAACCACGGGTTGCCGCCCGTCGCGTGCAGGGCGGCCTCGCTCAGCTCGGCCGTCGGCCGGCGGCCGAGCCGCTCCCGCAGCACGGCCTCCACGCCGGCCGTGCCGAGCGGTGCCAGGGGCACGCGTAGAACAGCAGGATCGGCGGCCAGGCGCGCGAGGGACGGCGTGAGGGCTCCCTCGCCGGCACGCGCGGCGGCCACGAGCAGTACGGGCAGGTCGTCGAGGCGCGAGGCGATCATGGCGAGCAGGTCGAGCGTCGGTTCATCGAGCCATTGCGCATCGTCGACCGCGAGCAGAAGCGGTCCCCGGGCCTCGCACGCGATTCCGATGACGGCCACGAGTCCCAGCAGCCGAGCGGTTGACGATTCCGCCGCCGGCGTGCGCGGGCTCGCATCGTCGGTGAGCACCGCGCGAGCAGCGCCGGCCGGGCCGGCGAAGCCGGCCTCGCCCAGCGTGTCGAGCATCGGGCCGAGCAGCCGGCGCGCGGCGCCGAAGGCGTGGGACCGCTCGAGCTCCGTGCCCCGCGCCGAGAGCACCGGCACGCCGCGCTCTGTGGCCGCCTCGCGGGCGGCCTGGAGCAGCGTGGTCTTGCCGATGCCCGCGGGTCCCTCCACGAGCAGGGCGCGACCCTCACCGGCGGCGGCGCGCGCGAGAGCCTCGCTCACCACTTCCAGTTCTTGCGTGCGCTCGTGCACCGGCTCCCTGGGCCGAAAGCTACCCACTTGCCTTACGCTGCCACTCCTCGTGGCCGCTCAACCCGACGCAACAGCACAGGCAGCGCTCGTCGCCGCCGGGGAGGTCTCCCCGGCGGAACTCGTCGAGGACGCCATCGGCCGAATCGAAGCGCTCAACGGCGAGCTCAACGCTGTGATCCACCCGCTGTTCGAGAAGGCGCTCGCCACGGAGCCGGCTGACGGTCCCTTCCGCGGCGTCCCCTTCCTCGTCAAGGATCTCGCCTGCCACACGGCCGGCGATCCGATGCACGAGGGCATGGCGTTCCTGCGCGACCTCGGCTGGAGCGAAGAGGACGACACGTGGCTGGCGCGGCGTTTTCGAGAGGCCGGCTTCCTGTGCCTCGGCAAGACGAACACACCGGAGCTGGGCATCTTGCCCACCACCGAGCCGGCCGCCTACGGCCCCGCCCGGAACCCGTGGGACACGACACGTTCCTCAGGCGGTTCCAGCGGAGGCTCGGCGGCCGCGGTGGCCTCGGGCATGGTCTCCGTGGCACACGCCAATGACGGAGGCGGCTCCATTCGGATTCCGGCCTCTTGCTGCGGCCTCGTAGGGCTCAAGCCGTCGCGCGGGCGCGTATCGCTCGCGCCCGACTGGGGCGACTTCATGTCCGGACTGGTCACGGAGCTCGTGGTCTCACGGTCGGTCCGCGACACGGCCGCAGTGCTCGAATGGGTGTGCGACCCCCCGCCCGGCGAGCCGTACGTCGCTCCCGCCTATGCACGTCCGTACACGGAGGAGCTCGGCGCCGATCCAGGCCGGCTGCGAATCGGCCTTATGACCCAACCACCGGGCGGCCAGTTCGAGGCCCACCCCGACTGCGTGGCCGCCGCCGAGTCGGGCGCGCGCCTGCTCGCGTCGCTGGGACACGAGGTCGAGCCGGGATACCCTGATGCACTCGACGACGAGACCTACATCGAGAATTTTCTCGTGCGCTGGACGAGTGGCGTCGCCTTCAACCTGCGCTACTGGGAACGGCGCACGGGTCGCGCCATCGCGGAGGAGGACGTCGAGCCCCTGACCTGGGCTCTCGCCGTGCAGGGTCGGACCCATTCCGCCGCTGCGTACCTCGAGGCGATGGAGTACGCCCAGGGCGTGACGCGACGGGTTGCGGATTGGTGGCATTCCGGTCACGACCTCCTCCTGACCCCGACGATGGCGCTGCCGCCGGCTGAGCTGGGCACCATCGGCGTCGGCGACGGCCCCGACGGTCCACTCATGCCGATCGTCAGGGCCACGCCCTACGCCATCTTCACCGCGGGCTTCAACGCCACGGGTCACCCGGCCATCTCGCTCCCCCTCCACTGGACCGCCGAGGGCCTTCCGATCGGCGTCCAGCTGGTGGCCGACCACGGTCGCGAGGATCTGCTTCTGCGCGTGGCGGCACAGGTCGAGGAGGCTCAGCCCTGGGCGGACCGGGTACCGCCGGTGTTCGCGGCGGCTACGAGCTGACCGCGCGCCGGTAGCGGTAGACCGCGAGCGACGCGAACACCACGATCAGGCCGAAGCACCAGGCGAAGGCGGCCCAGACGTCGTTGTTGTACGGCGCGTCGATGAACAGTGCACGAGTGGCGTCCACGATCGTGCTGAACGGGTTGGCCTCGGCGAACGCCTCGAGCCAGGAGGGCATCGACTCCGGCGGCACGAAGGCCGACGAGGCGAAGGTGAGCGGGAAGATCAGCATGAAGCCGAGTGCCTGCGCTCCCTCGGATGACTTCGAGGTGAGCGCGATGAACGCGAAGATCCACGAGAAGGCGTAGCCGAACAGGATCAGCAGCGCGAAGCCGAGGGCGACCTCGGCCGGGCTGGATGAGAACGAGAAGCCCACCAGCAGCCCTACCACCACCATGACGACGATGGAGATCGTGTTCGTGCCCACGTCGGCCAGCACGCGCCCTCCGAGGACCGCCGAGCGCGCCATCGGCAGCGAGCGGAAGCGGTCGATCAGCCCCTTGCGCAGGTCGTCGGACAGGCCGATGGCGGTCACGAACCCGCCGAACGCCATCGTCTGGACGATGATCCCCGGCATCAGGAAGTCGACGTACTCGTAGCCCGGTGTGCTGATCGCGCCGCCGAACACGTACACGAACAGCAGCACGAACATCACCGGCTGGACCGTGAAAGAGACCCACAGGTCCGGCTGGCGCGGGATGCGCAGCAGGTTGCGCCGGGCCACCACGGCGGTGTCGGAGATGGCGTAGGCGAGCGAGCTCATGCCGCCTGCTCCTGCTTCTCCTCCTGCAGTCTCATCGACGCCACGTGGCTCGCCGCCGTCCTGGTCGGCCTCGTCAGGCTCCGCGGCGTGCCCGGTCAGCGTGATGAACACGTCGTCGAGAGTCGGGCGGCGCACGGCGATGTCGTCGATGCCCACGCCGACGGCGTCGAGGCGGCGCACCGCCTCCGCGATCGCGCCGCGGCCGCGCTGCAGAGGCAGCACGAGGATCCCGCCCTCGCACTTGGGACGCTCCTCCGCGAGCGGCGTAAGCGCCTCGATCGCGGCTTCCTGCGACGGACCCGCCGCGCCAGCGTCACCTCGAGCCGCTCGCCGCCAACCATGTCCTTCAGCTCGTCCGAGGTCCCGGAGGCGATCACCTGGCCGTGGTCGATCACGGCGATCGAGTCGGCGAGGCGATCGGCCTCGTCCAGGTACTGGGTGGTGAGCAGCACCGTCGTGCCGCGCGGCCACGCGCGCCTCGATCGTCTCCCACAGGCCGAGCCGGCTGCGCGGGTCGAGCCCGGTGGTGGGCTCGTCGAGGAAGAGCACCGGAGGGCGCACAACCAGCGCGGCGGCCAGGTCGAGGCGGCGGCGCATGCCGCCCGAGTAGGTCTTGGCCAGGCGATCCGCCGCCTCGTCGAGCTCGAAGCGCTCGAGCAGCTCCGTCGGCGCGTGTCTTGGCGTCGGACTTGGGCATGTGGTAGAGGCGGCCCACCATCTCGAGGTTCTCGTGACCGGTGAGGTTCTCGTCCACCGCCGCGTACTGCCCGGCGAGGCCGATCTGCGAGCGCAGGGCGCTGGCGTCCTTGACCACGTCGAGGCCCACCACGTGGGCGCTGCCGCCGTCGGGCGGCAGCAGTGTGGTGAGGATCCGAACGGCGGTCGTCTTGCCTGCGCCGTTGGGGCCGAGCAGCCCCAGCACGGTGCCGCGAGGCACGTCGAGGTCGATTCCCTTCAGAGCCTCGACGGTCTTGAAGGACTTGCGGAGGTCGCGAACTTCGATTGCGTTCTCAGCCATCTCCGCTGGAGGTTACGCATCGAGGCGCGACGTTTCTTGGACGTTGTTTACGGCTCGCCCCAGGGTGTTTGATCAGCCCACGGCTTCGTTCCCTCCAGCAGCCCCGCCCGCGCCCAGGGGCTCAGCACCGGGCCGCGCGCGGCGGGCGGCGGTGCCGTGTCGCGGAGGAACTGCTCGATGGCCGCGGCGATGGCGGCGGCCTCCTCCGGGGAGGCGGACTGGCGCACCTCGATGCGCGGCCGGGCGGGGCGCTGCTTGCCGTTGCGGGCCATATCGGATGGGTAGCGTAATCGCCCGTGCCCGAGGTCTCCGTCTTTCCGGAGCGCACGGTCTTCGCCGCGATCACCCCGGAGGAGGCCATCGACCGCGTGCGCGACGGCTTCGTGGAGTTCGCCGCCGGGAACTGGGAGATGCCTCCGAAGGTCTACCTGGATGTGCCGCCGACGGCGACTTCCGAGCCATGCCGGCCCAGGGCGGCGGACTGGCCATCCTCAAGTGGGTCACGTCGTTCCCGCGCAACCCCGCGCGCGGGGCTGCCGGTGGTGATGGGGATGATCTGCGTGTCGTCGGCGCAGGACGGCCGGCCGCTGGCGCTGGTGGACGTGCGCGCCATCACCGCTCTGCGCACCGGCGCGGTGGCCGCGGTGGCCGCTCAGGAGCTCGCGCGCGAGGATGCGGGCAGCGTCGGGATCGTCGGCTGCGGTCTGCACGGCACCTGGGCGGCGCGCTGCCTGGCGGCCGCCGAGTACGGCCCCGGCGTGTGCTTCGACCCCGACCCCGAGGCCGCCGGGGCCCTTGCGGGCGAGCTCGGCTGGGAGGTGGGCACGCGTGAGGATGCCCTGGCCTGCGACGTTGTCACCTGCGTGACCCCCGGATCCGAGCCCGTGGTGGGCAAGTCCGATCTTCGCCCAGGCCTGCACCTGAACATGCTGGGCGCCGACGGTCCCGGAAAGGCCGAGGCCGAGCCCGAGGCGGTGGCCGCCGCCGAGCTCTTCTGTGACGAATGGACCCAGGCCAGCCACGGCGGCGAGCTCACCGGAGCCTTCGAGGCCGGGCTCGATCGGACGCGAGCAGGTGACCGAGCTGGGCGCCGTCCTCACCGGCGCCGCCCCGGGCCGCTCGCATTCTGGCGCCGTCACGCTCTTTGACTCCACCGGACTCGCTATACAGGACCTGGCGCTCTGCCTCGCCCTGCTCGACGCGCATCAAGCGGCGCGCGTTCGTGCCGAGACCGTCACGCTGTGACCTGCGAGCCGGCGGTGCCCGGCGAGCACACTTAATCCCGCCGTAGATCCCGCCGATACCGAAGGAACATGCGCTCACTCACCGTCCTTTTCACCGTCCTGTCCCTCTCCGCCGTCGCCGTGGCCGGCTGCGGCAACAGCGAGAGCGCCTCCAGCGCCGACTCGATCGCTCCATCCGGAGCCGTCATGTACGGCGAGATGACGCTCGCCCCCGACGGGGATCAGAAGGAGGCCATCGACACGATCGTCTCCCGCTTCCCCGGTGAGGGCAGCGCCGGAGAGCGCATCCGCGCGCTGGTCGAGGACGCACTGGCCGAGTCCGACACGCCGCTGAGCTACAGGAACGACGTCGAGCCCTGGCTCGGCGACGAGGCCGGCTTCTTCGTGTCCGGCCCCGGCCGCGACGGACAGCTGCAGAGCGGCGCGGTGATGATCGCCGCCGATGACGAGGACGCCGCCCGCGAGACGCTCGAGAAGGCGGTCAAGGGCGACTCGCGCGAGCGCAGCTACAAGGACGTGGACTACCTGGTTTCCACTGCCGACGACACGGCCGGCGGCGTGGTCGGACGGGTTCCTGGTGCTCGGCACCGAGCGGGCGCTCAAGTCCGCGATCGATACCGCTGACGGCGGCTCGCCGCTGGCCGACGACGACACGTTCACGGACGCCACCGGCGACATGGCCGACGAGCGGCTCGGGTTCGTCTACCTGAACTCGCCCAAGCTGTTCGAGGCCACCCAGCAGTCCGCCGGCGGCGACGTGATCGCGTCCCTTCCGCGAGCTCTTCAAGGATCCTTACGTGACGACGGTCGCCGCCGAGCGCGACGGCGTCGTTTTCGAGGGCAAGCGCGCCCGAGTCGCTGTCCAACGTCGTGCCGTTCCTCGGTAAGGGCAGCGACCTGATCGACGAGCTGCCCGGCGACTCCTGGCTCGCGCTCGCGCAGCCGGACCTGGGCAAGCTCGCCGACTTCTACATCGACGCGTTCGGGGCCGCCGCCGGCGGCCGCGAGGTGATCGAGGAGCCAGTTGAGGACGCCAGACCGGCCTCGACCTCGCAGTCCGACGTGCTGGACTGGATGGGCGACTTCGGGGTGTTCGTGCGGGGCACGAGTGTGGCTGACCTGAACGGTGGCCTCGTGGTCGAGACCACCGATCCCGCGGCCAGCGGGCGCTTCATCGAAAGGCTGGGCCAGCTGGCGAGCGGCCAGGATGGTTCGGGCACGACTGTCGAGCCGCTGTCGGCTCCCGGAGGAGGCGAGGGCTTCACCGTTCGCGACGACGAGCTTCCGCAGCCCGTTCATGTGTTCCTGCGCGACGACCGCTTCGTGATCGCCTACGGCGACGCCGCGGCCGAGGATGCCGTCGACCCGGCCGAGCGGCTCGCCGAGTCGCAGGCGTTCAGCGACGCGGCAGGGTCGCTCGACGGGTACGACACGTCCTTCTTCCTGGACATGGCGTCGGTGCTCAGCCTGGTCGACTCGACCGAGGTCGGTCTCGACGCGAGGTGGGCGCAGATCAGGAGCTACCTCGAGCCGCTGCGCTCGCTCGTGGGCGGCACGTCCGGCGAGGGCGACGAGATCAGTCAGGCGTTCAAGATCGTGATCGAGTAGGTCGCGCACGATTGGTTGGTCACGCGCGAGTTAGAGTCCGCGCGTGACCTTCGAGGAGCGGGTGTTTCGCAAGGCCACCCGCCGCCTGATCCCGTTCCTCTTCCTGATCTACGTGGTCGCGTATCTCGACCGCGTGAACGTGTCCTTCGCGCAGCTTCAGCTCGAGGACGATCTCGGCTTCAGCGACACCATCTTCGGGATCGGGGCCGGGATCTTCTCCCTCGGGTACGTGATCCTCGGGATCCCGTCGAATCTCGCGCTCGAGCGCTTCGGCGCCCGGCGCTGGCTCGCGGCGATCATGGTGGTCTGGGGGCTGATCTCGATGTCGATGTACTTCATCGAGGACGCCACCTCGTTCTACGTGCTGCGCTTCCTGCTCGGCGCCGCCGAGGCCGGGTTCTTCCCGGGCATCATCCTGTTCCTCACCTGGTGGTTTCCCGAGCGCGAGCGCACGCGGGTGCTGGCGCTGTTTCTCACCGCCATCTCGGTGGCGTACGTGATCGGCGGTCCGGTCTCGGGTGGCCTGCTCGAGCTGGACGGCGTGCTCGGGCTCGAGGGCTGGCAGTGGCTGTTCCTGGTGGAAGGGCTGCCCGCGGTGGTGCTCGGCGTGATCACGCTGCGCTTCCTCGACGACGGCCCGGAGGGCGCGGAATGGCTCGAGCCCGAGGAGCGTGAGTTCCTTATCGCTGAGGTCACGCGCGAGCACGAGCTCAAGAGCGCACTGGGCGGGCAGGGACTGGGGGATGCCCTGCGCAACGGTCAGGTGTGGCTGTTGTCGCTCGTGTACTTCCTGGTGATCGCGGCCGGATTCGGCCTGACGTTCTTCGTGCCGGATCTGGTGCAGGACCGCACCGGCTACAGCGACTTCGAAGTGGGAGTGCTGGCCGCGGTGCCCTATGGGGTGGCCACCGCGGCGATGCTGGCGATCGCCCGGCGCGCCGATCGTGCCCCCAGGCGGAGGCCCTACGTGGTGGTGACCATGCTGGTGGGAGCAGCTGGGCTGTGTGCTCACCGCCTACGCTCAGTCGCCGCTGGCCCTGACCATCGCGATCACGCTGTCGGCCGTGGGGCTGCTGTCGGCGATTCCGGTGTTCTGGGCCTTCCCGACTGCCCTCCTCGGCGGTACCGCGGCGGCCGCCGGCATCGCCCTGGTGGCGGCCATAGGCAATCTCGGCGGCTTCGCCGGGCCGGCGTTCACCGGAATCTCCGAGGACGCCACGGGTGGCTTCGAGATGCCCCTGACCGTCCTCGCCGTGCTGCTGGTGCTGGGCGCGGCGCTGATGTGGCTCGTGCGCGAGCGGCGAGCCGCGGCGCCTACCAGCCGTTCTGCAGAGCCAGCACCAGCAGCACCAGGCCCACCAGCGCGGCGATGACCACCACCACGATGTTCGTGACGATGGCCGCGGGCAGCCAGCGCGGAACCTCACGTGCCTCGAACGTGCGGTCGCCGGACCGCTTCCGCCGTGCCCGGGCCACCGGTCTCGCGGCGGTCGATGGCGGCGGTGAGCGTGGCGGTGATGAACCGGTTGAGGCTCACCCCCTCGCGCTCGGCGGCCTCGGCGAGGTCGTCGTGCAACGGCCGCGGCATGCGCAGAAGCAGCCGGCCGCTGTGGCCGCCGGCCTTCTTGCCGCGAGGAGGCGCCTCGGCGGCCGCCGGCTGAGCGGGCGGCGCGGACTGCGCACTCGCGGCCGCCGCCCGGCGCAGGCCGTCGTCCTCCAGTTCGGACCGCAGCTTGCCGAGGGCAGCCCTGCTGCGGCGGCCGAGCTGGCTCTGCGAGATCCCGAGCCGGCGGGCGACCTCCTTGCGGTCCAGGTCCTCGACGAAGCGCAGATAGACGATCTCGCGCTCCTGCTCGTCGAGCGTCTCGAACGCATCCGCGAGCACCAGGCGCTCGTCGGCGGAATCGGGTTCGTCGAGAGTGGCAGCCGTTGCCGCGTCCTCTTCGGCGGAACCCTTGCGAAGAGCGGCTTCGAGGCCCGCAAGCTCGACCGGGGTGATTTCGAGCTCGGCGGCGAGCTCGTCGTCGCTCGGGTCGCGCCCGAGCCTGCGCGTGAGTCCCTCGCGCGCCGAAGGCAGCCGTTGGGCGGCCTCCTGGAGGGCGCGCGGCAGCCGAACGGTGGCGGCCCGGTCGCGGATGTAGCGCTTCATCTCGCCCGACACCGTGGGCACGGCGTAGGCGGCGAACTCGTCGCCCCGGGCGGGGTCGTAGCGCTCGATGGCGTTCAACAGCCCGATCGAGCCCGCCTGGACCAGGTCGTCGTGCTCTGCCTGCGAGCCGCGGTAGCGGCGGGCCAGCGTTTCCACGAGCGGCAGGTAGAGCGCGACCAACCGGTCGCGGGCACGTGTGTCGCCTTCCTTTCGGTAGGCCACGAGCAGGCGTCCCGTTGCGGAATCGCGCTCCTCACGCTCGTGCTCGGCCGTGGAATCCCTCTTTGGCGCGCTTTTTGGGCTGATATCACGCGCCACATTAGCCGGTATCACGCTCTGCAAAGCGGAATATCGGCGATCGCAGACCCGCCGGCGCGGGTACTTGTCAGGTGAAGGCTCGCTCTGGACCCGAACGGAACCGAGGCATGGACTCAGCCTCTCGCCTGGCCTGCCGGCCCGCTCGGCAAGCTCCCCCCATCCTGTGTCTGATCGCTGCGCTACTGGCGTTGAGCCTCGCCGGGCCCGCAGCCGCGCAGATGCCCGACGTGGGGATGCCCGACGTGGAGATGCCGGAGATGGACCAGGCGATGCCGGCCGGGATGCCGGAGATTGAGCCCCCACCTGTTCCCAGCATCGGGGGTGGGGCGCCGGCGCCAGTAGAGCCCGTGGCTCCTTTGGAGCCCGTCACGCCGGGCTCGGCGCCGGTGCCCACCGCCGGTGGCGGTGCCCCAGCGCCTCCCGCCGCCGCTCCCGAGCCTCCCCCGGCGGACATCCCCGAGCCTCCCGCGGTCGCCGAGCCGCCCGCCGAGGCTGTCGAGCCGCTCGCTGAGGCGGTCGAGCCGGTGGCCGGGGCCGTGCCCGCCCCCGTGCCCGCCCCCGCGCCGGCGACAGAGGCGCCGACATATCTCAACCTGGACCTTCGCATCCTGAGCCCCGGCGACAACGGCGCCAGGGACCAGCCGGTTAGTGCTCCCGGCCTCAACGGCAACACCGGCGCGAGCCCCGGTGTGCCGGAGGACTGGACGTGGAACTGGAACTGGGACCTGGGCGGGTGCGATGGGAGTTCCGGGCAGTCCACGGCCGGCTGGACCTGGAACTGGAACTGGGGCTGCGGCGACGCGGCCGGCGGAATGCCGGGGGGTGAGGAGGGCGTTCCGAATGTCCTCGAGATGGTCACCGACGCGCTTCGAGACGCCCCGATGGACCTCGAGTCTCCGGACCTGGGCTTCTCCATGCCCGGCGTCGACGAGACGCTCGGCGGTCCGCAGGCCGAGCTGGCGGGCTCTGACGGCGGTGCGCCGTCGGGAACCGGCCGGCGCGCGACCGGGTCGCTTTCTTCAGGCGGCGCCTTCGCGGCACCGCTCGAACTGGCCGCCCCCGCGCAGCCTTCAGGCACAGCGGTCCTACCGGCTTCACTTAGGCGCAGCGAGCGCGCCGCGGACCCGTCGCGCTCGGATGACCGCGCCACGGGCGACGGTCGCGGCAGTCGCGATCCGTTCCCGTTCCCTGCCCCGCTCGCCGCGCACTCGTCTGGGGGGACGAGTGCCGGCGGCGGCGGCGGGGGGCTGCTTCTGCTGGTCGCCGCCCTCGTGGGCGGGCTGGCCCTGATTCCGCCCCCGCCGGGCGGCCGGGTCGTGGCCTGGCAACGAAGACTTCGCTCACTGCTCAGCTCATTGAGGCTCGAGCGGCCGGGCTAGCGCCAACGCGAACCCCAACGCAATCGCCGGGTGTGCGCCCGGCAGAACAAGTCGAACGGAGGAACGATGAGAAACGTTTCCTCGCGTTGGCGGCCAGCGGACTGGTGCTCGCTTTCGGAGCAGGTCCAGCCATGGCTCAGGACGGAGGCTTTGCCGGCCAAGCGGCCGAGCAAGTCGCCGGGAGCCAGCAGGCAGCTCAATCCAACGCGACCTCAACGCAGTACCAACCAACCAACAGCAACATCTCGGTCCGGGTCCTCAGTCCCGGAAACGACGGTGCCGTGGAGCAGTCGAACAACTCCTCGGCAGAGTCGTATGCCGGGAACGACAACGACACCTCCCAGACGGTCGGCCAGAGCCAGTCAGGCGCTGGTACCGCCATCCAGGAGGCGCTCCAGAAGGCCGGGAATCAACAGGCCGCGGTGTCCAACGCCGAGTCCACTCAGGTCAAGCCGAGCAACAAGAACATCTCGGTGCGAGTCCTGAGCGAAGGTGACAACGGCTCCGTAAGCCAGAGCAACAACTCCTCGGCAGAGTCCAAGGCCGAGAACGACAACGAGCTGGACCAGACCGTGTCGCAGGACCAGAGTGGCGGCGCGTGCTGTGAGCCGAAGAAGCCGGCGCACAACGGTGGAAACGGCTATCCGTCCAGCAGCGGCCAGCAACGGGTCGTCCTGCTGCCACGGCGGCACGGGCATCCAGGCCGCGGGCCAGGAGGCGTACAACAAGCAGTACGCCGACTCCAACGCCGAGTCGAAGCAGATCGAGCCGAGCAACACGAACATCTCGGTGCGAGTGCTGAGCGACGGCAACGACGGTGACGTGGAGCAGTCGAACAATTCAAGCGCCGAGTCCAAGGCGAAGAACGACAACGACACCTCCCAGACGGTCGACCAGAGCCAGTCCGGCGCTGGTGGGACCGGCATCCAGGAGGCGCTCCAGAAGGCCGGTAGTCAGCAGGCGGCGAAGTCCAACGCCGAGTCCACTCAGGTCAAGCCGAGCAACAAGAACATCTCGGTGCGAGTCCTGAGCGAAGGTGACAACGGCTCCGTCAACCAGAGCAACAACTCCTCGGCAGAGTCCAAGGCCGAGAACGACAACGATCTGGACCAGACTCTGCCAAGAGCAGAGTGGCGGCGAGTGCTGTGAGCCGAAGAAGCGCCGAAGAAGCCCGAGAATGGCTATGAGAACGGCCATGACCCCTACGGTGGCGACAAGTACAAGTCGTCCTGCTGTCAGGCGGCGGCACGGGGATCCAGGCCGCGGGCCAGTTGGCCTACAACAAGCAGTACGCCGACTCGAACGCCGAGTCGAAGCAGATCAAGCCGAGCAACTCGAACATCTCGGCTCGACTGCTGAGCGACGGCGACGACGGTGACGTGGACCAGTCGAACAATTCAAGCGCCGAGTCCAAGGCGAAGAACGACAACGACACGTCACAGACGATCGATCAGTTCCAGGCGTCGGGCGGCTGCGGCTGCCACGGCGGTGAGCTGATCCAGGCTGCCGGCCAGGCTGCTTACAACTGGCAAGGGGCCAAGTCAAACGCCGAGTCGAAGCAGGTTGAGCCCTACAACGGGGCTCTCGGGTTCCGGTTCAAGAGCTACGGCAATGGTGGCTACCTGAACCAGTCCAACAATTCCCTCGCGGACTCGTTCGCCGGGAATTGGAACGACCTGACCCAGACCCTGGATCAGAGCCAGGAGTAACGCGACTCTGACTCTCGTATTCGACCAGCTGAGCAGCGAAGTGGGGACGCCGGCCCGCGACCGCGGGCCGGCGCTCCCCTCGTTGACGTACGGACAAACCCGACTTACGTTGGTAGTGGCCCCCCAATCACCGATAAGAGTGGTGACACTCCTGAAGTTCCTGTCCCTGGTTGTGTTGGCAGCAGCGCTTGTCGCTGCGCCGGTCGCATCGGCTCAGTCCGTGCAGACGCCCACCCCCGACCCCGCGCCCGGTCCGGTGCAGCCCGCACCCGACCCGGCGCCGCTCCCAGGTCCCGCGACCGCCGCGCCCCAGAACGAGCCCGCGCCTGAGCCGGCCGCACCACCCGCGACTGTCTGAGCCGCCCCAACCCCCGCCGCGCCGTCCGATCCGGTGACACCGGCCGCCGCGCCGGAGCCGGTCGCGTCCGAGCCCGCGCCTGCGCCCGCCGCTCCGCCGAGCGACGCCTCGCCGGCCGAGCCGTCACGGGCGGACCGAGCGCGCCGGGCGCAGCGCAGCGAGCACGCAAAGGCTGAGAGCCGGCCTCGTCCCACGCCCCGACATCGGCTCCTTCATAGGCGGCCTGGGCGAGAGCGCCGCAAAGGTGGGCCCACCCCTGGGCCTCGCAGCGGCGATCCTGCTCCTGCTGTCCCTGTCGAGCGGCGGCTTCCTCCTGGCGGCCACGCGTCGCATGGGAGCGAGGAGGCTGTAGCGATGTGGCGGGCGGTGGCGATCCGCGTGCCTGTGCGCTCTCGCTCCTCGCCATCCCGCTCGGCACAGGCCCACAGCGTCGTCGCCAACTGCGACTGTTCACGCCGGCGCCGGCTCGGCTGTGCACCGGTTGGTACCGGACGCCGGTGACGCTCAGCTGGGACTGGAACGGCCTGGGCGGCGAGTCCAACGGCGGGCGATTGCTACACCGACAGCGTCTTCGCCGATGACACCCGTGGCACGAGAGTCTTCTGCGAGGTCACGTGGCCGGGCACGACGGTCGATAAGGGGGTCTGCGGTAACCGTGCACGTCGATCGCACGCCCCCTCAGGTGTCGCCGTCCGACCGACGCGAGGCACCCGACTACGGCGGGTGGTTCAACCATCCGGTGAGCGTGGCGTTTCGTGGGTAGCTGACGCGACGTCTGGGGTGCGCAGGTGCTGCAGCGCGCCGGCTACGCCGGACCGGATGCGGTGCGGGCGTGCCGCTGGCAGGCACCTGCACCGACGTCGCCGGCAACACCGGCGGCGGCACCTTCCGGCTCAACTACGACGCCACGCCGCCGGCGCGCCGCGGAGGTCAGCGCGCTTCCCGGCAACAGGCGGGTCGCCCTGAGCTGGTCGCCGCCCACGGACGCCGTGCTGATGCAGGTGGCCCGCATCACCGGAGACGGCTCGCCGGACCTCGTGTATCAGGGGGCGGAGCCGGGCTTCACCGACCGCGGCCTGCGCAACGGGAAGCGTTACCGCTACATCGTCACCTCGATCGACCGGGCGGGCAATCGCGCCGACGCCCGGGGCGCCGGGGTACCCACCGAGCCGGCCGCTGCTCACCCCTGCGATGGGCGCTCGCCTCGGGGCGCCGCCGCTGCTGCTCTGGAAGCCCGTCAAGCGCGCGAGCTACTACAACGTGCAGCTCTACAAGGGGCGTCGCAAGATCCTCACCCGCTGGCCGAAGGGCGAGCAGCTCCAGCTGGGCAAGAGCTGGCGCTTCGGCGGCCGCAAGCGCCTACTCGGGCCCGGCGTCTACGAATGGTTCGTCTTCCCCGGCTTCGGCGATCGCTCGAAGCGCCGCTACGGCAAGCTGCTCGGCTCGAGCAAGTTCACCGTCACGCGCTGACGCGAGGTGCGGCGGCTTCGGCCATGAGGTCGTGGACGACCATGGCCGCCGCCTTTGCGCCCGCCGCGATCGCGTTGGCCATCGAGGGCGGCTGCGTGCCCACGTCGCCGGCCGCCAACACGCCGGCCGCGCTGGTCTGCCCCATCGGGTCGAGCTCGAGGGCGTCGGCGGCGAGAGGGTTCGGCTCGGCAAACGCCGCGCCGAGCTGCTCGGCCAGCGCGGAACGCTGGTGCAGGACGACCGGCACGAGCAGACCCCCGCAGGGCCGCTCACTTCCGTCGGCAAAGGCCACCGCAGTGAGCTCCCGGCCCGGGCCGCGCAGCCCGGTGACGGAGCGCTCTTCGAGCGCAACCCCGGCCGCTCGCAGCCGTTCGGCGTCGTCGGGATCGAGCTCGGCGGGTCCGTCCGCGTAGAGCGTCACGTCGTCGCTCCACGCGCGCAGGAGCAGCGCCCGCTCCACGCCCGAGCCTCCACGATCGAGCACGCCGAGCGGCTCGTCGCGGTGCTCCCAGCCGTGGCAGAAGGGGCAGTGGAAGACCGAGTGTCCCCAGCGCTCGTCGATCCCGGGCAGATCGGGGAGGCGGTAGTCCATCCCGGTGGCGAGCAGCACCTGCCGGGCCGATTCACGCGAGCCGTCTGCGAGCGTGAGGACGAAGCCGTTCTCGTGCCGTGCAGCCTCCGTGACCTCGCCGGCGCGCAGCTCAACCGCCGGGTAGGCCTGCAGCTCCTCGCGCCCGGCGGCATAGAACTCGGCCGGCGGAGCGCCATCGTGGCCGAGCAACCCGCCGATCCCGTCGCTGACGCGGTTGCTCGGCTTGCCGGCGTCGACGACGAGCGTGCGCCGGCGAGCGCGACCAAGCACGAGGGCGGCGCTGAGACCGGCGGCGCCCGCGCCGACCACGATGCAATCCCAGTTCGGTTCCATTGCCCGAGGCTGACAGGCATCTCCGGATCTGCCAACCTGGTTTGCCATGAAGGCAAAAGCAACCGAGGAGCCGGTCGACGCCCGGGTCCGCCGACGGCTGCGCGAGCTGCGGACCACGCAGGGGCTGACGCTCCAACAGGTGGCCGAGCGCGCGAGCATCGACCTCTCGACGCTCAGTCGTCTCGAATCCGGAAAACGGCGCCTCGCGCTCGACCACCTTCCCGCGCTCGCCGCCGCGCTGGGTGTGAGCACGGACGAGCTGCTCGGTTCGAACGCGCCGCAGGACCCTCGGGTCCGCGCAAAGCCGCGCTCGATCGACGGCATGACCATGTGGCCGCTCACCCAGCGCTCGTCGGCCGGCGTGCAGGCCTTCAAGATCAACATCAGCTCCAAGGCGGACCAAGCCGCCCGCGGTGCTACCCGTTCACGAGGGGCACGACTGGATCTACGTCCTTTCCGGGAGCCTCCGGCTGCGGCTCGGCGACGAGAGCATGACCATCGAGCCCGGCGAGGCCGTCGAGTTCGCCACCTGGACGCCGCATTGGTTCGGCGCCGTCGACGGCCCGGTGGAGATCCTCATGCTCGTCGGGCGCCATGGGGAAGCCAGCCACTTCACGCGTGACGCTGCTCGGTAGCGAGCCGCAGCCCCAGGGCCACCAGCACGGTTCCGGTGACGGCCTCGATGGAGCGGCGTATCGCGGAGCGGCGCAGCGTGTCCCCGAGGCGCTGGACGGCCGCCGCGTACAGAACCAGCCACAGCCACGTGAGCAGGCAGAAGAGCAGGCCGAGGGCGAGCATGAGCCAGAACGACGGGCCCGCGCCGGTGGTGCCGAACTGCGGCAGCAGGCTGGTGAAGAACGCCGCCATCTTGGGGTTGCCGAGGTCGCTGATCAGGCCCTGGCGGTAGGCCCGCCCGCCGGGCAGGCGCGGTTCCGCGGCGGCTCCCTCGCCCATCAGTCCCGGGTGTCCGCGGACCGCGCTGACGATCGCCTGCAGGCCGAGGTAAACGAGGTAAGCCGCGCCGGCGAACTTCAGCGCCAGGAAGGCGGGCTCGGAGGCGACCAGCAGCGCCGTGATCCCCACGCTCGCGGCGAGCGTCCAGCAGGCCTGGCCGGTAACCACTCCCGACGCCGTCAGGACGCCCGCCCGGCGACCGCCGAGCAGGGTGCTGCGAATCGTCATCGCGGTGTCGGGACCGGGTGTGACGATGACCAGCACGGCGACTCCAAGGAACGCGAGCAGGCCCTCCATCCAGCCATTGTGCCCTAGGCTGTCGATTGAAGCCGCCTCACGAAGGCCAGAACCTCCGGCGCGGCCGGATCGATCAGGTGACCGCCCTCCACGAGCACGCTGGACGCGTTGGGAAGCACGGCGGCCATCGCATCGGTCATGGCGCGCCCCTCGGGCGGTGAGTCGGACGCCGCCACGAGCAGCGCGGGCCTGTCGATCGTCGCGAAGGCGGCGGCGCCGGGCATCGGCTCGTCCACGTACTCCAGCTCGGCGAGCAGCGCGGGGCCGTTGTCGCTGAGGATCTGCCTGATCTCGTCCGGGAAGGTGGCCCACACACCCTCTCCGAGTACTTCGTCGATCAGGGCTTCGTAGACGGCGTCGACGCCGCGCTCCGCAGCCACGTCGCGGAGCCGGTCGCGGATGGCCGTGGTCCACTCCAGGCCCGCCGGCGAGAGCCCGAGGGCGTCGCCCTCCAGCAGCACCAGCGCGCGCACGTCGGTCGGGATAGCGCAGCGCGAGATCGATCGCCACCGCTCCCCCGTAGCTGCGGCCGATGATCACCGCCGGCGTGGCCCCCAGGGCGTCGAGCAGGGCTGCCGCGTCGTCGGCCTGCTCCACCACCGTCGTGCGTTCGTACGGTTCCGGCCGCTCGCTGCGCGGTGCAGCCGCGCCGGTCATACGCGATCACCCGGCCGAGTTGGGCGAGTTGCGGCAAGGCCTCCTCCCACATCGCGCGGTGCTGCCGCCGCCGTGAATGCAGGCGATCGGCGCTCCCTCGCCGTGCTCCTCGTAGTAGAGCCGGATGCCGTTGACGAGGGCCTCGGGCATGTCCAAGCCTAGCCGGGGCCCGGCCGCCTCTAGGGAGGGGAACAGCCTGAGCTAAGGCAATCGGGCGGCGCGATCGGGCAGAATTGCCGATGGCGCTTGAGGCACTCAGGCGTAGCGTCGGAAGCCCTCACACAACGGAAGGCTCCCGATGCAAACCCCCCAGCTCTCCATTCGACTCGCCACCCGGGACGACCGTTACACGCTGCACAGGCTGGCCGCGCTCGACAGCGCACGGCCCCTGTCCGGGCGTGTCCTGCTCGCGGAGGCAAACGGCGCTCCCGTGGCGGCTGTTTCGCTCTCGAGCGGAGCGGTGACCGCGGACCCGTTCGAGCCGACCGCTGACGCCGTTCGCCTGCTCAAGCTGCGCCGCTACCAGCTCGTGCGCCAGGGCGGTGACGTCGCCCAGGCAGCGCTCGCTGTCTGCGCCGCCTGGTCCCGCGGGTCACGTCATGACCGACACTCGGACCTGGCCGGCGACGGCAATCGTGATTGTCGGACTGGCCGTCGTGGCGTGGCTCGCGATCATCGCCATCGCATTCGGGTTCGACGACTCGGCGCGCCGACCGCTTGGAGGCTCGCGGCGACGACCCCGTGCATGTATCCGATCGCGCTCCGGGCCGGGCCGGGCCTGGGTACATCCCGCCGCACTCGGAGCGATGATCGCCGTCCGCGTGAACCGGCCTACAGCGGGATGTTCCCGTGCTTGCGCTTCGGGGTGTCCACGCGCTTGGTCTGCAGCGTCTCCAGCGCGCGGATCAGCTTGGGGCGTGTCTCGTGGGGGATGATCACGTCGTCGATGTAGCCGCGCTCGGCAGCCGAGTAGGGGTTGGCGAAGCGCGCCTTGTAGTCGCCGATCAGCTTCTCCCGCCGCTGGTCGGGCGTCGGCGAGGAGCTGATGTCGCGGCGGTGGATGATGTTCACCGCGCCCTCGGGGCCCATCACGGCGACCTCCGCGGTGGGCCAGGCGAAGACGAAGTCGGCCAGCATGTGCTTCGAGTTCATGACGTCGTAGGCCCCGCCGTAGGCCTTGCGCGTGATGACGGTGAGCTTGGGCACCGTCGCCTCGGTGAACGCGTAGAGCAGCTTCGCGCCGTGGCGGATGATGCCGCCCCACTCCTGTGAGGTTCCGGGGAGGAAGCCGGGCACGTCCATGAGCGTGAGCAGAGGGATGTTGAAGGCGTCGCAGAAGCGGACGAAGCGCGCCGCCTTCTCCGACGAAGCGATGTCCAGCACGCCCGCGAGCTGGCTGGGCTGGTTGCCCACGACCCCGACCGGGCGGCCGTTCAGGCGTGAGAAGCCGACGATGATGTTGCGCGCGAAGTGCTCCTGCACCTCGAAGAACTCGCCGTTGTCCACGAGCAGGTGCACGACGTCGCGCATGTCGTACGGCTTGTTGGGACTGTCCGGGACGATCGAGTCGAGCTCCGGCTCCTGGCGCTCCGGGTCGTCGCCGGTGTCCATGCGCGGCGGCAGCTCGAGGTTGTTCTGGGGCAGGAACGACATCAGGTAACGGGCGTCCTCGAGGCAGCTCTCCTCGTCCTCGGCCGCGAAATGGGCCACCCCCGACTTGGTGTTGTGGGTCATCGCGCCGCCGAGCTCCTCGAACTCGACCTCCTCGCCGGTGACCGTCTTGATCACGTCGGGGCCCGTGATGAACATGTGCGAGGTCTCCTTGACCATGAAGATGAAGTCCGTCATGGCCGGGGAGTAGACGGCGCCGCCGGCGCACGGGCCCATGACCAGCGAGATCTGCGGGATCACGCCCGAGCACTGCACGTTGCGGACGAACACGTCGCCGTAGGCACCCAGTGACACCACGCCCTCCTGGATGCGCGCGCCGCCGGAGTCGTTGATGCCGATGACCGGGCAGCCGACCTTGGCGGCCAGGTCCATCACCTTCACGATCTTCTCCCCCATCACCTCGCCGAGGGAGCCGCCGAAGACGGTGAAGTCCTGCGAGAAGACGGCCACGGGCCGGCCGTCGATCGTGCCGTGGCCGGTGACCACGGCGTCGCCCCAGGGCCGGTTGTCGAGCATGTCGAAGTCGCTGGTCCGGTGGCGGACGAACGTGTCGAGCTCCTCGAACGAGCCGGGGTCGAGCAGCTTCTCGATCCGCTCGCGGGCCGTCAGCTTGCCCTTGGCGTGCTGCTTCTCCTCCGCCTGGGGGTTGGTGTGGATTGCCTGCTCGCGCAGCTCCTGCAGCTGCGCGAGCCTCTCCTCGTAGGTCTCGGGCGACTTCTGGCGCATGGGAGGCGAAACCCTACTCGTAGTACGGCAGCGGGCTCCCGGCCTCCTCCGCTACCAGCGCCGCAGCTCGGCCACCACGTCGGGGTTCTCGGCCGCCACGTCGCGCGCCTCGGCGGGGTCCGCGGCGAGGTCATACAGATGCGGCTCCTCGAGCCGGTTGTCGGACATGTACGCCCAGCGGTCGCTGCGCAGGTAGTGGCTGTTGGTGTAGCCGCCGTAGGCGTACGGGCGTGGCTCCGGCTCGTCGCCGTGCAGAAGCGGCGAGAGATCGGTGCCCGTCATCCTGACCGGCACCCGGACGCCGGCGAGCGAGAGGATCGTGGGGCCGACGTCGTGGGTCGAGGCGAAGTAGCGGCTCTCGGCGGCGCGTGCGGAAGTCCGGATGCGCGATCACCATCGGCACCTGAATCAGCTCGGGGTGCAGCGCCGTGGAGATCTTGCCGGTCCAACCCCTCTCACCGAGGAAGATGCCGTGGTCTGAGACGAGCAGGACCATCGTGTCACGCTCGAGCCCGAGCTCATTGAGACGCTCGAGCAGCACTCCGATCCAGCGGTCGGTGAGCGAGACCTCGGCGGCGTAGAGGGCGTGGAGGCGCGCCAGCACGTGGTCCTCCTCCTCGCCGGGCTCCAGCCAGGCGTCGACGCGGGCGTAGCGCGGCATGGCCGGTTCGGGCTCCTGCGACGGCCGCGCGCCGTTCATCCTCAGGTAGCGCGCCGGGGGCGTCCACGGCTCGTGCGGCTGGAAGCTGTCCACGACGAGTGCGAACGGGGGCTTGCGGGCAGCCCTGTCGAGAGCACGGACCGCGTCGCCGAACACCCTCGCCGCGAACGACTCGCGCTCGTCCCGTGAGTAATCGGCGTTCGCGATGTAGCGGCTGACGCGCTCGCGGCTGTCCGGGAAGGCGGGGTGGACCCAGTGGCGGAGCGTCTCAGGCGCGACCGGCCCCTCGGCGCCGCCGAGCTGTCCGCCGCGCCGCACGAAGAGGTTGAAGCTGCGCCGCAGTGGCTCATAGGGATACGAAAATCCGAGGAACGGATTGTCCGTGACGTAGGCCGTCCAGTACCCGTTGCGGCGCAGCACCGTGGTGAAGGCCGAGTCCACGTCCTCCACGGGGATCCAGCCCGGCTTGGCGACCAGGCCGCGCTGATCCTCCCAACCCCGGAAGGGGAACATCCGCCGCCCGCTGAGGATCGAGTTGCGGGCCGGGACGGTCGGCATGGCCTCGGGGAAGGCGCGGCTGAAGCTGAGTCCCCTGGCCATCAGGGCGTCGATCGACGGGGTCGCCGCGGCAGCGCCGTAGGTGTGATCGGCCCGGAGCGTGTCCACCACGATCATCAGCACGTTGGGCCGGTCCGTGGCGGACGTTCCCGAGCTTCCTCGGATGGCCGCGTACGCGGCGGCCCCCGCTGCCGCCCCGCCGATGACGAACTGGCGCCGGGTCCTGCGCACCGGCCAATTCTGGCAGTAGCCTCAGTCCGGGTAGTAGGGGAGGCGGCCCTCCGCGTGGTCGACCACGACCGAATGGAGCTCGCGCACCACCTCCGGATAACGCCGGGCAAGGTTGTGCAGCTCGGCGGGATCCTTGCTCCGGTCGTAGAGGTGGCGCTTCCGCATCCGGTTGTCCGCGAAGAAGGTCCAGCGGTCGCTGCGCAGGTAGTGGCTGTTGCGATAGCCGCCGTAGAGATAGTCACGCCGCGGTGGCTGGATGCCGTGGAAGAGGCGCGAGAGGTTGATCCCCTGCATCAGCGGCGGCGGATCGACGCCCGTCATCGCGAGCAAGGTCCGCCCGAGGTCGTGCGGGGAGGCACGGTACGGCGTGGTCTGTCCCGCCCGGCGACGTTCGGGGTGGACGATCACGAACGGGACGTGGACGAGCTCGGGGTGCAGGGCGGTGGAGATCTTGCCCGTCCAGCCGCGCTCGCCGAGGAAGATGCCGTGGTCGGCCACCAGCACGACGATCGTCTCGCGGTCGAGGCGCAGTGAGTGGAGCCGATCGAGCAGGACGCCGATCCAGTGGTCGGTCATCGTCACCTCGGCTGCGTACAGGGCGCGCAGACGCTCGAGGACCCGAGGCGCTTCGTCGGGATCCAGCCACTTGGACACCCGGCCATAGCGCAGCGTGCCGGGCTCCCGGCCGCGCCAGTCCGGGTCCCCGTACATGTCGATGTAACGGCGCGGCGGGGTCCAGGGCTCGTGCGGTGCGAAGGTGTCGACCACCAGGGCGAACGGCTGCTGGTTCACCGCCTGCTGCAGGGCGTGAACACCCGAGCGGAAGACCCGGCCGGCGAAGGTCTCCTTCTCGTCGCCGGCCTTGCCCCCGTTGGCCAGGTAGCGCCGCAGGCGGTCCTCGGTCTTCGGGCCCTCGATGCTCGGGTGCATCCAGTGTTCGACCTCGCTGCGTGAAACGCCGCGGCCGGTGCCGCCGACCTGGCCGCCGCGGCGCAGGAACAGGTCGACGCTCCGCCGAAACGGGTCGTACGGAGTGGAGAAGCCGAGGAACGGATTGTCCGTGACATAGGCGGTCCAATAGCCCGCGCGCTGAAGCGTGCTCGTCCAGGTGGTCTCCACGTCCTTGAGGGGCGACCAGCCGGGTGAGTCGATGAGCCCGTCGACGTCGCGCCAGCCCCTGAAGGGGAACCCACGCCGCCCGCTCAGGAACCCGTTGCGCACGGGCACCGTGGGCATCCCCTCGGGCGCCGCGCGGGTGAAGGACAACCCCGTGCGGACGAGCTCGTCCATGTTCGGCGTGCGGGCTCGATCACCGTAGACATGGTCGGTGCGAAGCGTGTCGACCATGATCACGAGCACGTTGGGAGGCCCCGCGCGCCTCGTACGATCGCGCAGCGACACAGCGGAGCCCCCGATCGCCGCCGCGGCGCCGGCGACGACGAACTGCCTTCGTGTAACGGCCACTGGGCGCATTCTGGCTCGGCCGGCGGCTGGCTTGCCGGCTGTCAACGAAACACGGGCGGACGCCCGTCGGAGCGCCGGTACACGGCTCGTCGCAGAGCGTCGATGCGCTTTGGGTGACGCCGGGCGATGTTCCTCTTCTCGCCCGGGTCGCGGTCGAGGTCGTACAGGCGCCGCCCACGCCCGGTGTTGGCCGAGACGTAGGCCCACTCCGTCGTCCGCGCGTAGTGCCAGTTGGCGTAGCCGCCGAAGGCGAAGCTGCGCTCGTCGGGACGCTTGCCGCGAAGCAGCGGTGAGAGATCGATTCCGTCCATGCCTCGCCCGCGCGGCACTCCCGCCAGCGAGAGCAGCGTGGGCCCGAGGTCGTGGGTCTGGGCCAGGAAGTCGCTGGTCCGGCGGCCGGGACGGCGGGGGTCCACGATCAGGCAGGGCACGTGTATCAGCTCCGGATGGAGCATGGACGCGATCTTCCCGGTCCAGCCGTGCTCGCCGAGCAGATAGCCGTGGTCGGCCACCAGCACGATCACGGTGTTGCCGGCCACGCCGAGCTGACCGAGACGCGCGAGCATCACGCCGAGCCAGCGGTCGGTCATGGTCACCTCGGCGGCGTACAGGTCGCGCATGCGTGCGAGCACCTCCGGCGCGCGCCGCCGGCTCAGCCAGCCGTCGACCTGCTTCGTAGCGCGCCATCCCGGGCTCCGGGCCCCTGTAGCCGGCATCGCCGTAGAGGTCGATATAGGCCCGGGGCGGCGTCCAGGGCTCGTGCGGCTCGTAGGTGTCCACCACCAGCGCGAAGGGCTGGCGCGCGGCGCCCTGCTCCAGCGCCCACTGTCCGGCACCGAACACCCGGGCGGCCCACGACCGCCGCTCGTCCTCCCAGTAGCGGTCACCCGAGGCGATGAAGCTGCGCATGCGGTCCTCGAGATGCGGCTCTCGCAGCTCGGGCACGAGCCACCGGTTCAGCTCGGCGCGCGACACCGACCTGCCGTCCGCGGTCCGGCCGAGCTGTCCCCCGACCCGCGCGAATTCGTTGAAGCTCGAACGGAAGCGGCGGTAGCTGTCGACGTAGCCGAGGAAGGGGTTGTCGGTCGCGTAGCCGGTCCAGTAGCCGGCGCGGCGCAGAGCGCTGGTGAACGTCTGCGACGGCTCGTCGATCGGCGCCCAGCCCGGCGTATCCCTCAGGTCGCGCGTGGGATGCCAGCCGCGGAACGGCCAGACGCGGCGGCCGGTGAGGATCGAGCGCCGCGCCGGGACCGTGGCCATGGCCTCCGGGTAGAAGTGGGTGAGGCGCAGGCCGCGGGCCGCAAGGGAGTCGATGGACGGCGTCTGCGCGCGGCCGCCATAGGCGCCGACGTAGTCGGCCCGCAAGGTGTCGACGATCACGACCAGGAAGTTCGGGCGCGACGTTTGGGCTGCCGCCACGGAGCCGAACGCACCGGGCAGCGAGGCCGCCAGCGTGGCGGCGGCGCCGGCCTGGAGGAAGTCTCGCCGCGTCGGCTCCATCGGCGGATTCTCCGCGCCAGGGCCGGCCACGTCCATGCGGCGCGGCGCCGCGTTGCTCGAATCTCAGCCCCGGGAGAAGGGGCGGTGGTGCGCGGCGCCGAGGGCGTCGAGGGTGTCGTCGAGCACGGCCATGGCCTTGTCGGCGGCGATGCGGGCGGGGTCGGGCTCGCGGCTCGGCTCGGGCTCGGGCTCGGGCTCCGGCTCGGCTGCTTCGGGCTCGGCGTCTACGGCAGCGGTGAGGGGGGTGTCCGGTTCGGGTTCTGGCTCTGAGTTCGGCCGGCGCCCGAACAGTCGGGCCCAAAGGCCTGGTCGCTTGGTGGGCTCCTCCTCCACGGCCGGCTCCTCCTCGTCAACCTCGGGCAGCGTCCTGCTTTGTACGGCTGCTGGCGGTGCAATCTAGGACGCTTCGGCCGGTGGCTCCGGTTCCGCGGGCTCCTCCGGTTCCTCAGGTTGCGGCAGCTCGGCCGTCAGCGTCACCTTCGTTCCCCAGCCGGAGGGCTCAATCGAGACGGTGCCGCTCGCGTGCTCGCCCTCCCAGGCGACCGTGTGCTCCGGCTCCAGCTTGGTGATCTTGATCTCGCCGAAGGCTTCGAGGTGCTTGGCGAGGCGGTCGACCTCGCTCAGCTCTCCCCACAGCTCCGGCGGTGACTTGACGAGGGTCCGCTTGGCGGTCAGATCCGACATCACCCTCCGGTTCGCTCGCCGGAATCGGTCTCCTTCCGAGGAACGGGACCTTGCCGCCGGGCCAGGAACGCGAACTGGCCGCAGAGCGTGAGCTTCACCTGGTTGCGGGTGCGGGCATCGAGCCGAGCCGAGGCGCCCGGCGGCCTCGATCACGCGGTTGAGCGGGGACTCGCGCGCCCACCAGCGGCCGAAGAAGCGCGGCATGCCGAGCGCGCGCCAGCTCACCAGCGTCAGCCCGTCGATACCCGGCCGCAGCTCCACCACCTCCAACCCGGCCTCCTCGGCGAGCACGACGAAGCCGTAGGGCGTGGGGTTGGCGACGCTCAGCGAGTGGAACGCCTCGAGCTGCGAGGTGGAGCCGGCGAACCAGCCGCCCGGGCGCAGCACGCGTGCCACCTCGCGCAGGAGCGGCTCGGGCCGGCGCACGTGCTCGAGCACCTGCTTGCAGTAGACGAAGTCGAAGCTCGCATCCTCGAAGGGCAGCGACTCGCCGTCGAACGTGACGAACTGGGCGTCGCTCCGCGCGCGGCCGGCCACCTCCGGCGAGCTGCTCGACATCGGCCCCGACCCATTCCACGCCCGGGTCGAGCGAGCGAAAGAGGTCGACCGAGTCGCCGGCGCCGCAGCCCAGGTCGAGCACGCGGCCGGCGCCGGCCGGGCGTACGCGTCGGCCAGCGTCTGGCGGCTGTGATCGGCCGGGATTCGGGCGCCGAGAAGCTCGCCGAGGTCGTCGCCGAGCATCCGGCGGTTTTCAGGCCTCCGAGTACTCCCCGAACTCGTCCCGCATCACGCCGGACACCTCGCCCAGCGAGCAGCGGTCCTTCAGGGCGGCGCGCATCGGCTCGAGCAGGTTGGCGTGCGCCCCGCAGGCCTCGCGCAGCTCCTCGAGCCGGCGTCGCGACGGCGTCCTGGTCGCGCTCGGCCTTGAACTTCGCCAGTCGCTCGACCTGGAGCCGCTCCGCCTCGGGATCCACCCGCAGGATCTCCACCTCGTCCACCTGATCGGTCACGTACTCGTTGACGCCCACCACGATGTCCTGCTTTATGGCGGTAGCGCTCCTCGTAGCCCCAGGCCGACTCCTCGACCTCGGCGCGGATGAACGGGATGCACTCCACCGACCCGCCCATGGCGTCGACCCGGTCGATCAGCGCCTGGGCGGCCTCCTCGATCTCGTCGGTGAGCGCCTCGACGAAATAGGAGCCGGCGAACGGGTCGGCGGTGTCGGCGGCGCCGGACTCGTGGGCCAGGATCTGCTGGGTGCGCAGGGCGATGCGGGCGGCGGTCTCGCTCGGCAGGGCCAGCGCCTCGTCGAACCCGTTGGTGTGCAGCGACTGCGTGCCGCCGCACACCGCGGCGAAGCCCTGGAGCGCCACCCGCACGATGTTGTTGTGCGGCTGCTGGGCGGCGAGCGTGACCCCGCCGGTCTGGGTGTGGAAGCGGATCTTCATCGAGCGCTCGTCCTTGGCGCCGAAGCGCTCGCGCATGATGCGCGCCCACATCCGCCGGGCGGCGCGGAACTTGGCCACCTCCTGGAAGACGTTGTTGTGGCCGTTGAAGAAGAAGGCGAGCCGCGGGCCGAACTCGTCGACGGCCAGCCCGGCGTCGATCGCCGCCTGCACGTAGGCGATCGCGTTGGCGAGCGTGAAGCCCACCTCCTGCACCGCCGAGCAGCCCTTCTCGCGCATGTGGTAGCCCGAGATCGAGATCGTGTTCCACTTCGGGATGCGCTCGCGGCAGTAGGCGAACAGGTCGGTGGTCAGGCGCATCGCCGGCACCGGCGGGTAGATGAAGTTCCCGCGGGCGATGTACTCCTTGAGGATGTCGTTCTGGGTGGTGCCGGTGAGCTTTTCGGCCGCTACGCCCTGCTCCTCGCCGACCAGCTCGTAGAGCAGGAGCAGCGCGGCGGCGGGCGCGTTGATCGTCATCGAGGTCGACACCTGGTCGAGCGGGATGCCGTCGAAGACCCGGCGCATGTCGTCGATCGTGTCGATGGCCACGCCGGTGCGGCCCGACCTCGCCGAGACAGAGCGGGTCGTCGGAGTCGCGGCCCAGCTGGGTGGGGAGGTCGAAGGCCATCGAGAGGCCGGTCGAGCCGTGCTCGATCAGGTAGTGGAAGCGCTCGTTGGTCTCCTTGGCCGAGGCGTAGCCGGCGTACTGGCGCATCGTCCACTTGCGGCCGCGGTACATGTCCGGGTGGATCCCGCGCGTGAACGGGTACTCGCCCGCCTCGCCGAGCCGCTCCTCGAGATCCGGCTCGACGTCCTCCGCGTCGTACTCGTGCTTGATCTCTATGCCCGAGTCGGTGAAGCGGCGCGGATCGTCGGGACCGACTATCGGGGCGATGCTCGGCTGCTGCTCGGACTTAGTGGCCATTGAGGTGCGAAGGATACGGTTCGCCGCGTGAGCTCAGTACCCGCCACGAGCCGCGACTCCCGCTTCGAGGGCACCCGCATCGTGCTCGCGCTGCTGGCGGCGATGTGGGTGTTCGAGATCGTCGACGTCGCCCTCGACAACCGGCTCGATCAGTACGGGATCGAGCCGCGCGACCCCGAGGGGCTGTTCGGGATCCTGGCCGCGCCCTTCCTGCACGCGGGCTTCGGCCATCTGATCGCCAACTCGATCCCGTTCGTGGTGCTCGGCATCCTGATCGCGCTTCAGGGGTCGGCCGCGTGGTGGCCGTGACCGGCGATCGTGATGCTCGTCAGCGGCCTCGGCACGTGGCTGGTCGCGCCCGCGGGAACCATCCACATCGGCGCCAGCGGGGTGGTGTTCGGCTACGCCACCTACCTGCTCGCGCGCGGGCTGTTCAACCGCAGCGCGGTCGAGATCCTGATCGGCGTGGCCGTGGCGGTGGTCTGGGGCACCGCGCTGCTGGGTGGCCTGATGCCCCAGGAGGGCGTCTCCTGGCAGGGCCACTTCTTCGGGGCGCTCGGCGGAGTGATCGCGGCCTGGCTGCTGGCGAAGCGGCCGAACCGAAGTCGGCTCCTGACGTAGCATCGGTGACGATATGGAGGTGACGGTCCGTCTGTTCGCGATGCTGCGCGAGCGCGCCGGCGCTCCGGAGGTCACGCTCGACCTGCCGGACGGCGCGCGGGTGCGGCGACGCGCTCGACTCCCTGGGCGAGCTGGCCGACGGCATACCGCTCGTGATGGCGGTCAACCGCGAGTACGCCGACGCCGAGCAGGTGCTGGACCCGGGTGACGAGCTCGCCCTGATCCCGCCGGTGAGCGGCGGCGAGGGCGCATCCGCCATCACCTGGTCTCGCGTGAGCGCGGAGCCGCTGTCGCTCGACTCGCTCGCGGAACGTGTGCGCGATCCGCGCGCCGGGGCCGTGGTGACCTTCTCGGGCGTGACCCGCGACGTGGAGCGCCTGGAGTACGACGCCTACGCCGAGATGGCGGAGGAGCGCATGGCGGCGATCGCCGCCGAGGCGGCTCGAGCGCCACGGGCTGTGCGCCGCGGCGGTGGAGCATCGCGTGGGCGACGTGCCGCTCTCCGAGCCGAGCGTGATCGTCGCGGTGTCGGCGCCCCACCGCGGCGAGGCCTTCGCGGGCGCCCGCGAGATCATCGACCGGGTCAAGGCCGAGGCCCCGATCTGGAAGAAGGAGATCGAGGGCGGCGACGGGCGCTGGGTGGAGGGGACCGTCTCGCTAGAGCGGCCCCCGACGCCACGGACCGGTGACCGCGCAGGTCATCCCCTCGACCGGGTCCTCGCTGAACCTGGCGCGGCCGAACAGGTTGAAGAACAGCGTCTTCCCGCTCGGGCTGAAGCAGCAGCCGGCCACCTCGGACGTGTTCAGGACGTTCACCGCGAACTCGAAGGCGGCGCCGTGCCGGCCGATCCCGATCACCCGGTTGACGTTCTCGATTCCCGGCGCCAGCGGGTGCGTGTCGGCGATCGCCGAGGACGCGTCGTCCTCGCACACGATCAGCCCGCCCCTCGGCGTGACCGTGAGGTTGTCGGGCGAGTCGAGCTCGGTGGCATCGCCCGACTCGTAGACGAGCCGCACGGCGCCGCCGCGGCGCGGCGTGCCGGTACTCCCAGACCTGGCCGAAGCCCTCCTCGTAGCCGTCGGGGTTCACGTCGCCGTTCTTGGCGTCGCCGCCGCTGGTGGACACGAAGAAGATCCGCCCGTGGTCCTCCCAGCAGCCCTCGAGCCGGTTGAACAGCGCGCCGCCCTTGGCACGCCCCTGGCGGGAACACTCCGCGCGGGTCGTCGATGATTCGTGTACTCGGGATCGGGTTCGTCGATGTCCACCCAGGTCGTGTCGAGCCAGCGCCCGACCCGCTGCCCCTCGCGCATGTCGATGTCGGGCCGGCCGCGCACGGCGAGCATCTGCAGGCGACCGCCACGCGTGAGCTTGCGCGGGTCGCGCGGCAGGTAGCGATAGAAGCCCGCCCCGCGGCCTGAGCCCGGATCCTCGGTCTCGTAGACGATGCCGAGCCGTTGGTCCACGGCCATCGCCTCGTGGGAGAAGCGCCCGGCGTCCCGGATCGGCGTGCCCGTCTCGAGCTCGTTCGGCCCGCGCGAGACCGGCACCTCGAACAGGTAGCCGTGGCGTTCGGGGAAGCGCTCGGCCGTCGCTGGCGTTCTCCGGTCCGCCGACGGTCTCCTCGGCCGTGATCCAGCTGCGGCGCCCGAAACCGAGCCCGCCGGCGCAGTTGACGGTCGTGCCGTTGAGGCTCACCCAGTCGGCCACGAGCCGGCGGCGGTGCTCGTCGTACGACGAGCGTGGTCGTGCCGCCGCCGCGCCTGCGGAGTCGTACTTCGGCGCTCGGGTCGCCGAGCACGCCGCCCGTCGCCCGGAGGGTTGCGGTCCTCGCTGTTGCGGACCAGCCGGACCTCGCCTCGCCGCCGCCCCGCGAACGCGCCCATGCCGTCGAGTGCCAGCGGGGTGGGGTTGCCGTCAGCCATGGTCGAGCCGCTGTGGCTGAACGTCACGTAGCTGAAGCCCGCCGGCAGGGCGAGCACCTCGACGCCGCGCTGGTCGGCCACGCGGGCGAGCGGGCCGTACGAGTCGCCCTGGTGCGCCATGGCGCGGCTGCCGCGCCTGCGACGCCCGTGTTAAGCCGTTCGAGCGCTCCTGCGCTGAGCAGGCCGCCCCCCGCGGCGGCGGCGCTGCGGGCGATGAAGCTGCGCCGGTCGAGTGTCGTGGACATGAGACTCCTCTCATCCGGTTGTCCACGTTCTCTCCGGGGCGGGCGCGCTTTACACCCGTCGGCCGTGAGCGTTCAGGCCCGCGGCGCCAGGTGGCCGGCGCCGGCCGCGCTCAGCGCTCCGCCGAGCGTGCCCAGCAGGAGCGCGTGTAGCTGCGCGCGCTCGAGCTCGCCGTGTTCCAGCCAGTCCTCGATCGCTGCCGTCCATGAACCAGAGCCAGCCGTGGACGGCGGCGCGCGTGGCCGGGGGCGGCGGGCTCCCCGCCCCCAGCCCGGCGAGGATCCGCTCCGCCGTGCGCTCGCGGACGCTCCGCGATGAGCGCGCCCACCTCGGGCACGCTCGCGGCGCTCGCCAGCAGCTTGCGATAGGCCAGCCCGTTCTCCTCCACCCAGGCGAGGAAGGCATCGAGGCTGGTCGCCAGCGCCTCCTCGGGCGGCAGTGCCGGATCGGGCTCCGTGCGCCGCCGCACCTCGTCGGCGGCCTGCTCCAGCGCGGCCACGAAGAACGCGTGCTTGCTCGGGAAGTAGTGGTAGAGAAGAGCCTTGGAGATGCCCGCCTCGCGAGCGATGCCGGCCATCGACAGCTCGTCGATCGAGTGGCGGGCGAACAGCTCGGCTCCCAGCTCGAGCAGCTGCCGACGGCGCACGTCAACGGGCATGCGCGTGTAGGCCGGCTCTCCGATCCCCGCAGCCTACGCGGGGGTTAGGCTGGGCCTCGTGCTGAGGGTTCGATTGCTGGCGCTGGGGGTCGTCGGCGGCGCTGGTCGCCGCGGCGCCGGCCGCAGCCTCGCCCGCGCGCGGCGACCTGTTCACGCGAGCGGGTGGCCAACCCTGGCGTCTGTCGTTCGTCGACGGGGGCGGGAGGGTCGTGCTCGGGGGCAGCGCCGGCACGCTCGGCTTTCGTACCGCCGCGGGCTGGTTTCGCGCCACCAGGGCGATCGAGAGCGATGGCAGCGAGCGCGGAGCGCGCTGCTCGCCACCAGCGATCCTGCCGGGCGCCGGCTGCGGGTGCAGCTACTCGCCGTCCGCGCCCGGCGTGGTCACGCTTCGGGTGCGGATCGTGGGCGGGTCCAAGGCGGACGTGACGGGGATGGGCGTGTTCCTGCGCGCCCCTCGCGGCGAGCGCTACCTCGGCTTCGGCGAGCGGTCGAACGCGGTCGACCAGCGCGGCGGCGAGGTCGAGAACTACGTGGCCGAGGGTCCCTTCGAGGAGGACGAGCGCGGCCTGATCCCTGCCTTCGTGCCGGCCTGGGGCTTTCATCCGCGGCCCGACACGACCTACTTCCCGATGCCCTGGCTGCTCTCGAGCGCCGGCTACGGAGTGCTGCTCGACAACTCCGAGCGCAGCGTGTTCCGCCTCGGGACCGACCGCTCCGACCGCTGGAGCGCCGAGGTGGACGCCTCCTACCTCGAGCCTGCGCGTCTTCGCAGGGCCTCGTCCGGCGGACGTCCTGCGACGCCTGACCACGATGGCCTCCGGCCCCCAGCCACGGCCGCCCAGCCCGGCCGTGCTCGGGCCCTGGTACCAGCCGCGCGACGACGAGCGGGCGATTCTCGCCCGTCTGCAGCGCGAGGACGTGCCGCTCTCGGTGGCCCAGACCTACACCCACTACCTGCCCTGCGCCGACCAGGCCGGACGCGAGGCCGCCGAGCGCGAGCGGGTGCGGTCCTTCCACCAGCGCGGGCTCGCGGTGACCACCTACTTCAACCCGATGATCTGCACGACGCACCCGTCCTATGCGGGCGCGTCGGCGCGCGGGCTGTTCGCCCGTACCGCCGCCGGCTCGACCTACACGTACCGCTACAGCACGCTCGAGAGCTTCGACGTCGCCCAGTTCGACTTCACCCAGCGTCCGGCCTCGGCGCTCTACGGCCGCCTGCTGGGCGAGGCCCGCCGCCATGGCCACGACGGCTGGATGGAGGACTTCGGCGAGTACACGCCGCTCGACGCGCGCTTCGCCAACGGAACGGACGGCCTTCGCACCCACAATCTCTACCCGACCCAGTACCACTGCGCGGCCGCGCGAGCGGAGCCGGACGCGATCCGCTTCGTGCGCTCGGGGTGGACGGGGACCGCGCCCTGCGCGCCGGTGGTGTGGGGCGGCGACCCCAGCGTGGACTGGGGCTTCGACGGCCTCCGCTCCTCGGTGATCAACGGGATCACGCATGGGGCTGTCGGGAGTGAGCACGTGGGGGTCGGACATCGGAGGCTTCTTCGCGCTGCTCGAGAATCGCCTCACGCCCGAGCTGCTGAAGCGCTGGATCGAGTTCGGCGCCGTGTCCGGCGTGATGCGCACGCAGGCAAACGGCATCCGGGTGCCCGACTCGCCGCGGCCGCAGGTGTGGGATCCGGAGATCCAGCCCGTCTGGCGGCGCTGGGCCAAGCTGCGTACCCAGCTGTATCCCTACCTGGCCGCCGCCGACGAGCAGTACCGGCGCAGCGGGCTGCCGATCATGCGCCATCTGGCGCTTGCCTATCCGGACGACCGCCGCGCAGGCGCCGTGGAGGACGCGTTCCTGTTCGGGCCCGACCTGCTGGCCGCTCCCGTGCGTCGAGCCGGGGGCGACGCGGCGGCGAGCTGTACCTCCCACGGGGCCGCTGGGTCGACCTCTGGCGGTCCGCCCGCTACCGCGAGGCCGACGGGGGGCTCGCGCTCGGTCGCGCGCGCGTCCTGCGCGGCGGCCGGACCGTCACGCGTTCCGGCGCCGCTCGACGAGCTGCCGCTGCTGGCTCGCGCGGGCACTCTGCTGCCGCTCCTCACACCCGACGTGGACACGCTCTCCGAGTACGGCGACCGTGCCTCGGCGGTGTCGCTGCGCGAGCCGGCGCGACCGGCGCGTCCTGCTCGCCTTCCCGCGCGGGACGCTCCACGGCGGCGCTCGAGGACGGCGGCCGGCTGCGCTCACGCGAGCTGAAGGGAGGGGGTTGGGAGCTGCGGCTCGGTGGCGAAGCGACGCCGCTGGCAGATACAGGCCTCGCTCGGCCAGCTCGAGCGCCCGTTCAGGCCGTGCCGGGTGGCCGCGGATGGCGGAACGCGGGTGAGGGGCTGGCGCTACGACGCGCGCTCTCGTGTTCTCCGCGTGACCCTCGGTTCTGGCCGGCAGCAGCTGACCGTCCGGCCCTGCTAGGCGTAAACGACGTTTGCACTTTCGTCCGTTCGTGGGTATGACTGGAGCCGTGCCCACCCGTCTTGCCCTGCTTGCCGCCGGCCTGCTCGCGGCTCTCGCCGGCGCTCCCGGCGCTGCCTCGGCCGCTAACGGCGACGCGCTCGGGCGCAGCGAACCAGTCGATCGCGTGGACGGTCAAGGGCAAGGACGGCGCCACCGCCGTGGTTGAGAGCTCCCCGTTCAACATCCGCTTCGTCGCGGAGGGTCGCAGGCTGCTCGAGCGAGTTCCGCTCGCGCCGCTCGCCCACCCCGCGCCGGCTGCCGCCCACGCGGGACCCCGAGCCGTTCACCCTCGAGCGCGAGCCCGATCGGGCGGTGTACGCGCCGCTCACCTTCGAGGTCGGGTCCGAGCAGCTCGCCCAGTGGAACGCCGGGTTCTGGAACGGCAACCTGCTGTTCTCGCGGCGTTCGGGCACGGTCCACTCGGCCCGGCGTGTGCTGTCGGCCCGCCGCGCCGGCCCTGGCATGCGCTTCGTGGTGTCCACCACCGACCGCGACCGTCGCCTGGTCGTGAACGTGAGCCCCGACCGGGGCCGGGCGTTCCGGGTGTGGGTGAAGGCGCAGGCCGGCCACCGGCGTGATCACGATGGGCGACTCGTTCCAAGCGGTACGGGGCGAGGGCTTCCACGGCTTCGGCGGCCGGCACGGCGAGACCGACAAGCGCGGCCAGAAGCTCTACGGGTGGACCTCCCAGGAGGGCTTCGGCGGGCGGGCCACGCTCTCGCAGACTCAGCTCCTGCCCACGCTCATCGAGCAGGGCACCGACTACTCGGCCGAGCAGCTCGCGCCGCCCGCGAGCGTGCCCCAGGACCTTCCCGGCGGCTTCGAGCGCTACCTGGTGCCGAGCGGGCGCAACGCGCGCGTACTACCCGCAGGCGCAGTTCGTGTCCTCACGCGGCTACGGCTTCATGCTCAATCAGACCGAGCTGTCGCGGTGGCGCATGGCCAACGACCGGCGCGACGCATGGCAGGTACAGGCCTCGGCCGCCAAGCTCGACTACACGGTCGTGCTAGGCCGCCGTCCGGCGGACGCCGTGCGCGGGCTCACCGCGATCGGCGGCCGTCACCGGCTGCCACCGGCCTGGGCTCAGGGCTCCATCCTCTCGCGGGCGGTGGCCACCCCGCCGCTGCCCGGTGTCCCGCCGCCCGAGACGCCCGCCACCTACCGGGCCAAGGTCGAGAGCGACCTCGTGGAGATCGAGCGCAACGGGCTGCGGCCGAGCGCCTACGCGTTCGAGGGCTGGGCTCTGCTCGACGACCTCGACTACGTCCGCAGCGTGATCCGACGCCTGCGCGCACGCGGCATACGCGCCGATGCTCTACCACCGCGCCTACGTCTCGGACGACGCGCTCAACACCCAGCCGAAGGGCGACTTCGAGGAGACCCAGCGGCTGGGCCTCGTCGCCAAGAGGGCGGACGGCTCGCCCTACTTCTTCGGCGGCAACGGCGACGCGCCCGCCACGCTCCTCGACTTCACCAACCCGAGGACGGTCGGCCTGGTGGCGTGAGCGGCTGGAGCTGTCTTTGGATCTCGGTGCGTCCGGGTTCATGCAGGACTTCGGCGAGCAGGTGCAGGAGGGGATGCGCTTCGCCGACGGCAGCACCGGCAAGACGATGCACAACCGCTATCCCGTGCTGTGGCACCGGATCAGCCGGCGCATCGTCGACGACTACGCGCGGCGCAAGCGCCTGAAGGAGCCGATCTGGTTCTTCACGCGCGCCGGCTACAGCGGTCGTCCCGGCAGCGCGGCGTCGGAGATGAGCAACTTCCCGGGCGACGAGACCACGGAGTGGAGCGCCGGCTCGGGCCTGCGCTCGCTCGCACCCGACATGCTCAACCGTGCGGTGGGCGGCGCGTTCGGCTTCAGCACGGACATCGGCGGCTACATCGACTTCACCGACGGTCCTCCCGACGCCGAGCTGTTCACGCGCTGGACCGAGTGGGCCGCGCTCACGCCGTACTTCCGCGTGCACAACTCGGCGGTCAACGGCACGCGCATGCCCTGGTCCTACGGCGAGCCGACGCTCTCGCGCTGGAAGGCCCTTGCCGGGTTGCACCAGCGGGCGGTGCCCTACATGCGCCGGCTGTGGCGCCAGGGCCGGCGCACCGGCATGCCGATCACTCGGCCGCTGTGGCTCGCCTACCCGGGCGACCGCCGGGCACGGGCCCAGGACCAGCAGTGGATGCTCGGGCCCGACGTGCTGGTGGCGCCCGTGGTTCAGGAGGGCGCCACCTCGCGGCGGGTGTACCTGCCCCGCGGATGCTGGCGGCTCCGCGGCCGGGGCCGCTCGGTCTGTGGCCGGCGCACCGTCTCTGTCGAGGCGCCGCTCGGCTCGCTGCCCTATTTCGTGCGCGCCGGCGCAAGGCCGTTCTGAGCCCGTCCCGACCGGCTCACGCGCGCAAGATCACATGCAGTCCGGAGGGCGCGTCCACGCCGGGGCGAACTCTCCGGCGATGCACCGCTACCTGCTCGTAACCCTCGCGCTTCTGTCCATGCTGGTGCTCGCCGTGGCCACGCCGGCCCTCGGCCAGGACCCCGAGACGCCGGGCGGTGAGCCTCAGCCCGGCGAGGAGCCGCCGACCGTCGACGTGCCGGGCGCGCCCGCACCCGAGGAGACGCCCGCTGAGGAGCCGGCCCCGAGACACCGGCGCCCGAGACCGGCGGCGAGGCTCCTGCCACCGAAGCGCCTGCGACCGACCCGCCCGCATCCGGCGGCGGCACGCTGCCGTACACGGGCCTCGAGACAGCTCTGGATCGCGCTCGCGGGCATCGTGCTGTTGCTGGCGGGCGCACGCCTGCGGGTGGTCAGCCGCATCCGGGCCGTGGCGCGCCGCCAGATGACGCCCAAGGTTGCACTGCGGGCATCGCTCGAGGAGCTGCGTGCAGTGGGCGTGGCGGAGGCGCGGCGCGCGGCGAAGGGGCCACCGCCGGTCGAGCCGAGCACCGTGGGCGCCCGTCGAGTGGCGAAGCGGTAGCGCCGCTCAGGCGGCGAGCGCCTCGGCCACCTCGCCGCGCGAGCGGTGCAGCCGGCTCATCACGGTGCCGATCGGCAGTTGCAGGCTCTCGGCCGCCTCGGCGTAGCTGAGCCCCGCCACGTCGACCGCGGCGATCACGTCGCGCTTCTCCTCGGAGAGGCCGGCGATCACGCCATAGACCTCACCGGCCAGGAGCCGCGCCTCGGGGTCCGCGGTGCCGCGGGCGTCCGGCGGCTCGTAACTCGTCGAGGGCGACGGCCGGCCGGCGCCGGTTCTCGCCGGCCATGTGGTTGGCCACCACGTTGCGCAGGGTCCGGGCGAGGTAGGAGTAGTCGTCGTCGCCGTGCAGATAGCGCGGCCGGGCCAGGATCCGAACGTAGGTCTCCTGGACGGCGTCGTCGGCGATGTGGGGGGTGGGGCACACGGCGCGGGCCAGGCGGCGCAGCCGCGGCATGTGAGCCGCGGCCTGCTGGGGGTCTAGGCGCCTGCGTCCTGCCGTGCTCGGCGCTCTCATCGGGCGCCTGGGTGATGCTTGTCATGAGCGAGTCTCCGTCGTTGGGGGGTGCCAACCCAACTTCGCTGACAAGCACCCCCGGGAGTACCCGGTAAACCCCTGGGTGACCCCCGGAACGGGCCCCGGGGGTCGACCCCGGGGCGAAAAGTCGCTCTCCCAGCGCTTAACCAAGGTTTGGGACCGGCACGAGGGGTCTGACCCCGGGGCGAAAGGGCGGTATCCCAGCGCTTAACGAGGGTTTGGCCTGCGCGGATTACACTGCGGCTGTGCAGCTGGTCGGCCGCGAGAAGGAGCTCGCCGCCGTGGAGCGTGCCGTGAGTGACGCCCAGGAGGGCTCCAGCAGGGCTCTCGGCCTTCTCGGCGAGGCGGGTATCGGCAAGAGCGCGCTCCTTGATCGCAGCGCGGGAGCGGTCGCGGGACGCGGGCATGCTGGTGCTCGAGGGCCGCGGCGCCGAGCACGAGCAGGATGTGCCCTTCGGGCTGGTGGTCGACGCGCTCGACGACCACGTTGCGTCCCTTCATCCGCGGCGGGTGGAATCGCTCGGGCCGGACCTGGAAGCGGTGCTGCCCGCGGCCGCCGCGCACGCCTCCGCGCCGCTGGCGAGCGACGCGAGCGCCGCCGAGCGCTTTCGCTACCACCGCGCCCTGCGGGCGCTGCTCGAGATGCTCGCTCGCGAGCGCCCGGTCACGCTGCTGCTCGACGACCTGCACTGGGCCGACGACGCCTCGATCGAGCTCGTGCTCCACCTGCTGCGCCGGCCGCCGCGCGGCCCCCACCTGCTGGCGTTCGCCCTGCGCCCAATCGACCCTGCGCCGCGGCTGCTGGACGCCGCGCGCGCGGCTCCGGCCTGGAGCCACCTGCAGCTCGAGCCGCTCGGCCGCGAGGCCTCGCTCGAGTTCGTCGACGAGCTGCCCGATCCCGAGCTGCGCGAGCGGGTGGTGCGCGAGGCGGCGGGCAACCCGCTCTTCCTGCAGGAGCTGACCCGCGCGGCCCGCCAGCCCGAGGGCGAGCTGCCGCCCACGTTGCTCGCCGCCGTGCAGCTCGAGGTCTCGGCGCTGCCCCGCGCCACCCGGATGCTGCTCGACGGGGCCGCCGTGGCCGGTGACCGCTTCGACCCCGAGCTCGCCGCCGAGGCCGGCGGGCTGCTCCCGAGCGACGCCCTGGTACTCCTCGACCGGCTCGTGGCCGCCGACCTGTCCGCGCCACCGGCGACGGACGCGCCTTCCGCTTTCGCCATCCGCTCGTGCGTCGCGCCGTGTACGACGCCGCGCCGCCGGCGTGGAGGCTCGCCGCCCACGAGCGCGCCGCCGAGGCCCTCGAACGACGCGGGGCGTCCGCCGCGCTGCGCGCCTACCACGTCGAGCAGTCGGCCAAGCCGGGCGACGAGGCGGCGATCGCGCTGCTCTCCGAAGCCGCCGCCGCCGCCGCCGACACGGCTCCCGCGACCGCCGCGCGCTGGTACGCCGCCGCCGAGCGGTTGCTGCCTGCCGGGGAGCCGCTGCGCCACGCGATGCTGCTCGGGCCGAGGGCGCTGGCGCTGGCGAGCGCGGGGCGGCTGGAGGAGAGCCACGAGGCGCTCGTGCAGGTGCTCGACCTTCTTCCGCGCGAGCCGACCCCGCAGCGATTGGCCCTGGTGGCGGCCTGCGCCGGGCTCGAGGGCGTGCTGGGCCGGCACGCCGAGGCCAAGCGCCGGCTGCTCGCCGCACTCGACGACGCGCCCCCGGACGGCCGGGCCGCTCTCGCCCTCGAGATGGCGGTGGGCGCGTTCTGGCGAGGCGACTCGGACGACATGCGTGAGTGGGCCGAGCACGCCGGCAAGGCGGCCGGAGACGACTCGGTGCTGGTGGCGAGTGCCGGCGGCCTCGGCGCGCTCGGAGCCCTCTGGCAGGGAGATCCGGACGCGCGCCTACTCGACCCTCGACGCCGCGGCCGCTGTCTTCCGCGCCGCGGACGACGACGCGATCGCCGCCCGGCTCGACGTGGCCCGCAACGTCGGGATCATGGAGATGCACGCTGAGCGCTTCACCGACGCGGAGGCCACCGGCGCCCGCGCCGCCGAGATCGCCCGGCGCACGCGACAGGGTCACGCCCTCGTCCCTCTCCTGATCGTGAGGGCCATGGCGCTTCGTGAACCTCCTAGACCTCGATGCAGCGCTGCGCGAGGGCGAGGCGGCCGAGGACGGCGCGCGTCTCCAGGGGGTGCCCCACCTGCTGCAGTACGCCCTCTGGGAGAAGGCGCTCGTGCACCACTTCCGCGGTGAGGCTCTCGAGGCCGACCGCGCGGGATCCGAGTTCTGGGAGCTGCTCCCGCGCTTGGAGCCGAGCGACCTGACGCGCACCGGAAGCTGCAGCGTGGCGGCTCTGAGCGCGGCCGAGGATCCGGAACGCTGCATCGCCGAGATGCTGTCCGCGGCCGGCACCACGGGTCGAGGACGCCAACCCCACCTGGTGCACCTGGCTGCTGCTGGTGCTCACGCGAGCGGGCATCGCTGCCGGGCGCCTGGACGAGGCCGAAGACTGGGCCACGCGAGCTGCCGACCACGCCGCGGCACTGCGCCTGCCCGTGGGCGCCGTGCGCGGCGCGTGTGCGCGGGCCGAGGTGCTGCTGGCACGCGACGAGGCTCCCGCGGCTGCCGAGCTGGCGCTCGAAGCCGTGGAGACGGCCGATGGGGTGGGTGCTCCGCGCGACGCCGCGGAGGCACGCGTGCTCGCGGGCCGGGCGCTGGCGGCCGCCGGCAGGCGGCCCCAGGCGGTCGACATCCTCCAGCGCGCGGCCGCCGACGCCGGCCGCGGCTCGGCCTTCCAGATCCGCGACGCCGCCGCCTCCGAGCTGCGCACGCTCGGCGTGCGCCTGCCCACCGCCGGCCGCATCGGCCAGCCGACGAACGGCGAGGCGGCGCTCAGCAAGCGCGAGCGCGAGATCGCCGAACTGGTGGCCGAGGGCCGCTCGAACAAGCAGGTGGCCGCCGCCCTGTTCCTGAGCGACCGCACCGTCGAATACCACCTGTCGGCGGTCTACAAGAAGCTCGGGGTGCGCTCGCGGACGCAGCTTGCGGCGACGCTGGGGCGGGAGGAGTAGGGGCTCAGGCCAACACGAGCGATGTGTGCCGGGCGATGGCCACCAGATCGGTGTCGCGGTGAATCACGGGCAAATCGGCGCGGATGGCCACGGCGGCGATCAGGCAGTCGGTGAGTGCCCGCACAGTGGCGCCATTGCGGCGGCAGATCCGGTAGATCCGCGCGGCGTCCTCGTAGTCCTGGGGACCGTCGGTCGCAACGAACTCGCAGCGGAGCAGAAGTCCTTGCAAGCGGTCGCGATGGCGGTCGTCCCGGGCGCCCGCCAGGATCTCCATCAGGACGACGTCGGTGGTAGCCAGGTCCCCGCGCTCGAGCAGCTGCCGGGTTTGCATGTGCACGTCGCTGCCGGTGGCGCGTAGGAACTCCACCCAGGCGGAGGTGTCGGCGAGGATCACAGGTCGGGCACACGGTCGCCGCCGCGCATGCGGTCGAGGTCACCCTCCCAGCCGCTGCCCTCCATCTCCCGGGCCTCGTCGAGGCTGAGCGGCTCGCCCAACGAGCCGGCGCAACGCCAAGTCCACCGCGTCCCGCTTTGTCCGAAGGCGGTAGCGCTTCATCGCCCTGGCGACGAGCTCGTCATCGATGTCGATGTTCGTGCGACCCACGTACACCACTCTACACCTCAGGGTGTATACGTTGCGCTCACGGCGCGAACTCGCCGCCGGCACCACCTCCTCCGGAGCCGCCGCCCCCACCCGCGGGGGCGAAGTCCGCCTGCGCGGGGGCCGGCGCGGCCGGCGCCGCTGCGGCGGGCGCGGGCCCGGCGGCCGGCGTGCTCCCCGTGTCCTGGGGCAGGAACTCGTTGGCCGGATCCGGCGGCGGTGGAGGCGCTGGGGCCGGAGCGGGCGCCGGTGCGGGTGCCGGCGCCGGCGGGGAAGCGGGCGCCGGCGAGGGCGCCGGGGCCGCCGCGGTCTGGTCGGTCACGGGAGCCGGAGCCGCGTTCACCGCGACCTCCTCCTTCACAGGCTCGGCCTTCACCTGCGCCGCCTTGGGCCGAGGCGGCGGACCGGTCCTGCCTTCCAGCTGGTCGATCGCGGTCCCGCCGCCCGCCACCGCCGCGGCCGAAGCGGCCACCGCGGCCAGCTTCTGGCCGGTGGCCAGCTCCGCCACGGCGTGGGCCCGCTCACCCATCGTGGCCGCCCGGTGCTGGGCCATTCCCATCACCGACTCGAGCTTCTGCTGTACCGAAGCCAGCGCGGCCTCCGCGGTGCTGCGCAAGCCGTCGCCATGGCCGCTGCCCAGAACCGCCGGCGGCGCCAGTTCGGCCACGCGTGCCGGCGCCTCGCGGAACTCCTTCAGCAGCGCGCGGCAGCTCAGGCAGGTCTTGAGGTGCGGACGCAGCGCCGCCAGCTGCTCGGCGTTGGCCTCGCCGTCCGCCAGCGCCGACAGCAGCGGCTCGTGACGCCCACACTCCCCGCCGGCCTCGATCGACGCCATGCGACGCAGGAACGCCTGGCGCCCCTCGACCAAGAGGCGATTCACTTTCGTGTAGGACCAACCTGTCATCTCGCAGATCTCGCGATACGAGTAGCCCTCGGCCCGGAGCAGCATCGCCCTGATCTCGTGTGGCTTGAGCTCGCGCAGCGCTTCGGCTCCCTGGCTCAGCCGCTCGAGACGCTCGGCCTGATCGTGGGTGATCGCGGGCGCGGTGGGGCGGTCGCCGAGGTGGCCGTCGTCGGTGACGGGGGAGTGTCGGTCGCGCTGGCGGCGCAGGGCGAACGACTCGTGCTTGACGACCGTCTTGAGCCACGGGATCAGCTCGTCCTCGCGCGTGGTGGGCGCCTTGGTCAGGAGGATCTCGAGACCGCGCTGGTAGGCGTCCTCGGCGTCCTCGGGCGTGGCCGCGTAACGCCGCGCCGTCGCCATGATCTGCCCACCGTGGCGAGTGAGCAGCGCGAGCGCCGCTTGGTCGATGTCGCCCCTCGCGGGCCGGCTACCTCGCGTCCACATCCACACGGCTGAGCAGGATGCTGAAGGGCTTCGCCCCCGCCCGTGAAGCGAGATCCCGCTACGTGCGGCTTTTTCAGGATCGGATCGCTCGCCAACCCCGCGACTCGAACAGCGGCACGAACGCCGCCGCCACGAACAGCCGGTCCTCCTCGCGCTCTACACGCGGGTAGAGCTGTGGAGCCAGCAGGCGGTCGTCGCCGGCGGCCAGGTCGATCAGCCAGCGGTCCGGCGCCGCGCCGCGCCCCAGGAAGCGCAGCTCGAAGGGCGAGAGGCGCAGCGGGTCGGTCGCCCGCCACACCCCGAGCCCCTCCTCACGGGCGGAGCCCACACTGGCGCGCTCGCGGACGAGCGGCGGCCGGCCGCCCGGTCGTGGGACCGCGTCGACCAGGGACGGCTGCAACCGGAACGGATCCACATTGGGCCAGATGAAGTAGGGAAGAACGTCGCCCGACACCAGCAGGCGCTCGTTGTACGAGGGCGGCCGCGGCGGTCGCGGCTGGTCGCGGTTCAAGTAGCAGAGCATGCGCCCGTAGCCGTCGAGGATCTCGCTGGCGAAGGCCATGAAGAAGCGAAACTCGTCGCGGTCCTGACCGAGGTCCGCCAGATCAGCCTCGACCTGAGCGCGGAGTGCGGCCTTCGCGGTGGCGGCGAACTCTGCGTGGTTGGCCGCAACCCCCGGCCCCACCCGCGCCTCGAGGTGCTCGCGCAGCTCGCGGCGTAGGCGTGGGCCCTCGCGGAAGGGGTCGGAGAGAAACTCTTCCCAGCGCGGATCGGTGAGGCGGACGAAGCGCTCGCCGGGCCGCAGGTCCACGGCCTGAGCGGCCTGTTCGGGCAGGGTGAAGGCCCGCTCCGGAGCGTCGACTCCGAGGAGCCTCACGCCGAAGTTGCCGTCGGCCTCCACATTCGCCGTGTCCCCGTCATAGATCTGCTGCCCGGGGGTGCCGCGGCCGTCGCCACGGCGACCAAGCCGGGCGAAGCCGATCGAGAAACCGTCGCTGGTCTTGCGGATAGCCTGCGCCACGTGAGCTCCTGGACCCGCTTTCGGCCCATAGGCGGCGGCTCCTTCGCAGCGCTGGTGATCATGGCCTGCGCTTCCCCGACCGCAGAGGCCGCGAGCGTCCCCACCCAGCCCGGTTCGCCGTGGCCTTCCATGCGCCACGACGCGCAGAACAGCGGCCGCAGCCCGCTGCGCGCCAAGACGTTCACGGAGGAGCGGCCCTGGATCTTCGTGACCGGCAAGGGAGTCTTCTCCACGCCGGTGATCGGCCAGGGCGGAACCATCTACGCGGGCTCCGCCGACACCTGGCTCTACGCGGTCGGACGCGGCGGCCGGTTGCGCTGGCGCTACAAGACCGGCGAGATCATCGACTCCGCCGGCGTGCTCGGGAAGGGCGACACCCTCACCTTCGGTTCCGGCGACGAGCACGTGTACCGGCTCAGTGCCTCCGGCCGAACGCTCAACCGGGGACAGAGGACGCTGTGGAGCTACCGGGCGAGCCGGCCCCCCGCGCAGGGCCAGCTCGTGAACTGGTGGGAGGGCAATGTGACGATGGGGCCTGGCGGCGTGTTGTACGCGGGCAACACCGGCGGCGCCGAGTACGCGATCGGCCCGAACGGGCGCGAGCGCTGGGTCTTCGGGACCGGCAACTCCGTGTGGTCCAACGCCGCGATCGCAAACGACGGGACCGTGTACTTCGGCTCCCTGGACCTGTCGATCTATGCCGTCACACCCACCGGCAGGCTCAAGTGGCAGCGGCCCACGGGCGGCTTCGTGACGTCTTCGCCGGCGATCGGGAACGACGGCACGGTCTTCATCGGCTCGTTCGACAACTCGTTGCACGCGCTCGATCCGGCCACCGGCGCCGACCGCTGGACCTACGAGACCGACGATCACGTCTACGCCTCGCCGGCGCTGGGCAACGGGATGGTCTTCATCGCGTCCGCGGACGGCTCGATCTACGCGCTCGACGAGCGCACGGGCCGCCTCCGCTGGCGCTATGACACCGGCGACCCCGTGCGCTCCTCTCCGGTGCTCGGCAGGAAGCCGAAGGGCGGCGGGCACATCCTCTACGTGGGCTCCTCGAACGGCGTGCTCTACGCCCTCGACGCACGCAGCGGTCGCAGGCGCTGGTCTTACGACACCACCCCGCGCGACCCCGTCCTGCAGGACCGCAACGACCTGAACGGCTCCCCGGCGCTCGGCCGCCGCGGGGTCTACATCGGCGGCGAGCACGGCCGGCTCACCTTCGTGCCGTACGACTGGTGCCTGAGAGCCCGCGGCGACCAACGCTGCGACACCCGTCCCGGAGAGGCGTTCGAGAACCGCCTCACACGCATTGCCTTCGTGAGCTCGGGCGGCAGCACCCGTTTCGGGGGTCCGAAGCGGCCGCTGGCCACGGCCACCGCGATCGGCACCCGGCTGGTGGTGCGCCGCAACGGCGAGACGGTGGACGCGGCGCTCGACGACCAGCTGAGGCCGGAGTCGCTCGTCACCCCTAGCCCGAAGTTCCCCTTCAGCGCCGAGCCCTCCGGCGACGGCCACTTCCTCTACGTGGTCCCCAAGGGCTTCTTGGCGCCGGACACGCGCTACTCGCTGCGGCTGGCCGGCAGCTACAGCGGGGACGGACGCGCCGGACGAGTGGCCGACACGCTGCGCTTCCGCACCGCCGCCGTCGGCCGCCGCGGCCCGCCGCTCGCGACCGGGTCCGAGCACGTGTCGGCGTTCAGCTTCCGTCGCATGGCGGTGCCGCTTCCGCCGATCCTGCCCAGCCTCAACCAGATCGGCTTCGACTCCTACGACCTCGTCATCGGCGCCCTCGACGTGGGCCGCCCGAACGCGCGCGGGGAGGGATCGGTGCTGCTGTGGGCGGTGAGCACCCGGCGCGATCGCAACGGCGTGCCGCGCGCCGATTCCAACGGCGCGTTCGCGTTCCCGTTGCAGGGCCGCTATCGCCACGACTCGCTGCTGCTCTCCCAGAGCGGCCTGAACCTGACCTTCAGCTTCGGCGAGGTGCCGCTGCGCCGCTTCGATCTGCGCATGCAGCTCGACTCCCGGCTGCGAGCGCAGCCCGGTGCCACCCTCTACACCGAGGTGTTCTGCCCCGAGGTGCCGGTCTACGGTCCGGCGCTCATCGCGATCGGACTCTGCAACCGCGATCAGAAGCTGCCCGCCGGCGGCACCTTCATCACCGAGCGCTACGACCGCCGCGGAACGGCCAACCGCCGGCCCGTGGGCGTCAGCGCCGGACCCGTGACGCTGGTGCGGCCGACGGCGTCCAAGGACGGCACCGTGGTCGCGCGCCTGAGGCTCCGCAGGGGCACGAGCTTCCCGGCCGCGCGCCACGCCGGCGCGGTTCTGCTGACCGACGCGGAGAGCGGCGAGGTGGTGTCCCTCGACTACAAAAAGGGCCTGACGCAGGCCCGCGATGACCGCGGGAACCTGCGCGAGGTACGCCTGCGCATCCCCGCGGGCACGTCGCTGCCCTCCCGGATCCGTGCGCTGGTGATCGCCGATGTGTTCCCGCTCGGAGCGCGGAATCTGTGAAAGCCGCTTCCCGTGCCGATACATTCGCTTGCCGAGGCTGTTCTACTTCCTGTTAACCGGAACGAGTCTGGTGCCTGACGGACTGATAAGAGAGCTGCACGAGGTAGAGCCTGCTGTCGTGCCCGAGCGCGACATGCGGGCGGGAAAGCCCCTGCTCAGCGGCATCCTCCGTTTCGACGTTCTGCGCGGCGCGGTTCGCATCGTCACCCTGAGCGCGCTTGACCTGAGCGGCCTGTTCCTCGCCATCTACACGGCGCTTCTCGTCAAGGCGGTTATCACCGCCCCCGATCAGGTCGATCAGATGTGGGGCCAGGCCAAGGAGTACTTCCCGCTCGGCGCTCTGGTGATGCTCCTGCTCTTCGCTCGCTCGGGTCTCTACCGTCAACGCGCCCAGCGACCTGGCTCGAGCAAGGTGATCGCGTCGCTCTTCCAGGTCACGCTCGTGCTGCTGGCGTACGCGATCGTCGAGGGCGAGCAGTTCCAGTCCTACTACATCTTCTACGGCTCGCTGTTCTTTGCGCTGATCTACGTGTCCGGCTTCCGCTGGCTCTTCGAGCGTGTCAGCGGGCTCGTGTTGCGCGCGGCCGGCTATCGGCGCCGGGCGGTGCTGGTGGGGTCGGGCGCGAACATCCAGGCCGTTTCGCACGCGCTGCGCGACAGCCGCGAGATCGAGCCCTACGGCTTCGTCGCCCGTTCACCGGTGGCCCTGGTCGACGGCCTGCGCGACTTCCGCTCGCTCGAGCAGCTCGAACGCCACTTCGACGCCATCGACGAGGTGCTGATCGCCGACGCCGACTTTCCGCAAGGAGAGGCCGTGGAGCTCGTCGAGCACTGCCACGAGCACGGCGTACGGGTCTCCGTCGCACCGTCGACGATGGAGATCCTCATGGAGCGCGTGGAGTTCGTGCCTGGGCAGGCGCTGCCACTGTTCGAGCTGAAACCACCCGTGTTCGACGGTGCGGACTTCGCGCTCAAGCGGAGCTTCGACATCGTCGGCTCCGTGCTCCTCCTGGTAGCGCTGTCGCCGGTCATGATCCTCTCGGCTCTCGCCATCCGGCTGACCTCCCGGGGCCCGGTCTTCTACAGCTCGATGCGACCCGGGATCGGCGGCCAGCCGTTCGCGTGTCTCAAGTTCCGCACCATGGTGGCGGGCGCCGAACGTCTCCAGCTCGAGCTCGAGAAGCGCAACGAGGTGGGCGGCGCGATCTTCAAGATCCGCGAGGATCCCCGAGTGACCCGCGTGGGGCGCTTCCTGCGGCGCTGGTCGTTCGACGAGTTGCCTCAGCTCTTCAACGTGCTGCGCGGTGAGATGTCGCTGGTCGGGCCGCGGCCGTTGCCGCAACGTGACTACGACCGGCTCGACGACTGGCATCGCAAGCGCTATCTCGTGCTGCCCGGGATGACCGGCCTCTGGCAGGTGTCCGGGCGCTCGGAGCTCGACTTCGACGAACTGGTGAGGCTCGACTTCCTCTACCTGGAGCGTTGGTCGGTCTTCCTCGACCTCACCATCCTGATCAAGACGATCCCCGCGGTCATACGTGCCCGGGGCGCGTGGTGAGCGAGCCCTACCGCGCCGAAAACCTCCTAGACCGCCTCACCCAAGCGGACACGCTCCAGGTCCACTACGACCAGGAGATGCGCCGCGAGCGCGTGCTGCTCGACCGGCACCTGCTCATGGAGCGCGGCGACGTCCTCTCGGTCGGCTGCGGCTGGCATCCGGGCCGCCACCTCTTTCCCCGGCCCGGCTTCCGGATGACCGGCGTGGACCTCGACGGCAGGATGATCGCCACGCTGCTGGCGAGCGGCGAGATCGACGAGGGCCGGGTGGCGCGGGCGGGCGAGCTGCCGTACGAGGACCGGTCCTTCGACGTGGTGCTCTATCGCCTGGTGCTCCACCACGTGGCCTATCAGGGCCCGCTCCAGCCGGTGCTCGACGAGGCCGCGCGGCTGTTGCGGCCGCGGCGGGGCGCTGGTGGCGGTCGAGCCGGGCTCCTGGCATCCGGTGGGCGCCGGTCTCGCGCTCGCCAACCGCGCCGGTCTGGGCCCATGGGCCCACGGCACCCCCGACGACATCCCGGTCTCGCCGCGGGCGCTCGTGAACGGCGCGCGGGCGGCCGGGGCTCTCCCCGGAGCTGCACGGGCTCACCTACGGCTGGCGGCGGCTCCCCGTGCCGCTGCAGCGCGGGCTTCACCGCCTGGACGTGCTGGGCTCGAGGCCGCGGGCCGCGCCCTTCGCCCACACGCTGTTCCTGATCGCCCGTGCCTAGCCGCTACGACGACGAGCTGTGGGAGCTCGTCCCCGAGGACGCCGGGCCGCCGCCGAGAGCGCTGGTGGAGTTCGTGCGCGGGCTGGGGCACGCGGAGCGAGTGTTGGATCTCGGCGCCGGCGACGGGCGCTTGAGCGAAGCTCTCGACGCCCGCGAGCTCACCGTCGCCGACGTGTCGGCCGTGGCGCTGGAGCGCGCGCGGAGGAGGTTGCCGGAGGCGACCCGCGTGGTCGAGCTCGAGCCCGACATCGAGCTGCCCTTGAGGACTCGGCCTTCGACCTCGTTCTCTGCGCGGAGACGATCGAGCACGTGCGCGACGTGCAGCTGTTTCTGTCTGAGATTCGCCGCGTCCTGCGGCCCGGCGGGCGGCTGGCGCTCACCACGCCGGCGAACCCGCCGCTCGTGCGTCCGCCCGATCCGCTCTCGCCCCACCTGCGGCTGTTCACGCGCCGCTCGCTGGCTCGACTTCTGTCAGAGCTCGGCTTCGAGCTGGTGTCGCTGCGCCGGCGGAGCGGGACGTTGCTGGCGGTGGCGGAGCGATAGCCGGGGCGCCCCGCCCGGTGGTGCGCTCCAGGTAGGGCGTGGTCCGATTGGCAGAGAGGGCGAGGACGGGCCGCTCCTCGGGGCGCGGGGGCCACGGGTCTGAACCCGGCCAGGTGGTTTGGCGCGCTGTTCGTCTATAGGGCGGACAAGTCGTCAGACCCGTCTGCGCGGTGCCCCTTCCCCAGCCAATCGGACCGCGCGACGACCCACCATGCGCATCCGGGCGGATCGAACAGCGGTAGCCCCTACGGCTCGTCGGCCTGCGGCTGAGCCTGCCGCTGCGCCTCCAGCGTCTGCTGTTCGCGCTGCAGCACGCGGGCCTCGAGGAAGAGCTGGCGGTTGCGCGCCGAGTAGCGGTCGAGGTAGAGCGCGCCGCGCAGAGTCTCGAGAGCTGCCTCCGGATCCTCGAGGGTGCCGAGCTGGAAGGCCGCCAGGCGATACCAGGTCTGGGGGTCGCCCGGGTAGCGCAGCACCGCCCGCTCGAGGCTCTCCTGTGCAGCCGTCTCGCGCCCGGCGGCGGTGTCGATAGAGGCGGCCACGAGCAGGGGGTCGGGCGTGAGTGGGTTGATGTCGGCGGCGTCCTGAGCCCGTTCGAGCGCCTCGTCGTAGCGGCCCTCCTCGGCGAGTGCGAGAGCGTCGTTGGTGGCCCGGTCCGCAGCCTCGGGCTGCCACACGGCCCAGGCCACGAGCAGGCCGCAGACCAGCACCGCGGAGGCCGCGACGATGCGCGCCGTGGAAGGACGTTCCAGCCCCCGGGGCTCAGGCGGCTGTGGCTGAGCCGCAGTCAGGGCATTCAGCGGACCGCGACCGGCCACGAAGCCGGCGGCCACGAGCGCCATCGCCGCGGGTCCCGGGATGAACCAGGTCCAGTCGATGATCGACTGCAGCCCGAAGACCACGGCGACGAGGGAGAGAGCGACGAGTGCCATCCGCTCGCCGTCCCAGTCCCGGCGCGGGGGCACCTCGTCATCGCCGCTGTCGCGTGGAGAGGAAGGGGATGCGCCGTGGAAGCAGCGCCGTGGCTCGCAGCGCGGCGACGATCCAGGCGATGAGCAGCAGGCCGCTGACGAGTCACGCCCAGCACGCCGAGGTCGGCCATCGTCTGCGGGACGAAGCCGTGAGCGTGGCGCGTGACCGCCGTGATCGGTACGCGCACGCAGGCGCGCCACGGCGAACGAGCCTGCGCCGACGCCGACCGCCGGTCGCCAGTCGAACACGCGGTCGGCCTCGCGCCAGTACTTCCCGCGGGTGGAGGAGGCGGCGAAAACGCGGTCGCCGCCCTCCTCGGGAGCGACCTCCGTCTCGCTGGTGAGCTCCGAGACCTGATCGTCGAAGGTGCCGGACAGTCCGCGGTCCGAGAAGGCCACCGACGTGAAGGCCACCAGCGGCACGACGCAGGCCACCACCACGGCGGCAATCCCGATGCGGCGCTGGGCGCGGACCGGCACCACGCCGCGCGCGTCGCCCATGTTGATCGCGTAGCCGACGGCCAGCAGGACGAGGCAGAGGAGCAGCACCAGCAGGCCGAACTCGCCCGCCACCGCTTCCTTGGCCGACAGCGGCTGCAGGCTCTTGGAGAACGCGTCCTTGGAGAGCGCCCAGGCGGCGACGGCCCCGGCGGCCAGCGACGGCACCAGCACCACCGGGATGCTGCGCAGCCGCAGCGGCACGATGGCGAACCACAGGACGCGTGCCGATCAGCGCGGCGGCGAGCGCTCCGCGCGACTGGGTGAGCAGGATCGCCAGCACGCACAGCCCGACGGCCGGATAGGCCGCGGCCCGCGCGACCAGGCTGCCCGTGCGCCGCGCGCCGAGCCAGAGCGCGGCCGGGATCGCCAGCGCGGCAACGGAGCCCACAGCGTTCCAGTACTGGAACGGCGCGCCCAGGCGGTTGGAGAGCTCGTTCTCGGCGAGCGCGCCGGGCCAGATGCGCGACGCGATCGCGTAGGCCACCGGGAGCATCGCCCCCACGAGGATCCCGGCCAGCACCGGCTGTGTGGCGCGGGGCGCCAGGCGTGCCCCGGCGATGCCGGCGGCGAAGATCACCAGATAGGTCAGCGTGCGGCCCGCCTCGATGTAGGAGAGGCCGGGCACGATCGACCACGCCACCGAAAGCCCGGTGACCAGAGCCAGCAGCCCGAACATGACCAGGCTGGTGGCGCCGTAGAGCGGCCCGCGGCGACCCCACAGCAGGGCGGCGGCGACCACGAGCGAGCCCGCGATCACCACGAGCACCTCGACGATCGTCGTCCGGGTGAGCTCGGTGCCGCCCGCGGCTCCGAAGGCGATGCCCGCGAGGGCACCGCCGAGGACGACCGTTATCGCGCTAGCGGCGTTTACCGAACGGAACACGCGGCGTGGGGATCTTGTTGAGCAGCGGTACGCGCCCGAGCGCGGGAACGCGGCCGCGCAACGCGACGAACCCGCCGGCGAGCGCCAGGAGCCCCAGCGCGATCAGCGCCACCAGCAGGGGCGTGGGCACCTCGTTGGAGGCGCTGGCGAGGTCGAACAGGCCGTTGGTGCCGGGCTGTACCTCCTCGCCGCCCACCTGCACGCTCGGCGGCTCTCCGTTCTCGGTGCCGCCGGAGCCGGTGATCGCGTTCGAGATCAGCCGCGTCCTGGGCGCCGCGCGCCGCCACCTCACCGGGGTCGGCCGCGCCCGCGCCGCCGACACCCTGGCCGGGGCTGCCGCGGCCGCCGCCCTCGTCGGAGCCGCTCTTGATGGCGCCGGCGATGATCTCGCGACAGTCGCTGTACTCGTCGAGGTCGGTGGGGAGGTTGTCCCTGGCCTTGCGCAGCTCGGAGTTGCTGTAGCGGCCGTTGAGCGCGCCGTCCTTCGCGCAGTCCTTGATCACCTGGTCCGGGCTCGCGACCGCGGCGGCAGGGGCCGCCAGCGCCACGAGGGCGGCAAGCAGAAGCAGATGTCGTGCTACTCGAATCACCGTGTGTGGTTCCCCTCCTCGGGTCTGTCGAGGGCCGATCCACGACCGGACGTACGACAGGGCAAGGCACACCTGGCGCAAGGGGGGGTGGGCATCTCCCGAATTGCGGGCTGCAGGCTAGCAACCACAACGGCGCCCGTCGTCGCACAACCGGTCAGCGTAGGTCTTTGCCCGGGGCAGGTGCATGGCTAAACGCTGCGACCCGGCTCGTGCGGCAAAGTTGCGGCGTGCCTCCGCGCGTCGCCATCGTGGCCCCGGTTCCCGTTCCCTACCGGGAACCGCTGTTTCGCGCACTGGCCGAGCGCGGGCGGATCGCGCCCCAGGTGATCTATCTGGCCGGCGTCTCAACCGGGCTGGGATCAGCCCGCGTCATGGTTCGCGGCTCGCAAGGGATATCCCAGCCAGGTGCTGCTCCGCGTGGCAGCGCACGCGGCGCGGGCGCAGCCCGGTGACGCTTCCCGCGCGGGCTGGGCCGCGCGCTCGACCGCGCCGCCCCCGACTGCGTGGTGAGCTGGGAGTACGGGCCCGCAACCTGGCGCGCAATGGCATGGTCGCGGCGACACGGCAAGCCGCTCGTGATCTTCAGCGAGCTGACCCCGTGGAGCGATTCGTCCTTGTCCTCCGCTCAGCTGCGGCTGCACCGCCTGATCGCCCCGCGGGCGGCCGGGTTCATCGTGGCGAGCTCGCAGGGGCGCGATCGGCTCTCAGGCATGGGCGTCGATCCCGGAGCGCATCGAGGTGGCGCTGCAGAGCGCGGAGACTGCGGCGCTGACGGAGCTCCCCGGCTCGCCGCGAGCGCCCGGACGGCCCGCTGCGGGTGCTGTCGGTCGGGCGGCTCGTGCCGGACAAGAACCTGGCCCGTCTGCTCGAGGCGTTCGCCGCGGCGGGCTTCGCGCCGGACGAGGCGGAGCTCGTGGTACGCGGCGGCGGCCCGCTCGAGGCGGACCTGCGGGCGATCGCCCGGCGCCTCGGCGTGCCGGCGCGCTTCGACGGGCCGGTCGCGCCGGCGGGGCTGGCCGGCGCTCTACGGCGAGGCCGACGTGCTCGCGCTGGTCAGCACCTACGAGCCCTTCGGAGCCACGATGCGCGAGGGCGCCGCCGCGGGGCTGCCGCTCATCTGCTCCCGGCGTGCGGGGGCGGCGGGCGATGTGGCGGTCGAGGACGAGAACGCGCTGCTCGTGGACCCCGACAGCGTCGCCGACATCGCCGCCGCGCTGCGCCGGCTGGTGCGGGAGCCCGAGCTGCGCGCGCGACTGGCGGACGGGCAGCCGCGCCGTCACCCGGCGCCATCCTCCCGAGGCCGATGCCGAGGCGTGGGAGCGCGCCGTGCTGCGGGCAGTCGGGCTCAGCGGGGTTCGTGCGTAGTCCCTAGCGCGGCCGCGATCCGCTCGAACGCCCGCAGATAGCCGTCGACCATCGCCTCGCCGCTGAAACGCTCGAGCTGGCGGCGCCGGCCGGCCAGCCCCATCTCCCGTGCGCGCTGCGCCGTCCCGGGCCAGGGCGACCAGCGCTCGCTGCGCGCCCACCAGGTCCCCCGGCGCCACCAGCAGGCCCGTCTCGCCGTCGAGCACGGCCTCGCGAGTTGCCGCCGACGTCGGTGGCCAGCACGGGTCGCTCCAGGGCCATCGCCTCCAGGATGCTCATCGGCAGCGCCTCGGCCTCGCTCAGCAGGCACACCGCGTCGGCCGCCCTCATCAGCTCCAGCGCATCCCGGCGCACGCCCAGCAGCTCGACGCCGCTGCCGTCGGCCAGCCGGGTGAGCGCCTCGAGCTCGGGGCCCTCGCCGGCCACGTAGCCCCGGAGCGTGGGCTCCGTGCGCCGCGCGTCGCGCACCGCCTGGATGAACAGGTCCACCCGCTTCTCGGGGCGCAGGCCCGAAACGCAGAGCGCCGCGAAGCCGTCGCCCTCGAGCTCGGGGGAGGGCTCCACGTCCGCGATCTCGTCCTCGAACACCCCGTTCGGCACCACCTCGATCCGGTCGCGCGGGTAGCCGAGCGCGGCCAGCGGCGCCACCTGGCGCTCGGTCACGCAGATCACGGCATCCACGCGCCCTGCCACCAGGCGGGTGAGCGCCCGCTGGTGCGGCCGCGGCGCCACCAGGCCGCCGTCGGGCGTGAGAGGGGTGTGCTCGTTGACCACGTGCGGGGCCTTGGCCCGGCGGGCGATGGCCTCGCCGACGATCTGCGCGTTCACGCCGCGGCTGACCACCGCGTCGGGCCGCGGGCGCGGCGTAGTCGAGCGCCCGGCGCATGCCGGCGAGGTCGGTGCGCCGGCGCAGTCCGCACGCAGCGCGGCCGGGACGCCGCGCGCGGTCGAGCTCGCCGAACAGCGCACCCTCGGCGGTCAGGCAGAGCACCTGTACGTCCACGCCGCGGTCGTGCAGCGCCGGGATGAGCGTGGCCCAGTGGCGCTCGGCACCGCCGATGCGCATGTCGGTGCAGACGAACAGCAGCCGCATGTCAGCCCGGGGCCCGGCGGTGGAGGGCCACCGTCTCGCCCGCCCGGGCGCTCGGCAGGTAGGGCCGCCCGGCCAGGAAGCGCGCCGCCTCACGCTCGGCCTCGTCGCGCGGGTAGCCCCGCGCCACAGGCTGTGTCTCGTGGCGCACCGGGACGGCGTCGACCACCCCGAGGCGCCAGCCGCGCTCGCGCGGCCAGTGCGGCCCAGTGCAGGTCGAGGCCCCAGCCGTAGCGCAGCTCGGGGAAGGGCAGCAGCTCACGCGCGGCGGCCGGGCCGAAGGCCGTTACCGGGCCGATCTCGACGAAGCGGGTCTCGCGCACCAGGGAGGCGGGCCGGCGGCGCGTGACCTTCCAGGCGGAGTGGCTGAGCAGCGTCTGGGCGGGCTGGGCGAGGTCGAGCCCGAAGGCGGTGCAGACGCCCGAGCAGCCGGTCGAGGAAGCCGCGCGGCAGGGCCACGTCGTCGTCCACCACCAGCGTCCAGGTCGACGGCCCGCCGGTCTCCGCAAGCACGCGGTTGAGGTTCTCGAACTTGCCACCCGCCAGGTCGCTCGCGACCGTCGCGTCCTCCAGTCCATCCTCGATCGCTCCCGCAGCGCCGAGCGCGACGGTAACCCGGTGGCGCGAACGCCGGAGCTCCGTGACCGCCTCGCCCATCAGCGAGCCGGGCCGGTAGATGCCGATCGCAAGCACGTCGAGCGGCGGCCCACGCTCCGCCAGCCGGGCGGCTCGCCTGCGGGTGCCGGCGGCCACGTCGGCCGCCGAGTAGGCCGAGCTCGCCGGCGCGGCGCTTCAGGCGCCGCCACGGGTCGGTCACGTCGCCGCTGTCCCCGGACAGGAAGGTGTCGGGGTCGGGCAGGGCGCTCATCGCGACCGCAGCGTCTCGACCACGCGCCCGGCGGAGTGGGCGCCCATCACCACGCCCTGAGGGCAGGCGCGGCGAACCGTGTGCCAGCCGCAGCCGGCGAGCACCCTGAGCTCGCGGCCGATTCCCGGCGCGCTGTCGGCGGCGCTCGTCCGACGCGCGCGCCGCGCGCCCACGCACGTAGGCCGCCCGCGCCAGGCGGCCGAGTCGCCCGTCGGAGGCCGTGCGCCGGTGATCGAGGCCGGCCGCGGCGATGTACTGGATCCGGCCGCCGGCCGCCCTCAGGCGGTCGAGCCATTCCTCCTCGTCGCCGTGAGGTCGCACGATCGACTCGTCGAACGGCCCGATGCGCTCGACCGCGGAGCGGCGCACCGCGAAGTTCGCCCCCCAGACCATGTCCGCCTCGCGGTCGTGCGGGGCCGAGGTCGAGCGTGGTGATCGGCGGATCCTCGCGGCCGCAGCCGCGCGGCGTGGGCCCTTCGAAGCGGGCACGGATCGGGCCTCCGAACGCCTCCGCCTCGGGATGGCGCTCGGCGCCCTCGAGCAGCGCCTCGAGCCAGCCCTCCGGGCGCGAGCACGTCGTCGTCCACGAACGCGATCAGCGGCGCGCGCGACTCGCGCAGGCCGGTGTTGCGGGCCGCGTTGAGGCTGCGCCGCTCGCCGTGGCGCACGACGCGCACGCCGAGGCGCTCCGGCGACCTCAGGGGTGGCGTCGGTGGCCCCGTCGTCGACGACGAGGAGCTCGTAGTCGGCCCGTGTGCGCTGGCGGCAGAGCGAGTCGAGAGCCACCTCGAGGTACGCCTCCCGGCCGCGCGTGGGCACCACCACCGTGACCGCCGGCGCGTCCATCGCCGGATAGCGTAGCCCTGGCCCATGCGGGTTCTCGTCGTCCACAACCGCTATCGCGTGCAGGGGGGCGAGGAGCGCGCCGTCGAGCTCCAGGTCGCAGCCCTGCGGCGCGCAGGGGTGGCACACGCGCTGCTCGAGCGCGACTCGGCCGAGGTGTCAAGGGGCGCGGCCGCCCGCGCCCTGTGGCGAGGAGGGCGCGATGAGGCGGACGTGGCCGCCGCGGTCCGCGAGCTGCGAGGCCGACGTCGTCCACGTGCACAACATGCTGCCCCTGCTCGGCCCGCGGGCGCTCGCCGCCGCACGCGAGGCGGGCGCCAAGGTCGTGCTGCAGCTGCACAACGTTCGTCTCTTCTGCGCAATCGGAGTGGCCGCCCGCGACGGCGGCCCGTGCTTTCGCTGCCACCACCGCCAGACCCTGCCCGGGCTGATGCTCAACTGCCGCGGCTCGCTGCCCGAGGCGGCGGTGTACGCCGCGGCGCTCGCGCGACATCAGCCCGCGGTGATCGAGGCGGTCGACCGCTTCCTCGTGCCCAGCCGCTACGCCGCCGGCCAGGTGGTGAGCCTGGGCCTGCCCGCGGAGAGCGTGGAGGTGCTGCCGCACTTTCTTCCCGACGAGGCCTTCGCGCAGCATTCGGTGGCGGACGAGGGCCGCTACGCGCTGGTGGCGTCGCGGCTGTCGGTGGAGAAGGGGATCGACACCGCGATCGAGGCCGCCGCCCTCAGCGGCGTGCCGCTGCGAGTGGCCGGCGAGGGCCCGGTCGGAGACGAGCTCCGCGCACAGGCCGCTCGCGGCAACGCGCCCGTGGAGTTCCTCGGGCGGCTCGGGCGCGACGAGCTGCAGCGCGAGCTGGCCGGAGCGGCGATGCTCGTCATGCCGTCCCGCTACCACGAGTTCGCGGGCTACGCGGCGCTCGAGGCCATGGCGGCGGGCGTGCCCGTGGTGGTCACCACGCTCGGCGCCCCGCCCGAGCTCGCCGGCCACGAGCACAGCGTCGCCCCGAACGATCCGAGGGACCTGGCCGACCGGATGATCGCGCTGTGGAGCGATTCGGACCGGCGCGGCCGCGAGGGCGACGCGCTGCTGGCGCGGGCCAGCGACCGCTTCGGCGAGAGGCGCCACGTGAGGGCGCTGCTGGCGTTCTACGAGCGGTTGACGGAAAAAGCCGCAAATTAGGAGAATGTTCGTGGTGTAGGTTCACTGACGGTTAGCACCGAGAACCTGTCGCGAACTTAACTTCGCGCCCCTGCCGGGGAGCGGCCGAACACGAGACCGATGAGCTGCTCCGGCGCTGGCGGGAGAGCGATGAGCGCTCGCGCCGGCCGGCGAGGCTCGCGGAAGCGGCCTCGCCGGAGGCGTCTCGCGCTGGCGGCATCGCGTGGTCGTGATCGTGCTCGCGGCGGGCCAGGCGCTGACCCCCGCGGCGGCGACGGGCGACCGCACCGCGCTCGCGCAGATGGCGCCGCTGAGCACCGCCAGCGCGGCGAACGTGGAGCGTCGCGCCATCCCGAGCGTGCCCGCCCTCCGAAAGGCCTGGCGGTTTGCGCGCCGGCGCGGCGGTGACGTCTCGATCGCGGTCGTGGACACCCGCGGGCGACTGCGCGGGCGCAGGGCCGGCAAGGTCTACGTCTCGGCGAGCGTCGTCAAGGCGATGCTGCTGGCGGCGGAGCTGCGGCGACTCGAGCGCGACGGCGCGCCGCTCGATCCGGGCACCGAGGGGCTGCTGCGGGCGATGATCTGCCACAGCGACAACGACGCCGCCGACGCGATCTACCTGCGCGTGGGTGACGCCGGGCTGCTCGACGTGGCACGGCTGGCGGGGCTGCGGCGCTTCGCGGTGGCCGGCCACTGGACGACCGCCGCAGATAACCGCGGCCGATATGGCCCGTTTCTTCTCGCGCCTACCCGCCCTGCTGGCCCGCCGTCACCGCGACGACGCGCTGGGCCTGCTCGCGGTGTGGTGGAGGAGCAGAGCTGGGGTGTACCGAGAGCGGCGGGTAAGGCCTGGGCGGTGTTCTTCAAGGGCGGCTGGCGGGCGACGGGCACGGGTGAGCTCGTCCACCAGGCCGCGCTGCTGCGCCACCGCAACCGGCGGGTCGCAATCGCCGTGCTCACCGACGGACAGCCATCCCAGCTCTACGGCATTCACACGGTGCGCGGGGTGGCCGACCGTCTGCTCGACACGGAGCGCGACCACTAGGGTTTCCCGGCCGCATGGCCGTGCCCCTGTTCGCCACGTCACTGGACCGCTATCAGGACCGCATCGCCCAGCGCCTCGTCGAGGTGGCGGCGTCGGGACGCTTCATCCTGGGACCCGAGGTGGAGGCCTTCGAGGAGGAGTTCGCCGCCTACCTCGGGGTTGGGCACGTCGTCGGCGTGGGCAACGGCACCGACGCGCTCACGATTGCGCTGCGCGCGCTCGGCGTGGGCCCAGGCGACGAGGTCGTGTGCCCCTCGCTGACCTTCTACGCCACCGCGGAGGCGATCGTCAACGCGGGCGGCGTGCCGGTGTTCTGCGACGTCGATCCCGACACCTACTGCGCCACCGCCGAGACCGTGCGCCCCGCCCTCTCCCCGCGCACGCGGGCGATCGTGCCGGTGCACCTGTTCGGCAACGTCGCGCCGGTGGACGAGCTGCGCGAGCTCGGCGTGCCGGTGCTCGAGGACGCGGCCCAGGCCGCCGGCGCGACGCCTCGACGGCAGGCGCGCCGGGTCGCTCGGCGACGCCGCCACCTTCAGCTTCTTCCCCTCCAAGAACCTGCCCTGCCTGGGCGACGGCGGCGCGATCGCCACCGACGACGCCGATGTGGCCGAGCGCGCCCGCACGCTGCGCTTCCACGGCTCGAAGGACAAGAAGCACCACACCGAGGTGGGCTACAACTCCCGCCTCGACTCGCTCCAGGCGGGCGGTGCTGCGGCTGCTGCTGCCCGAGCTGGACGGCTGGAACGCCGCTCGCCGGCGGGCGGCCGAGAGCTACGAGCGCTCGGGCCTGAGCGAGCACGTGCGGCTGCCGGCGGGCACGCGCGGGGCCGAGCACGTCTACCACCTCTACGTCGTCGTGGCCCCGGACGCCGATGCCCTCGCCGCCCGCTTGAACGAGGCCGGCATCGGCGCCCGCGGCTACTACCGCACGCCGATCCACCGCCAGCCGGCGATGGCGTCGTTCGCGGCCGGCGGTCCCGAGCTGCCGGTGACCGACGAGCTGGCGGCCACGACCCTCGCCCTGCCGATGGGGACCGAACTGGGTGACGAGCAGGTGGAGGCCGTGGTGGCGGCCTGCGGCGGCCGGGTGCCCACGTGAGCGGCCCGGTGCAAATCGGCGTGGTCGGGCTCGGCTACTGGGGGCCGAACCTGGCCCGCAACTTCGACGGTCTGCCCGACGCCGAGCTGCGCTGGATCTGTGACGGCGACCAGGAGGTGCTCGACCGCGTGGCGGCGCGCTTCCCGGGCGCGCGCGCCACCACGTCGCTCGACGACCTGCTGGACGATCCCGAGCTCGACGCCGTGGTGATCGCCACCCCGGTGCCCACCCACGCCCCGCTCGCGCTTCGCGTGCTCGGGGCCGGCAAGCACTGCTTCGTCGAGAAGCCGCTCGCCCAGTCCACCGAGGAGGCCGAGTCCGTGGTGGAGGCGGCCCGCGCCGCCGGGCGCACGCTGATGGTGGGCCACCTGCTCGAGTACCACCCCGGCCTCGAGCGGCTCAAGGACCTGGTGGACTCCGGCGAGCTCGGCGACGTCCACTACATCTACGGCAACCGCCTCAACCTGGGCAAGCTGCGGGCCGAGGAGAACGCGCTCTGGTCGCTCGGCGCCCATGACGTGTCGGTGGTGCTGAGGCTGGCCGGCGAGGAGCCGGTGGAGTGCCACGCCCACGGTGAGAGCTACATGCAGCAGAGCGTGCGAGGACGTGGTCTTCTGCTACATGCGCTTCCCCTCCGGGGTCGCCGCCCACCTTCACCTCTCCTGGCTCGACCCCCACAAGGAGCGCCGCTTCACGGTCGTCGGCTCGAAGAAGATGGCCACCTTCGACGACATGGCCCTGGAGGGCAAGCTCACCCTCTACGACAAGGGCTTCGACCAGAGCTACGAGGGCTACGGCGAGTACATCGCCCGCTCGGGCGACGTCTACTCGCCTCAGATCTCGAACGAGGAGCCGCTGCGGATCGAGTGCCGCCATTTCGTCGAGCGCCTGCGTGACGGAGCGCCGCCGCGCTCCGACGGCGAGGCGGGCGTGCGGGTGGTGCGGGTGCTCGAAGAGCTGCAGCGCAGCCTGGACGCGTTGGGGCGCAGGAAGCAGCACGCGCCGCCAGTGTGCGAGCGCGTCGGCCACCGTCTGCTCCAGCGGGATGCGCGGCGCCCAGCCGGTGCGCGTCTGAAGCCGGGCGGCTGAGCCACGGATCTCCGGCACGTCGTGCTTTCGCACCCGCTCCGGGTCGACCTCGTGGCGCACGGGAATCGTTGCGGCGTCGCGAACCAGCTCGATCAGCTCGCGGACCGTCACCGCGCTGCCGCTGCAGACGTTGTAGGCGTCGGGCGCCAGCGCCTCGGCCTCGACGTAGGCACGGACCACGTCGCGCACGTCGGTGAAGTCGCGCGCCGAGTCGGCGTTGCCGGTGCGAAGCACCGCCTCGCTCTCGCCGGCCACCTCGGCTTCCGCAACCTGGCGGGTCAGGGTCCCGAGCACGTATTCGTCCGACTGGCCGGGACCGGCGTGGTTGAACGAGCGCATGCGCAGCACGCGCACGCCGTGAGCGTCCCAGTACTGGGCGCCGAGCAGGTCCACGGTCGCCTTCGACACGGCGTAGGGGTTCTGGGGATGAAGCGGTGCCGACTCGTCCACCGGCAGCCGCTCGGGAGGCCCGTAGAGCTCCCCGGAGCCCGACACCACCACGGGGGCGCCCGGTGCCTCCAGGCGCACCGCCTCCAGGAGGTTGACCGTCATGGCCACGTTCTCGGAGATCACCTTCGCCGGCTCGCGCCAGGACAGGTTTACGGAGGGCAGCGCGGCCAGGTGGAAGACGACCCCGGGGTTCGCCGCGGCCAGCGCCTCCCGCACGGCGCCGGCGTCGAGCAGGTCGAGCTCCTCCCGGCTGGGCGCCACGGTGCCGGGCCCGAGCAGGTCGAGCAGATGGCGTCCGGCAAAGCCTCCGCCCCCGGTGACGAAGGCCGGGTCTGTCACCCGCCGCGAGCCGCGAGCTCGCGGGCGCGCAGCCAGTCGACGGTCCCGGCGATCCCCTCACGCAGGTCGACGCGCGCCTCCCAGCCGAGCAGGCGGCGCGCCTTGTCCACCGACGGCCAGCGTCGCTGCACGTCCACCTCGAAGCTGGGCAGGTGCTCGAGCTCGAACTCGGCCGGATCCTCGCCGCAGGCCTCCCAGATGATGCGCGCGATCTCGGCCACGGTGCGCTCCTCCGAGGCCGACACGTTGAAGTCCTCGTTCTCGCCCGCGGGGTGGGCCATGGCGGTGACGATCCCGTCGGCGATGTCGTCCACGTGGGTGAGGGTGCGGGTCTGCTCGCCCGAGCCGAAGATCTGCAGCGGCCGCTGCCCGGCCAGCACCTTGCGGATCACGTCGGGCACCATGTGGGCGATGCCCGGCTCGTCGTCGGGCAGCTCGCCCGGGCCGTAGGCGTTGAACGGCCGGCAGATCGTGAAGGGCAGGCCGTGCTCGTCGTGGAGGGCCCGGCAGTAGACCTCGCCGGCCAGCTTGGAGAAGCCGTAGGCCGAGCGCGGCGCCGGGCAGTCGAGCAGGTGCTCCTCGCGCGTGGGGAACTCGGTGGCGCGCTCGAAGACCATCGAGGACGAGACGTAGACGAGGCGCTCGACCTCCACCTCCAGCGCCGCTCGGAACACCGCGTTGTAGAGCCCGTTGTTGACCTCGAGCAGCGTGTGGGGGAGACGGTGGAAGTTCGCGATGCCGCCCACGATCGCCGCGAGGTGGATCACGTGAGAGCAGCCCCCCAGGGCGGCTCCCGCCTCCACCGGATCGAGCAGGTTGCCGGTGTGCACCTCGCAGGCGTCGCGCATCCACGCGGGGGCCTCGCGCTGGTCGGACACGCGCACCTCGTAGCGAGAGTCGCTCACCAGGCGACTCACCACAGCGGCGCCGATCGTCCCGGCGCCGCCGGTGACCAGCACACGGCTCACTCGGCGATCGCCCGCTCCCTCACCACGCCGAACACGCGCCCGGAGCCCGTCACGTTCCAGGGATCCACCAGCAGCGTCCCCTCCGGCACGCGTTCGAGGATGTCCTCGAAGGCCGAGTGGTTGGTGGCCACCACCACGGCGTCGGCGCCGTCGAGCGCGGCCTCGAGCGGCTCGGAGTCGCCGGGGACGTGGGGATCGTGGCGCGCCACGTGGGCCAGCTCGCGCTCGAGCATGCGCACGACCTTGTAGGAGAGCGACTCGCGCGTGTCGTCGGAGTCACGCTTGAAGGTGAGCCCGAGCACGGCGACCTTGAGGTCGCGCAGCGAGCCGCCCAGCCGCGACTTGAGGCCCTTGACGAGGAACAGGGGCACGCTCTCGTGGACCCGCGAGACCGCCAGGAGCATCCCGGGGGCGTTCGAGCGCTCCTCGGAGAAGGTGAAGTCCTTGCGCAGGCAGGCGCCGGCGGTGAGGCCGGGGCGGGCGATCCCGCCGCGCGGGTAGTCGTGGTTGATCAGCTCGACCACGTCGAAGACGTTCGCCCCGTACTGCTCGCACTCCATCATCAGGAGGTTGGGCAGGGCGAACTGCGTGTAGCGCAGGATGTTGGTCCAGATCTTCGCCAGCTCCGCCTGCACCGGCGTGGTCTGGACGATCTCCGTGCCGAACACCTCGAACAGCTCCGCGGCCCGCGAGCCGGAGCCCTCGCCGACCCCGCCCACGATGCAGGGGAGGCTCGCGATCTCCTCCAGGAAGTGGTTCTCGGCGATGCGCTCGGGCACGTGGGAGACGAACAGCTCGTCGCCCACCTTGAAGCCGCGGCGCTGCTCCACGTATCCGGCCACCCACTCGGTGGTGCCCGGGGCGACGGTGGAGCGCAGGATGATCGAGTGGCCCTCGCGCAGCACCGGCAGCAGATCGTCGATCACGCCGCGGATCTGGGAGATGTCGATCTCGATGTGGCTGTAGGAGGGCGTGTGAAGGGTGAGCACGATGTGGTCGGCCCGGGCGGCCTCCTGGACGATCCGTGTGCGCTCGAACCGCCCCTGCCGAAGCACCTCGCCGAGCAGCTCCTGTGTGCCGGTCTCGCGGAACGGCATCTGGCCGGCGTCGAGGCTGCTCAGGACGGCCTCCTCGCGCTCGATCCCGATCACGTCGAGCCCGCGGCCGGCGAAGGAGAGGGCCAGCGGCAGGCCAACGCGGCCCAGGCCGACTACGGCGACGCTCTGTGCCATCGCCGCCAGTCTACGCGCGGCGACGGCGCCGCTCGGCCAGGTACTGACGCGCGAAGCCGGCCACGAAGCGCGGGTTGGTGTAGAGGTAGCGAGGCAGCAGCCGCCGCGGCTCCTGGGCGGTCCGGTAGACCCATTCCAGGCCGCGCTCCTGCATCCAGCGGGGGGCCATGGACACGCGGCCGGAGTGGAAGTCGAACGCGGCGCCCACGCCGCACATCACCGGCACGTCGAGGCGATCTCGCATCCGCGCCATCCACTTCTCCTGCTTGGGCACGCCGATGCCCACCCACAGCACGTCGGGGCGCGCCGCGTTGATCTCGGAGGCGATGTTGGCCTCCTCCTCGGCCGTGAGCGGCCGGAACGGCGGGGAGTAGCCGCCCACGACCTTGATGTCGGGGTGGCGGCGGCGCATGGAGAGCGCCAGCTGCACGAGCGAGCCCTGGTCGCGGCCGCCGTACAGCCACACCCGGTGCCCGAGCCGCGCGCAGCGGTCGCTGTAGCGCAGCATCAGCTCGGGGCCGTAGACGCGGTCGCGCAGGCGCTCGCCCAGCAGGTTGGCCGCCCACACGACCGGCATGCCGTCGGGCACCACCAGCGTCGCGGAGTCGAGCGCAGCGAGCATTTCCGGGTCGTCGTGAGCCTCCATCACCGCGTGGACCGGGGCGACGCACACGTAGCCTGCGCTCGCGGGTGGCCACCAGCCCGTCCATCACGTCCATCGTGCCCTCGTAGTCGATGATGGACACCGGGGCGCCCAGCACCGTCCGCGTCGGCGCGGCCGGTTCGGGTGATGGGGCGGGCGAGGGAGCGCCGACGCTGGGCTGGGGGCGGGACTGGCTCATGGCGCGATGGGGAGCGTACTCACGTGAACGGGCGACGGTCGGGCTCGCCGGAGGGTGGCGTACATTCCAACCCGTGTCGCCTGCCGGGGTTGCGCCGTCCGACAAGGGTGCGCCGGGGCCCGGCGAGGCTCGCCTGCTTGCCTCGGGGGCGCTCGTGCAAGGAATCGCCCAGGCCAGCGGCCTGGTGGCGCTGCTCGTGATCGTCACCGTGCTGGCGCGGCGCCTCTCCGTGGCGGAGCTCGGCGCCTACGGGCTGGTGGCCTCCTTGGCCGGCTATCTGCTGGTGCTGCGTAACAGCGTGGCGAGCTCGGCCGTGCGGGCGATGGCCTCAGCTCTGGACCGCGAGGAGCGGGGGCGGGTCTTCTCGGCGGCGGCCGCGCTCTACGCCGTCGTCGGCCTGCTCACGGGCCTCCTGATCGCCGGCGCCTCGATCGCCATCGCCGGCCTGATCCTCGAAGGAGACCTCGCGCGGGACGCGCGGGCAGGTGGCGCGGGGCTCGGCGTGGTCACCGCGCTCGGCATCGCCGCCTCGGTGAACCTGGACGCGCTGCGCGCGGATCGGCTGTTCGTGCGAGGGGCGCGTCACCGAGATCGTCGCGGTGGCGATCTATTTCGCCGCTGATGCTGGCGCTGATCCTCGGCGGAGCCGACCTCGCCGCGGTGATGGCCGTGAGCGGCGCGATGCCGCTGCTGAGCGGGCTGCTGTCGGCCGTGGTGGCGCGCCGCTCCGGTGTTCCGGTGGGGTTCCGCCCGGCCGGGGTCACGCGTGAGCGCTCGATGCGGATCCTGCCCACGGCCGGCTGGCTGCTGGTGATCGAGCTGTCGAACCTGGCGATGTACGCCTTCAGCCGGGTGATCCTCGGCGCCTATCGCTCGCCCGTTGCCGTCGGGCAGTTCGAGGGACCCGTGCGCGCCCACAACCTGCTGTACGCGCTCGTCGGGCGCGCTGGCGGTGCCCGTGGTGCCGACCGCGTCGCGCTACGTGGCCGGCGGCGAGCAGCGCCGGCTGCGCGAGCTCGCCCTGCGCGGCACGCGCTACACGCTCGCGCTGTTCGTGCCCGCTGTGCGTGACCCTGATGGCGCTGGCCGAGCCGATCCTCGACGTGTGGCTCGGCGACCGTTACGGCGAGGGCGGCACGGCGCTGGCGATCCTCGTCTCCTACTGGCTGCTGCTCGGCGGACTGGTCGTGACACCCGGGTTCCTGGTTGGCGTGGGCCGGGCGCGCTCCGCCGGGCTGATCTTCGCCGGTGCCGCGGCGCTCAACCTGGTTCTGACGCTGGTGCTCACGCCCGAGCTGGGGCTCGAGGGTCCGGCGCTCGGCACGGCGATCCCGTTCGTCCTGGCCTTCCCGCTGTTGCTGCGTGTGGGCCTGGCCGCGTCCGGGGCCACGGTCGGCGAGCTGGCCCGGGCGGCGTGGCTCCCGGCCTACGTGCTCGGCGCCGCGCTTGCGGGGTTGCTCGTGGCGGCTCGGGCCGGGCTCTCACCGGAGTCGCTGCCCGCGGTGCTGGCGCTGGCCGCCGGCGGGGTGCTCGGCTACTGGGCCGCGTTCTACGGGCTGGTGCTGTCGAGCGAGGAACGCGGGCTCGTCCGCGGACTCGTCAGCCGTTCCGGTTGAGCTCGCGCAGCAGCGGCGCGTTGCGGTCGCGCTCCGACGTCTCGTACTCGATCCCCTCCGGCCACTCGATGCCCACGTCGGGGTCGTCGAAGCGAAAGCCCGCCTCCGCGGCGGGGTCGTAGTAGGCCGAGCAGCGGTACAGCACATCGGCGGACTCGGAGAGCACGCAGAAGCCGTGCCCGAAGCCGTCGGGGACGTAGAGCTGGCGATGCGTCTCGTCGTCGAGCTCGAAGCCCTCCCAGTGCCCGAACTGCGGCGAGCCGGGGCGGATGTCCACGATCACGTCGAGGATCGCGCCCCGCGCACAGCGCACGAGCTTGGCCATGCCGGGCTGGAAGTGCATGCCCCTCAGAACCCCGTGGGCCGAGCGCGATTGGTTGTCCTGCACCCACTCGTCGGTCAGGCCCGCCTCGCGCATCCGCGCCTCCCGGAAGGTCTCCAGGAAGAAGCCACGCGAGTCGCCGTGCACGGTGGGCTCGAGCAGGACCGGGCCCTCGAGGCGTGTCTCCAGGCGATTCATGCTCCTCCG
>CAVTEX010000005.1:0-325015 GCA_963733655.1 uncultured Thermoleophilaceae bacterium
GTCGAATCAGCTCGCCGGGATCGGCTGGCAGAGGTCGGGTCGGGTGGCGCTGTCGAGAGCCCGGCGCAGGAAGAAGAAGGCGATCGCACCTCCCACCAGCGGCAGCCAGAACAGGATGACGCGGTAGGAGAGGACGGCCGCGGTGGTCGCTGCGGCCGGAGCGCCGTAGACGATCAGCGTGCCGATCAGCCCCCCGTCGATGCCGCCCACGCCGCCCGGGAGCGGCAGCAGGCCGCCGAGCTGGCCGATCAGATAGCCCATCATCACGATCGAGATCGGGACGTCGGCATCGAACGCCTGGAAGGTGGCCCACAGAACGGCGTTGTCGAACGCCCAGTAGCCGATCGCCCCGGCCACCACCTGAAGATCCCGTGAGCGCAGGATCTCCACGGCCTCGGCGCTGCCGGTGATGACCGCTCGCCGGGCCGCGGTCACGGCGCGCCGGACCTTCGAGGCGCCGGGGGGCGGATCGCTGCCGGGTCCCAACCGGGGGATCGCCAGCACCAGTGCGATCACCGCTACGGACAGCGCCGCGGGCAGAGCGGTCAGTAGTAGCGACAGTTCAGGCCCGACGAGCCCGATGGCCATGACCGTGCCCAGTACCGCCACGGCCACGAAGTTGACCGAGCTCTTGATGAGAAAGAACGCGACCGAGCGCCGCGCGATGCGCTCGGCGGGCATCCCACCACGGTGGAGGATCCACGCGCCCAGAGCAAGGCCGCCGGCGCCGCTGGCGGGCACGAGCGAGCCGGCGGCGAGCTCGGCCCACCCGATCTGCGCGCTCGTCCGCCACGACATTCGCCGGCAGAAGATCGGCCGGAACATGACCACGTACGACGCGCACGACAACAGCTCGAGCGCCACCGCGAGGGCCAGCCAGCCGGGCGCCGCCTCGGTCAGCCGTTCCCGGACCTCGCCGAGCCCGGGCGCCAGCAGCACGACGAGTACCAGAACGCCCACGAGCGCGACCACCTGCAGCAGCCGGCGCAACAAGCGTTGCGGCGCCAGCTCATCCGGCAGAGCCTCCGAGCCCCCGGTCGCCAGCGCCTGGGCGCGGATGATGCGGGCTTGCGGGCGAGGGGCACTCACCGCACCGAGTCTCGCAGCGGCGCGGGGCACCCTTCATGACACGGCTAACCCCGGCCCAGCCCCTTCGTCGGACCCACCTCGCCGCCGGTCGTCGAGCCGTAGTTGTCGCCGTCGCTTCGCACCTTCACGCGGTCGGGCGCCTTGCTCATGCAGCCCCGCGGCAGCGACAGCCGGTAGTGCTTGCCCTTCGTGTTGTAGGCGAGCTTGAACTTCGCGCATTTGACGGGCTGCGAGTCCTGACCGTTGCGGTTCGGGAAGTACTCGAGGCTCGTGATCCACTGGCCGCCGGGGTAGCACCCGCCGCTTGCCTGGTAGGCCGGCTTGCTCCCCCAGAAGACGACGATCTTGAAGTAGTGAGCGTCGCACGGCGCCGCGAAGCCGTACAGCTTCGCGGTCAGGGCCTTGTCCCCGTTGTTCACCGACAGCTTGTCGATGTCGCCGGTGCCTCGGACGGTGACTGAGTCGGCGCTAGCGGCGGGGACGACGAGCAGCAGAACAAGGGCAGCGCCGGCCAGGGCCGAGCGAATCGGTCGCATGGGACTCCTCCAAATCTGGGCCAGGGAAGGAGGTGCCCCTCCTGCCACAACGGACGCCAGTATGGGGTTGCTTCAAGCGGCGCGCAAGCGCGGAAAAGGTCTATGTGTGCACGGCCATGAAGCGCTCCAGCTCCTCCCGGGTGGGCAGACCCTGCATCGCTCCGAATTGGGTGCAGGCCAGAGCGCCGGCCGCCGTGCCCCGGCGCACGGCCTCACGGACGACGGCCTCGTCGTCGAGCCAGGCGGCGCTCTCGGAAAGGTGGGCCAGGGTGCCGGCGAGGAACGCGTCCCCCGCCCCCGTGGTGTCCACGATCCCATCAATGGGAAACGACGGCACGGATCCGCGGAAGGCCGCGGTGATGTACATGGCGCCCCGCTCCCCCATGCTCACGAGCGCGAGCGAAACGCCGCGAGCCAGCAGCATGCCGGCGGCCTCGTCCGGATCCTCCGTACCGAGCACCGGGGAGAGCTCGTCCTCGCTGAGCTTGACCACGGTCGACAGGTCGAGCAGGGGATCGACGGCCTCGCGGAACGCATCGAGGCTCTCCCATAGATGGGCGCGCAGGTTGACGTCGAAGGCGACGGCGACGCCCAGCTCGTTGGCCAGCTCGGCAAACGTCCGGGTTGCCGATCGCACCGGCTCGGCCACCAGCGGGATGCTGCCGAAGTTCGCGAACGACGCGCCGGAGAGGATCTCGCGCGAGATGTCCCCGGATGACAGGAGCTCGTCGGCGGCCGGCACCGAGCGATAGAAGGTGAACTCCCGGTCACCGTCCTCGGCCTGCTCGACGAACGCGAGGGTCGTGCGGGTGGGCGGTGGCTGGCGCAGGGCCGCAGAGGTGTCGACGCCGGACGCGTCGAGCGCGGCGAGGATGAACTCGCCGAAGAGGTCGTCGCCCAGCCTGCCGACGAAGGCCGACTCCACCCCCAGCCGGGCGGCAGCCACCGCCACGTTGGCCGGCGCGCCGCCCGGGCGCGCGGTGAAGGGAAGCTCCACCTCGGATGCCGACCGCTCGCGGTAGACGTCCGCGACGACCTCACCCAACGTCACGATCCTGCCCAAGGCTGCCCTCCTCCTGAGGGGACCATAAGGGTTTCTCCGCGGTCACCCGTGTTGGGGGCGGTTCACCCTGCTGGGGCTGCCGGGCAGGCGGTTCGGTCAGACCGCGGGCGCCTTCACCTGCTCGACGAAGCCGCGCACGTCGGCCGCCGGCTCCGAGTAGGCGGCGCCGAGGGCACTCTCCATCGCCGCCATGTAGTCCTCGGCCCAGCCGGGGAACTCGTAGTCGATGGCCCGCAGGAACTCGAGCGTCGCCGCGAGCCGGATGTCCGCGATCGACGGTGAGTCACCGCCTATGAACCGCCTCCCGTCGAGGAAGAACTCGCGGTAGACCTCGAGCGGCTGCGCGATCGCCGCCTCGGCATCCTTCTGCGCCTGCGCCTTCATCTCGTCATCCGCCGCGGACGTCGCCACCTCGCCCGGGTACTGGGGGAAGCCGAGCGTGGGGTACGTCGCCCGCGCGACCAGCGGGTAGAGCGTGCCGATCAGGTAGAACATCGCGCTGTCGACCATCGCCCGCTCGCTCGGATCCTGCGGGTAGAACCGCTCGAGGCCGTGCTTGTTGCAGAGGTACTGCATGATCGCGCAGCTCTCCCAGAGGGAGCCCCGCGGCAGCCCCTCCTCCTCGAGCATCGGTGTGAGCAGTGCCGGGTCCTTCCCCACGAAGCCCGGCTCGTCCTTCTTGCCCCACACGTCGCGCTCGTCGAAGTCGAGCTCGGCTGCTCGCACGAAGATACGGGCGCTGAGGTTGTTGACGCTCGGCCTCAGGATGCTCAGCGTGTTGTCAGGCATGGGTTCCTCCTCGGTACGGGTCGCGTGGCGATCGCTCTTGCGACAGCGACGCCCGTGATCGCCTGACGAGCGTCTCGATGGCATCGGCCAGGTGGACCTGAGCGATGTTGTAGTCGCCCCGCTCCACCCGGATCCTGTGCGCCTCGAGCAGGACTTCGGCGTGCGTGTGCCCCAACGGCGGCTCGAACCGATACGAGGCCAGCTCGATCAGCAGGCCGAGCGGATCCTCGAAATAGATGGAATCCATGAAGCCCCGGTCCTTGAGACCGCTGTGCCGGATGCCGCGCTCGTCGAGCCGCTCGACCGCCTGGTTGAAGGTGGCCTGCGACAGCGCGAACGCGAGGTGGTGTACGCAGCCTGGGTCCGTGGCGGTTCGCTCGGAATCGGGGCCGCGCTCTTCGTTGGTGAAGATCGTGATGAGGCGCCCGTCGCCCGGGTCGAAGTACAGGTGGCTCTCGGCTGCGTTGTCGAGGTTGGGCTGCTCGAAGACAAAGGGCATGCCGAGCACTCCCTCCCAGAAGTCGATCGACGTCTGCCGGTCCGCGCCGACGATCGTGATGTGGTGCACCCCCTGGCTCTGGAGTTTCTGCATCCGCCTCCTCCCCTAGTGCTCAACGAGCCTTGACTTGTAATCGCTGCGCTCGAGACTCCCCCAGGGCACGAGTTCCACCTGCGCCTGGACGACGAGCACAGTGCGCAGTCTCTCGCGAATGGCCTCGGTAAGCGAGGGCTCGGGCACGACGCCCTGAGCGAGCTCGATGCTCACCGGCAACGGGGGCTCCTGCTTGACGCCCGCGGCCTGAGGCCTCACGAGGATGTGACCGCTGACCTGCGGGACGAAGGTGCTCACCACCTCGCGTACCGCCGAGGGGAAGACGTTGACGCCACGCACGATGAGCATGTCGTCGGTGCGGCCGATGCAGCGGATGCGCGGGCCCGTGCGACCGCAGGGGCAGGGCTCGGTGCTCACCCGGACGTGGTCGCGGGTCCGGAAGCGAAGCAGCGGCGCGGCGCGATGCCGGAGATGCGTCAACACGAGCTCGCCGCTGGCGCCGTCGTCCATCTCGAGGGCATCACCGCTCTCGGGATCGATCAGCTCGGCGTGGACGAAGCCGCGCGCGCCGAGGTGCATACCGTCCTGCTCCTCGCACTCGCCCCAGAGCGACGGGCCGATATCGCCGATGCCCATCGCCTCCGTGACCCTCGCCCCCCAGCCCTCCTCCAGCCTGGCCCGGAACGCCGGCTCGCCGCCGCCGGGCTCTCCGGCCACGAGCACGCGCGTGACGCTCGACCGCGCCAGGTCGAAGTCTCGCTCCGCCGCCCGCTCGACCAGATGTGAGGCGTAGGAGGGCGTGAGCGCTGCCGCCTCGGGCTTCAGGACGTCGATCGTCAGCATCAGGCGCTCCGTGTTGCCGGTGCCGAGCGGGATGTGGCCCAGGCCGAGGCGATCGAAGGCCGCGAGTGCGGCGCCTGCCACGAACGGCCCGGCGTTGTAGGTGCTCACGATGCGCTCCCCGGCGGTGACCCCGGACGCCCCATAGCTGCGCGCCGATCCGGTGACCCAGTTGTCGAGGTCAGCCTTCGTCAGCGGGATGTAGCTCGGCGTGCCGGTGGTCCCGCTCGTGGAGTGGATCCGGACGATCTCCGGTCGCGGAACGCAGAGATGTGAGCCGATCGGGTTCTCAGGCGTGCATGTGGCCTTGAGCTCGCGCTTCTCGGTCAGCGGAAGCTGGGCGATCTCGGCAAGGCCGGCCGCGGCGCGGGCACCGGCGACCCCTGCCGCGGTCAGCTTGTCGCGATAGAAGCCCGAGTGCTCGAAGAGGTAGTCGAGCTGGGCTCGATAGGACGCGTCATCGTCCGCCTGCTGCTCAGCCCAGGGGCGCGTCTCGACCTCGTCGGGCACGACGTCAGGTGGGCTCGTCGCCGCGCTCGCGCTCGTACTCGATGGCCTCCTCGGCTCGCGCCGCCATCAGGAAGCCGAGCGGGTTACCGCGTTCCTCGGCCAGATGGGCGAGGAGCCCGGCCGTCCGGGCGAGGATCGGAACCGCCTTGACGGTGTGGGTTGTGAAGCCCAGGTCGAGCATCACTGCGGCGATCGGCATGGAGACGTTCATCGTGAGCGGCCGGCCCCAGGCCACGGCCACGGAGTCCCGGAACCGCCGCGCGAGAAGCACGTGAGGGCCGCTCACCCCGCGCTCGTCAGCGAGCTCGAGAATCCGCTCGGCGCGCGGATCGACCGGCCGGTGCAGCGGGTGGCCGAAGCCGGGCATCTTGGCGCCGGAGGCGTGGACCGCGCGGGTGATCTCCTCCGCGGCCGCGGGGGGCTTGCTGCCGGACCGGACCTTCTCCTGAGCCTCCTCGAGCAGCTGCGCACAGGCCTCCGACGTGCCGAGGATGACTGGCCCCGCGCCGAGGATTCCCGCCGCCACGGCGCCCTGGAGGGAATCTGGATCGGCGGCCAGGGTCATGCGCGCGGTGACGTTGGTGGGCATCATCCCGTGCTCGGCGATCGCCACGAGCAGCAGATCGAGGAAGAAACGCTGGTCCTCGGTCGGCTCCTGGCCGGTGAGCAGCAGGTGGAAGTACTCGGTGAAGCTCAGCCTGCCCATCAGGTCGCCGGTGAGGTCGCGCCCCCGCACCTCGACCCTGTCGGGATAGGCCTGGCTTATGTGGCTGACAGCGGCGCCGGCCTCGGCCTTTCCGATCTGCATGCGGCGGCGACGCTATCACCCCGCCAGCGTGTCGAGCTCGGCTCGCCCGAGGCGACCGTCGGGGAAGCGCAGGTGGGCCGCGTCGCCCAGGCAGACCACGCTCTCGGCGTCCTCCCCGAGCGCCATGCCCGCGAGTAGGGCGGCCGCTATCCGATGAACATCGCGAACCAGCCCGAGTGTCAGCAGCGAACGGGTCTCGTTCGCCACCTCACCGTCGCCGACTCGCAGCACAACGCGAACATCCCGATGCACTCCACGCGCGGTCATGGCCGCGGAGATGTTCTCGAGGTCGTCCGAGGTGACCGCCGCCACCGCGCGCGCCCTGGGCAATGACAGCCGTCGCGCCACCGACGGGTCCGCTCCGCGGCCGATCACCACCGGCAGGCCCATCTCTCGCGCGAGTCCCACGTTCTCGGACTCCTCATCGCGCTCCACGGCCACCACCGGGACGTTGCAGCTGCGCAGGAGCGCGCACAGCCGCAGACCCACCTGGCCCAGCCCGATCACGACGACGTGGTCACGCCGAGGCACGGCCCGGCGCCCGAACAGCCCGGTCAGGCGGCGGTCGATCACGCGGTTGACGAGTCCCGCCGTGAAGGCCGCCGCGAACACGAGTGCGACCAGCATGGTGGCCGACGTGAACAGCTTGTACCAGTCCGGCCCGTCCGACACCTTGAGGTTCGGATCCACCGTGACCAGCGTCTTGGCCGACCCGTAGATGGCGTCGACCACCGAGTCGTCGAGCACGAACACCGCTGTGATCGTTTCGATGAGGAACACAGCGACGAGACCGATCGCGCCGAACAGCAGCAGGCCGGCGCTCTTGTCGTAAGGAGTGAAGAGGGCTCGCGCGAGCGCCTCCGGACGGCGACGACGGAACTTTGGGATGGGCTCTTCGTGAACCTCGCCCTCGCCCTCCACCAGCCCCACCGGGCGGCCGTCGCGGACACTCACGGCCGTGAAGCGCTCGTCGATGCACGGGCCGGCCAGGGACGGAGCCACGATGTCGGCCAGCGAGGTCACGCGCGTGTTCGGCAGGTCGCGCTCCATCGTCTCCGCCATGGTGGGGTCGAAGATGGTCAGGAGCAGCGGAACGTCGTCGCTCACGGCGCGCACCATGAGGGCCAACCGCAGCACCACGGCGTCGCCGTTTCCCACGATCGCAACCGAATCCACTTCGTCGCCCTCGAGTGCCTCGCGGACTTCCTCCTCGTCAGGCTCGCGCAGCCGTGAAACTTCGCCACCGGCTGCCTCGAGGGCGCGGGCGGTCTCCGCGCTGAGGTCGCCGTCGCCGATCAGCAGGACCGTGCCCTCCACTGAGGCCAACCTACCCAGCAACGCCGGGCGCCTAGCGTGCCTCGTGTCAGACCGTCTCGCGCACGGGCTCCGCGGCGCGTTGCTCGACCGTGTCGGCGGGTTCGTTCTGGCGCCTCGACAGAACGAGGAAGGGCAGACCGATCAGCGAGATCCCGGCTCCGATCAGGTAAGAGGGCCCGTACCCGTACACGTCTGCGGCGCGCCCGAGCAGCGGCTGGGCCCAGACCCCGCCGCCCGAGCCCATCAGCGAGTCGAACGAGAGGATCGTCGCGCGCTGCTGGGAGGGGATCAGGCCGTTCAGGTACGTCTGGCGGATCGGCATCGACGCGGCGAACAAGAGGCCCCAGACCACCACCAGCCCGATGACGACCCAGAAGTTCTCGAACACCCCTGTGAGCGCCAGCGTCGCCGTTCCCAGGGCCGAGGCCGCGATCAGGGCCGACGTGCGGCGGTGGAAGCGCCGCCGGATCCACGGCGCGGCCAGGCCGCCGAGGATCTGCGCCCCCGCCACGATCGCCGCCACCAGGCCGGCGATCTGGTACGCCTCGGGATCGCCGTACAGCTCGAGGAGATAGGGCTGGAGGGCATAGAAGGCGTAGATGCCCACGCCGCCCGTGAAGAGCGACTCGAGCATCAGCCACTTCACCGCCGGCACCCGCCAGCCGTGGTCGATCGAGGCCTTCGCGATCTTGCGCATCTCGGTCAGCGGTCCCTCTCCCTTGACCGGGCTGAAGCCCACGTCGTGCATCAGGCGGAAGGCCACGACGAACATCACGAGCAGAATCGCGCCACGGAGGACGAAGGGCACGCCGAGGCTCGTCTGCTGGGCGATGAACCCACCGGCGACCGCGCCGGTGAGCATCGCTATCCCGCTGACCACCTGGCCGCGGCCGAAGACCGTCTCCAGGTCACCGGTAAAGCCGACGGCCGTGAGGGCGTCGACCAGCCACGCCTCCACCGCTCCGGAGAAGAAGGTGAAGCCGAGCCCCACGAGCATCGACACCACCGCCCACTGCCAGAACGGCGCCTCGACCTGCCAGAGGAGGACATACAGCAGTGTCGAGAGAGCGAGCACAACCGTGCCGAGCAGATAGGAGGCTCGCCGCCCAACGGTGTCGGCCACGATCCCGGTGGGCACCTCGAACACGACCATGCCGGCGGTGAAGAAGGCGTTGGCGGCGAAGGCCTCCAGGTTCGACAGGCCGGCGTCCAGGAGGAAGATCGTGTTGATCCCCCAGATCAACGAGGCAGCCAGCGTGTTCCCCAGCATGAGCAGGAGATAGGTGGTCTGTATCGATCTGGGGGTGGACATGCGCGACCTTCGACATTAGGACCCGCCCCGTGGGCCGGAATTCACCGGTCGAGATATGAGTGCACGAGCGAGGCGGCCATTGCTCCCTCGCCCACCGCGGACGCCACCCGCTTGATCGACCCGTGGCGGACGTCTCCCGCCACGAACACACCCGGCTGACTGGTCTCCAGGAAGAGCGGGTCGCGCTCGAGCGGCCACCAGTCCCTGGCGCTGCCGTCGAGGAGGTCTGGACCTGTCATGAAATAGCCGCGCTCGTCGCAGCGCAGCCAGTTCTCCACCCCGGCCGTCACGGGCGCCGCTCCGATCAGCACGAACAGCTCGTCGGCCGCCAGCCTCCGGTTGCCGTCGGGCCCCCGGACCGTCAGTCCTGTCAGCTCGTCGCCGCCCTCCCCGCCCACCACCTCGGTGTTGGTTGAGACCGTGATCCGGTCGTGCCGCTCGATTCTGTCGACGAGGTAGCGGGACATGCTCCGGGTCAGCGATTCGCCGCGAACCAGCATCGACACCGATGCCGCGTGCTCCGCGAGGTGAAGCGCCGCCTGTCCGGCCGAGTTGGCTCCCCCCACCACGACCACCCGGCGTTCGGCGTAGCGGTCGGCGCCCCCCGGCGGGGAGCCGTAGCGCACGCCGCGCCCGATCAGGTCCTCGAGCTCGGGGATGTCGAGCCGGCGGTACACCACGCCGGTGGCGATCAGAGCGCTGCGCACCCGGATGGTCGGGCCGCTCGAGAATTCCAGCTCGACGCTGCCATCCTCCTGTGGGCGCGAGTGGCGGACGAACACCCCGATGAGGAACTCCGCCCCCAGCCTCAGCGCCTGCCGGTAGCTGTTCGCCGCCAGCTCTTCGCCGCTGACACCGTCGGGAAAGCCCGGGTAGTTCTCGATCCGCGAGCTCGTGCCGGCCTGGCCGCCGGGGGCATGGATCTCGATGACGAGCGTGCGCTGCCCCTCCGAGGCCGCGTAGGCGGCCGCCGTCAGGCCCGCGGGGCCGGCACCGAGGATCAGCAGGTCGTACTCGCTCTCCCTGGGCCGGGTGGGAAGGCCGGCGCGCGCGGCGAGCTCGGTTTTCCATGCCGCCGAGGCGAGGTAGTCGTCGGAGCGAGAAGCGTCGAGCTGACCGGGCACCGGCTCGACGTAGTTCGCGGGGGCCGAGAGCCGGCTGCCGTCGCCGAACAGAGCCAGCGGCTCACGGACGGCCTCGATCAGCTCCCCCGACAGGAACCCCGCCAGGGGATCGGAGTCGAGATCGATGAAGCGGAGCGGAACCTTGTTGCGCTGCAGGAAGTCGCGCGCGGTCTCTGCGGCGAGCTGGCCGCGACGGGCGAGGAGAGTCACCGGTTCGGTGGTGATCGACGGAGGCTAACCGGCCTCGGCGGGCTCACCGCGGAGCACGACCTTGAGCGACGCGGCGACCGCCCCCTAGGATCGGCGCCGTGCTAGCCGCCTACGCCGAGACGCTCAGCAGCGACGACCCGCTCTCAGGACTCCGGATCGGCCAGCGGCCCGACCCCGATCCGCCCGACGGCTGGACGACGGTGGAGGTCCGCGCCGCAGCGCTCAACCACCACGATCTGTGGTCGCTGCGGGGCGTGGGGCTGGCCGAGGAGCGGCTCCCGATGATCCTTGGCTGCGACGCCGCGGGAGTGGACCAGGACGGAAACGACGTGATCGTCCACGCGGTGATCCCGAGCGACGACTGGCGCGGCGACGAGACGCTCGACCCCAAGCGCACGCTGCTGTCCGAGCTGCACCAGGGCACCCTCGCCGAGCGCGTGGCGGTGCCGCGGCGCAACCTGGTCCCGAAGCCGGGGGCGCTGTCGTTTGCGGAGGCCGCCTGTCTGCCCACCGCCTGGCTCACCGCCTACCGGATGCTGTTCACCAAGGCGAGGATCCAGCCCGGGCAGACCGTGCTGGTCCAGGGCGCCACCGGCGGGGTGGCGAGCGCCGTGATCGTGCTCGGCGCGCACGCCGGGGCGCGGGTATGGGTGACCGGCCGGGACGAGGAGAAGCGAGCGCGCGCGCTCGAGCTGGGCGCCCACGGCGCATTCGAGAGCGGCGCGCGGCTGCCCGAGCGCGTCGACGCGGTGATGGAGACCGTCGGCGAGGCCACCTGGGCGCATTCCCTGCGGGCGCTGCGCCCGGGCGGCATCATCGTCGTGTCCGGGAGCACCAGCGGCGCGGCGCCGCCGGCCGAGCTTCAGCGCGTGTTCTTCCTCCAGCTGCGCATCGAGGGCTCCACCATGGGCACGCGCGAGGAGCTGGTGCAGCTGGCCCGCCTCTGCGAGACGAGCGGCGTGCGGCCGGTGATCGACCGCGAGCTGCCGCTGTCTCAGGCGGGCGAGGGCCTGGCCGCGATGGAGCGCGGCGAGCTGTTCGGAAAGGTGGTCCTGGCCGTCACGCCGCCGCCGCCATCAGCTTAGGCGCCACCTGCTTCTTGCGGCTCATCACTCCCGGAAGCTCGAGCAGCCCGTCGTCCGCCGTGAGCCCGAAGGCCCGCTCGATCGGAGCCGTATCGCCCGCCACCAGCAACTCCGTTCCCTTGGCGAGGATGTCGGTGACCATCAGAGCCGAGACCACGTGGCCCTCGCGCTTGCGCAGTTCGCCCAGCGCTTCGAGCAGCTCGTCCTTTCGCTCGAGCACGGAGTTGCCGACCGTCTCGATTTGAGCGATCGAGATCGTTCCGTTCCCGACCTCGTAGTGCTTGGCGTCCATGGTCACGATGTCCTCGGCCGGCACGTCCGACACGTCCGAGGTGTTCTCGAACATCTCGCGGCCGAACTCGGTGGCATCCACGCGGAGGACCCGCTCCAGGTACTCGACCACGGCGTGGTCGCGCTCGGTGGTGGTGGGTGAGTTGAGGATCACGGTGTCCGAGAGCGCGGCCCCGAGCAACATCATCGCGGTGGGCGGCGCCGGCTCCATCCCGGCCTGCCGGTAGCGCTCGACCACGAGCGTGGCGGTGCAGCCCACCGGGTCGAAGGTCGCCGCCACGGGGATCCTGGTCTCTATCGAGCCGATGTGGTGGTGATCGAGGATCTCCACGATCTCGGCCTCACCCACGCCGTCGACGCTCTGCGCCCGCTCGGCATGGTCCACCAGCAGCACTCGTCGCGGCTGCGGGCTCACGAGGTCGGAGCGGGTGACGAGCCCGACCGGGCGACCGGACGAGTCGACGACCACCGCCGCCTGGTAGTGAACGTCCTTGATCTCCTCGGCGATGTCGTTGATCAGGTCGCCCCTCCGCACGGTCAGCGGCTCGGCGTCCATCAGCGCGTGGCAGGGCGCGGCCAGGGTGATCATCCGGGCGGTGACGTACGAGTCGAACGACGAGCTCGCCACGGCAGCACCGCGCTCGCGCGCCAGCTCGAGCACGTCCGCCTCCGGAACAGTCGAGTTGCTCGTCACGAGCAGCGCCGCGCCGCGCTCCAGCGAGCGGCGCTGCACATCCGGACGATCCCCCACCACCACGACGTCGCCCTCGTCGACCCCGGTCGGCGAGGACACGTCCATCGCCTGCACCCACACGCGGCCCGAGAGCCGCAGCTCGGGATCGCCGGTCACGAGCTCCGCCTCGAGGACTTCGGCGATCGCGCTCACCGCCGTGGGAGCGTCGAGCCGCGACGCCTCGCGAGACTCGCGCACGTAGCGCCGGGCCAGCACCCGCTCGGTCATCACGCCCACGAGCTCGCCGTCGTCCACGATCGGCACGAGGTCGAGCCCCTCGCGTGCCATCGTCAGGCCGACCTGGCGGATCGGCTCGTCGTGGCGCGCGGTCGGGAAGCTCTCCCGCATGACGTCGCGGACACGCAGGAACACGTGGGGAAGCAGCTCCGGCACCGGTGCGCCGCTGCGCTCGAGAAGCCAGTCCGTCTGCGCGTTGGGCTCGCCCAGCCGGACGGGCACGTACTCGTTGGAGGAATCGAGCCGCCCCTTCAGCTCCGCATAGCCGATGGCAGCGCCTATCGAGTCCGCGTCCGGGTTCTTGTGCCCGGTGACGTAGATCAATTGAACGCCGGCATCACCCGGTCGGCCACCAGCTTCAGCTGGCCCTGGATGTCCGGAACGCCCTCCACGGTCTGGCCGGCGAAGAACTCCACCAGATGGGAGTCGGACAGCGCGAGGATCATGTGGTTGACCCCCGCCGGCTCGATGTCGGCCTTGATCTTCTCGACGCACTCCTCCGGGGTGCCGGCCACCGAGAGCTTCTCCGACAGCTCCGGCCGGAACAGCTCGATCGCCTTGGCCACGTCACCGCCGCCGAGCGCGTCGACGACGGGCTGGACCTCCTCGGTCGTGATCCCGTGGCGGGCCAGCTGCTCCGGCGGCATCGAGGAGATGTAGAAGGCCACCAGGATGCGGGCGGCCTGTTTCGCGGCCGCCGAATCCTCCGCCACGACCGTGACCACCCAGGCGCCCAGATCGAAGCCGTTTAGGTCACGCCCCGCGTTGTCCGCGCCCTTCTTCACGTTCTCCGCGACGTAGTCATAGGCCTCGCGCGAGTAGGAGAGCGCGTGGTGCAGGCCGTCAGCCAGCTCGCCGGCGGCGATGAACGAGCGCGGCCCCTTCATGCCGCCCATCAACAGCGGGATGCGCTCCTGCACCGGCCGGGCCGCCGTGAACAGCCCCGTGTACTTGAAGAAGTCGCCCTGGAAGTCGATCTTGCCGTCGTCTAGGAACGTGCGCATCACGTGCAGCGCCTCCTTGAGGCGCGACAGCGGCTTCTGATGCTCCCAGTCGATGTGGTACTGCTGCATCATCCCGAAGTTGCCGGTGGAGACCACGGCCTCCATGCGCCCGCCGGTGAGCTCGTCGAGCGTGGCCAGTTGCTGGCAGATGAGCGTGGGCTCGCGCAGGAAGACGTGCGTGACGTTCGGGCCGAAGCGGATCCGGCTCGTCTTGTCGGCGGCCGCCGCAAACAGGACCCAGAGGTCCTTGTGCCAGGTCTCGTCCACCGAGTAGCAGGCGTAATAGCCCAGCTCGTCGGCGGTCTTGATCATCTCGATCGAGTCCGACAGCGGGTAGTCCGGCAGCATGCAGTAGCTGAACTTCATTCGTCTCCCTCTTCCGGTTTTGCGGAAGCACTCGGCGCCGCCGAGTGCGCATCGACAGGGTCGGTCTCGGACTCGAGCCCGAGCGTCAGCTTGTCGTCGGCGAAGTGGTCGTGCATCCAGGCGAGGTGGTCCCAGCGGCTGGCGACGATGCGCTTGGTGTCCCACGCCGGCAGGTTCTGTTGCGGGAACAGCTCCATCTTCGCCGGGTCGACCTCGTAGACGTGCTCGAAGCGCTGAATCACGTCGTCGTTGATGCGCTGCGGCTCGGGTGGCTTCTGGTCGCCGAGGCGAAAGATGCTCATTCGTACGCCTCGTCCATCATCTGCTTGCCCGGGTTCATGATGTTGTTGGGGTCGAGCGCCGCCTTGATGCGCTTGACCACCTCCCAGGAGGAGCCCATCTCGGTGGGCACGAGCTCGGCATCGCCCTCGCGGGTGGCGCCGTGGCACGCCGTGATCGAGCCGCCGTGCTTCAGAGCCACCTCGGCGATCTCGCGCTTGCACGCCACCCAGCCGGCCCAGGTGTCGTCGTCGAGACGCTGCTCCCAGATGCCCACGTCGATCTCCACGAGGTAGTCGGCCCACGGCTTGTGGGCGCCGCTCGTGTAGGCGAACATCCCCCAGTCGTCGAAGATGCCGTACTGCTCGATGTAGCGCTCGACGATCGCGTGCCACTCCTCGCGCACCTGGGCAGCACGGAGTAGTTGAGGGCGGCGTCTTCGCAGTGCCACGACATCGGCACCACCTGTCCCTCCTGGGTTCGCCCGTGCAGCGGCGTGGCGTAGCGGTCGTGGCGCGAAGCCCAGTCGCCCTGCGAGATCTCGTCGCCCAGGTACTTGCCGCCATCGGCCCTGCCCAGCTCCATCACCCGCTGCGCGGCGGGCTCGACCTCGGCGCGCGCGCCGTACATCGCTACCGCCACCACCGCCTTGACCGATTCCGGCTGCGGGATGTAGGCCTCGTCGTCGCGGCGCAGGTAGCGGAGCTTCCACTCGTCGAAGAGCACGACGCCCGCGATCGTCGCCAGTCCCGACTTGGTCAGCGCGCCGGTGGTCCGGTGGGCCTTCATGTAGTCGTCGAAGGCGAAGAAGGCCGAGAACTCCAGCTCGGGCCTCGGCACCAGCTCGAGCGTGGCCTCGGTCGTGATGCCGAGCGTGCCCTGGTGGCCGGTGAAGAGGTGCTTGAGCGTCAGGCCCGTGGACGACTTGCGCAGCTTGCGCCCTCCCCCCTCCGCGATCTCGACGATCTCGCCCGTGGGCAACACCACCTCCATCGAGATCACCAGGTCGCGCGTGTGGCCGAAGCGGCGACCCGAGCAGCGACCAGCCGCCGGTGCCGATCCGGCCCCCCACGAGCGAGCACGGATACGAAGCCGGGTCGTCGGGATAGAACACGCCGTGCGGGCGCAGCTCCTCGTTGAGCTTGAGCATGTTGATGCCCGGCCCCACCGTCACGGTGCGGTCGACGAGGTCGACCTCGTGGATCTGGTTCATCAGCTTCACGTCGACGCAGATGCCGCCGCGCAGCGGCACCGCGCCGTCAGCGAGACCCGTGCCGCCCGCCCGCGGCACCACCGGGATGCCGAGCCGGTTGGCGAGCTTGACCACCCCGGAGACCTCCTCGGCCGTCCGCGGCAGCACGGCCACGTCGGGCATGAACTCCGCCCAGCGGTGCACCGGGAAGGGAGCGGGCACCCGCGTGCGGTTCACGCGCGAGCTCGTGTTGGGCAGCACCCGGTCCCGTCGCCGAGGATCGCGCGCAGCTCGTCGACCACCGCTTCGTCGACCGCGCTCTTGAAGGCGACGCTCATCGTCCCGCCTCCGCGGTCGCCGGACCGTGGCTGTGGCCGCCGACCTCGATCCCTGCCGAGCGGGCGACCAGCTCGAACAGGTCCATGACCTCGAGCCGCCCGTCGGCCGCCTGCGGAGAGGGGACGCTCGGACCAGGGGCAGGCGCTCACCAGCGCATCGACCTCCAGCCCCTCGGCGCGCGTCGACCCGCCTGCGGCTGATCTCGGCGGTGATCTCCGGCTTCTCGATCGGCAGGCCGCCGCCACCGCCCGAGCAGTACGACCACTGAGTCACGTGGTCCACGTCCTTGAACTCGAGCCCCGGGACCGCGCGCAGCAGCTCGCGCGGCGGCTCGTGCACGCCCTTGCGCTTGTTGAGCCGGCAGGGGTCGTGGTAGGTGACCGTTCGCTCGACCGGCTCGCTGAGGGTCAGGCGGCCCGTCGCGCACCAGCTCGGCGATCAGCTCGACCCCGAGCACGATCTCGAACTCGTAGTCATCCCCAAAGTACTGCGGGTAGTCCTCGGTGAACGCGATGTAGTCGTGCGGGTCGGGCGCGAGGATGCGCTTGGCCCCGACCGCGCGCCAGTCGGCCACGTTGTGCTCCGCGTGCTTGCGCGCCAGGTCGACGTAGCCCATCTCCGCGGCAGGGCCGCCGCAGCACCACTGCTCGCCCATCAGCCCGAACTCCACGCCGGCCTTCTGGAGCAGCTGGGCGAACGCGCGCGAGTACGAGGTGCGGTAGAAGGCCGCCTCGCAGTCGACGAACAGGATGGTCTCGCCGCCGACTGGGATGTCGAGGCCGTCGGCCCAGTCGCGCACGTGCTCTTGGCTGACCGGCACATCGCCGAGGACCGGCTCGTTGCCCGCCTCGGCCAGGCGCTCGTTCCAGAGCTTCCAGCCCTCGCGCTCGTTGCCGGTGGCGACCATCAGCGCGCGCATCGCCTTCACCACGTCGACGGTGCGGGTGCGGTGCCGGTAGAAGTCGCCGGTGAACAGCGTGTTGGGGCAGCGCAGCTCGCAGGCGCCGCACTGGGTGCAGTGCACGAAGTCGTCGGCCACGTCCTCGACGGAGACGAGCCCCTTCTCCATCGCGACGATGCTGGCGTGGAACGAGGTCGGCGTGTGGTTCTCGTTGCGGGTGACCTGCATCACCGGGCACACCTCGCGGCAGAACTTGTGCCCCGACGAGAAGCACCCGTACGCGTTGTTGCGCCACTCCTCGACGAACTCGCGCTGGAGCTCGCCGCTGTCCCCCGTGATGGGGGATCGCCGTTCGGTGAGTATCGGCCACGGGCATCCTTTCGCTTCCCTCGACGATGCAACCGAGCGCCCGACCGCCGGCCGGGCGGGCCCGGGGCGCGAACGTATCACGCCCCTGGTCTAGCGGTCGAGCCTCACAGCCGACCCGTCCAGGTCCCTGCGGTCATAGTCGATTCCCATGGCGTCGAGCACGGTGGGAAGCACGTCCACCAGGCGTATCTCCCTGTGGGAGTCCCGCGAGCTCACTCCGGGTCCGGAGAAGATCATCGGGATGTTCTGCACCAGGCGGTTGTGACCGCCGTGGTCGCCCGCCACGCCGTAGGTGACATCGGTCTCGAGCAGGGCGACCACGTCGGGCCCGTAGGGAGCGGCCATCGTGTCGACCAGCCTCGGGCCGTGACTCCAGAACCAGCCGCGCTCAGCGGGTGGCATCCGGTTGACGCCGTACAGCCGGTAGTCGTCCTGCGCGTCGTTCGTGTGGAAGCTGGCGATCACGCCGGGCAGGTCGAGCGCCGCCGCGGCAGCGTCGCGTTTGCTCGCCGGCGAGGTGTCGTCCAGCCAGGCCGCCACGTGTCCGTCCTGGTACGAGAAACGCAGGTTGGTGGCGCCGCCGGCGGGCGTCAGGGCGTCACGGAACTGCGCGATGGCCGGGCTCGGGTCGAGATAGACCTCGTCGGCGTCCCGCCCGTAGTACCAGTTGCAGTCCGAGCGAAGGCCGGTCGAGCCGGTGGCCGGGTCGCAGCCGTTGCCGTCGGGCGCGGGGAAGCCGTCCAGGCGTCCGAGGAAGGGGCGCCCGGTCATCGCCGCGTGGTCCGCCGTCACCACGATCAGCGTGTCGTCCAGCAGGCCCTTGGCCTTGAGGGCGCCCACCAGCCGGCCCACCTGGGCGTCGGCGTTCTTGGCCGCGAAGGGCAGGTGCCGGAACTCCTTGTCCGAGCCCGGTGGGCCGGTCTTCTCGTCCTCGGGCCCCCACATGTGGCCCATCTTGTCGATCGCGCCGAGGCTCACCATCATCCCGCGCCACCTCGGATCGTTCTTGATCACGGTGATCGCGGCGTCGGCCGACCACGTGTCGCCGCCCAGATGCGCGCGGTCACGGCCGGGCACGAAACGGTTTCCGTCCAGCGGGTAGATCCGAGCGGGCAGGAGCGAGCCCGTGCCGTACGCGCCGGAGGCCTGCCAGGTCCACCAGCGGTTGCAGGGCGTGCCCAGCCCGAAGTACAGCGGCGCGGGCGGATTGGCGTCCTCCGGCTGCCGCCAGCCCGACTGGCCGTCGCAGGAGGACGGCGCGGAGCTTCCGCTGATCTGGAAGATGATGTCCTCCGGGTCGGTGGCGTTCCCGTCGGCGGCCGAGCTGGTCGGCCCCGCCGGGCAGACCGCGGTCCGCTTCTGGGCGATCGAGGCGAAGCTCGAGCTGGACCCGAAGCGATCGTCCAGGTAGTCGGGCAGCTTCTTGTAGCCGCCGTGCTCGATCAGTGCCTTGAACTGGTCGCAGGACATGCTCGACGTGACGTAGTAGTCACCGGGCGTTCCCAGCACGCCGTCGACGTCGCGGTGAACCTCGTTCGACCAGCCCATGTTCTTCGGGAACTGACCGCTGGTGATCACGCTGTGGCTGATCACGGTCTCGGCCGCCATGTGGCCTACCAGCGCCCTGGGGAAGCTGCGACCCCTCGCGCATCAGCTCCTGGACGTTCTTCATGCCGTAGCGCTCGATCGTGTCGGGCCGAGCCTGATCGAGCATGACGATCAGCACCCGCGACGGCTTGTCCCGATGACCGTGCCCGCCGCGCTCGCCCGCCGGCGCCGCTGGCGCCAGCGCGAGGGTAGTCAGCAGCAGCGCGCCGGCCAGGCTGGCGCGGAGTCCTCGCCCACTTCTCACAGTCATCCCTCCTCAGGGTGCGAGCTCTGCCGAGCTCTTCGTCGGTTCTAACGCACCCGCGGGGGCCGAGTCAACGACCGAGCGCGTCGCACGTCCCGCGAGCCACGAGCTCGATCTCGTCCTTGAGGCGAGCACGGGAGTGGGCCATCTCCATCCGGCGGTGCCGCACCAGGTCGGCGGCGGCCGGCGCCAGCAACGTCTCCGCCAGGCCGTCCGCGGGCGCCCCGGCCCCCAGCTCGCGCAGCAGAACGGCCACGTGCAGGCGCCACGCGGCATACGCGCCGGTGCGATAGCGGCCGCCGGGCGAGTCGTGATCGCTCACGATCAGCAGGTCGAGGTTGTCGTCGGTGAAGTCGATCAGCGCGCGCAGGAACGCAACCAGCCGCTCGACTCGCCGGAGCACCCGGGCCGAGCGGCGGCCGCCCGCTGAGCAGTTGGTCTTGGAAGCGGCGCTCGCGCTCGTCGAGCAGCGCCGTGGCGAGCCCCGCGCGGTTCCCGAAGCGGTGGAACACGGTGCCCTTCGCCACGCCGGCGCGCGCCGCGATGTCCTCGACCTTCACGCCGTCGAAGCCCGTCCTCGTCGATCAGCTCGGCGGCCGCCTCGAGAATCCGGAGGCGGTTGCGGCGGGCGTCAGCTCGCTCAGGCCTGCCGGCTACGCGGGGCAGCTCGCGAGGGTCGGTCACGTGCATAGTCTCTCACCGTGGCTGCTAACTTGACCAGAGTCAAATTATGACCTGGTTGGAGATCGACATGGAAGCGTTCGCAGTCCCGTTTCTCCTCTTCGTCGGCGGTCTGCTCGCCCTTCAGGCGGGCGCCAACGTCCAGCTCTCCGGCGCCGTGGGGAGCCCCTTCGGCGCCTCCACCCTGCAGCTGGCGATCGCGGCCGGCCTGCTGCTCGCACTCACGGCGGCCCTCGGCACGATCGGCGCGTTCGGCTCGCTCACCGATGCCGAGCCGCGGCACCTCTGGGGCGGCATCGGCAGTGCTCTCTACATCACGGCCGGCATCGTGCTTTTCCCGCGCCTGGGGGCGCTCGTCGCGGTCGGCCTCTTCATCGCCGGCCAGATGGGCGCGTCGCTGCTGCTCGACGGCTTCGGTTGGCTGGGTGTGGAGCGCGAGCCCCTCGGCCTGACGGCGATCGCGGGAGCTGCTGCCGTGGCGGGCGGCGCGTGGCTGATCGTTCGCGCGCAGTCCGGCCGCGACCGACTCGAGAGCGGCCTTCGCAACCGTGGCCGCTGGATCGTGCTCGGGCTCCTGGCCGGGGCCATCCTGCCCGTTCAGGGTGCGATCAACGCCCAACTGCGCGAGCAGGTCGACGCACCGATCACGGTCGGCGCCTTCTCCTTCCTCGTGGCCACACTGGCAATGGCCGTCGTGCTGTCAGCTGCTCGTGGCGGTCACAGCAGACGGGGCGCCGCAGCGCGGCCCGGCTGCGCGCCGTGCCGTGGTGGGCCTGGCTGGGCGGCGCGTGCGGGGCCACCTACGTCACGTCGGTGTTCGTGCTGATCCCAGAGATCGGCGTGGCGCCCACCGTGGCCCTCACCGTCGCCGGGCAGCAGATCGCCTCGGTTTTCGTCGACCGCTACGGCCTGCTGCGCCTGCCGCGCCGGCGGATCTCCGCGCGGCGGCTCGCCGGGGTCATCGTCCTGCTCGCGGGTGTGTTGCTGGTTCAGCTCGCCTGACCGCAAGCCTTACCCGGCAGGTAATGGATTGTCCGCGCGGTCCCGCCTAGCGTGGCCTCCATGAACACCTACGCAGTCGCCCATCTCCGCTCCGTCAACCAGGGACCCGAGATCGTCCGCTACCTCGAGCTGATCGACGCGACACTCGAGCCGTTCGGGGGCCGCTTCATCATCCACGGTGGCAACCCCGAGGTGCTCGAGGGCGAATGGCCCGGGGACCTCATCGTCATCGAGTTCCCCGACCGCGACAGCGCCACCGCCTGGTACGAGTCCCCCGCCTACCAGGAGATCCTCCCGCTCCGCACCGAGAACGCGCGAGGGAAGCGCGCTCATCATCGAGGGAGTGCCGCCCGAGCACCGCGCCACGGACGTCCTCAGCGCCGCGGGCGCGCCTACCGCCCGATCCGCCTAGCGATGGTTCGCGCGCTCCAGCAGGAGCGCGCGCTCGGGCTCGTTCTTCGTCATGGCGGCGGCACGGGCGAACTCGGCGCGAGCCTCTTCGATCCGGCCGAGCCTCTGGAGCAGGTGGCCCCGGACGCTCGGGAGCAGGTAGTAGTCCTCGAGCGCCGGCTCGGACGCCAGCTCGTCGACCAGCTCGAGCCCGGCCGCCGGGCCGTACGCCATTCCCACCGCCACCGCGCGGTTCAAGTCCACCACCGGCGAGGGCGACAGCTGGGCGAGCGCGTCGTAAAGCGCCACGATCCGCTCCCAGTCGGTCTCCTCGGGGGTGCGCGCCCGGGCATGGCAGGCGGCGATCGAGGCCTGCAGCACGTACGGGCCGAGCCCCCCGCCGGTCTGGAGGGCGCTCTCCAGCGCGACCAGCCCGCGACCGATCAGCACGTAGTCCCAACGCGCACGGTCCTGGTCCTCCAGCAGGATCGGCTCGCCCTGCGGCCCGACCCGCGCGTGCAGGCGCGACGCCTGAATCTCCATCAGGGCCACCAGGCCGTGGACCTCCGGCTCGGCGGGGGTCAGCCCGGCGAGGACACGGCCTAGGCGCAGCGCGTCCTGGCACAGCTCGGGACGCACCCACTCGTCGCCCGCCGTGGCCGAGTAGCCCTCGTTGAAGACGAGGTAGATCACCTCGAGGACCGACTCCAGGCGCGCCTGGCGGTCCGCGCCGGTGGGCACATCGAACGGCACGTTGGCCTCGGCCAGCGTGCGCTTGGCCCTCGTTATGCGCTGGGCGATCGTGGGCTCGGGCACCAGGAAGGCACTCGCGATCTCCTTGGTGGTGAGCCCCCCGAGCAGCCGCAGAGTCAGCGCGATGCGGGCGTCGGTCGAGAGGACGGGATGGCAGGTGGTGAAGATCAGGCCGAGCAGGTCGTCGCCGATGTCGTCGTCGGCCGCCGCGGCCAGGTCCGGCTGGGAACGATCGGACTCGATCTCCAGATCCCGCGCCAGCTCCTCCTGCTTTCGCTCGAGGGTGGTCTGCCTTCGCAGCTGGTCGATGGCGCGGTGCTTGGCGGTGGCCATGAGCCAGGCGCCCGGGTTGTCCGGGATGCCCGACTCGGGCCACCGCTCGAGCGCCGCGACCAGCGCATCCTGCGCGAGGTCCTCGGCCAGCCCGATGTCGCGCATGATGCGCGCGAGACCTGCGATCAGCCGGGCCGACTCGATCCGCCAGACCGCCTCGATCGAGCGGTGGACGTCGGCCGGCATGACCGCCCTAGCGCTGCTCGAGCTGCTCGCGCAGGCTGTCGGCGCGCTCGCGCGCCTCGGGCGTGTACGCCTCGCCGAAGTCGTCGGCCTCGAACACCTGGCGGATCTCGATCTCGGACTCACCCTCCATCGGGTTGGGCACGCGCTTGACCCACTCGATGGCCTCGTCGAGGGACTTGACCTCGATCAGCCAGTAGCCGGCCACCAGCTCCTTGGTCTCGGTGAAGGGGCCGTCGATCACGGTCCGCTCGCGGCCCGAGAACCTGACCCGGGCGCCCTTCGAGCTCGGGTGCAGCCCCTCACCCGCCAGCATCACGCCCGCCTTGACGAGCTCCTCGTTGAACTTGCCCATCTCGGTGAGCATCTCCTCGCTGGGCATCACGCCGGCCTCGGAGTCCGCATTGGCCTTGACCATCACCATGAAACGCATCGTCGAATCCTCCTTGTGTTTGGGGCTCAAAGCCTCGTTCTACCCAGGCGACGAACGAGCCGCCGCGAATTCGACAACGCGGCTGAAACGTCAGGCGCTTCTGCGGTAGAGGTAGGACGTGAGCGGCGCAAACACCGCGGCCAGAGCCGCCGCGATCGCCACCACCAGCATGATCTCGCCGCTCGATGCCGTGCCATCCATCAGGCCGCGCGCGCCCGTGACCAGCTGGGAGACCGGGTTGGCGTCGACGAAGGCCTTGAGGCCCGCCGGCAGGGTGTCCGGCGGCACGAAGGCGTTGCTGAGGAAGAGCAGCGGGAACAGGGCCATGAAGCCCGTGTTCATCACGGCGCTCGGAGAACGCATCAGCAGCCCGACCGTTGTGAACACCCAGGCCAGCCCGAGCGAGAACACGATCACCAGGAGCATCGCGGCGAGCACTCCGCCCACCCCGCCCTCCGGCGAGTAGCCCAGGATCACGCCGACCACCACCACCACGCTCCCGGCCGCCAGGTAGCGCACGCCGTCACCGAGCACGGCCCCCGCCAAGGGCGACGGCCGCCAGATCGGGAGCGACCGGAAGCGGTCGACCACGCCCTTCGTCATGTCCGTGTTGAGCGCGACGCCGGAGTAGACGGTGGTGAACAGCACCGACATCACGAGCGTGCCCGGCAGGATGAACTGGAGGTACTCGCCGGTGGAGCCCGAGATCGCGCCGCCGTACATGTAGGTGAACATGACCGTGAACAGCACCGGCGTGATGGTCACGTCGACGAGCTGTTCGGGAACGTGCCTGATCTTCAGCATCCCGCGCCAGCCGAAGGCCAGCACCGCCGACGGCGCGCTGGTCCGCGCCGGCCGCGGGACCGAGGACAGCGCCTTGCGAAGATCGGCGTCGCCGCTCGTTGCGGGCGCCTGCTGGACAGTGGGATCGACGCTCATGCTGCGTGCTCCTTTTCGTTCCCGGAGGCGTCCCCGGCGCCGTTCTCCTCGGCCGGGTGTCCGGTGAGTGCAAGAAAGACCTCGTCGAGGCTGGGCTGGCCCAGCGAGAAGGTCGGCCACGCCGATGCCGGCACGCGACAGCGCGCTCACGGCCTCCGCGGCCCGGTCCGCATCGGCGCACGCGACCGACAGGGCCGCCGGGTCGGACTCGAGGTGAACCGAGCCGAGCTCGCGCGCGAGCAGGCTCTCCGCCTCGGGGCGCTGATCGGGATCGAGCAGGCGCACGTGCAGGGCGCCGGAGCCCACCGAGGCCTTGAGCTGGCCCGGCGTTCCCTCGGCGATCACGCGGCCGTGGTCGATCACCGCTATTCCGTCGGCGAGCTGGTCGGCCTCGTCGAGGTACTGGGTGCAGAGCAGGACCGTGGTCCCCTCCGCGCGAAGGGCGCGGATGATGTCCCAGACCTGGTTGCGCGACCGCGGGTCGAGGCCGGTGGTGGGCTCGTCCAGAAACATCAGCTCCGGTGTGACGACGAGGCTGGCGGCGATGTCGAGCCTGCGGCGCATGCCGCCCGAGTAGTTCTTGACCTGGCGGCCGGACGCATCCGAGAGGTCAAACGCCTCCAGCAGCTCGTCCGCCCTGGTCTTCGCCTGGGCTCGCTTGAAGCCGAGCAGCAGCGCGAGCAGGATCAGGTTCTCCCGTCCGGTCAGGTCCTCGTCCACCGACGCCATCTGGCCGGTGAGGCTCACGACGCCGCGGACCTGGTCGGGCTCGTCGAAGATGTCGTGTCCGAGCACGCGCGCGGAGCCCGCGTCGGGGCGAAGCAGCGTGGCGAGCATGCGGATCGTCGTGGTCTTGCCCGCTCCGTTTGGACCCAGGACGCCGTAGACGGAGCCGGTACGCACGGCGAGGTCGACCCCGTCGACGGCCTGCGTCTCGCCGAACGCCTTCCGCAGACCGGAGGCCTCGATGGCAAGGGGGGTTTGAGTACTCACTTCGGTTGATCCTTTCCTGGCCGGCGGAGCCGGCGACGGCACCCGGACGTCTTGGCGCTCGAAGAGGTCACGTGAGACCTCGGGCCGATTCGGCGCGTTGCTCCGGTTTGAGTTTCAAGGGATAGCAGTTCACAGGGATAGACCGCGTCCGGCCCGCGAACTAATCGCTTACCCTCGGGGCGTGGAGGACACGAGGATCGATCCGGCGGAAGCAGAACGAGTACTGCGCGCGCGCCTCGAGGAGATCCGGGCGCGCATCGCCGAGCTGGCGAAGGCGCCCGAACCGGGTGCCAACATCGGCTTCGGCAAGCGAATCGGCGACGGGACCAACGAGGCCATCAGCCGCCGCAACGAGATCGGCGTGGGCAACCGCCTGGTGAGCTCGGAGGAGCGGCTCGAGCGTGCGCTGGCGAAGGTCGAGGAGGGCAGCTACGGGATCTGCGATCGCTGCGGCCGGCCGATCGCTCCGGGGCGGCTGCGCGCGGCTCCGGAGAGCGCGGTCTGCATCGAGTGCGCACGCTGACGGGACGGCCCGGCACGGACGACCACGGACTCCTGGGGACGCTTCCCTACGTCGCCGCGGGCTCGGGCCCGCCGCTTCTGTATCTCTCTGGGCTGTCGCCGGACGTGGGAATGCACCTGACCGGCGGGGAGGCGTAGGCCCGCGCTCTGGCGGTCAGATCTGGCGCCGGGGCTTACGGTCCACGTTCAGCCAGCCCGGCCTGCTCTCGGCCGCAAAGAATGGCGCGACGACAAACGTGAGGAAAAAGAAGACCGCGAAGAAGACGAACAGGAAACTCATCTGGGGCTCCTGTCATGAAGGGGGAGTTAGTAACGAATTGTACTAGCCGGAATCCGATTCTGAGAGCGGGCGTTCGCGTCGCGCCTCCCGGCGCCGGTCCGCCTGCATACGGCCCATCTCGACGCGTGCTGAGGGCCACGGCGCCCCGGGCCAGGGCGAGGGTGCGCACCTCCTCGGGCAGGTCGTAGTGGTCGTGCCACGGTCGGCCCGGCTTCGACTGGAACCAGTGCCGGCGCAGGCCCAGCTCATCGGCGAAGCGATGGAGCTCGTCGCTGTCGTCGGCGGTGAGGTGGCACCAGCGCCGGCCGCGCCATTGCCAGATCGGTTCGTCGACGTAGACCGCCACGGCGGGCATGATGCTCCAGGTGAGCGCACCTCGTCGGCCTCCCGAACTCGATTCTCCCCGCCCGCGGGAGCACGCCGCTGCGCGTCCTGGCCACGCGCATCGCGCATCGCCACGGGGCTGATCCTCGGCGTGGCCGTGATGACCTGGCTGGATCGCTCCGGCTACCGCGACACCGCCGACGACAGCGTCAACTTCCTCGACTCGCTCTACTACTCGACGGTCAGCGTGACCACCACCGGCTACGGCGACATAACGCCGGTGTCGGATTCGGCTCGCCTGCTCACCACCTTCGTCACCACCCCGGCGCGCGTTATCTTCCTCGTGCTGCTGGTGGGGACCACCCTGGAGCTCTTGGCCGCGCGCTCGGTGGCGGCCTACCGCGAGCGGCGCTGGAGGCGAACCTTGCGCGACCACACGATCCTCTGCGGCTACGGAAAGCGAGGCCGCGCCGCGGCCGAGGAGCTGATCGGTCACGGCACGCCTGCCGGATCCCTGGTGGCCGTGGATATCGACCCGGCCGCGGTGCGCGCCGCGAGCGCCAACGACATCGCGGCCGTCGAGGGTGACGCCACCCAGCAGTCGGTGCTCCGGCACGCCGGAATCGAGGATGCGAGCGCCGTCGTGGTCGCCGTGACCGGGGACGACACCGCGGTGCTGGTCTCCCTGACCGCCCGCGAGCTCAATTCGGACTGCCGGATCGTGGCCGCCGTGGAAGAGGACGAGAACGCTCACCTGATGGAGCAGACCGGCGCCGACGGGGTGGTCCGAGGTTCCACGGCCACCGGCCGGCTGCTTGCCGCCGGGGTGACCTCTCCCCACATGCTCACCCTGCTCGACGACCTGCTGATCCCGGCGGACGGCCTCAAGCTCTTCGAGCGCGAAGTCACGGCCGAGGAAATGGGGCCCGACGGTCTGCGCAAGGTGGACGCCCAGGTACTCGGAGTGGTGCGCGACGGCGAGCTGATCCAGTACGACGACCCGCGCCTCACGGAGCTGCGCCCCGCGGATCGGCTGGTGTGCGTGGGGCCGACCTAGGCGGAACGGGCGTGGCTCGGTCCGTCGCCGTCGCCCTGCGCGGCGGACGAACCGGGGATCAGGCTCTCGACGTCGCGGGCGCGCAGCAGCTCGTCGTAGAGCTGCCCGGCGGGCAGCCGCCCGTCGATGAAGGCCGCCAGGGCGCGCCGTCCCTGGGGGCTCAGGCGCTCCGACAGCGCTGCGCAGCGCGGGCTCACGAGACGAATCTTCCACTCCCTGGCGGCGGCTCCTGCAACCCGGCCGCGGGCTGGCACGTATCTCTCACGTGGAACACGTGCTCGAGCGCACCCAGATCCTGCCGGGTGAACCCGCCGAGGTCTTCGAGTTCTTTGCCGATGCCTTCAACCTGGAGGACATCACCCCACCCTGGCTCGGCTTTCGGATCGTCACGCCGAGGCCGATCGCCATGCGCGAGGGAGCCCTGATCGAGTACCGGCTGAAGCTCCATCGCGTGCCGATTCGCTGGCTCACGCGCATCGAGGCGTGGGAGCCGGGCGTGCGCTTCGTGGACGCCCAGATCCGCGGGCCCTACAAGCTGTGGCACCACACCCACACGTTCGAGCCGCACGCGGGCGGCACGCTCGTGCGCGACCGCGTGCGCTACGAGATGCCCGCTGGGGCCGCTCGGCGAACTGGCCCACCGGCTGGTCGTGCGCGCGCGACCTCGAGCGGATCTTCGACCATCGTCACGAGGTCGTGGCCCTGCGTCTGGGCGCTGACCGTCCGAGCGGAGTACAACTCAGGCTCGTTGAGCACCGGCGCTGACCCAGTCACGAATCCGACTACGCCCGGCCCCGGCTTCTACGGCGACGTTGCGCCGAATCAAGGGCGTCGACGCGGCGCCGCCGGGGAGGCCGTGCACGAGGTGAACGTGCGCATGGCCGACCTCACTTCATAAAGTAAAGTAAGGGCGTCGATGCGCACGTTCTGGCGGCTTCTGGGATTCCTGCGCCCCTATCGCACAGGGGTCGCTGTCTCCTTCGTGCTTGCGGCGTTCGCGATGGGCTCGGGGGTTCTGATCCCCTACCTGATCGGGCGCACGGTCGACGAGATCGAGCAGGGCGGGGCCAACCTGTGGCCGCTCGCGCTGGCCGTGGCAGCCGCGGGCGTGTTCCGGCTGGCCTTCAGCGTGTCGCGCCGCCTGGTGGCCGGGACGGTGTCGCTGGGCGTGGAGTACGACCTGCGCAACGGCATGTACGAGCACCTGCATTCGCTGGAGCTCGAGTTCTTCGACGGTCAGCAGACCGGTCAGCTGATGTCGCGCTCCACCGTCGATCTGCAGTCCGTGCGCTTCTTCCTCGGCTACGGCCTGATCTTCATCGTCCAGTCCGCGCTGACCATCCTGATCGCGGCCGGCGTGATGCTGGCCGTGGACCCCGTCCTCGCCGCGGTGGCGCTGGCGCCGATGCCGTTCGTGGTCTGGGTCGCCTTCCGCTACGGGCGCCGCAACCTGCCCGCCAGCCGGGAGGTGCAGCAGCGGATCGCCGAGCTCACCGCTGAGGCCGAGGAGAACATCGGCGGCGTGAGGGTGGTCAAGGCCTTTGCTCAGGAAGAGCGCCAGCTGCGGAGATTCAGCCGCGCGGTGGCGCGCGTGTTCGACCAGTCGATGGTCTCCACCCGCCTGCGGGCCTTCTACAACCCCTTCATCGGCTTCCTGCCCCAGCTCGGGCTGGCCGCCGTGCTGTTCGTGGGCGGGCGCCAGGCGATCAACGGCACCCTCCAGGTGGGCGAGTTCGTGGCCTTCTACGGGTACGTGCTGCTGCTGATCTCGCCCGTGCGCATGCTCGGCATCGCGCTCGGGATGGCGCAGCGCGCGGTGGCCAGCGGGGCGCGCGTGTTCGAGATCCTCGACCGCGAGCCGCGCCTCACCTCGGCCCCGGGCGCACCGGCCCTGCCGGCCGGCGGCGGCCGCGTGGAGCTGCACGGCGTGAGCTTCGGCTACGACGGCGGCGAGCCCATCCTGCGCGACGTGGACCTCACGGTCGAACCCGGTCGCACCGTCGCCCTCGTCGGCCCCACGGGATCGGGCAAGACGACCCTTGTGATGCTGATCCCGCGCCTCTACGACGTGGACGAGGGCGCGGTTCTGATTGACGGCGCCGACGTCCGCGACTGGACGTCGCTTCGCTGCGGCGCGAGATCGCGGTGGTGTCCGACGACGCCTTCCTGTTCTCGGCCAGCCTGCGCGACAACATCGCCTACGCGGATCCCGACGGCGAGCGACGAGCAGGTCGAGCTCGCGGCCGCAGCGCGCCGGGCTGCTCGAGCTGCTCGACGACCTGCCCGACGGGCTCGACACGCTCGTGGGCGAGCGCGGCCTGACCCTCTCAGGCGGCCAGCGCCAGCGGGTGGCGATCGCGCGCGCCCTGCTGGCGGAGCCGCGCATCCTCATCCTGGACGACGCCACCTCGAGCGTGGACGCGACGACCGAGAGCCGCATCAAGTCCGCGCTGCGCGAGGTGATGGAGGGCCGCACGACATTCGTGATCGCCCACCGCCTGTCCACCATCGCGCTGGCCGACGACGTCGTGGTCCTCGAGGACGGCGAGGTGGCGGCGCAGGGCACTCACGACGAGCTGCTCGAGTACTCGCCGCTCTACCGCGAGATCGCCGAGAAGGGACTGCCCGACCAGGTCTTCCTCAACCGCGACGACCCCGAGCGCGAGGTGGCGGGCCTGTGAGCGCGGCCGAAAGGACCCGGCGCGTTCTCTCGCTCGTGCGCGGCGAGGAGCGCCGCCTGGGCAAGCTGCGCCATCTGGTCACGCTGCTGCGCCCCTATCGCGGCCGCGTGATCCTCATGCTGCTCGCGCTGCTCCTGGCCACGGGCGCGGCGCTGCTTCCCCCCTACCTCGCCGGCCTGGCCATCGACAAGGCCATCGGCGACCAGGACCTGAACGCGCTGACGCTCATCCTGATCGCGTTCCTGGGCGCGGCGGTCGTCAACTGGGGCGCCACCTATGTCCAGACCTACCTCATCAACTGGGTGGGCCAGCGGGCCCTGCAGGACCTGCGCATCCAGCTGTTCGAGCATCTGCAGCGGCTCTCGATCGGGTTCTACTCGCGCAACAAGGCGGGCGTGCTGATCTCTCGCCTGACCAACGACATCCAGGCCCTCGACCAGCTCGTGACCGAGGGGATGCAGACGCTGTTCTCGGCCACCCTGACGCTGGTGGGCACGGCGGTCATCCTGATCGTGCTCGACCCCAGCCTTGCGCTGGTCACCTTCCTCACGTTCCCGGTGCTCTTGATCGGCAGCGTGATCTTCCGGATCGCGTCGAGCGGCGCGTACCGGCTCACCCGCGAGAAGATCGCGCAGGTCACCGCCTATCTGCAGGAGACCCTGTCCGGCGTGCGCGTGGTGCGCGCGTTCGGCCAGGAGCCGCGCCACCGGCGGCGCTTCGCGCAGCTCAACGACGAGCACCGCGAGGCGAACATGCAGACGGTCTACCTGAACGCCGCCTACTTCCCCTCAGTCGAGCTGCTGTCGGCCGTGGCCACCGCGGCGATCCTGATCTACGGCGGCAACCAGGTGCTCGACGGCGCCACGACGATCGGCGTGCTGGCCTCGTTCGTGTTCTACCTGCAGACCTTCTTCGATCCGATCCAGTCGCTCTCGCAGCTCTACACCACCTATCAGGCGGGCATGGCCGCGCTCGACAAGATCTTCGAGCTGCTCGACGAGGAGCCCGACATCCGCGACCGGCCCGACGCGGTCGAGCTGCCGAGAGTGCGAGGAGAGATCGAGTTCGACGACGTGACCTTCGGCTACGGCGCCGACGGCGAGCCGGCGCTGCGGGAGGTGTCGCTCCTGATCCCGCCCGGCCAGACCGTCGCGCTCGTCGGCTCCACGGGCGCGGGCAAGTCGACCCTCGCCAAGCTCGTGGCCCGCTTCTACGACCCGGACCGCGGGCGGGTGCTGATCGACGGCCACGACCTGCGCGACGGTAACCGAGCACTCGCTGCGGTCACAGCTCGGCGTGGTGCCGCAGGAGGGCTTCCTGTTCTCGGGCACGATCCGCGAGAACATCGCCTTCGGCCGGCCGGACGCGAGCGAGGAGGACGTGCTCGCCGCCGCCCGCGCGGTGGGAGCGCACGACTTCATCGAGCGCCTGCCGGACGGCTACGACACCGAGGTGGGCGAGCGCGGCGGCCATCTGTCGGCCGGTCAGCGCCAGCTGGTGGCGTTCGCTCGCGCCGCCGCGGCCGATCCACGCATCCTGATCCTCGACGAGGCCACGTCGAATGTGGACGTGCGCACCGAGTCGCAGATCGAGCGCGGTCTGCGGCGCCTGCTCGCGGGCCGGACCGCGATCGTGATCGCCCATCGGCTCTCGACGATCCGCGGCGCCGGGCGGATCGTGGTGCTCGATCACGGCGCCATCGCCGAGCAGGGAACCCACGAGGAGCTGCTCGAGGCGGACGGCGCCTACGCCCGCCTGTACCGCGACTGGGCGGAGCAGGCCGCGGCCTGAGCGCCGCACGGGAACCGGCGCACGCGCGCCGGGCAACCCGTATTTTCGGTCGGATGAAGAGGCGACTTATTGTCATCGCGGGCCTGGCGGCTGCGCTGCTGCCCACGGCGCCCGCCACTGCAGACGTGACCATGTCCCAGTTCAGGGTGGAGCCGCAGTCGCTGGCGGCAGGCGGCCACCCCAACGTGACGATCACGCAGACCCTGTCCTACGACTCGGCGGCGGACGACGTCAAGGACTCGTTCGTCCGGCTCGCGCCGGGCCTGCTCGGCAATCCGCAGTCGGCGGCCGCCTGCGCCCCAGCGCAGTTCGCGGCCGACGCGTGCCCGCAGGAAGCGGTGGTGGGCAGCGTGGTGGTGAACGCCAGGCTGGCGCTGGTGCCGGGCCTGCTGCCGACCCTTCCGGCGCCGCCGGTCAACGGAGTCGTCTACAACCTCCGGCCCGCCGGCTCCGAGCCCGCTCGCCTCGGCTTCGTGCTGGAGGCCGTGGGCGGGCTGTCGAAGATCTTCCTCCAGGCGCCGGTGAACCTGAGGAAGGGTCCCGACGGGTACGGCCTCGAGTCCACCTTCGCCGATCAGCCACGCGAGTCCGCCGGCCTCAACGTGCAGATCGAGCAGATCGCCCTGACCCTCAACGGGCGCGCGAGCCGTGGGACGTTCGTGCGGATGCCTACGGCCTGCGGCCGCGCCACCTCGGTCGCGCGGGCCAACTCCTACGAGGCGCCGTCACCCGGTTCGCAGAAGAGCTTTGCCTTCACCCCCACGAACTGCGCGGCGCTTCCCTTCGCCGGGTCCGCCGTGGGCTCGGTCGGTGCGCCCGGCCTGACCGGCAGGGGCGACCACCCGCCGGTGTCGACCACGCTGCGCTTCAACCCCGAGCACGCCGCCCTCAAGCGGGCCGAGGTCCTCCTGCCGAAGTCCGTGGCGCCCAGCCAGCGCGCGCTGGCGCGGGCGTGTACGCGACCTCAGGCCAACGCGACCGCCTGCCCGGAGAGCTCGCGTGTGGGCACGGCGATCATCGACTCGCCGCTCCAGGCTCGGCCCGTGAGCGGACCGGTCTACCTCGGGTTCAACACCCCGGCCGGGCTGCCCGGGCTGATGGTGGTCCTCCCACCGCCTGTGGGTGTCCGCCTCGACGGAGTGACCGAGCTCGGGGCGTTCGGGGCGAGGAACGTCTTCCCGTCGAACCCCGACCTCCCTGTGCGCAGCTTCACGCTGAAGTTCGACCCCGGTCCCGACTCGCTGCTGCAGCTGACGAAGGACCTCTGCGATCCGAAGACCGACACCACGATGGAGGTCGGCCTCACATCGCACTCGGGCAAGCGGCTCGAGTTCCGGCAGCCCCTGGCGACGCCGGGCTGCGACCCTCGCGCACGCGTCTCGATCCGCCGCCGCGGGCGCAAGGCACGGCTGACGGCCAAGGTCAGCGCCGCGCGTGAGGGCCCCTCCATCACCTCGGCTGCCCTCGTGCTGCCCAAGGGCCTGCGCCGCGGCAAGGCGCGCCCACGGGTGTCGGGGGCGGGCGCATCGGGCATCCGACCGAAGGTCTCGCGCCGCCGGCTGACCCTGCCCTTCCCGGGCGACGGCGTGCGCGCCGCGACGCTTGGTGTGGCCCGGCCTGAAGGCGACCCGCCGCCTGAAGCGCCTCGCCCGTGTGCGTCTGCGACTGACGGACGGCCGCGAGAAGACGACCACGCTGCGGCCCCGGGTGCGAGTCCGGGGCAAGGCGCCGCGGGCGCGGCGCGGGGGCTGACGGGTCGAGCGATCAGGCCGCCGTCCTGCCCGAGTTGGTGTCCGCGCGTGGCAGTTGGGACAGAGCACGCTCAGGTTCTCGAGCCTTCTCTACTGGCGCCGGGCCTGTGTCGTTGATGTCGATGTAGGGTTGCGCAGCGCCGCGCGAGCAACGCCTGATCCTCGCTCGGGCTGCGATCCGCTGGTCCGGGGACATCCCAGGCGGACCTGAGAGGATCGGCGCGTGGTGCACCTGGCCGTGCTTCGGGACGGACTTGAGTTGCCCTACATCGAACAGGGCGATCCGCACGGCGTTCCCGTCGTGCTGGTCCACGCCTGGCTGGACTCCGGCGGTACTTCGACCGACTGATGGCCGCGTTGCCTGAGCGGATCCGCGCGTTCGCGTTTGACCAGCGCGGGCATGGCGACGCCATCAAGCCACCGGAGGGCTACGAGCTGCGCGACTTCTCCGATGACATCGGCGCGGTCATGGACGCGGTCGGACTCGACGCAGCCGTACTCGCAGGCGCATCGAGCGGTGGTTACGTGGCTCAGCGGTTCGCCGTCGACCACCCCGGCCGGACGCTGGCGCTGGCGCTGCTCGGCTCCCCGCGCAGCCTGCGCGGACCCCGGCCCCCCTTCGCAGAGGTCATCGCGACGCTCGAGGACCCGATCGACGCGGCGTTCGTCCGCGAGCTCAACTATGGGATGGCCGGGCGCGAGATCCCCGAGGAGATCATGGAAGTGCTCTCCAGGAGAACCTCAAGGTGCCCGCGCGCGTCTGGCGCGACGCATTCGAGGGGCTGCTGGCCGCCGAAGCACCGCTGGACACCGGTCCGATCTCCGCACCAACCCTGATCGTCTGGGGCCGCCGCGACTCGCTGCTGCCGCGCGCCGATCAGGAGGCAATGGCCGCGGAGATCCCGGGCGCGCGGCTCGCGATCTACGACGGCGTCGGCCACCTGCCGGTCATCGAGGCGCCCGAGCGCGTCGCCGCCGACCTCACAGCGCTCTGCGACGCGCTCGCGGCAAGCTAGACCCTCCCGCTCTCCAAGCCGTGGCCGCCGCTGAAGCCTCGTCTACGACATGTCGTCGGCGCTCACGGTCCTCGCCGGCACGTTGCGTGCGAAACCGAAGCACCTGGCACTCGCTGATCGAATGCCCTCACCGAGGCGGCGCCGGTGGTAGCTGATCGCCGATTTCGACAGGTTGAGCTCCCGCGCGATCTCGGGGCCCGTCTTCTCCCTCCGAAAGCAGTACGCGCACGCGCTCCCGTGTCACGTTGGGCAGTGAGATGGCTATCCTCCAACCCCGCACTGGGGAGTCGTCTAATGGCAAGACGCCAGCCTCTGGAGCTGGTTATCGGGGTTCGAGTCCCTGCTCCCCAGCCTCGGTCTGAGACGCCAGACTAGCTCGTGATGCCGCCCAAAACCGCTGCTCGTAGCGGTTTTTTTGCGCTCTCGTGCGTTTCTTGTAACGCAGGCGCCGCCACGCTTAGCGCTCGCAGCGGTACACGCCCACTCCCGCAACCGCATCCAGCTCGAATCGCCAGCGCCCCTCACCGCACGGGGACTTCAGCTTCGGGCGCGCCACCAGCCGGCCGCGCTGCCGGCACAGCCCCTCGGCGCAGCGCACCGCAGCGGAGCGGTCTGCCGGCGGCTGGTCGTCGGCCCTCTGGGCAAACTCGGTGGCGTCGGGCGGTCCACCCAGTTCGCTCCAGCCGCGGTCCAGCAGGTCTCCGCAGACCTCCCGCGCCCGCTCCTGGGGAGCGATCCCGCTGCCCGCGTACAACCCGGCGGCGGTGTTTTCGCGGGACACGACACATACTCGCCTGAACGCGCCCTCGCTTGCGGCGCGCCGTCGGGCCGACCACACCTTCCTGCCCCCCTCGCGGCTCCGCGCCCAGGTCGTACACGTCTTTACCGAGCGTTCGCCCGCGAAGCGCACGAACACCGACGCGTTCGCCATATGGACCTCGCAAGGCTCCGGCCGCGGCTTGAAGACCACGGGCGCCGGCGCCTCGTCGGAGGACATGCAGCCGGCCAGGACGCTCGCGGCCAGAAGCAGCGCGATCGTGTAGCGCATGGGCCCCACCCTAAGCACGATCCGCGGATCGGCCACTCCTCGTTTGCAGCTCGATCTACGCGGCCGCGCGAGCCGCCGGCACCAGCCGCAGCCGGTCCGGCAGGAAGGGCACGACGGCACGCTTTACGTACTCGCCGCCCGCCCTGACGAGCGCCTTGCGGACGAATGCGGGCGGCAGCGGCGCGAAGCCGTACTGGCTGCGGACGCGGTCCGGCAGCAGGGCGATGGTGATGAAGTTGACGGTCTCGAGCAGCGGCTGGGCCATCCACGGCACAGGCGGGTCGAGCACGATCGCGCGGGCTCGTTCGCGCGCCCAGTCGGTCACGTGGAGGGTGTCCCCCTCGAGCATCGAGCGGCGATAGTCGTCCAGGTCGGCCAGGGTGCGCGGCATGTCGCGCACCCGCAGCCCGAAGAGCCGGCCGATGACCCTGTAGTCGTCCCAGAGGGCGGCCTCCTCCGACCGCGAGAGCGAGCCGACGTAGGTCTTGTACACAACGAGGCTCGAATCGACCAGCGTGAACAGCACCCACAGGAGAAGCTCGGGGTCGTCGGCCCGGTAGGGCGTCCCGGCCGCATAGCGCCCCACCGGCTCCCGCAGCGTTCCGCTCACGCGGCGGTGCATGGCGCGCACCTGACGCGTCACGCGGTCGGCGTCCTTGCGCTCACCGAAGCCGATGGTGCTCATCACCTCGGCCGTCCGGGCCAGCCGGTCGTAGGGCTCGTCCATCGCCGTCGAATGCGCCAAGAGGCCCGACACCGCCAGCGGATGGGCAGCCTGCATCAGCAGCGCCCGCGGCCCGGACAACGCAAGCGCACGCTCACGATTGACCCGCCGCAGCATCGAGGAATCGTCGAAATAGCCGGCCATGCAGTCAGCGTCCGTCCGTCACGTCAGGGTAGGGATCGCGCCAGGCCGCCGAGGCCGGTGACCCGGTGATGTTGACTGGGCCGTACCGACCCTGCAAGGCAGGCCGAGAGGCCACGACCCCCGAGGGAACCGACGAGCTACGTGGGAAGCGATCAGATGACGACGGACGAGCGTCATGGCTCGCTGAGACAAGTCCCACACCTCGGGAGCCGCGACGTCGAGGGCTCAGGCAGCCGGCGCGAGATTCTCGCGGGCCTTCTGGAGCCCGAGCCGAAGCCGGCTCTTGGCGGTGCCCAGCGGAACACCGGAAGCCTCGGCCAGCTCGGCGGCGGACAGGTCCCGGCCGTAACTGAGCAGCACCGCCTCCCGCTGGGCCTCGGGCAGGTCCGCCAGGGCGCGCAGCGCACGCGTGCCTTCGTCCATGCGCATGACCGCTTCCGCGGGCGACTCGGAGACCGCGTCGCGCTCGTCGCGGCGCCCGAGCCGCTCCACGGCCGAATCGCGCGCCTGGCGCGAGCGCATCCGGTCGACCGCCCGGCTGCGGGCCATCATCGCCACGTAGCCGGGCAGGCTGCCTCGATCGGGATCGAACTTGTCCGGGTTGCGCCAGATCGTCACGAAGACGTCCTGCACGACGTCCTCGGCGGCGGCCACGTCGCCGAGCACCCGGAAGGCGGCGGAGAAGGCCCGCGGCGAGTGCGCACGGTAGGCGCTGGTGAAGCCGGTGGGGGTGGCGAGTGCGTTCATTTGTGCTCTCGTTCCTGGGTCGGCGGTGAACTGAAACAGTATGTTTAGCAGAAAGCAAACAGCTTGTTGAGATTTTGACCCAAACATTGACAATCGGACAGCTCGCGGAGCGCACCGGCATGCAGCCGGCGACGCTTCGCATGTGGGAGCAGCGCCACGACTTCCCGCGCGCCGAGCGCCTTCCGAGCGGCCACCGCCGCTACCCGGATAGCGAGGTCGAACGGGTGATCGAGGTCCTGCGCGCCCGCGACGGCGGCCTGTCCCTCCCCGCCGCGATCGAACGCGTGGCGAACGGCGGCGACAAGTCCACCCCCTCCATCTACGCGGGGCTGCGCCGGCTACGGCCCGACCTGCACCCCTATCCGGTGCCCAAGCGCCTGCTGGTACCGGTCTCCCACGCCATCGAGGACGAATGCTCTGTGCGCGGCGAGCGAGCCGTGTTCGTCGGCTCGTTCCAGCGCGAGAGGTTCTACCGCCAGGCCGAGGAACGCTGGCGCGGCTTTGCCCGCACGGCCGAGATCGCCGTGGCCCTGGCCGACTTCGACGAGCTGAACGAGCCCGAGGACGGGCCTCTCGAGATCCCGATCGAGCGCGGCCACCCGCTGGCCAACGAGTGGGCGATCATCTGCGACGGCCCGGACTTCACCGCCTGCCTCGCCGGCTGGGAACGCCCCAGCCCGGGCGAGCGGGTCTTCGAGATGCTCTGGTCGGTCGAACCCGAGGTGGTGCGCGAGGCCGCCCGTCTCGGGCTCGAGCTCGCCGCCCGCCAGGTGCCCGCGCTCGCCGGCGTGGTGCCCGAGCGCTTCTCCGATCCCCCCGTGCTCGACAACGCCGCGGTCGAGCGGGCCACCGCGATCACCAACCGGATGCTGGCCTACATCGCCGCCGCGGCGTAGCGCTCCCCGCTAGAGCGAGCCGAGGTCGGTGCCCTCGTCGCGCGAGCGCGTCGACGTTCACGGAGCGTTCGCTCGCGTGATGAGGCGCCGCGCGTGCTCGAGGTCGTCGGAGCGGCCCACGGTCAGCGCGGCCGTGACCCGGCCGCCGTCGACGTAGAAGGCCGTGAAGCTGGCCCTCGTCGAGCGAGCCGCGTACCACCGGCTCTCCCGATCCGGGCCCGACGTACTCCATCCAGCTCCAGTCGGCCAGGTCGGAGAAGAAGTAGGGCACGGTGTCGTGCTCGACCTCCTGGCCGAGCATGTTCAGCGCGGCCGTCTTCCCGTGGTTGAAGGCCACGTCCCAGTGCTCGACGCGCAGGTGTCTGTCGTGGACGGGGCTGTGGTACTCGCTGATGTCGCCCGCCGCGTAGATACCCGGCACCGAGCTCTCGAGCCCGGACGTGCACAGCACGCCGCCCGGCTTCGCCCAGCTCGAGACCCGCAGCCCGCGCGAGCATGACGTCGGGCATGACACCCGCGCCGATGACCACCAGGTCGCAGTCGAGCTCGAGCCCGCCCTTGGTCACCACCCGGCCGACGCGGCCGTCCGACGCCCTCCAGGCGCTCCAGCTCGTCGCCCCCGTGCACGTCCACGCCGTGCTCCTCGAGAACTCCCTGGAAGAAGCCGCCGATCTCCTGGCCGAACTGGCGCTCGAGAGTCACGTCCTCGAGCATCACGATCGAGCACTTGTCTCCGTGGGCGGCGGTGAGTGAGGCGGCCACCTCGGTGCCGATGTAGCTCCCGCCGATGATCACCACGCGCTCCGCCTGCAGCGGCCTCGGCCTTGAGCGCGTCCGAGTTGCCAAACGTGCGGAGATAGTGGATGCCCTCGAGGTCGCAGCCATCGACGCGCAGCCGGCGCACGTTGGCGCCGGTGGCCAGCAGCGCGTTGCCGAACTCGATCTCCTCCTTCGTCGAGAGCGTCGCCACGCGCTCGCCGGGGTCCAGCTTCATCACGCTCGTGCGGGTCAGGAGCTCGATGTCCTGCTCGGTCCACCACTCGTCGGGCCGAAAGAGCGCGTCCTCTCGTGACTCCTTGTCCTGCAGGTAGCCCTTGGTCAGCGGCGGCCGGTTGTAGGGCGGGTCGTACTCGCGGCCCACCAGCAGGATCGAGCCCTCCCCGCCCCCCTCGCGCAGCCAGCGGGCGCAGTTGGCCGCTGCGAGGCCGCCGCCCACGAGCAGGTGATCAACCCGTCGGCGCGCCATGGCGACGCTAGGCCGCCGAGCGGTTGGTGAAGCGCTCGGTCACGCGCGACTCGATGCCCACGTCGAGCACGAGCAGCACCTCGTCACCGGCCTGGACCAGCGAATCGCCCGTGGGCACGAAGCCGCCGCCGTCGCGCAGGACCGAGATCACCAGCGAGCCTTCGGGGAGGCCCAGGTCCTTGACCGCCCTGCCCGCGGCGTCCGAGCCCTCGGCGACCTCGAGCTCGATGATCTCGAGCCGCTCCTCGGGCAGGTCGAGCAGGTGCACCAGCCCGTACTTCGGCACCTCGTGCTCGATCAGCCGCAGGATCAGGTCGGTGGCCGAGATCACCGGCTTGACTCCCAGCAGCTCGAAATGCTGGAGGTTGCGCGGGTTGTTGCAGCGGGCGACGATCCGGCCCACGCCGTACTTCTCGCGCGCCACCTGGGAGATCAGGATGTTGTCCTCGTCGTCGCCGGTGACCGCCACCACCAGGTCCGCGCGCTCGATGCCGCCGCGCTCGAGCACCCACAGCTCCGAGCCGTCGCCGTAGAGGGCGCTGTGCTCGAGTTCCTGCTCGACCACGGCGTAGCGACGCCGGATCGGCCTCGATCACGGTCACCTCATGGTGCTTGTTGATGAGCTCGCGCGCGAGGTTCCAGCCCACCTTGCCGGCTCCGACGATCAGGACGTACATGGACCCACCTAGCCCGAGACTCCCTCGAAGCGGATCTGGCCCCGCACCGCCGCCTCGAGCAGCTCGATCGCGGTCTGGGTGGGGCAAACCGTCTGGAGGCCCTGCTCGGAGTACCAGCGCGCCCGCGCCGGGTCGAGAACGCGGACCACCACACGCTCGACCTCGAAGCGGCGCTGCGCGATCTGCGCGATCACGAGGTTGGTGTTGTCACCGTCGGTGGAGGCCACGAACGCGTCCGCCTGCTCGATGCCCGCCGCGAGCAGCGCGTCGATCTCGAGCGCGGTCCCCTCGGTGAAGCGCCCGCCGCGCTCCTCCCAGCTCTGGTCCTGGCCACGGTCGAGCAGCGCGATGGCCTCGGCGTCCTCGTCGAGGACCGACACCTCGTGTCCCTCCTCGAGCATCGCGTGGGCGATCGCTGACCCCACCCGCCCACAACCGACAATCAGTACGAACATGCAGGGTCAACTCTAGGGCAGGACGCCCTCGCGCGTGCCCTCCTCGCCGGCCGGGGGAGCGGTGATTATCACCTTGCAGGGCGCCTTCTCCACGACGTAGCGGGTGGTCTCCCCCACGAAGCGGTCGCGCACCCGGCCCCGCCCGCCGAGAATGGCTCCGCCGCGCACGCGGGTGGGCTCCTCGGCGGCGAGGACGATTGCCTCCACCCCGCGGCGGCGAGCCTCGGAAACGATCGCCTGCCCCACGGTGCGTCCGCGCACCATCGCGGTGGCCACCTCGACCCCTTCGTACTCCTCCCCCACCTCCTTCGCCCGCGCGAGCACGCGCTTGGCCTCCTTGACCCGCTCCTCGGGCACCCGGGCGTCGATCGGCAGCGACATCGGGATCTCGAACACGTAGAGCGCTTCGAGCACTGCGCCCCCGTCGGTCTCGTCGGCGCGCTCGGCCGCGAGGCGCCCCGCGGTGCCGATGATGTCGTCGTCGAGCGACTCGCCGAACACCGGCACGAGGATGCTTCCGTACTCGGCCTCCTCCCGCTCGCGCAGCGCCTCCGCGGGAATCGTGAAGCGCTGCGTGAGTGACTTGCCCTGCGAGCGCCGGTAGACCACGTAGAGCAGCACGCCGGCAGCCATCCAGACACCGCCGATCACGCGGGCGCCCTCGTGCAGCGCCACGACGCTCAGCCACACGCCCACCGAAAGCACGAGTCCGAAGACCGCGGGCAGCGGCACGCGGGTGCCGCGCCAGCGTACGTTCAGCGGGACGCGAAACGCGCTGCGCCGCTCTCCTTCTTTGAAGCGCAGCACGATCACCGACAGGTGCGCGATCGCGAACGTGATCATCGCGCCGAAGGCGAAGATGCCGGCCAGGAAGTCGATGTCATGAGGCACGGCGAGCGCAAACGCGATGGCCGCGGCAATTGCGATCGCCACGTAGGGCGTGCCGTGGCGCCCGCTCAGCCGGCCGACGGCGCTCGGGATCTGGCGGTTGGTCGCGAGCGAGTACCCGAGCCGGGCCAGGCCGAGCATCTGCCCGTTCATGGCCACGAACAGCATCGCCGCCGCGGTGGCGCCCACGAGGTAGCGGCCGGCATCGACCATCCAGGCGGTCTCGAAGCCGTTCACGATGCCGAGCACGGGCGCCTCGAGGAAGCGCCCTCCCAGGGCCGTCGATCCGTCCTGTACCGGCTGGGCCATCAGTGCGGCCGCCGACACGCCCACGGACAGGAGCAGCGTCATCGCGGCGCTGGCGAGCACCACACGCCGAAGGCCGCGGCGCCCCACGCGCACCTCGCCCGCCAGCCCGGAGGCGGCCTCCACCCCGATCAGGCCCACGCAGGCCACGCCGAGGGCGAACAGCACGTCCTCCCACAGCGGTGTCTCGCCCAACTCGACCGTGTCGACGATGGCCGCGAGGTCGAACAGCTGCACGAAGGCCACCAGCATGACCAGCACCAGCACGAGGATCATCACCAGGGAGACCCTCAGCACGATCCTGAAGCTGGGCGGCGCTCAGCCCCCGCACGTTCAGGAACGCGACAGCCAGCAGGGCGCCGGCCGCCACAACGATCTCGAGCGCCGCCGTCGTCGAGGCCGCTCCAGAAGACCGCGAGGTAGTCCGAGATCACCACCGCGCCGGCGGCCATGACGATCACGTAGTCGAGCAGGATCGCCCAGCCCGCGATGAAGCTCCACAGCTCGTCGAAGGCGTAGCGCGCGAAGCTCGAGGCGCCGCCACGCTCCTGGTGCAGCGAGCTGCCCTCGACGTAGGTGGCCATCGTGACCACGAAGAACAGGCCCGCGACGAGGTAGACCAGCGGGGCCAGCCCGAGGGCATCGTCGGAAACGACCCCGAGCGTGAGCAGCAGGCCCGAGACGACGGCGCTGAGGGTGATCGCGAACAGGGCGGGCTCGCCCAGGCTGCGAATGATCCGCATGCCCGCGGCCTCGGAGCCGCGGCGGAACTGCCGTCGCGCCCGAACGGCTGCCGCGGCGGCCGCCGCCCGCCGTTCGGCGCTCTGCTCGCTCACCGCCGTGGACCGCGGGTGGCGCCCGCGGACTCTTCACCCGTTGACGGCTCGTCCTCACCGGGATGCGAGCGGGCGAGGTAGAGCCGCCCGGCGCCCAGGAGCGCCAGGAGGGTGCCGAGCACCACGCCCAGGGCGGTGGCGCCGCCTCCGTTCGCAAGCGCCGCGACCACCATGGCGACCCCCACCGCGATGAGCAGCGCGCTCAGCAGCCGAGTCGAGGCCAGATATGCGCGTTGCACGGGGCCAATGGTAGTCCGGCCGGTGGCCGTCAGGAGCCGTTGCGATGCCCGTCGACGTTGCGCGAGGAGTCGATGATCACGCGGCAGGGACGCTCTGCCAGCACGGTCTCGAGCGACTTCCCGAACAGCGACATGCCGGTCCGGCGCGGAGGCAGCGACATGACGATCGCGCGCGCATGGATGTCCTTGGCCTCCTCCACGATGCGGCGGCCGGCCTGGCCCGGGCGCACCTTCTCCCAGTGTCCCGTCACACGTCGCCCGCCGCGGACGCGGGCCGAGTCGATCAGTGATGCCGCCCTGCGTTCCTGGTCCGGCATCGAAGCGTCGATCGGCGAGTTGGGCGGCACCGTGATCGTCACCAGCACGTGGATGCCCCGGCGGCGGCGCGCCGCCAGGCGAGCGGCGGTGCTCACCGCCTCGGCAGAGTAGTTGCCGTCCTCGAAGGCCACCAGCACGGACTCGTACTCGACCTCGTGCTCCACCACCGGCTTGGGAACCACGATCTTGACCGTCTCGGTGAGCGACAGCCCCTGGCGCCGGCGGTAGATCACGTAGGTGGTGATCCCGATGGCCAGCCACAGCATCCCGGAGACCAGCACGCGCAGATCGAGCACGGTGGCGACGATCAGGGCGATGCCGGTGCCCAGGCCTCCCAGGATCGAGGCGAGCGGCAGCTGGTAGCCGCGCACGCGCACGTTCCACGGGACCCGGTAGGGCCGTTCGAGGTCGGGCCGTTTGACACGAAGCGCCGTGACCGACACGTGCGCGATCGTGAACGACAGCATCGCCCCGAACGCGTAGATCACGCCCAGGAAGTCCGCCTGGCCCGGCAGTATCGCCACGCACGCGACCAGCCCGAACAGGGTGATGGCCACGTACGGGGTGCGGAAGCGCGGGTGCAGCACGCGCAGCACCTCGGGTAGCTGGCGGTGCTGCCCCATCGAGTAGGACAGCCGCGACACCCCGATGATGCCCGCGTTGGTGGCGATGAACAGGATCGTGGCGGCCAGGATGCCCACGTAGATCTCGGCCGGGCCCTGGAGCGCGCCGAGGTCCATGTTCTCCACCACGCCGAGAACCGGGTCGTCGGCGTAGCCGCCCTCCTCCTTGGACTGGGCCAGCGCCGTCTCGCCGTTCACGACCGGCATGGCCGAGAGAGCCACCGCCGGCAGGAACACGTAGATCACGGCCACGGCGCCCACCACGAGCCCGATCCCGCGCGGGATCGTCTTCTGGTAGTCGCGCGCCTCCTCGGCCATGTTCGAGACCGTCTCGATTCCGGTGTAGGCCACCATGGCCACGGGGATCGCGATCAGGAAGTCGCCGACGGTGGGAACGGTGCCGAAGTCCACCTGGTTCACCAGCTGGTCGGGGTCGAGAACGAGCACGATCCCCACGGCCACGAGCAGCACCTGCGTGCAGAAGTCAGCCACCGCGAAGCCGACGTTCACGCCCGCCGACTCCTTGACGCCGACGACGTTGAGCACGCCCAGCAGCAGCACCACGATGATGCCGCCCACGATGTCGGCCGGCGACTCGCCGAGCGGCTCCCAGAAGACACCCAGGTAGTGCGGGACGAAGAAGGCCGAGATCGCGATCGTGATGATGTAGGTGAGCATCTGGCCCCAGGCCGCGAAGAAGGACCAGAACTCGTTGAAGGCGCGGCGGGCGAACGAGGACGACCCCCCGGCCTCCGGGAACATCGTCGTGGCCTCGGCGTAGGTGGCCGCGGTGGCGGCGAATATCAGGCCGGCGATCAGGAACACCACCGGGGTCATGCCGAGGGCGTAGATCGCGACCAGGCCGAGCGCGTAGTAGATCGAGCTGCCGACGTTGCCGTACGCCGTGGAGAACAGGGCGCCTGTGCCCAGCACCCGCTCGAGGCCGCGGTTCTTGGGTCTGTACTCGGCCATGGGCTGGCGGGAAGTTAGTGGTCTCTGACGAGGCGACCACTTAGCTGTCGAAGCCCGCGCCGACGCGGTCCAGCAGCTTCAGCCACGGCCCGCGACGGCCGCCGCGCTCGTCCGCGTTCACGAGCGCCCGGCGAGTGGCTTGGACCACGGCATAGCGCAGCGGCTCCGGCGGGAACGGCAGCGGGCGGCTGCGCACCATCTCGAGCCGGGTGAGCTCACTGTCGCGGCCGTGCACCAGGTCGAGGGCCACACGGGCGCCGAAGCGGCTCGCGCCGACCCCGAGCCCCGTGTACCCGACGGCGTAGGCCACCCGGCCGCCCAGTGCGGTCCCGAAGGTGACGCAGAAGCGCGAGCAGGTGTCGATCGCGCCGGCCCAGCGGTGGCTGAAGCGCAATCCGTCGAGCTGCGGGAACGTCTCGGCGAAGTTGCGCGCCAGCAGATTGAAGACCTCGGCGGAGTCCTCCAACTCGGTACGCATGCCGTTTCCGTAGTGGTAGACGGCCTCGTAGCCGCCCCACAGGACGCGGTCGTCCTCGGTCAGCCGGTAGTAGTGGAAGCGGTTGCCGGAATCCGACAGGCCCTCGCGGCCGCGCCACCCGATCGCCTCGCGCTGGGCTGCGTCAAGGGGCTCGGTGACCAGCACGTAGTCATAGACCGGCAATACGAACAGTCCGATCGAGCGCAAGAGCGGCGGGAAGGCGCTGGTGGCGAGCAGCACGCGCCGCGCGCGCACACGACCGCCGGGGGTGACCAGCTCGACCCCCTCCCCGTCGCGGCGGATCTCCGTGACACGGGTGTTCTCGAACACGTCCACGCCGTCCTCGAGCGCGGCGCGCCTGCAGACCCCACGCCAGCCGCGCGGGATCGACGAGCGCGCCGCCCTCCGGCCAGAGCAGGCCCGCCAGGTAGGTGGGTGAGTCCACGCGCGAGCGAAGCGCCTCGCGATCGAGGTACTCGACCTCGTCCCCGAGCCGCCGCGCGGTATCGCCGTACTCCCGGAGCGCCTCGACCTCGTGCTCGCGCGTGGCCACGTCGATGAAGCCCGGCTCCTCCCAGCCCGCGTCGATCCCGCGCGCGCTGACGGTCTCGCGGATGGCCGCGAGGTTCTCGTCACCGAGGCGGCCGAGCGTCTCCATCTCGTCCGGCCAGCGCGACAGCCCGTTCTCCAGGCCGTGCGTGAGCGACGAGTCGAGAAACCCGCCGTTGCGGCCGCTCGCGGCCCCGCCACAGCGGTCGCCCTCGAGCAGCACCACCTCCTCTTCAGGCGCGGCCAGCAGGGCCGCCCAGAGACCGGTGAACCCGCCACCGACGACCGCGAGGTCGCAGCGGCGCTCCCCCTCGAGCGCGGGCAACGGCTCCGGGGCGTTCGAAGAGTCGAGCCAGAAGACGCTCTGCTCGGCCTCGGCCAGCGAGGGGTGCTGCTTCATCTAACGGTGGTGCGCAGCCAGGCCAGCACGTCGGCCGCGTGCGTGTCCGGCGGAAAGACGGGATAGAAAACGTGCTCGATGCGGTCGTCGCGGATGCACGAGCGTCAGGCGCTTCAGAAGCGTCATCCCCGAGGTCTCGAAGGTGGGCAGGCGCAGAGCCTCGACCAGCTCCAGCCCCTCGTCGCTCAACACCGGGAAGGGCAGCTCGAGCCGCTCGGCCATCTCGCGCTGGTAGGCGCTGTCCTGGGTCGAGAGCGCCAGCACGCGGGCGCCGAGATCGGCGAACTGCTGGTTGCGGTCGCGAAAGCCGCAGGTCTCCGGAGTGCAGCCGCGGGCGCCGGGGATCGCGTCCCAGCCCGGCGGGTTGTGCTCGCCGGGCACTCCGGTGCGCGGGTAGCAGAACAGCACCGTGAGACCCGGCAGCCGGTCGAGGCGCACGAGGTCCCCGGCGGTGGAGGGCAGCGCCACCGGCGGCAGCGACGCGCCCGGGAGATGCGCGGCCGCGCCGTCGTCCTCCGGGGCGGGCAGGTCCGGCGGCAGCGAGTGGATGTCGGGCGTATGGGCCAGACCGGAAACGCTACCGACCGGCGCTCGTTCCCTAGACCAGGAACGGGATCATCAGGAGCGCGACGATGTTCGCCACCTTGATCATCGGGTTGATCGCCGGCCCGGCCGTGTCCTTGTAGGGATCGCCGACGGTGTCGCCGGTCACCGACGCCGCATGGGCCTCGGAGCCCTTGCCCCCGTACTCGCCGTCCTCGATCAGCTTCTTGGCGTTGTCCCACGCTCCGCCGCCGGCGGTCATCGAGACAGCGGCGAAGAAGCCCACCACGATCACGCCGATCAGGAGGCCGCCGAGGGCCTCGGTGGACAGCAGGCCCACCACGACGGTGACCACGATCGGGATCAGCGCCGGGATGATCATCTCCCGCTGCGCGGAGGCGGTCACGATGTCGACCGCTCGCGCGTAGTCGGGTTGCTCCGTGCGGTCCATGATGCCCGGCTTCTCCTTGAACTGGCGGCGCACCTCCTCGACCACGCCGCCGCCGGCGCGGCCCACCGCCTCGATCGCGAGCGCCGCGAACAGGTAGACCATCATTCCGCCGATCAGCAGGCCGATCAGCACCTCGGGCTGAGAGATGTTGAAGGTCACGACCTCCGCGCCCTCGGCGGCGGCCTCCTCCCTGAGCTCCTCCACGAAGGCCGCGAACAGCACAAGCGCGGCCAGCACGGCGGAGCCGATCGCGTATCCCTTGGTGACGGCCTTGGTGGTGTTGCCCACCGCGTCGAGCGGATCGGTGACGTTGCGGACCTCCTCGGGCAGGTCGGCCATCTCGGCGATGCCGCCCGCGTTGTCGGTGATCGGCCCGAAGGCGTCGAGCGCGACGATGAGCCCGGTGAGTGAGAGCTGCGCCATCACCGCCACGCCGATGCCGTAGATCCCGGCCAGCTCGTTCGCGACCAGGATCCCCACCGCCAGCAGGATCGCGGGGGCGGCCGTGGACTGGAAGCCCTGGGCCAGGCCCTGGATGATGTTCGTGGCGTGACCGGTCTGCGACGCGCGCGCGGTGGTGCGCACCGGCCGGAAACGCGTGGACGTGTAGTAGTCGGTGATCACGAACAGGCCGGCGGTCACGGCGATGCCGACGAGCGTGCAGAGGTAGAGCTCGATGCCCGACGGGGCGGCGTCGGCCCCGCCGCGCAGCAGCTCCGACAGCCCGTCCTTGAAGGTCAGGTCGTCCATCATCAGCAGCGTGACCGGCAGGAACGCGATCGCGGCCAGCACGCCGGAGACGATCAGGCCCTGGTAGAGGGCGCGCTCGACGTTCCCCGCCCGCGAGCGCACGGCGTAGGTGCCGATGATCGAGGCCAGGATCGACACCCCGCCGATCACGAGCGGGAAGGTCGCCACCGTCCCGATCTCGTTGAAGGTCAGAACGCCCAGCAGCATCACGGCAACAGCGGTGACCGCGTAGGTCTCGAACAGGTCGGCCGCCATGCCGGCGCAGTCGCCCACGTTGTCGCCCACGTTGTCGGCGATCACCGCCGGGTTGCGCGGGTCGTCCTCGGGGATCCCGGCCTCGATCTTGCCCACGAGGTCGGCGCCCACGTCGGCGGCCTTGGTGAAGATGCCGCCGCCCAGCCGGGCGAACACGGAGATCAGCGAGCCGCCGAAGCCGAGCCCGACGAGCGCGTCGATGGCGTCTCGCTCCTCCACGCCGGCGAGGATCAGGATGCCGTAGTAGCCCGCCACGCCGAGGAGGGCCAGGCCGGCCACGAGCATGCCGGTGACCGCGCCGCCCTTGAAGGCCGCTTCGAGCGCCTTCGACACGCCGCTGCGGGCCGACTCGGCCACGCGCGTGTTGGCCCGCACCGAGACGTTCATCCCGATGAAGCCGGCGGCGCCCGAGAAGGTGCCGCCGATCAGGAAGCCGATGGCGATCAGGATGCCCTCGGAGCCGCTCGCCTCGAGGGCGATGGCCAGCACCACCGCCAGCACGACGGCCACTCCGGCGATGATCGTGTACTGGCGGCGCAGATAGGCGGTGGCGCCCTCCTGGACGGCCGTGGAGATGGCCTGCATCTCGGCGTTGCCGGGCGAGAGCGCGAGCAGCCAGCGCGAGGTGACAACGCCGTAGGCCACCGCGGCTGCGGCGCAGGCGAGCGCGATTACCACGCCCCAGTCAGTCAGGAATTCCAAGGGGTTTGTCCTCCGTAAAGTTCAGTCAGCGAGCGGCTCGAGCGCGAGGGCGCACAGTGGAAACGGGCACCGCCCGAAAAGAGGGCGGGCAGTCTATCGACTTCCGCGGACCTGATGGACCATCGCGGTAGACAGGGCTGTCGCGCAGGCGTCCTGCGGCTGGGGGCCGATTCGAGGGAGGGCGCGGTGCAGCAGAGCCCGTAGCCGCTCGAGGTTGTCCTGGAACACCTGGAAGGCGGCCTGGGCCGAGACCGGCTCGACGTGGGGCATGCCCTCGAGCCCGACGTCGTAGTCGGTGACCAGCGAGACGTTGGCGTAGCAGAGCTCCAGCTCGCGGGCCAGCCAGCATTCCGGGTACTGCGTCATGTTCACCACGTCGAAGCCCGCGGCCGTGTACCAGCGCGACTCCGCGCGGGTCGAGAAGCGCGGCCCCTCGATCACCACGACCGTCCCGCCCTCCACCACCGGGATGCCCTCCTCGCGGGCGGCTTCGGCCAGGATCCCGCTGAGGTCTCGGCAGTAGGGGTCGGCCGCCGAGACGTGCGTGGTCTGCGGGCCGTCGTAGAAGGTGGACTCGCGAATGCTGGTCCGGTCCACGAACTGGTCGCAGATCACGAAGGTGCCGGGCTCGAGCTCCGGCTTGAGCGAGCCCACGGCGCAGGGGCCGACGAGGCGCTGCACCCCCACCTCCTTCATGGCCCAGATGTTGGCCCGGTAGTTGATCCGGTGCGGCGGCAGCGTGTGCTCGTCACCGTGACGGGGCATGAAGGCCACCTCCACCCCGTCGAGCCGCCCCACCCGCACCGGCGCCGAGGGCGGGCCGTACGGGGTGGCCAGAGGCATCTCCTCGATGTCGTCGAGGAAGCGGTAGAAGCCAGAGCCTCCGAAGATCCCGATCACGAGCCCGGCGTCCAGATCTTGGATCGGGCCTTGGCGCGCTCCTCCGCCTCGCGGTCCGGCGGCTCGGCCGCCTGGGCGGCGCCTCCCCTGTCTCCTTCACGTAGAGCATCTGCACCTGTGAGAGCGCATCGCGCACCGCCGCAGCGGCGTCGTCGGAGAGCAGCGGGAGCATCGCCCTCGCGGCGTCGATCGCCTTCTTTGCCTCGATGGGATCCTTCGCCTCGGGGACGGTCAGCTTCTGACCGGCGAGGTTCACCAGTGTGGCGACGGTCTGGACCAGGACGTCGTCGACCTTGACGCGCCGAAGCGCCTCGAGCAGCTGCTCCTCGGTCGGCTCCTGGGGTTGACTCATGTCTTCACCTCCTCCGCGGCATAGGTGCGCTGGGTGAGCTCGACCTCCGCCGCATAGACCTCATGAATCGAAGCACCTGAGCCGAGGGCACGCTTCTGGCGCTGCGCGCCGTTCTCCTCGGGAAGGCCCGGATCGATGCCGAGCGCCGCCCGCGCCGGCGCGGTCCACTCGAGCAGGCGCTCGCTCACGGCCGCCGCCGGGTACTCACTGGCGCTGCGCAGGTCGATCAGCCTCCCGTCGAGCCCGTAGCGGATGGCCCGCCAGAGGTTCTCCTCGATGAGCCGGGCGGGAGGATCGAAGGGGGGCACACCCTCGTCGAAGTCGAACGCCGCCTGCGCCACACACGCCGTGATCAGGGCGGCCACCGCCGTGGAGTCGGCGCCGCTGGTCTGCGCGTCGCAGATGCGCATCTCGACCGTGCCGTACGAGTGATGCGGGCGCACGCTCCACCACACCTGGGTGAACTCCTCGATCGACTGCGACTTCCTGAGGAAATCGATGTACTCCGCGTACGCCGCCCAGCTGCCGAAGGCGTCGGGGATCCCGCAGCGGGGAAAGCTCTTGGTGAAGATCTGGGTGCGGGCCGAATGCAGCCCGGAGTGCCGCCCGTCGAGAAAGGGCGAGTTGGCGGACAGGGCCAGCAGCTCGGGCATCACCGCGCGCAACCGGTCGCACACCGACACCGCCCGCTCGGCCCCCCGCACCCCCACGTGCACGTGAACGCTGAAGGTGTTGTTGCGCCAGGCCACGTACTGGAGCAGGTCCTCGACGCGGTGGTAGTGGTCGGTATCGATGATCTGCTGTTCCTGCCAGGGGCTCCAGGGGTGGGTCCCGGTGGTGGACAGAAGCGCCTCGCGCTCCGCGGCCAGCGCGAACAGGCGCCGGCGGGCCTCCTGCTGGCGTGCCACGGCGTCGGCGAAGGTCTCCCCCTTGCCCGAGCGGATCTCGATCTCCGAGCGGATCAGCTCGCCGGCCACGGACTCGGCGAGCACCGGGTCCGCCATGGCGGCGTCGCGCAGCTCGTCGAAGCGCTGCGCGAGCGAGAGCGTGTTCGGGTCGAGGATGCCGAACTCCTCCTCGATCCCGACCGTGAAGTCCGTCGATTGCTCGAAGACCTCTCTGACCTTCGGCATGTCGAGCATGGGGGTTTCTACGTCAGGTAGAAGTAGAGCGCGTAGAGCAGGTCCACCGCGGGGCTCGAGGTATGCACCGTCACCTCGGGCGGAACCTGCAGGAGGGCCTCGGAGTAGTTGAAGATGATCTTCACGCCCGCCTCGACGAGGTCGTCCGCCACCTCCTGGGCCGCCGCGGTGGGCACGGCGAGCACGCCCACCACGACGTCCTCCTCGCGGACGACCCGCTCCAGATCGTCGTAGGGCCGCACGGTGAGGTTTTCGTTGACGTCCAGGCCGACCTTCGACGGGTCCTTGTCGAAGAGCGCCACCACGCGGAAGCCGTGGTCGGCGAAGATGTCCGAGCCGGCGATCGCCTGGCCGAGGTTGCCGGCGCCGAACAGGGCGATGTTGTGCTTGCCGGTGGTGCGCAGGATCTTGCGGATCTGCGACACGAGCGAGTCGACGTTGTAGCCCACGCCCCGCTTGCCGAACTTGCCGAAGCCCGACAGGTCACGGCGGATCTGCGTGGAGTTGACGTGGGTGTAGTCGGCCAGCTCCTGCGAGGAGATCGTCTCCCGGCCCATCTTCTTGGCCTGGGTCAGCACCTGCAGGTAGCGCGAAAGCCGAGCCGCCACGCCGAGCGAGAGCCGCTCCGACGGCCCCGGATCGCCTTCCGGCCGCGGGGGCTGCAGCCCAACGCCGCCCGCTCTGGGGTCGTCGTATCTCACGGGGCAGTCACTCTATCGAGCCGTTCGCGCAGCGACGCCTCGTCGACGAAGAACTCGCCCATCTCCTCGCCGTTGAGCACAACCACCGGAATGCGCTCCCCGTAGCGCCTGTGTAGCACCGGATCGAGCGATACATCGACCTCCTCGAGCTCGAATCCGCGCTCCACGCGCACGCGCTCGATCACCACCCGCGCGTCGTCACACAGATGGCAGCCCGGTTTGCCGTAGAGGGTGACCACCGGCATCGCTTGTCACCCTACTGGCGTGGAGCACACGGAACTCGTGGTCTTCGGCCTGCTCGTGCTCGGCGGGGCGGTGATCGGCTTTATGCCCGGGATCCCGAGATCGCGCTGGACCCCGAGCTGGTGCGACCTGCGTCGCAACGTGCGCTCGATCTTCCTGCTCTCCGGCCGAGATCATGCGGCGCGTCGGGACGCCGACCTACGAGGAACGCACCGGGGCCTACACGCGCATCGCCCTTCGCAACGGCGGTGAGATCAGCGACGAGATTCGCCGCAGGGTCGAGCGCGACCTGGACCTCGAGGAGTCGAGGCTGCTGCCCTAGCCGGCGCGCGGCCGCGGCGCTCCGCTCGGGCCTGCGCGGCACCCCGCGGGGGTGGTCCGACTGCAGCTGGGGAAGGGGAGATGTTTGTTCACTTCACCCCCTGTAGAGGGGCCAAGTGAGCACAAATGCCGCGCTCGCTCTCGTCCCCCTTTATTGCCCACCGGACCACGCGCCGAGGCTGAGCGCACGCCCGAGCGGAGCGCCGCTAGGCGAGCCGCGCGGCGGCGTCGAGCGCGAGGTAGTCCGGGTACGCGAGCGGCTCGGTGAAGCGCGCCGCCCCCGCGATCATCGCCGCGTTGTCGGTGCACAGCTCGGTCGCGGGGACGTGCACCTCCACCCCCAGGTCGCGCACGGCGGTGCGCAGCTCGGAGTTGGCCGCCACGCCACCTCCGATCGCGACGCGGTCCAGCTTCTCTCGCGCCAGCGCGTCGCGCGTGCGCGCGATGAGAGCGTCGACGATGGCGCGCTGGTAGGAGGCCGCCAGGTCGGGGCCGCACGCCTGCGCCTCGTCACCCAGATCGCGGATCCGGTAGAGCAGGGCGGTCTTCAGCCCGCTGAAGCTGAAGTCGAGCTCGCCGGGCGCGCTGCGCGGGAAGCGGAAAGCGTCGGGATCGCCCTCGCGCGCGAGGCGGTCGATGGCCGGACCGCCTGGATATCCGAGCCCGAGCAGCCGGGCCCCCTTGTCGAAGGCCTCGCCCGCGGCGTCGTCGAGGGTCTGGCCGAGCACCCTGTAGGCGGCCGGGTCGTCCACCCGTGCGAGGAAGGTGTGCCCTCCGCTGGCCACCAGGGCCAGGTAGGGCGGCCGGACCGGATCGGGGCCGAGCGTGCTCGCCACCACGTGACCGTGCAGGTGGTCGACGGCCACGAGCGGCAGACGGCGCTCCGCCGCCAGCGCCTTGGCCGACGAGAGGCCCACCAGCAGGGCGCCGATCAGGCCGGGGCCCTGCGTCACAGCCACCGTGGCCACGTCGTCCAGGCCGGCCCCCGCACGCTCGAGGGCGTCGGCGGTCACCGCGTCGACCAGTTCCAGGTGATGCCGGGCGGCGATCTCGGGCACCACGCCGCCATAGCGGGCGTGCAGCAGCCCCTGTGAGGAGATCACGTTCGAGCGGATCTCGCCGTCGCCGGTCACGACGGCCGCACACGTGTCGTCGCAGCTGGTCTCCAACGCGAGGATCAAGCGGTGGCGCGCTCGGGAGCGGTCCGCCACATGATCAGAGCGTCCTCGCGGTTGTCGTGGTAGTAAGCGCGGCGGCGGCCTGCGGCGCGGAACCCGAACTGCTCGTACATGCGGATTGCCCCGTCGTTGGAGGTGCGGACCTCCAGGGTGTACTGCTCGTTCGGCTTGTCGGCCATCTCGAAGAGGCGGTCGAGCATGGCGCTGGCGATCCCCTGCCGGGTCAGGTCGGGATCCACCGCGATGTTCATCAGATGCCAGACGGTGTCGTAGCGCGAGCAGACCATGTAACCGACGATCGTGCCCTCTCGGAACGCGGCCAGGCAGATGCCGGCCGGCTTCGACAGCTCCAGCACGAACATCGCCAGCGACCAGGGCGTGGGAAAGGCACGCCGCTCGATCGCGATCACCTGCGGGAGGTCGGCGTAGGTGAGTCGGCGGATGTCGAGGTCGTTCACTGCGGCTTTGCGTCGGGGGCTCTGAGGTAGTCGGGGAGGACTGTCTCCGGCGGCTCGTCCGGCACCCCCAGCGCGAGCCGGCAGACGTGCAGGGCGCGAACCATATGAGCGCCCGCCTCGCCCGGCGCCACCTGGATGCCGGCCGCTTCGAGCGCCACTCGAAATCGTACCGAGCCGTCCCCGGACGCCAGAGGGCGAATGCCCGCCTCGCCGACACGCTCCACCAGGTCTTCCGGCGTTGCCGCCCACGGCTCCCACACGAGCCCCTCGGGTCCGTAGAGCGCTGCGAACACCTCCCCCCGTTTGGCGTCGATCAGGGGGAGCCGCCAGTCCGCCTCGATGCCTTCGGCCAGGGCGGCCGAGAGAGGAGACCGGACGCAGCCCCAGGCCGGCGCCCGCGGCCAGCGCCCGCGCCGTCGCAACCCCGATCCTCAAGCCGGTGAAGGTGCCGGGCCCGACCCCGACGGCTATGGCGTCGAGGTCGCCCCAGTCCATGCCCGAGCGCCCCATCACCTCGGCGACCGCGGGCATCAGCTCGGCAGCGTGCGCCGGCCTGGCCTGGAGGCGCTCGACGGGCGGCGTGACCTCGAACGCTTCGCCGTCGTCGCGCAGCACGCAGGCGCTGGAGGCGGCCGTGGAGGTGTCGAAGCCGAGGAGGGTCACTCGACCCGTATTCGCCGACGGTCTCCGCCCGCGTGCTCGAGCCACACCCGCGCTGCTGGGTGCTCCACCAGGGGCCGGGCCAACTCGGGCCACTCGATGAAGGCCACCCGCTCCGGGGTCAGATAGTCGTCGAGCAGGGCCGGATCCTCCCCGGCCAGCGACCCAAGCCGGTAGAGATCGAGGTGAGCGACTTCCGGCCGGCCGGGCAGCACGTGGCCGATCGTGAATGTCGGGCTGGTCACGGGGCCGTCCACGCCGAGCGCCCGGGCGGCCCCGCGGACGAAGGTCGTCTTGCCGCTCCCCAGCTCACCGCTCACGAGCACCACGTCGCCAGGCCGGAGCCGTCGCGCGAGCTCGGCACCGGCGGCCTCCGTCTCCTCCGGGGTCGTGGTTTCGAGTTCCATCGCTCGCGGCGCCGCCCAGACGGCGCGGCTACCCGAACAGGTCCATCTGAGGCGGCTCGGGCGCCGCCGCGGCCACGCCGGCGACGGGCGCGACTGCGCCGATCGGCACCGGCGCGGGCTCCTCGAGCAGGGCTCGGATCCCGGCGAAGTCCTCCCGCAGCTGGCCGAGCGTGCCCGTGGAGCGCAGCGCCGCCGCGGGGTGGAAGAGCGGCAGCACCCTGACCGTCCGCGCACCGAGCTCGTGCACCTGCGGACGCCCGTGGACCGACGTGATGCCCCGGTTCGAGCGGGTGATCAGCTTCGTGGCGAAGTTGCCGAGCGTGCAGATCAGCCGCGGCTCGATCAGCTCGACCTGGCGGTGCAGGTAGGGCCGGCAGCTCTCGATCTCCTCGGGCTGGGGGTCGCGGTTGCCGGGAGGCCTGCATTTCAGAACATTCGCAATGAACACGTCCGACCGCTCCATCCCGATCTCCTCGATGCAGCTGGTCGAGCAGCTTCCCGGCTCGGCCGACGAAGGGCAGGCCCTGGAGGTCCTCCTGCTGGCCGGGTGCCTCTCCGATGAACATCAGATCGGCGTCGGCGTTGCCCGCTCCGAACACCACCTTGGTACGGCCTTCGTGAAGGGGACAGCGGAGGCAGCCCGACGCCTCGTGGTAGAGCGCGACGAGTTCCTCGCGCCGCTCCCCGGCGGGTCGCGGCTGCATGGTCGAGAGCCTACGCACCGGGGCTGACGGAGCCAACCGCAGGTATCCTTAGGACGTTGGCCGCTACCGCATTCGGAGTGGACCGGCAGGGTTCAGTGACCCCCACAAGCGAACATCAAGACCGTCGCGCGAGGCGCGCTCGCGTGGCCGTCATCGGCGCGGGCCGGCTCGGCACGGTGCTGGCGGCCGCCCTGCGTGAATCCGGCCTCGACGTGGCGGGTCCGCTGGGCGTGGCCAGCGCCCCGAGCCCTGCGATGCCGTGATCCTGTGCGTGCCCGACGCGGAGATCCCCGCGGCCGCCGCGGCCGCGGCGGGCGCCGCCCCGCTGGTCGGGCACACGAGCGGCGCCACCTCGCTCATCGCGATGGAGCCCGCCGCCGGCGAGGGCGCCCAGCTGTTCGGGCTTCACCCGCTTCAGACCTTTCCCGCAATCCCGTCCCCCGGCTCCGCGCTCGGCGCGTTTGCCGGAGCGGGCTGCGCGATCGCGGGCTCGAGCCCCGAGGCGCTCGGCTTCGCGGGCGACCTGGCCCGCCGGCTCGGCATGACCGCGTTCGAGATCGACGACGAGGGTCGGGCCGCCTACCACGCGGCGGCATCGGTGGCCTCCAACTTCCTCGTAACGCTCCAGGCCGCGGCCGAGAGCATCGCCGCCGGAGCCGGACTCGATCCACACGAGGCGCGGGCGCTGCTCGTGCCGCTGCTGCGACGCACGGTCGACAACCTGGCCGAGCTCGGTCCCGAAGGGGCGCTCACCGGACCGGTGGCCCGCGGGGACCACGCGACGGTGGAGACGCAGCGAGCGGCGGTCGCCGACGCCGCCCCGCACCTGCTCGACCTGTTCGACGAGCTCGTTCGCCATACCCACTCCCTGGCCGGGCGGCAGGTGACGGCGTGAGTACCCTGCGCACCGTCGACGAGCTGCGCGAGGCGCTGGCACCCGAGCGGCGCGCCGGCCGCACGATCGGCCTGGTGCCCACGATGGGCGCGTTCCACGCCGGCCACCTGTCGCTGATGCGGCGCGCGCGTGAGGACTGCGACGTGGTGGTGGTCTCGCTGTTCGTGAACCCCGCCCAGTTCGGCCAGCCGGAGGATCTCAGGGCATACCCGCGCGACGAGGCGCGCGACGCCGAGCTGGCCGCCGAGGCCGGAGTCGACCTGCTGTTCGCACCGCCGTTGGAGGAGGTCTACCCGGAGGGGTTCGACGTGACCGTGCGGGTCGGCGGCCTCACCTCGATGCTCGAGGGCGACCCGCGCCAGCGCGGGCCCGAGCACTTCGCAGGCGTGACCACCGTCGTGACCAAGCTCTTCAACATGGTCGGCCCGGATGTGGCGTACTTCGGGCAAAAGGACGCTCAACAGGTGCTCGTCGTGCGCAAGCTGGTGCGCGACCTGGACATTCCCGTGCGCATCGAGGTCTGTCCCACCGTGCGCGACAGCGACGGGCTGGCCCTCAGCTCGCGCAACAGCTACCTCTCCGCCGACGAGCGCGACCGGGCCCTCGCCCTCAGCCGTGCGCTGCGGGCCGCCGAGCACGCCGTCGCCGGGGGACGGCTCGACGCCGCGAGCGTGATCGCTGCCGCCCGTGCGGAGCTCGACCGGGCCGGCATCGAGCCCGAGTACCTCGAGCTGCGCTCGCTGGCCGACCTCGCACCCGCCAATCGGGTGAACGGATCCACCCTTCTGGCCGTTGCCGCCCGAGTGGGCAAGCGCGCGGCTCATCGACAACGCGATACTCGGAGGCACATCATGAGCACCGGACCCCGCGCCACAGCCCCTCCGGCGAAGCGCCCCGCCGTGACCCTTTCGAAACTCGTCGAGAAGAAGGCGCTGGGCGAGCCGATCGTGATGGTCACGGCCTACGACTACCCGAGCGGGCAGGTGGCCGAGGAGGCCGGGGTCGACGTCGTGCTGGTGGGCGACTCCGGCGCCATGACCGTGCTCGGCTATCCCTCGACCGTCCCGGTCACGCTCGACGAGCTCCTGATGCTTGCCGCGGCCGTGCGCCGCGGTCTGTCGACTCCCCTGCTCGTGGGCGACATGCCGTTCGGCTCGTACGAGGCCTCGAACGAGGAGGCGATCCACAACGCGCAGCGCTTCGTCAAGGAGGCGGGCTGCGACGCCGTCAAGCTCGAGCGCGGCGGCACCACCGTCGAACGGGCACGGGCCATCATCAACGCCGGCATTCCCGTGATGGGACACGTGGGGCTCACGCCTCAGACCGCCACGGCGCTCGGCGGTTACCGCTCCCAGGGACGCACCGCCGAGCGGGCGCTTGAGGTCATTCACGACGCGCTGGGCCTTCAGGAGGCCGGCTGCTTCGCCGTGGTCTTCGAGGCGATTCCGAGCAAGCTGACCGAGCTGGTGATGCCGCGCATGCAGGTGCCGGTGATCGGCATCGGCGCCGGCCCGGCCGCGGACGGCCAGGTGCTCGTCTTCCACGACCTGCTGGGGATCTACGACGGCCACGCCGCCCGCTTCGTCAAGCGCTACGCGAACGTGCGCGACGAGATGATCAAGGGCGTCGGCGCGTATGCCAAGGAGGTTCGCGAGCGCCGCTACCCGGCGCCCGAGCACGGCTACACGATGGCACCGGACGAGATCGAGCGCCTGAGCGAGATGCTGGAGCAGCCGGCGGGGGAGCCCTTCACCGGCGGATTCAGCCTGTGAGCGCCTGACGGCGCCTCTTACTCTCGGCTTACAGGCACCCGCTTTGCTCCGTTCATCCCAACGGAGGAAGCGCCGATGACCGACTCTCGAAACCTCTTGACACGCCGCCAGAGCCTGGGAGTGGGCCTGGCCGGAATCACGGGTGCCGCGTTCATTGCCGGGACCGCCCGGAACGCCGGCACGGAATCCGCACCGGCCGCCCCGGCCGCCGCCGCCGCGGGCCAGACCCCGTCGTGCGTGCTCGTGCCCGAGGTCACCGAAGGGCCCTTCTTCGTCGACTCGAGGCTCGACCGCACGGACATCCGCCGCAACTCGTCGGGTGGCTCGGCCAGGGCGGGCGTGCCGCTGCGGCTGACGGTGAACGTCGTGGCCGTGGACAGCGCCGGCGCCTGCAACCCGTACGAAGGCGCCGCCGTGGACGTCTGGCACGCCGACGCCGAGGGCGAGTACTCGGGCGGCGACACCGACTTCCTGCGGGGCTACCAGACGACCGACGCGAACGGGGCGGCGAAGTTCCTGACGATCTTCCCGGGCTGGTACCGCGGGCGTGCCGTCCACATCCACGTGAAGGTGCGCACGTTCGAGGGATCCGCTCAGACCTTCGAGTACACGTCGCAGCTCTTCTTCTCGGAGACGACGATCGCGCAGGTGTTCGGCGTGGCGCCCTACGCCGCCAACGGCGAGCCCGACACCTCCAATGCCTCCGACTCGATCTACAGCGAAACCGGGGGCACGAGCCTCGTCAACATGAGCGGCAACGCTTCGAGCGGCTACTCGGGCACCGTCACGCTCGGCATCTCGGGGCTTCCCGAGGAGGAGAACGACGACGACGACGATCGGGCGCGCGGGCGGGTGCTCGCGGTGGGCTGGACGCGGGACGGGCGCGGACGCCGCGTCCTTAGAGCCAGGCTCGACCTCGACGAGCCGATGCGCAGCGTGTCCGCCAGGATCGTGCGGGAAGACCGGCTCGTGGCGAGCCGAAAGGTCCGCGGACTCCGCAAGGGGCGGCGAACGGTGACGGTGCCGGTTCCGAACGGCGTGGATCCGGGCCTGGCCGGGCTGAGGCTCGTGTTCCGCGACCGCGGCGCGCATTCGAAGGCCGTGCGGCGCCGTGTGCGCATCCCGGCGGCCGGCTGACGGTCAGCTCGACAGCCGCTTCTCGAACCAGTGGTGGGCGAACGGCTCGTCGTTGAAAGCCGGCACCTCGACGTAGCCGGCTGAGCGATACATCGCGATGGCCTCGACGAGCGCGCGGTTGGTTTCCAGGCGCGCCGTGGAGGCGCCGCTCTGGAGCGCGAACGCCTCGAGCTCTGCGAGGAGGCGCCGACCGATGCCCAGGCCACGCGCCGACTCCGCCACCCACATCCGCTTGAGCTGCGAGGGCCCGCCCGGGTGATGCTTGACGGCTCCGCAGCCCGCGGGCTCGCCGTTCAGGTAGGCGATCAGGAAGCGACCGGCGGGCGGGACGAGCTCGTGGGGCTCGGCGGAGATCCCCGCGGCAGGATCGAAGCCCGCCTCGGAGCGGCGGTCGAGCTCCGTGAAGTAGGCGTGGATGCAGCGCCGCGCGTCGGGCCCGCCGGGGTCGGCGGTCTGGATCTCGACGGCGGCGGTCACGAGCAGACGCTGGACCGTGTGCATGGCGGCGACGATCTCGTCGCGCTGGCCAGGATCGAGTGGGGCGAGGATCGACCCGGCCAGCTCGTCGCTGCGCGCGTCCAGCAGCGCGCGTTCTGCCACTCCTGCCGAGGTCAGCCGCGCAACGCGAACGCGGCGGTCAGACGCGCTCGGCTCGACGCGCACCAGGCCGTCAGCTTCGAGCGCACGCAGCAGCCGGCTCGAGTGACCCGAGTCGAGATCGAGACGCGACCGCAGTGACCTGACCTCACAGCCCTCGGTCCCTATCTCCCACAGAACCCGTGCTTCGCCCAGCGGCCGGCGGCGTGAGAGGAAACGGTCGTTGAGCGCGCCGACGCGTTGCGTGACGACGCGGTTGAAGCTCCGGACGCTCCGCACCTGATTGCTCAAGGCCGCCATTCTCTGATCTTAGTCAGAGGTTTTTCCGCCAGCAACTTTGGGGAAAGGACGGGGTTGACGCGTACGCCCACTCCTCAACGAAAGGATCTGCACATGTCTCGATGGGCGCGGCGGCTCGTGCCGTCGCCGGCCATGATCGTGGCGCTGGTGGCGCTGTTCATGGCGATGGGAGGCTCCGCGTATGCCCTGGTGATCACGGGCAAGAGCATCAGGAACGGGAGCATCACCGGCAAGGACGTGAAGAACCGCACCCTCACCGGCAGCAAGGGCAAGCCAGACTCGTGGGGCGGCGGTTCGATCAAGGAGTCCACGCCTGAGCACGGTGCCGAGCGCGGCCCTCGCGTTCGGGAGCGCCGCGCTATGCGGTGGTCAACGCCGGCGGCCAAGCCGTCCGCGGCCGCAGCACGACGTCGGCCGCCCGTACCGGCGCGGGCCGCTACCAGGTGATCTTCAACGGCGACGTGCGCAGCTGCGCCTACTTCGCCACGCCCGGGCGATCCCACCGCGGCCGGCCCGCCCGCCAACCGCCACGTGAGCGTCAGCTCGCTTGCTTCGAACGTCAACGGGGTGGCGATCCGGACTGAGAACGGGACGAACGGCAACCCGGTCAACACGCCGTTCCACCTGGTCGTCTTCTGCTGAGGGGGAGCGTGTGCCCGGGGCCGGTCAGCCTGACCGCCCCGGGTACTCGATCTGCCTGAGCACCCTGGCGGGCGCACCCGCGGCGATCGAGAAGGGCGGGATGTCGACGGTCACCACGCTGTTGGCCCCGATCACCGAGCGCTCGCCGATCGTCACGCCACTGGTGACCACCACGTTGGCGCCGCACCAGACGTTGTCCTTGACTCGCGTCGGCCCCTTGCTCGTAAAGCCCTGCCACGGCACCGGCGTATCCGGGTCGTCGAAGCGGTGGTTGGCGTCGGTGACGAAGCAGCCGTTGGCGAACATGACGTGATCGCCGATCTCCACGAGGTCCACGGCTGCCACCATCACACCGATGTTCAGGAAGCTCTGCGAGCCGATGCGGATGCGCCCGGGATCCGGCGCGGTGAGCCAGACGTCGGGCTCGAACAGGGTGTGCTCCCCCACCTCGAGCCGGCCTTCGCCGAACATCTCCAGCACGTTTCCGTGCAGCGGCCAGCGCGCGAACGCCCGCCGCCGGGCGAGCTCCCGGTGGATGCGCGCACGGTTCCACGGCAGCGAGTTGCGCTGGTACCAGCGCCATTTCTGCCACCAGAGCCGCGCGTTGCCCATCGGCGAAGCCTGTCAGAGCAGTCGGCCGACGATCCCCCGGCCGACGGCACCGCGCCGATGAACCGGATCAGCGTCCTCTACGACCCCGACTGCGGGTTCTGCCGCTTCTCCATGGCGGTCTTGCTGCGCTGGGACCGCGGGGGGCGGCTGCGCCCGGTCGCGCTGTTCAGTCCGGAGGCCGACGCTCTCCTCGACGGCATGCCCGAGGGAGCGCCAGGCGGCCTCGTGGCACGCCGCCGACGAGCGCGGCGACGTGCACTCTGGCGGCGCCGCCTTCGCCCCCGTGCTCGAGCGGCTTCCGCGCGGCAGGCGGCTGGCCGCCCTGGCCCGGCGCTTCCCCCGGCCTCTCGATCTTGGCTACCGGTGGGTCGCCGAGCACCGCACTCTGGTCGGCCGACTGGTGCCTGACTCCGCGCGCGCCTGGGCGAATGATGTACTCCGGGTGTCAGGTCCCGCGCCCCGCGGCCGATGAATACTCCTATGCGCACGGAAATGGACCCCCTCATCGATCTTCTCGACGCCGAGGAGTTCGAATCTCTCCTCGCGCGCGAGGAGCTGCGCCGCTCCCGCACCGGCGAGACCCTGGCGGTGGCCGTTCTCGACATCGACGGCATGCGCGCCGTGACCGCGACACACGGCGCCGCGGCCGGAGAGGAGGCGCTGCGCGTGTGCGCATACTCGCTCGCCCGGTCGATCCGGACGGTCGACGAGGCGGCGCACACCGACTACGACGAGTTCTGCGTCCTGTTTCACGCAACGGACGCGGACAGGGTGGCCATATGGGTCGACCGCCTGGAGGAGAGGCTCGAACTCGACTCGGCCGGCCACCCGGCGGGGCCGCTCACATGCGCGGTCGGACTGGCGGACACGACCGAGGAGTCATCGCTGATGGAGGTGGCCGCTCGCGCTCGGCGGCGCATGGAGGTCATCCAGACGGTGCGCAAGCTGCGCCGGGCGCGCGAGAGCGGGGGCTGAGCCGATCCGGCGGGTCCCCGCACGTGGAAACCCGCAACTCCGGCGCGTGATAGCCGTTTAAGGCAGCGTGAGCCGCCTGCGCCTGCCCTCCCCCGCCCTCGTTGTCGCAGTCATCGCCCTCTTCGTGGCGCTCGGCGGCGGCGCCTACGCGGCCCTTCGGATCACCAGCAAGCAGGTTGCCGACAACTCGCTGCGCTCCCGGGACGTGCGCAACAACGAGCTGCGTGGCAAGGACGTGCGCAACCGGACCCTGAGCGGCCGCGATCTCGCCTTCGACTCCCTCGAGGGCCCCCAGGTCGACGAGCCGAGCCTGTCGCGAGTGCCCAGCGCGGTCACCGCCCAGTCGCTGGAGGGGCGGCGCCGGGTCAACGTTGCCGCCCTTCACGCTGGCGAGCGGCCAGACGCGGGAGGTCCTGCGAGAGGGGCCGTTCCTGCTCACCGCCCGCTGCCTGATCGGGACGGCCACCACCGCGGGCCCGAGGGACGTCGCCGAGGTGCTCATCTCCACGTCGGCGCGACAACGCCGCGTTCGACGCCGCCGGCTCCGGCGAGCTGGACGTGGCCACGCCGACCGCCAACCGCGTGTTCGCGAACGTCGTGGCCGAGCCCGGGACCGTGGCGGTCGACTCGTTGCAGGACGCGCTGGCGATCGCGCCGAACGGCGCCGAGGAGATCGTCGACTCGGCCCTCTACGCCGCCGTCAACGCGCTCGGCCAGCGGGGCATCTGTCGCTTCGGCGGCTACGTGGATTTGGGCTGAGCCGGCTGAGCTGTTGGTCGCCGCTGTTCGAGGTCGTCGACGAGTTTGTTCGCTCATACCGAGAGCGAACTCGCCAAGGAGCATGCCGAGACGCTCACGCCGCCGCCGGAACCTTCTTGGAGGTCGACCGCTTCTTGCGTGGCGCCGCCGGCTCCACGATCCGGGCCAGGAAGCCGCCCGTGTAGGAGCCGGCCACGGCCGCGACCTGCTCCGGCGTGCCCTGCGCCATCAGAGCGCCGCCCTCCTCGCCGCCCTCGGGACCGAGGTCGATGATGCGGTCGGCCGTCTTGATCACGTCGAGGTTGTGCTCGATCACCACGACGGTGTTGCCCTGGTCCACGAGCCGCTGAAGCATCTCGAGCAGCCGTTCGACGTCGGCGAAGTGCAGGCCCGTGGTGGGCTCGTCGAGGATGTAGAGCGTGCGTCCCGTGGCCACCTTGGACAGCTCCGAGGCCAGCTTCACGCGCTGGGCCTCGCCGCCGGACAGCGTGGTGGCCGGCTGGCCCAGCCGGATGTAGTCCAGTCCGACGTCGTGCAGCGCCTGCAGCCGGCGCTTGATCTTCGGGATGTGCTCGAAGAAGCCGACCGCCTCCTCGACGGTCATGTCGAGCACGTCGGCGATCGTCCTGCCCTTGAAGCGGACCTCGAGCGTCTCCCGGTTGTAGCGCTTGCCGAGACACTGCTCGCAGGGCACGTACACGTCGGGCAGGAAGTGCATCTCGATCTTGATCTGACCGTCGCCGCGGCAGACCTCGCAGCGGCCGCCCTTTACGTTGAACGAGAAGCGCCCCGGCTTGTAGCCCCGGGCGCGGGCCTCCTGGGTCCGCGAGTAGAGCTCGCGGATGTGGTCGAACAGCCCGATGTAGGTGGCCGGGTTCGACCGCGGCGTGCGACCGATCGGCGACTGGTCGATGTTGATGATCTTGTCGACCTGGTCGAGGCCCGCGGATGCGGCGGTGTGTGCCGGGGCGCTGCTTGGCCCGGTGCAAGGCGGTTGGCCACCGCCTTGAAGAGCACCTCGTTGACCAGCGTCGACTTGCCCGACCCCGACACCCCGGTGACCGCACACAGGACTCCGAGCGGGACCTTGACGTTGATGTCGCGCAGGTTGTGCTGCGCCGCCCCCTCGACCTGGATGTAGCCGCTCGGCCGGCTGCGCTTGCGGGGCGTGGCGATCTCACGCGCTCCGGACAGGAACTGACCGGTGAGCGACTCCTCCACCGCCATGACCTGCTCGGGGGTGCCCTCGGCCACGAGGTATCCGCCGTGCTCGCCGGCGCCGGGGCCGAGGTCGACCAGGTGGTCGGCCGCCCTCATCGTCCCCTCGTCGTGCTCGACCACGATCACCGTGTTGCCGAGGTCGCGCAGCCGCTCCAGGGTCCCGATCAGGCGCTCGTTGTCGCGCTGATGGAGGCCGATCGAGGGCTCGTCGAGGATGTACAGGACACCCACCAGCGACGACCCGATCTGCGTGGCCAGCCGGATCCGCTGCGCCTCGCCGCCGGACAATGTGGCCGCCGCGCGGTCGAGGGACAGATAGCCGACCCCGACGTTGTCCAGGAAACGCAGCCGCTCGTCGATCTCACGGAGGATCAGCCTGGCGATCTGCCGCTCGGTCTCGGACAGCTCGAGCTGCTCCAGCCACTCGATCGAGCGCCGCGCCGACATCCGGGTGAACTCGTGGATCCCGAGCCCGCCCACCTGGACGGCCAGCGACTCCGGCCGCAGCCGCGCGCCCTGGCACTCCGGGCAGGGCCGCAGCGTCATGTACTCCTCGATCTTCTCGCGCGACCAGTCCGAGTCGGTCTCGCGGTAGCGCCGCTCGAGGCTGGGCACGATCCCCTCGAAGGTGGTGGTGTAGGAACGCTTGCGCCCGTAGCGGTTGCGATACGAGATGTAGAGCTTCTCGCCGTTGGTGCCGTACAGGAAGCAGCGCCGGACGTCCTCGGGGAGGTCCTCCCAGGCCGCGTCCATGTCCACCTCCCACTTGTCGGCGATCGCCTGCGTCATCTGCTCGTAGTAGCTGGACGCGCTGGTGGACCAGGGCAGGATCGCTCCCTCGTTCAGCGACAGCGACGGATCGGGCACGATCAGCTCGGGATCGATCTCCATCTGTGAGCCGAGCCCGGTGCAGCGCGGGCACGCCCCGTGAGGCGAGTTGAAGGAGAACATCCGCGGCTCGAGCTCGGGCATCGAGGTGCCGCAGTGCAGGCACATGAAGCGCTCGGAGTAGGTGGTGACCTCTCCGGTCTCGACGTCCTCGATGTCGACGATCCCCTCGGCGCGCGCAACCGCGGTCTCGATCGAGTCGGCCAGGCGCTTGCGCAGGTCGGGCCGCATGACGAGCCGGTCGATCACCACCGAGATGTCGTGCTTGTACTTCTTGTCGAGGGTGATGTCCTCCTCGAGCCGGCGCAGCTCGCCGTCGACCTTCACGCGCGTGAAGCCCTCGCCCCGGAGCTCGTCGAAGAGCTTGCCGTACTCGCCCTTGCGTCCCCGCACCACCGGCGCCATGACCATGAACTTGGTGCCCTCGGGCATCGCCATGACCTGGTCGATGATCTGCTCCGCCGACTGCGCGGCGATCGGGCGGCCGCAGTTGTAGCAATGGGGATGGCCCGACCCGCGCCCAGAGCAGGCGCAGATAGTCGTAGATCTCGGTGACCGTGCCCACCGTGGAGCGCGGGTTGCGCGAGGTGGTCTTCTGGTCGATCGAGATCGCCGGCGACAGCCCCTCGATCGAATCCACGTCCGGCTTGTCCATCTGGCCCAGGAACTGGCGGGCGTACGCCGACAGCGACTCGACGTAGCGGCGCTGCCCCTCGGCGTAGATGGTGTCGAACGCGAGGCTCGACTTGCCCGAGCCGGACAGCCCGGTGATCACGATCAGGGCATTGCGAGGCAGCCTCAGGTGTAGGTCCCTGAGGTTGTGCTCACGAGCGCCCGAAACGACGATTTCTCCACTGGGAGACACAGCCAGATACGAGTCTAGAGCCGGGTTCGGATCGAACCTGTGTTCGCTTTTCGCAAGTTGCGGACTCGGAGCGGTACCTGCGCCCAAGGTTTACATCTACTGGCACAATGCCGCTTGGGGTGCGCTTTGGTTACACGATCCTGTACGTCGAAGACGTCGCGGCCAGCCTCGACTTCTACGAGCGCGCGTTCGGCCAGTCGCGCAGCTTCGTCCACGAGAGCGGGCAGTACGGCGAGCTCGCCACGGGCGCCACGGCGCTGGCGTTCGCGTCCCACGAGCTGGCGGAGCTCAACCTGCCCGACGTGTACCGGGCGGCGGACCCGGACGCGGCCGCGACGACCTTCGAGATCTGCTTCGTCACCGACGATGTCGAGGCGGGCTACAAGCTGGCACTCGAAGGCGGAGCCGAGCCGGTCTCGCCGCCGCAGACCAAGCCCTGGGGCCAGGACGTCGCCTACGTGCGCGATCCCGACGGCAACCTGGTCGAGCTCGCGTCGCCGGTGAGCTAGGTCACGGACCGCCCACGCGGGCATAGACCTCGTCCAGCAGCGCGTCGGGATCGTCGAGGTCGAAGTTCTCCGACAGGTAGGAGGCGGTCTCCTCGCGCGACGAGCCGCCGAGTGCCATGTTGAGGGCGATCACGCGGGCGCCCTCGGCGCCGGGCCGGGTCGTGCTCGGGTCGGGGGCCGGAGGCGCTTCGGCGGGCTCGGAGTCGGCCTCGGCGGGCGGCGGCTCGGCCGGCGGCGCCTTCCTCAGCTCATGCAAATCCTCGCGCAGGGCCCGGATCGAGCTCCGCACTCCCTCCGTCAGTTGCTCCAGCTGCGCCTCGATTTCGTCGGCACGCGCAGCCAGGCCGTCCGCCGCGCTCTGAAGCTGCCGCAACTGCGCCTCGGTCTCGCGCTCGGCGGCCTCGACGATCGCCCTCACATGCTCCGCCGCCGCCGCGGCGGCCGACTGCCTCTCACGCTCCTCGCTCACGGAGAGCGAAGGGTAACGGCCGTGCCTGGGCGGCTCGCGGTCAGTCCTTGACGCGGAACGCGCCGCGCATGAACGGATGGATCCGGCAGAAGTAGGTGTAGGTGCCGGTGTCGAGTCCCGGCGGGGTCTTCCACTCGAGGGCGCCCGTGGCAGGCGGCACCGCGCTTCCCAGGGTGCCGGACTCGAACTGCACCTGGCCGTCGGCGAGCGGATAGGCGATACCCGTCGACTTGTTACAGGGCGCCTTGCACGACGTGATCGAGTGGTAGATCGCCTTGGCGTCGTCCACCTGGCCGCGGAAGTTCAGCGTCTGGCCGCGGCGGATGACCGGCGGGAGGCCGGCCGGAGCCGGGAGGCTCAGTCGCCGAACTGGTACTTGAAGTCGATCATGTCGACGTTGCCCGGATTCTCCGCACCATCGGGCAGCTTGCGCGCGATCGGGGAGCTTGGTCGGCTTCCCGCCGTGGTTGTCGTTCTCGGCCAGGTGTCCGTGGGTGGGCTTGCCGGGGAAGTTGACGCGCTTCTTGAACGGGTCGACCCCGGGCCCGGAGTCGGCCACGTAGGAGACCATGATCCCCATCGACTCCCACCAGGCAGCACGCTTGGTGTCGTAGGTGGCGGTGGTGGACAGCACGTCGCCCTTGCGGAGCTTGACCCGGTAGTCGTCACCGGTGGCGGTCATCGACACGTCCCACGAGACGGCGCCGGCGGGCTCGTAGTACTTGGCCCGTGACCGGAACAGGTGCGCCTTGCTCCCCTGGCCGCGCGGCGCATTGCGACGGCAGCGCCGCTCGGCGGCCGAGGTCGGCTTGCTGCCGCACTGGGCCGAGCGGATCCGAGCCCCGCGTCTCGTCACATACAGATCCGTGTAAAGCCCGCCGGGGTGCAGATGCCCGGCGGTGGCCACCAGGACTCCGGGCCGGTCGACGACCCACTCGTTGCGGCTGGGTCCGCCCTTGTACGGGTCGCGGGCGTCATCCGGGAAGGTGTACTTGCCGTTCTTGCCAGAGCCCTTGCGCACGTTGAAGACCGGGTAGGCGCTGCCGTTCACCACGTCCATCCACACCGGCCGCACCGGCTTGATCTTCCTGCCGGCACGCGAGTGGGCGGGCACGAAGTCGGCCTCGTAGACCATCCAGACCCTCGTGGGCACGGGCGTGAGGTTGTGGATCATGTGGTTGAGGAGCAGCGTGTCGTCCCCACCGACGGGGTACCCGTAGCCGTCGGGGAAGTCCATGATCGTCTTCTCCTCGCCGGCCGCGAAGAAGCGCTCGGGCAGACCGCTGGTGGCATCCGGGCGATCGAGGTTGAGCCATACGCCGTGGTGCAGGTGGATGATGTCGACGCCCGGGACCTTGCCGTTCATGTAGGTGAGGTCGGGCCGGATGCGGGTGAAGTAGCCATCCTCCTGGGGCTTCTCGAGGATGATCTTGTTGCCGATCTCGTTCTGGCCCGGCGTGATCCGGAACGGGCCGACCCGGTACTTGATCCGCTTGGCTCCGTTGGCCGCGTCCTTGACGGAGACGGCCTTGCCCGCGGCCACGGCCTCGACCGCCATTGCGGAGGGCGCCGCGGCGAGCAGCACGGCGAGCGCGAACGCGAACACGCATAGAACGCTCCTCCCGGGCGGCAGCACCCGGTGGAGTCTATCTATTTGCGCACGATGTGCGAATAGCCGCGAGGCCGGTGGCGTGTACGCCGCGCTCGTGACCGTCGAGCTCGAGGACTAAGCCAGCGAGCGCCCTACGCGAGGAGCGCAGCCCGAGCGCTGGTCGGGCGAGCACCGCAGCGTCGGGCGATCACGCGAGGAGCGCAGCCCGAGCGCTGGTCGGGCGAGCACCGCAGCGTCGGCGAGCTCACGCGCTCGACTCGGCCTCTTCCAGCTCGCGCGCCAGGGACTTGATCTCGTCGCGCAGCTTGGCGGCGTACTCGAAGCGCAGGTCGTCGGCCGCGGCGAGCATCTCCTCTTCGAGCTCGACGATCGTCCGCCGGATCTCCTCGGCCGACATGCCCTCGGTCTCCCGCGACCGCCGTCCCCGCCCGGCCGGCAGCTTCGACTCCATCATCAGGAAGTCGGTGATGTCGGATATGCCCTTCTGGATGGTGGCCGGCGTGATGCCGTGCTCTTCGTTGTAGGTCACCTGGATCGCGCGCCGCCGGTCGGTCTCCTGGATCGCCGAGCGCATCGCAGCCGTCTCCTTGTCGGCGTACATGATCACCTTGCCGCGGATGTTCCGGGCCGCCCGGCCGATGGTCTGGATGAGCGACGTCTCGCCTCGGAGGAAGCCCTCCTTGTCAGCGTCGAGGATCGCGACGAGCGAGACCTCCGGCAGGTCGAGGCCCTCGCGCAGCAGGTTGACGCCCACGAGGATGTCGAACTCGCCCAGCCTCAGCTCGCGGATGATCTGGATGCGCTCCAGGGTGTCGATCTCGGAGTGCAGGTAGCGCACCTTGAAGCCGTACTCGAGCAGATAGTCGGTCAGGTCCTCGGCCATCTTCTTGGTCAAAGTCGTGACGAGCGTGCGCTCCTCGACCTCGACGCGCTTGCGGATCTCCTCCATCAGGTCGTCGATCTGGTTCTTGGTCTCGCGGACATCGACCTCGGGGTCCACGACGCCGGTGGGCCGCACGATCTGCTCCACGATGCCGCTCGAGTGGTTGCGCTCGAAATCGCCCGGGGTGGCCGACACGAACACCATCTGCGGCGTGTGCTGGAGGAACTCATCGAACGTCTGCGGCCGGTTGTCGAGCGCGCTCGGCAGACGGAAGCCGTAGTCCACGAGCGTCTGCTTGCGCGAACGGTCGCCCTCGTACATGCCGCCGATCTGGGGCACGGTCTGGTGCGACTCGTCGATGAAGACGACGAAATCGTCCGGGAAGAAGTCGAGCAGGCAGTACGGCCGCTCGCCGGCCTGCCGGCCGTCGAGGATGCGCGAGTAGTTCTCGATCCCGTTGCAGAAGCCGAGCTCGCGCAGCATCTCCATGTCGAACTGCGTGCGCTGGCGCAGGCGGTGCGACTCGAGCAGCTTGCCCTGCTCCTCGAGTTCCTTGGTGCGCGTCTCCAGCTCGTCGCGGATCTCGCCGATAGCCCGCTCGATGGTTGGCTTGTCGGTGGCGTAGTGCGTGGCGGGCCAGATGCCCGCGTGCTCGAGCTCCTGGAGGATCTCGCCGGTGAGCGGGTCGAAGTGCTGGATCAGCTCGATCTCGTCGCCGAAGAACACCGCCCGGTAGGCCGACTCCGCGTAGGCCGGGAACACCTCCAGCGTCTCCCCGCGCACCCGGAACGTCCCGCGGCCGAGCGTGGCGTCGTTGCGCGTGTACATGTTGTCGACCAGCTTGCGCAGGATGTCGTCGCGGTCGACCATGTCGCCCTTCTTGAGGAGCGTGACCTGGGCGTTGTAGTTCTCGGGCGAGCCGAGGCCGAAGATGCAGGACACCGACGCGACGACCACCACGTCGCGGCGGGCGAACAGCGCGCTCGTGGCCGCGTGGCGCAGGCGGTCGATCTCCTCGTTGATCGACGAGTCCTTCTCGATGTAGAGATCCTGCGCGGGTACGTAGGCCTCCGGCTGGTAGTAGTCGTAGTAGGAGACGAAGTACTCGACCGCGCTGCCGGGGAAGAACTCGCGGAACTCGTTGCAGAGCTGGGCGGCAAGCGTCTTGTTGTGGGCGATGACAAGCGCCGGCCGCTGGACCTGCTCGATGGCGAAGGCCATGGTGGCCGTCTTGCCCGAGCCCGTGACGCCGAGCAGGGTCTGGAAGCGGTCCCCCGCCTCGATTCCCTTGGCCAATCCAGCCACGGCCGACGGCTGGTCGGCAACGGCCCGGTATGCGGGATTGACCTTGAACTCAGGCACGAACTCAGACGTTAGCGACGCGTTCGGGCGGCCCCGGCAGCGCCCGCGTCACTCGTAGACGACCAGATCCGGCGCGGGCCGCAGCCGCAGCACACCGGCGGGCTGCATCAGGTTCGTGTCCTCCTCGTAGAAGAGCTTGAAGCCGTTGTTGCGCCCGCGCGTGCGGCCCTTCCCGGTGAACTCGTCGTACTTGGAGATCTTGGCCGCGCGGTTGCCGAAGCCGTCGACGTTGACGGTGAGCGCCACGCCCGGGCGCCGCTTGAGCTTGGCCTCGTTGGCGATCATGTCGTTGGTGAAGCGGTGCAGCACGAGCAGCTTCTCGGGGAGATCGTTGTCCCGCACGATGCGCGAAAGGTAGGCGGACACCTCGTTCACCGTCGCGGCGTCCGTCGCACCGATCTCCTGTCCGGGGAGAGCGGGAGGCTCGAGGCTCCACTCCGGGTCGAGGGCCAGCGAGACGTCCGGCTCCTTGAGGAAGCGCTCGTAGGCGCGCGCCTCCTCCAGGAAGGACGCGTACCCGGGCTGAATGTCGAGGATGAGCAGCATCTTCTCGCGCCGGGCGGCACGCAGGTAACGCTCGATCACCCTGTCGTCCTGGCGCACCGCGTGGTCGCCGTCCTCGCCGGGGTCCGCCTGGACGATCGTGGTGATCAGCTCGAACGCCGGCAGCACCGGCCGCCCGGGCTCGCCGTACGGGCGCGCCTGGCGCTCGAGCCGGCGCGCGGCGCGGGCGGGCCTGGTGGCCCCGAGCGCGCCGAGCTCGCGATCCTGCGGCGCGCCGTAGAACGCGACCACACGGCGCTCGGGAAAGATGCTGCGACCGCCGCGCGGCAGCTTGGCCGGCTCGCTCTCCTCGGCGCTGCTCGCCTCGGTAGCGTCGTCGGCGTCGCCGCCCACGAGGAACGTGGCGACCAGACCCGCCACGAGCACCAGTCCCACCAGAGCGCCCAGCGTGAGCTGACGCTGCCGGCGGATCCGGTGGCGCGCCTCCTCGCGCCTGCGTATGCGTGTGTCCTGCTCCACGTGACCGGTCCTACCCGCGTGGCTTATAGCGGAATCACTGGCCGAGCGGGCTCGGCGCCTTCATCCGGAGTACGGCGTGCTGCGACGATTGGGTGACATGGCTGTGGTGATCGCAAGCGCTCTCGACAAGGACATCGCGGGCTCCCCGCTGTTCCGAGGCGTCTCGTTCAAGCTCGAGCGCGGCGACAGGATGACGCTCGCCGGCCGCAACGGCGCCGGCAAGACGACGCTGCTGCGGATGGTGGCCGGCGAGACCGGAGTCGACGGCGGCGAGCTCGTGTTCGAGAAGGGCACGCGGGTGGCGCTCCACGACCAGAGGCCGCCCCGCGAGCGCGAGCTCAGCCTGCGCGACTACGTGCTCTCAGGCTGTCGCGACCTCGTCGCGCTGGAGGGCGAGCTGCGCGGCCTCGAGGGGTCCATGGCCGAGCGGCCCGACGACACCTCCCTCCTCGACCGCTACGCCCGCGCCCAGTCGCGGCTAGAGCATGCGGGCGGCTGGGACTGGCGCACCCGCGCGCTCGGTCCGGTGCACGGTCTGGGCTTCGCCGATGACCAGCTCGACCGCGGCCTGGTGAGCTTCTCCGGAGGGGAGCTCACCCGCGCCTCGCTGGCCCGGGCTCTGGCCGGCGACCCGGATCTCCTGCTCCTCGACGAGCCCACCAATCACCTCGACATCGCCTCGCTCGAGTGGCTCGAGGGCTATCTGACGGAGCTCGACGCAGCGGTGATCCTCGTGGCCCACGACCGCTGGTTCCTAGAGGCCGTCGGCACCTCGGTGCTCGAGCTGGAAGCCGGCCGCGCGCGGTTCTTCCCCGGCTCTTGGCACAGCTGGCGCCGGGAGGCCGCGGCCCGCGAGCTCCAGCTCGGCCGCCAGATCGAGAAGCAGCAGGCCGAGATCGCCCGCATGGAGCGCTTCATCGAGCGCTTCCGCTACAAAGCCACCAAGGCGCGCCAGGCCCAGTCGCGCGTGAAGATGCTCGACAAGATGGAGCGGGCTCGAGCGCGACCCACGCGACAATCGCTCGCTCGGCTTCCAGTTCGCCCCTGCCGAACGCGCGGGCCGGGTCGTCCTGGAAGTCGCCGACGGCCGGCTCGAGGTGCCGGGCCGCACGCTCGTCGAGGAGGGAGAGCTGTGGCTGGAACGGGGCGAGCACGTGTCGCTCGTGGGGCCCAACGGCGCCGGCAAGACCACCCTCATCGAGGCGCTGGTGGGGCGGCGCGACCTCGACGGCGGCCGGATGCGCACCGGTCACAACGTCAAGCTCGGCTACCTGTCGCAGCACGCGGACGACTTCGGCCGTACCGGCACCGCGCTCGACGCGGCCCAGCGGGCCACTGGTCTGACACCGAACAAGGCCCGCGCGCTGCTCGGGCGCTTCCTGTTCAGCGGGGAGGAGGTGGAGAAGCCTCTCGACGGCCTGTCGGGCGGAGAGCGGCGCCGGCTGTCGCTCGCGATCCTCGTTCAGTCGGGCGCGAACGTCCTGGTGATCGACGAGCCCACCAACCATCTCGATCTCGATGCCCGGGAGGCGCTCGAGGACGCCTTGCTCGGGTTCGACGGCGCCGTGCTCCTCGTCTCCCACGATCGCGCTCTGCTCGACGCCGTGGGCACACGCACTGTGGCGCTCGAGGACGGCCGCCTGCGCAGCTACGACGGCGGCTGGGCGGAGTACTCACGCGTGCGCGAGGAGCGGCGGCAAGCCCAATCAGGAGCGCGTGCACGCTCGGGCAAGGACCGAAAGGAGAACGGAGCCGCCGCGGCCGCTGCCCCGGCCGCCCCCTCCAAGAATGCGCTCCGGCAGCTCGCCGAGCTGGAGCGCGAGGTCGAACGGGCCGAGGCCGCCCTGAGCACGGTCGAGGACGAGCTGGCCGATCCCACTCAGTGGACCAGCCCGACTCGCACCGAGCGCGCCACGAAGCGCCACGACGAGGCCAAGCGAGCCGTGGAGCAGGCCTACGCGGCCTGGGAGGAGGCCACGCGCCGGACGGCCGGCTAGTCGAGCAGGCTGGGCTGCCCGCGGCTGATCTTGTAGGTGAAGCGCTTGTCCGGCAGGGCCGTGCGGGAGCGCCGCTTGACGGTCTCGACTCGGCGCAGGACGCATTGGAAGCTCTTGTTCGTGGCCGTGACAAGCCCGTAGCCGTGATGGTCGAAGTCCGCGTCGACCGCCCACGGGTTAGTGGTTCGCAGGAGATCGATGATCGACTCGGGGGTCTGGGGATCCAGCGGATTGGCGCCCGGGAGCACCCCTCCTCCGCCCTCGCCCAGTCCCGGCGCGGTGATCGACCCGCCCACAAACTCGGTTGCCACCGGCCGCTCGTCCTCGTTGTTCACGCGCACGTCGCCGGCGACGAAGGTGTGGATGTCCCCGGTCACGAACACCACGTCCTCGATCTTCCTGCGCCGGATGAACTCGAGCAGGTCACGCCGCTCCTGCGGGTAGCCCTGCCAGGAGTCGAAGCCGATGTAGTCCCCGCCGGGATAGATCGTCGGCATGACCATCACCTGGTTGGCCATCACCTTCCAGGCGGCCCCCGACGACCGCAGGCGCCGTTTGACGAAGCCGCGCTGGGCGGAGCCGAGGAAGCCGCGCGGCGCTTCGAGGTCGGCGCAGGGCGGGCCGAGCTGCTGATCGCCGCAGGGCTGGTCGTTTCGGTACTGGCGCTGGTCGAGCAGGATCAGGTCGACCGTGCGCCCGAAGCGCAGCGCCTTGTAGATCCGGTCGGTGCCGCGCTTGACCCGGAACGTCGGCATGCTCTCGAAGTAGGCCTGGTAAGCCGCGGCCCGCCGGGCTTCCGAGTAGCGCAGCTCGGGCGCGAGGCCGCCGCCGGGCCCGGCGTTGCCGGCGTAGTTGTTCTGCACCTCGTGGTCGTCCCAGATCGAGACCATCGGGAACTTGGCGTGCATCCGGCGCAGCGGTGCCTCCGTGCGGTAGAGCGCGTACTTGGCCCGGTACTGCTCGAGCGTCTCCGAGATCCCGATCGGGTCCTCGCGCACCCCGGCGAACGCGTCCCCAGGCCGGTAGTAGGCCTCGGCGTAGATGTAGTCGCCCAGGTTGACCACGAAGTCCACGTCCTCCGTGGCCAGCAGCGCGTGCGCGTTGAAGTAGCCGAACGAGTACTCCTGGCAGGAGAAGAAGGCGAAGCGCACCGGCTGGCGCGAGTCAGGTGGCAGCGCCGTGCGGAAACGGCCCACCTCGCTCTCCTCGCCGCGCGTGGAGAAGCGGTACCAGTACTGCTCGTGGGGATCGAGACCGGCCACGCGGGCCTTGACGGACCAGCCGACGCCGGGCGAGGTCTTGATCAGGTCACGGCTGACGACCTTGCGAAAACCGCGGTCGCGGGCCACCTCGAGCTCGACCGTGCCGCTGCCCTCCACGTCGGTCAGACGCGTCCAGAGCGTGATCGCGTCCGGCGACGGGTCGCCGGAGATCACGCCCTCGCCGAAGCGCCCGCCGCGCAGGCTGGGTTTCTTCTTCGGCCGGCCGGCGAGGGCCGTGCCGCCGCCCGCGGCGACGGCGAGCGCCAGACCGCTCGCTCCGGCGAGGAAGCCGCGGCGGGATGGTGCAACTCCGGCGGGCAAGGCCCGGCTCACCCTATATCGACAACAACGCGACTCGCCAGCGCGAGCGCGCTCAGATACCGAGTTCTTCACCGTAGTGGTCGCGGTACTGGTCGCGCCGCTCCTGGACGTTCTCGACGTACGCCCGGGTTTCGGGGAAGGGCACGTGGCGGCCAACGTCGAACTCGTCCACGCCCCCGGCCTCCTCGACCCAGCCGTCCACGTTCGTCAGGCCCGCGTTGTAGGCAGCGAGCGCCGCCTCCTCGTCCCCGTCGTAGTGGTCGAGCAGGTAGCGCAGGAAGTACGTGCCGTACGCGATGTTGATCTGCGGCGTGGCGAGGTCGGACTGGGTGAACAGGTTGCCGCCCGAGTGGCGGGCGATGAAGTCCGCCGTCTCGGGCGTGATCTGCATCAGGCCACGGGCGCCCGCGTGCGAGGTCTGGTCGCGGAAGCGCGACTCCTCGTAGATCACCCCGGCGATCAGGGCGGGATCCAGGTCCTTGTCCGCGGCCTGCTGGCGAATGATGTCGTCGTGGCGGAGCGGCAACGTGATCTCGCGGACCGCCTCGCCGAGGGGGCCCAGGCCCGCGATCGCGGCGAACAGGACCCCCGCCAGGGCAGCCGCGGTCACGAGCAGAGCGAGGCGGCGGCGCCTCGTCCGGGCCGGCGTACGCCGGCGGGCGATGCGGGCGGCTTGTGAGCTCATGGGGCGGTCGAGTCGAGTTTTGCAAGAACGCGGGACAGTGCCTGCCTCAACTCGTCGAGCGACCCGTCGTTGCGGACCAGGAAGTCCGCTCTTTGCGCTTTCTCCTCCTGCGTGAGCTGGCGGCCGGCGCGCTCGTCCGTTGAGGCGTGCCCCCGGGCCGAGGCCCGTTCGCGCCGGAGCAGACTCCTCGGCGACCACCGCGATCGTCGCGTCGAAGGCCTTCTCCATGCCGGACTCGAAGAGGAGCGGGACCTCCACCACGGCGGCACGCGGGGCGGGGTCGGCCGTCTCGACCGCCGCGCGCCACGCGTTGACCCGCTCCCCCACCCGCGGCCACAGCACGCCCTCCAGCCACGCACGCGCCTCGTCGTCGGCGAACACCCGCTCGGCGATCAGGGTGCGGTCGAGCGTGCCGTCCGGTGCGACCTCCGCGCCAAGCCGCTCCACGACGGCGTCCCTCATGTCGTCTGACAGCAGAAGCTCGTGTACAACCGCGTCGGTCGAGAGCGTGGCGGCGCCAAGCTCCGCGAGCGCGCTCAGCGCCTCGGACTTGCCCGCTCCCATCCCGCCGGTCAGCCCGACGAACGGGACGGTCTCCCGACCCGGGGCGGGCACGGGACTATTCGGAAGGCTGCTGCTCGTCGGCCTGGTCGGGCGAATCCGTGCCCTCGGCAGCCGGCTCGGCGGCTTCCTCTGCCGCCGGAGGTTCCTCGGCTGCCGGCGCCTCCTCGGCCTGCGCTTCCGGAGCGGTGGCCTCGGTGGGCCTCGGCCATCCGGAGCGGCCTCGGTGGGCTCAGCCGCCGGAGCCGCCTCGGTGGCCTCGGGCGTCGGCGCTCGGCCTCGGTGGGCTCGGCCTCGGCGGGCGCCGCGGCCTCCTCCGGCGCCTGGACGCTCGAGAGCGCGGCGCGCAGGTCGTCCGCACCGCTCACCTGCGGCCCGGCGAACACATCCTCGGAGAGGCCCAGGTCCGGCACGTCCCCGATCTCCTCGGGCACGCCGGCCGCGGCGGCTCCGGCGGCGGCCGCGGACTTGATGTGGGCCAGCTGCTCCTCGACTCGCTTGACCGACAGCGACAGGCGGCGGCGCTCCGAGTCGATCTCGAGGATCTTCACGCGCACGTCCTGGCCCGGCTCGACGATCTCGCGCGGGTTCTCGACGTGATGGTGGGCGAGCTCGGAGATGTGCACGAGCCCCTCGACCCCGTCCATGATCTCGACGAAGGCGCCGAAGGTCACGACCTTGGTGACCTTGCCCTCGAGCTCGTCGCCGATCCGGTAGGTGTCGATGACGCGCTGCCACGGGTCCTCCTGGGTCTGCTTGAGACCCAGGGAGATGCGCTGGCGGTCGCGGTCGATGTCGAGCACCTTGACCGGCACCACGTCGCCGATCGAGAGGATCTCCGACGGGTGGTTGACATGCGACCAGGACAGCTCAGAGATATGAATCAGGCCGTCGATGCCGTCCAGGTCGACGAAGGCGCCGAAGTCGACGATGTTCGAGATCGCGCCCTCCACGACCATCCCCGGCTGCAGGCGGTCGAGGATCTGCTGGCGGACCTCCTTGCGCTCCTCCTCGAGCACCGCGCGGCGCGAGAGCACCACGTTGTTGCGCGAGCGGTTGAGCTCGATGACCTTGCACTCGATCTTCGTGCCGAGGAACTCGTCGAGGTTCTGCACGCGGCGGATGTCGACCAGCGAGGCGGGCAGGAAGCCGCGCACCCCGAGATCGATGATGAGGCCGCCCTTGACGACCTCGATGACGGTGCCCTCGACCGGCTCGCCCGACTCGGCAGCGGCCTCGATCTTGCGCCAGGCCTTCTCGAAGCGGGCGCGCTTCTTGGAGAGCAGCAGGCGGCCGTCCTGGTCCTCCTTGGTGAGGACGAGGGCGTCGACCTCCTCCCCCAACTCGACCTCGTCGTGCGGATCGACCGACTTGCGGATCGAGAGCTCATTCATCGGAATGACGCCCTCGCTCTTGTAGCCGATGTCGACCAGGACCTCGTCCTGGTCGATGCGCACGACCTTTCCGGACACGACGTCTCCCTCGTCGAAGGGGACGATGGTGGCGTCGTAGTTGGGGACGATCTGGCCGTCGATCTCGAGGAGCAGCCCCCCCGAGCCCTCGACGGCGCGAGGTTCAGTAGCAGTCTGTAGTTCCGGCACGCAGCGGACAAGCCTAGCGATCATCTGCCGGTGAGTACCCTGCCCTCGGTATGCCCGTTCGACGCACCCTCCGCGGTGCCGAGCGCACCCCCCTTTCGGGGGACTACGACGTGCTCGTCTGCGGCGCGAGCTTCGCGGGCCTCGCTGTGGCGCGCGAGCTGAGCGGAAGCGGGGCGCGGGTGCTCGTGGTCGACCGCTACGAGATCGGCGAGCGCCAGACCTCCGCCTGCGGAATTCCCACGGAGTGGCTGCGCGTGCTGGGGCTGATGGGCTCTCATCGGCAGACCTTCGGGCGCCTCGTTCTGCACACGCCGTTCGGCACGTCGAGGTTCGACCTGCCCTGGACCTTTTCAACCTTCGACTACCCGGAGCTGTGCCGCCTGCTCTGGGAGCAGTCCGACGCGCAGTTCGAGACCGCCAAGGTCGACGGCCGCAGCGGCAACGTGGTCCACACCGACCGCGGCGACCTCAGCGCGCCACTGATCGTCGACGCGCTCGGCTGGCGCCGGGTGCTCGGCAGCGGCTACCAGCCGCCCGACGCTCCGCTCTCGCGCGGGCTCGAGGTGCACCCGTGCGGCAGCGGGCGACGACATGGAGCTGTGGATCGACCGCCGCTACGTGCCCGCCGGCTACGGCTGGAGCTTCCCGGCCGGCGAGGAGCTGCGCATCGGCGTCGGCTCGTTCGACCCGCGCTTCCACGTCAAGGACACCACCGTGCTCCTGGCCGAGGACCTCGAGCGGGACCCGGTGCGCTACCAGGGCAACTGGATCCCGCACCGGCTGCGCGCCGCGACGGACGACGGCATCTTCTTCTGCGGTGACTCCGCCGGCCACTGCCTGCCGCTCACCGCCGAGGGCATCCGCACCGCGCTGTACTTCGGGATCGCCTGCGGGCGGGAGCTGCGCGAGGTGGTGCAGGGCCGCCAGACCACGGCACAGGCGCTCGTGAGCTACGGCGACTTCTCGGCCTCACACAACTGGAAGTTCGAGTGCATGCTCGCCGCCCAGCGTGCCGTTCCGCGCGTGCCGCCACGGCTGCTCAACCGGGCGGTCGGCGCGATGGCGTGGAAGCGCTTCGTGGACTGGTCGTTCGGCCACTACTTGGCGATCGCTCCGCCGGAGTTCGCCGGAGCCGCGCCCCCCGGGCAGGCCAGTCGCCGGACCTCGGCGCAGCAGCTGGCCGCCTAACCGGTGCAGGCCTTCGAGAGCGGCACGACCACGAACTCCTCCTGGTCGGCGTGCAGCGGCTGCGGGTTCTCCTTGCACCAGGCCGCTGCGCCACTCGCGCTGATCACACGCGCGCGGAAGCGATAGCCGCTTACCAGCCGGCGATCGCCGTAGACGCCGCTCGAGCTGCCCTGCCGCGCCAGGCAGGTGAAGACGGTGGCGCCGCCGCGCTGACGCCCCTCCACCGGCCGGCAGCTGGTCTCACCGGCAGGGCCGTCGAGGTCGCCGGCGCGGACCCGGCTCTCGAAGTCGGTGCCCACCGCGGCCTCCAGGTCGCTGACCTGTAGCGGCAGCGGCAGCGTGGCGCGGCGCGGGCGCTGCTCCTCGACCAGTTCGAGCCGGATGCGCTCGAGGTTGGCTGCGGCGGCGCGGCGCTGGTTCTCGCGGTTCTCGCCGGCGTTGTCGAGCGCGGACGGCAGGAGCAGCACCAGCGCGACGGCCGCCGCGGCCAGGAACGCGCCGAGCGCGATCTTTCCGGCGCGCGGCAGCACCCGCCAGATGCGGCCCGGGAGGCTGAGGAACCCGGGCAGCGGCCTGTGACGGTCAGCGCCGCCGGCCGCCTGTCCTGAGGCGGCAGCGCGGTCGGCATGCTGCGCGAAGATCTCCCGCACCTCAGCGCGGGTGTCCTCGCCGCCGCTCGACCAGGGATCGCTCATTCGGCCCATTATCTGGTTGTACCCGCGCGGCCTGTCGTCCTCCTAATGGGCGGGCGGGCAGGCCGAGCAGCCCGCGCGCCTCGGCCGCATCCACGGGCCGCCGGTCGAGCAGCGGCGCCAGCGTCACCGCCTTCTCCACCAGCTCCGCGTTCGATCCGGCGCGCCTGTCCGCGGTCACCCGCAGGTTGTCCTCGAGGCCCACCCGCATGTGCCCTCCCATCATCAGCGCGCTGGCCGCAAGGTGGAACTGGCCCGGATAGCCGACGCCGGCCGCCGACCAGGTGAAGCGATCGGCGCCGAAGAGCGCCGGTCGCCGTCTGCCGCATGTGGACCAGCTGGTCGATCGAGGCCGCGTTGGCGCCCAGGACGCCGAGCACGAACTGGACGTGGAAGGGGAAGTCCACGAGGCCCTGCTCGGCCAGGTGATGCAGGTTGTAGAGGTGTCCGACGTCGTAGACCTCGTACTCCGGCCTGGTGCCCGCCTCGCGAAACAGCTCGGACAGCCGGTAGAGGTCTCGGAAGGTGTTGCGAAACACGTAGTCGCGGGTCGACTCCAGGTACTCGATCTCCCAGTCGGCCATCTCCGGGCGGTGGTGGACACCGAAGATCCCGAAGTTGAAGCTGCCGCAGTTGAAGGTGGCCATCTCCGGCCGGCACTCGGTGACGACACGGGCGCGCTCCTCGATCGTCATGCCCACGCCGCCGCCGCTCGTGGGTTGGACGATTGCGTCGCAGCGCTCGCCGATCCCGGCGAGCACCTCGCGGAACAGGCCGAGGTCGGCCACGGGCTTGCCGGTCTCCGGCTCGCGGACGTGGACGTGGACGATGGCGGCGCCCGCGGCGGACGCGCCCGCCGCCGAGTCGACGATCTCCTCCGGCGTGACCGGTATCGCGGCGCTCTGGCCGGGCACGCTCATGCCCCCGGTGAGAGCGCACGACAGGAACACCGGCTCGAGGCTCACGGCGCCACAACCTCCGCCCTCGCAGGCGCTCGGGCGGTCGCAGTCGCCGCGGCGACAGGGGCAGCACCGAGGCCACGAACCCGGCGGCCACCGCCACGAGCACCCACAGGCTCGTCGAGAACGAGCCGGTGGCGTCGCGCACCGCCCCGAGCATGATCGGGCCGACCGCGGTGATGGTGTAGCCGGCGCCCAGCATCAGGCCCACCACTGCGCCGGTGTCGGCCGGGTTGCCGGCCACGTCGAGCGGCAGGGTCATGGTGAGCGGGAAGGTCGCGCCGATCCCCAGGCCGGCCAGGATGGCCCACAGGAAGCCGCCCCCGGGCAGCGCCGCGATCCCGACGGTGGCCACGAAGAGCGAGCCTGCGCAGAGCGTGAGCCACTGGCGCCGTGAGCCACCGCGGTCGGCCAGCCAGGGCACGAGCAGGCCGCTGGGCAGCGCGGCGATGGCCATCACCGCCAGCAGCGCCCCCGCCTCCGTGTCGCTCCAGCCGCGCTCCTGGAAGGAGTCGGGCATCCAGGACACGAGGCCGTAGTAGACGATCGACTGCAGTGCGAACACGCCGGCCAGCGCCCATACCACGCGGCGGCCCCAGGGCAGGCGCGGCGGCGGCTCGGCCTGGACCCGTTCGCGCTCGGCCGGGGTGAAAAACAGCCAGCCGGCGAAGAAGAGGATCGTGCAGATCGAGAAGGCCATGAGCGCCGCGCGCCAGCCGCCCCAGGACGCGGCGATCGGCACGGCCAGCGCCGACGAGAGCGCCGCGCCCATGTTGATCCCCGTGGTGTACACACCGCTGGCGAACGCCGGGCGGTCGGCGAAGCGCTGCTTGACCGCCACCGGCATCAGCGCGCCGGCCAGGCCCATTCCCACGCCGATGGGGAAGGTGAGCGCCAGCACCAGCGGCGCCCCCGGCGCCACGGCGCGCGCGATCCCGAACGCCGCGATTCCCGCCAGGCAGGCGCCGATCGCGCCGCGCGTGCCCAGCCGCGCGGCGACGTAGGCCGCCGGGGGAGCGAACAGTCCCATGCACAGCACCGGGATCGTGCCGAGCAGGCCGGCAACCGCATGCGAGACGTCGAGGTCCTCGTCGATCTCGGGAAGTAGCGGGCCGACGCCCACCAGCTGGGGGCGCAGGGCGAGTGCGCCGAGAAACAGGGCGGCCAAGAGCGCGACACCCTTCACGGACGCACGATCACCTTGAGGGCGCCGTCCTCGCGCTCGGTGAAGACGCGGTAGGCGTCGGCGAAGTCCTCGAGCGCGAAGCGATGCGTCACGAGGTCCTTCAGCCGCAGCCGCCCCGCCGCCACCATCGCGATCGCCTCGGGCATCTCGCCAGCCGCGGCGCGAACGCCGGTGAGCTCCACCTCGTCCAGCACGAGACGCCGCAGGGGTATCGATGACGGCTCGAGCGGGATCCCGATCACAGCGATCCGCCCGCCCTTGCGGACGGCCTCGATGCACTGACCGACCGCGGCCGGATCCCCGGAGCACTCGAGGGCCACGTCCGGGCCGCGGCCGCCGGTCCGCTCGCGCAGGGCCTCGACCATGTCCTCGGCGGTGAAGTCGACCGTCTCGTGGCCCAGCTCGTCCGCTTTGGCGAGGCGGGCGCCGCGGCCCACGACGATCACGCGGGCCGCGCCGAGCGCGCGGGCGCACTCGGCCACGAGCAGCCCCATCACGCCGGGACCGACCACCGCCACGGTGTCGCCCGGCGCGTGGCCACCGCGCTTGACGGTGTGCAGGGCGATCGAGGTGGGGTCGAGCATCGCCGCCTCCTCGTCTGAGAGCGAGTCCGGAACCGCGAACACGCTCTTGACCGAGTGGACCACGTAGTCGGCGTAGGAGCCCTGGGTGTAGTGCCCGTACTGGCGGTGAAGGCGCTCGTTGCCGAAGTTCTCGCAGATGTTGTAGCGGCCCTCCACGCACAGGCGGCAGTAGCCGCAGCCGGCGTGCGAGGTGCCGGCCACGCGCGTGCCGGGCTCCCAGCCGAGGTCCGAAGCGCCCGGCCCCAGCTCCACCACCTCCCCCACCCACTCGTGACCCGGGGATGAAGGGGAAGTCCTTGGGCCAGAAGCCCGGATAGTCGCCGGCGATGATGTGCGGGTCGGTGCCGCAGATGGCCACCGCCTTGACCCGGCAGAGCACCTCGAACGGTCCCGGCTCCGGGCGCGGGACATCCTCAACCGAGAAGCGGTGCGGCTCGTGCACGACGAGCGCGCGCAGCTAGACCACCGCCACGGGGTCGATCATCGAGCCGGTTGCGCCGCGGATCGAGAGCGGCAGGGCCACGAACAGGAACTCGCGGGCTCCCGCGGCCGCGAGCCCCTCCAGGTCGAGGCTTTCCATGATGTAGATCCCCCGTTCGATCAGGAGCAGCGTGTGCACCGGCTGCGGGTTCGAGGGCTCACCGGCGTCGGGCGCAGGCTGAACCTCGTAGGTCTCGGTGTCCGAGCCCGTGGCCACCACGCCCCGGTCGGCAAGCAGGCGGGCGGCCGACAGGTCCGGACCGGGACCGCGGTGCTCGGCCATCCGCTCCTCGTCGGGCCAGTGGCGCATGTAGCCGGTGCGCACGAGGGCCACGTCGCCCGGCCCCGGCCGCCGCCCCGGTTGACTCCTCGATCGCCTCCAGCTCCGCGGCCGAGACGGCCTCGCCACGGCCCAGGAAGGGCACCCCGCGGTGGGCCGGAACGTCGTAGAGCACGCCGCGGCGCCACAGCGGCGGAATCTCGGTGGCGTCGCCCCGCAACGGGCCGAAGTCGCCGAGGTGCTCGGCCGCCGCCCCGCCGTTCCAGCGGTCGCCGTCCCCGATCGTCATGTGGGCATGGGCGTCGATGTGGGCGCCGCTGTGGGTGGTGCCGATCACCAGCTCCGACATGTAGCCCAGGCCGGCCTCGTTGCCGGGCCCCCACGGCTGGTCGCCGGCGGCACGGATTCCCTGCGGCGTGCGGTAGGCGAGCACCTCGAAGCTGGGGTGTCCAGCGAACAGCGGCATCCGCGGGAAGCGGTCGCGCGCCAGGGAGAACACGCGCCCGCGGCGCACCAGGCCGATCGCCGAGAGCACCTCGTCCGGCGCCGGCACCGCGGCCAGGCGCTGCAGGGCGGCCGCGACCAGCGGGGCCGCCTCCTCGCGCGCCCTCGGCAACGAGGTGGAGATCCGATCGAGCGAGTGACGGACCTTGCCCGCGGCCCGCTCCCGGGAGGTGCGACCCGACTGCACCCAGTCGGCAACCAGGCCGATCATCGTCTCGAGGAACGAGAGCGAATCGGCCGCCTGGACCACGTCGGCCTCGGGCCAGCCGCCCTCCTCGTGCACGCGCACGAGCGCCTCGACCTCGCCCGTCAGCGTGGGGTCGGCACCCTGCTCGCGCAGCCACTCCGCCACGATCTCGGCGCAGCGGTCCTGATGCCAGCGGTTGTACTCGGGGTCGTCCCACGAGACGGCCGAGTCCCAGCGGATCTCGGCCTCGGGATAGGCCCGTTCGGCGTCGTGGGTCACGGCGGCGATGCGCACCGCCTCGCTCGCGTCCGGGTCGAGCCGGTCGGCCCAGTGGAGCGCGCGCTCCATGTGCGGATAGTGGGGATGGACCTCCTCCATCCAGGCTCGCGCCCGCTCGACCAGGTCGCTCATGTGGTCACCGGCCGCGCCTGGAGCACATACAGCTCGCCGTCCTCGAGAGCCCACTCGATGTCCTGCGGCCCCCCGAGCCGCTCCTCGAGCCCGGCGCCCAGGCCCGCGAGCGCCCGCAGCGTCTCGGCGTCGAGCGTGGGCGCACCGCCCTCCTCTGAGGAGAGCTCGCGCTCGGCGGTCCCGCCCTCCGGCGCGCTGACGACGGCGAAGGGCTGCACCGCGAGCTGCTCCTTCTTGACCTCGCCCTCGCGCGACAGGACGAAGTGGTCCGGCGTGACCTCACCGGACACGGCCGACTCGCCGAGGCCGAACACCGCCTCCACGATCATGCGGTCACGACGGCGCCGGACCGGATCGACGGTGAACAGGACCCCCGCCACGTCCGCGGCCACCATGCGCTGCACCACCACGGCCATGGCGATGTCCTCCAACGAGCCCTTGCGCTCCCTGTAGAAGAGCGCCCGCTCGGAGAAGAACGAGGCCCAGCAGTCGCGCACCCGGCTCATCACGTCGGCGGCGCCGCGCACGTGCAGATAGGTCTCCTGCTGGCCGGCGTAGCTGGCGGCCTCGGAGTCCTCGGCGCACGCGCTCGAGCGCACGGCCACGGGCACCTCCTCGCCCAGCTCGGCGTAGGCGCGCTCCACCGTGCTCCACGAGCTCGGCCGCGGGCTCGAGGGCCTGCACCAGCGCCTGTGCGCTCGCTGCCGCCTCGGCGCTGGCACCCTCGGCCAGCAGCCGCCGCAACTTCGTCGCCGCCGTCCGGCAGGCTGTCCGCGAGCGCGCTCGCCGCGACCACGAAGCCCGGCGGCACCGGCAGCCCAAGCTCGGCCATGCGGGCCAGCGACGCGCCCTTTCCGCCGGCCGCGTCGACCACCCGGCAGTCCGGCTCGGAGAAGCGCAGCACGCTCATTCGTCCACGATCGCGATCGCCCGCACCGGCGAGGCCGTCGTGCCCACCCACTTGACCGGCAGGACGACCAGCTGGAAGCCGTGCGGCCGGCCGATCTGCTCGAGGTTCATCAGGTTCTCGAGGTGCCAGTAGTCCTCGTCCCACATCACCCGGTGGGCCTCCCAGAACTGCTTGCGCTCGAACATCGCCCACACCGGAGGATCGAAGGTGATGGCGTCGATCCCCATCATCCGCACGCCGCGCTCGATCAGCCAGCGGGTGGCCTCAGCGGTCATCCCGCAGTGGTCGGTCTTGTAGCGCTCCTCGGTGTTGTACGCGCCGGCCCCGCTGTGAATCACGACGATGTCGCGCTCCTTGAGCGTGTAGTCGATGCGCTCGAGCTCGGCCTCGACCTCGGCGGCCGTGATCCCGTGGCCGCTCTCCGCATCGGTGAAGTCGAGCAGCACGCCGTCGGCCACGCACCACTCGAGCGGGATCGTCTCGGGCCCACCGGCGTCGGGCACGATGTGGCGCCGTGCGTCGCAGTGCGTGCCCACGTGGTCGTCCTGCACCACGAGGCAGTGGGCGGTGAGCGAGGTCACGCCGAACTCGGCCGCGCCGATCCGCTCCGCGAACTGCTCGTGCGTCTCGAGCACTGCCAGTGCCGGCGGCGGCACACGCGGGAAGGTGAGCATGTCCGCGTGAACCGGCATCGAGAGATCCACGATGCGCCTCAAGCCTCGCCTGCCTCCCCGCTCGAGCGCAGCAGCTCGGCCGCGCCCATCAGGTGGTCGTGCATCGCCTGCGCGGCCCCCTCCGGGTCGCGCCGGCGCAGGGCTTCGACGATGGGCCGGTGACGCTCGGAGAGCGTGATCAGGTCAGTGCCCGGGCGCGACACCGTCAGGTAAGTGCGCGAGTAGGGCTCGAGCATGCTCCACTGGTGCAGCAGCGTCTGGTTGCCCGAGGCGCGCACGATCGTGGCGTGGAAGGAGGCGTTGGCCTGGGACTGCTCGTGAGCGTCGCCAGCTCGCGCCGCCGCGCGCATGCGCTCGATCAGCTCGTCGAGCTCGTCTAGCTCGACCTCGGTGATCCGCTCCGCGGCCAGCCGCGCGGCCAGGGCCTCGAGCGCCGCCCGCACCGGGAAAGGCGTCCATCAGCTCCGCCGCGGAGAACGCCCGGACCGAACAGCCGCGGTAGGGCTCGTGCACCACGCAGCCGAGCTGCTCGAGGTCCCGCAGCGCCTCGCGGACCGGCGCCTGGCTGACCCCCAGCTCCTGCGCGATGCGGGTCTCGACGAGCCGGCTGCCCGGCTCATAGACGCCCTCGACGATGCGCTGCAGGATCACGTCCTTGATCTGCTCGCGCAGGTTGCTGCGCCGGAACGGCATCGTCTCAGTGGCCGCGGGCTCGGTCATCTCCTGAGCCTCCGCAGGACGACGACCGCCACCCCCACGGCCAGCGCGATCCCGGCGGCCGACGGCAGGACGCGCTTCATCACGGCGCCGCCGCTCAGCTCGCCGAGGTCGAGCACCTCCTCGGTCGGGCGCTCGGCTTCCAGCGGAGCCGTCGCTCCGCCCGGCAGGCGAACCTCGGTCTCGCTCGGGGGAGGCGCGGGCACGTCGTCGGGCAGCGGGGCGGCGGTCGGGACCTCGGGCGCGGCTGGGGCATCCGCCTCGGGCGGCGCCGGGGCCGCGGCCGCAGCCTCGCCGCCGCCCATCTGCGTGGCGAGGCAGTCGGCGAAGCGGTCCATCATCTTCGCGCTCACCTCCTGCATCACGCCGCGGCCGAACTGGGCGGCCGGGCCGGTGACCCGCAGGTCGGTCTCGACGGTCACATGCGTGCCGTCGGCCACCTCGGCCATCGTCGAGGTGATCGTGGCCTCGGCGCTCCCGCGCCCCTTGGCGTCGCGCGCCTTGGCACGCATCACCGCCCGCCGGGCGGACTCGTCGGCCTCGGCGATCTCGATGGTCCCGTTGTAGGTCGCCGCGATCGGGCCGATCCTCACCTTCATCATGCCCTTGAAGCTGTCGCCCTCCGAGCTCTCGATGGTCGCGCCGGGAAGACACGGCGCCACGCGCTCGACGTCGAGCAGAACAGCCCAAGCCTCCTCCACCGAGGCGGGGACGGTGAACTCGTTCTCCAGCTTCATCGCAGACCCCCGGCCTCGTCGATCATCGTGTCGTAGAACGCGCGCTCGCGTGACTCCAGGTGAGGGATCGCCTCCCCCACCACCAACCGCTGGAAGTGCTCCGAGTTCATGTGGGCCTCGTAGCCACCCTCGTCGGCGTACTGCTCGTAGAGGTAGAAGAGCCGCGGGTCCTCAGGGCTGCGGTGGGCCTGGTAGAAGAGGTTGCCGGGCTCCGCCCGGGAGGGCTCAGTCATCTCCTCGATCACGCGGACGATCCGCTCCTCCTCGCCCTCCTTCGCGCGCCACAGCGCGGACACCACGTAGGCCATCAGGCTTCTCCCTTCGCTCCTATCGGATTTCTCAGAACGCCGATGCCGTCGATCTCGAGCTCCACCACGTCCCCGGGCTCGAGGCGGCGGTCGAGCTCCAGGCCCGACCCTCCGGCCGCGGTGCCGGAGCCCAGCAGCTCGCCCGGATAGAGGGTCTGGCTGCGCGACGAGTAGGCGATCATGTCAGCGAAGCGATGGTGCATGCTCGCGCTGGTGTCCTCGCCCCACAGCTCGCCGTTGACGCTCACGCGCATTCCCACCCCGGCGCTCCCGAGCTCGTCCGCGGTGACCAGACAGGGACCGAGCACGTTCGAACCGTCCCAGTCCTTGGCCTTGCCCGGCCCCATTCCCACGGGGAGCTCGCGGGCCTGCACGTCGCGCGCCGAGACGTCGTTCCAGATCGTGTAGCCGAAGATGCAGGCCTCGGCCTCCTTCGCAGGGACGTCGCGGCAGCGCCGCCCGATCACCGCGGCCAGCTCCAGTTCGTGGTCGAGCCGGTCGGTCCAGGGCGGCCAGGGGATCGTCGCCTCGGGTCCGATCACGGTGTCGGGCATGCCCTTGTAGTAGGCGGGCACCTCGTACCACTCGTCGGGGATCTCACGGCCGAGGCGGCTGAGCGCTCCCTTGAGGTGGCCCTCGAAGGCGAGGAAGTCGCGCATCGAGCGCGGCCGCAGCGGCGCCAGCAGCTTGGCCGGTCCCACGGGACGGCGCTGGTCCGCCGGCGCGCCCGCCTCGATGAAGGCAACCATGTCGCCGTCGAAGCCGAGGTCGGCCACCTCATCGCCCTCGAGCATCCCGACCCGGGGCCCGTCGCCGGCGTCGTAGGTCACGAGCCTCACGCCGCCGCCCTCCTCACGGCCTCGGCGATCTTCACGTAACACCCGCAGCGGCACAGGTTGCCGCCAAGCGCCTCCGCGATCTCGTCGTCGCTCGGCCGGGGCACCTCGCGGAGCAGGCTGGACGCCGTGAGAACCATGCCGGGCGTGCAGTAGCCGCACTGGAACGCCCGCGCCTCCCCAAATGCGGCCGGGACGGGATCGTCCGGGTCCAGGCCCTCCACCGTGGTGACCTCACGGCCCGCCGCCTGGGCGGTGAGCAGCAAGCAACCCGATACCGGCTCGCCGTCGAGCAGCACGGTGCAGGCGCCGCACACGCCGATCCCGCAGGTGGCGCGGACGCTCAAGAGCCCCTCTCGCCTCAACGTTGCGAGCAGCGTCTCGTTGCTGCTCGTGTCGAGCTCGGCTCCCCGGCCGTTCAGCAGCAGCTCGACGATCATCGGGCGACCTTCGGCCGGCGGGCGTCGGCGGCTGCGAGAACGCGCTCGGCGGTCATGGGCAGCTCGGTGAGCCTGAGTCCGAGCGAGCCGAGGGCGTTGCCGATCGCCGCGGGCACCGGCGGCAGGGCGGTCTCGCCGAGGCCGTGCGCGTCCGCCCCCTCGCTCTCGACGAGCTGATGGGTGAGGCGCCCGGGGAGGTCGCGGATTGCCGGCACGTTGTAGTCCGACAGGTTGGTGCCCGTGAGCTGGCCGTCGGCGTGATCCACCTGCTCGAGCAGGGCGGTGCCGAGGCCCATGATCATCGAGCCCTCGTTCTGGAGCTCGGCCCCCTTGCGGTCGACCACGCGGCCGGCGTAGACCGCCGCATGCAGCCGCTCGACCGAGACCTCGCCGGTCTCCTCGTCCACCAGCACCTGCGCCGCGGCTGCACCCTGGTGCCAGTGGGTCGAGGCGACCCCCTGACCCGTGTCCGGGTCGAGCCCGCCCTCGTTGACCACCTCGCCGTAGCCGCGCTCGCCTCCGTTTCGTTTGAGATCGGCCACGGCCTCGGTCAGCGCGCGGCCCATCATGTGAGTCGAGCGGCTGGAGGTCGTGCGGGTGTCATAGGGAGCGCTGTCGGTGTCCGGGTCGGGCACCTCGATCTGACCGGGCTCGCAGCCGAGCAGCTCGGCTCCCGTCAGGCGCAGCGACTCGCGCACGCCCTGGCCCATCTCGCACGACGCGCAGCGAATCACGTAGCCCACGGGCGCCCGCTCGACGGCGATCGCGGCGCGGCTCGGCGTCTGCATTCCCTTGAGAAGCACGCAGAGCCCCTTGCCGTGCGGGTCGCGCTCGTAGTCGACGGCGTCGGCGGCGGCCTGGAGGCACTCGTCGAAATGCACGTCGTGCATCACCTCGCCGGTGGCAAAGCGGTCGCCGTCACGCAGCAGGTTCCGGCGGCGGAGCTCCAGTGGGCTCATTCCGACCCGCTCGGCGAGCAGGTCCATCGCGCGCTCCGAAGCCCACACCGACTGAGTGGCGCCGTAGCCGCGGAAGGCCCCGTTGGGGGGCAGGTTGGTGTAGACCGCGAGCGAGTCCACGCGGACGTGCGGGATGCGGTAGGGCCCCACGCCGGCGTAGCCGAGCTTCGTGGCCACCCCCGGCCCGCAGTCCGCGTAGGCGCCGGTGTCGACCCAGCAGTCGAGCTGCTTGGCCACCAGGGTCCCGTCGAGGCCGGCGCCGATCCGTACCCGCACCACCGCCGGGTGCCGGTTGAGCGTGAGCCACTCCTCGGCGCGGTCGAGCACGGCCTTGACCGGACGGCCGGCCTTGCGGGCGAGGCAGGCCACCACGGCCTCCAGGCGGGTGAAGGTCTTGGCCCCGAAGGACCCGCCCATCGGCGGTGCCACGACCCGGATCTGCTCCTCGTCCATGCGCAGCATCCCGGCGAGGTCGGCGCGCAGGTTGAACGGGGTCTGGGTGCCGGTGAAGAGCTCCAGGCGGCCATCGTCGAGCCAGCGCGCGGCGCTCGCGTGGGGCTCCATCGGCGCGTGCTGGCGCGCCGGCGACGCGGAAGGTCTCCTCGACCACCACCGCCGCGCCGCGGAAGCCCTCCTCCACGTCGCCGTGGATCAGGCGGAAGCGGTGGCAGACGTTGGTCTGCGCCAGAGGCCGCACCCCGATCGAGACGGCGTCCTCAGCCGACGAGCCCGCCTCAGGATGCACGAGGGGCGCCCCGGCGGCCACGGCGGAGAGGGGGTCGAGCACTGCGGGCAGCTCCTCGTAGTCGACCTCGACCAGCTCGGCCGCGGCACGCGCGAGCGCCGGTGTGGGCGCCGCCACCGCGGCGACGATGTCGCCGGCGAAGCGCGCGGTCGACGCCAGGACGTCCTGATCCTTGAGCTGGCAGCCGTAGCGGCCGAGGCCCGCCACGTCCGCACCGAGCAGCGCGACCGTGTCGGCCGGGAGGGCTGAGGCATCGACCGAGCGGACCCGCGCATGCGGATGCGGCGAACGGACGAAGGCCGCGTGCCAGGCGCCGGGCAGCTCCACGTCCTGGGCGTAGCGGATCGTCCCGTTCACGCGCGGATCGCTCACGCGAGCGCCTCCAGCGCGCGCCGCACCTCGACCTCGATGATCCGCCGCCGGTAGGCAGACGAGCCGCGCGAGTCGTCCAGGGGGTCGATCTCGCGGGCGTAGCGGCGGGCGATCTCGGCGTTCTCGCCTGGCCCCGGGGCGCCATTGCCCGCGAGAGCCAGGGCGTCGGGCAGCTCGCGCGGGCGGTCGGACACCGCGCCGACCACAACTCTCAGGCCGTCGTCGCCGAGCGCGGCGGCCACCGCCACGCAGGGCCGGTCCTCGCTCGAACGCGAGCGGAACTTCCGGTACACGGCCCGCGGCGCGCAGGGCGGCACTCGGACCTCCACCAGGAGCTCGTCCGGCTCGATGCACGTCTCGTAGAAGCCCAGGATCAGCTCGCCTATTGACACCGTGCGCGTGCCGCGGCCGGAGCGCAGCACCGCCCGCGCCCCGAGCGCGGCGAGCACCGCCGGCGGATCGGAGGCGTAGTCGGCGTCGGCGAGCACGCCCCCCACCGTCGCCTGGTTGCGCACGCGTGGGCTGGCCACGAGCGAGAAGGCGCGGGCCAGGACGGGCCAGCCTTCACGCACGACTGCGGAGCGCACGACATCCCGGTGGCGCGCCATGGCCCCGAGTCGCAGCTCGCCCTCGACCTCCTCCACGTAGTCGATGCCGCGCACAGCGCCCAGCGACAGCAGCGCTTCCGGCGCGATCAGGTCCTGGTTCATCAGGATGGCGAGGAAGGTGCCCCCAGCGAGCACCGTGGCGTCATCGCCGCGCTCTCCGCGCACGGCGATCGCCTCCTCGAGGGTGACCGGCGCAATCCACTCGGGCTCGATCACTCCCACGTCAGGCGAGGAGCTCGACCACGCCCGTGGTGCCGTTGACCCGGATGCGGTCGCCGGTGGCGATCCGCTCGCCGGCGTTGGTGGTGCCCACGACCGCCGGGATGCCGAACTCGCGCGCCACCACCGCCGGGTGCGAGACCGCGCCGCCGGCCTCCGTGACCAGGCCGGTGATCTTCGTGAACAGCACGACCCAGGCGGGGTTGGTCATGCGACAGACGAGGATTTCGCCGTCCTTGACCTGGTCGAACTCGTCGAGCGAGTGCACCAGGCGCGCCGGGCCCTCGACCACGCCGGGCGAGGCTGCCAGGCCCTTGACCTCGCCCGTGGTCGCCGGCTCGCCGGCGTGGAATTTCTCCGGGAAGCCCCACAGCGCGTTGTAGGGGAAGTCGAGCGCCGGCTGCGTGGCCGTGCCCACCCACGAAGGCGGGCGCTTGGCCGAGGCCTCCTCGAGATAGTCACGGCGATCGCCCACCAGGTCGCGGGCGTCGAGCGACGACTGATCGGCCATCAGCAGGCGCAGCTCGTTGTAACGGAGGTACATCACGTCCTCGGGATCGTCCAGCGCGCCGGCCTCCACCAGCTTGCGCCCGATCGTCATCGCCACCAGGCGCAGCCGGGCGTTCGTGCCCTGGTCGATGTAGAAGTGGTGGTCCGGCGTGAGCGGGTTCATACTCAGGGAGCGCTCGAGTGCCGCGCTCAGCTCGCCGCCCCCCACGCCGTCGAGCGCCTCGGCCTTGGCCGCCTCGAGGTCGTCTCGGACGGCGGCGATGTTGGACGGGTAGTCGTAGTCGGTGGCGAGGTAGCCCTTGATCGCCTCGATCATCGGCGCCGGATCCTCGACCCAGGTCCGGAACGCGAACTCGTGCGACCAGATCGCCTTGTAGCCGTACGCGCGCTGGTGCGGCTCGACCCGCTCCTCCACGAAGCGCCGCCCACGCTCCGAGGCCGCGAGCGCCGCGCTGACCTCGGCGGCGGTGTCGCCCTCGAACGCGGCGGAGAGCTCGGCCTCGCCCTTGATCTCCTCCTTCATCTTCCAGAGGTCCTCGATCGAGTCCCAGTTGCGGTCGGCCACCGAGCTCTGGAGGCGGCCCATCAGCGCGGCCGCGGCCTCGCCCTTCTCCTCCTCCAGCAGCCCGTTGAGTGCCTGGGTGGAGGCGAACTGGGCGAAGTTCAGCATCCAATGGATCTTCCAGTGGCGATCGTGGATGTCGATCGCGTCCTCCAGGAGGACGGCCATATCGAGGAACGAGGCGCCTTCGGTGTCGAAGGTGTCGAGGTACTCGAAGTTGCGCTCGATCTCGGGGCGCAGCCGCTCGCCCCACCAGTCGAGGAAGTTCTCGGCGTAGTGGGGCAGCACCCAGCCGAGATACCCGCCGATCTTCTCGGCGTGGCCGGGGTCGCGCGGCACTCGGGGGACGTAGCGAGACTGGTACTCGGTGGCCTCGGAGTGGATCGAGGGGTCGGCGGGCACGGCGGCCGTGTAGACGTAGCCGTTGATCTCCTTGGCTATCCAGTCGCATGCGAAGGGCGTGCCGAAGCGCCGGAACATGTGGTCACAGGTGAGCCACCAGCCACCGATGTCGAAGAACAGCGGCGACACCGGGTTGGGGCAGTGGAGGTCGTCGAAGATCCAGAAGAGGTCCCTCTCGCCGTCCTCCCACTCGATCGGGAACTCGTCGCTTCCGTGGAAGGTGCCGAGCACCTCTTCGCCCGCGCCGGTGACCGCCATCTGAGCTCCTCCTCCGCCGATTTCGCGTCTCCGCCGGCGATCCTAGATAATCGATGATCCGCGTGCAAGGCGGGCACAGCCGCCCTCGGGTCCGATTCTCCGACCCGGTCGGGGGAATGGATCATCGATTATCGACTACGCTCGATCCATACCTTCGAGACGCGCCTCGGACCGAGTCGTCCGAGGGCCGCAGCGAAGGGCTCTCCGGGGGTAGGCCGGCGCCCCACCGGCGCCGGCCTGGAGGGCTCGCTCGAGTGAGCCGCCGGCCCTCACTCGCGGACGATCAGCACGGTCCCCGCCGCAAGCAGGGCGATCCCGAGCAGCTTCTCCCAGGTGATCGCGCGCTGGTCGAGGCCGAGCACCCCGGCGCGGTCGAGGAACACCGAGAGGGCGAGCTGGCCGGCGATCACCGCGGCGGTCGCGCCTCCCGCCCCCAACTCGCGCACGGTGATCAGCGTGACCAGCACGATCGCCGCGCCGCCGACGCCGCCGAGAAGCCAGTAGTACCAGGCGGACGGCTCCGCGCCCTCGTCGCCCGACAGCCCGCCTCCGACCGTGAAGGTGAGCAGCAGGATGATCGTGGTCCCGACGACAAAGCTCACCAGCGCGGCGCCGAGGTTTCCAACGTGGTTCGAAATCACGTTGTTGGCCGGCGCCTGCGCGGCCACCAACCCGCCCGCGGCCACCGTCAGGAGAACCGCGGCTTCCTTGCTCATTTGGCCTCGAGCCAGTTCAGGCCCACACCGAGGTCCACCTCGAGCGGCGGGTCCATCTCGAATGCCTCGGCCATCTCGTGCGTGACGATCTCGGATGCCTGCTCGACCTCGGACTCGGGTCCCTCGAAGAGGAGCTCGTCGTGGATCTGCAGGACCAGCCGGGTTTCCAGGCCGGCCTCGCGCAGGCTGTTGCGCGCGCGCACCATGGCCAGCTTGATGATGTCCGCCGCGGTCCCCTGAATAACCATGTTCACAGCGAGGCGTTCGCCCAGCGAGCGGGTCTGGAACTGGCGCGAGCGCAGCTCGGGCACGCGCCGGATGCGCCCGAAGAGCGTGGTTACGTGGCCCTCCTCACGGGCCCGTTCGATGGTCTTCTCGATGAACTCCTTGACCTTCGGGAAGCGCTCGAAGTAGCGGTCGATGAACTCCTGCGCCTCCTCCTGCGGGATCTGCAGGCGATCGGCGAGACCGTAGGCGGACAGGCCGTAGACGATCCCGTAGTTGACCATCTTTGCCTTGGAGCGCGTTCCCGGGTCGGTCTTCCCGCCCAGGATCGCCTCGGCGGTGGCGGTGTGCACGTCCTCGCCGCGGCGGAAGATCTCCTTGAGGACGGGCTCGTCGGCGATGTGGGCGAGCAGCCGCAGCTCGACCTGCGAGTAGTCGGCCGAGATCAGCCGGTTGCCCTTCTCGGCGACGAAGCAGGCGCGGATCTCGCGACCCTGCTCGGTGCGGATCGGGATGTTCTGCAGGTTCGGGTTGGTGCTCGACAGCCGCCCGGTGGCGGTGGCCGTCTGGTTGAAGGTGGTGTGCAGCCGGCCGTCCGGGGCGATCAGCTCGGGGAACGCGTCGAGATAGGTCGACTTGAGCTTGGTGACCTCGCGCCACTCCTCGATCGCCGGCACGATCTCGTGCTCATCGCGAATCGCCTGCAGCACGCGGGCGTCCGTGGAGAAGCCCGTCTTGCCCCGCCGTTTGCGTGACAGGCCCAGCTTGTCGAACAGGATCGGGGCCAGCTGTTGCGGCGAGCCGATCGTGAACTCCTCGCCGGCGAGCTCCCACACGCGCCGCTCCAGCTCGGTGGCACGCTTGTCGAAGCGCGCGCTGATCTTCGCCAGCCGCGATACGTCGAGCCGTACGCCGGCCCGCTCCATCTCCACCAGGACGTCCACCAACGGGAGCTCCACGTCGGTGAGCAGCTGGGTCAGCCCGTCCTCCTCCAGCCGCGCGCGCTGGCGCTCTGCGAGCACGCGGGTCAGCACGACACGCTCGGCAACGCCGTTCGCGCCCTCTACGGTTGCGCCGATGCCGGCTTCGGTGGCCAGCTCGTCGAGCGGGTAGCCGCGCCGCGCGGGGTCGATCAGGTAGGCCGCGACCATCGTGTCGTGCTCGAGCGGCGGGGAGTCGCAGGGCTCGTCGGCTGCGGCGATCGTCTTCCAGTCGTGGGCCACCAGCGGGCGCTCGCCGCGGGCCAGCGCGAACGCGGCGAGCGTCTCGGCCTCGGCCACGAGCACCTCGTCGCCCGCCCACGCCGCGACGGTGAGCGGCCCGCGGCTGGCGGCGTCGAGATCGAATGAGCCCTGGGGCGAGCCGCCCACGGCCGGTGTGGCCACCGCGGCCAGCTCCTGCTCGGGGTCCAGTTCGGGGTCGAGCTCCGGCGCGTCGGGATCCGCGAGATCCAGGTCGGAGGCGGCCGCCGCCTCCGCCTCCGCCGCGGCCTCGTCTGGCTCCTCGCCCGGCCGCAGGGCGGCCACCGCCACGAACTCGCCCTCGAGGCCGGCCAGCTCGGCGAGCGGCACCTCCCGCGCGCGCACCTTGATGAGCTCCTCCACGCGCTCGGCCGGCGCGGCGTCGTCCTCGCCCAGCGCCTCCTCGAGCCGTTCGAGCGGAGCGCGCAGCTCGAACTGGCGGAAGGTCTCGCGCAGGCGGGAGCGGTCGGGCTCGCGCGCCACGACGCCGTCGAGGTCGATGTCGAGATCCACGTCGCGCACCGCCATCGCGAGCTGCTTGGAGATGCGCGCGTTCTCCGCGTGCTCGGTCAGGTTCTGCTTGCGCTTGGCGCCGGAGATCGAGTCGATGTTCGACAGCACGCCCTCGAGGTCGCCCCACTCCTGCAGGAGCTGCGACGCGGTCTTCTCGCCGATGCCGGGAACGCCGGGGATGTTGTCCGAGGTGTCGCCCTTGAGCCCGACGAAGTCGGGCACGAGCTCCGGCGGTATGCCGTAGCGGTCGATCACCGCCTCGCGGTCGTAGATCTTCGTGTCGGTGACCCCGCGGCCGGTGGCGATCACCTCCACACCCGGCTCGATCAGCTGGAACAGGTCGCGGTCGCCGGTCAGGACCGACACGTCGATGCCCTGCTCACGCGCCTGGCGGGCGAGCGTGGCGATCACGTCGTCGGCCTCGTAGCCGGCCACCTTCACGTTCTCGTAGCCGAAGGCGTCCACCAGCGGCTGCATGTGCGGCCACTGCTCCTGAAGGAGATCGGGGCGCGAGTCGCGGTGACCCTTGTACTCGGCGTAGACCTCCTTGCGGCCCGACATGCCCGCGTCCCAGACCACGAGCGTGGGCCTGACGCCGAAGTCGGTCATCATCTTCACGAGCATCGACGCGAAGCCGAGGATCGCGTTCGTGGGCTCGCCCTTGGACGTGGCGATGGACTCGGGAAGGGCGAAGAACGCGCGGTAGACGAGGCTGTTCCCGTCGATCAGGAGCAGCTCTCTGGTCTTGTCGTTGGGCACCCCTCAACACTATCGGCGCGATCCGCCGCCACCCGCCGGGCCGCCACCGCCCTACGAGACGGTCACCGCGACCAGATGACCTGTGGCTCGCCGCCCAGGAATCCCGCAAGCCGCGCCGCCTCCCGCTCGGCGGCGTCGCGGACCGACTTGGGTTGCTTGGCGAAGGGTGCAATGGTCACCGCAAGCCGGTCGCCACTGCGCTCGTGCTCCCAAACGCCGGCGATCGCGCCGTCGACGAGCAACACCGGCGAGAGCCAGCCCTGCTTGCGGTAGACGGCCGGCCGGTGCTCGGGGTCAAGCACCGCGGGCGCGTCGCGGGGAGCGCTCACCACGTACTGATCGAACGCGGGCAGGAGATTGACCGTGCCGGCCGGTCGCGCCGCGGCGATCGAGTCGAGGTCGGCCGCGAGCGCCCACAGCGTCAGCTCCGCTGAGGACATGACCTGCGCGTGCAGACCGCAGACGTCGCTGACCACGTCGAGCGCGCCCGAGGCCGGCATTCGACTGGCCAAGTGCTGACGCCCCACACGCCACGCGAGCACGCTGCTCCAGCGCAGTTGTTGCACGGGCCTATGATGCCCGGACCGCCGTGGCCACCCCCTCCGCCCAGTTCTCGCTCACGCTCAGAGTCGCCCTGCCCGGCAGGAGCGGCGGCGCGCTCGGGCGGGTGACCACCGCGATCACACGCGCGGGTGGCGCGATCGTGGCCGTCGACACGGTCGACGCAAAGGGCGACCGGACGCTGCGCGAGATCACGGTCGAGTGCTGGTCGGTCGAGCACCGCGGACAGGTGATCTCGGCCGTGCAGGGGGTGAGGGACGCGGAACTGGTGGAGATCACCGACCGCACCTTCGAGGTTCATCGCCGCGGCAAGATCCACACCGGCCTCAACATGCCGGTGAAGACCCGCGACGACCTCTCGATGGCCTACACCCCCGGCGTGGCCCGCGTGTGCACCGCGATCGCCGAGAACCGCCAGAAGGCCTTCAAGTACACGATCAAGGCCAACACCGTGGCGGTGGTGTCCGACGGCACGGCCGTGCTCGGCCTCGGCGACATCGGCCCCGAGGCCGCCATGCCCGTGATGGAGGGCAAGGCGATGCTCTTCAAGGAGTTCGCCGACGTGGACGCCTTCCCGATCTGCCTGAACACCAAGGACGTCGACGAGATCGTCGAGACCGTGATCCGGATCTCGCCCACGTTCGGGGGCATCAACCTCGAGGACATCTCCTCTCCGCGCTGCTTCGAGATCGAGCAGCGCCTCAAGGAGGCGCTCGACATCCCCGTCTTCCATGACGACCAGCACGGCACCGCGATCGTCACGCTGGCCGCACTCATCAACGCCTGCCGGCTGACCGGGCGCCGGATGGAGGACCTCTCGGTGGTGATGGTCGGGGCCGGCGCGGCGGGCGTGGCCGTGGCCAAGATCCTGCTGGATGCCGGTCTGACCGGGATCATCGCCTGCGACCGCTTCGGCGCGATCCACGCCGGCCGTGACGACTACGCCGCCGGCTCCATGAACGCCCCGAAGCGCTGGCTGGCCGAGAACACAAATCCAGGCCGGCGGGACGGGCAGCCTCGTGAGGTGCTCGAGGGCGCTGACTTGTTCATCGGCCTCTCCGGCCCGGGCATCATCGACGCTCGGGACCTGCAGAGCATGAACCCGGACCCGTTCGTGTTCGCCATGGCCAACCCGAACCCGGAGGTCAAGCCCGAGGACGCCGCCCCCTACGTGCGGGTTATGGCGACGGGCCGCTCCGACTACCCCAACCAGATCAACAACGTGCTCGCGTTTCCCGGCGTCTTCCGGGGAGCGCTCGACGCCCGCTCCACCGCGATCACCGAGGAGATGAAGCTCGCCGCGGCCCAGGGAATAGCGCGCGTGGTCTCGGACGACGAGCTGGACGAGGACTACATCGTCCCCAGCGTCTTCAACCGGGACGTGAGCCAGGCGGTGGCCAAGGCCGTAGCAGAAGTGGCCGCACGCGCGACCGATGTCGAGGCTGAAGCGGATCAGCCGACGGTCGAGCGCGCCGCCATCGGTTGATGCGAGTCACGATCACAGGAGCCACCGGCACGATCGGTCAGGCGCTCGCGCGCGAGCTGCGCGAGCGCGGTGACGAGGTGACCGCGCTGTCGCGGGACGCCAGCCGAGCGTCCGCGGCCCTCGGTGTGGAGGCGCAGGAGTGGAAGGACCCGAAGGGCGAGCGGCCGCCGCTCGACTCCCTGCGCGGGCGCGACGGTGTGGTTCACCTGCTCGGCGAGACGATTGCCCAGCGCTGGTCGGACGAAGTGAAGAGCGAGATCCGCGATTCGCGGATTCTGTCCACGCGCAACCTGGTGGAAGCGCTCGCCGAGCTGCCTGAGGGCGAGCGGCCGAAGGTCCTCGTCTCCCAGTCGGCCACCGGCTGGTATGGCGCCCACGGCGACGAGCGGCTCGACGAGTCCGCTCCCGCCGCCGACGACTTCCTCGCGCAGGTGACCGCCGACTGGGAGGCCGAGGCCGAGAAGGCCCGGGAGCTCGGTCTGCGGGTGGTTCTCACCCGGACCGGAGTGGTCCTGTCCGAGTCGGGCGGCGCGCTCGAGAAGATGCTCCCCTTCTTCAAGCTCGGCATCGGCGGCCCCGTGGCGGGCGGGCGCCAGTACGTGCCCTGGGTACACCTCGACGACGTGGTGGGCGCGATCGTGTTCGCGCTCGACAACGACCCCGTCGACGGCCCGGTCAACGTGACCGCGCCCGAGCCCGTGACCAACGGCGAGCTGTCAAAGACGCTCGGCCGTGTGCTGCATCGCCCGGCCTTCGCTCCTGTTCCGAGCCTCGCGGTCAAAACCCTGTACGGAGAGATGGCCGAGATCGTGACCACCGGCGTGCGGGCCGTGCCGGCGCGCCTGGGCGAGCTCGGCTACGCGTTCAGGCGGCCGTCGCTCGAGGACGCCCTGCGCGACGCGACCGGCCGAGCAGGCTCCTGAGCTCGGCGAGCATGTAGCCGGGGTCCTCGCTCACGTCGGCCCAGGTGAAGCGACGAAACTCGTCCCCGCGCAGGCGGGCCTCGCGCTCGCGGCGGCGGTCCGCCTCCCAGGCATGCCGCGACGAGTGGTAGCGGTAGCTGTCGAGCTCGACCGTCAGGCGCTGCTCCGGCCACCGACAGTCGACCCGACGCCCGCCGGCGGGACGGTTGGTCTGCGGAAGCGGCAGGCGCTCGTCGAGGAGGCGGCGCAGGAACCTCGACTCGAGCCTGCTCAGGCTGACCTTCGTCTCGCCGGTCATCACGCGGCGCAGGCTGGCTGCGCCGCGGCTCCTCGGGTAGCGGTCGAGGATCGTCTCGACGTCGTTCGGCGTCGTGCCGAAGCCCACGCCCGCCTCGTGGCAGGCCCGGGCGAGATCGGCGTCGCGCATGAGCCCCGCCAGGTCGACCAGAACCGCGGGCACGCTCAGCACAGGCACGCCGCGGTGGGTGAACGCCTGCTTGCGGACCAGGAGCGGCCTGCGCCTGGTGCGCACCCCTCTGACCTTCCTGTCGGTAATCGTCACGACATCGAGGGGCTGCGGTCGAGTTCCGCTCCCGCGCAGCAACCCGAGCAGATGCGCCGCAGCGCGGCCCGCGAGCAGAGCGCCGTCACCGCAGGCGAGGACCGCGGCGAGGTAGTGCGCCTCGAGGTGGCGGGCCACGTGACCGACGCGGTAGACGCCCCGAAAGACAGCTATCAGGGAACCCTTGGCCAGACGGCGGTCGATCTCCTTAGGCGAGAAACCGGCCGCCAGGAGCTGCCGACGCGTGACAAGCCCGTGTTGCCGGCTCGCCATCCTGGCGAGTTCTCGGTCCAGGATCCTGGATTCACCCCTCATACGGGGGCAAAGTCAGGATCCTAGGAAGATTCGCCCCCCGGTCCGGGGACCGAGCGCCCGCCCTACTCGGAGCGCTCGCGCACGGCGTGCTGCTCGGCGCGGAGCTCGGCGACGGTCTTGCCGCCGCTGCCGAAGGGCCCCTGCAGCTTCCAGCGCGAGTCGGCCTTGGCGGGCCACACGAGCCAGATGATCGCGCCGATGACCGACAGCAGGAGGCCGAAGGCGAGACCGAGCTTCTCGCCGTAGCCCTTGCGGTGCGAGAGGTACGAGGCCACGATCGCCGAGGCCAGCCAGAGGTAGGTGAGCCACAGGGCCCGTGCGCCGATGACCGCGAGTTCGAATTTCATGCGCCCAGGTACGCCCTTTGCACTTCGGGGTTGGTGCGGAGCTCGCTCGACTTGTCCTCGAGCGCAACCTTCCCGGTCTCGAGAACATAGCCGCGCTTCGACACGTCGAGCGCGTAGTTGGCGTTTTGCTCCACGAGCAGGATGGTGGTGCCCTGGCGGTTGATCTCGGCGATGGTCTCGTAGATCCGCTCCACCAGGATCGGCGCGATTCCCATCGAGGGCTCGTCGAGGAGCAGCAGCTTGGGGTTGGCCATCAGCGCCCGGCCGATGGCGAGCATCTGCTGCTCGCCGCCGGACATCGTGCCGCCCTTCTGGCTCTCGCGCTCCTTGAGGCGCGGGAAGAGCGCGTACACGCGGTCCAGGTCGTTACCGATCCCGTCCTTGTCGCGCCGCAGGTAGGCGCCGAGCTCGAGGTTCTCGCGCACGGTCATGCGCGGGAACACGTGCCGGCCCTCGGGCGACAGCGAGATCCCCATCTCGACGATCTCCTGGGGCGGGATCTCGCCGATCTCCGTGATCGTCGAAGCGGATCGTCCCCTCTCGCGGGGGAGTCAGGCCCGAGATCGAGCGCAGCGTGGTCGACTTGCCCGCGCCGTTGGACCCGATCAGCGTCACGACCTCGCCCTCTTCCACGGTGATCGAGATGCCCTTGAGGGCCTCGATGTTGCCGTAGTACGTGTGGAGGCCGTTGACCTCGAGGAGCGCCATCAGGAGCCGCCCTCCGGCAGGTCGCGCTCCTCGCGCCTGGCCGCTCCCGCCTCGGCCTCCGCCGCGCCCTGCTTGCCGAGGTAGGCCTCGATCACGCGCGGGTTGGCGCGCACCTCGGCCGGCGAGCCCTCGGCGATCATCTGGCCGTGGTCGAGCACGGTGATGCGCTCGGAGACCTCCATGATCACCTGCATGTCGTGCTCGATCAGCAGGATGGTGAGGCCCTTCTCGTCGCGCAGCCGGTTCATGAACTGGGTCAGCTCGGCCGACTCCTGCGGGTTCATCCCGGCGGTGGGCTCGTCGAGGAGCAGCAGCTTCGGCTCGGAGGACAGCGCCCGGGCGATCTCGAGGCGGCGCTGATCGCCGTAGGAGAGGTTGACCGACATGTTGTCGTGCTGGCTCTCGTCGATGCCCACGTAGCTGAGCACCTCGCGAGCCTGCGCGTCCACCGCTTTCTCCTCCCGCCGCACCCGTGGCACGCGGAAGATCGAACCGAACAGGCCGGCGCTCATGCGCGCATGCTGGCCGACCATCACGTTCTCCACCGCGGTCATCGTGCCGAACAGCCTGATGTTCTGGAACGTGCGGGCCACGCCGTCCTTCATGATGCGATCCGGGCGGCGGCCGGTGATGTTGCGGCCGTCGAAGCTGATGCGCCCGAAGCTCGGCTTGTAGAGCCCGGTGAGCATGTTGAAGAACGTGGTCTTGCCCGCGCCGTTCGGGCCGATGATCGACACGATCCCGCGCTCCGGGATCGTGAAGGTCACGTCCTCGACGGCCACCAGGCCGCCGAACACCTTGGAGACGTGCTCTGCCTCCAGCAGCGCCCGGCCGTCGCCCTCGAGCGGCTCGGCGGTGGCGGCAGGCTCCGTCATGCGCGTGCCTCGTGGATGGTCTCGTCGCCGCCGAGCTCGGTGTCGCCGACACCCACTCCCTCGCGCAGCTCGAGCTGCCGTCTTCGTTCAGGTATCAGGCCCTCGGGCCGGAGCACCATCATGATCACCAGCAGGAAGCCGAAGATCCCGAAGGACAGCTCGGTGAGGTCGAAGTCCAGCCCGATCTTCTGCGGGTAGTCGTTGAAGACGTCCGGGATCAGGTTGTAGTTGATGAACGAGAGCACGATGGCTCCCAGGAGCACCCCCTCGATCGACCCGAGGCCGCCCAGGATTACCATCGCCAGCACGAAGATCGAGAACGAGAACGCGAACTGGTCCGCGTTGACGGTGTTGAGGTAGGACGCCGAGGAACACTCCGGCCACGCCGCCGAAGGCCGCGCCGGTGCCGTAGGCAAACAGCTTGGTCTTGACGAGCGGCACTCCCATCGAGGCCGCCGCCACCTCGTCCTCGCGGAGCGCGATCCAGGCCCGGCCGAGACGCGAGTCGCGCAGCCGGTAGTTGATGAACAGCGAGATGAAAACCAGCGCGAGCGCCACGAAGTACCAGGGTCTGAGCTCGAGCGACTGGAACGGTTCGAGGAAGGGCAGGTCGATCTTGTCGATCGGCGTGATGCCCTGGCGGCCGTTTGTGATCTTCTCACCGCCGATCTTGATCTCGTCGCCGTTGATGACGATTCGCCCGATGATCTCGCCGAAGGCGAGCGTTACGATCGCGATGTAGTCGCCGCGGAGGCGCAGGGTGGGTAACCCGATCAGCATCCCCGCAGTCGTGGTCACCACCACCGCGATGATGCACACGATCAGGAAGTTCATGTGGATGCCGGGGAGGGACGATGCAGGCTCGCCCACCAGGAACGACCAGCCCTCGCCGCCGCCCGCGTTGACGAAGAAGCCGGACATGAACCAGCCCGACGTGAGTGCGCCGAGGGCATAGAAGGCCACGTAGCCGAGGTCGAGCAGCCCGGCGAACCCGACGATGATGTTGAGTCCCAGCGCCATCACCGCGAGCGCGAGGGCCTGAATGGCGTCCTCGATGAAGGCGCCGCCCGAGTCCTGGAAGAAGGGCAGGACGATCGCCCAGATGGCCAGCGCGATGAAGCTTCCGCGCGCGATCCACTCGTACTCGCGGAAGACCGTCCGCACGGCGATCAGGACCCACAGCACGAACGCCATGAAGAGGTTCATCTCGATCTGACCGGCCATCCACAGAGCCACAACCAGGGCCGCGGCGAGCCCGAGCAGCGTCCGCCGGTCGGTCTTGAGCGCGGGGCGCTGCGCGGTTGTGGCCACGGCGCTCATCCGGCCTCCCGCGTCTCCTCGCCCAGGAGGCCCTGCGGACGGAAGACCATGATCAGAACGAGGTACGCGAACACGATCGCCGGGGTCCACTCACCGCCGATCCGGTTGTCGGAGATCTGCTGGATGATCCCGATGATGAAGCCGCCCAGCACGGCGCCCCACAGGTTGCCGATGCCGCCCATCACCGCGGCGGTGAAGGCGATCAGGCCGGCCTGGAAGCCCTGGAAGAACCAGATCGTCGTCTGGTAGAGCGCGTAGATGAGACCGGCGGCGCCGGCCATGATGCCGCCGAGCAGGAAGGTCGCGGAGATGGTGGTGTCCACGTTGATGCCCATCAGGCGCGCGGCCTCGGGGTCCTGAGCGGTCGCGCGCATCGCCTTGCCCAGGCGGCTCTGGCTGATGAAGGTGGTCAGGAGGAAGACCAGCGGGATGGTGGCCGCCACGGCGAGCACGTCGCCCTGGGACACCGAGACGCCGCCGATGTTGAAGAGCTCCTTCTGCGCGTTGATGAGGTCCGGGATGCCCTCCGGCGAGCCGCCGATCCAGAGGATGCCGACGTTCTGGAGGATGAAGCTGAAGCCCACCGCCGTGATCAGCGGGGCTAACTTCGGTGCGCTGCGTAACGGCCGGTAGGCCACCCGCTCGATCATCACGTTGAGGGAGCTGCTGGCCAGCATGGCCAGCACCAGGGTCAGGAGCAGGCCGAGAATCAGGCCGCCGACGCCGGTCGCGGCGGTCAGCCCGATCGTGCCGAACAGGCCCGCCGATACGAGCGAGCCGATCATGAACACCTCGCCGTGGGCGAAGTTGATCAGCTCGATGATTCCGTAGACGAGGGTGTAGCCGAGCGCCACCAGGGCCCAGATGGCCCCGTTGGAGAGACCGTCGACGACGTTGTTGCCCAAGCGCGCCAGGCTGCCGTCGTCGGAGATGTCCTGGATGCCGTAGACCACCGGCATCACGAGCAGCAGGGCGATCAGCCCGTACTCGCCGATGTACTTGCGAATCCTGTCGCCGGTGTTCGCCCGTACCGGCAGGCGTGCTGCGTCGCTGCTCGCTTCCAAGACCCTCCCTTCCCGCGGATCCAATCAGAAACGGGGGGCGGACGACAAGGTCGTCCACCCCCCGGTCCCTCAAACGCAGCCGGCGATCAGCCGCCCGCTGCCTGGATTGTCTTCTCGAACTGCAGCTCGCCGCCCTCGATCGTGTAGATCCCGTAGTCGGTGAGCGTGGTGTCGCCGTTCTCGTCGATGTCGTAGGTGCCGAGCACCGACTCGCGGCCCTTGGTCTGGAAGAGCGCGTCGATCATGGCCTGCCTGTCGGAGCAGTCCGCCCCGAGCTCCTGTGCAGGTGTCGAGCACGAGCTTCATGGCCTCGTAGCCGTAGATCGCGTACGGATCCGGGTTGGGCTCGCCGTACTTCGCCTCGAAATCGGAGAAGAACTTGCGACCCTCCGGCGGGTACTCGTCCGGCGACAGGGTCGCCACCGAGACCTGCACGTTCTTGGCCACGTCGGCGGGGATACCGCCTTCCTTCGGATCGGCGAAGCCGGACTCGGCCACGCCGTCGGGGCCGTACAGCTTCGTGATGCCGGCCGCCTGGACGTCCTTGTACAGCTGGACCGCTCCGTTGGCGGTGATGCCGGAGAAGACGAAGCAGTCGGCTCCGGAGTCAGCCACCGTGGCGGCCTGGGAGCGGAAGTTGGGGGCCTTGGGGTCGATCCCCTCGTTACCCGCGACCTCCAGCCCGATCTCCCCCGCAGCGCTCTCGATATTGCGCGCCAGACCAGCCCCGTAGACCTCCTTGTCATTGAGGATGTAAGCCGCGCTGGCAACCATCCTCCTTCATCAACGAAGCCAACGCCGCGCCCTGAATCGTGTCCTTCGGCACGATCCGCATGTAATGACGCGAACCCGTCGGGTAGTACTTATCCGGCTCGCCCTTTCCGCCCCCGGCTCATCCGACGTCAAACCCACCGCCGTATTCGCAGGGCTGACCTGAGCCACCGGCGCCTCATTGAGAATCGGGATCGAAATCGCCGACGCCCCCGAGTTGAACTCACCGATATAAGCCACCGCCGAATCGTCCTGCGCCACCTTGCGCGCATTCGCCGACGTCGCCTCCGGCGTCCACGTACCCGCCTGCGCCGTCGAATCATCCAACGACGTGTACTTCACCGTCGTATCCCCAGCCTTACCACCAGCCTGCTCCAAAGCAAGCTTGATGCCCTCGACCATGGCGGTCGTCTGGGGCCGCGATGCGCCCTGCAGGGGAAGCGAGGAATAGACGTTGACGGTGCTACCGCCGCCGTCCCCACTGTCGCCGCCCGCCGCCGTCGTCGTCGTCGTCACCGCAGGCAGTCATGCCCAGGGCGAAGGCGCCGAGAAGGCAGGCGAAAATTGCCAGCCAACGTACCTTCAAGATGTTCCCTCCTATGGAGATAGGTCCAACCTGCCGCGGCATCCTAAGCACGGTCGGCGACGGTCACAATCGCGAGCAGGCCCCCTTAACCGGGAGACAATCTGCCTGCCCAGGCCCGAATCTGGCACGTTTGGGCGCGCTCGGACCTGAAGGTCACTAGTCGATCGCGCGCACGAAACGGAAGCGCCCGTTGCGCAGGGCGTACAGGTATTGGCGCTCGTCGTCCACGTCCCCGGTACCACGCAGTCTGTAGGGGCCGAGCGGTGAGCGCCGCTCTCGCATCGCCAGCGCCGCCCTGGTGACTCGCTCGCGGTCGCGCCCTCCCCTGCGCACGGCGTCGAGAATCACGCGCATCGCCTCGTAGCCGTACACAGCCTCGGGCCGGTCTGCGGCTGGACCCGACTGCGCGCGGGCGCGCCGCATGAGGCGCTTCCCGGCCGGGGGCAGCTCGGACGGCGCCCGGACGGACGTGAGCGCCTCGACGCTCACCGGCGAGACGGGGAAGGGGCGGTCGGGGTCACGCGCGAGGATCCCGCTCGTGGTGTAGACCGCCACCCCGGGGATGCGCGAGTCGATGGCCGCGAAGAGGCGGCCCGTGCCCGGAGCCGCGACGCCTGCGTAGACGATCGAGTCCGGCCTGGCCTCGGCCAGCGCCTCGGCGATGTCGCCGATCTCCTCGACGTTGCCCGTGTACTCCTCCGAGGCCACCGGCTCGTGGCCGGCGCGCCGCAGCCGCGCGATGATCTGGGCCGCCAGCTCCCGGCCGTAGACCTCCTGGTCGAAGACAGCGCCGGACGCTCGGCTCCGCGCTCGCCGAGCAGCTCCACCAGCGTCTCGGCCTGGAGGAGGTCACGCGGGACGAGCCGGACGAAGTTGCGCTCACCGCTCGGCCAGAGCCGCTCGGGGGTCGAGCGTACGCGGCCGGGCGGCGTGGTGGTGAGGCTGGTCAGCCCGTCCTCGGGAGACACCTGGAGCAGCCGGGCCTCGTTGAGGATCGGCATCGAGATCGCCGAGGCGCCCAGGTCGAGCTCCCCGAGATAGGCGATCGCGCGCGGGTCCTTGGCCGCCTGCTCGGCGTTCGCGTCGACGGAATCCGGGTCCCAGAAGAGCTCGTCGTCCTCGGTGGTGCTCACGGTACGCAGCCGCAGCCGAAGGTCACCCGCTCGGCCGCCGGCATCCTCCAGCGCCAGCCGCGCTCCCGCCTCGACCGCCCGGGCGGCCGGGCGCCGAGACCCCGTCGCGCGGCAGGCTCAGGTAGACGGTGGCCGAGTCGCCCTTCACGCGCGCGGGCTCGTCGCCGCCGTCGTCGCCGAGGCAGCCGGAGAGCCCCATCAGGGCGGCGGCGGCGCGAGAGCGTCGCTGTGAGCCGGCGGTGGGGCAAGACGAGCATTCTGACGAGGCTTGATTGACTACCGGGGAAGTGCGGATCGGAGTGCTCACGGGAGGCGGGGACTGCCCCGGTCTGAACGCGGTGATCCGGGCGATCGTGCGTCGCGGGATCGACTCCCGCGGCCATGCCATCGTCGGCTTTCGGGACGGCTGGCGTGGCCCGATCGAGAACGCGTACGAGGAGCTGACCATCGAGTCGACCCGCGGCATCCTGCCGCGCGGCGGCACGATCCTGCGCTCGTCACGCACCAACCCGTTCAAGCGCGAGGGCGGGCCTGAGCTGATCCGAGAGAACATGGCCACCCTCAACCTCGACGGGCTGATCGCGATCGGCGGCGAGGACACCCTCGGCGCCGCTGCCCGGCTCCACGGCGAGCACGGCCTCCCCGTGCTCGGTGTGCCGAAGACGATCGACAACGACCTCGGCGGCACCGACATGACCTTCGGGTTCGACACCGCCGTGCAGATCGCCACCGAGGCGATCGACCGCCTGCACACCACCGCTGAATCGCACAACCGGGTGATGATCGTCGAGGTCATGGGCCGGCACGCGGGGTGGATCGCGCTCCACTCCGGGCTGGCGGGCGGGGCCGACGTGATCCTCATCCCCGAGCGGCCCTTCGACATCGACGAGGTGTGCCGGCTGATCCGGCGCCGGCATTCGCGCGGGCGCTATTTCTCGATCGTCGTCGTGGCCGAGGGGGCGCTGCCGAAGGAGGGCACGATGGAGACCGTTCAGGGTAACGAGGACGAGTTCGGCCACGTGCGCCTGGGCGGGATCGGCCAGCGTCTGGAGCACGAGATCGAGTCGCGAACCGGCTACGAGTCGAGGGCGACCGTGCTGGGCCACATTCAGCGCGGGGGGACCCCCACCGCCTTCGACCGGGTGCTCGCGACGCGCCTGGGCCTGGCCGCCGTGGACGCCGCCGACGAGGGAAGCTGGGGCATGATGCCTGCGCTGCGCGGCCAGCGCATCGAGCTGGTTCCGCTGTCCGAGGCGGTGGCAGAACTGCGCACCGTCCCGCCCGACGAGTACGAGGCGGCCGCGACGTTCTTCGGCTAGTGACCTGCTAGACGGCCGCGCCCGGGTCGTCCGCGGCGTCGGGCTGGCGGCGCATGAGCCTGTCGACGAACGGCTTGATCATCACGTAGGTGACTGCGCCCATGGTGACGGCCACGGTGCCCAGGAAGGCGTCAAACGAGTTGATGTCGAACGACCAGGCGGCCACCCACCAGACGAGGCCGATGGTCAGCGCTACGAGCACGACCATCAGCCGGCCGTCCTCTCGGCTATGGCGCGCCGGGCCTTGGTCACGGCGTTGAAGGCGCTCTTGATGGCGCGCTCGGCGCCCGAGTCCTGCGGCGGCATCATCCCGACCTGGCGGGCAAAGGCCATGCCGTCGTAGTAGGCGGTGTTGCTCACGATCTCGTCGCCCTCGACCTCGATCAGGTCGAGCCCGCGCAGTTCGAGGCGCCCGCCGGTGGGGTCGATGCCCTGAAACTGCTCGCCGTCGAAGGTGCCCTCCATTCGCCATTCCACCGCGGCGCTCTCCTCGGCGGCGACCACGCGGGTCACGGTCGTCTCCATGTCGGGAGCCGCGGCGAACGTGGCGGCGAAGAACTCCATGATCTCGGAGCGCCCCCGGAAGATCCCCAGCGGCACGATCTCCGCCACGCCATCCTCGCGCCAGTGGCTGCCCACGGCGCGCACGTCGCGGGCGGCAAGCGCGTCGAAGTAGGAACGGACGTGCGCCTCGACCCGCTTGCGCTTGCTGATCCGCTTGGGCTTGGGCTTCTCCTCGGCGGCGGTTGCGGCGGCCGCGCCGTCACTCGTCTTCGACTGCGCCATCGGGGCCAGCCTACCAGCGTTCTGGGCCTCCCGGGCCCGCTCAGGCGGGGGCCTCGGCGGGCCTGACCGGGGCCTGCGCAGAGCGCCTTTCCCCGAACCGCGAGCAGGCCGACGCCCGCCAGCACGAGCGCGGCTCCGAAGGCCGCGGCGGCCCCGGGCCGCTCGCCCAGGATGATCAAGCCGAGCACTGCTGCGGTGACGGGCTCGGCCAGGGTGAGCGTGGCGGTCTCACTGGCGCCGATGCGCTCGAGCCCGCGGGCGAAGAGGATGTAGGCCAGCGCCGTGGGCACGGCCGCGAGGTACAGCGCGAGGGCTGCGCCACCGGGCGTGGCGAGCTCGGCGGAGGGGCCGAACACGAGCACCGGCAGGAGCAGCACGCCGCCCACGCCGAACACCGCGGCCATCACGCCCTCGGGCGTGCCGCCGGCGTCGAGCATGCGCTTGCCGGCCACCGCGTAGCCGGCGTAGCCGGCGCCCGAGACGAGCGCCAGGGCCACTCCCGGCGCCGACACGTCGCCTCCGGACCCGGCGCCGAGCACCAGGAGGCAGATCCCGGCGCAGGCCAGCGCCGTCGCGGCGCCCCAGCGCCAGTCGAGGCGCTCGCCGGCGAACGTTCGTGCCAGAAGCCCGGCGAACGCAGGCGCCGACCCGATCGCCACCACGGTGCCCACCGCCACGCCGGTGTCGGCCACGGCGACGAAGAAGCACGCCTGGTAGACGGCCACGCAGGCGCCGGCCAGCAGTAGCAGCGCTCGCGGATCCGCCGACCCTCAGGCGCCGCGCGAGCGCGGCGAACGAGGAACAGCAGCGCGCCGCCGAGCACGATCCGCGAGGCGCCGACCACGAGCGGCGGCAGGGCGGGCGCGAGCGCCTGGGCCGTGCCGGTGGTGCCGAACAGGAGCGCGGCGGACAGAACCTGAAAACGGGCCAAGATCTGTGGAATTGTTCCACAATCTACTCAGTCGGTCAAAGCCGCGCTCGAACTCGGCGACCAGCTCCCCCACCGCGGCGGGGCCTCCCTCCGCCCCGGCCCGGACCACGCGGCTTCCCGACGATCACCCCGTCGGCGATCTCCGCCACCGTCCGCGCCTGGTCCGGGGTTGAGATGCCGAAGCCAACTGCCACCGGCACATGGGTCGCGTCCCGCACGCGGCCCACGGTGCCGGTCAGGCCGGGCTGGAGCTCTCCGCGCTCGCCCGTGGTGCCCGGTGAGCGAGACCGTGTACACGAACCCGCGCGCGTCCGCGCCGATGTCGGCGATTCGCTCGGGCGTGCTCGTGGGCGCCACCAGCGGGATCAGGGCCAGCCCCTCCGCGTCACAGGCGGCGCGCAGGCCGCCGGCCTCGTCGTGAGGGAGGTCGGGCACGATCAAGCCGGACGCTCCGGCGGCGGTCGCGCGCAGGGCGAAGAGCTCGGCGCCCGCGGCGAGCACGACGTTGGCGTAGACCATCAGCACCACGGGCAGGCGCGGCGGCCAGCGTCTCGCACACACCGAGCACGCCGTGCGGAGTGACCCCGGCCGCCAGCGCCTCGCTGCCCGCCTGGTGGATGACGGGCCCGTCGGCCAGCGGATCGGAGAACGGGATGCCGACCTCGATCAGGTCGGCGCCGGCGTCGGCCGCCGCGAGCCCGGCCTCAGCCGACGCGTCGAGGCTGGGATGGCCACCCATCAGGTAGGGCATCAGCGCGGCGCGCTTGCCGTGCCCGGCAAATGCGCCCGGCGATGCGATCGAGGCCGGTGGCGGCGACGGTCAACGCGCCGCCTCGAGCGCGAGCACCTCGGCGAGATCCTTGTCGCCCCTCCCCGACAGGGTGACGAGCGCGAGGCCCGGGCTGGGGTTGGCGAACAGCCAGGCCAGCGCGTGTGCGGGCTCCAGCGCGGGCAGGATGCCCTCCAGCTCGGCCACCCGGCGGAAGGCGTCAAGCGCGGCGCCGTCGTCCACGGCCACGTAGCGCACCCGGCCCGAGTCGCGCAGCCAGGCGTGCTCGGGCCCCACGCCGGGGTAGTCGAGCCCGGCCGAGATCGAATGGGCCTCGAGGATCTGCCCCTCCTCGTCCTGCAGCACGGCCGACATGGCGCCGTGGAGCACGCCGCGCGCGCCGGTGGTGAGCGGGGCCGAGTGGCGCAGCGTGTCGAGCCCCTCGCCGCCGGCCTCCACGCCCACGAGCTCGACCTCGTCATCGACGAAGGGAACGAAGCTGCCGATCGCGTTCGAGCCGCCGCCCACGCAGGCGATCACGCGATCGGGCAGCCGGCCGGCCTGTTCTGAGAGCTGTGCGCGCGCCTCGTCGCCGATGCGCCGCTGCAGGTCCCGCACGAGGGCGGGATAGGGCGCCGGGCCCACGCAGGAGCCGATGATGTAGTGGGTGGTGGCCACGTTGGTGACCCAGTCGCGAATCGCCTCGGACACCGCCTCCTTGAGCGTGCGCGCGCCCGCGTCCACGCCCACCACCTCTGCGCCCAGCAGCCGCATGCGCTGAACGTTGGGCTCCTGGCGGCGCATGTCCTCGGTGCCCATGTAGACGATGCACTCGAGCCCCAGCAGAGCGCACGCCGTTGCCGAGGCCACCCCGTGCTGCCCCGCACCCGGTCTCGGCGATCACCCGCGGCTTGCCCATGCGGCGGGCGAGCAGCGCCTGGCCCAGCGCGTTGTTGATCTTGTGCGACCCGGTGTGGGTCAGGTCCTCGCGCTTGAGCCACACCTCACCGCCGATGGCCTCCGACAGCCTGCGCGCGTGGTAGAGCGGGGTCGGCCGGCCCACGTAGTCGCGCAGGAGTGCGTCGAGCTCGTTCAGGTAGGCCGGGTCGGAGCGGGCGGTCGACCCACTCCCGCTCGAGCTCGTCCAGCGCCGGCACGAGGGTCTCCGGGACGTAACGGCCTCCGTAGGGGCCGAAGCGCCTCTCGACGGCCGGCGCGCTCATGCCGCCGCGCGCTGGTCGGCCGCCGCCACCGCTCGGAAGAAGGCGTCGAGCTTGGCGGGGTCCTTGCGGCCCGGCGTCGGCCTCGGTTCCGCTGGCGGTGTCGACGGCGAAGGGATGAACTGCGTCGATCGCCTGTCCGACGTTGTCGGGTGTCAGTCCGCCCGACAGCACCACCGGCGGGGTTGCGGGGTGCAGCCGCACCAGCTCCCAGTCGAAGCTCGTGCCGGTTCCCCCGGGAGCGTCCGGGGCGTAGGCGTCGAGCAGGTGAAAGTCGGTCCGGAAGGCGCGCACGGCCTGCACCTGAGCCGCATCGCGGATGCGCGCGGCCTTGATGATCCGGCAGCCGGTGCGCCGGGCCGCCTCGCGGCAGTAGACCGGACCCTCGTCGCCGTGCAGCTGCAGGAGGCTGAGGCGGCAGCGGTCCGCCGTGTCGGCCACCTCGTCGAGCGTCGCGTTGACGAACACGCCGGCCAGCTCGGCCGAGCGGTGCAGCTCGGCCCCGATCGCCTCGGCCTCGTCCGGCGGGCAGACCCGCGGGCTGCCGGGCCAGAAGATCATTCCCAGCGCCCACGCGCCAAGCTCAACGGCCCGGCGAGCGTCCGCCGGGCCGGTGATGCCGCAGATCTTGACGCGGGTCACGCGTCGATGGTCGCAGGCCCGCGCGGGCTCAGGGCAGCGGGAACAAGCCCTCCGCCGTCGTCCTGCTCCTCGGGCGCGGTCTGCTGCGCGTCGGTCGACTCCGGGCGCTCGCCCAGCTCGACCTCGGCGGTCTCCAGGTCGCCGTCGCGGTAGTACTCCACCTCGACCGTGTCGCCGGGGCTGTTGTCCGCGATCGCCGCGGCCACGTCGTCGGCGTTCTTGATCTCGTCGCCGTCGACCTTGACCAGCAGGTCGCCGCCCTCGGTGTCGCCGCGCAGGCCGGCCTCGTCGGCCGGTCCGCCCTCGACGGCCTCGACGATCAGCGCGCCCTCCTCGACGGGAAGGTCCTGCTGCTGAGCGAGGTCCGCGGTCACGTCAGCCATGTTGATGCCGAGGTAGGCGCGCTCGATCTCGCCGCCCTGCTTGAGCTGCGGCAGAAGCTCCTTGGCGGTGTTCACCGGCACCGCGAAGCCGATGCCCACCGAGCCCTGGCCGCCGCCGGTGGCGATCTGCGAGTTGATGCCGATCACCCGCCCCTGCGAGTCGAGCAGCGGTCCGCCCGAGTTGCCGGGGTTGATCGAGGCGTCGGTCTGGATCACGTTCGAGATCTGGAAGCCGTCGGGGGCGGTGATCTCGCGCTGGAGGCCGGAGACGATGCCGGTGGTGACCGTGCGGCTGTAGCCGAACGGGTTTCCGATCGCCACGACGGCGTCGCCCACCTGGACCTTGGAGGAGTCGCCCAGCGGCAGCACCGCGAGGTCCTCCACCTCGGACGGGATCGATCTTCAGCACCGCGAGGTCGCTCGAGGTGTCGACGCCCTTGACCTCGGCGTCGATCTCCTCGCCGCCCTCCTCGAAGCTGACGGTCACGCTCTCGGCGCCGTCGACGACGTGGGCGTTGGTCAGGATCGTGCCGTCCTTGTCGACGACGAAGCCCGACCCGGTGGCCTCACCCTGTTCGGGCTGGCCGAAGCCGGAGCTCGAGTCGCTCACGCCGGAGGCGGAGATGAAGGCCACGCCTCGGCCCTCGGAGGCATAGATGTCACGCACCGTGCGGCCCTCGCCGTCGCCGGAGGTGGCCTGGGTTATCGGGGATTCACGCTGCACGACGGTGCTCGAATCGCCCGTGTCGATCACGTCCGTGGAGATCAGGATCGCGCCGAGCACGAGCACGATGAGACCGCCAAGCAGGCCGGACAGAAAATTCGCGCCACGGGAGTTCATGCCCCCGAGTGTGGTGAGGCAACCTTAGAGTCGTCTAAAAGCTCGGGGAATGTGATCGTGCGCAGCCGGCCGAGCCGGCTGCTTCGCCAACCGACGCCCTCTGTATCAGGCTCGCGGGCCGCCGGGCGGCATGGCCACGAGCGCCAACAGCCGGTCGCGAACGCTCCCGCGGCTGAGCTCGCGGCGCACACCGCGGCGTTCGCTCAGTTGCGGTCCGGCCGGCTCGCGCGGGTCGTAGCGGGTGGCCCGCAGGGCACCGGCGTAGGCCTGGGACGCGGGGCCGGCGAAGCGCCCGAGGCGACGCTCGAGGCCCAGCAACGTCGTCGTGGTGGGCAGATCCCAGCCGAGCCGCAGCAGCGTTCGGCGCAGCTCGGAGAGCTGCACGTCTGCGAGCTCGTCCGGGCCGAGAGCGTGCAGACGACGCCTGCGGCGCGCCACCAGGAGGCCCCACCCGGCGAGCAGGAGGAGCAGGATCGTGAGCAGGGTGGGCAGCACCCATCCGCCGCCGTCCTCGCCCGTCGACAGGCTGGGTGCCTGGTCGGTTCGCTCGGCCGCCACTCCCTCGCGCCCGCCGCCGCACGTCTCCGGCGCCGAGCGCCGGCGGCGCTGGCGGCGGCCGCAGTGGTCTGCGACTCGGCGGGCGAGGCGGCGGGCGTGGGGTCGAACGGCACCCAGCCGATCCCGGTGAACCAGACCTCCACCCACGAGTGGGCGTCGAGGTCGCGCACCCGGTACTCGCCGGTGTCCTTGTTGAAGGAGCCCGGGGAGAAGCCCGCCGCCACGCGCGCCGGGATGCCGGCCATGCGCAGCATCAGCGCCATCGCGCCCGAGAACTGCTGGCAGTAGCCGCGATCGTCCTCGAACAGAAATCCGTTGAGCGGCAGCGGCCGCGTGGGCACCCGCTCGCTGTACTGGTAGTTCTCCTGGAGGTATCGCTCGACCGACTTGACCGCGTCGTAGGCGTTTGGCTCGGAAGCGGTGAGCTCCTGGCTGAGGCCGTACATCTGGGCGTAGCGGGAGTTCCTGCAGCGCCGACCGCCGCCGCCGAGTCCGGGCCGGCCTCGGGCTCGCCGCGCAGCGGGACGAACACCTCCTGACGAAGGGCGGTGGCCGTGCGGCCGGCGTCGCCCTGCAGCCCCACGCCCTCGGTGGCGTCGTCGGTGCGGCTCGGCAGAGTGATCGACGTGTAGGGGACCAGCAGGTCGGAATAGCCCTCGGGCGCGTTTCGCATCTGCCGCTTCGTGGGGTCGGGGGCGTAGGCCTCGACGGTGTAGGCGTCGCCCTTGCGCAGCTCCTCGTCCTCGGCCAGCGCGTGGTGCCGTCCGCGCTCGTGTCGGCCTCGACGCCGCGCACGTCAGTAGGTCACCCCGGCGCCGACGATGAAGTCGCTGGACAGCGAGCGCACCGTGAAGCCGATCTCCTCGTCCCAGGCCGGGTTGTACTCCGCGTAGTCCCAGGTGGCGCCCTCGGCTGATGAAGCGCGGGAAGGCGACCTCTGCGCCGAGGCTGTCCTGGCCTCGCGCCTGCCGTGCGGATCCAGCGCAGCCCGTCGAACGTGTCGAGCGCCTGCACCTTCCAGTAATGGGGCCGGTCGGCGCGCACGTTGAGGAGAGTCGTGCCGTCCCGCGGCCAGTCGAGCGGCCCGTACTGGTGCGACCAGTCGAAGGTCACGACCTTGCCGTCCCCGAACCAGCTCCAGGCGCGGTAGTCCCACCAGGGCCGCTCGCCGTCGAGCGCCGAGGCGAGGGGCAGCGAGAGCACCCCGACGGCCGCCACGACCGCGGCGCCCAGGGCCGCCTCGCGCGGCGCCATGCGCGGGAGCCACAGCCAGGCCGCCACCAGAAACAGCAGTACGAGGCCTCGCAGGGCCGGCTCGCCGGGGTCGTACTCGGTGACGGCGGCGCCGTACAGGAACAGGAGTGCCACAAGGCCGGCGCCGCGCGTGACGGGCGCCGCGCCGCGTGCGGGCCAGAATGCCAGCGTGGCGGCTATCGCCAGCACGAACGGCGCGCCGAGCATGATCGTGAGCCGAATCCATTCGTCGGGGCCGTCGTAGGGCCACTCCACCCCCTGGACGCCCGCCAGGCCGCGGTCGAGCCCGTCGGTCAGCTCGGCCCAGTTCCCGGGCAGAAGAAGCCGGCCGGGCAGCCCGGCGGCCATCAGCCCGAGCAGAAGCGTCGCCAGCCCGATCAGGGCGGCCAGCCCCCACAGCACCGGCCGCGGGAGCCTGAGGCCGCCGGCGAGGGCGATCGCGGCGCCGCCGGCGATTGCCACGCCCACCACCAACAGCGTCCGCCCGGCAGGGGCGTCGGCCACCAGCATGGCCCAGTGTGCGGCCCCGAACGCGGCCAGGGCGCCGAACGCGGCGAGGCGCACGATGAGAGAGTCCCGCGGAAGCGCGGCGGCCCGCGCCGCCGCGCCCGAACCGGGTGGCCCGGCCACGGACGTGGCGCCCGCAGGCGCCCGCCTGCGCGTCCGCAGTCCGCGGCCCGAAGAGTGAGCTCATGCCGCCACCCCCCGCCGCACCCGCTCCACCTGCACGCCGGTGCAGCCCGCGACCTCGAAGGCGGGACGCACTCCGGGCATGGGCGTGGGGCTCACCACGTAGCGGGCGCCCGCCGGAAGGCGCTCGAGCGTACGCGGTGCGGCCTTGAGATCGGCACCGGTGACCCAGACCACCGCGCCGCCGCGGGGCCCGAGTGTGGAGCTCGCCGGAGTCGCCCCCTCCTCGACGAGCGCCAGCCGCATGTGCACCGCCGGCCAGGCGCCGAGATCGCGACCGATCTCGATCGGCCTGCGCTCGCCGGGGAGCAGCACCGCGCAGCCGCCGTCATGGGCCTGCCAGACGCAAAGGGACCCCGCGGCGCGAACCGCCTTGTCAAGCGCCTCCTCGCTCGCGGGGGCCGACGGGTCGAGCACGATCAGCGGCGCCGAGTCGAGCTCGGACACCAGCCGGCGCTCGAGCATCACTCCGTGCCGGGCGACCGACGGCCAGTGGATGCGAGACGCGGGAGCCCCCTCGCGGTAGGGGCGCAGCCCGTCGATCTCGAGCTCGGCCAAGGAGGTGTCGAGCCGCCGGCCGGACAGGCCCGGCGCGGCGCCCAGGCCGCCCTGGCTGCCGGCCCCGGCGCCGCCGCCGCCCGGTGCGGTCACCGGCTCGATCCGGGGGAGCACGAGGACCTCCTCACCGCCCTCTGCCGGTGATCTCGCGCGAGAACAGGCGCAGCGGGTCGCGGATGACCATCACCGCCGGGTCCAGAACGCGGCGGCCGCGGCGCGAGAAGCGAACGTTGATGCGCAGGCGCCGCGACCAGCGGCCGGCGATCGGCACCGGCCAGCCGAGCAGCGGCTCGAGCAGCTCGCCGCCCGGGCGGCGGCGCCATGCCGCTGCGTACCTCCACTCGCAGCGGGTAGGGCTCCTCCTCCCCCACGGTGTGCGGGCCGAGGCGGCGCTCGATCGTGGCCCCCTGCGCGGCCAGCAGCACCCAGCCGGTGGCCACCAGCGCGAGCACGACCAGTCCCACGCCGGGCACGTACAGGGAGGCCGAGTTGAAGGTGGCCGCGGCCAGGCACAGCCCGACCCCGAGCAGTGCCGTGACCAGTGGCCTCAGCATTGGCTCAGAGCGCCGGCACGCGCTCCAGCGCGTCGCGCACCACCGCCATACGCTCGTCGCTGCTGGACCCCGGGGACAGCAGCAGCCGGTGGGTCAGGACGGCGCCGGCGAGCTTCTGGACGTCGTCGGGCAGCGCGTGGTCGCGGGCGTCGAGGGCGGCGTAGGCCTTGGCCGCGCGGAACAGCATCAGGCCGGCGCGCGGGCTGGCGCCCAGCTCCACGCGCGGGTCCGCTCGCGTCGCGTCGCAGATGTTCACGATGTAGCGGCGCAGCGCCTCGCTGCCGTGCACGCCGGCCGGCGGCGGCCTGGCCGGCGAGCACGTCCCCCACGTCGGCCACCGGCTCGAGGTCGAGCACGCGGTCGCTCTCGGCGTGGTCGAGGAGCATGTCCGACTCCTGCTGGGCGGTGGGATAGCCGAGCGACACGCGCACCATGAAGCGGTCGAGCTGGGCCTCGGGCAGCGGGTAGGTGCCCTCGTACTCGACCGGGTTCTGGGTGGCCACGACGAGGAACGGGACGGGCAAGCTCGTGGGTGTGCTTGTCGACCGTCACGTGGCGCTCCTGCATGCACTCGAGCAGGCCCGACTGCGTCTTGGGCGAGGCACGGTTGACCTCGTCCACGAGCACGACGTTGGCGAACACCGGCCCGGGGCGGAACTCGAAGCGGTTCTCGCGCTGGTTGTAGACGTTGGTGCCCACGACGTCCGCGGGCAGCAGGTCCGCCGTGCACTGGACGCGCGCGTATTCGGCCTCGATCGAGCGCGCCACCGCCCGCGCCAGGGCGGTCTTGCCGACGCCCGGGTAGTCCTCGATCAGCACGTGGCCCTCGGCGAACAGCGCCACGAGCACGTCGCGCAGCACCTGCTCAGGAGCCTTGACCGCGCGAGCGACGTTGTCGCGCAGCCGGGCTCCGAGCTCGGCTACCTGTGACGGGTCGAGCTCAGGGACGATCGCCATGCAGCACCATGGTAGGGATACGCGGCATTCGCCTCAGAGGTTCCGCGGAGTCCGGCGCGGAGGCGCTCACGCCTGTGTGGCCTCCTCGGCATCCGTCAGCTCGCGCACAGCCGCCTCCGGGTCGGGGGCCCGCATCAGCGCCTCGCCGACCAGCACGGCATCGACGCCCACCTGCTCCAGCTCGTCGATCTGATCGCGGTAGTGGATTCCGGACTCCGACACCACGACCTTGCCCGCCGGCACGTCGGCCAGCAGGTCGAAGGTGCGCTGGATATCGACCTCGAAGCTCTCGAGGTCGCGGTTGTTGATCCCGATCACGTCGCAGTCGAGCTCGAGGGCCCGTTCGAGCTCCTCGTCGTCGTGGATCTCCACCACCGCGTCGAGGTCGAGGTGGTTGGCCATCGACCACAGCGAGTCGAGCGCGCCGTCGTCCAGCGAGCCCACCACGAGCAGCACCGCATCCGCGCCGGCAAGCTTGGCCTCGTAGAGCTGGTAGGGGTCGATGGTGAAGTCCTTGCGCAGGATCGGTAGGTCGCAGGACGCCCTTGCCTCGCGCAGGTCGTCGAGCGACCCGCCGAAGTGCGCCTCCTCGGTGAGGATCGACAGCGCGGCCGCGCCGCCACGCTCGTAGGCCTGCACGATCTCCTTGACACTGGCACCCTCGCGTATCTCTCCGGCGGACGGCGAGCGACGCTTGTACTCGGCGATCAGCGACGTGCGCGGGCTCCAGAGCGCCTCGGCGAACGGGCGGCCTTCGTGGCCCACGTCGACCTGGCCCTCGAGCTCGGCCAGCGGCTGCTCGCGCTTGCGGGCCGCGAGCGACCGGCGCGTGGCCTCGACGATGTCGTCCAGTCGCGGGGTCATCGCTGCGTCGCCTCGACCCAGCGCTCGAGCACCTCGGCGGCCGCCCCGGAGTCGATCGCCTGCTCGGCGCTACGGACGCCCTCGGCGATCGACTCGGCCCGGCCCGCCACGTGGATCGCGGCCCCGGCGTTCAGCACAGCCAGGGCCCGCTCGGTGCCGCGCTCGCCGTTCAGCACGCCGCGCAGAATCTGCGCGTTCTCGGCGGGCGTACCGGCGCGCACCGCGCCGTCCCCCACCGGCTCGATGCCGACCTCCGCGGGGGTCACTTCATAGGTCGAAAGCCGGCCGTCTCTCAGCTCGACCACCCGGGTAGAACCCGCGACGGAGAACTCGTCGAGGCCATCCGTGCTCGACACTACCAGGGCGGTTCGGGTGCCCAGTTCGTCCGAGTGCGGCGGCCAGGGTCTCCAGCTTGCCCGGGTCCGACACGCCGATCACCTGGTGCCGGGCGCCGGCGGGGTTGGTGAGCGGCCCGAGGAAGTTGAAGATGGTGCGCACGCCGAGCTCTCGCCGGATCGGGACCACGTGCTTCATCGCCGCGTGGTGCTTGGGGGCGAACATGAACCCGAAGCCGACCTCGTCGATCGAGGCGGCCACCTGCTCGGGCTCGAGGTCGATGCGTGCCCCCAGCGCCTCGAGCACGTCCGCCGAGCCGCACTGGCTGGTGGCCGAGCGGTTGCCGTGCTTGGCCACCCGGCAGCCCGCCGCCGCCGCGATGAAGGCAGCCGTGGTGGAGACGTTGAACGTCGGCCGGCCCCCGCCGGTACCGGCGGTGTCGACCAGATCGTCGCCCGCATCGACGGGTACGCGCGAGCTCGCGCATCGTTCGCGCCAGCCCGGCGATCTCCGCGACGGTCTCACCCTTGGTGCGAAGCGCGATCAGGAACGCCGCCGCCTGGGCCTCGGAGGCGTCGCCGCGCATGATCTCGCCGAGCACGCCGGCCGCGTCGTCGCTCGACAGGTCCTGCCCTTGCGCAAGCCTGTCGATGGCCTCTGTGAGGACGGAGTTAGGCACCGAGGAAGTTGCGCAGGATCTGCTTGCCGTCAGGCGTGAGCACGGACTCCGGGTGAAACTGCACGCCCTCGAGCGGCAGCTCCCGGTGGCGCAGGCCCATGATCACGTCGGCCGAGCGGGCGGACACCTCGAGCGCGTCGGGCAGACCGTCGGGCGCGACGATCAGCGAGTGGTAGCGACCGACCACGAGCGGTGATTCGAGGCCGGTGAAGATCGTCCTGCCGTCGTGCTCGGCCTCCGCGGTCTTGCCGTGCACGGGCTCGCCCCGCACCACCCGGCCGCCGAACTCGGCGGCGAGCGCCTGATGGCCCAGGCACACGCCCAGCACGGGCGTCCCGCGCTCGGCGTGGCGGCGGATCGCCTGCTTGGACAGTCCCGCCTCCTCCGGCGTGCACGGCCCGGGCGACACGATCACGCGGTCGGCCGTGTGGTCGAGCAGCTCGGGCACGTCGTTGCGGACCACGTCCACGTCGGCGCCGAGCTCGCCCAGGTACTGGACGAGGTTGTAGGTGAACGAGTCGTAGTTGTCGACGACGAGAACGGAGGCCACGGTCAGCTCCAGTCCGGCTGCTCGCAGGCCAGGCGGATCGCGTCCATCACCGCACCGGACTTGGCCTCGATCTCGCGGACCTCGTAGTCCGGCTGGGAGTCGGCCACGATCCCCCCGCCGGCCTGGACGTGCACGTCGCCGTCCTTGACCAGCGCGAGCGGATGTAGATGCAGGTGTCGAGCTCGCCCGTGTAGGACAGGTAGCCCACGGCGCCGCCGTAGGGACCGCGCTTGACCGGCTCGAGCTCGTCGATGATCTGCATCGCCCGGATCTTCGGCGCACCCGAGAGCGTCCCGGCGGGCAGGGACACGCTCAGCGCGTCCATCGCCGATACGCCGTCGCGCAGCGTCCCCGAGACCGACGAGACGATGTGCATCACGTGCGAGTAGGTCTCCACGACCATCAGCTCGTCCACCGTGACGCTGCCGTACTCGCACACCCGGCCCAGATCGTTGCGCCCGAGATCGACGAGCATCACGTGCTCGGCCCGCTCCTTCGGGTCGGCCAGCAGCTCGCGCCCGCGCCTGAGATCCTCCTCGGCTGAGCCGGCCCGCGGCCGCGTGCCGGCGAGCGGGCGCTGCTCCACCCTCCTCCCGGCCACCTTCACCAGCGACTCGGGTGAAGCACCGGCGATCTCGAAGTCCTCGAAGTCGAGGAAGTACATGTACGGGCTCGGGTTGATCGCCCGCAGGCCGCGGTAGATCGAGAACGCGTCCACCGGACAGGGCGCGCTCCAGCGCTGACTCGGCACCACCTGGTAGACGTCGCCGGCCCGGATGTACTCCTTGGCCTGCTCGACCGCCCGCGCGTAGCCGTCCGGTCCCAGGTTGGGCTCGAAGCGGGGCGGCTCCGGACGGCCGCCGGACGCAGGCGGAACGGGTCCGCGTAGCCGGTCGCGGACGTCGGCTATCGCCGCCGCGGCCTCGCCGTACGCCCGCTCCACGTCCCCATCGGCCACCACGTTGGCCAGGACGGTGACCTCGTGGCGCAGATGGTCGAAGGCCAGCAGAACGTCCGTGACCATCACCGCCAGCTCGGGCACGCCCAGCTTCGTCGGGGTTGGCCGGGCCGATGCTCGGTTCCACCGACCGCGCCATGTCGTAGCCGAAAGTGCCCACCGCCCCGCCCGCGAACGGGGGCAGGCCCTCCAGCGGCGCGATCCGGTAGCGAGCCAGCTCCTCGGTGACGAGGGCATATGGGTTCTCGTGCTCACCCGGGTCGACGCGCAGGACCGCGCGTGGGCGAAAGCCCAGGAACGACCAGCGCCCCAGGCGCTGCCCCTGTTCGGCCGACTCCAGCAGGAACGAGGGCCCGTCGCCGCGCAGCTTCAGGTAGGCCGACACTGGCGTCTCGCAGTCGGCGATGAACGTGTGGCGCACGGGCACGAGCGTGTACTCGCGCGCCAGCTCGCGCACCTCCTCGAGCGACGGCGTTAGCTCTAGCTCAACGGCGACGCTCACCGAGCACCTCGTAGGCGTCGCTCAGGGTCAGGCCGCGTGAGGCCAGCAGAACGGACAGGTGGTAGAGCACGTCGGCGGCCTCCTCCGTCACGCGCTCGCCGGACTGCTCGCGGGCTGCCCGGGCGACCTCCTCGGCCTCCTCCTGGACCTTCTCGCCGATGCGAGCGGGTTCGGCGAGCAGCGCGGCGGTGTAGCTCTCGTCGGGATCGGCTGTGCGTCGCTCCTCGATCACCCGTTCGAGGGCGGGGAGAGCCTCGGCCGGCTGTGACTCCATGTCGCCACGGTAGAAGCAGGTGCGCTCGCCCGTATGGCAGGCCGGGCCGGCCGGCTCAACGAGGGCCAGCCAGGCGTCCTCGTCGCAGTCGTAGCGAAGGGCCTTCAGCTTCTGGACGTTGCCCGACGTCGCGCCCTTGTGCCAGAGCTCCTGCCGCGACCGGCTCCAGAACCACATCTCCCCTGTCTCGCGCGTGCGCGCGAGGGCCTCGTCATTGAAGTACGCGAGCGTGAGCACCTCGCCGCTGCGCGAGTCCTGGACGATGCAGGGGGTCAGACCTTCGCTGGACTTCTCCACCGGAGCGATTCTCGCAGGGGCCCATACGCAGGGACCTCGGGACACTGCGCCCGCGTATCAATACCGATGCTGCGATCAGGGCTTGCGCTTCTCGTCGCCACCGGTGCCTTCCTGGCCGCGGAGCCCGACACCGCCAGCATCCCCGCTGAGCAGCCCACCGGCACCCTCGTGTACCTCGACAACGGCAACCGGCTGAACACGGTCGAGGTCGAGACCGGGCGCCACCGGGCGCGCACCATCCGCGCGCTGGCCGCGTGTGGGCCCGGCATGCACGTGGTGGACGGCCGCATCGTCTTCTCCGGTGTCCGCAAGGGACGGACAACCGTGTTCTCCATTCCGCTTGCGCTCGACCGGAAGCCCACTCGGCTCGGCGCCGCCCACGCCTTCGTGCCCTCGGCCCGGGGCGGCGCGGTCTGGCTCGCCGGCACCGACTGCGACCGGCGCCGAATGATCGGCGTGAGAGAAACCACTGCCGACGGTCAGGTCACCTTCTCGAGCGGCCGGCGGGTGCCGGGCGGCTGGGTCGTCGGCGCCGTCGACGGCGGGCTCGTCGTGCAGGACAATCGCGATGCGTCGGTGTGGGACCCGCGCACGGCCCGTCGCGAACGGGTGCCACTGCGGCTGGTGGCGGCCGCCCGCGGCCGCCTGGTTGCCGGCTGCACGCCGGGCTCCCGCTGCCGTGAGCTCACGATCCTCGACACGAGCAGCCGGCAGGCGACGACGTCCCGGCTCGACGATGGGCACCGGATCTCCGGTCAGGCAGCGTTCTCTCCAGATTCCTCCGTGCTCGCGACGCCGGTGGTGCGCCGCCAGCGCTGGCACATCGGCCTGATCGACACCAGCAGCGGCGACGTCGCGATCATCCCCGGCTCGGCCACAGGCCGGGCCTATCCCAACCTGAGCTGGTCCGCGAGCGGCTGGCTCTTCTTCCGGGCGCCGACGGACCGAATCATGGCGTACCGGCCCGGAGCGGCGAGTGCGATCGCCTCGGGCGTGCGTCTGCCACGCAACGCAGCCGTGTTCCTCGCGGGCTGACCGCGGCCGGGGTTGCAGCCGGAGCGCCACACAGGGCACAGGGGTCAGACCCCGGGGCGAGAATTCCGCTGGTGCGGCCTTAACCCTTGGGCCCTCGCAGCACCCGTCTGCCTGCGGCCGTAACAGAGCTCAGGTCGGGAAGCGACTCATCAGATCGCGATCGACGCTCACCGTCAGCGGGAGCGCCCGAGCGAGTCGTCGTCGGCCGCGCCTGCAGCCGCCAACGCTCGGATGAGGCCTGGCCAGCGGTGTCTGTCGTGGCCGGGCTCACCGCCGCCGAACAATGACTGCTCGACATCGCGCCGGACCGCGGCGCGGCTGGAGGACAGCCGGGCCGCCAGCCACTGTTCGCAGCGGTCAGCGGCAATGCGCCGGCCGTCGTCCAGCTCAACGACCGGCATTATCTCGATGACCTCCAGCTCGCGGCCTCGGACCTCCGTTCGCACGAGGCCGCCGCTCGAATCGTGGATCCGGTGCAGCGCCGCCCCGGAGGCGTACCGAGCGCGATCCGGCGCCAGCCTCGCCCGCGCCTCGATTTCACCATCTCCGCCGGGGCGCTCATGCGCGCCCCGACACCCCACCCAGCGGCAGCTTCAGGAACTCGTACACGCGACCGATCTCGTCGAAGCCCAGGCGCCGGTAGAGCTGCTGGGGCCAGTCGGCGGCGTCGGTGAGGAGGAAGACCGGATCCCGGCCCGTCCGCGCGGGCGGCGTCCGAGCGGCGGCGAGGACCGCGGCCGTGGCGTGGCCCCGGCCGCGGCGTTCTTCGACCGTGCCGACCTCGTCGATCTGGGCGAGCGAACCGTCGGTGTAGAGCCGGCAGGAGCAGGCCGGATCGTCCGCGGGCGAGGCGAAGTCGCGCGCGCCGCAGACCCGGCCGTAGCGCTCGTCCATCTCCGCGAGCTGGCGGAGGGCCTCCTTCTGCCATCCGAACGGCTGCTCGCGCCGGAACGCCTCCAGCGCCGCGGCCCCCACCGCCGCGGTCGACCTCGCCGGCGGACACGACGGACGGCCGCTTCTCGGGTTCGCGGCGCCGCACCATCACGAGCAGCCGGAAGACGTTCCAGCCCTCGGCCGCGAGGGCCGGCGCCAGCCGAGCGCCGAGCACGTCGTCGTGCACAACGAGCTTGCGATGCGAGAGGCCGCCTTGGAAACGCTCGGCTTCGCGGATGAGGACGGGGGCGGTCGCCTCGGGGTCGGACACGAAGATTGCGTTCAGCTGCCACACCAGCGGCAGGCTCGGTGTGACCATCGCGGTGCCGTGCGTGGTGGGCACCAGCTCGTCGCAGAGCGCGGCGTCCGTGCGCCGCAGGAACCGGTGGATGTCGTCGATCACCCGATGCCCAGACGATCCAGCAGTCCCTCGTCGCGCCGCCAGCCCTTGCGCACGCGCACGCTGAGGTCGAGGTGGACGCGGCGGTCGAGCAGGCGCTCGATCTCCTTGCGAGCGGCTGTCCCCACGGCGCGGACCATTCGGCCCCCCGCCCCCACCAGAATCCCCTTCTGAGACTCGGTCTCCGCCCAGACGCGAGCATGGATCATCAACAGTCCGTCCTCGCGCTCCGCGATCTCGTCGACCTCCACCTCGACCGCGTGGGGAACCTCCTCGCGGGTGCGAAGCAGCACCTGCTCGCGCACCAACTCGGCCACGCGCACCTCGAGCGAGAGGTCCGACTGCTCCTCGGGCGGATAAAGGAACGGTCCCTCGGGCATCAGCGAGACCAGGTGCCCGGTGAGCTCGCCAATGCCCGCCCCGCGCAACGCACTGATCGGGAACAGCTCCCCCTGGACGTCCAGCTCGGCGGCCGCGCTGAGCGCTTCGACCGTGCGCCGACGGTCGAGCCGGTCGACCTTGTTGAGAACCGTGACGCAGGGCACGCCGACGTTTCGAATCGCCGTGGCGATGAAGCGGTCGCCGGCGCCGATCTTCTGTTCGCCGTTCAGCACGAACAGCGCGGCGTCGGCGTCCGCCAGCGAGCGCTCGACCTGGTGCTGCATGCGCTCGGTGAGCGGGTCGCGGGGGCGCTGGACGCCTGGCAGGTCTACGAGCACGAGCTGCCAGTCCTCGCCGGTCGCGATGCCGCGGATCTCGCGCCGCGTGGTCTGCGGCTTGTCGGACACGATCGCCACCTTGTCTCCCACCATCTGGTTGACGAGCGTGGACTTGCCGGAGTTGGGCCGGCCGGCGAGCGCCACGAACCCGGAACGGGTCACAGCTCCTCCAGGATCCGGTCCTGCAGCGCGAACATCTCGCCGGAGTCAGTCTCGTGGTCGTAGCCGCAGAGGTGGAGCACGCCGTGCACGACCGCCTCGCTCAGGTCCTCCGTGTGCTCAGGACAGATCACCACGTCACCCAGCTCCCGAGGCCCGGCGGCCGGCGCCAGACCGTCGACGGGAAAGGACAGCACATCGGTGGGCTCGTCGAGTCCGCGGTGCTCGCGGTTGAGGTCTGTCATCCGTCTCGCCCCGACCAGAGCCACGGCCACGTGCCCGTCCTCGATCCCCGCCGCCGCCAGCGCCGCGAGGGCGGGGCCGCGGAGCTCCGCCGGGGCGTCGATGAGCTCGAGGTCGATCAGTCCTAGCCCTGCTGCCGCCTGGCCTGGCGCAGCGGCGGGGCCTGTTGCTCGGCGTACTCGTTGTACGCGGCCACGATGCGCTGCACGAGCTTGTGGCGGACCACGTCCTCGCTGCCGAAGCGCACGAACTCGATGCCCTCCACGTCCGCGAGTATGTCGCCGATCACCACCAGGCCAGAGCGCTGGTCCGTCGGCAGGTCGATCTGCGTGATGTCACCCGTCACGACCATCTTCGAGTTGAAGCCGAGTCGCGTCAGGAACATCTTGATCTGCTCGGGGCTCGTGTTCTGCGCCTCGTCGAGGATGATGAAGGAGTCGTTCAGGGTTCTACCCCGCATGAAGGCCAACGGGGCCACCTCGATCACGCCGCGCTCGAGATGCTGGTTGACCTTCTCGGGCTCGAGCATGTCGTAGAGGGCGTCGAACAGCGGGCGCAGGTAGGGGTCGACCTTGGCGGCGATGTCGCCGGGCAGGAAGCCGAGCCGCTCGCCGGCCTCCACCGCGGGTCGCGTGAGCACGATGCGGTTGACCTCGCGCCGTGACAGGGCGGCCACAGCCATGGCCACGGCGAGGAACGACTTGCCGGTACCGGCCGGCCCGACGCTCACGGTGATCGTCTGACGCCGGATGGCGTCCACGTATCGCTTCTGGTTCACCGTCTTGGGAGCGACCTTGGTCGAGCGGTGCCGCCACACCACGTCCTCGAGGATGCGGCTGGGCGACTCGTGCTGGTCGAGGGCACCGGCGATCGCCTCGATCGTCCCGGGGGCGATGTCGTGTCCCTGGCGCACGAGGTCGGTGAGCTCGCGCACCACGGTGCGGCCCATCGCCACGGCCTCGTCGTCGCCGTCGAGCGTCAGGACGTTGCCGCGCAGGAACACCTCGCAGTCGAGATGACCCTCGAGCGTCTTCATCACCAGGTCCCCGGGGCCGGCGAGCTCGGCGGCCACGTCGTTGGGAAGTTCGAGCTGAACGCGAGCCATGTCAGGCGAGCGCGCGGTGCGCGCGAGCGTTCGATCTCATGGGGTGAGCTTCTCCTTCACGGCAGCGCTCACCCGCTTCCCGTCGGCGCGGCCCTTCACCTTGGGCATGACGAGGCCCATGACCTTGCCCATCTCCTGCGGCGACGATGCGCCCGACTCGGCTACGGCGTCGCCTACGATCGCGCTCAGCTCCTCGTCGGAGAGCTGCGCGGGCATGTAGGAGGCGATGATGTCGGCCTCCTGCTCCTCGGCCTCCGCGAGGTCGGTGCGGCCGCCGTCGCGGTAGGCCTCGGCGGCCTCGAGGCGGCGCTTGCGCTCGCGCTGAAGGACCTGAACGTCGTCCCCGCCGTTGTCCTTGGCCGCCTTCTGGAGCTCGTTGGCAATCAGCCGCAGCGCGTGGACGCGTTGCTTCTCGCCCGCCTTGAGGGCGGTCTTCACGTCATCCTGAACCTGGTCGAGCAGCGAGATGCATCAAATTCTAGAAGGAGGGTCGGGGGATGATTCAGGTGGCCACGTTCGACTGTTACGGGACGCTCATCGACTGGGAGGGCGGCGCCGCCGGGTTCCTGTACGAGCTCGCGCGTCGCCACGAACGCGAGCCGCCCCCGGCCGGGAGCTGCGCGAGCGCTGGGAGGAGCTCCAATTCGACCGCCTGCAGGGGGACTACCACAGCTACCGCGACGTCCTGACCGACTCGCTCTCCGAATGGGCCGGCGAGCGCGGCTACCGCTGGAACGAGCGCGACGGCGAGGCGCTGGCGCGGGCGATGGAGGGCTGGCAGCCCTTCCCCGACACCACCCCCGCGCTGCGGGCCGCGAAGGAGGCCGGCCTGCGGCTGTGGATCATCTCCAACACCGACCGCGCGATCATCGAGCACTCGCTACGCCACCTCGAGCTCGACTTCGACGGCGTGACCGTGGCCGAGGACTGCCGCGCCTACAAGCCCTCGCCCGAGCCCTTCGAGAGGGCGCTGCGCGAGATCGGCGCCCGGCCCGACGAAATCGTGCACGTGGCGTTCGGCTTCAAGTACGACATCGCCACGGCCCAGCAATTCGGCATGAAGACCGCCTGGGTGAACCGCCACCGGGAGCCCCGGCCCGGCTCCGAGACGCCCGACCACGAATGGACCGATCTGTGGCCGCTGGCTGACGTGACTAAACTTAGCTAAGTCATGCGCCAGGTCAACGTACACGAGGCGAAGACCCAGCTCTCGCGACTTCTTCAGGCGGTGGAGGACGGCGAGGAGATCGTGATCGCACGTTCGGGCAAGCCCGTGGCGAGGCTCGTGCCCCACGACGCTGATGAGAAGCCGCGCGAACCCGGCTGGGCACGGGGTCGTATCGAGATTCTTGACGGCTTCGACGAGGCCGATGAGGAGATCGCGCGCGACTTCGGCATGATCGATTGAGGCTCCTGCTCGACACGCACGTGCTGATCTGGTGGGCCGGCGGCACCCCGTTGGCCGCCTCGGTCGCAACAGCTATTGGATCAGCGCGCGAAGTGGCGATCAGCGCCGCGAGCGTATGGGAGGCTGAGATCAAGGCGGCGACGGGAAGGCTCGTGCTCGAAGCCGACCTCGCCAGAGAGCCTCAGGAGCATGGGTTTCGAGCGTTGCCCATCACGGCTGAGCACGGCGTGGCAGCCGCGCGCCTGCCACTGCACCACCGCGACCCGTTCGACCGCATGCTCGTCGCCCAAGCGCAGGTGGAAGGGCTGACGCTCGTCACCCGCGACCCGATCTTCAGTCGCTATGACGTGCCGGTTCTTGCCGCCTAGAACCTAGTGTCCTGAGTCGGAAGTTCGGCTTCAGCTTCCCGAGTGGCTGGGCGGGGCTGGTCGACGCACACGGGATGAGTCGATGCGCAGCATCGGCGATTCCCGTGGGTGGCGTCAGGCGCGTCCAGACGCCGGGAAGGTGCGCGCGAAATTACGACTCAGGGCACTAGTCCGGCAGGATCGCCACCACCCGCGCCGGCGCTCCGCCGGCGCCCTCCAAGCGCAGCGGGAAGCAGGCCACCTGGAAGCCGCTCGAGGGCAGCTCGCCGAGGTTGACGAGCCGTTCGATCTGCGAGTAGGCGAGGTCGGCCTGGTGCGCCGCCCAGAACACTCCCGGCTCGTCGCGCTCGATGGCCTGCTGCGCCTGGAGATGGAGCGGCGCGTCCCAGCCCCACGCGTCAATGCCCATCACGCGTACGCCACGCTCGTACAGCCAGCGGGTGGCCTCCGCGCTGACTCCCGGGCCGAGTGCGAGGTAGCCGGGCTCCTCGAGGAAGGCGTCGCGACCGGTGTGCACGAGCACGATGTCGCGCTCGCCGAGCTCGTGCTCTATGCGCCGAAGCTCGGCCTCGATGTCGGCCACCTCCACCACCTCGCCGTCCTGCTTGGCGGTCATGCCGAGAACCACCCCGGGCCCGAAGAACCAATCGAGCGGTAGCTGGTCGATCGTTTGCGCCGGCTCGCCGGCGATGCGCGAGTTGTAGTGCCACGGCGCGTCCAGGTGGGTCGAGTTGTGGGTGCCGAAGCGCGTGAACGTCTCCGTCGCCCACCCCTCCCCGTCACGCAGCAGACGCCCCGGCACGCCGAGCAGGGACTCGATGAACGCCGCGCCCTCGCCGTGGCCGGAGTACTCGATGTCGGTGCGCAGCGGCTCGGGCGTCTCCGGTGGGCTCTGGCGGATCGGGGCGGAGAGGTCGACGAAGCGCATCGGCGCAGCGTAACCGGACCCCTCCGGGCCGGGCTCAGCGCGTGAGGAGCAGCGCGCTCCAACCGGCGTCGGTCAGCCGGCGCTGCTCGAGCAGCGGCGCAAACGTCGCCGACCACCTCGTCCTCCTCACCCTCCAGCAGGCCCGAAACGATCAGGCGCTCCGGACGCCCCGGATTCAGCTCGGCCACACACACGAGCAGCGGCCGCACGAGGTTCGCGGTGGTGGTGGGTGCCCAGGGGGCCGGCTGCTCGCGGAGGTCGAGCCGCTCGACTCGCTCGAGTGCCACGGCGTTGGCGTCCGCGTTCTCGCGCGTGGCCTCCAGCGCTGCGGCCTCGTGGTCGAACGCCGCGACGGGCTCGAAGCCGAGCTTGGCCGCCGCGATGGCAAGCACCCCCGTGCCGCAGCCGAGGTCGACGAGCGGTCCTGCCGGTTCGAGCTCGAGGAGCAGTTCGAGGCTGAGCCGCGTCGTCGGATGCGCGCCGGTGCCGAACGCCTGGGCCGGATCGATCACCAGGTCGATAGCGCCGTCGCGCCGCTCCGCCCAGGGCGGGCGCACCCAGAAACGATCGCCCACCAGGACTGGGCGGTGAAACTCGCGCCAGCGCTCGGCCCAGTCGTCGGCCACCTCCTCCCCGCTCACGTGCACGCGCACTCCCGCCAGTTCGGCCTCGCCGGCCGGGAAGGCGGGAAGCTCTCCCGGCGCCCCGTAGAGAGCGAACTCCACGAAGTCGTCGTGGTCCACCTGCTCGAAGCCGCCCGGGGCAAGCTCGAGCAGCCCCGCCAGGACCCGCTCGGCGTGCTCGGCGGGAACCCGAACGGCCAGCCGGATCACGTCAGCGCAGCGCCCGGCGCAGCTTCCCGAGGATCGACTCGGACTCCTCCTCGCGCAGGTTGTCCTCGGTGATGCTCCCGCGCAGCTCGTCGAGCAGCTCACGCTGGCGCTCGGTCAGGTTGCGCGGAATCACCACGTTCAGCACCACCCGCTGGTCACCGCGTCTCCCACGTCCGAGGCTCGGCATGCCGCGTCCGCGCAGGGTCACCACCGTACCCGGCTGGGTTCCGGCGGGCACCTCGATCTCCTCGTCGCCATCGAGCGTGGCCACGCTCACCGTCGAGCCGAGCGCCGCCGCGGGCGCGGGCACGTCGACCACGGTCACGAGGTCGTTGCCGTCGCGGAGGAAGCGCTCGTCCTCGCGCACTCGCACGAGCACGTAGAGGTCGCCGGGCGGGCCGCCCCGCTCGCCCGCATGGCCCCGGCCGCTGAGGCGGATGCGCTGCTCGTCGGCGATGCCGGCCGGCACGTCGACCTTGAGCGTCTGGCGCCCTGCACGGCGGCCGGCCCCTCCGCATGTGTGGCAGGGATCGGTCGGCACCTTGCCCTCGCCGCCGCAGACGTCGCACGCCTGCTCGCGTACGAGCTGGCCGAAGGCCGTGCGGGACACGGCACGCAGGCGGCCGGCGCCGCCACAGCGCTCGCAGGTCTCAATCGGCGTACCGGGCTCGGCTCCATTGCCGTGACAGTGGTCGCAGGTGTCCACCAGCTCGTAGGCCACCTCGGCCTCCACGCCGGCGGCGGCCTCCTCGAGCGAGATCTCGATCTCCACCGCCTGGTCGCCACCCTGGACACGCCCGGGCCCGGCTCCGAAGCCGCCGCCGAACGGGTCGCCTCCGAAAAAGGCGTCGAAGATGTCCGCGAACGAGCCGAACCCGTGGGCCTGGGAGGCGAAGCCGCGCGAGTCGAGGCCCTCGTGGCCGTAGCGGTCGTACGTAGCCCGGCGCTGCGGGTCGGAGAGGATCTCGTAAGCCTCGGCGGCCTCCTTGAACTTCTCCTCGGCCGCGGGATCGTGGTTGTTCACATCGGGGTGCAGCTCGCGTGCGAGCCGCCGGAAGCTCGTCTTGATCTCTCGCTCCTGTGCGTCGCGCGCCACGCCCAGGACCTCGTACGGATCGCGCCTCATTCGTCGTACACCTCGGCGACGAAGCGCGACAGCTCACCAGCCGCCTGGCGCACGGCGATGATCGCGTGCGGATAGTCCATCCGCATGGGCCCGATCACCGACACGGCGCCCAGGTTGCGCCGGGCCAGTCCGTAGTTCGCGGCCACCAGGCTCAGCGACTGCATCTCGGGCGCGAGGTTCTCGCTCCCGATTCTCAGGTAGACGCTCGGCTCGGTGAGCGACTCGCGCAGCACTCCGAGAAGGGCGCGGCGGTGCTCGAGCACCTCCATGAGCGCGCCGAGCTGGGACAGCTCCTGGAAGCGGTGCTCCGACAGCAGGCGCGCCGCCCCGTCCATGTAGAGCGTGTTCTCGGCGGTGCCGCCGAGCTCGGTGAACGCCGCGGACAGCGTGGCGAGGAAGTCGCGCTCGACGAGTCCGAGCTCGGGATCGGTGAGCATGGAGGCCAGCTTGCGCGAGCCCACGCCCAGGCCGCCCACCGCCTCGTTGAGGTAGCTGCCGGCCCAGTCCACCAGCCCGGGGTCGACCGGCTCGTCATAGGAGACCACGCGCTTGGTGACCCCGCCGGTGGACGTGATCACCACCACCATCGCCACCTGGGGCTGGAGGAGCAGGACCTCCACACGGCGGATCGTGGCCGTCTCGATCGGCGGAGCCGTGACGAGAGCCAGCAGGTTGGTCACCTGCGACAGCTGCTCGGAAGTGGCCCGCATCGCCTCGTCGACCTCGCGGCGCATCTTGGAGAGCTCCAGGCGCTTGGCCGGCACCGGCAGGCGGCCCTCTACCAGGATGTCGTCGACATAGGTCCGGTAGCCGCGGTCGGTCGGCACGCGCCCGGCCGAGGTGTGCGGGTGCTCGAGCAGACCCGCCTCCTCGAGACGGGCCAGCTCGCCACGGACCGTCGACGGACCCCATGGCACGTCGTCGAGCTCGGCTATCCACTTCGAGCCGACGGGGTTGTCGAGCTCGAGGTGCGCCTCCACGACCTTGCGCAGGATGAAGCTCTGGCGGGGCGAGATGTCCACCCCACAAAAGTATCTACGAGGTGTCTCCCTTGACCATCTCGGCCTCGCCCTTGCGGATTATGCGGTTGTCACCCTGGGCGGCCTCGGCGGCAACCAGCATGCGGCCGTCGGCTTCCTCGGTGACCTCGCCGGTCACGACGATCTCCTGCTCGGGAAAGCCCATGCCCCGGAACTGCACCGACAGGCGCCGCAGCGAGCGTGGATCGCCGCCCGGCGGCGTTCGTGCAGGCCCGAGCGACCTGGGCCATCGAGTAGAGGCCGTGAAGGATGTTCTGCGGCAGGCCGACCGACTTCGCGAAGTCGACGTCGATGTGGATCGGGTTGAAGTCCCCGGAGGCCCCTGCGTAGCGGTGCGGCAGGTACTTGTCGGGGGTGACCTTCAGCTCGATGCTCACGAAACCCCCCTGACGATGTTGGTCCAGGTGCCGCGCGCGACCTCCTGGCCGTCCTGGTTGCGCGATACGGACTCGAAGACGTAGAAGCCCATCCCGCCCTTCTCGGAGATGTCCTTGACGGTGGTCTCCGTGGTGATCACGTCGCCGGCACACACCGGCTCGCCCCAGACGAACTCCTGGCCTCCGTGAACCATCATCGCGAAGTTGATCCCCACGTCGGGGTCGAAGATTCCCGGGGCGACGGAGCCGGACGAGTAGACGACGGCGAACATCGGCGGCGCCGGCACGTCGCGAAAGCCCTCGGCCATCGCCCGCTCGCGATCGAAGTAGACGGGGTTGTCCTCGCCGACCGCGTGGGCGTACTCGCGGATCTTCTCCTTGCCGACCTCGTACTCGAACGGCGGGTAGCTCTTCCCTATTGCGGACTGGTTCACGGGCACGGCGCGGCAGTCTATGCAAGCGCCGCCCGGCTGAGCGGCATGGGGGTGCCGGCAAGATGACGACGCGCCCACCCCCCGTGGACGCGCCGCCGCTTGGGCGCGCGGACTGCCGGCCTAAGCGGCCTCGCGGAGGCTCTGCGCCTCGGCGAGCGTGGACAGCTTGCGCAACGCCGCCTCCTCGATCTGGCGGGTGCGCTCGCGCGTTAGCTGGAAGAGCTTGGCCACCTTGTCGAGGGTCTGCGGCGGCTCGCCGTTCAAGCCATAGCGGAGCTCGAGGACGCGCTTCTCCCGGTAGGGAAGGTTGTCGAGCACGCTGTAGAGCCGCTCGTCGCGCATCCGCTCGACCGCCTCGTCGAACGGCGAGGCCGTGGACTGGTCCTCGATCAGGTCCCCGAAGAGAGCGGCATCGCCGTCGTCGCCCACCGGCTTGTCGAGCGAGACGAGCTGCTGCGCGGCGCGCATGATCACGTCGGCCTCTTCGGGGTCGACGCCCGCGTAGGCGGCGATCTCCTCGATCGTCGCATCGCGGTCGCCGTTCGCCTCGAGCTTGCGCTGGGCGTTGTCGAGCTTCTTCAGGATGTTGTCGATGTGGATGGGGATCCGGATCGTGCGCGCCTTGTCGGCTATGGCGCGCGAGATCGCCTGACGAATCCACCAGGTGGCGTAGGTGGAGAACTTGAAGCCCTTGCGGTAGTCGAACTTCTCGACTGCGCGCACCAGGCCGATCGTGCCCTCCTGGATCAGATCGAGGAAGGGCAGGCCCTGGTTGCGGTAGCGCTTCGCGATCGAGACCACCAGACGCAGGTTGGCCCGCGTCATGTGATCCTTGGCAGCGAGGTCGCCGCGCTCGATCCGCCGAGCCAGCTCGAGCTCCTCCTCGGCCGTCAGCAGCGGCGTGGTGGCGATCCCGTCCAGGAACTGCTGGAGCGAATCGAGGGTGGGATCGGGGGCGGCCTGGCTGATGGTCTCGGTTGTCACGTCCGCCAAGCTACGACCGCCCCCTAAGGCTTCCATAAATCCTTCTATGGCCCGCAATCCCACTTGCAGAGCGGGTCAGCTCTTCACAAAGGGCTGAACCGCGTCCAGCACCTGCTGCATGTCGAGCGCCTGGTCGAATGCCCCCTCCGCCGGCTGCTTGCCGTTGAGTACCCGGATCGCCGCCGCATGGCGGGCCTCGACCTGCACGATGCTGCCCGCAGCGCCCAGAACCTCGTCGGACTGGATCGCCGGTGCCGCGCCGTTGTAGGCGCTCACCCCGGTGTCCTCGAAGGTCTGAGCGAGCGCCAAGAAGCTCTTCTCGTTCTTGAACGCGCTCCCGAAGTCCACCCCTGGGGCCGGGACCGGCTTGCCGCCGAGCTGCTTGATCGTCCCCATAAGGGCGGTCACGTGCTCGTTCTCGTTGTCGCGGATCTCGGTGGCGAGCGACTTGGCCTCTCCGCCGAGCCCGCTGACCTGCATGAGCCCCTGGTCATAGAAGGCCGCCTCGAGGTACTCGAGCGTGAGAGCGAAGTTGAGGATGTCGACGTCTCCGCCGCCCTCCTGCGCGATCGCCTGCTTCACGAACGGTCCCACCGCGCCGAGCCCGTAGACCGCTCCCGCGGTCACGGCTCCGCGCATCATGAACGACTGGCGGGTCATTCCCTTGATGTCGATGGCCGCCAGTTCCGGGGCAGCCAGATTCTCTCTGGACATGGTGTATTTCTCCTTTTCTCGCCCGCGCCGGCTCAGGCGAGGAACGGCTTGACCTGCGGCAGGACCTCTTCCATCGAGGCCGGCTTCGCGAAGGCGCCATCGGGGACGATCGACTTGCCGACCACCAGGTTCAGGGCGGCGGCGTGCCGGGCCTCGATCGAGTGGATCGACAGCGCGGCGGCCAGGATGTCCTTGGACTTGATCCTGGCGGCCTGGCCCAGGTAGGCGGCTGCGCCGAGGTTCTCCACCACGGCCGCAGTCTCGAGGACCTTCATCTCGCCGCCTTCGAGCACGGCGTCGAAGGTGGTCTTGGGACGCATGGGCTTACCGCCCAGGTCCTTGACCACGCCCGTGAGGGTGTCCACGTGAGCCTGCTCGGCGTCACGGATCAGCTTCGCCGTCTCGCCCAGCTGCTTGTTCTTCACCACTCCCGAGTCGAGAACCGCGTTGTAGAAATCGGTCTCGAGGTGCTCGAGGGTCAGCGCGTACTGGACGATCGCGAGGTCCCCGGCGGACGCCTTGGCCGCCGCCCGTCGACTCGTTCATCGTGCTGGAGCTCGATGCCTCGTCGTCATCGTCGCCGCACGCGGCGAGGAATATGGCGAAGGCTCCGGCGGCCCCTGCACCGCCCATCATTTTCAGGAAGCGCTTGCGCGAGCCGGCGTCCTCTGCCAGCTCGCGCAGGGCGCCGTCCTGCCCCTGCTGTTTCGTTTCTTCCATGCCCCCTGATGCGCCAAGAGTGGCGAAAAACGGATCAGCGCGCCTGCGCCAGCACCACCAGCCGCCCCGCGCCGGGCGAGAACGGCTCGCGCGTTCGCCGGGTCGCCGAGCAGCTCGTCCACCTCGAAGCCCGGCCGCCTCCAGGAGACGCACGATCTCGCCCACCGTGTGCACGTGGTGGACCACCGTCGCCGTCTCCGTCCGCCGGCCCGGCGAGGAGAAACGCAGCTCGGTGATGATCCTGCTGCCGCGGGCGTCGTAGCCCGAGCGGCCCTGCATCCTGACCGCTCCAGTGTCGTAGTCGAGACCATCGGCAAGAGGGAGAGCCGACTCGGCCGCCGTGGCCGTCTCCAGCACCAGCCGGCCACCGTCGCGGAGCGAGCGCCGGGCCGCCCGGAGCTGCTCGACCGTCCCCTCGTGGGGCAGGTAGCCGAAGCTGTTGCCCCAGCACACCAGTCCGTCGAAACCCTCCGTGGGCGTGTCGCGCACGTCGCGGACCTCGAAGGTCACGTCCACCCCGCGCTCTGCGGCCACCCGGCGGGCCTCGGCGATCTCCGGCGCGGAGATGTCGATGCCCGTGACGCGCAGGCCGCGCTCCGCCAGCCGGACGGCAATGCGGCCGCCGCCACACGGGGCGTCGAGCACCCGCGCACCCGGCGGGAGGTCGAGAAGCGCGGCGATGGCCGCCGCGTCGTCATCGGCCCAGGGCTCGGCCACCCCGCGCCAGAACTCTGCCTTCAGTCCATCCATGAAGCCGACGAACCAGTCGTCGGAAACGTGCTTCTGCACCTCGGTACTTCCTTTCGGCTCGTGAGATTGCGCTGTGGGTCAGCGCGCCGAGCCGGCGGCGAGGTGCTGCTGGAGACGGTTGTGACGGTGCGAGAGCAGAGGCGTCGGCGCAGAGGCTAGCGCTCGAGGAACTCGCGGACAAGCCGAGCGGTCTGCTCCGGGCGCTCCAGCGACGGCAGGTGCCCCGCGTGCGCGATCACGGCCGGCTCGGCGTCGGGGATCTCCCGAGCGAGGCGGTCGGCGATCTCGTGGAAGTCGCGCTTGTCGAGCTCCCCCACCACCACCAGCGTCGGAGCCTGCACGGCGCTCAGGTCGATCGCCTCCGGGAAGCGTTCCTCTGCGTGCGAGGCCACCTGCAGCTCGAACGAGCGCCGTTGCATGGGACCGATCACCTCCGCCAGGTGTGGGGCCCAGAAGCGCACGTTGAGATCGGTGGCAGCATCGAGGTCGCCCTCTTCGAGCAGCCGGTCCTCCTCGTCGGCGTAAGGCGCGCACCTCTTCGGACCAGTCGTGATCGGGCAACGGAGAGTCGATCAGCACCAGTCGTGTGACCAGGTCCGGCCGCCGCGCGGCCAGCTCGAGGCAGACCTGGGCGCCGAACGAGGCGCCCACCAGCGCCGCCGGCCGGCCTTCGAGCGCAGCCTCGAGGTCGTCGGCGTGAGAGAACTCGCCCTCCTCTGGCATCGGCGTGTCGCCGAACCCGCGCAGCTCGTGCCGGGTCGCGCCCGGAAGATCGAATCCGTCCCACATCCCGGCATCGGCGACCCCGGAATGGACGAGGACGATCACGGAGCGCCTCACCTACCCGTCGCCGTCGCCCGACAGCTCGAGCACGGCGAGGAAGGCCTCCTGCGGCACCTCCACGCGCCCGACCTGCTTCATGCGCTTCTTGCCCTCCTTCTGCTTCTCGAGCAGCTTGCGCTTGCGGGTCACGTCGCCGCCGTAGCACTTGGCTATCACGTCCTTGCGGATCGGCTTGACGGACTCGCGCGCGATGATCTTCGAGCCGATCGCCGCCTGGATCGCCACCTCGAACTGCTGCCGCGGGATCTGCTTGCGCAGTCGCTCGGCGAGCACCCGGCCCGGCGGGGTAGGCCTTGTCGCGGTGCACCACCATCGAGAGCGCGTCGACCTTGTCGCCGGCCAGCAGGATGTCCAGCTTCACCAGGTCGCCCTCGCGCATGCCCAGCACCTCGTAGTCGAGCGAGGCGTAGCCGCGAGTGCGCGATTTGAGCTGGTCGAAGAAGTCGAGGACGATCTCGGCCAGCGGCAGGTCGTACTGGAGCTGCACGCGCTCCGGGCTGAGGAAGGTCATGTCGGAGTGCGTGCCGCGGCGCTCCTGGCACAGCTCCATCACCGCGCCCACGAAGTCCTTGGGGGTGAGGATGGTCGCCCGGATGTAGGGCTCTTCGATCGATGCGATCGACGCGCGGTCGGGCATGTCGGAGGGCGAGTGCACCACCAGCTCCTTGCCGTCCTCGAGGCGCACGTCGTACTCGACGGTGGGCGCCGTGGCCAAGAGCTCCAGGTCGTATTCGCGCTCGAGGCGCTCGCGCACGATGTCCATGTGCAGCAGGCCGAGGAAGCCGCAGCGGAAGCCGAAGCCGAGAGCCTCGCTGGTCTCGGGCTCCCAGGTGAGTGCGGCATCGTTCAGCGACAGCTTCTCCAGCGCGTCGCGCAGCTCGGGGAACTGGTTGGTCTCCACCGGGAACAGGCCGCAGAAGACCATCGGCTTGATCTCGCGGTAGCCCGGCAGCGGCTCCGACGCGGCGCCGGCCTTGGTGGTGAGCGTGTCGCCCACGCGCAGGAGCGACACGTCCTTGATTCCCGTGATCACGTAGCCCACCTCGCCGGCGCGCAGCTGGTCGACCGGCATCATGTCCGGCCCGAAGAAGCCGATCTCGTCGATCTCCGCCTCGGTCCGGGCCTGCATCGCGAGGATGGCGTCGTTTCGCCTCAGCGTCCCGTCGACGACGCGCACGTAGGCGACCACACCGCGGTACTGGTCGAACTCGGAATCGAAGATCAGGGCGCGCGCGGGCGCTTCGAGATCTCCCTCGGGCGGCGGGATCCGCTCGACGATGGCCTCGAGCAGCTCGACCACGCCGTCACCGGTCTTCGCCGAGATGCGGAGCACGGAATCGGGATCCTCGCCGAGCAGCTCGGCGACCTCACCGGCCACCCGCTCCGGCTCGGCCCCCGGCAGGTCGAGCTTGTTCATCGCCGGGATCAGCTCGAGTCCGGAGTCGACGGCCAGGTAGGTGTTGGCCACGGTCTGCGCCTCCACGCCCTGGGAGGCGTCGACGAGCAGCAGGGCGCCGTCGCAGGCCGCGAGCGAGCGCGAGACCTCGTAGGTGAAGTCCACGTGCCCGGGCGTGTCGATCAGGTGCAGCCGGTAGAGCTGCCCGTTGCGCGCCGTGTACTCGACCCGCACCGCCTGGGCCTTGATCGTGATCCCGCGCTCGCGCTCGAGGTCCATCGAGTCGAGCAGCTGGGGCCGATGGTCGCGTGGGTCGACCGCCCCGGTGATCTCGAGGATCCGGTCGGCCAGCGTGGACTTCCCGTGATCGATGTGGGCGATGATCGAGAAGTTGCGGATGTTCGCGGAAGGGCTTCCCACTCTCCCGAGCTTACGTACTCGAAGCCGGGCCCGAGTAGCCTGGAACGCGGACTCGTGGCAAGCAGTGACATAGATGTGGTCAGAGCCGTTTTCGCGGCCTTCGCGACCCGTGACGTCGAGGGCGTGCTTGCGCTCATGGACGCGGAGGTCGAGTTCAGGCCGATGACCAGCGAGGTCGTGGGGCGCACCGAGCCCTACCGCGGCCACGACGGGATGCGCATGTACTTCAGCGATGCCGCACGCGTCTGGGAGGAGCTTCGCCTGACCCCGCAGGAGTTCCGCGTGGTCGGCGAGCTCGTGCTGGTCACCGGGCGGGTGACGCGCCGTCTCGCCCTCGCGCACGATCGTCGGCTCGACCGGTTGGATCTTTCGCCTGCGCGAGGGCAGGATCGTGCAGGGCCGCGTCTTTCGGTCCGCGTCCGACGCGATCCGGGCGGCGGCCGAGGAGAGCTAGCGAGCTCCCCTACGGACGACGGCGGGCGCGCAGCAGGTAGTCCACCTGCTCCTGCTTGCGCATGATCATGTGCTCGAGCCGGTGCTCCACCGCCTCCGAGGCAGCCTCGCGCCCGGTGGGCTCGATCGCCGCCTGGAGCGCCTCCAGCGCCTCGTTCTCAGCCTCGATCAGCCGGTCGAGAGCCTCGGCCGGGTCGGCCACGAACTCGAGCGGCGCGACGTCGGTGGTCGGCTCGCCGCCGAGCGCGGCGATCTTCTCCACGAGCCGCGTGGCGTCCTCGAGCTCCGACAGCGAGTGATCGCGCATCTTGTCGGCGTGGGCCTGGAACTCCAGCCCGATCACGCTGCCGGCGACCAGCGAGTAGTTGAGCACCGAGCGGTGCTGGAGCGCTCAGCGCCCGGTTCAGGCACCTGATCTGCTCCTCGACATCCATCGTCTCCTCTTCGGGCATGGGTCGCCCTTACCCGCTGGAGCGGTTACGGCTAACGAGCAGTCGCCGGATCTGGCGTGCCTCGGGCACCCGCAGCAGCCATACGACGGCCGTGTAGACCGCCGAGACCCGCGCCGATCCCGCCGAAGACCGACACCAGCTGGGCGACGAACGAGCGCCCGAGCAGCTCGTCGAGCCCGTACCAGACCCCGTATGCCACACCCGCCATCAGCGCCGCGGCGACCAGCATCCGGATGGTGGTCGACCAGCAGCAGGCCGCCCTCCACCCCTCCCAGCTCGCGTCGCAGGATCCATCCCTGCGCCGCGCACATCACGATCGTGCCCGCCACGGTGCCGATCACGATCCCGCTGATCCCCAGCGGCTCGTAGAGCGCGGCCGCGAGCACCAGGTTGACCACGAGATTGAGCCCCGCGAGGGCGGTGGTGGCCCACGGCTGCTGGAGGGAGAAGAACGTGCGCGAGAACAGCAGGCTCACACCCTGGAGCGGCAGCGCGATCGACCACCAGACCAGCGCCGTGGAGGTCAGGTCGGTGGCCTCCGGCCCGAAGGCGCCGCGCTGGAAGACCAGCCGGGTGATCGGCTCGGCAAGCACCGCCATCAGCGCCGCGCTCGGGATCAGCAGCAGGCAGATCTGCCGTACGCCGTTGCTCATCGTGCGGCGCAGGTCGTCGCGCGCGCCGCGGGCGGCGAAGCGCGACAGCGTCGGGAACAGGATCGTGGCGATCGAGATCGAGAACAGGCCCTGCGGGAGCTGATAGATGCGAAAGGCCTTGTCGATCGCGGCCGGCGCCTGGTCGGAGACGAGCGTCCCGAACAGCGAGTTGATCAGCAGGCTGAGGTTGATCAGCCCGAGCGTGAACGTCACCGGCAGCATCAGCTTCAGCACGCGCCGCACGTGCTCGTTGCGCAGGTCGAGCCGCAGCGTGAAGTGCCCGCCGCGGCCTCTGAGCCAGGGCAGCGGCAGGAGGAACTGCACGACCGTGCCGGCCAGCACGCCGATCGCGTAGGCGTAGATCTCGTCCTCCTCCGGGAAGACCGGCACCAGCCCGACGAGCGCGAGGATGATCACGAGGTTCCAGGCCACCGGCGCCAGGGCCGGAACCGCGAAGTGCTCGAACGAGTTGAGCATGCCCACGGTCAGCCCCGACAGCGCGAGCAGGATCACGATCGGGAACATCAGCTGCGCCAGTTGGACCGTCAGGTCCTTGAGCGCGGGCTGGTCGTCGAAGCCGGGAGCGAAGACGCTCATGATCGGCTCGGCCAGCAGGATGAACAGGGCGGTGACGGCGCCCAGCACCAGGCAGATCAGGAAGAACAGCGTCGAAGCCACACGGAAGGCCTCCCGGCGCTGGCCCTTCTCGAGCAGCTCGGTGAAGACCGGCACGAAGGCGCCCTGCAGGGCCGAGTCGGCGAACAGCGCGCGCACCAGGTTCGGCACCTGGAAGGCGATCGTGAACGCCGACATCGCCGCGCTGACGCCGAAGAGGTACGCCGCCACGACCTCGCGGGCGAGCCCGAGCACGCGCGACAGGCCCGTGGCGAACGAGAAGAACGCGGTGTTGCGAGCCAGCCGGCTTGCGTGACTGCGTTGCTCGGGAGCCCCGGTGCTGCTCACGGGACGCGCGCTACAATAGGCCACCGCCGCGCAGGGACTCCCTGCCGCGGCGGCGGTGCGTTATGGCCAACATTCCTTCACAAGAAAAGCGGATCCACCGGGCGGAGCGCGAGCGGCTGGAGAACCGCCGCCGCACCTCCCAGGTCAAGACCTGGTTCCGGAGGCTCGAGGACGCGGTGAGCGACGGCGACGCCCAGCGTGCCGACGAGGAGCATCGCGCGCTCACCTCGCGGATCGACAAGGCAGTGAAGTCCGGCGCGCTCCACGGCAACAACGGCGCGCGCAAGAAGGCCCGCGCCGCGCGCATTCGCTCGCAGGTTTCCTAGCCCCTCCGCGTCCGGAGACGCTCCCGGTGGCCCGTCGGGCCCGGTGTAGGGTCCGCCGCATGGAGACCAGACTGCTGATCGGCGGCGAGCAGGTGGCCGGCGAGGGCGACCCGCTGCCGGTTGAGAACCCCGCCACCGAGGAGACGCTCACCGACCTGACCGCGGCGTCCAGCGAGCAGATCGACGCGGCCATCGCCGCGGCGGACGAGACCTTCAAGAGCTGGGCGGCCATGCCCGCGGTCGAACGGGCGGAACTGCTGCACGAGGTGGCCACACGCCTGCGCGGGCGCACCGCCGAGCTGGCCCGCGCGATGACGCTCGAGGGCGGCAAGCCTCTCGTCGAGAACGCCGACGAGGTGAGCTGGACCGCCGCCGCATTCGACTACTACGCCGAGATGGGCCGCAACTTCGCCGGCCGGGTCATCCCCTCGATCGAGTCGACCCAGCTCGCGCTGGTGGTCAAGGAGCCGATCGGGGTCTGGGGCTGCATCGTGCCGTGGAACTATCCGCTCCTCCTGCTCGCGTGGAAGCTCGCCCCCGCGCTCGCCGCCGGCAACACCGTGGTGGCCAAGCCCTCCGAGATCACGCCGATCTCCACGCTGATGCTGGCCGAGTGCTTCGACCACCTGCCGCCGGGGCGTTCAACGTCCTGGCCGGCGCCGGTCCCGTGGGCGAGGCCATCGTGCGCGACGAGCGTGTGGCCGGCGTGGCGTTCACCGGCTCGGTGGAGACCGGCAAGCGCGTGGCGGGCCTCTGTGCCGAGCGCGTGGCGCACATGAACCTCGAGATGGGCGGCAAGGACCCGTTCATCGTCTGCGCGGACGTGGCGGGCGACGTGGAGGTCGCCGCCAAGGGCGGCGCCTGGGCCGCGTACCTGAACGCCGGGCAGGTATGCACCTCGGCGGAGCGCTTCTACGTGGCGCGCGAGGTGTACGACGAGTTCGTCTCGGCCTTCGTCGACCACACGGCGCACGCTGCGAGTGGGCGACCCGCTCGACGAGACGACGGACGTCGGCCCGATGGTCTCCGCCCGCCAGCGCGAGAAGGTCGAGGGACAGGTCGAGGCCGCGGTGGCGGCCGGCGCCGAGCTGGTGCGTGGGAGGCGATCGCGCGGGCCACGAGCGCGGGCACTATTTCGCTCCGGCGGTCGTGACGGGCGCCGCGGCGGAGACCGACCTGCTCAGCGAGGAGACGTTCGGCCCGGTGGCGCCGATCGTGCCCGTGAGCTCCCTGGACGAGGCGATCGAGCTGGCCAACTCCACGCGCTTCGGGCTGGGGGCGAACGTCTACACGCGCGACCTCGAGACCGCGGTCCGCTGCATGCGCGAGATCCGCGCCGGCACGGTGTGGATCAACGATCCGCTGACCGACAACGACGCCGGGCCGTTCGGAGGGATGAAGCAGTCCGGCTTCGGCCGCGAGCTCGGCCAGGAGGGCCTGGAGGCGTTCCAGGACACCAAGCACGTCCACATGGAGACGAAGATCGCCCCGAAGGACTGGTGGTACCCGTACGCGCCGGGCCAGGCGTCGCCGCCGTCGGGGGCGGGCGCGTAGAGCGCCGCTCGCGGGGCTCAGCCCGCGGCGCGAGCCAGCGCCAGCGAGAAGGCGGCGTCCTCGTCGAGCTGCAGGTCGCCGCCGCCCCGCATGCCGACCTCCAGGTCGGCGAACACGCAGATCGCGCGCTCGAGCGCCGCTGGGTCGGCCTTCTTCGCGCGCGCGATGGTCTTCTTGGCCAGCCATGGCGGAGACTTGAGCGCCTCGCCGACCTTCTGCTCCGGCATGCCCGCCTCGAGCAGCGCAGCCGCCCGGTGCACCTCCCTCAGCCGGCGCACCACCGGGAACACGAGCCGCCCGGGTCGCTCCCCGTGGGACTCGAGCTCCTCGGCGAGCGCCAGCGTCTCGCGCAGGTCGCCGGCCACCAGTGCGTCGGCCAGGTCATAGACCTGGGGGGCGTTGTCGGCAGCTGCGAGAGCTTCCACATCGGCCAGCGGTCACCGCCGACCGCCGGGTGGACGGCGATCGCGATCTTCTCCAGCTCCCGTGACAGGCGCTGCTGGCTCGAGCCCACACGAGCCACCAGGACCTTGGCCGCCTCCCGGTCGAGCTGCAGGCCGAGCTCGCGCGCCCGCTCGACACACCACTCGGGCAGCTTCCAGGGCTTGGGTGCCGCGTACTCCCGCACCTCTCCCCCGGCCTTCTCGACCGCCTTCGAGAGCTGCTTGAGCGCCTTGCCGCGCACGATCAGCACGAGCACGTTGTCGGGTGGAAGCTCCTCGAGAGCCTTCTCGAGAGGGCCCAGCCGAGCGGCCTTCCATGCGCCGGCGTCGTCGACCAGGAGATAGCGGGTCCCGGCCTCGAAGCTCAGCACCGACATAGCGGCGGCTATCTCCGCCGGGTCGGCCTGGCGGGCGTCGAAGGTCTCGAGCCCACCCGGGCCGCGCTCGGCCTCGGCCCGCTTGCGCACGCGGGCTCGCCAGGCGTCGATCTTGGCGTCGTCGTCGCCGCAGATCAGGTAGGCGGGCTTGAGGTCGGCCACGCCCGCCAGTCTACGTCGGAGGCAGGCGGTGCCCGGGCCGTCATCGCCGCGGTCTCCACGCTCAGCTCCCCGCCGCGCACCGCCACCGAGATCGTGCCGTCGCGGTCGGTTCGGTAGACCGGGACCTCTGCCCGCCGGAGGGCTCGGAGCGTCGACGGCGTCGGGTGGCCATAGGTGTTGGCGCCCACCTCGATGGCCGCGAGCTCGGGCCTCAGGCGCTCGACCACCGCGGGGAGGCCGGGGTCCGAGCTGCCGTGATGGGGAACCTTCATCGCCTCCACATCGGGGAGCTCGAGCGGCAGCAGCGCCTCGCTCTCGGCGTCGGCGGACAGGAACAGGTCGAAGGCACCCGAGCTGACGACGGCGACCACCGCCACGCGGGTTCGGGTCCTCTGGCGCGGGCCCGTCTGGCCGCGGCGCCGGCGACAGGATCCGGATGGTCAGTCCGCCGCAGCGCAGGGTCATGGGCGCGCGGGCCGCGACAGTGCGCACGCCGGCGTTGCGGGCGGCGTCGAGAACGGCCCGGAAGCCGGCATCGGCGGAGCCGTCGCCGCCGTCGAGCAGCAGGTCGACCGGGTGGCCGGCGAGCACAGCCGGCAGGCCGCCGTGGTGGTCCCGCGAGGCGTGCGTGGCCACCACGAGGGCCAGCCGCCGGACCCCCGCCCTGCGCAGCAGACGCTCGATCCCGCCCTCGGGTGGCCCACCGTCGAAGAGAACCGCGGTCCCGTCGGGGTGCTGGATCAGCGTGGCGTCGCCCTGGCCCACGTCGAGGAAGCTCACGGTCAGCACGTCCGGCGGGGCGGGCGGGACGAGCACCCGTACGCCCGCCAGGAGCAAGACGGCAACCACGACGGCGCCGAGCGCCGTGCGCCGCCCGGGCGCGAGCCGGCCCCAGCGCCCGGCGAGCTGTTCGCCGCGGTGGGCGTGCCTGCGGGCAAGCGCGTCGCACGGCCAGCGTCGACGGCGGCGATCAGCGCGTACGCCATCCCCGTCGCGCGCACCGAGACGCCGAGGACACCCCAGCCTGGCCGACTCGGCATGTCGGCGAAGCGCGCCGCCAGCCAGCCGAGATATCCGATCGGCACGCTCGCTGCAGGCCCGACCGCTCCCGCGAGCCAGTCGGCGCCCGGCACGGCCGGAGCCACCAGGCCCAGCGCCGCCTTGACCATGCCGAGCCACATCGCCGGTGCAACGGCGGGCAGCGCCAGCAGGTTGGCCGGCAGCGCCGCCAGCGAGACGGATCCGAAGTGGTGGGCGAGCAGCGGCGCGGTGGCCACGGTCGCGGCCACGGTGATGGCGGCGCCCTCGGCGAGCCCGCGGGTGAGAGCGCGAGCCGCAGCCGACGCGGGCGCTACGAGTGCGTCCGCCGTCCTGGCAAGGACCCCCGACAACGGCACGCCCATGGTGAGAATGCCCGTGACCGCGGCGAACGACAGCTGCCAGCCCGGATCGAGCCACGAGCGCGGATTCAGGGCCAGCGTGACGGCCGCCGCCAGCAGCAGCGCGTACCACCGCGACGAGGGCCGGGACATCGTCATCGCGGCGATCCCGGCCGCGCCCATCACCCCCGCGCGCTGCAGCGACGGCCCCGCTCCCGCGAGCGGGCACGTAGACGGCCACGAGGACGAGCAGGGCGACGCCGCGCCCGCGCGGGCTGAGCCCGGCCGCCGCCAGGAACGGCAGCGGCGAGGGCGACCAGCAGCATCACGTTCTGACCCGAGACCGCCAGCAGGTGAGCCAGGCCCGACTCGCGGAAGTCCTCTCTCACGCTCTCGGCGATCGCCTCGTCCTGCCCGAGCACCATGCCCCGCGCGAGCGCAGCCTCGGCGGGCGGCATGCCGTCGGCGACCGCCCGCTCGGCACGCACCTGCATGCGGTCGAGCAGACCGGCCAGCCCGCCCCGGACGGCGCCGGTGGCCCGCGCACGGTCGAGCAACAGCTCCCCTGCGATTCCGCGACGGCGCAGATACGCGCCGAAGTCGAAGTCCAGGTCGCTCTCGGCCACTGCCGCGGCGCGCTCGCCCGACCCCTCGACGGCCCTCAGCCGCCCCGCGAGCACCAGCTCCGCGCCGATCGGCACGCGCTCGGGGAACCGGGCCCACTGCGCGACGCGCACCAGCAACCGGGCTCCGGAGAGCTCGCCCGACTTGACACGCACCTCCGCCGAAGAGCCAAAGGCGGACCGCCGCGGTCGGGTCAACAGGTGAGCCCGCAGCGTCGTCGTCTCGCCATCAGTCAAGCGGGCACGCGCGGAGTCGATCGCCTCCAGCCTCAGCTCTCCGGCCGCCGCGCCCACGAGCACGAGCGCGGCGGCGAGCGCCCCGACAGCCGGCGCGCGGCACGCCACCAGCAGGCCGAAGACTGCGAGCGCCACGGCCGCGATCGCCCCCGGCCGCACGCCGGCCGAAAGCGCGAGGCCGCCGGCCAACGCGGCGACCGACACGTGCCAGGGCCGGGCCGCGAGCAGCGCGGCGACACGCGTCGCCACGGAATGGGCTGCACCGGACATCTACGGATCGAGTGCCTCCCGCAGCGAGGCGAGGCGCTTCTCGCCGATTCCCTCGACCTCACCCAGTTCCTCCAGCGAGCGAAAGCCGCCGTGGGAGTCGCGGTACTCGATGATGCGCTGAGCCAGCGTGGGACCGATCCCGTCGAGCTGATCGAGTTGCTCGATGGTCGCGGTGGCAAGGCTCGGCTTGGCGGCGCCCGGCAGCGCCGGCGCTCCGGCCCCGCCGGCACCGGACCCCGCAGTCCCGACCCCGCTCGCGCCGACTCCGCTCGCGCCGGCCGCGCCCGGCGCCGCGGCTCCCTCCCTGGGCACCACGATCTGCTGGCCGTCCACGACCTCGGCCGCCAGGTTCACCGCCGCGAGCGCGGCCCGCGGCCGGGGGCCTCCCGCGCGCTCGAGCGCCACCGCCACCCGCGCGCCCGGAACCAGGCGGTAGAGCCCGGGCCGCCTTACCTCGCCCGCGACGTGGACGTACACAGTTCGCTCGCTCCCGCGGCCTCCGGCCTCCCGCCCTCTCCCGGCCGGGCTGCGATCCGCCGCCGCCGCGCCGTCGATGCTGATCCTGCGCGCGTCGCCTCTCCCCTCACCACCGCCGAACACGCGCACAGCGGCGAGCGCGGCCAGCACCGCCGCCACAGCCCAGATGAGCATCGTTGCCCGCGAGCCTTCGAACACCCGGCGACCGTACGAAGGACCGCGTTACAGCGTGGGAGCGGTGTGCAACAAGAGAGTTACGATTGCCAGCGTGGAGAGCTTCAGCGCCGTCCTCGGCGGCGCCGAGGGCGAGGCGCCCACGGTCGAACTCCCCTTCGACGCCAAGGATCGCTTCGGCAAAGCCCGAGCCCCGGTGAGGGGAACCGTGAACGGCACGCCGTTCCGGACCACCGTCGCCGTCTACGGCGGCAGGTACCTGATCGGCTTCAACAAGGAGCTGCGAGCCGAGGCCGGGATCGAGCTGGGCGACGAGGTCGAGGTGGAGCTCGAGCACGACGACGAACCGCGCGTCGTCGAGGTTCCGCCCGAGCTGGCGGACGCCCTTGCCGATGACGGCGCGGCGAAGGCCACCTACGACGCCCTCTCCTACACCCACCGGCGCGAATACGCGGAATGGATCGCCGAAGCCAAGCGCGAGGACACCCGCGAGCGGCGCGCCGCAAAGGCGATCGAGATGCTGCGAGCGGGGACCAGGTCCCCGTAGCTCAGCTCACGTGAAAGCCCCGGAGCCCCTCTGGCGGCTCCTCGGTCTGCTCCACGCGCTCCACATCGGCGCCCCGCGGTCCGTGGCCGGCCCACGTCGACAAGGCTCCTCCACCGCTTCACGTTCGCCTTCGAAGACCGCCTCCACGGTCCCGTCGGGCCGGTTGCGCACCCACCCCGCCACCCCGAGGGAGGCGGCGCGGCGGCGGGTCGAGTCGCGGAAGAACACTCCCTGGACCATCCCGTGGACGATCACCCGGCGGCGGACCTGCTCACTCATCGCTGGCAGACTCCCGTGGCATTCCGGTGGTAGGCGAGGAGAGGTGACACGGATGACCGAAGAGGCGACGCGGATCGAACCGGCCTGGGGCGTCGATTCGGAGTATGGCCGCCTGCTCGACGTCCTGCTGTGCCCTCCCGACAACTTCCACTGGCTCCCGGCGAGCGCCATCGCGCGGGCCACGTTGGACAGCGGGCTGACCTTCAGCCGCGAGGACGCTCTGCGCCAGCACGCGGAGATGGTGAGCGTCTATGACGGAGGCCGGGGTGCGCACTCATTTCCTCGAGCCCGATCCGGCTCTCCCCTACCAGGTGTTCGCCCGCGACTCGAGCATCAACGTCCCGCAGGGCCCGATCGTCACCCAGTGCCATCAGTGGTGGAGGAGGGGCGAATATTCGCCGGTCATTCGCTTCTACCAGGCGAACGACATCCCGATACACCGCATGATCACCGCGGCGGCCCTCGAGGGCGGCGACTTCATGATCGTCGAGCCCGGTGTGGCGGTGATCGGCAACGGAGAGGAGCGCACCGAGGAGCCCGCAGCACGACAACTTGCCGGATGGCTCGAGGCCGACGGCTGGGAGGTCCGGATCGAACGCATACCTCCGCACTTCCTCCATATCGACGTGCTCGCGGCGATGCTGGGCGAGAAGCTCGCCGCCGTGTGCGTCGAGCAGGTGGGCGGCGGCTTCACGAGCTGGCTTCGGTCGAAGGGAGTCGAGATCGTCGAGGTGTCGCTGGCGGACGCGCTCAAGCTGGGCGTGAACGGCGTCTGCCTGGGCGGCGACCGCGTGCTCACGAGCGCGGAGTCGAAGGATCTCAACGAGCGCCTGCGGGCGCTGGGTCTCACGGTCTACGACCCCGAGCTGGCCGCGTTCACGCTCGGCGGCGGCGGGGCGCACTGCCTCATGCAGGCCATTCGCCGAGAGCGCGTGGCGTGATGCCTGTCCACTGCCGCCGGCACCCGTCGCGCGGAGCGAACTAAGCGCTCGATCGCCACCCGAAGCGTGCGCAGCGCTCGGTCGCTGGCGCCGCGAAGGCTGCCGCCGTGGGCGAGCGTCTGCGCGATGTAGTCGAGCGTTTCCGCGGTCAGGCGCTCGCCCGGCAGGACGTTGGGTATGCCCGGCGGGTAGGCGGCCAGCGACTCGGAGGCCACACGGCCCACCGCCTCCCCCACGGGCACGATCTCCTGCGGGCCGAGGAAGGCGTCGCGAGGGGTCATCACCAGCTCACCCCACGGCGGCGGGGGCGCAAACGGCTCCTCGTCGGCGTCGCGCGGCTGGCTCTTCACGGTGTCGACGGCGTGGCGCAGCGCCGCCAGCAGCCGCTTGCTGCTCGCCTCGGCGTCCTCGCCCATTCCGAACACCGCGACCATGACGTTCTCACCCGCCAGCTCCATGAACACGTCGTCCTGCTCGCGCACGAGCCGCGCCAGCTCGAAGCCGCTCGCCTCGGTGCCGCGAACGTCGATTGCGAGGCGCAGCGGGTCGTAGCCGAACACCCCCGGGGCGCCGGCCAGGCGCTCGTCGAGCACGTCGAGGCCGGGTATGTCGCGCACCGCTTCTCGCGTGCGGCGAAGGGCGGCCAGCGTCTCGCCGAGCAGCTCGCGCCCGTGCACAGCCGCGCTGCGCCGGGCCGCGTCGAGGGACCCGAACAGCAGCGAGTTCGGGCTGGTGGATTCGACGAGGGTCACGCAGCGGTCGACGACTCCCTCCTCGATCAGGTCGCCGTGGCCGAGGTGGACCATCGCCGACTGCGTGAGGCTGCCCACGATCTTGTGGATGCTCGAGATCACCAGGTCGGCGCCGAGGCTGAGCGCATGCGCGGGCAGGTCCTCGTGGAACGGCAGATGGGCGCCCCAGGCTTCGTCCACCACCAGGGGAACGCCGTGGCCGTGGGCCACCTCGACCAGGCCGGCGATGTCGGCGACGGCCCCGAAGTAAGTGGGCGACACGACGGTCGCTCCCACCGCACCCGGCGTGTCGCTCAGCGCCCGGTCGAGCGCCTCCGGCGTCATGCAGTGGGCGATGTGCAGCTCCGGGTCGAGCTCCGGCGCCACGAAGGTGGGCCGCAGCCCGGACATGACCAGGGCGTCGATGGTGCTCGAATGCGCGTTGCGTTGGGTCACCACCTCGGTGCCGCGATGGCCGAGCGTGAGCAGCGCCACGTGGTTGCCCTGCGAGGCGCCGTTGACGAGCCACCAGGTGCGGCTGGCGCCCCACGCCTCGGCGGCAAGGTCCTGCGCGACCGTGAACGGAGTGGGCTCCTCGCCCTGGTCGATGCCGTACGTGAGCGCGGGAATGTCGAGCGCGATGCGCCGCCGGGCCGATGGCTTCGATGAGCCCTGGATCGGCGCCCGGGCCCCCCTTGTGACCGGGTACGTGGTAGCGCCCCGGCTCGCGCGCCCTGAAGGCCTGCAGGGCGTCGAGGTAGGGGGTCTCGGACTGAGAAGCGGACCGCCGGCGGCCCGCGGTGCCCGCCGCCGGTTCTGAAACTGACATGCGCGCCGAGTCTAGTGTCCTGAGTCGGAAGTTCGGCTTCAGTTTCCCGAGTGGCTGGGCGAGGCTGGCGACGCACACGGGATGAGTCGATGCGCAGCATCGGCGATTCCCGTGGGTGGCGCCAGCCGCGTCCAGACACCGGGAAGGTGCGCGCGAAATTACGACTCAGGGCACCAGATGCCGAGGGCCAGCGTGACCGCCTCGTCGGCGGAGGCGGCCGCGGTCATGCCCTCGATGTCCCAGCTGCCCAGCCCCACCACGAGCTTGCCCGCCTTCAGGGCGAACGCGATCTCCGAGAGCGTGCCGTAGCCGCCACCCACGGCGATCACGGCGTCGGCCGCCCGCACCACCAAGGCGTTTCGGCCCTCGCCGAGCCCGGTGGGCACGGCCACATCCACATGCGGGTTGGCGGCAGCGCGGTCGCTTCCGGGCAACAGCCCCACGGTCAGGCCGCCCTCGCCCTTGGCCCCGCGGCAGGCCGCCTCCATCGCGCCTCCCAGCCCGCCGCAGACGAGCACCGCGCCCCGTCTCGCCAGCCCCGCGCCCACCTCCTCGGCCGTTGCGAGTTCCTCGGGCCCGGCGTCACCCCGCCCGACCACAGCGACGTGACGCTGTGCCGTCAGGGCTGTTCGGGCCCGGCCCGGCCCCGGCCCGGACTCGCCGCGGCGTGCGCCGTGGTCGCACCCGCTGGGTCGCGGCCTCCGAGGCGGCCTGCTCCTCGCCGGCCTGCTCGGCCGCGTGGTCGCGCGGCTCGACGGCAAGGGAGATGTGAGCCGTGGCCAGCACCGCTCCCGCCACCATGAGCGCGGCTCCGCCGACCGCAAGCCAGATGCCGACCGTTTGGTCGGGTCCGTTGCCGCCGGCCACCGCCGGGGGATCGTTGACCACCTGGGTCAGCACGACCGCGATCGCAAACAGCGCGACGACCAGCGAGAGGCCGGGCGAGAGCGGTGGCGAGAGCAGTCCCATACCGCCGGCGAGCTGCACCATGATCAGCACCGCGCAGACCACGAGCACGATGTCCACGAACTCGAAGACGGTGAAGCCGGTGAGCCCGTCGTACCACTCGAGGAACAGGCTCACCAGCAGGATCACGCCGCCGATGGCCCCGATCAGCGGGCCCACCGGCACCTGGATGGGTCCGCGCTGCGCGGTCATCTGGCGACGAAGTTTACGAGTCGTCCCGGCACCACGATCGCCTTGACGATCTCCTTGCCGTTCAGCCGGGCACTCAGCTTGTCCGACCCGCGGGCGATCTCCTCGAGCTCCTCCTGGGACGCTTGCGCCGGAGCGGTCAGGCGGTCGATCAGCTTGCCGTTGAGCTGCACGACGAGCTGAATCTCGTCCGACACGAGCAGAGCGGGGTCGGCCTCGGGCCACGGCTCCTCCCAGGCGCGCCGGCCCGTGAGGCGCTCATACACCTCGGCGCCGAGGTGAGGGGCGAAGGGGAAGATCAGGGACCCGGCGGTGGCGATCGCGAAGCGCACGTCGGCGACCGGGACGGAGTCGCGCTGCCGGTAGATCTCGTTCACGAGCTCCATCACCGCGGCGATCGCGGTGTTGAAGGCGAAATTCTGCTCCATGTCGCGGCTCACGCGATCGATCGCCCAATGAGCCTTGCGCAGCAGCTCCGAGGGCTCCGAGCCGGGCGCCTCGGGCTCGGCGGTGTCCTCGGGCGCCTCGACGGCGAGAGTCCACAGGCGAGACAGGAAGCGGTGCACTCCGCCGACGCCGGCGTCGGACCAGTCGGCGTCGCGGTCGGGCGGTCCGATGAACAGGATGTAGCAGCGCGCGGTGTCCGCTCCGTAGCGCTCCACATACTCGCGCGGGCGAAACCACGTTGCCCTTCGACTTGGACATCTTCGCGCCGTCGCGCGTGATCATGCCCTGGGTGAAGAGCCGGGCGAACGGCTCCTGCACGCCCAACAGGCCCATGTCGGCCAACGCCTTCACGAAGAAGCGCGCGTAGAGCAGGTGCAGGATCGCGTGCTCGACTCCGCCGATGTACTGGTCGACCGGCATCCAGCGATCCGTGATCTCCCGGTCCCACGGTTCCTGGTCGTTGTCCGGATCGCAGTAGCGCAGGAAGTACCACGACGAGTCCACGAACGTGTCCATCGTGTCCGTCTCGCGACGCGCCTCGCCGCCGCACTTCGGGCAGGTCACCCGCACCCAGTCCTCGGCTGCGGCGAGCGGTGAGCGGCCCTTCGGGGTGTAGTCCCGGATATCGGGCAGCTCGACCGGGAGCTGATCGTCGGGTACCGGCACCAGCCCGTCCTGGGGGCAGTGGATGATCGGGATCGGGCAGCCCCAGTAGCGCTGGCGCGAGAGCAGCCAGTCGCGCAGGCGGTAGTTCACGGTGGCCCGGCCGAGCTCGCGCTCGTCCAGCCAGGCCACGATCGCGCGCTTTCCCTCGGGCGCAGTCAGCCCGTCGAACTCGCCCGAGTTGACGAGCCGCTCGCCGTCCGTGTGCGCCACGAAGGCCTCGCCCTCCGGAGCGGGCTCCTCGCCCTGCACGACCTGCCGGATCTCGAGCCCGAACTGCTCGGCGAACTCGTAGTCGCGCTGGTCGTGGGCGGGCACGGCCATCACCGCGCCCGTGCCGTACTCCATGAGCACATAGTCGGCCACGTACATCGGGATCTGCTCGCCGGTCACCGGGTTCAACACGGTGCGGCCGAGCGCGACACCGGTCTTCTGGCGCTGCTCGTCGCCGCGCTCCTCTGGTGTCTCGCGCAGCGCGCGGTTGACGTACTCGTGCACCTCGGGGGAGTCGTTGAGCCGGAAGACGTCGGGGTGCTCGGGCGCCATGACGAAGAACGTGGCCCCGAACAGCGTGTCAGGGCGGGTGGTGAAAACCGGGTAGTCGATCCCCAGCTCCTCGCAGCGGAACACGACCTCGGCCCCCTCCGAGCGCCCGATCCAGTGCTCCTGCATGGCCACCACGTGGGGAGGCCATTCGACCGTCTCGAGGTCGTCGAGCAGCCGCTCGGCGTACTCGGTGATGCGGAAGAACCACTGTTCGAGCTGCCGTACCTCCACGACCGTGCCGCAGCGCTCGCAGCGTCCGTCGATGACCTGCTCGTTGGCCAGCACCGTGGCGTCCTTCGGACACCAGTTGACCGCGGCCTCCTTGCGGTAGGCCAGCCCGCGCTCGAACAGGCGCAGGAACAGCCACTGCGTCCAGCGGTAGTAGCGCGGCTCGTGAGTGCCGAACTCGCGGGTCCAGTCGATCGAGATACCCCAGCGCCGGAACTGCTCCTGGAACTGGCCGATCGCCTCCTCGGTGGCCTCGCGCGGGTGCCGTCCGCTCTTGATCGCGTGGTTCTCCGCGGGCAGGCCGAAGGCGTCGTAGCCCATCGGATGGAGCACTCGGTGGCCCGACCGGCGCCAGAAGTGTGCGACGGCGTCGCCCAGCGAGTAGTTCTTGAGGTGCCCGATGTGCGGCTCGCCCGACGGGTAGGGCAGCATCTCGAGCACGTACGCCTTGGTGTGGTCTCGCATCTCGTCGTTCGAGACCTCCCAGGTGTGCTCGTCGGCCCACACCCTCTGCCACTTGGGCTCGATTGCACTCGGGTCGTAGCGCTCTGCCATCGGATTCATGAGGTTAACGGCGCACCGCGCCGCCACGGCCTAGACTCGCGCGGTGCCCACGGCCCGGTTGAGCACGCGAGCCGAGATCGCCTACGAGCGCGAGGGCGCCGGGGGCGTGCCGCTGCTGCTGCTCCACGGCTGGCCGGAGACCCGCCGGATCTGGGCCCGCAACGTCTCCGAGCTCGCGGAGGCCGGGCTTCGATGTGATCGCCCCGGACCTGCGCGGGTTCGGCGACTCGGGCCTCGCTCCGGACGACCGCTACGACGCCGCCGCGCACTCACACGACATGGCGGCGCTGACGCGCGAGGAACTCGGGCACGACGCCATCGTGGTGTGCGCCGGCGACCTCGGGGGCGTGGTGGCGCAGGACCTGTCGCTTCGCTACGACGGTCTCGTCGCGCGACTTGTCCTGTTCAACACGATCCCTCCCGTGCTCCCCGACGGGCCGCGCGGCGTGCCGCCCGAGGTGCGGATGGCCGCCGACTACTTCATCCGACAGTCACGCGACGCCGATGGGCTGGCGGCGGAGCTCGACACGGAGGACAGGCGACGGCGCTACATCGCGCAGTTCTACGGGTCGCGTTTCTGGGCGGCGCCCGGCTCGTTCACGCGCGAGGACGTGGGTTGGCTGACGGAGCCGTTTGGCGACGCGGACCGCTTCCGAGCCTCGATCGCCAACTATGAATACGTGGGCGGCCCGCGCAGCGCACCCGAGCAGGCGCGCATGCTCGAGCCCAACCCCACGCCCACACTGATCCTGTACGGCCCCGAGGATCACGTGATCCCGCGCGACTTCCCGGAGCGCATGGAGGCGGGCTTCCCCAACCGCGCGGGCCCGTTCGTGGTTCCCGGCGCGGGACATTTCCTGCAGTGGGAGCGCGCCGAGCATCCTGAACGGCGCGCTGCGCTGGCTGTGCCTCGAGCCGCCGCTCAGTCGGTAGCGAGCATCACGTCCGAGGCCTTGATCACGGCCGTGACCTCGCTGCCCTCGCCGAGCCCGAGCTCCTCGACCGCCTCCACGGTGATCGATGCCACCAGACGCCGGCCGGCCACGTCGAGCTCGACGTTGGCGATGGCCTCGCCGCGCCGGATGCCCTTGACCGTTCCCTTCAGCTGGTTGCGTGCGCTGATCTGCATGTGGTCCCTTCCGTTGGTTGGTAGTTCAGGTGGCGACCAGGCGCGTGGCCGCCGCCTTCCAGCTCGCGGTGACCGTGACGCCCGGCTGAAGATGCAGCTGGTCAGCCGACGCCCGCGTTATCTCGGCGGCCAGCGGTTGCGGCCCTGCGAGCCCCAGCCGCACCCTGTTGCCCACCGTGGTGATCGACAGGACCTCCGCGGACACGTGGTTGCGCGCCGACCCGTGGCCCTCCTCGCCCGGCGGCTCGATCGCGATCTCCCACGGGTAGATGGAAACGGCCACCTGGCCGCTGCCGGCATCGGTGCTGGTGACCGCACCGCCCCCGTCCAGGTCCACGTGGGTGAGCCCGTCCGGGCCACTCCGCGCCGTCCCGGTCAGCACCACCGCGCCGGTGAAGTCCGCCACGAACGCCGACCGCGGCGAGGCGGCCAGCTCGGTCGGCGTTCCCTCCTGCACCACCCGACCCGAGTCGATCACCCCCACGCGATCGCCGAGCTGCGCGGCCTCCGCGAAATCGTGGGTCACGAGCAGAGCGGGAGAGTCGGTCTCGCGCAGCACCAGGGCGAGCTCCCGCGCCGCGCCGGCCCGGGTGCGCGCGTCCAGAGCTGACAGGGGCTCGTCCAGCAGGAGCACGTCGGGCTCGCGTGCCAAGCGCGCGGGCCACGGCCACCCGCTGGCGCTCCCCGCCGCTCAGCAGACGCGGCCTCGCCTCCGCCTTCCCGGCCAGGCCAAACCGGTCGAGCAGGTCGAACGCCCGCCGGCGCCGTTCCCGGCGCGGCACTCCGGGCAACCCGTAGGCCACGTTCTGCCAGGCGCTGAGGTGCGGGAAGAGGGCGTACTCCTGAAACACGTAGCCGCAGCGGCGGGTCTCGGCGGGAACGTCGATTCCGCGCTCGGTGTCGAGCCAGATCTCCCCGCCCGCCCGCACCACCCCTCTGCGTGGACGCAGCAGGCCGGCGGCCACGCGCAGAGCGCTCGTCTTGCCCGCGCCCGACGGGCCTGCCAGGGCGAGGCACTCGCCCGGCTCGACACTCACGGCGAGGTCCAGCTCGAGCGTGCCGAGCGTGGTTGCCGCCTCGACCGTCAGCACGCGGCACTGTCACTCAACCTGCCACCCGCCGAGCGCATCGCTGCCCTGCACGAGCTTCACCGACAGCAGGATCGCGCCCGACACGGCGACCAGCACCGCCGACAGCGCGAGCGCCGAGTCGAACTCCGTGGAGAAGCGGTCATAGATCGCGAGCGGGACGGTCTGCGTGATTCCCTGAAAGGAGCCGGCGAACATCAACGTGGCGCCGAATTCCCCGAGCGCCCGGCCAAGCGCGAGCGCGGTCCCGGCCACCAGCCCCGGCCTCGCCACGGGGATCATCACGCGCAGGAAGCCGCGCGACTCCGGCGCCCCCAGCGTGCGCGAGGCGTCCATGAGCGTGCGGTCCACCGAAGCGAACGCCGCCATCGCCTGGCGAACGTAGAACGGCGAGGCAACGAAGGTGAGCGCCACCACCACCCCCGCCGTCTCGAGCGCCAGCTCGATCCCGGCGGCCTCGACCGCACCGCCGAGGATCCCGCTCGGCCCGACAGCAGCCAGCAGCGCGATCCCGGCCACGGCCGGCGGAAGCACGAGCGGGAGCTCCACCAGAGTGACCACGGCCGCCTTACCGCGAAACGAGCGGGTGGCCAGCAGATACGCAGCCGGGGTGCCCACCAGCAGGATGATCGCCATCGCTGCCGCCGTGGTGCGGAGGCTGAGCCACAGCGCATCGAGCGCACCCGGCTCGCCAAGGCTGCCGATCAGGTCCGCCGGGCTCGAGTCGACGAAGATCGCAACGATCGGGAGGGTCAGAAAGGTGAGCGCCGCCGCCAGGCTCAGCGAACAGGAGCGCGGGAAACCAGCGGCGGCGGATCACTGCGACCTTTCCGAACCCGGCCTCCTCGAGCGCGGCGGCACAATCACCGTCGCGAGGCCGTCGACGAACGTCTGTGCCAGCTCCGGCTCACGCGCGGCCGTCGACAACGCCCGCGCCATAGGTGACCTGGGGCTCGAGCGCGGCCGGCAGGTTGATCGCCGTCAGGTCTCCGCCGGTGGCGTTCACGTCGGTGACGTAGACGAAGCCCGCGTCGGCGGCGCCCTGGGTCAGCTTGCCCACGATGCCCTTCACGTCCGGCTCGTTCGAGCGGACGTTGTCCAGGATGGCCTTCTCCTGGTCGGGCGGGAGCTTGGCCAGCGTCTCGCGCGTGTACTCCCCGATCGGGACCGACTCGGAGCCGATGGCGATCTTCGTCCCGTCGGCGGTCAGGTCCTCGACCGACTTGATGTCCGAGTCCGCGGGCACGGCCAGCACGAATTCGTTGGTGGCGAACTCAATCGGTTTGCCAAGCAGATCCTCGGCGTAGAGCTCATCCGGGAGCCGCGTGTTGGCCGCGGCGTAGACGTCGACCTTCACGCCCTGGCGAATCTGGGCCGCCAGCTCGTCGGAGCCGGCGAAGGAGAGCTTCACGTCGGCGTTCTCCGCGGACTCGAACTCCGGTGCGCAGGTCTCGACCGCCTCGGTCATCGACGCGGCGGCCGAGATCGACGAGGCGGGTGGCGTCCCCTCCCCCGCCGCCGTCGTCATCGTCATCGTCGCCGCACGCCGCCGCCGCCAGCGCACCGACGGCGAGCATCAGCACGGCTCGCCTCACTTCGTGGACCGCTCGACCATCACCGAGGTGGCCTTCACCGCAGCGGTGGCCGGGACGCCGGGCGCAAGACCGAGCTCCTCGACAGCGTCGCGCGTGACCGCCGCGGTGACCAGGTGGGGGCCCGCCTCGATCTCCACCAGCGCCATCACGCCGTCGACCTCGACCGAGCGCACGACGCCCGGGAAGCGGTTGCGGGCCGAGAGGGAGTCGCCGGCACGGTGCCGGTCGGGATGTCGCGCCAGCCGCTCGATCTCCCGCCGGGGTACGCGCCGGCGGTTGGCGTGGTCGCGCGAAGTACGCAATTTTCCGGCGCGTTCCCAGCGGCGCAGGGTGTCCGTGCTGACACCGATGGCGCGGGCTGCGTCGCCGAGGAGGAGACCTTGATCTGAAGGCATTGCCTAAGCATTACATAGGCAAGGCAGGCCGAGGCTCGGGGGCCTGCCATCATCGGCATTCCCAGATGAGCGTCGCCGAGGCAGAGGGAGAAATCGACGAAGGCCAGTTGGACGGCTCGGAGAAGCGGGTCGCGCCGCTGGAGCTGTTCTTCGACCTGGTCTTTGTCTTCGCGCTCACCCAGGTCACGTACCTCATGGCCGAGAACCCGACGTGGGAGGGCCTCGGACAAGGCATGCTCGTGCTCGCGGCGCTGTGGTGGGCGTGGGCCGCCTACGCCTGGCTGACCAACTACATAGACACCGAGCGCGACATCGAGCGCCTGCTCATGTTCGCCGCGATGGGGGCGATGCTGGTTTCAGCGCTCGCGGCCCCGCACGCGTTCGGTGACGACGCCGTGATCTTCGGCGTCGCCTACGCGGTCGTGCGCTGGCTGCACATCTTCATCTTCGCCGAGGCCAACGACGACGTGGACACCGCGCAGGCCGTCCGCGTGCTGTCGCGCAGTGCGCTGCCGGCGCCGCTGCTTATCCTCGCTGCCGGCTTCACGGAGGGCACCACCCAAGCGGTGCTCTGGATCGTTGCGCTGGCGATCGACTTCTCCGGGCCGTACGTGTTCGGGGTGCGCGGCTTCAAGATCTCGGCCGGCCACTTCGCCGAGCGCTTCTCCCTCATCCTGATCATCGCCCTGGGGGAGTCGATCGTTGCGATCGGGGCCGGCATCGCGGGCGCGGAGATCGATACCGGGCTCGTGGTCGCGGCGGTGCTGGTGATGGCCCTGGCCGCTGCGATGTGGTGGGCATATTTCGACGTGGTGGCGGTGGTGGCCGAGCGGCACTTCAGCGAAACCCAGGGCTACCTTCGGGCGAAGATGGCCCGCGACTCCTACAGCTACCTCCACCTGTTCATGGTTGCCGGGATCGTGCTGGTCGCGCTCGGCATCAAGAAGACCGTCGCGGACGTGGATGAACCGCTCAAGGAGGTACCGGCCGCCGCGCTGTTCGGAGGGCTGGCCCTGTACTACGGCGGCCACGTGGCGTTCCGGTGGCGAAATGTGCACAGCATCAATCGGCAGCGCGTGGTCGTGGCGCTGCTGTGCCTCGCGCTCATCCCGTTCGCCACCGAGGTCGACTCGGTCGTTGCCCTCGGGGTCGCGGCCGGGATCGCCTCGGGCCTGATCGCCTACGAGGCGCTCCACTTTGCCGAGGCGCGCCGACGCGTGCGTGAGGCCTCGGCGCACCGCGGGTAGTCGCCGCTCACCGGCTTCACGGCCTTTTCACCTGCATAGCGCGGGGTTCCCGTAGGTTCGCGTCATGAGTGGGCTATTCGCCATGCGTGGCCGAACCGCAGTGGACACGATCGCCGGGTCCGGAGCAGCGGAGCGGCTTTCGTCGATGGTGGGACGAGCGCCCGACTCCGGCGAGCTACTCGATCTGCTCGGACGCGCCGGGCGCAACGTAGAGATCTCGACAGCGCTCCTGCGCGAGCTGATGCGCTCGTGGCCGGACGGCGACGCCAAGCGGCTCGAGCTCGTCGACGTCGAACACGCCAACGACGGCGTCACCCACGACATCGTCCATCACCTCCACCAGCGCATCGCCGTGCCCTTCGACCGCAGCGACATCCTCGCCCTGGCCTCCGGTCTCGACGACGTGGTCGACTACGCCGAGGAGGTCGCAGACCTGATGGGCCTCTACCGCGTGGAGGCGCCGATGGATCAGGCCGTCGAACTCACCGACACGCTCGCCGCCGCCGGGGTCGGAGGTCGCCCTCGCCCTCGGTGCCCTCGACGGCGCGCGACGACCTGGGCGAGGCCCAGCGCCACATCGCGGAGATCGACCGGCTCGAGGACGAAGGCGACCGGATCCTCCGCGCCGGTCTGACCGCGCTCTTCAAGGGCGGAGTCGACCCGATGGTCGTCATTCGCTGGAAGGACATCTTCGAGCGGGTCGAGGAGGCGATCGACGCCTGCGACAGCGTGGCGCACACGCTGCGGGGCGTGGCTGTCAAGCGGGCCTGACGAGCTCCAGCGTCGGCTGAGGTTTCTCGGCCGCGATCAACCTCGCGTAGGGCTTACCGCGGCGACTTACCTCGATGTCCGTGCCGGCGGCAGCCTGCTCGAGGTAGTAGCCGAAGTGGTTGCGGAACTCGTGACAGCCGACTGCGACTGACCCGGGACGGCGGTCGGGAGTGGAGCTGAGGGGGCTCGAACCCCTGGCCTCCGCCATGCCATGGCGGCGCTCTTCCAGCTGAGCTACAGCCCCAGCGAACTCGAAATCGGTGCCAAGATTAATGCATGCGCGCTGGCTGTTTAACGGTTCAGTCAGCCTGAAGAAAGACCGACGTCCGGTTACGAGGCAATCGCCGTAGGCAGAAGGTAGCAACGGTCGAGCTCGCCGCAGTAGACAGCAACGCAAATCAATCTCGTCCTCAGCGGTAGTACGGCATCCGACGTATCCCTGTCGGATGTAAGCGCAGGAACTGCGTAGTGCGACTCTTGACGACAGCGCCATCGCGCTCCGAGTCCGCCCCACTTGCACTGGACTCGAAGGATCCACCCACCCAAGTCGAAGGCGAGGTCGTAGCGCCCATGCTCCTGCAACCGGCTTCAGGACTGGGACGCCGAGTTCAACCGCTGCAGCCACAATCTTGGCCTCGGCGATCGCGCCCTTCTGGTTGGTCGACAACACGAACACATGTTCGCACGGGGACCGGACGGAACCTGGAACGGTCAGCCCACCGAGCGCGCCGGCGCTTCGCCCCAGAGGTTCTCCAGGCGGTAGTACTCGCGCGCCTCGGGCGTGAAGATGTGGACCACCACGTCCCAGTAGTCGAGCAGGATCCAGCGGGCGTCGCGGTCGCCCTCGGTTCGGCGCGGCAGCAGGCGGTCGGCGTCGTGCTTGAGGTCCCCGTAGATCGCGTCGTGGATCGCCTTGGTCTGGCGCTCGGTGTTGCCCGAGCAGATCACGAAGAAGTCGGTGTAGGAGACGATTCCGCGGAGGTCGATCACGCGGATGTCGATCGCTTTGCGGTCGGAGGCGATCGCGGCGATCCGCTCGGCCAGCGCGGCCGAGTCGAACTGCTGCACGTCCGCGCTCACGCCTGCGCCGCGTTCGCCTCGGCCTCCGCGGGCTGCACGCCCGCACGCCGCGTAGAGCCCCCGCTCGGCGATGAGCTGCTCCACCGCCGGCGGGGACCCAGTAGCGGATCGGCATGCCCTCGCGCACCCGCCGGCGCATCGCGGTGGACGAGATCTGGATCAGCGGCATGTCGAGGTAGCGGACTCGCTCGGCACCGCGCATGCGCCCTATGCGGATTCCGATTCCGTTGCGCGTCCAGCCCGTGCGCTGGACCACGGCCACGGTGGCGTGCTCGAGCACGCGCTCGGGCTCATGCCACGAAGGCAGTGCCGCGGCCTGGTCGCCGCCGAGGATCAGGAAGAGCTCGTCGTCCGGCGATTCGGCTCGCATCGCCGCGAGCGTGTCGGCCGTGTAGGAGGGCCCCTTGCGATCGATCTCGATGCGCGAGATCGAGAAGCGGTCGTCGTCGGCAACCGCGAGCTCCACCATCTTGAGGCGCGCCTCCGCTCCGGGGTCGTCCTCGAGCTCGCGGTGAGGCGCCTGGCCCACGGGCACCAGCACGAGCCGGTCGAGAGCGAGCTGCAGCATCGCCTCCTGGGCACACACGAGGTGGCCCAGGTGAGGCGGGTTGAAAACTCCTCCGAAGATTCCGAGCCGCAAGCGCTCCGGCACCTAGTCGCGGACCTGCCCGGAGCCCTCGACCACGAACTTGTACGTGGTCAGCTCGCGCATTCCGATCGGCCCGCGGGCGTGAAGCTTCTGGGTCGAGTTGCCGATCTCGGCGCCCATGCCGAACACCGCCCCGTCGGTGAAGCGGGTGGACGCGTTGACATAGACGCAGGCCGCATCGACCCCGCCCGTGAAGGCCTGGGCGGACACCGTCGAGCCGGTGACGATCGCCTCGGAGTGACCCGAGCCGTAACGGTTCACGTGCTCGATCGCCTCATCCACCGAGTCCACGACCTTCACGGCCAGGATCAGCGCGTGGTACTCGGTCGACCAGTCCTCCTCGGTCGCATCCGCGAGCGAGTCGGCCAGCGGGCCGGCCAGCGAGCGCGTGCGGCCATCCACGCGCAGCTCCACCCCCGATTCGCGCAGCTCGTGGAGGACACGCGGCAGGAAGTCGGCTGCTGCGTCGGCGTGCACGAGCAGGGTCTCCGCCGCATTGCAGGTGGAGGGGCGCTGGACCTTGGCGTTGACCGCGATGGCCACTGCGTCGTCGAGGTCGGCCGTGGCGTCGACGAACACGTGGCCGTTACCGCCGGCCGCATAGATCACGGGCACGGTGGCGTGTTCCTTGAGCGCTTCCTTTAGGCCGTCGCCGCCGCGCGGGATCACCAGGTCGATCACGCCGTCCTGGGTGGCGATCTGACGCAGCTCGTCGCGGTCGCCGCCGGACACGATCGAGATCGCGCCCTCCGGGATGCCGGCCTCGCGCACGGCCGCGACGCCACCTCAGCCAGCACCGCGTTTGAGTGTGCCGCCGTTGACGATCCGCGAAGCACGATCGCGTTGCCGGACTTGAGGCAGAGCGCTGAGCAGTCGATCGTCACGTTCGGGCGGGCCTCGTAGACCACCGCCACGACGCCGAGCGGCACGCGCACCCGCCGTACGTCGAGGCCGTTCTCCAGCCGATGGCCGTCGAGCGTCTCGCCCACCGGATCGGGCAGTGCGACGATCGAGCGAACGTCGCCGGCGATGCCGGCCAGCCGCTTCTCGTCCAGCTTCAGCCGGTCGAGCAGACCCGCGTGCAGGCCGGCTTCCTCGCCGGCGTCCATGTCGCGGTCGTTGGCCTCGAGGATCTCGTCCGCGCGCTCTTCCAGGGCGTCCGCCATCGCTTCCAGCGCAGCGTTCTTGCGGGCGGTGTCGAGCACCGGCCAGCTCACGCGACGGCGCGCTTGGCCTGGGCGCACACTTCGGCTACGGACTGGGCAGTGGTCGCCATTGCGGCAAGGGTACCGGGCGCCATGGGCTGCGCCGAGGATCTCATGCCGGCACCTGGCGCGGAGCGCCGGTCACGAGCCAGCGCCGTCCCGCGAAGCGCCAGCCGCACGTGGCGAGCCGGGCGACGATCAGGCCGATCAGGCCGAACCACACGCCGACGATGCCGAGGTCGAACGCCAGCGAGGCGAGCGCGATCGGCACGAATACTCCGAACGACGAGAACAGCATCGCCCACATCAGGAAGCGGGTGTCCCCCGCTCCGATGAGGATCCCGTCGAGGGCGAACACGGCGCCGTTGGCCGGCTGCATGAGCGCGAACAGGAGCCAGATCTCCTGCGCGCGCTCGACGACCTCCGGGTCACCGGTGAAGGCGTGGGGAAGCACGTCCACGAGCGCCAGCATGACCGCGCCGAACACCGCTCCAGCCACCACCGCCCACTCGATCATGCGGCGCGCCGCCCGGTAGGCCTCCTCCGCGTTTCCTGCGCCGAGCGCCTGCCCGACGATCACCTGCCCGGCAATGGCAATCGCGTCGAGCACGAGGGCCAGGAACACGAACAGCTGGAACGCGATCTGGTGGGCCCCGAGCGAGTCGTCGCCCACGCGCGCGAGTACCGCGCCGGCCACGAGGAACGAGCCGTAGAGGGCCGCCGTTCGAACGAAGATCTCTCCTCCGATGCGGGCGAGCGGCCGCATCCGCTCGAGCGACGGACGCCGACTGTCGGCAGGCGCAGCGAGCAAGGCGCGCACGAACGCGGCGCCCATCCCCGCCTGCGCCAGGACCGTGGCCCACGCCGATCCGGCGATACCCCAGTCGAGGCCGTAGATGAACAAGACGTTCAGCATGACGTTGACGACGTTCGCCACCACCACGATCACCAGCGGCGTACGCAGATCCGACATACCGCGCAGGTAGCCCTGGCCGGCCAGCGCTATCAGCGCGAAGGGCAGCCCCAGCGAGCCGATCCGCAGGTACTCCACGGCCAGCTCGCGGGTGCGCCCCTCGGCTCCCATCAGGTCCACCAACGGCACGGCGAGGGACCCGAGGAGCGCCGTGAGGATCAGACCGATGCCGGCGGAGAGCCACAGCGCCTGGGCCGCGATCCGGCCGGCATGGACCTCGTGGCCGGCTCCCTGAAGCCGCGCGACCTGGGCCGTCGTCCCGTAGGTGAGGAAGTTGAAGAGCGTGAAGGCTCCCGCCAGAAGCGCGGCGGCGATCGCCAGCGCCGCGAGCTCCTCCGTGCCGAGGTGGCCGACCATCGCCGTGTCCACCAGCAGGTAGAGGGGCTCGGCGGCCAGTGCGCCGAGCGCGGGCAGCGCCAGCCCGAGGATCTCGCGGTCATAGGGTGAGCGCAGGCGCACCCGGGCGAGTCAAGCAGGCGGGGTGCTCAGCAGGCCGGACCGGCGATCGGGCCGAACACCGACGGACAGACGCCGAGGTTCCGGCGCACCACCACCTTGGCGCGATCACCGGCCACCGCCGTGCCCTCGACCCTGACCGTCGCGCGGTTCGTCCGCGACGCCGCGGCGCCCCGCGTCACGCTGGCCACCACACGCCGCGTGGTGCTGCGGCCGCGCGCCAGACTCGCGATCCGCCAGCAGCGCGCCCTGCCGCGCTTGGTCGATCCGGGCGCGCGACGAATCGTGAGCCCCGCGCCGGGGCGGTCGCACAGCCTGATGCCGCGGGCCGTGCCCGGACCGCGGTTGGTCAGCTTGAGCCTGTAGCTCGACCGTGTCGCCGATGCCCGCGCGGGCGGCGCCGGCGGTCTTCGACAGGACAAGCCGCGGTGCCAGGGGCGGAGCCCGTCCGGTCGCGGTTGTTGGCAGCCGCCGGGTCGGGCTGAGCGGCGCTGATCCGGACCCGGTTCGTGACCTCGCGGGCCGATGACTTGGCGGCCAGCCTGGTGACGATGTTCAGCTCGATCGAGCGGTCGTTGCGGATCCGGCGGATCGTGCAGCGCACCACTCCCTTGCTGGCGCGGCAGTTGCGCCCGCGGCTGGCCCGCACGAACTTGGTCCCGTCCGCCAGCCGGTCGCGGATCACCACGTTCGTGGCGGTCGAGGGGCCGTTGTTGGTGGCCCGCAGGCGGTAGGTGAGACGACCGTTGCGCGCCGCCGGCGCGGGGGTCCCGATCTTGGCCACGCCGACATCGGCGGCGGGCAGGGCGACGTCGGTCGGGCGATGACGAAGCGCTCGGGAACGGCGGCGGCACAAAGGTGCGGGTGTAGACCTGGACGCCGACAGGGATCGGATCGCCACCGGAGCCGCCGGGCAGCATGCCGGTTACGTTCACCTGCGTCTCGCCGCCCGGGGGAATCGCGGGGAGGCGGCAGCTCGCGAGCCGGCCGGCGGTGGTGCAGGGCCCGCCGGGCCAGCTGCCCGTGGGGTTCCCGATCGGATCACGGCACCTGGATGTTCGTGGAGCCGCCGGGGATGGTGCCGGGCCCGTTGTTGGGGATGGTGGCGGTCCAGCCCGCCGGGCCGCCGGAGTTCGGAGGACCGCTCGGCGTGACCGACGCGGGAACGTCGGTGGTGGCGTTGATCTTGACCGTCGCGGTGGCCGTGTTGTCGCGCGGGCTCTGAGATCCGGCTCGTTCGCCGAGACGGTGGCGGTGTTGACCCGGTCCCCGGGTGTCGCGCCATCGTTGACGCTGGCCACCACGCGCACCCGAGCGGTGTCCCCGATCGCCAGCGAGCCGAGCGAGCACGTCACGGCGCCGCTGCACGAGCCCTGATCGAGCGCTTCGGCCGACACCAGCGTCAATCCCGCCGGCAGCAGATCGTTGAGCTGGACGCCCGTCGCGGGCCCGAAGCCGCCTCGGTTGGAGACCGTCAGCAGGTACGTGACCCGGTCGCCCGGCACGGCCGTGTCGGGAGTGACCTGCTTGTCGAGGGCAAGGGTGCTGAAGGGCGCGTTCGGGGGAGCGGCCGAGGATGACGTGTTGTTCGATTGATCGGTGTCACCTCCGCCCGGCAACGGTCGAAGTATTGATCAACGGCTCGACTGGGGAGACATTGAGAGGATGGTCCCAGTGATCGTGATTGGCGGATAGCTCGCGCCCGGGGCAAGTGAGTCTGAGCGGCGTGCAGGTGACCTCGACGACCGCGGGTTTGGACGCAGGCCCAACCGTGCGCCGCTCGGGCGGCCCGAACCTAACCGTTGGAAGGGCAGTCGGATCGGACGACCACGACTTCGCCTCGGCTCTGCGCGGCGCCCACGTTGGAAACGGTCAACGTGTAGGTGACGCTTTACACCGGGGAGGACCAGTGCCCGAGAACCCCTTCGCGATCTCCAGATCCGGCGCCGACACCGTCAGCCGCGTCTCGTTCGTCTGGCTGTTGATCGGGAAGTTCAGCGTCTCGGCGAGCAGGCTCACGCCCGCCCGGTTGACGATCGGGGTCCCGGTGGCCGTACCAGCGGACACCCGCACCCGATAGCGCACCTGGTACGACTCGCCCGGGGCGATGCGCCCTCCCGCAGTGCCCGTCGCGCCGGCCCCGACCCGGAAGCCCACCTGGCCGGAGGCGGCGGTGAACTCCGCCGCGTCCCCGTCGGCCGCGTCGGTGCGGGCGCCGCTGCCGGCCCCGATGGTCTGGACGAGCGAGCCGGGCACGAAGTCGGTTCCCGCCGGCACCTGGTCCGTGACTATCACGCTCGCGGCGGCGTCCTGGCCGCCGTTGGTGCCGCCGATCGTGTACTCGAGCACGTCCCCCGGCTCGACGAGACCGCCGTTTAAGTCCGCGACCGACTTGGTGGACTCGATATCCGGTGCGTAGAGGTCGGTGGCGAGCCACACCACGCCGGGCAGGTAGGTGTCTTGTGTGGTCTTGAGGCGGATCGCGGCGCTGCGGGTGTTGTTGCCCAGCCGGCCGGTCAGGTCGGTGACAATCGAGTCATAGCCGAGGTTGTTCGGATAGGCGGGGTCGCGGCTGGTCACGTTGACACCGCCGCGTGAGATTGCGGAGTTGAAGAAGTTGTTGGCCGGATTGGAGGCGTCGCTCAGATCTCGCCCGTTCAAGCTTGCGCTGTCGCCCCCGAGCGACAGGTCCCCCTCGTACACGACGAAGCCGACCTGAGAGCGGACAGGCCCGAACAGCGGGGTCTGGAAGCCGCTCACCGTGATCTCCCGCGGCGGGTCGCCCGAGTTGACGCTCACGAAACCGTCGAACACCGTGAGGTTGCGCGGCGTCTCCCCCGCCGCGCTGTAGGCCACGACGAGCGACCAGCCGCCGTAGCGGTCGTCGCCGGTGCCGCTCTGGACGTTCGCGACCGTGTAGGTGCCCGCTCCGCCGGCCTGGACCGCGCCCTGGACATCGGCGTAGGCCTGATACGCGCCCGCCTGCGAGCGCGCGGAGCCGCGATCGACCAGACCCGCCTGCACCGCCTCATAGCCACCGCTAGCCGGTATCCGCAGCAGTACCCGGCCGCGCGCATTGGCGTCGGGCGCAGCCGAGCCGTTGGTGTTGCGATCCGTGTTCGCGCCCCAGTAGAGCCGCGCGAACAGCACCCTCGCACCCGCCGGCAGGTCGAGCGCCGCGTTGCTCGAGTTGAAGGTCGCGGGATCCGAGTCGACGTCCACGTAGCGCATCGCCCAGGAGTTGTTCCCGAGCTTCGCCCCGGACGCTCCGGCGCGGGCCTGCGGGCACCCTGCCTGGTCGCCCTGGCAGCTGAGGATCCCGTTCGCGGCCATGCGGATGTCGCCCGCGTCATTGGCCGAGAAGGCGACCTCGAAGTTGCGGTCGGCCTGGGCGACGGGTGCGAACGTCAAGCGCGGCCAGCACGGCCGCCCCCAACAGGGCGACCCGCGACGACACCGAGGTTGGAGGCCCTGCCGTAGCCCACGAGACTGAGCAGTCTTGTATCAGTTCTGGCGGCTACTCGAGCACGAAGTAGTCACGATGCACCGCCTCCTCGGTGGCGCGCGGCAAGCACCTGGCGCACGTCGTCGGTCTTCATCCCCTTGATCCGGCGCAGCTCGGCCGCGGAGTAGCCGACGATGCCCTTGCCCACGGCGCGCCCGTCGCAGCGCACCTCCACGGCGTCGCCGGCCTCGAACTCGCCCTCGACGTCCACCACGCCCACCGGCAGCAGGCTCGTGCCACGCTCGCGCAGACGCGTGCTCGGCACCCTCGTCGACGAGCAGGCGCCCCTGCGTGGGCTTGGCGTACTTGAGCCACAGCTTGAAGCTCGAGACACGTCCCTCCTGAGGATGGAAACGCGTGCCACCGGGTGACCCGCCAGGGCCGCGGCCACCGACTCCCGCTCGACCCCGCTCGTGATCGTCACCGGGATGCCGGCCGCCGTGGCCATCTCGGCGGCCACAACCTTGGAGCGCATCCCGCCCGAGCCCAGCGGCGAGCTGGACAGGCCGATCTCGTAGGCGTCGAGCTCCTCGAGCCGCGTGACGTCGGAGATGAGCTCGGCACTCGGGTCGTGGCGCGGGTCCGCGCTGTGCAGCCCGCCGGTGTCGGTGAGCAGCACGAGCAGGTCCGCACCGAGAAGGATCGCCACCTGGGCAGCGAGGAAGTCGTTGTCGCCGAAGGAGATCTCGTCGGTGGTGGTGGTGTCGTTCTCGTTGATCACCGGCACCACGCGCCAGCCCAGCAGGGTCTGGAGCGTGTGACGCGCGTTGAGGTAGTGGGTGCGCGCGGACATGTCGAAGAACGTGAGCAGCACCTGCGCGGAAGGCACGCCGCGCGCCTGGAGCAACTCGTCGTAGTGGCGGTAGAGCTTGCCCTGCCCGACGGCGGAGGCCGCCTGCAGCTCCTGCATCGCCGTCGGGCGCATCGGCAGCTTCATGAGGCTCATGCCCGCGCGCGATCGCGCCCGACGTCACCACCACCATGTCGTCCCCTGCCCGGTGGCGCTCGGCGACCTCGTCGCAGAGCAGTTCGAGCACCGGACCGCGCACCTCGCCGCGCGTCGTCGGCCACGATGCTCGAGCCGAGCTTGACCACCACGGTTGCCATTCGGGCAGAGGTTAGGCCGGGCTAGTCGCCGGTGCTTCCCGATCAGCTTCCAGTCCCCGTCTTCTTTCTTCAGGCGCAAGGTCTGGGCGCTTCTGGCACCTTGCGTCCTGCAGGATCGCGGTGACCCGGGCGGGTCGCCCATCGATCAGCGGTCCTGCGAAACCGCACGAGCTCGAGCTCCGCCCGCGGACGCCTTCATCTGCCGGCGGCACTCGTCCTGGGCCTTGTCGCCGCTGGCGCCGGTGGTGCTCTCGAGGAACTCCTGAGTGAAGAGCTCGTCGCAGAAGGCGTCGGCGTCGCGCTCATTCGTGGCGTTGACGAAGTCGCGCACGGTCTGCTCGGCAGTCCTCTCTGTCGTCCCCTCCGCAGGCGCCCAGGCCGCCGCAGCGAGAAGGGCCGCAAGCAGGGTGAGGGTCGACGACGGGGCACGGGCGGCCTTTGTATCAACCGAACGGAGCCCCGGGATCGAGCTCGAACACGATGCCGCCGATCTCCACGTCGTCGCCGGGCTCGAAGCCGGCGGCCTGAAGCGCCTTGATCACGCCCAGCGCGCGGAGCCGCTCCTCGACGTAGCGCAGCGCCTCGCTCGTTCTCGACGTCGTGACGGGCGATCAGGCGCTCCACCCGCTCGCCCTCTACCCGGTATGCGCCCGCGGGGTGCGATCGATGCGGAAGGCGTCGGCGCGGCCCGGGCGATACACGCGGTGGGTGGCCGGCGTCGCCGCCGGCTCAACCTCGGGCTCGTCTCGGACAACATGCCGGAAGATCGCCGTGGCCAGGTCATCGAGGCCCTCGCCGGTGGCCGCCGAGGTGGCGATCACATCGAGCACGGCGCCGGGCGTGGGCCGGGCATCGGGATCCTCGGGCACGCCCGCGCGCAACCGCCTGCGCCAATGCTCAACCGCCTCCGCGCATGCTCTCCGGCGGTGCCAGGTCGGCCTTCGAGAGCGCGACTAGCCGCGGCAGATCGGCCAAGCCCTGTCCGTGCTCTCGAGCTCGGCCTCCACGGTGTCGTGGTTGTCCGCGGGGTCCGAGCCGTCGAGCGGCGCCAGGTCGAGCACGTGCACCAGCAGGCGGCAGCGCTCGACGTGGGCCAGGAACTCGTGCCCCAGCCCCGCACCCGCGCTCGCCCCCTCTATCAGCCCGGGGATGTCGGCGATCACGAGCTGGCGGTCGTCGCGCTCCAGGGTGCCGAGCACCGGCTCGAGGGTGGTGAAGGGATAGTCGGCCACCTTGGGCTGGGCGCGCGTGAGGCGGGCCAGCAGCGACGACTTGCCCGCGTTCGGGAGCCCACCAGGCCGGCGTCGGCGAGCAGGCGCAGCCGCAGCTCGAGCCGTCGTTCCTCGCCCGGGAGCCCCCGCTCGGCGAAGCGCGGCGTCTGGCGCGTGGAGTCGCGAACTGCTTGTTGCCGCGGCCGCCGCCGCCGCCGCGGGCCACGACCGCCCGTTGGCCGGGCTCGAGGAGATCCCAGCGGTCGCCCCCGTCGGGGTCCTCGACCACGGTGCCCGGCGGCACGCGCACCTCGAGCTCGGCCGGGCTGGCGCCGTGTTTGTTGGCGCCCTGGCCGTGACCACCGCGCTCGGCCTTGAAACGGGCGCTGCGCCGGAAGGAGGAGAGGTCGCGCAGCGAGGGGTCGGCCAGCACCACCACGTCCGCGCCGCGGCCGCCGTCTCCTCCGTCGGGACCGCCCTTGGGTACGTGGGCCTCGCGCCGGAACGAGACCACGCCGTTGCCGCCGCTCCGGCGCGCACGTGGATCAGCGCGCGGTCGTGAAACACGGCTATTCGGGCCGGACTCGGCACGAGTCCCGATCAGGCGGGCGATCAGAGCGGGCGTCGTTGGGGAACAGTCCGGCGGCGGGCAGACGCGCGAGCAGCTCCGCCCAGCCGGGATGAGAAGCGAAGGCCTTGCGCAGCAGCGGCGCGGCCTCCTCTTCTGCGCCCTCGGCCGCGAGCGCCGCGCCGTGCCAGAAGGCGAGCTCGGAGTTGTTGGGCTGCGCTCGGTGGGCGGCGGCGTACTCGCGAAGCGCGCCGGCCGCATCGCCCGCCGCCGCGAGCTGGTCGCCCGCATCCACGCGGGCGTACGCGCGCTGCAGACCGACCAGCCGGCGCAGCTCGTCCAGCGGCTCGCGGGTGGTCGTCCACGCGCAGGTCCAGCAGCGTGTCCTCGCTGGGGCTCGCCGGTCGGCGCGGGCGGCCACGACCAGCAAGCGCGGCCGACTGGCGTCCGCGCAGGTCACCGCCCTCGGCCTCGGCTGCATCGAGGGCGCTGAGCAGGCGCTCCGCGAGACGGCCGTCCGCGGCGACATATGCCGCGAGCATCGCCTCCGGCACGGTCGCGCGGCCATGATGTTGGCCTGGGCGCTCACCTGGTTGCCCACCGCGTGCCCAGCGTGGGCGATGCAGCCGGGACCGGTGTGCACCGCCACACGTCCGGCGTGGTCGAGCACCGCCACCTGGCGCGCGTCCGCCTGCGCGTCTGTCGGCGAGCAGCTGCTGCAGGGCCTGCGGCGCGCTCATCTCCCTCCGGCATGAGGCCGAGCGCGCGGGGGCCGTAGGCGGGCTCGACCATCGACTGGGTGGCCACCGCGCCGACGCCGGCCGCGGCCCACGTGACGAGTGGGCCCACGCTGAAGAAGTGCGACTGAACGGCTACGCCGAGCGTCCCGCTCGACGGGTCACGGGCGACGATCGAGTAGGTCAGGGAGCTCAGGCTAGCGGCGCGGGGCGTGCTACTCGGCCGGCTCGACCGAGATGACGCGGCCGCGCCGGCCCTCGGCGAACTGCACGGTGCCCTCGCGCGTGGCGAAGATGGTGTCGTCGCGGCCGAGGCCCACGCCCTCTCCGGCTTGAAGCGGGTGCCGCGCTGGCGAACGATGATCTCGCCGCCGTTGACCGCCTGCCCGGCGAACACCTTGACGCCCAGCCGCTTGGCGTTCGAGTCACGGCCGTTGCGGCTGGAGCCGAGGCCCTTCTTATGAGCCATCCTCGGTCCTCCTTCTTCTTCCGCGACCGCGCGCGCCGCTGGCCTTGATCGAGCTGATCTCGAGGCGGGTCAGGTCGACGCGTGCGCCGAAGCGGCGCTTGTAGCCGCGCTTCGGCTTGAACTTCAGTCCGTGGATCTTCTTGCCGCGCTCGTGAGCCGGTGACGGTGGCCTGGACCTTCACCTTCGAGAGGTCGTCGCCGCCGAGCACCGACTTGTCGCCGTCTGCGAGCAGGAGCGGCTCGAGGTCGACCTTGTCGCCCTCGTCCGCGGGCAGCCGGTCGACGACGATCGACTGGCCTTCCTCGACGCGGTACTGCTTACCGCCCACTTTGACGATTGCGTAGCTCATGGCAAGAAACGGCGCCAGGTGCTCGGGCGCCGGCAGGTCAGTCTAGCGCGTGCTGGACGGGCTAGATTGCGACCCGATGGATCAGGATTCCCGCCGCCGCAGCCTGATCATCGTTGCGATTGCGGTCGCCGCGTTCATCGCCGCGGTGATCCTCGCCTGTCTCTCGACGGGCTAGCGCGCTCATCCCGGCGGCGCGGTAGCGGCGTAGCCGGGCGCACTCAGGTGCGCCGGCTCGCGCGGCGCTGCGTCCCTGGGCGATCAGCAGCCCGACTGCCACGAGCAGCGCCCCGGCCAGCGCCCTCCAGGTGAGGGCCTCGTCGTACAGCGCTGCCCCGAAAGCAGGGCGCCGAAGGGCAGCAGCATGGCCAGGAACGACATGGCCTGGGCGGTGAGATGCCGCAGCAGCACCGTGAGGCCGACGAACGCCACGGCCGAGCCGATCAACGCGAGATAGACGATCGAGCCCACGGACTCCGGGGTGAGGCGAAGCTCGCCCCAGTCCTCGCCGATCGCGGAGACGGCGAGCAGGAGCCCGCCGCCGGCCAGCATCGCCCAGCCGTTCAGGGTCGACCGCGTCGAGGTTGCGGGCGCGCAGCTTCTGGGCGACGTTGCCGATCGAGGCGCCGAGCGGCGCCAGCGCGAGCGCCGCGGCTCCCGCCAGAGCGAGGTCCTCGTCGCCGAGATTCAGGCTCTCGGCAAAGCTGAGTGCCAGGCCGCCGATCGCGATGACCACGCCCAGCACCAGCCGAGCCCGCAGCGGCTCCTCGGGCAGGAAGATGCCGGCGAGGATCCCGGTGTAGAGCGGGAGCACTCCGAACAGCACCGCCGCCAGGCCCGAGGGGATGTACTGCTCGCCCCAGTAGACGAGCCCGTAGGCCAAGCGCGAACGGCATGGCGGCGAGCACGCCCACCAGCAGCCAGTCGGTGCGCAACGGCCGCCGCTGCAGCGCCGCAAACGCGAGCAGCACGCCCCGGCCAGCGCGAAGCGCAGGCCCGCGCCCAGCAGCGCCGGGCTGTCCTCGAGGCCGAACTTGATCGCCACCCAGGTGCTCGACCAGATCAGGACGAGCAGCGCGTAGAGGGAGAACAGGGCGGCGCGGCTCACGCCCGCCGACGTTAGCGCCGGTGTTCTCTCGTCGTCGCGATGGACGGTCTCGGGCGAGAAGGCCGGCAGGCACACGGCGACGTATTCGGCTCGCCCGCGGGCGTCGAGTAGCGCACCCACTCGCCGCTGCGCACCAGCACGCCCTGGCCGGCCGGCGACCTCGAAGGTCTCGTTCTCGGTCTCCACCTGCAATCCACCCGCCAGTACGACGGTGTACTCGTCGAACTCCGGCCGCTGGCCCGGCTCGCTCCAGCCGGCCGGCGAGCGCATGCGCGCGACGCTCGACCCGTTGCTCTCCGTTGCTCGCGCGCCCGGCGAACTCCTCGATCCGCTTGGGCGGCTCACCGGCGGCCTCGACCCGGACGGGCGACTCGATCAGCTCGGCCATCGCGGCTCGAGGCTACCCGAGCGCGGTCTCCGGGTAGCGTCGGGTGATGCGGATTCTCGCGCTCGCCGACGCACCCCCGCACCTCCCGGTGGCCGAGCTGGTGGCGGCAGTCGAGCCCGAGCTCATCCTGCTGCTGGGCGATCTCGAGCCCGCCTGGACCGACGGCCTCGACGGCGGTCGAGCTGCCCAAGCTCGGCGTGCGCGGCAACCACGACGCCGCCGACGCCCTCGAGGTCCTCGGCGTGGAGGATCTGCACCTGCGGCGCGTGGAGCGTGCGGCGAGCTGAGCTTCGCCGGGCTTCGGCGGCTCGCCGCGCTACAGCCGGCCAGCCGCGGAACGAGTGGACCGAGGCGCAGGCCGCCGCGATGCTCGAGAGGCTGCCTGCCGGCAGACGTCCTGCTGGCCCACAGCCCCCCGGCCGGCGTGAACGACGACCCCGGCGATCCCGTTCATGCCGGCTCGCCCGCACTGCGCGAGTGGGTCGAGCGCCACGAGCCCGCCGTGCTCCTGCACGGCCACACCGTCCCGGACCCGGCACGGCGCACCACCCGCGTGGGGCCGACGCGGGTGGTGCACGTTCGTGGCGCCAAGCCGCTCGATATTCCGTAGCTCGGGCCCGCTCAGCCCTCCTCGTCCTCCGATCCGAAGCGGTCGAGCCAGAACAGCTCCCGGGACGCGAAGGCCGTGTTCGGGAAGTCGGAGAACAGCCCGTCTACGCCCAGCTCGTAGAAGAGCAGGTACTCGTTCACCGGATTGCCCTTGTAGTCGGAGGCCAGCCGCCCCTGCTCGTTGCGGAACGTGTACGGGTGCACCAGCAGGCCGCGCGCGTGGGCGCGGTCGACCAGGGTGGTCGGCTCGATCAGGCGACGGTCGGTGTCGTTGACGATGCCGTCGCCGTTCGCGTCGCCCACCGTGCCGTCGGGGTTGACGACCAGGGCCTCGGTGCTGTTGATGTACGGCTTCCACGGCCCGATGCCGTCCGCGTAGCGCGCCACCTCACGCAGTCCCGGGTTGGTGGTCAGGTACGCGAACGTCCGTGCCAGCAGCTCGGGGTCGCCCGACGCCGTCCAGTCGTAGGGCCGGTCGAACGGCGCGGTGTAGTCGAGGCTGCCGTCCGGGTTGACGTCGTTGGCGTCGATCAGCTGGACCAGGCGAACGCTGGTCATCCGGTTGAGCTGCTTGAGGTTCGACTGCTCGAAGCTCTGGATGAACACCGGGGAGCGCTTTCGGTCCCAGCCGGCGCGGTCCAGGATGCGGACGAGTGGCCGCTCCAGCGCCAGCCCCAGGCCCTGATGGAACGTGGGGTGCTTGGTCTCCGGGTAGATCCCGATCTGGCGGTCATAGCGGTGTGAGTAGCGCTTGGCCAGCGCGATCACCTGCTGCAGGGTGGGGATCCGGTAGCGCCCGTTGAACTGCTGCGGGCGGTCGGCAAACGGCTGCACCGCTCGCAGGGTCTTGATCTCGGCGAGCGTGAAGTCGGAGGCGAACCAGTCGGTGACCGGGAAGCCGTCGACCATCTTGGTCGTCCTCGCGGGCGGCGAACTCGGGCCGGGTGCTCACGTCAGTCGTGCCGCCGATGTTCGGCTCGTGCCGGGCGATCAGATGCCCGTCCTTGGTCGAAACGAGGTCGGGCTCGATGTAGTCGGCGCCGAGCTTGATCGCGAGCGCGTACGAGGGCAGCGTGTGCTCGGGGAGATAGCCGCTTGCGCCGCGATGTCCGATGACGAGCGGGTTGGGCTCGCCTCCGCGAGACGGCTCGCCGGCGCTTGCGGCGGCGGGAGCGACCGCAGCCACCGCGGCAATCAGCGCGAGAGCGCGGGTGGTCCTTCTGAGAGACATGGATCTCCTTACGGTCGGGGCGTGCGCGATGAGGCTCGCGCTTGGGAGCGCGCCGCGTGTGAACCCGGCGTGACCCCCCGGCGCACGAGCACGGCGCCGAGGACGCCGGCGGCGACCGAGCCCCCGAGGATGCCGATCTTAGCCGTGTTGATGAGGCCGGTGCCCTCGTAGGCCAGGTCGGCGATGAACAGCGAGACGGTGAAGCCGATGCCGCCGAGGGCCGCCACGCCCCACACCTCGCGCGGCTCGACCCCGCCGGGGAGTTCGCCCCAGCCCCGCCTCAGCGCGAGGAGGGCGCCGGCCGCGATGCCGAACAGCTTGCCCACCACCAGCCCGATCACGATCGCCCAGGCCAGCCTGCTCTCCAGCGCGTTTGCGATCCGGCCGCCGCCGAGCTCCATCCCGGCGTTGGCCAGCGCGAACACCGGTATGACCACGAAGGCGCTGACCGGGTGCAGACGGTGCTCGAGGATACGGAGCACATCGCGGCCCGCCACCGGGCGGGCGGGGCAGAGCAGCCCGAGGGCAACGCCGGCGATCGTGGGGTGCACACCCGACTCGTACATCGCCAGCCACGCCGCCAAGCCGACCGGCACGTAGACGGCGATCCGCCAGACGCCGGCCCGGCGCAGCACCACGACGACGACTAGCGCCGCGGCCGCGGCGGCGAGCCAACCGAGCGCTATGCCGTCCGAGTAGACGAGGGCGATCAGCACGATTGCGATCACGTCGTCGACGATCGCAATCGTGAGGAGCAGCAGCTTCAGGCCCGGCGAGGCCCGGTCGCCCAGCAGAGCCAGCACGCCCACGGCAAACGCGATGTCGGTGGCCGCGGGTATCGCCCAGCCCGAGGATCCCTCGGCCCCTGCCATGATCGCCACGAAGATCGCGGCCGGGAGCGCGGCACCGGCGATTGCGGCCGCCACTGGCAGCACCGCCGCAGCGCGCTCCTTCAGCTCGCCGGTGACGAGCTCGCGCTTGATCTCGAGCCCGACGACGAAGAAGAAGAGCACCATGAGGCCGTCGTTCACCCAGTGGCGCAGGTCCTCCTCGATCTCGAGGCTGCCGGCCCCGAGAACGAGCTCGGTGTTCCACAGGTCGGCATAGGACTGGTCGTCCGGGAGGTTGGCCCACAGCAGCGCGACCACGGTCGCCGCCGCCAGCACGACCCCGCCGGCGGCCTCCTCGCGCAGAAACTCGGTGAGCGGGTCGACCAGCCGCCTGACCGGCCGCCGCCGGGTGGGTTCGCTCTCTGCCTCGCGATCCATCCGGGACCCGCTGGCGGAGCTGGCTCCTTAGCCCGGCAGGCCGAAGGCGCTGTTCGGGTAGCGCTTCTTGTGCCCGAACCGGGTGCCGGCGGGCGGCCGGATCCAATCGGTCGCATAACGCGCGAGGGTCAGGGCCCGCGGCAGGAACCACGCAATGGGGCGCCCCTGGCAGCTCTGGGCATAGCCCGGCCGGTTGATCCACAGATACGCGTCGACCCGCGAGTGAGCGGTGTCGGTGGTGGGCGGCGGTCCCAGCCCGCGCAGGCCGGGGTTGCACCAGATCGTCACGCGCCGGCCATTGGGACGCCGGTAGTTGACCGGCCCACGGCCGTTCTCGGCGGTGTTGATCACGAAGTGCTTGCCGCCGGTACGCCGCGAGATCTCGAGGCCGTGCTGGATGTTCGCCGCGGTCCAGTCGTAGTGAGTGGCGTTGAGCATGAACCCGCGCACCTTGGCGATCCCGACGGCCCGCAACTGCTTGGCGGTGCGCGCCGCGGGCTCCCAGTCGGAGGCCCCGGCCTCGATATAGACGGTGGCGTTGGGGAGCGTGGCCAGGGCCTCGACTCCGTAACGCAGCAGGCGTAGGCGATCGTCGCGGCGACTGGGCGTCTGACAGTCGATGGTTCCCAGCGAGTCCGGCTCGAAGGCGATCACCACGCGCTCGTCGCCGATCACCCGCGCCAGGTCGTCATACCACGCGCGCGTGCGCGCGTCCTCGGCGGGGCCACCCCCGTCATAGCCGGGCGCGCACGACGTGGCCTGTGCCCGCAGCACCGAGAGCACAGGCACCGCGCCGTCGGCCTTCGCCGCGTCGAGAATGCGGTTGACCTTGACCGCGAAGTTGGGCCGGGTGAAGCGCCCGAGCCAGACGCCCCGGGGCTCGCTGGCGATCTTCCCAATCAGGTCCGCCTTGGCAGTGGCCCCAGACCTGCGCAGGGCCTCCCACTGAAGCCACGCGGGTGACTCGCGGTCGACGAAGAGCTTGACGCCCTCGAGCGGGTTGGGACCGGCTCCGGCATGGGCAGCGGGCGCGGCGCACAGGGCGCAGACGACGATCACGGCGACAGCGAGTTTCGACATCCCTCAGGCTTGAGATCCGGGTGCGAAGCTCGCCCGATGCTAGACGAGGGTGTCCAGGGCCGCGCCGGTACGGGCCGGCTAGTTGGGCGTCAGCCGCAGAATCCGGTCCGCTCCACCACCGTTGTCGGTGCTCACGTAGAGGTTGCCGTCCGGTCCTTGAGCCACGGAGCGCAGGCGGCCCTGATCGCCCAGCGCCAGGCCCTGGTCTACCACCAGGCCGGCGGAGCTGACGTCGAACAGCCAGAGCACCCGCCGCTTGAGCATGGCCACGACGAGCTTGCCGTTCAACGCGCCCCATTGAGAGCCGCTGACGAAGGTGGCCCCGGAAGGGGCGACCGTCGGCGTTCCCGACGACCAGGCCGCCCGAACCGCGGACGGGAACTTGGTCAGGTCGGTCATGGGCGTGCCCTGGTTGTAGCCCGGAACCGGGTCCCAGCCGAAGTTGCCCGGCACGAGGCGGTTGAGCTCGTCGTCACGCTCGGGGCCGTGCTCGGTGGTCACGCCCAGGCCGTCCGAGGCCCGGAAGGCGAGCCCCTGGATGTTGCGGTGGCCGTAGTTGAAGACTCGCGAGTCGAACGGCGCGCCCAGGTTGCCCGGAGCGGCAGTACCGGTGCGCGTGACCCTCAGCACCTTGCCGCCAAGTGAAGTGCGCGACTGCGGCGGAGCACCCGTGAACGCATCGCCGGTGCCAACCCACAGGTAGCCGTCCGGCCCGAAGCGCAAGCGGCAGCCCGAGTGGTTGCCGTTCGAAGTGTTCAGCGGGATGCCGGTGACGATGTCCTGCCGCGCGGACATCCCGGTGAAGTTGGCATTGACCGTCCAGCGCACGACCCGGTTGTCCGGAACCGAGCCGAGATTCGAGCTCTGGCAGGTGTAGACGTAGCGGTTGGTCGAGAACTGCGGGTCCACCGCCAGCCCGAGCATGCCCGACTCTCCTATCGCGACCACGTCCGCCGGGTCGCTCAGCACGCGCTTCTGGCCGCCGACCCAGGCGCTCAGCGTCCCGGCCCGCTCGGTGAACAGCATCGTCCCGTTGGCCCAGCCGACATCCCAGGGGTGGTTGAGGTTGGGGACGACGGTCGTGACCGTGAACGGCGGCGGCACGACGCAGCCCGCGAGGCCCACCACGCATGCGGCGGAGAGCAGCACGAGAGCGGTCAGGCGCGGCAGCACCGGCGGCAATCTAGCGTCCAACCCCGCGGCGATGTCGACCGGTTCCTTTTGAGCCCGAGCGGGGTCATAACAGGGGTGATGAGTTTCCGAACTGCGGACGTCAAGGTGCTCGCCCGTGCTCGGGCGGGCGACGAGGACGGCGTTTCGCGAGCTCACCGACCCTTACCGGCACGAGCTGCAGGTGCACTGCTACCGGATCGTCGGCTCGCTGCAGGACGCCGAGGACCTGCTGCAGGAGACGCTCGTGGCCGCCTGGCGCGGACTCGAGGGCTACGAGGGGCGAGCCTCGCTGCGCGCCTGGCTGTACCGCATCGCGACCAACCGCTGCCTGAATGCGCTGCGCGCCGGCGCGCGCCGACCGCGCGAGGTGAACCCAATGGTCCAGCCGCCCGAGCCCACCCGCCGCACCGAGCCGGTCTGGCTCGAGCCCTACCCCGACGCGCTGCTCGAGGGCGTCGCCGATACGACACCCGGGCCCGAGGCGCGCTACGAGACCAGCGAGGCCGTCGGGCTGGCTTTCCTGGTGGCGCTTCAGCACCTTCCGCCGCGCCAGCGCGCAGTGCTCGTGCTGCGCGACGTGCTCGGCTTCCGGGCCGGCGGAGGTCGCGGACATGCTCGATACCAGCGAGGTGGCGGTCAAGGGCGCGCTCCAGCGTGCGCGGAGCCACCCTGAAGGCGCGCCTCCCGGCCCACGATCGGGAGGAGGCCCCGCTCCCCAGCTCCGCCCGCGAGCGCGAGCTCGTCCGCCGCTTCGTGAGCGCCACCGAGGCGGGCGATGTCGAGGCCGTCGTCTCCCTTCTGACCGACGACGCGTGGGTCACGATGCCACCCCAGCCCTACGAGTACCAGGGTCATCCGGCGATCGCCGCGCTTCCTCGAGGACCGGGCCGGCGCACGCGGCGGGCGAGCGCTTCGGCTCGTGCCGACGCGGGCCAATGGCCAGCCCGCCTTCGGTTGCTATCTCCCCGATGCGCACGCGGCGATCGCGCACGCCTACGGGCTGATGGTGCTCACGCTCGAGGGCGACCGGATCTCAGCCATCACCTGGTTCGGCGACAACAGCTTCTTCCCGCACTTCGGGCTCCCACGGACGCTGCGCTCGTAGGGCCGTGTCCCGCCCACCACCGACAAAGGAGATTCGAGATGAACATGCCGCCGATCGTGTCGCCGCAGGAGTGGGACGCCGCGCGGGAGGAGCTGCTGGTGGAGGAGAAGGCGCTGACCCGCGCCCGCGACGCCCTGGCCGCCAAGCGCCGCCGGATGCCGAGGATGGCCGTGAACAAGGACTACCGGTTTCGAGGGTCCAGACGGGCCGGTCGGCCTGCTCGACCTGTTCGAGGGGCGCCGCCAGCTGATCGTCTACCTCTTCTTCTTCGAGCCCGGCGTGGCTGGCTGGCCTGACAGCGGCTGCCGCGGTGCTCCCTGGTGGCCGCCGATCAGGTCGGCCATCTCGCCCACCTGAACGCCCGCGACACGACGCTCGCGTTCGTCTCGCGCGCTCCGCAGCCCGACATCGAGCGCTGGAAGGCGCGGATGGGCTGGAAGCAGATCCCCTGGTACACGCTCACCGACGACTTCGACGCCGATTTCGGCGTGGACGAGTGGCACGGCAACAACGCCTTCTTCCGCGACACCGACCGGATCTTCCGCACCTACTTCGTCAACCGCCGTGGCGACGAAGCGCTGGGCCCCCGCTGGACCTACCTCGACATCACCGCGCTCGGCCGCCAGGAGGACTGAGGACTCGCCGGAGGGCTACCCGCAGTCCCCTCCCTACGCGTGGTGGAACCTCCACGACGAGTACGACGAGGCGACCGTGTTCGAGGCGGCCCTTTCGGATCGCCGCCGCCTCGCTGCGCGGCTCGTAGGGGTTCGCGGCTCGTGATAGGCACCGCGGGCCTCAGTCCCCAAGGCTGAACCTGATCTCCTGCGCTCCTTCCCAGAGCGTCAGCCGGCCGAGGTCGCGCATGCGCTCCCCCGCGTCTCCCTCGACCGTCAGGAAGTGGTTCCCGGCCAGCTGACCGACTATCGAGGAGAAGCGACAGCCTCCATAGGGGAACAGGATCTCTGTCTCGCTGAAGCCGCCCGGGTACCAGAGGATCTCGCCCGGGGCCGGATGGCTCGTGTGGTTCTCGAAGGACAGGTTGGTCTCGAACTCGCCCATTGGGACCCAGCACGACTCGCCGCTCCAGCGCACGTGGATGAGCTTGCTCTCGAACGGGAGCAGCCGCAGGAAGGCGGCGCAGGTCTCGGGCGCCTTCTCGTCCTCCATCCGCGCACCGAACTCATGCGGCCCCGCGGTGATCTTCAGCGACGTCATGGATCTCCTTCGCCGTGCCGGGAATGTTGAGCTGCCAGGTCGTCCACGAAGCGCCCGAGCGCCTCGATGGCGATCGCCACGTCCGTCTCCGCGACTGACTCGGCCGGGTGATGGCTGACCCCGCCCGCGCAGCGGACGAACAGCATCGCCACCGGCGTGATGGCCGCGAGCACCGCGGCATCGTGTCCGGCCCCGCTCGCCAGCCGCTGCGCCCGCGTGCCGGTGCGCTCCGCCGCGCGCGCCATGAGCTCGGTGAGCGCAGGGTCGCAGCGAACGGCGTCCCGGGAGTGCAGCTGCTCCCAGCGGAAGCCGACGCCGCGGGCTGAGGCGATCTCGCCCGCCCGGTCGCGTAGGCGCTCGACGGCGGCCGCGCGCGGCGGGTCGTCGGCGTGGCGCACGTCGAGCGTGAGCTCCGCCAGGCCGGGGATGACGTTGGGCGCCCCCGGCGATGGGACGAGCTCGCCGACGGTGGCCACCAGCCCGGGCGTCTCGCGGGCCAGGGCCTCGGCCGCGAGCGTGAGCTCGGCGGCCGCGCACAGCGCATCGCGGCGGAGCTCCATCGGCACCGTGCCGGCGTGGCCGGGCGTTCCCTCGAAGCGCAGCGCCGCGCGGGTCTGGCCCGCGATCCCCGACACCACCCCGAGCGGGAGGCCGTGCTCCTCGAGCACCGGCCCCTGCTCGATGTGGACCTCCGCGTAGCCGATCAGCGAACCTGGCGCCCGGACCGCCGCGCCGAGTGCCCCGGGCTCGCCGCCGAACTCCCGAATGGCCTCCTCGAGCGTCACCCCGTTGGCGTCGATCCGCCCGAGCGCGCCGGCGTCGAAGCCGCCCGCCAGCACCGAGCTGCCCAGGTACGCGGTGCCGAAGCGCGCGCCCTCCTCGTCGGCGAAGGCGATCACCTCCAGGGCGAACGGGAGGCGCCCGCCGCTCGCGCGGATCCGCTCGACGGCCGCCAGGCCCACGAGCACGCCAAGCGCGCCGTCGTAGCGCCCCCCGTCGGGCACCGTGTCGAGGTGCGAGCCGAGCAGCAGGGCCGGAGCGCCCGCGTGGCCGGTCTCGAGACGGCCGATCAGGTTGCCGACGGCGTCCCGGCGCACGGACATGCCGGCCGCGCTCATCCAGCCGGACACCGCCGCGCTCGCCTCGGCGTGCGCCGCCGTGCCGAAGCGGCGCGTGAGGCGGTCCGGGTCCTCCGAGCAGGACGCGAGCGTCTCGATCCGCTCCATCAGCGCTCGCGCGAGCTCAGCCTGGATCCACCGATCCTGACGGCGTTTCCCCGCCGGAATGCCTTCGCCATGCGCCATCGGCTCACTCGCGAGGGTTCACCCTCGCTCCGTTCGCCGCTGGCCCCTGGCTCGGCCTCCGGCGGGGAAACCCTCGCCAGTCCCGATGGATCCAGGCTCAGCTGCCACGGTAGGTGCTGTAGGCCCACGGCGAGACGAGCAGCGGCACGTGGTAGCTCACCCCGGGGTCCGCGATGGTGAAGCGGACCGGCACGAGCTCCAGGAAGCCGTCGACGACTCCCTGCTCCTCGAAGTAGGCGCCGACGTCGAAGACGAGCTCGTAGCGGGCGGCGCGCAGCTCGCCTGCAGCGAGCAGGGGCTGGTCGGTCCGGCCGTCGGGGTTCGTGCGGGCGCGGACGAGGAGCTCGGGACCGGCCGGCCGGTGGACCGTCAGCTCGACTGCCACGCCCGCGGCCGGGCGGCCGGCGGCGATGTCGAGCACGTGCGTGCTCAGCTCCCCGGTCGAGGGCACGGTCAGTCGCTCCTCGTCATCGACAGCTCGATGGTGCCGAAGGCTGGGAACGGGGGCACGAAGACCCTGCGCTCCCCGGCGTCTCCGAACGGGTCGCGCGTCATGTTCCTTCCGGCGAGCTCGACCGAGCGCAGCTGCGGGTAGCGCTCGAAAACTCGCTTGCCCATCTCGTGGAGGAGCTGCTGGATTGACTCGCTCACGAACTCGTGGAAGACGGCGGCGCAGACGTCGCGCACCTGCTCCCCGGCGACGTAGCGGGCGTGATCCTCGCCGACGGCGTCCACGGTGTCGGCGTATCGCCAGTGGACGTCGAGGCGGATGTACAGCGGCCGGTCGGAGCGTTCCGGAAGCGTGGTGAACTCGTCGCGCACGAAGCTGGTGAAGGCGCTGCCCTCGGTCTTCAGCAGCTCCATGTTCACACGTCCGCAGCGGTGCCCGGCGAGCACGGCGGCGTGACCGTCCCGGCGGTAGCGCAGCTCGGCCGTCGAATGGTCGCTCCGCTCGCGCCGGCGCAGGACCGGGCTGGGCTCGAAGCCCTCCTCACCCGGCACCCGGGCGACGCCGAACGGCAGCTCACGCGCGCTCACGCGCACCTCCTGCATCTGCTCGTAGCGCTGGAGGAACCCGTGCCCGAGCAGGGCGAGGTAGCCCTCGAGGGTCGCCCCCTCGTAGTCGTGTGCCTGGCGCAGGATGAAGTTCTTCATCGAGTCGGTCGCAACGACCTCCGAGTTGTCCCCGCGCGTGTACGCGGGGAGGAAGTTGTCCCCGTGGACCTCGACCGTCACCTCGTTCGCGAACAGCGTGTTGTCGCGGCCGGCGAACTGCGACTCGGGCACCTGCGGCACACCGGTGAGCGGCGTGGCGTGATGGCGATAGACCGGCACCTCTGCCTTCCCGTAGGCGATGCGATAGTCCACGCCCGCGAGCGCGCCGTCCTCGATCACCGCGTCCCTCAGCCGCAGCGCCGCGATCTTGGCGATCTCGGTGAGCGCGGTGCGTCGCTCCTCCTCCGCTGTGGACGAGAGGCGGCGCTCCGCGGCGGCGACGATGCCCTCCGCGGTGTGCTCGCGCACGCACACGACGAACGGGAAGCCGAACCGGTCGCGGTACGCGGCGGTGGCGGTCTCGAGCCGGGCGGCCTGGTCATGCTCGAGCCGGCCGAGGCCGGCCGCCGCCTGCTCGGCCTCGGATTCGCGTGTGAGCTCGCCGACCACGGACTCGGCCGGGCGCAGCTCAGGGTGCGCGCGGATGAGGGCGAGCTGCCGTTCGGCCGGCGCGCTCTCGACCACGCGCGCCATCGCGGAATGCAGCTCTGCGACGGTGGCGAACGGTCGCTCGTCCCAGGCAGCCTCGGCCACCCAGGGCGAGCCCTCGAAGGCTCCGCCGACGAGCTCCGTGAAGGTGGCGCGGTCCGCGCCCGCGAGGTCCGTCAGGTGGACAGGGCCGGCGTTCATCACCTCGCCTCCGCCGACACGGTGAGCCCCACGATGTCGTCCGGCCGGACCGGCACCCGCGGCAGCTCGCGGCCGCAGGCGGCCCGGATCGCTGCGACGATCGCCGGTGTCGAGGCGATCGTCGGCGCCTCGGCGATCCCGTTGAGCCCATAGGGCGCGTGCGGCTGGGGCAGCTCGAGGATCGTGCATCGCACGGGTGGCATGTCGAGGATCGTTGGTATCAGGTAGTCGGTGAACGAGGCATTCCGCAGCCGCCCGCCGTCGAGCTGGATCTCCTCCATCAGCGCCAGGCCCAGCCCCTGTGCGATCCCGCCCTCGAGCTGCCCCTCCACGGCGAGCGGGTTGACCACCCGCCCGACGTCCTGCGCCGTTGCCATCTCCACGACCCGTACCAGCCCGAGCTCGACGTCCACGTCGACCACCGCCCGGTGCGCGGCGAAGGAGAAGGCCAGATGAGCGTCGCCCTGGCCGTTCTCGTCGAGCGGGGAGGTCCTGGGCGGGCGGTACTCGCGTGTGGCCTCGAGGGGCTCGTCGCCGATCAGCTCCGTGAGCCGGCCGAGGCCCTCGGCCTCGGCTCCGAAGCGCTCGGCAGCGCGCTCGTTGACGAGCGCGGCGACCGCTTCGCACGCCTCCTTCACGGCACCGCCGGTGAACCAGGTCTGCCGCGACGCGGAAGAGGACCCGGCGTTGCCAACGGCGGTGTCGGCGGGAAGCACGACCACCCGCTCCACACCCAGCACCTCGCGGGCGATCTGCTCCTGAACGGTCACCGAGCCCTGGCCGACCTCGCAGGCCGCGGTGTGGACCTCCACGAGCGGCTGGCCGGCCGCCAGCGAAAGCCGGACACGCGCGGTCGAGTAGTCGTCGAAGCCGCCGGAGAAGCCCACGTTCTTGAAGCCGACGGTGTAGCCGACCCCGCGGCGAATCCCCTCTCCGTGCGTGGTGTTCGAGACTCCGCCGGGCAGCTCCCGGACGTCGAGCTCGTCGCCGGCGGCGGCGGGATGCGGCATCGATTCGAGCTCCCCGAGCAGCCGCGCCACCGGGGCCGGGCCGTCGATCGCCTGGCCGGTGGGGAGCCTGGTGCCCGTCGTCATCGCGTTGCGCCTACGAAGCTCGACCGGGTCGATCCCCGCGGCAGCCGCGAGCTTGTCCATCTGGGCCTCGTAGGCGAAGCAGGTCTGCACCGCCCCGAAGCCGCGCATCGCGCCGCAGGGCGGGTTGTTGGTGTAGACGACGTAGGTGTCGATGTCGGCGTTCGGGCAGCTGTAGGGACCGACGCCGGTGGTGGCGGCGTTGAGGCAGACCGCCATCGAGCTCGAGGCGTAGGCCCCGCCGTCGAGCACGATGTGCGCCTTCACGTACACGAGCTCACCGTCCCGGCGGGCACCGTGCTCGTACTGCAGGCGCGCCGGATGCCGGTGGACATGGCCGTAGAACGACTCCTCGCGCGAATAGACCATCTTCACCGGCCGCCCGGTGTGCAGCGCGAGCATGCAGGCGTGGATCTGCATCGAGAGGTCCTCGCGCCCACCGAAGGCGCCGCCCACCCCGGCGTTGGTGATCCTCACCCGCTCAGGCGGCAGCCCTAAGCTGGCTGACACCTGGGCGAGATCCACATGCAGCCACTGGGTGGCCACATAGAGCTCCACGCCGCCGTCCTCGCCCGGGATCGCCAGGCCGGACTCGGGGCCGAGGAAGGCCTGATCCTGCATGCCGAGCTCGTACTCGCCCTCCACCACCAGCTCGGCGGCCGCGGGCTCCCCGCGCCGCACGTGGATGTGCCTGAGGACGTTGCCGCCGTCGTGCAGCCGCGGCCCGCCGCCCGCGGCCGCCAGGTCCATGTCCACGAGCGGCTCCAGCGGCTCGTAGTCGACGTCGACGAGCGCGGCTGCGCGGCGCGCGGTCTCCGGGTGGTCGGCGGCCACGATCGCCACCGGCTCGCCCTGGTAGCGCACCACGTCGATCGCGAGGACGGGCTGGTCCGGCAGCTCGAGGCCGTAGGTCTTGCGACCCGGCACGTCCTCGTGGGTCAGGATGGCGCGCACACCGGGCAGCGCGAGCGCCCGCGCGAACTCGATCGAGCGCACGCGCGCGTATGGGTGTGGGCTGCGCAGGGTGGCCCCCCACAGCATCCCGTCCGCCCACAGGTCCGACGAGTAGGCGAACTCGCCCTTCACCTTGAGCCTCCCGTCGGGGCGATCCGCGCTCACGCCGATCGCCGGCGGGCGAACCCGGGTGGTGGCGGTCACGCAATCACCCGCCGCACCGCTTCCAGGATCTTCTCGTAACCCGTGCACCGGCAGAGGTTGCCCGCCAGCGCCTCGCGGATCTCGGGCTCGCTCGGGGCGGGATTGCGCGCGAGCAGGTCGTGCGTCGCGACGATCAGGCCGGGCGTGCAGAATCCGCACTGCACCGCGCCCGCCTCGAGGTAGGCCTCCTGGATCGGATGGAGACCGTCGTCCTCCGCCAAGCCCTCGACCGTGACGATCTCGGCGCCGGCAGCCTGGCCCGCCGCCACGAGGCATGAGCACACCAGTGTCCCGTCCATGTACACCGAGCAGGACCCGCATTCACCCTGCTCGCAGGCGTTCTTCGAGCCCGGCAGACCCATCCGCTCACGCAGCACGTAGAGCAGGCTCTCACCCTCCCAGGCGTCGTCGATCGTGCGTCGCTCGCCGTTCACCGTGCACTCGATCCGCATCTCCTATGCGTCCCCCGACATGGCCCAGGCGAGAGTGCGACGGGCGAGCACCGCCAGCGCGTGCTGGCGGTAGGCGGCGCTGCTTCGGACGTCGTCGATCGGGCGCGCCGCCGACGCCACGAGCTCGCCGAAGCGCTCGAGCGCCGGCTCGCCGAGCGGCTGCCCGCCCTCCCACGAGTCCGCCTCGCCGAGCATGCCCGCGAGGAACTCCTCGGCCGCGGCCGCCACGAGCGGCGTGGGCCCGGCCGATCCGATGCCCGTGCCCACGCGGCGGGTGGCCGGATCGATCGAGAGCGCGAACGAACACGCGGCGATCACCATCGCGTTGCGCGTGCCGATCTTCGAGAACTGCTCGCGCCCGCCCGCCGGGACAACCCGCACGGCCGCGATCAGCTCGTCATGCGCGAGCACGCTCTCCTTCGGCCCCGTGAAGAACTCGCGCACCGCGACGCGCCGAACCCCGCGCACGGAGGCGAGCTCGACGTCAGCGTGGGCTGCGAGCAGCGGTGGATGCGCGTCGCCCGCCGGCGACGCCGATCCGAGGTTCCCGCCGATCGTGCCGCGGTTGCGAATCTGGGGCGACCCGACCGTCCGGGAGGCGAGCGCGAGGCCGGGCAGCGGGACGCCGAGCTCCGCAATAACGCGCGTATATGAGACACCGGCGCCCACGCGCAGCTCCCCGCTCTCCGGCCCCCAGTCGCGCAGCTCGCGCACGCGGGAGAGATCGAGGATCGCCCCCGGCCGCCGCCGGTCGAAGTTCAGCTCGACCATCACGTCGGTCCCGCCCGCCAGCGGCAGGCTCTCGGGGTGGGCGGCCCTCAGCGCAAGAGCGTCCTCCCAGGTTGTCGGCTGGATGAAATCCATCGTCACGGGCTCCGGCTCATAATCGTCCACAGTTTGACCGACCGCCGGCACCTGATCGCCGTCGCCAGGGGTGACGAGCCCGCGGACCTCGTGGTCCGCGGCGCACGCGTGTTCAGCGTCTTCACGCGGGAGTGGCTCGAGGGGGACGTGGCGGTGGCCGGCGGCCGCTTCGCCGGCGTCGGCCAGTACGACGGAGCGGAGACGGTCGACGCCGGAGGGAGCCTGGCCGTGCCCGGGTTCGTGGACGCCCACGTGCACATCGAATCGTCGATGCTCACGCTCGAGCGCTTCGCCGAGGTGGTGCTCGCCCGCGGGACCACGACCGTGGTCGCCGATCCACACGAGCTCGCCAACGTGGTGGGCGCCGACGGCGTGCAATGGCTGCTGGACGCTGCGGAGCGGGTACCGCTGAACCTGTACGTGATGGCGCCGTCGTGCGTGCCCGCGAGCCGTTTCGAATCGCCACGGGGGCCGCTCGAGGTGGACGAGATGGAGGGGATCCTGGGCCGTGCGGGGGCACTGGGGGTGGCGGAGATGATGAACTTCCCGGCGGTCATAGCCGGCGAGCCTTCAGTGCTCGGCAGGGTCGCGGCTCGCGGGGCCACGCACGTGGACGGCCACGCCCCCGGCGTGAGCGGGCTGGCCCTCAACGCCTACCTGGCCGCCGGTATCGCGTCCGATCACGAGGCGACGACTTACGAGGAGGCCCTCGAGAAGCGGCGCAAGGGCGCCTGGGTCCTGATCCGCGAGGCCTCGAACGCGCGCAACCTCGAGGCGCTGCTTCCCCTCGTGCGGCGCTACGGCCCCGAGCGCTGCGCGTTCTGCACGGACGACCGAGAGGCCGATGTGCTGCTCGACGAGGGCCACATCGACGGCATGTGCCGCGCCGCTGTGCGCGCCGGCCTGGCGGCCGAGGACGCCCTCGTGCTCGCAACCCACAACGCAGCCGCCTGCCACGGACTGCTCGACCTGGGGGCGATCGCCCCGGGCTACCGCGCCGATTTCGCCCTCCTCTCCGACTTGACGGAGTTCGCACCGTCGCGGGTATTCAAGGATGGCCGGCTCGTGGCCGCGGACGGTGAGGCCCTGCCGATCGCCGCGCCGGACCTTCCCGACTGGCTGACCGGCACAGTCAGGGTGGGCGAGGTCGCCGCGTCCGATCTCGCCATTCCGGCGAGCGGAGCCCCGATCAGGGTGATCGAGCTGGTGCCCGATCAGCTCCTGACCGAGTCACGAGTGGAACCGCCCAGGATCGTGGACGGCCTGGCCGAAGCGGATCCGGACCGCGACCTGGCCAAGATCGCTGTGTTCGAGCGCCATCACGCGAGCGGGCGAGTGGGGCGCGGGTTTGTCCGCGGCTTCGGCCTGCGCGAGGGCGCGTTCGCCTCCACGGTCTCGCACGACGCCCACAACGTGATCGTCGTCGGCGCCTCCGACGACGACATGGAGCTGTGCGTTCGCCGGCTCGCCGGGCTCGGCGGCGGCATCGTGGTCGCCCGCGACGGGGTCGTGCTCGCGGAGCTGGCCCTGCCGCTCGCCGGCCTGATGTCGGACCGGCCGGGCCCCGAGGTGGCTGCCTCGCTGCGCGAGCTGAGCGCCGCGGCGGGGGCGCTCGGCGTCCGCGTGCGCGCACCGTTCATGGCGCTCAGCTTCCTCGGGCTCTCGGTGATCCCCTCTCTGAAGATCACCGACCGGGGTCTGGTCGACGTCGACCGCTTCGAGCTGGTCCCGCTGGAGGTCGGCGCGAGCTGACCGGGCGGCTTGACGAATGAGGAGCAAGCGGTGGATGCTTCGGGACTAGCAATGGCCGAAAGCCCGCTCCCACGCTCGAGCGAACCGCTCGTCGAGGCGATTGCGACGCGGCTGCGCCGCGTCGACCTCGTCGGTTGGGCGCGGATCGCCGCGTGGGCCGAGAAGCTCGAGCTGTCGTTCGAGGACCTGCGTCTGCTCCTCGCGCTGACCACCAAGGACGGGCCCAGCAGCGTAAGCGACCTCGCCGGCATCAGTGGCCTTTCGCTCGACTCGGCATATCCCACGATCCACTCTCTACGCGGGCGCGGCTACCTGCGCGAGGAACGACGTCGATACTCGCTCACAGACGACGGCCAAGAGTTGGTGGCCATCCTGGACGGGGCCCACCGTGAGGGAATCCAGGCATACGTGGACGAACTCGATCCCCGCGAGCGACAGCGGCTCGAGGAGGCCTTCGAGATCAGCAAGTGATCCTGGCCGGCGCGAGGGCGAAGGCGAGCCCCTGCTTGGCTAGTCCTTCGCGAGCGGGATCAGCAGGTCCGTGAGCCCGAAGCGTTCTCCGCGCGCGGGCAGCGGAGGGGTCCAGTCGGGCTGGCGCGAGCGGTATGAGGCGGGGTCGGCGTCGATGATCCCGATCAATACCTCGGCCACGATCCGGCCCCCGACGGGTCCAAGCCGCTCGCCGTCGGCTCTGTGCTGGGCCTCCCTCAGAACGTACAGCCATAGCGGTGTTTCGCCGCTCCACCCAGCGGGCCCAAGGCCGGTCTGGTCAGCATCGAGCGCGGGCTCGCCCATCGCGCGCGCGACGCTCTCCCCGGAGGGCAGGCCGTACGCGTGTCCGCGTTGGAGGTCGCGGCCGGCGAGCGAGCGGTGGGCCTCGGCTTCGACCTCGCCAGTGATCGCATGCGGGAGCGCGATCAGCGAGGGCGCCAGCGTGCCGTCGATCAGCTTCGCGCGCTGCGCCGGTGGCCGGCCGGGAACGTCGAAGAGCCGGTCCCACTCGATGGCGCGCTCGGCCGCGACCGGGCGGAAGCCCAGCAGGTCCGGGAACAGGCGCAGCCGCCCCGACCGCGGGTTGAGCTCGAATTCCTCGCGAACCTGGCTGTGCCCATAACGGAAGGCGCCGTCCGCGAATTCGAGCGGGATCCGCGGGGCGGGACCCGGCCGGTAGTGGCGTGGGCCCTCGGATTCGATCTCGCCGACGAGAGCGGGCCCCACCAGCCGCGGCAGGTAGTCGTTGATGATGACCCACTGGTAGAGCCAGGAGACGGTGCGCCGCGCCTCGTCGAAGATCGCCGACTCCGGCACCGCGGCAGACCCCCGGAAGTGATCGACCACGCAGTTGTGCAGGCCGAGCATCGCCAAGTGCAGCTGGGAGACAAAGATATGGGTGTCATTACGCGGATCGCCAATCAGCGCGATGCCCTCACGATTGCGCGGAAGGTCGGCGTCCTCGCCCGCATCATTCACGCCGAGCAGCATCATGGCTGGGTCGTCGCGCCGGTAGAGGAACGGGTTGCCGACCGGACCGTCGCCGTAGATGCATTCGAGGTTCGCGCGCGGAGTTCGGAAGTTCGCGGTGCGCTCACCGGCCGCTCGGTGGGCCAGCGGGCTGCGGTCGGCCGTGATGTCGTGGGCGATCAGCTGGCCGAAGAAGGGCCAGCCGGCCGCGACGTCGACGGCGTCGGGGCAGGCGTCACCCCCGTCGCAGATGCTGCCTGGACCCGCCAGCCCGAGCAGCCGCTCCTCATCTCCCTTGATCGGGGGCAGATCTGGGAAGAGCCGCTCGTACCTGTCCGCTGCGCCGTCGAGCGGCGCGTCGATGGAGCGAGACGGCGCGAGGCAGCTGCCGCGCCCGGACTCGATCGGCAGCTCCGCCGTCGGGGTGACCATTGCCAGAGGGTACGGAGCCGCGCAGGTCTAAGCCGACATGTAACGGGATCGGCTGGTCACTACCCGTGGGCCAGCACGCTGATGACGACACCCTGCGGATCGCGAACGAAGAAGCGACGGACGCCCCAGGGCTCGTCAACCGGACCGTAGATCACCTCGTGCCCGGCGCGCACTGCCTCAGCGTGTGCCGCTTCGACGGCTTCAGGCGAATCGACGTCCACGCCCATGTCGGGCAGGACTGCCTCCACGCCTGGCGGGGCGAAGACGACCTGCGCCTGGCCGGATCCAAAGCCCACGTAGCCGCCTCCGAAAGTGCCCTCCTCGAGCCCGAGCACCTGCGTATAGAAGACACGCGTTGCCTCGAGGTCCGGTGACTCGTAGTAGGGCATGATCCGTCGGACAGCCACACGCAGCAGTGTCGCAGCCGCGCCTCGACTCTCACCCCGCCGCGGCGGTGATCAGCGCGCCGTCCTGCTCGCCGGCGGTCCTCCTGATCGCTCCCGGCGAGACGCCGATGACGCGCTTGAAGGCGCGGCTGAAGGCGGCCTCGGACCGGTAGCCGAGCCGGTCGGCGAGCTGGCCCACCGTTGCGCCCTCCTCCTTCAGCGCAGCTACCGCGACATGCATGCGCCAGCGTGCGACGTAGCTCATCACCGGCTCGCCGACGAGGTCGGTGAAGCGGGCGGCAAACGCCGAGCGCGACATCGCCAGCTCGTTGGCCAGGGAGGCGACGGTCCAATTCCGAGCCGGATCACGATGGATGTTTGAGATGGCGCGGCCGATCTGGGGGTCCTGGAGAGCTCCCAGCCATCCCCTCTGAGCGGCCGGATCGCTCTCGATCCAGGCCCGGATCGCCTGAATCACGAGGATGTCCCCGAGGCGCGTGATCACCGCCTCGCCGCCGGGCCGCAGCTCGGCGGCCTCGGAGGCCATCAGGCGCAGCAGGCTCTGCATCCACTCCAGCCGAGGCGAGCTGGACGCCTCGACGTGGATCGTCTTCGGGAGGATGTCGATGAGGTTGCCGGCTGCCGGATGCTCGAAGCGCACGGCCCCGCAGATCAGGCCGGTGGGCGCGCCACCCTCGCCGTGACGAAGGATCTCGTAGCGATCGCTGACCGCCTCACGCTCTAGGTCCAGAATCCCCGGCGCGGGAGCTCCCGGTTCGCTGCACAGGACGTGGCCGTCCCCGTGCGGCACCAGCGCGAGGTCTCCGAGCTGGATCCAGCTGTGCTCCTCCTCCCCGGTCTCAAGCCAGAGCCGGCCCGAGGTCACAACGTGAAACCAGATGTACCCCGGCGTCGGCGGCAGCGTGAGTCCCCAGGGTGCCGTGAGCTCGGAGCGGCAGTAGTACGCGCCGTTCATCCGCAGGAAGTGCAGTGCCTCGCCCAGGGGATCGGACGGCGGGAAGGGGTCGGGCGCTTCCATGAGGCCAAGTATGCATGACGTGGTCTGTCTCGTCCAGCGCTATGGACGATTGAGCATGGATCTACGCGGTTTAGTCATAGACCAGCCAGGTTTTCCACGGAACACTGGACGCACTGCATGAACGACCAAATCGGAGCAACCATGGCATACAGAGGACAGACACTTGAGAACCCGGCCAGCGGAGAGCGCATCACGTTCCGCCAGACATCGGCGGAGACCGGCGGCGAGCTGCTGGCGATCGACCTCGAGCTTCCCGCGAACCGGCGGGTCCCGGGTGGCCAGCACGTGCACCCGAACCAGGAGGAGCGCTTCGAGGTCGTCGAGGGCACGATGCGCTTCAGGATGGGACGCAAGCGGGTCGTGGCGGGGCCCGGCGAGGTGGTCGTCGTCCCCGCCGGCCAGAAGCACGACTTCGCGAATATCGGCGACGGTGACGCGCTCGTTCGCGTCGAGGTGAGCCCGGCACTGCAGATGGAACGGCTCTTCGAGACCGCCGTCGCCCTCGCTGAGCAGGGCCGCACCACGTCGGGCGGCATTCCGAAGCCGCTCGATCTCGCCCTGTTCACCGAGGAGTTCGAGGACGAGGTACAGGGAGCGTTCCCGCCCCGCTGGCTGCAGCGCATCGTTCTTGCACCGCTGGCCTGGCTTGCGAGGCGCCGCGGTCGGGCAGCCGCGACACCGTCGCCGCGGCCGCTCGAGGTTCAGGCATGAGCGACAACTCGAGACAAGCACCCACGCTGGTGCTCGGCGGCACCGGCAAGATCGGCCGCCGAGTGGTGGAGCGCCTCACCGCCCGCGGCCTGCCCGTTCGGATCGGCTCGCGTTCGGGCGAGCCTCGTTTCGACTGGGAGGACCGCTCGACCTGGGACCCGGTTCTGGAAGAGGTTGGATCGGCCTACGTCTCCCACTACTGGGACGCGCTTCCGGGGGCCGCGGAGACGCTGGGCTCGTTCGCCCACCTGGCCGTGGAGCGCGGCGTTTCGCGTCTCGTTCTGTTGTCCGGGCGCGGCGAGAAGGAGGCCGAGCGTGGGGAGCGGGCAGTGCGCGACTCCGGCGCCGATCTGACGGTCATGCGCTCGACCTGGTTCGCCCAGAACTTCAGCGAGGACTACTGGCAGGAGCAGGTCCAGGCAGGCGAGCTGGCGCTTCCGGCCGCAGACACGCCGGAGCCGTTCGTTGACGCCGAGGACATCGCCGACGTCGCGGTCGCGGCACTGACCGACGATCGGCACGTCGGCGAGCTCTACGAGCTCACCGGGCCCCGGCTCCTCACGTTCGCGGAGGCGGTCCATGAGATCTCTCGGGCAGTCGGCCGCGAGATCCGCTACGTGCCGATCTCGATCGAGGACTTCGCCGCCGCCGCTGGCGAGCAGGGCGTTCCGAGCGAGGTCGTCGAGATGCTGACCTTCATCTTCGGCGAGGTTCTCGACGGCCGCAACGCCCGCCTGGCCGACGGCGTCAAACGTGCCCTCGGCCGCGAGCCGCGGGACTTCCGCGACTACGCACGCAACGTGGCCGCCACCGGTACCTGGGACCCCAGGCCCGCATTCACACGACACAACTAAGGAGGCCAACATGGCCAGCAGCACCACAACCCCCAAGCCCGACAACCCCACAATGACCGACCCGACGGGTGCCGACCGCAACGCGGGCATCTGGCTGGGCGCGGCCGTGATCGCCATGGGACTGCTGGCGGGGCTCGTCTACGACTGGTCGATCGCCGTCATGCCGGCCCTGACCGCGGCCGACGACCGCACGCTGGTAGATGCGGTGCAGCAGACGGTTGACAACCCGGCGTTCCCCCTGACCTTCCTCGCTGCCGGCGCGCTCGCCGTGGTCGCCCTCGTTCAGGCGCGTCGCTCCGGCTCCCCCAGGACCGCGCGCTGGATCGCCGCCGGCCTCGCCCTCTACGCGCTGGCGGTCGTCGTCACCGGCGCAATCCACATCCCGCTCAACGAGGACCTGAAGAACGCGGGTGACCCCGCCCGCATCGAGAATCTCGCCGCTGTGCGCGACGACTTCGCGGGCCCCTGGGTCGCCTGGAACATCGTCCGGGCGCTGGCAACGACGGCGGCCTTCGGCGCCCTCGTATGGGCGCTCGTCCTGCGCGGACGGATGGGGCGGGCCGAGCAGCCACAACCGACCGAGGGCCATGCGCGCGGCTGACGGCTCGGGCTACTCATCCGCCTGGCCCAACCTGTAACCGAAAGGTTGCAATCCGCCCGCGGGTGTGTAACCATTTGGTTTCAGTTACTCGACTAGCTCAAGGAGGATCCAAATGGACAGCATCGAGCGTGAAGTGGTGATCGACGCCCCGGTCGACCGGGTCTGGCAGCTGGTGACCGAGGCCGAGCACCTCGGGCGCTGGTTCGGAGATGCCGGGGCGGAAGTGGACCTGCGGCCGGGCGGAGCGATGGAGCTGCGCTGGACCGAACACGGCGCCTCGCGCGGCCGGATCGAGGCGGTGGAACCGCAGCGCCTGTTCGCGTTCCGCTGGGCGCCGTTCAAGGATCCGGGCGGAATCGACCCGACCGATGACAACTCGACGCGTGTCGAGTTCACCCTCAGAGAGGAGGGCGAGGGCACGCGCCTGCGTGTGATCGAGAGCGGCTTCGCGACGCTCGCCACCTCAGAGGAGCAGCGCCGGAAGAACCTCGACGGCAACACCGAGGGCTGGCGGATGGAGCTCGGCGAGCTGCAGGATTACGCCACCCGCGTGACGGCCTGACGTGAGGACGGCGTCCGTAGAGCACGGAGAGCTGTTCGCCGCGCTCTCCGACCCCACGCGGCGGCAGGTCCTCGACCTGCTCGCCGCCCGGGGCGAGGGGAGCGCGAGCGGCCTCGCCGCCGCCATGCCGGTCAGCCGTCCCGCTGTGGTCAAGCACCTCGCGGTCCTGGACCGGGCCGGCCTCGTGGAGAGCCGGCGCCAGGGCCGCGAGGTGCTCTACAGCGTGCGCTCGGAGCCGCTCGAGTCGGCGGCGCGCTGGATGGCGAGCGTGGCGGCCGACTGGGACCGGCGCCTGGCGGCGCTGAAGCGGCTGGCCGAGCAGGGCTGAGGCCGAACCGGCTGAGCCAGCGACAAGCCTTCTCCGTACCTGGCGTTCCGTTCCGGTCGCGGCCGGTGTCTCAACCGATCACAACGACTCGCAGAACCGTCAGCAACACCGCCTTCCAGCTCGGCGGCGCACTCGGGGTCGCCATCGTCTCGACGGTTGCGATCTCCCGCTCCGAGGACTACCTCGCGGCGAACAACGGCGCGGATCCGCTCGTCGTACTGACCGAGGGCTTCCAATCCGCCTTCGTGGCCTGCGTCGTCCTGGCCGCGATCGGGGTGGCGCTCGCGCTCCTGCTTCTCGGCCGGCCGTGCCGCGCTCCGCGGGAACGGCTCGAGGTCGCCGCCGCCACGGCCGCCGACTAAATCGAACTCGCGGGGCCTGCGCAGCCCGGGCGCGCGCTTGCACAGGGCAGGGGCGGCAGCCGGGGGACCGAAAGGGGCGGGAGTGAAATCGGCTGGGGAGATCTTGATGTTGCGCAGGGTTGTAAGCGGGTCGGTGGCATGCGCGATCAGCGCGACGCTGCTTTCGAGCCCCGCGGCATTCGCGGCCGTCCCGCACACGGTTCTGCCCGGGGAGTCGCTGTGGTCGATCTCCGCCGCCAACAACCTGACCACGCGCACGGTGGCCGTCTACAACGGCTTGTCCGAGACCGCCCCGCTCCTGGTGGGGACGACCGTTTACGTGCCCACCGTCGCCGAGGGCGCTTCGGCGCTCGCCTCCGGCACAGCCGCCGTCGCGCCGCCGGCGACCGCCGGCTCCACCCCGGATCCGTCGACGGCGACCGCAGCCGCCCCGGGAATGGGAAGCGTTCCCTCCCCCTACGGCCAGCTGCCCTTGGCACCCGCCGCCGCGGACGCGTGGAATGCCATGCGTTCCGAGGCCCTGACCGGCTACGGCACGGACATCTACCCGGCCGGCCCGGCGTCGGCCTATCGCACCTACCAGCAGCAGGCCGAGCTCTACGAGGCCTACCTGGCGGGCTACGGGGCGCCGGCCAACCCGCCCGGCACTTCCTCACACGAGCTCGGCGTCGCCGTGGATCTCCAGACGCCCCAGATGCGTTCGGTGGTCGACCAGATCGGATGGAAGTACGGCTGGGGGAAGATCCACGCACCGGGCGAGTGGTGGCACGTGGACTACGGCGGCGGATAACCGATCAGCCATGCGGTCGGAACTGGCCTGAGATTGCGCGCACGTCTCCTCAGGGTGACGGGAGGGGACTCTCGCCTCGGATCGGGAGCCAGTAGAAGGCGTTGAACGCGACGATCAGGGCCAGCCCAGGACAGGTAGCGCGGCGCCAAGCAGGGCGCCTGTCGCGAGCCAGGCCAGCGCGAGCTGAAAGCGCCTGCCGATGGCTGTCGCGCCGGCGGGGTCGAGCGCTTCGCTGAGCAGTCGCTGACGGCGCGCGTACTGCCAGACGGCGTTGAACGTCAGCGCCGTCACGGCGAACGCGATCGCGTAGAAGACGACGGCGGTTCGTTCGTCATGTCCGTCGCGCAGCGACTCGGCAAGCACGGAGGTCGCGAACGGAAGGAACGCCACGACCATCAGCAGCAGCGTGTTCAACAGCAGCACCACACGGTCGGCCGCACGGATGTGGTCGAACATGACGTGGTGGTTGGCCCACACCTGCCCGATGAACAGGAACGTCACGGCGTAGGCCAGATAGGACGGCCAGAGCTCGACAAGGCCATGCAGCAAGCTCCCCTCGCCGGCCGGCGGCCTGATCTCCAGAATGAGCAAGGTGACGGTGATCGCGAACACGGCATCACTGAACGCCACCAATCGCACGGTGTCGCGGTGAACCGAGCGGGCGTCGGCGGTCCCTGCACTTGCGTCCAGGCGCTCGACCAGCGCAGGCCAACGTAGCCAGCGCATCACCGAGGAGATCCCTGCCCGCTGCCAGTCACAGATCGAGCACCACGTCGTCGCGTGGCTGTGAGCAGCAGATGAGTGCGCTTCCGTCAGCGGGCGATTCGACCGGGTCGGGGCTGTAGTCGATATCGCCGGCGATGAGGGTGGTCTCGCAGTTGTGGCATACGCCGGTGCGGCACGACCAGCGGACGGGTACGTCGCATGCTTCGGCGAGTTCGAGCAGGCTCGCGTAGTCGCTGCTCCACGGGATGGCGAGGTCGCTGCGCGCGAACTCGATCATTGGGCCGTTTCCGGGTTGGCCGGCGGGTGGGTGGGGCGTCCGCGCAGGTGTTGCTGCGATGCCGGGAGTCAGACCAGGTGCGGGCCCGAACGGTTCAGTGTGGATGCGTGAGGCGTCGATCCCCATCGCTGCAAGAGCGGCGCTGATCTCCTCCATGAATGGCGTCGGCCCGCACACGTATGCCTCGCCATCGCGCGGTGGCTCGAGTTCGGCGAGCAGTGACGCAGTGAGACGGCCCGCGCTGTCGAAGTCGCGGCCTTCGAGGTCGTTCGGACCGGGACGGCTGAAGCACACGTGGGTGCGTACGTTCGGGAGCGACGCGAGGAGAGTCCGGGTCTCCGCGGCGAACGAGTGGTCGCGGCTGCTGCGTGCGCCGTGCAGCCACCAGATCTCCCGATCCGAATGCTGCTCGGCGAGCGCCTGAAGCATGGCGAGGACCGGGGTGGCGCCGATCCCGGCGCTGATCAGCAGCACGGGAACATGCGTCCGGTCGAGGATGAAGGTGCCGCGTGGTGCTGCGATGTCGAGTTGGTCGCCGACCGACAGCCGGGTATGCAGATAGCCGCTGGCGACGCCATCGTGCTCGCGCTTGACGGTGATCCGGTAGTAGCCGGCATCGGGCGGCCCCGAGAGGGAGTAGTTGCGGAGCACCGACCTCTGCCCGTCGTCCGGCTGGATGCGGAGCGTGAGGTACTGGCCGGGGCGCGGGGCGGGAAGCGGCTCCCCGTCAGGGTCCTCGAGGCGGATCGAGATGACGGAGTCGCATTCCCGCTCGAGCGCGGTGACGGCCAGTCGGCGGAACCCGGGCCAGGCGGGGGGCGGGCTGGCCGCGACCAGGCCGGCATTCCCGCCGCCGGGCTCTCCATCGAGCAGGGCCTGGAACGACGTCTGCCAGCCGGGGCTGAGGGCCGGGATCCGCAGCGCGCGAAGCAGCTGCTGGCGCGGGTGGCTGGGGAGATAGAGGAGCGCGCTGAGCTCGGCGACGGTCATCTGCTCCGGGCCGGCGGCGAGCTTGACGATCTTGTCCCCCGCCTGCACCTCGCCCTCCTCGAGCACGCGGAAGTAGAAGCCGGGGCGCCGGTGTGAGACGAGCAGGGCGGGGATGCGCGGGTCCTTCATCCGGATCCCGACGCGGTAGCAGGTCACACGAGGTTGCGTGACCTCGAAGACGGCGCTGCCGATCCGGTAGCGGTCACCGATGCAGACCTCGTCGTCGCTCAGTCCCTCGACGGTCAGGTTCTCGCCGAACTGCCCGTATACGAAGTCGTCTCGTCCTAGCTCGCGTTCCCAGTAGCGATAGGAGCCGATCTGGTAGACGAAGACGGCGCGCTGCTCGCCACCATGCCCGGCAGGATCGCCTTGCCCGTCGCCGTCGACGTTGAGCCTGCGCACGCGGCGAGGGCCGCTGACAGGGTCCTTGAAGACGCCGGTGAAGACAGTCTTCCCCTGCCACGGCACGTCCTTCGGCATGCCGACACTGACCGCCAGAAGGGTGCCCGCCGGGCGGCCGGTGGCCGGAGCTGACCGGCTTGCTGGAACTTCGATCTCATCTCACGCCTCCGCGGGGTCGGCGCCGTGGAAACGACGGTGTGCCCCGGGACCGGCTCGAGCTCTTGACCGTCGATCGTGATCGTCACCTTCTCGGGTTCGAACGAGACGAAGGTCGGCGATGCGCGTAACGCTTGCTCGAGGTGACGACCGTCGGGCAGAGCGCGGGCGCGACCACCGTCACGGCCAGGGTAGGCGACCGCGGCCGCAGCGTCAGCTGTCGGGTGCCGCGGCCTGGGCGAGCACCTCAACGGCCGAACTCACCCGACCGACCCTCGTCCCGCGCGTTAATGTGCGACGACGGAATGTCGCCGGGATGGAGTCTTGGGTGGGTCGCGAGCCATCGGGGGGGACGTGTTCACCCGTCTTTGCGATTCCCGAAGCTCGTGGGTCGGCGGGAGGCGATCCTTGAGCGAGAGAGAGATGGCGTGGCGAACGTACCTGACCAGCAAGAGCGATCGGTGCTTCCGCCGCCCGACCCGCCCTTCCGCGGCGAGATCAATGTGGCCTTCGCGGACTCGACGCCCGATTTTCCCGAGCCGCTGCGAGCGCCGGAGGGCGCACCCAATGTGCTCGTCATCGTCGGCGACGACATTGGCTTCGGGCACATGGGGGCGTTCGGCGATCATGGACCACGGCGGTATCCGCCGCCAGTTCCATCACCACATCGACATCACCCCGACCATCCTGGAGAGCGCCGGCGTGCCCGCGCCGATGCGCGTCAACGGCGTCGACCAAGAGCCGATGGAGGGCGTGAGCATGCTCTACACCTTCGACGACGCGGAAGCGAGGGACCGCCACACGACGCAGTACTTCGAACTCACCGGCACCCGTGCCATCTACCACGACGGCTGGTGGGCCGGCACACGCCACGGCCAGGACGGCCTCACCGCCTCGGCCGGCACCGTGCCGTTCGACCAGGACGTCTGGGAGCTCTACGACATGACCACCGACTTCGGCCACGCCACCGACCTGGCCGCCGAGCACCCCCAGAAACTCGCCGACCTACAAGCCCTCTTCGACCGCGAAGCCCGCAAGTACAACGTCTACCCACTCGCCGACAACATCCTCGCGCTGCTGTCCGCCGAGCGCCCAGGACTCTTCTCCGGTAACAAGGCCAGCTACCGCCCCGGCACGGTCCGGATCCCCGAAGACGCCACCATCAACACCAAGAACCGCTCGTTCACGCTCACCGCGGAGGTCGAGACCAACGGCAACGCGGCAGGCATCCTCGTCACCGTCGGCGGCGAGACCGGCGGCTACGCACTCGTGGTACAGAACGCCAAGCCCACCTTCCACTACAACTGGCTCGGCCGCAAGCGCTACACGATCACCTCCGCACAGCCGCTGCCGAAGGGCCAGTGCACGATCCGCTTCGACTTCGCCTACGACGGCGGCGGTGCGGGCAAAGGCGGCACCGGGACGCTGTCGGTCAACGGCAAGCAGGTGGGCGAAGGCCGTATCGACAAGACCGTCCCCGTCGTCTTCTCAACCGACGACACCTTCGATGTCGGTGAGGACTGGGGAACGCCAGTCGCGCCGACCTACCAACCGCCGTTCAAGTTCACCGGCACACTGACCCAGGTGACGATCGAAGTCACCTGACCTCCGCTAATTGCGGAACCGCGGCAGCTGACTCAGAACGAGGCCGAGAGTGCCTCTTCGTAATGCAAGGGAGCGTCTCCGCCGAGACGACTCTCGACCAAATCGTTCATCGCGCACGCTCGTAGACCATGACCACGACGCCGTCGCTGCCGACGATGCGCGACTCCCTGAGCCGCATCGGCTTCTTGTCGGAGGTCGCGCCGAACACTCGCTTGCCCGTACCGAGGACGACAGGGAAGACCATCAGGTTGACCTCGTCGACGAGGTCGCTCTCGAGCAGCTCGTGGACGAGCCGGTTTGAGCCGGGCACCTGGATCGTGCCGTCAAGCTCCTGCTTCAGCTTGGCGACCTGAGTCGTGGCGTCGCCGCTGTCGAGGACCGTGGTGTTGTTCCACTCGGCGTCCCCGAGGGTCGTGGAGACGACGTACTTCGGCATCGAGTTGAACTTGTCCGCGAATTCGCCCTCGCGCTCGGGCCAGGCGCCGGCGAAGCTCTCGTAGGTGCGGCGGCCGAGGAGCAGTGCGTCGGCCTCGAGCGTCTCGTCGAGCTTGAACTGGTTGCCGTCCTCGCCTCGGTCGAACTCGAAGCTCCAGCCCGGGTACTTGAAGTCCTCCCCTCCGGGGGCCTCCATCACCCCGTCAAGAGACGAGAATTCGGTTACGACGATCTTTGCCATCGGATGCTCCTTTCAGCTCGGTTGCGGGTGGTGCACTCCAGACGGGTCGGAGCACCTTTCGTATATAGCGTCGAATCAGCGGTCCCGAAATCGACACGGCGCAAAGGACACTTTCGCGCCCCGAGCGGAGCGAGGGTGTGCGAAAGGAAATTTGCCGGACAGGACCCGCGGCCACGGCGGCGCCCGGCCACGGCGTCGTCGTCGTTGTACATGTGCGGCTCCTCGATATGTACCAGCACCTCCTTGCCCTTCCGATTCCCCCGGGCCGACAGGGTCGTGGGGCGCGCCAGTGGTGGGCCGGTAGCGTCCGCCGCGACATCGACGGACACCAGGAGGCCCCATGCCCTACATCGAAGGCTTCGTCGCGGCCGTGCCGACCGCCAACCGCGAGATCTACATCGAGCAGGCCAAGCAGGGCGCCGAGTACTTCAAGAACCTCGGCGCCACCAAAGTGATCGAGTGCTGGGGCGACGACGTCCCGCGCGGCGAGGTAACCGACTTCTTCCGGGCCACGCAGGCCAAGGACGACGAGACCGTCATCTTCAGCTGGATCGAGTACCCGGACAAGGCGACCCGCGACGCCGCCAACGAAAAGATGCGCGACGACCCGGAGATGATGAACATGGAGATGCCCTACGACGGCAAGCGGATGTTCTGGGGCGGCTTCGAGCAGGTGGTGAGCGGCTAGGCCGGCGCGTCCCCACGCCGCCCCGCCCGCCGGTGGCCGGCAAAGCACACGTTTGCGCCGAGAGCCCTACTCCGAAGCCGCCCCCGCCTTGCGTCTGCGGCCTCGGCCGCCGCGGCGGCCGCGCCGGCGGCGGCGGCCGTTGGAAGCGCCGTCCTCGCCGGCCGCCGTGATCAGGCCCTCGGGCGGGTCGACCATCGAGGCCTGGGCCGCGCTGCGGCCCACCTTCTCGATTCGCACGAGGGTCTTCTCCCCCACCAGCGGCGCCGCCCCGAAGACCGACACCACGTAGCCGTCCAGCTTGGCCACCGCGTCGTCGTCGTTGTACATGTGCGGCTCCTCGATGTGGACGAGCACCTCCTCGCCCTCGCGGAACGGCAGCGCCCGCTCCTCGACCTCGTCGCGCGTGCCCTCGAGCACCACGTCGAAGTAGTCGATCGGCAGCGCCTCGGTGCCCTCGAAGTGGAAGTGCTTGCCCGTCTCGGCCTCGATCTCGTGGATCGGCCCCTCCACGCCCGTGGCCGCCGACCAGGATCGAGGCCACGCTCGGGATGCACCCTGATCAGGAAGGCCGGCGGGTCGGGACGCTCGGCCAGCCAGGTCGCGCAGCCAGCGGTCGACCTCGATCGCCACCGTCTCCTCGGAGAGCACCACGCCCTCGCCCTCGCACGTCGGGCACGGCTTGGTGATGATCTCGCGCACCCCGTCGGTCACGTTCTGGCGCGTCATCTCGACCAGCCCGAGCGGGGAGATCTCGACCACGTAGGTCTTGGTGCGGTCCTCGTCGAGCGACTTGCGCAGCGTCTTGAGCACCGCGTCGCGGTTGCGCGCCCGCGACATGTCGATGAAGTCGATGACGATGATGCCGCCGATGTCGCGCAGGCGCAGCTGGCGCACGACCTCCTCGGCGGCCTCGAGGTTCGTCTTCGTGATCGTGTCCTCGAGCTTGGCGCCCTTGCCGCGCCCGGTGAACGAGCCGGAGTTCACGTCGATGACCGTCATCGCCTCGGCGTAGTCGATCATCAGGTAGCCGCCGCTCGGCAGGTCCACTCGCCGCTTGAGCACCGAGAGGATCGCCTCCTCCACGCCGTAGCGCTCGAACAGCGGCTCGTCGCTGTCGTCGTAGAACTCGAGCCGGTCGAGCAGCTCGGGCGCGGTGCGGTTGAAGAAGGACTGCAGGCGGTGGTGCTGCTTCTCGTCGTCGACGATCGCCTTCTCGAACTCGCCCGAGAAGATGTCGCGCGCGACACGCACCGACAGGTCGGCCTCCTGGAAGGCCATCGCCGGCGCCTGCGTTTCCTTCGCGCGCTGCTGCAGCACGTCGTGCAGCTTGTGGAGGTACTTGATCTCGCGCTCGAAGTCCTCGCGCGTGGCGCCCTGCGCAGCGGTGCGGACGATCACGCCGCCCTCGCCGAGATCGGCCTTGGCCGCGGCGCGCCGCACGCGGTCGCGCTCCTTGTCGTCCAGCCGGCGTGACACTCCCACGCCCTCGCCCTGCGGGACGTAGACCAGGTAGCGCCCGGCGATCGAGATCTGCATGGACAGCCGCGGCCCCTTGGTCTTGAGCGGGTCCTTGACCGCCTGGACGAGGATCTCCTGGCCGGGCTTGAGCAGCTCGGTGATGCGCTTGCCCTTCTGCCCGCGGCCACCGCGGCCGCGGCGGGCCACCTCCACGCCCGGGAAGACGATGTCGTCCGCGTGCAGGAAGCCGTTCTTGTCCAGGCCGATGTCGACGAACGCCGCCTCCAGCCCGGGCAGGACGTTGTCGACCTTGCCCTTGTAGACGTTGCCGACTATGGAGCGGTTGCCCTTGCGCTCGATATAGAGCTCGGCTACCCGCCAGTCGTCCTGTTTCTGATTGCTCTGGTTTTTCTTACTGCCGCGCCCCCGGCGCTGGGCGCCCTGCGGGCTGCCCTCCGATTCCAGGATCGCGACTCTTGTTTCGCCTCGGTCTACCGAGACGAGCAACTGCTTTCTCAAAGCTTTTTCCCTTCATATCTTTCATAGGGCCTTGGCCGCAGCGGTTTCGCGCGCCTGCGCGTGTATCGACTGCAGCACCCCTATGGCCATCAGTGTCGTTATCACCGACGAGCCGCCATAACTCATGAGCGGCAGGGGAATGCCGGTGATGGGCATGATTCCGATCGTCATGCCCACGTTGACGAAGACCTGGAACATCAACATAGCGGTGATGCCCCCGGCGACCAGTGCGCCGTAGAAGTTCTTGGCCATCGTCAATGTCTTCAAAGCTCGCCATATCAGGAGGGCGAAGAGGGACAACACGAGGGCTGCCCCGACGAAACCGAACTCCTCGCCCACTACCGAGAATACGAAGTCGGTGTGATGTTCCGGCAGGAAGTCGAGTTTGGTCTGTGTTGCTTCGTCGCCGCGACCGGTCTTCCCCCCGGAGCCGATCGCCGTCAATGACTGGTTTATCTGGTAGCCCTCCTCGCGAGGATCCGAGGTCGGATTGAGGAAGGCCGTGAGGCGGTCCATCTGGTACGGCTTGAGCAACTGGACCCCCGCTGCGGGCGCCGCGACCACCACGACCACGATCGCCACGGCGGCGATGCCGGCCAGGCCCGCGAAGTGGGTCCACGGGGTGCCGGCCACGAACAGCACGGCCAGCAGGATCGCCAGGTACACGAGCCCCGAGCCGAGGTCCGGCTGGGCGATCACGAGCATCGCCGGCACGAGCGCGAGCAGGACAATCCGGCTGGTGGTCTCGCGCTCGTTCAGCCGCCGCATGCGGTCGACCATGAAGGCCGACAGCGTCACCACCAGCAGCAGCTTGCCGAGCTCCGACGCCTGGAAGTTGAAGAACGGGAACTCGATCGCGCGCCGCGAGCCGCGGGCCGAGAAGCCCAGGGCGTACACGAGCAGGATCGACGCGATCAGGAAGGCGTAGATCCCGAGCTTCCACTCCCGCAGGCGCGAGTAGTCGAAGCGCGAGATCAGCAACATGAACACGATCCCGACAGCCGCATAGGCGGCCTGGCGAACGACGAAGTAGTTGGGGTCGCCGGCGATGTCGTCGCCGGTGGCGGTGGCGACGGTGTAGAGGCTGGCCGCCACCAGCCCGAGCGTGGCCAGCAGCATCAGCGGATCGATCCGCAGGACGCGCACGCCCGCGTCGCGGAAGTCACGCACCGGAGAGGAGGAGGCCGACGCGTTCATCAGTCGGGAGCCCCTCCCCCCTCCACGAGCTGGTTCTCGTTCACGTTGAACAGCTCGGAGAGGATGAGCCGGGCCATCGGCGCAGCCGTGTCGGCGCCGAAGCCGCCGGCCTCATCGGTGACGGCCACCACGTACTTGGGATTCGGATAGGGAGCGAGCGCCAGGTACCAGGACTGGTCCGCGCGGCCCGCGCCCTTCTCCGCGGTGCCGGTCTTGCCGGCGATCTCGATCGGGAAGCCTTCGAAGACGGGGGTCGAGGTGCCGCCGGGCGAGTTGGCCGCGCCATAGAGGCCGTCGAGGATGGCCTGGCGGTAGGACTCGTCGATGTTGACCCGGCGCGCGGTGGGGGCCTCGAGCTGCTGCAGCGCCCGCCCCGTGGAGTCCTCGATCCGCAGTCCCAGCCGCGGGCGCAGCACCTTGCCGCCGTTGGCCACCGCCGCGTAGGCGACGGCCATCTGGAGCGGGTTGGCGGCGATGTCGCCCTGGCCCACGGAGAGGTTGATGTTGTCGCCGACGGCCCAGGGCCGGTCGAAGAAGCCACACCTGCCCGCCTGGATCTCGATGATCGACGGCTTCTGCTTGTCCACGCAGCGCTGGTACTGCTTGTAGCCGCGGTTGCGCCAGGCCGGCGTGGGGATGCGGCCGGGAAGCTCCTCCGGCAGGTCGATGCCGGTCTGGCGGCCCACGCCGAGGCGCCTGGACCAGCGCTGCAGCCCGAGGCCGTCGTCCTTCGCGTTGAGCTGCTGGCCGAGTTGGTAGAAGAAGACGTCGCTCGACACCGTGAGGGCCTGCCTCAGCGCGAGCGGGCCGTTGACAGCGTCGCCGGCGTTCTTGAACGTCACGCCGCCTACGGTGATCGAGCCGGAGTCGTTGAGCACGGTGTCGGGACCGATCACGCCGCTCTCCATGGCCGCCACGGCCGTCACGAGCTTGAAGGTCGAGCCGGTGGGATAGCCGCCCTGGATCGCGCGATTGGAGAGCGGCGCGTTCTCGTCCTTGGCGAGCCGCTTGTAGTCCTTCGTGAACCGGTTGGCGTCGAAGGAGGGCGTGGAGCCGAGCGCGACCACCTCGCCCGAGTTCACATCCAGGACCGCGAACGCACCCTTGCCGGTCCCGTTCGAGAGCGCCTCCTGTCCGGTGCGCTGGACATCGAGGTCGACCGAGAGTCGTAGCTGACGTCCCTGCTGTGGCCGCCGCTGGTTGAGCCGCTCCGAGATGTTCCCCAGCGCATCGACCTCCACCCGCGCGGCGCCGTTGCGCCCCCGCAGGAAGCGGTCGTACTCGGACTCGATTCCGGTCTGACCGATTCGATCGCCGAGCTCCACGCCGTTGTAGCGCTCGTCCTCCAGCTGCTCCTTGTTGATCTCGCCGACGGTGCCGAACAGGTGCGCGCCGATCTCGCCGTGGGGATACCGCCGCACGAACTGGCGCTCAACCTCCACCCCGGGGAACTGCTCCTGGCGCTCGAGCACGTAGGCGGCCACCTCGTCCGGGACGTCGGATTTGACCGTCGCCGCCGAGAAGGGCACGGCCTTCAGATCGCGCTCGGCGCGGCGCTCGATGCGTCGCGGACTTCATCCGAAGCAGCTCGCCGAGCCGCCCGTAGACCTGGCGCCGCTCGTCAAGATCCTCGGACACCTTGTCCGGACTGACCACGAGCGCCAGTCCGCTGCGGTTGACCACCAGGGCGTGCCGTTGACGTCGACGATCTCCCCGCGGGGCGCCTGCACCTTGATCTCGCGCACCCGGTTGTCGGAGGCCTCGGCCAGGTAGCGGTCGCCGGACAGAACCTGCAGGTACCAGAGACGGAAGAAGATGATCGCGAAGGCCATCAGCGCGATACCGCCGATCACGGCGACGCGGAAGGCGAGCTGCGGAGTGAGGGTCGGGCGGCGCTCGTTGTCGAGGTACATCAGCTCACTGCCCCGGGCTTCCCAGACCGCGCAAGCCGAGTGGGCCGGCCTCTCGATAGGGACGGCGGCGGGCGCGCGCCGCCAACGGGTCGACGGCCAGCACCGGCCGCAGCACGCGGCGGCAGAGCGCGAACACCGGCAACGCGATCAGCGTGTTGAGCAGCACCGTGACGACCATCTCGCGGAGCACGAGAGGGCTGACCGTCGCGCCCACGTCGAGCATGAACGACACACCGGCGAAGGCGACCACCCAGGCGGCCGTGGCCAGCGCCCCCACTGCCAGCGGCATCAGCCCGTGGCTGCGGTCGCGCATCTCCCCGAAGCGCCCCACCCCGTAGCCGACCGCCGTGAGCACGAGCGACGAGGCGCCCATGGTCGCTCCGCTGAGCAGGTCGAGCAGGAAGCCGGCGGCGAAGCCGACGGCGCAGCCGGACAGAGAGCCTCCGTAGAAAGCGGAGGCGGCGACCACGAGGACCACCACATCGAAGCCGCCGCCGAGGATGGTCATCTGGCTGAGCGTGGAGAGCTGGAGCACGACAGCCAGCACCAGCAGCAGGCCGACGCGCACGAAGGTGCCGGGAACGAGCCTCACGGCGTGACCACTCCGGCGGTCTGTTCGTTGCGCGGCCTTGCGCGTGAGCACCTGCACGATGTCCAGGCGGCGCAGGTCGGCGAATGGCTTGAGGTGCACGCGCTGGTAGATGTCGACCTCGTCGAGGTCCACCTCGCTCACCCGGCCGATCGGGATGCCGCGCGGGAACAGCGAGTCGATCCGGTTCGTCCTGAAGCCCGACGTCACGACCACGGCGTTCTCGGTCACGCGGCCGCCGTGGACGAGGTCGAGGAGCAGGTCGCGCGGATCTCCCACCTCGGGGCGCACCACTCCGGCGGCGCCGGCGGGCATCACCTGGGCGCCGACTCCGACCGAGGCGTCGGTGATCAGAGTGACCGTCGCGTTTCCGCCGGTCACGCTCGTGACCTTGCCGGCCAGGCCTCCGGTGGCCGGACCGGAATCGTCAGCGGCGGCCGCGATCACCGGCTGGTTGACCCGCAGCCCGTCGTCGGAGCCCTTGTCGATCTTGACCGCCGAGTACCAGACGTTGGGCGAGCGGGCGATCACGCGTGCCGCCACCGGCTCGGTGCCCTGCGGGAAGCCCTCCTCCTTCGACGAGCCCCACGAGACCCTTGAGCTGGCTGGCGTCGCGCTGGGCGGTGCGAGCCTCGGCGACCTCCTTGGTCAGGCGGTCGACCTCCTGCCTCAGGGCCTCGTTCTGGTCCTTGGCGTCGACCGTGTCGCCGACCCAGCCCACCAGGTCGCGCGCGGGCTTGAGCGCCCGGCTCGCGCCGGTCTCGATCGGTGCGAAGGTCTCCTGGGCGCCGCGCTGGAGCGCGTGGAAGAAGCCGCCGCCGGACTCGCCGAAGTAGGCGGTCAGGATCGCGATCGAGAGCGCGACGAATACGGCGAGGGCGGCTCGCCTCCTGCGGATCGTCTTGCGGTCGTACATCTAAGGGGTGCCGGCCTGGGGCCGCTCCCGATTACCGCCGTCGGCTCGTTCGGGAATTCTTGTTGGCGCGGTGGATTGCCTCGAACTCCTCGAGGCTGCGGCCCGAGCCCACGGCGACGCAGGTGAGCGGGGACTCGGCGAGGTGGGCCGGCATCTGGGTCTCGTCGCGCAGGCGCTCGTCGAGGCCCTGCAGCAGCGCCCCACCGCCCGCGAGCATGATGCCGCGGTCCATGATGTCCGAGGCCAGCTCCGGCGGGGTGCGGTCGAGGGTCTCCTTGACCGCGTCGATGATCTGCTGGAGCGGCTCCTCGAGCGCCATCCGGACCTCTTCGCTCGTGAGGACGATCGTCTTGGGCAGGCCCGAGACGAGGTCGCGCCCGCGAATCTCGGCCTGGACCTCCTCGTCGAGCGGGAAGGCCGAGCCGATCTCGAGCTTGACCTCCTCGGAGGTCTGCTGCCCGATCATCAGCTTGTACTCGCGCTTGACGTAGTTGATGATCGCCTCGTCGAGCTCGTCGCCGCCGATGCGGATCGACTGGGACACCACGATTCCGCCGAGCGAGATCACCGCGACCTCGCTCGTGCCTCCGCCGATGTCCACGACCATGTTGCCGGTGGGCTCGCCCACGGGAAGGCCGGCGCCGATGGCGGCCGCCATGGGCTCCTCGATCAGATAGGCCTGGCGAGCGCCGGCCGACAGGCAGGCCTCCTCGACAGCACGCTTCTCGACCCCGGTCACGCCGGAGGGCACGCACACCACCACGCGCGGGTGGGCCCAGCGGTTCTGATGCACCTTCTGGATGAAGTGGCGCAGCATCTGCTCGGTCACGTCGAAGTCGGCGATCACGCCGTCCTTCAGCGGCCGGATGGCCTGGATCGTGCCGGGCGTGCGGCCGAGCATCCGCTTGGCCTCGATCCCCACCGCGTGCACCTCGCCGGTGCGGGAGTCGATCGCCACCACCGACGGCTCGGACAGGACGATGCCGCGGCCGCGGACGTAGACCAGCGTGTTGGCGGTGCCGAGATCGACGGCCATGTCGCGGCCGCCCATGCCGGTGAGATAGGAGAAAAAGCCCATTCGCGCTGTGGAAAGGAGGATAGGTGCCGGGGCGGAAGCACAAAGGCCCGGCGCCGCGCTGGTGCGGGCGCCGGCGTTCCGCCGTCCGGCGGGGCCCAGTCTAGCCGACGAATGCCGGTCCGCTAAACCCCGCAAGTCCGCTTTCCGTGCGTGTCAGACGGCACAAAAAGGCTGCAAAGAGCGGGGTCGGCTACCGGGGCGCCGCCGCAGGCGGCCCGAGACTCGGCTTAGTCGGTCGACCAAGTGACATCGACCATGAGATAGATGGTCGATGTCACTCGGTCGGAAACAACAGCGTGGGCTCGAGCTTCAGCAGCGCGGCCACCGGTAGGCCGACCACGTTGAGGTAATCGCCCTCGATCGCCTCCACCAGCGCCGCGCCCTTCAGCTGGATGGCGTAGCCGCCGGCGCGTCCATCCCACTCGCCCGTGCTCAGATACCAGGCGATCTCGTGCTCCTCGAGCGCCCGGAAGCGAACCCGTGTCACCGCGACATCCGTGCGCTCCCTCTTTGCCTCGTCCCTCAGCGCGATCCCGCTCATCACCTCGTGAACCGCGCCGGACAGGGTCCGCAGCTCGCGCTCGGCCTCCGCCAGGTCGCGCGGCTTGCCGAGGACGCGCGTGCGTTCGAGGGCAACCACCACCGTGTCCACCCCCAGCACCAGATCCCCCTCCACCGCACGCGCCTTGCGCAGCGCGTTCTCCACCACCACGTCCCGCGGATCGCCCTCGGTGACCTCCTCCACCTCCGGCACCTCCACGCGAAACTCGACCCCGAGCTGCTCGAGGATCGCCCTCCTCTGTGGAGAGCCCGAGGCGAGGATCAAAGCTCGGGGAAGAAGAGCGCGCTCTCGCGGGCGGCCGACTCGGCGGAGTCCGAGCCGTGCACCAGGTTGGTCTGGACCTCGAGGCCGTAGTCGCCCCGGATCGAGCCCGGCGCGGCCTCGAGCGGGTTGGTGGCGCCGATCACCTGGCGCGCCGCCGTCACCGCCTCGTGGCCCTCGAGCACCATCGCAACCAGCGGACCGCCGGTGATGAAGTCGACGAGGTCGCCGAAGAACGGCTTGCCCTGGTGCTCGGCGTAGTGCTCCTCGGCCAGCTCGCGCGTGACGGTCATGTGCTTCATCGCCACGATGCCAAGGCCCTTGCGCTCGAAGCGTGCGATGACCTCCCCGGTCAAGCCGCGGCTGAATGCGTCGGGCTTCACCAGGATCAGGGTCCGGTCCATTGATTCTCCTCTCGGTTAGGTGGAGTCAGCCCGCGGACTGGGGCCGGTCGCGGCGGGCTCGCGCCGGCCGCTCCGCGGGAGCTTCCTCGGCCGGCCTGGGCTGCCGGGCCGCCTGGGCGGGGCGGGCCGCACGCGGCGCCGCGGCGCCCGCGGCTGCGGCGGGGGCCGCTCGGCGCGGCCGGGTGCGACGCGCCTCCGGCGGGGCCTGCCCGACCTCCGCCTCGCAATAGGGGCAGATCTTCCAGCGCGGATCGAGCGGCTTGCCGCAGACGGTGCAGGGCTCCTTCAGGCGGCGCAGGCAGCTGGGACAGCGCAGGAACGCGGCCTCCACCTCGAACCCGCAGTACTGGCAGTGCGGATGCTCGAGGTTCTGCAGGCGCGCCTGTGCCGCGGCGATCTCGAGGTCACGCTCGCGCACGTCCTCCAGATACTCCGGCGGGCGGACGATCAGGTAGACGATGGTTCCGATGAAGGGGAACAGCGACGCCGCCGTGGCGCAGCCCACCAACATGGGGTCGGCGATACGCCGCCGTGCGTCCGCGAAGGTCCAGTAGACCAGCGCGAGCCAGATCACGACGAGGAAGAGAAGGAGCAGGTTGACCGCGAGGTTCAGCCCGTCGTTCTCGATGCCGAAGATGGCGAGGAGCGCCATTGAAGGGGCGAGTGTAGCCACCGTCCCGTACGGAACCGCCAGGCCGCGTCAGAGAAACAGGCGGCCCAGCGCGTAGCCGATCCCGAAGAACACCAGGATCACGGTCGCCACCACCACCGCGACCAGCGCGATCATGGCTCCAAAGCGGGGTCCGTCGCCGTCCATGCCCGTGAATCCTGGCAGCCGCCCGGGAGCGGCGCTACCTCGTCCAGCGCGGACGCAGCGAAAGCTCTCCGCGCGCGGCGGCTCGGATCGTCCGTCGAAGCGCGGCGGCCACGCCCTCGGCGGGCAGGTCCACCTCGACCTCCACCGTCCCGAATTCCTCGTTGGTGAAGCGGACCACGCCGAGGTCGTCGATCAGCTCGAGCATGGGCCGATTGTCGGAGAGGATGGAGGCGCTGAAGCGGCGCACGCCCTCCTCGCGCGCACGGTCGCTCAGCCGCGCCAGCAGCGCGCCACCGACGCCGCGCCGCTGCCAGTCGTCGGCCACCGCCACCGCGAACTCCGCCTTGTCGGGCTCGTCCGGAAAGCGAACGAAGCGGGCCACGCCGACCCCCATCCCGGTTTGCGGGTCCCGCGCGACCAGCGCCTCGTGGTCGTGATGGTCGACCTGAGTGAGGTAGTCGAGCTCCGCGTCCGACAGCTCGTTGGTGGGCGCCAGGAAGCGCCGGTAGCGCGACTCCGGACTCAGCCGCCGCAGCCCGGCGGCGAGCTCATCGCGGTCCTCGGCCTCGATGGGACGGATCTGGATCTCGGACCCGTCGCTCAACGACACCGGGCCGGCCGTCACAGCATCGACGCGCGCGCAGCGGCTTCGTCGCGCACCAGGTCCGCCACCAGGTAGATCGAGCCCGTGGCGAGGACGCTCCCGTCGCGACCGGCCAGCTCCCGCGCACGCTCGAGAGCCGCGCGTGGCTCCGCCACGGTTTCTGAAGGCGGGCCGGAAAGCTGCTCCTCGAGCGAGGCCAGGGTCGCGGGCGAGAGTGAGCGGGGGTTGCGCGAGCGGGTGAAGACCACGCGATCGATGTGCGGCAGCAGCACGTCGAGCATTCCGGCCGCGTCCTTGTCGTCGAGCACGCCGATCACGGCGACGCGCGGCCGGCGCTCGCCGAGCACGTCGTCGAGCGAGGCGGCGAGCGCGAGCGAAGCCCGACGGGTTGTGAGCGCCGTCGAGCACGGTGAGCGGGCGATCGGCCACGATCTCCAGCCGCCCGGGCACGATCGTCTCCGCCGCAGCTCGCTCGACCGCCCGGCGATCCAGGGGCCGGTCGAGCATCGCCTCGGCCGCGGCCGCCGCGAGCGCGAAGTTGCCGCGCTGGAAGCGCCCGGCCGCACGCAGGTGCACGGCTCGGCGTCGCCGTCCGACGCGTACCAACCGCGCGTGGCGCTCGGCCGACGACGCGTTCGGCCACCGCGAGCGACTCGGGGTCGAGGTCGCCGACGACCAGCGTGGCGTGATCGGTGACCACGTCGAGCTTCTCCTCGGCGATGTCGGTCAAGGTCGGGCCGAGCCAGCGCGTGTGCTCCAGGCTGACCGAGGTGAGCACCTGGACCTTCGACGGGATCACGTTGGTGGCGTCGAAGCGGCCACCCAGCCCGGCCTCGATCACGGCCACCTCCACCCCACGCCGGGCGAGCTCGTGGTAGGCCGCCGCCGTGAGCGCCTCGAACTGGGTCACGTGGTCGTCGGGCTCGGCGTTGCGGTTGACGAGCTCCGCCGCATGAGCGGCTCGCTCCACCGCAGCGGCGAAATCGGCCTCGGAGACCGGCTCCTCCCCCACCTCGATTCGCTCCCGGAACGAGGCCAGGTGCGGCGACGTGTAGCTGCCCGTACCCAGCCCGTGGCGCTCGAGGATCGCCGCGAGGAAACGGACGGTCGACGACTTGCCATTGGAGCCCACCACGTGGACGGAGGCGAAGCGGCGTTGCGGCAGGCCCAGCACGGTCATCAGCCGGTGCATGCGGTCGAGCCCGAAGCGCATGCCGAACAGCTCCAGGCCGAGCAGGTACTCCTCGGCCTGGCGAAAGGTCAAGGCGAGCCCTCCAGGCGCCGCAGTGCCTCGCGGTACTCGTCGAGCTTGCGGCGCTCCTCGTCCACCACCTCGGGCGGGGCCTTGGCCACGAAGCCCTCGTTGGCGAGCTTGCGCTCGGCGCGCTGGATCTCGGCGCGGAGCTGCTCGCGCTTCTTGTCGATGCGGCGCAGAGCCTCGTCGGCGTCGAAGGCCTCGGAGGGCAGCACCTGCACCGCCCCGCCGGGGATCGGGACGCGTGGCAAGCACGTCGCCGTTCTGGGAGGCGTCCACCCACACGAAGCGGGCCAGCCGCGCGAGCTGATCACGCAGTGCGTCGTAGCCCTCTGCGGCCAGGCGCCCGCGCACCGGTGCGCTTGGCTTGGCGCTCACCTCGTCGCGGTAGCGCCGCAGCGCGGTGACCGCCTCGATCAGGCGGCTCGACCTCGGCTTCGGCCGGCTCGTCAAAGCGCGAGGGGTCGGCCTCGGGCCAGTCCGCCACCGCCAGCAGGCCGCGCTCGCCCGGCATCAGGCCCCAGATCTCCTCGGTCACGAAGGGCATCACGGGGTGGAGCAGGCGCAGCGTGCGCTCGAGAGCCCACAGCAGCACCGCCGAGACCTCGGCGTTGTCCTCCTCGTAGAGACGGGGCTTGGCCAGCTCGAGGTACCAGTCGCACAGCTCCGACCAGAACGCGGCGTAGAGCTCGAGCGTCGCGGCAGAGAAGCGAAAACCGTCGAGCATCTCGGTGGCGCGCTCGGTGTGGCGCTCCAGGCGGGAGACGATCCAGCGATCCTCGACACTGCGCCCGGCCCGCGGATCGGGCTCCACGTCGGCTGCGCGCAGCAGGATCAGGCGCGAGGCGTTCCACAGCTTGTTGGCCAGGTCGCGGCCCTGCTTGACGCGCTCCTCGTTGAAGCGCACGTCCTGCGACGAGGACATCGCGAGCAGCCCGAAGCGCAGCGCATCCGCGCCGTAGGCCGGGAACTCGCCGCCCTGTTCGAATACCGGCGGTCGCGGCCCGCCGTGGATCAGCTCAGAGGGGTCGATGCCCGTGCCGAGTGACTTGGACATGCGCCGCCCGTCCGGCGCCTGGATCACCGAGTGGATGTTCACGTCCGAGAACGGGATCTCGCCGGTGAGCTCGACGCCGAACATGACCATGCGAGCCACCCAGAGGAAGATGATGTCGCGCGCCGTGGAGTTGACGTCCGTGGGATAGAACGCCCGCAGCTGCGGCGTTTCGGCGGGCCAGCCGAGCGTGGCGAACGGCCACAGTCCCGACGAGAACCAGGTGTCCAGCACGTCGGGGTCGCGCTCCCAGCCCTCTCCCTCCGGCGCGCGTCTCGGCCACGTGGGTCTCGTCACCGCGGTACCAGACGGGCAGCTGATGCCCCCACCACAGCTGGCGGGAGATGCACCAGGGACGGATGTTCTCGAGCCAGTTGAGGTAGACGCCGGTCCACGGCTTGCCGGGGTGGAACTCGATCGCCCGTCCTTCACCACCTCGATCGCCGGCGGGGCGAGTTGGTTCATGTCGCAGAACCACTGGAGGGAGATGAGCGGCTCGATCCGGCGGCCGGAGCGATGCGAGTGAGGGACGTCGTGCTCGAAGGGCTGCGTCCCGGAGATCAGGCCCTCCGAACGGAGGTCGGCGACCACCGCCCGCAGCGCCTCGTCCACCTCCATCCCGCGATAGCGCTCGGGCGCGGAGTCCGTGATGAGTCCGTCCTCCCCGATCACCGTGACCTCGTCGAGCCCGTGCGAGCGGCCGACCTCGAAGTCCGCCGGGTCGTGGCCGGGGGTGATCTTCAGAGCGCCGGTGCCGAACTCCGGATCCACATGGTCGTCGGCGATGATCGGGAGCCGCCGGCCCACGAGCGGCAGGATCGCCGTCTCGCCGATCAGCCGTGAGTAGCGCTCGTCGCCGGGGTTCACCGCGATGGCGGTGTCGGCGAGCATCGTCTCCGGGCGGACGGTCGCCACCGTGACCGAGCCCGAGCCCGACTCGAGCGGGTAGTCGAGCATGTAGAGCGTGTCCTCGACCGTCCGCTGCTCGACCTCGAGGTCCGAGATCGCGGTGCGCAGGCCGGGATCCCAGTTGACCAGGTAGTTGTCGCGGTAGATCAGGCCCTTCTCGTACAGGCGGACGAACACGTGCGTCACGGCTCGCACGTACTCGTCGTCCATCGTGAAGCGCTCGTCCTCGTAGTCCAGCGAGGCGCCGAGCGCCTTGAACTGGCTCACGATCGTGTCTCCATACTCCTCGCGCCAGCGCCAGACGCGGCGGATGAACTCCTCGCGGCCGATCTCCTGCCGGCTCGTGCCCTGGGCCTCGAGCTGCTTCTCGACCTGGCGCTGGGTCGCGATCCCGGCGTGGTCGGTGCCGAAGATCCACTTGGCGCGCCGGCCGCGCATGCGGGCCACGCGAATTAGGGCGTCCTGGATCGAGGCGTTGAGCGCATGCCCCATATGGAGGTTGCCGGTCACGTTGGGCGGCGGAACGGCGATCGAGTAGTTCTCGTCGGCGGTGCCCTCCGGCTCCGGGTCGAAAATGCCCGCCTCCTCCCAGCGCGCAAAGACCCGGCCCTCCACCTCGGCGGGCTCGTAACGGGTGCGCTCCTCGAGCGTCTTCAGACGATCGTCGGCCATGTCGCGCCAAGTGTGTCAGCCTCGCCGCGGCGCGCTAGTGAACCCCCGGGTTTGGCGCCGGGCGGGGCAGGCGCCCGCATCGGCTTCGGTTACGCCGGAAGCCCCTCGATGAACTCCACGAAGCGGCGCGGGTCCCGCAGCGGCGGTCCATGGCCGAAGCAGACGAGCTCCGGCTCGAGCGGTGCCAGTTTCCGCGCCGAGCGCCGGTTCTCCTCCGGGTCGGCGGTGAAGTAGGTCTTGGGCTCGTTGAGGCCGCGGACGCCCGTGACCACGTTGATTGCGTTGAGCACGTCGCCGATGATCAGCACGCGGTCCGACTCACGCCAGAAGACCACGTGGCCCGGCGAATGGCCCGGGGTCTCGATCACTCGGAACCCGGCCACCTCGTCACCCTCGCGGAGCACGCGATCGACGTTGCGGCCCGGACCGACCCAGTAGCGCATCGCCAGGCGGTTGAAGGGATGCGGAGCCTGGCTTTCGGCGATCGCCTCGGGACGCTCCGCCAGCTCCACGTCTCCCCGGCCGACCCAGAACGGGATCCGAAGCTTGCCGCAGACCTCGTCCGATGCGCCCTGATGATCGGGATGCGCATGGGTGAGCGCGTGGGCGTTCACGGCTCTGCCCTTCAGCTGGCCGAGGATCCGCCGCCCGGCCCGCCGGGTGGCGGCGTCGATCAGCACGTCCTCGACGAGGTAGACATTGATGGCGTCCGGAGGAAAACCGCGTAGCTGCCACACCCCGTCGGCCAGCTGCTTCATGGGTTGCGACCCTAGATCATCGCTTCGGCCTCCGGTAGCCCGCGGCCGACTGGACGCTCGAGGGACGCCACTTCTGTCCTCCCCGCAGGGTGGGTACGCCTTCCTCGTTGAGTGCGTCGGCGATGGCCTGGAGGGTCATCCCCTCGGCCCGCATCTCCGCGATTTGCTCCTTCAGTGGTGGAACGTCCCGGACCGAGGGACGGCTGATCGAGCCCCCCTTCGCGCGTGCGGCCGCGAGACCCTTGCGCGTCCGCTCGCCGAGCCGCTGGTGCTCCCAGCCGCTCACCGAGACGATCACGTTGGCCGCCTTGCGTCCGGCCGGCTCGGCGGTGTCGATCCGATCCTGCAGCGAGACGAACCGCCCCCCGATTCGGCCGATCGACCTCAGGGCGCTGCCGAGTCCCGTCACCACCGGACTCAACTGCGGCAACGACCACACGATCACGCACGAGGCCTCACCCGATTCCACGCGCTGCAGCGTGTGAGCCAAGCCCGGGGGGTTGGCCCGTGCGAGACGTTGCCCTTCGGCTTCGGTGACCATCTCAACCAACTGCCAGCCCCGCTCCTCGCATGCGGCGGAAATGGCCTCGCATCTGCTGCCAGACGTCCGGCCGCCCGCCCAGTCCGGAGCTCACGTAGCCGATCGCCTTCACCATCTCCCGCTGCTTCGGCTTCTCGGGTACCCGGCGGCGTGGGTGACCGCTGGTCACCTGAGCCCGCCGTCGAACGGGCGCCGGAACCTCGGCGCCTCGATGTAGCGAGCGGTTCGTCTTGCCCTTGCTCAGCGGCGTCGCCCGGCCTCGAAGCGCTCCCACGAGCGCTGATCCCAGCAGCAGCGGCAGCACCAGCGCCAGCATCAGCTCCGGTTCAACCTCCTCCTCCTGTCCAGGCGCGGCCGCATCGGCGATCGAGGCACCAACGCCGGCCGGCTGCCGGCTGCGCTTGATCTCGACGGTCGGCCTGTCCGGCTTGCTGTTTGTGCTCCGGACCGGCTGCAACGCGGGCCGGCGAGCGGCGGCCATGAGACGACCCGCGGTCTGACGTCCGACGATCCCGTCGGCCGCGACGCCCGCGGCCCGCTGGAATCGAATGACGCCGGCCTCGGTGAGAGGCCCGTACAGGCCGTCGATGGGTCCCGGGCGCTTGCCGAGCCGGGTCAGCAGCCGTTGAAGCGCGGCCACGCGCCGTTTCTCGACCCCGACTTTTCTCGGCGCGGCCGCCGGGATCCAGTAGCCGGCGCCACGCGCGAGCGGCGGGATCGCATCCCGCGTGATCGGGGCGAGGGCGGTGCGGAACTCGGCTGTGTCGCCGGCAGTGGCCGCGAAGCCGCTGGCCGGCAGCAGAGTCAGGACCAGCACGGCCATCAGGGCCACCAGTCCGGCCCGGGCGAGGCCCAAGCCATATTTCCTTTGCATGGTTACTCCTCATCGAGCGATTGGCCCGTGTGCGTCCGGCACACGGGCAGGCGTGGTCGAGCCCGGTGGGGCTAGCCAGGCCGCTCGATGACGGCGACGAACGCCGTGGGGCGCCAGGGCGCCGGCGCGTAACGCAGGCGCCGGCTGTGGCGCAGGGCGGCGAGGGCCGCCAATGAGGCGAGAAGCGCGAAGAGGGTGCTGAAGCCGACGCCGGATCCGCCGGCGGACGCGCCGCCGGAGCTGGGCGCCGGAGTCGGCGGGCTCTGCGGGCCGCCGGCCGTGGGAGCCGATGATCCCCCGCGGTGCGGCAGGATCTCCGGCCAGCGTTGCGAACGGATGTGCGGCGTTCGGCGCAGCGAAGGGCGATGCGGGGGCCGTGTCGGGGCTGGCGGTGGCGCCCGAGGGGTTCACGGGATCCGCGGCGTTCGGGACGCCCGCGGCGGACCTGGGGTCGGCCGGAGCCGTGAGCGGGCCGGGAGCTGCGACGCCCGCTTCACCGGGAGAGGGCGCTGTGCCCAGGGGCGGAGACCGGCGCCGCCGCGTCGCCGCGCGAAGCCGGAGCTGCACTGCCGCCGGGGCCCTCGCCGCTGGGATCGCCCGTCGAGGGGAGCAATGACGGAAGCGATTCCGTGGCCGGCGTGAGGATGGTGCCCAGCGGCGGCAGCGCCTGTCCGATGCCGCCCGCGATCGGTGCGACCGACATCGAGAACGGGCGCCAGGGCTCCGCTGACGGGCTGCAGCACCGGCCCGATGAGACCACCCGTCTGTTGGAGCACGGGGCTGAGCAGCCCGCCGGCGGCGCCCGTCACGGGGGCCAGAAGATCATCGGCAGTGTCGGCGACCGGCGCCAGCAGGCCGCCCGCCGTGTCGGCCACCGGGGCCAACAGCTCGTCCGGCGCGTGTCGAGCGACCGGCGCGAGCAGGTCACCGGCCGGTGTCGGCCACCGGCGCCAACAGCTCGCCCGCCGCGTCCGCGACCGGGGCGAGCAGGTCGCCGGCGGTGTCGGCCACCGGCGCCAACAGCTCGCCCGCCGCGTCGGCACCGGGGCCAGCAGGTCGCCGGCGGTATCGGCCACCGGCGCCAACAGCTCGTCCGTCGCGTCCGCGACCGGGGTGAGCAGGTCACCGGCGGTATCGGCCACCGGGGTGAGCAGCTCGTCCGCCGCATCGGCCACCGGGCTGAGCAGCTCGTCCGCCGCATCGGCCACCGGCGCCAGCAGCTCGTCCGTCGCGTCGGCCACCGGGCTGAGCAGCTCGTCGGTCGCGTCGCTCAGCGGCGCGACCAGGTCGTCCGAGGCATCGGCCGCGGGCGTGAGAACGTCGTTTGCGGTCTCGGCAAGAGGAGCGAGGAGGTCGTCAGTCGCGTCGGTCACCGGTCCCAGCGCCTGGTCAGCGACGTCGGTCAGGGGGGTCAGGGTCTCATCGACCGACTCGGCGACGGGCGTCAGGACCGGGGCGGTGGCCTCGGTGAGCGGCGCCAGCAGCTCGCCGGTGGCCTCCGTTGCCGGGGCGACGAGGTCTGCGGCCGGCTCCGTCAGCGGAGTCACGACGTCCTCGGCGGTGTTGGCCAGGGGCGCTGTGACGTCATCGGCGGCCTCGGTCGCGGGCACCACGAGCTCGGTTGCCGTATCGACGAGCGGAGCGACCGGCAGGTCGGGGGTCGCGATTGGGGCCGCGGGGACCTCGGCGGTTTCCTCGGCGATGGCCGCGGGCGGCTCGTCGCCGGCGCCGGTAACCGGGGTGAGCGCGTCCAGGGCGTCGGCGGCCGTCTCGGTGACCGCGGCCGGTGGGGGAGCGGGCGGCTCAGCTGGCGTGGGCAGCTCAACGGGCGCTGCCGGCTCAACGGGAGCCGGGGGCTCAACGGGAGTGGGCGGCGCCGGCTCGGCGGTGGGCGTTGGCGGGGCCGGGGCGGCCGGGGCGGGCGCCGGGGTCGCCGGCGGCGGCGCGGGTGCGGGCGGCTCTGCCGGCGGTGGCGCCGGCAGAGCCTGGGTGGCCTGCTGGACGACCTCCGGGACGACCCCCACCGGGTCCGGCAGCGAGGGCGTCGACACCCCGGGAAGTTGTGCCGCGGCAGTTGGGGCCCAGGCCGCCAGCGCTGCGCCCGTGACGGCGGCGACGGCGGCCACCCGTCGGAGGCCGGTCTCCCGGCCGCGGGGTCTGCGGCGAACGATGCTGAGGGCTCCCTGGTTCATGGTGCCTATCGGTGATCGACTCTCGACCTACCCGGACCGGCCCTCGCTCGGGCACGCGTACGCAACTAACTTGAATCAGTTTCCCGCAATTTGCGACTTTTGGGCGCCTCGTAAGCTGTGCAGATATACGCAACTCGTCACCGCCAGCCCGACCTCGATAATCCACGAGGTGTCCCCGGCGACCGAGGCCGAGCTGCTCCGAAGGGCGAAGACCCGCCTGGACCGGCTGGACTTCTATCCCGAGCCCGTGCGCATCGACGGCGTCCGGATACGGGTCACCCCGTGGCTCTTCCGCATCCCCGGCTTTAAACGCTTTCGCGGGTACGCCACCCGCCAGAACATCTGGCTCAAGCACAGTCCGCCCGGACGAACGTCTGATCGCGCACGAGCTGTGCCACGTCTGGCAGCTCCAGCACCGCCCGCTGCGAGTCTGGCTCTCGTACGCCCGGCCCTCGACCTTCAGCGCCGACAGGACGGCGTACCGCGCCAACCGCTACGAGATCGAGGCGCGCCGCGCGGCGGACTCGTGAAACCGCCGCTCAGGCCGATTCGGCCTGGGCCTCGGCGGCGTCGTCCTCGTCGTCCGCGACGGCCTCGGTCACCAGCGTCGGCTTGAGCTGCTTCTCGATCGTCTCCTTGGTGACGACGCACTTCTTGACGTCGCGCCGCGAGGGCAGCTCGAACTGCACGTCGAGCAGCGTCTCCTCGAGAATCGAGCGCAGGCCGCGGGCGCCGGTCTCGCGGTCGAGGGCCTTGTCGGCGATGGCCTCGAGAGAGTCGTCGGCGAACACCAGTTCGATTCCGTCGAACTGGAAGAAACGCTGGAACTGCTTCACGAGCGCATTGCGCGGCTCGGTGAGAATGGTCACGAGATCGTCGCGCGTGAGCTGGTGGATCACCGAGGCGACCGGCAGGCGGCCGATGAACTCCGGAATCAGCCCGTAGTCGACGAGGTCCTCCGGCAGCACCTTCTCGAACAGCTCGCCGGTGTCCTTGTTGTGCTTGGAGGAGACCGAGGCCCCAAAGCCCACGCCCTTGTGGCCGATCCGCCGCTCGACCACCTTGTCGAGGTCCGCGAACGCGCCCCCGCAGATGAACAGGATGTTCGTCGTGTCGATGGTGAGGAACTCCTGATGGGGGTGCTTGCGCCCGCCCTGCGGGGGCACCGAGGCCACCGTGCCCTCGAGGATCTTCAGGAGCGCCTGCTGGACGCCCTCGCCTGACACGTCGCGCGTGATCGACGGGTTGTCCGCCTTGCGCGCGATCTTGTCGACCTCGTCGATGTAGATGATCCCCGTCTCGGCCTTCTTGACATCGAAGTCGGCCGCCTGGATCAGCTTGAGGAGGATGTTCTCGACGTCCTCGCCGACGTAGCCGGCCTCCGTCAACGCGGTGGCGTCGGCGATCGCGAAGGGGACGTTCAGGATCTTTGCGAGCGTCTGGGCCAAGAGGGTCTTGCCGCACCCGGTGGGCCCGAGCAGAAGGATGTTGGACTTCTGCAGCTCGAGGTCCTGCTCGCCCTCCGACTGCATCATCTGCACGCGCTTGTAGTGGTTGTAGACCGCCACCGAGAGCGTGCGCTTGGCCGGCTCCTGTCCCACCACGTACTCCTGCAGGACCGAGTAGATCTCCTTCGGCTTCGGGAGGTTCTCGAGGTCGAAGGTGGGAGCGCCGGTCAGCTCCTCGTCGATGATCTCGTTACAGAGATCGATGCACTCGTCGCAGATGTAGACGCCAGGTCCGGCGATCAGCTTCTTGACCTGTCGCTGGGACTTGCCGCAGAAGCTGCAGAGGAGCTGTTCGTTGGAATCGGTGGGTCGGGCCACGGGGTCTCTCCTCGAAGGCCGAGGGTATCAGTGAGGCTTCGCCCAGGTAGATACTCGACCGATGTCCGGCTCCCTGCAAGCGGGCGCTGATTCGCAGACGACGATTAGGCTGCCGCCATGCGCAAGGTTCGCCTGCTGCCGGTCGCCGCCGTCGCATTGCTGCTCGTGGGGTGTGTGGGCGAGCGCCCGGAGGACCCGGTCGTGCTGACCGGCGCCGAGCTGCCCCGGCTGGCCGGCGCCGCGCCGGACAAGGTGATCGCCTTCCGCTGGCTGGGCGACCGCTGGGACCAGGTGCCGGTGCAGGTCGACGAGCGCGCGCGGGTCGACCTCGCCAAGCCGAAGAACGCGGCGGCGGTGGGCCAGACGTTCGTCACCTACACCGATCCCGCCACCTTCACCGGCCCCGACCCCAACCCCGGCGTCGACGCAGACGACGAGGTGGTCTTCATGGGCATCGACGGCGCCCTCGAGGCTCCCGCTGGCCAGTCACCACCGGGCGTGGCCGCCGGGACCGGCACGAAGGTCAGGATCTTCGACCGCGCCGGCGAGCCCACGCCGGCCTGGATCTACCTGTTTCGCCAGACCGGCAACCTCGATCAGGCGGCCGGGCGGCCATATGTGGACTACGACTTCAACCTGCTCTCGGGGGACTACAAGACCACCTACCGGCTCGGCGCCGGGCCGAATCCGGAGAACTCAACCGCGAGCACCGCGTTCTACTCGCACCACTTCTCCGACCGCTGGGTGGACGACTCGCTGCGGATCACTGCGGGCACGGCCACGGGCGTGGACATCCTCGACCGCCACAAGAACCTGTTCGCACCCGGCACCTGCGTGCGCACCGAAACCACGTTCTCGAACGGCGCCGGGGCGATGATCGCGAACAAGAGCGGCCCGGTGCGGGCGATCCGGTCCTACATCGGAGCCAACTCCGGCGTCTACACGCACCGCGAGCACCTGTTCTACGAGCGCCGGCAGGACATCACCACCTTCCTGCGCGTCCACGCCATCCCCGGAGTGATGGACTTCTTCGACTACTCCCCGGCCGCCTCCGGGATGACCTACCGCCACGACAGCGACTCCCGCTCCTTCCCGGTTGACGGCGTGCCTGACTCCCCCACGGCCGGTCCGATCCGTTGGGAGACGATGAACGGCCCCCAGGGCTCGCTCGGGATCGCCCACACCGTGACCTCCGATGTGCCCGGGCTCACCTCCACCTCCTACTACCTCGACAAGCAGACGCCCGCGGGCGGCGCCGAGACCCAGTGCACCGGCGACGGCTCGGCCTACGGATCAAGCGGCCCGCGCATCGCCCAGGCGCTCCCCAACACCGATCCCACGATCGGGGCGGCCAACAGCCTGTCGACCACACGCCACCTGTTCTACGGCGCCCCCGGGAAGGCCGTGGGGCCGGACGAACTGGAACAGGTCACGGTGCCGCTCCAGACGACACAGACGCCCTGGCCCTGAGAGCCACGTCTCGCAGCACGCCCTTCGAGAAGCAGTAGCCGAGCGAAAACCAAGCAGTCCAAGGAAGAGGGGTCGGGATAGTGCTCTGCACATCCCGACCCCGATGACGCCGGAATGCGCCGGTTTGCAGCCGGCTAATGCTTATCGATGACGCGGTCGATGAGGTTGTACTCAGTGGCCTCTTCGGCGCTCATGAAGTAGTCGCGCTCGGTGTCGCGCGTGACCTTCTCGAAGTCCTGCCCGGTGTGCAGGGCGAGGATCTTGTCGAGGCGCTGGCGCACGTCGATGATCTCGCGAGCGTGGATCTCGATGTCGGTGGCCTGGCCCTGGAACCCGGAGCTGACCTGGTGGATGAGGATCTTCGCGTTGGGCAGCGCCATGCGCTTGCCCCCGGCGCCTCCGGCGAGGAGCAGGGCGCCCATCGACATCGCGATCCCGACGCAGATCGTCTGCACGTCGGGCTTGATGAACTGCATCGTGTCGTAGATCGCGAGGCCCGCGTACACCGACCCGCCGGGCGAGTTGATGTACAGCGAGATGTCCTTGTCGGGGTCCTCCGACTCGAGATGGAGGAGCTGGGCGACGATCAGGTTGGCGATGTCGTCGGTGACGGGCGTGCCGAGGAAGACGATTCGCTCGTTGAGGAGGCGCGAGTAGATGTCGAACGCACGCTCTCCGCGAGAGGTCTGTTCGACGACCATTGGAACCAGAGGACTCATAGGCGGGCGAGTCTAGCGGTCGGGAGGGGGCCGCTCAGGAGCCTGGAGTCCAGATCTCGCCGGAGCTTTGGGCCGCTCCCTCCTCCTCCTTGTCCGGCGTCCAGAGCTTGTCCCGTGCGGCGGCCTTCTCGGCCGCGATGGGCTTGGCGTGCTCCACCAGCAGGTCCACGGCCTTGCGCATCGCGATGTCCTCGCGCAGCGCCTCGTCGGCCCCCTGGGAGCGCGCTCGCTTCAGGGCGCGCTTGAGCTGCTTCTCGGACGCGTCGGGGGGAGCGGCGGCTCGCAGCGCCTCGTTGACCTCTTCGTCGGAGACCTCGATCCCCTCCGCATCGACGATCGCCGACAGCACCGCCTCGCGCTTGAGGGCCAGCTCGGCGTCGGGCTCCGACTCCGTGGCGAGCTCCTCCTCGGTCTTTCCGGTCATCTCGAGGTAGCGCGCCGGATCCACGCCCTGCGCCTCGAGCCGGCGTGCGGTCCGGTGCCACATCTCGTGAGCCTTCGAATGGACGAGATCGTGGGGCACCTCCACGGTGGCCTGGGCCACCACGGCGTCCACCGCCGCCTCGCGGAACTCGCTCTCGATCGAGCGCTCCTCTGCTTCCGCGAGCCGCTGCTCGATATCGGAGCGCAGCTCGTCGAGCGAGTCGTAGCCGCCGGCCTGCTCGGCCAGCTCGTCGTCGAGCTCCGGCAGGGCCTTCTCCTTGACCTCCTTGACGTCCACGTCGAAGACCGCTTCTCGGCCCGCCAGATGCTCGGCCTGGTAGTCGTCGGGGAAGGTCACGGTCACCGCGCGCGACTCGCCCGCGCGAGCGCCCTGGAGCTGCTCCTCGAAGCCAGGGATCAGCCGGTCCGGAGCCCAGCTCGGCCACGTGCCCCCGCGCCTCGCCGCCGGCGAAAGCCTCGCCGTCGAGACGGCCCACGAAGTCCATGACGAGGAAGTCTCCTTCGCCGGCCTCGCGGTCGACGTTCTCGAGCGAGGCGAGGGACTCGCGCACGCGCTCCAGCTCGGCCTGCACCTCGTTCGGGTCGGGCGACGGCTCGCGGCGCCCGACCTCCACGCCCTTGTACTCGGCCAGGCGCGCCGGGGGCACGATCCCGACCTCGATCGAGAAGCCGAGCGAGGCGCCCTGCTCGGGCAGGTCGGTGAGATCGATCTTGGGATCGCCGACGGTGGTGATCCCGGCCTCGTGGATCGCCTGCTCGTACCAGCCCGGGAAGCCCGCGGCGCACCGCCTCGTCGAGCACGGCCTCGCGGCCCACCTGGCGGATCACGACCTGGGCCGGCACCTTGCCCTTTCGAAAGCCGGGCACGCGCATCTCGCGGCCGAGTTCGGAGGCGGCGGTCTCGAGTTCGCGCTCGAGCGCGGCACTCGGCACCTCGACCTCCAACCGGACACGCGAGTCTCCGAGTTCCGTGGTCTTCGTGGTCACTGCTGCGGCCATGAGGGAAATGACGATAGCTTGGCCGCGCGTGAACTCCCTGCGCCGCTCACACGCCGAACGCCTCCAGGCCTGGGTGGTCACCGGACCGCTCGGGCATCTGTGGAGCGTGCTGGCCGACGTGACGATCCTGCTCACGCGCTACGCGGCGCAACAGCTGCGTCAGCGCATGCTCGCCGGAGCGGGCAGCCGGCCCAGCAGCCGCCGGTAGCCGTCCATCACCGGCCTGGGGAAGTCGCCGTGGGTCTGCGCTGCGCAGCCGCGGCACGCGCTCGCGGTGGAACGGGCTGTCGCGGTTCTCGTTGTGGCCGATCACGTTCCGGGTGGCGATCCCGTGGCGCCCCTGGAGCATCCGCGTCAGTCGCAGGGAGGCGGCGCGCTGGCGCCGGTTGCCCATCACCTGGGCGTCGCTCTGCCCGACGTGCTCGATGCCGATCGCGGTGTAGTTGAGACCGACCGTATGGCGGCACATGATCGTGGTCGGGACCAGCCCGTAGACCTTGCCGTCGCGGTCGATCACGTAGTGGGCGCACACTCCGGGGAGCTCGCCGAGCTCGGGATCCGGGGCGTCGGTGGCGAAGTAGTTGTAGACCGGCTGGAAGGTGTCGGTGACGGTGTAATGCTGGACGATCACCTTCGGGGAGCGCAGCCGCCAGTCGTCGATGCCGTAGTGGCGCCGCGCGTAGCCACGCATCTCCTCACGGCGCTTGGCCGGGAACGGAATCGGCTTGGCCCGCACCCGCTGCGGCGCGATCGCCCGCGCCAACGACAGCACCGCGCGCGTTTGGCGGCGCACCCCCGCCGCGCCGAGTGCCCCGCCGGGCAGCTCCACGACGAACGCGGAGTCATCCTCGAACTCGTGGTTCTGCCAAGAGGTCGCGGTTCCGTTGTACGCGGGCAGGCGCCTGCGCGGCAGGCCGCTGCGGCGTGAGTACAGACGCTCGAGCACCGGATCTCCGGCGCTCCTCACCACCATCGTGAGCGCCTGGTGGTACCAGAGGGTCACCCGCGGGCGCTCGCGCTCGATGAAGCGCTGCATCACCTCGGTCTCAGGCTCGGATGCCGGGCCCGGCCCGGATTCGTACACACCGTCCTGCGGGCGCCAGCGGTAGGGGAAGTTGCGATTCAGGTCCACCCCGGCCGCGTTGTGGCGGCTGCCGGCGGCGGCACCGTCCGGGTTGGCGTCTTCCACGAGCCAGAGCGCCGTCCCGCGTGGAGGCCTGGCCCCGCGCAGCCGCGTGATCACGGCCTTGCCTGCGAGCTCGTTGCCGTGCACCGCGCCCACCACCATCACCTTCGTGCGGGCGCGCGGGCTGCCCACCCGCAGGGCGCGGATCGGCCGGCCCTGGCCCGAGCGGCCGATCACCTCCCAGGACGCCTGCGACGCTGTCGCGGGCGCGCCAGGCCCGAGCGAGGCGGCAAGGCTCATGAACAGGGTGCCGAGGAGCACGGTCACTGAGACTACGGCCGGGTACTAACGTCCGGTCGCAGTGATCAACGATCTGGCCGAGCGCGCCGTCGCCGGAGGACGGCTGGCGATAGACACCGAATTCGTCTCCGAGCGCCGTTACCAGGCGCTGCTCTGCCTCGCTCAGGTGGCCGTACCGGACCCGGATGCGCCCGAGGGGGTGCGCACCGAGGTGCTCGATCCGATCGCCGACGAGTTCGACCCGGCGCCACTCGCCCGCGTGCTGGCCGACCCCGACATCGAGATCGTGGTTCACGCCGGGCGCCAGGACGTTGCGATCCTGAGGCGCACCTGGCAAACCGAGGTCACGAACGTCTTCGACACCCAGGTGGCGGCGGGCTTTGTGGGCCACGGCAACCAGGAGGGCTACGAGTCGCTGGTCCGCAAGGTTCTCAAGGTCAAGCTCCACGGCAGCGAGGGCTTCACCCGCTGGGACAAGCGCCCGCTCACCGCCAAGCAGCTCGAGTACGCCGCTGACGATGCGCGCCTGCTGCTCGAGCTGGGCACGGTGCTGGAACGGCGCCTGGAGGAGCGCGGCAGGCTTGCGTGGGCGCGCGAGGAATGCCGCGCGGTGGCGCAGTCCACGGACGAGCGCAGCGCGGAGCGCGCGTACGAGCGGCTCCCTCGGCTGGGGCGCCTGAACGACTCCACACGAGCGATCGCGCGCGAGCTGGCCGAGTGGCGCGAGGACGCGGCGCGTTCCGTGGACCGGGCGCCGGGCTCGATCCTGCCCGACCAGGCCCTGATCGAGATCGCGCGGCGCACGCCCGCGGACCGCAACGGGCTCGAGCAGATCCGCGGCCTGCCGCCGCAGACGCTCCACCGCCGCACCGACTCTCTCCTCGAGGCGATCGAGCGCGGCCGGACGCGCACCCCTCCCCCACCCCCGCCCGAGCCTCCGGCGCGAGACTCGGCCGACGCCCCGCTCGTTTCGCTCGCCCAGGCGCTGGTGCGCCACCGGTCGATGGAGTCGCAGGTGGCGGTCGAGGTGATCGCCACGCAGTCGGAGCTCGCCGCGCTCATGTCGGCGCTGCGCCGAGGCGACGACGGTGACCACCTGCGCGTCAACCAGGGCTGGCGCCGCGAGCTCGTGGGTCAGGAGCTGGAGGAACTGGCCGCGGGGCGGCGCAGCCTCAGCGTGGGTGAGGACGGCCGGCTGCGGGTCATGGCAGGGCCAGACCCGCGGGCACGTCTCCCTGGTCGATCAGGCGGCGAATCTCGTTGCTCTTCTTCGGATTGAGGCACACATGCCGCTGGCCGACGCTCGGCTTCTCCGCCAGCAGTCCCGCTTCCACCAGCGCCTCGCCAACCTCGTAGGCCAGCGCTCGCTCGTTGCCGGCGAAGCCCCGGGCCAGGTGGTCGAAGGCCGTGTGGTAGCCGCCCCACTTGCCCATGCCGTCGAGCCGCTGAAGGATGCGCCGCGTGACACGCCGCGACGGGTCCGGATCCTCGTGCGCGCGCGCGACCGAGCCGGCGGGCTCGAGCAGCTGAAGCAGCTGGGCCTCCAGGACGTCGACCGCGTCCTCGTCGAGCGGCGATGCGCCGAGGCGGGTGATGGCCTCCGCCACGCGCAGCGGATGCGTGGCCCCGATCGGGGGGCGCAGGTCGTCGGCGCCCTCGAGCACGTGCCCCGGCACGAGCAGCGCCCGCGCGCGCAGCCGGTCGATGCGCCGGCTCTCGAACTCGCTGTTGAGCCCCTCTTCCGCATACTCGGCCGCTTCCAGCGCGGCGGCCGCCGGATACGAGAGCACGAGCGCGTCGCCGAGCGAGCCCAGCTCGAGGCTCAGGTCCTCGACGGCCGACGGCGGGCCGGGTGAGGCGCCCTCCACCACCTGCTCGACGACCGCGATGGCCAGGGCGGCCGCCCGGTCGCCCACCGCGCCGGTGTCGGCGCGAAGCTCCTTGACCACGGGGAGGGCCGTCAGCAGGGCGCCGTCGGTGGCGGCGATGGCCACCACGATCGGCGTCTCGTAGCCGGTACGGGGCTGTTCGAGCTCGCCGAGTCCACGCCGAAGCTCGGCGTCCAGCAGCGTTCTCAGGCGTGCCGACCACTCGCGGGCGGCGTGCGCGCCACCGGCGTCCGCGAGAGCGCGCTGAAACTCGCTGGGGCTGTCGCCCATAACGGCAGCGTACGGGGCGGCCCAACCGGGTATCGCGGTCCCGATGAACCGCAAGCTGCTCGGCATCTACCTCAACGACCACCTCGGGGGCTCGACCGTCGGCGTCGAGCTCGCCAGGCGCACCGCCCGGGAGAACGAACACTCGGAATTCGGTGACTTTCTCGCCAGTCTGGTCGACGAGATCGAGAGCGATCGAGATGCGCTGATGGCGATCATGGACGACCTCGGCATCCGCAAGGACCCCGTGCGGCGAGCGGCCGGCTGGGCGGCCGAGAAGGCGGGGCGCCTGAAGCCCAACGGACAGCTGCGCGGCTACTCGCCCCTGAGCCTGCTCGTGGAGCTCGAGGGGCTGGCGCTGGGGGTGACCGGCAAGCTCGCGCTCTGGAAGGCCCTGCGCCTGGTTGCCGAAGAAGAGGCGCGGCTCGCCGCCCATCCTCTCGACCGCCTCGTCGAGCGGGCGGAGACCCAGCAGCGGCAGATCGAAGAGCGCCGCCTCAAGGCCGCTCACCTTGCCTTCGCGTAGCCTGCCCCGCCGATGGTCTGGGAGCCGGAGCTCGACGAGCTGCGCCGGCGCGAGGAGCTCGCCCGCCGTATGGGGGGCGAGGAACGCGTCGCGCGCCAGCACGCCTCCGGCCGGCTGACCGTCCGCGAGCGGATCGACCGGCTGCTCGACCCAGACAGCTTCCACGAGACCGGCGCCCTGGCCGGGCGCGCCACCTACGGCGCCGACGGGCAGATCGAGGACTTCCTGCCCGCCAACACCGTGGTGGGACAGGGCCGGATCGACGGCCGGCGCGTGGCGGTCCAGGGCGACGACTTCACCGTTCGCGGGGGCGCGGCCGACGCCGCCATCTGGGAGAAGGCGGTTTTCGCCGAGCGTCTTGCCCACGACCTGCGGCTGCCGCTGGTCCGGCTGGTGGACGGCACCGGCGGCGGGGGCTCGGTGAAGACGCTCGAGCAGATGGGGTTCTCCTACGTGCCGCCGCTGCCGGGCTTCGACCTCGTGGTCGAGAACCTGTCGATCGTGCCGGTGGTCGCGGCGGCGCTCGGGCCGGTGGCGGGCCTCGGGGCGGCGCGGGTGGTGTGCTCGCACTTCTCGGTGATCGTGCGCGGGAGCGCTCAGCTGTTCGTGGCCGGGCCGCCGGTCGTGGCGATGGCCGGCATGGGCGAGGCGCCCGGCAAGGAGGAGCTCGGCGGCGCCCGTCTTCAGGCCCGTGCCGGCGCGGTTGACAACGTGGCCGCCGACGAGGACGAGGCGCTCGACCAGCTCAAGCGCTTTCTCTCGTACATGCCCGAGAACGTCTGGGAGGCCCCACCGCCGGCGCCTTCGAGCGATCCGAGCGACCGGCGCGAGGAGGAGCTTCTCTCGATCGTCCCGCGCGATCCACGACAGCCGTACAAGGTGCGGCGGATCCTCGAACACGTGCTCGACCGGGACTCGCTGTTCGAGCTCGGCGCGGCGTTCGGGCGCCCGACGGTGACCGCCCTCGCCCGCCTGGGCGGCCGGCCGGTGGGTGTGCTGGCGTCGGATCCCGAGCAATACGGAGGCGGCGTCAACGCCGATGCGGCGGAGAAGACCGCACGCTTCGTCGACCTCTGCGACCAGTTCCACCTGCCGGTGGTGAACTTCGTCGACGTGCCCGGTTTCCTGATCGGCACCGACGCCGAGCGGGCGGGCACGATCCGGCGCGGAGCACGCGGCCTGTTCGCGGTGGTGCAAGCGACCGTGCCGTGGGTGTCTGTGCTCATCCGTAAGGTCTACGGCGTGGCGGGTGCCGGACACGGCGACGGCTCGCGGCTGAACCTGCGTTTCGCATGGCCGTCGGGCAACTGGGGATCGCTTCCACTGGCCGGCGGGCTGGAGGCGGCCTACCGGCGCGAGCTCGAGGCCGCGGAGGATCCCGAGACGCTGCGCAACCAGATCGCGGCGCGGCTCGAAGCTGTCACGTCGCCGTTCCGCAGCGCCGAGCGCTTCAGCGTCGAGGAGATCATCGACCCGCGCGACACGCGGCCGATTCTCTGCGACTGGGCCGAGCGCGCCCACGAGCTGGTGCGCCACGATCTGCACGCGGGCCCCAAGGCGAGAGGGCCGCGGCCCTGAGCGCGCCCACGCAGACTGGCGCGGTGGCCGAGGCCGCCGCGCGCAGACGCAGGCGCCGTCGCGGCCGCGCCGACGGCTGGACCCCGGCGCACGTGCGTCGCCTCTTCTGGCGGGCAGGCTTCGGGGCGACGCCCCGGGAGGCCCGCCACTGGGCCCGGCGCGGCAAGCCGGCCACTGTCCGCTGGATCCTCAACGGCGGGCCGGCGCCGAACCCGCGCATAGCGGCGGCGACGGTCGACGGCAGGCCGCTCGATCCGGTCAACGAGTGGAGTCACGACGTGCTCTGGTGGCTCGACCGCATGGTCCGTTCGCCGCGCCCGCTGAAGGAGAAGATGACCTTCTTCTGGCACGACCACTTCGCCACGTCGGACCAGGACACGCCGATGATGCTCGCGCAGAACCGCACCTTCCGCCGCAACGCGCTGGGCAGCTTCCCCGACCTGCTGCGGGCCGTGACCACCGATCCGGCGATGCTGCTGCACCTCTCGCTGGCGAACTCCGATCCGGAGGAGCCGAACGAGAACTTCGCCCGGGAGCTGATGGAGCTCTACACGCTCGGCCGCGGCTACAGCGAGCGCGACATCCGCCAGGCTTCCCAGGCGCTCACCGGCTTCCGCGCCGACTGGCGCGACGACGGCAACCTGCGCACCTACTACGACCCCGAGTTCCACGCCAAGGGCCGCACGGTCATCTTTGGCAAGAAGGGTCGTCACGACTGGAAGGACGTGCTCAGGCTCTGCGTCAACCACCCGGCGCACGCGGGCTTCATGGTCGACAAGCTGTGGGACTTCTTCGTCGGCGCGCCGCTGCCGCGGCCCACTCGGCGCGGCGCTGGCGGCGACCTACCGCCGCTCGGGTCACCGCATCAAGCCCGTGGTGGCGGACATCCTCGCCCACCCCGCGCTGTACCGCAGCTTGACGCCCCAACATGGTCAAGTCGCCGGTGGTGTTCGTCGCCGGCGCGCTGCGCAGCTCGCGGCCAGGGCATCGAGCGCGAAGCCTGGGGCTGGCTGCTGAGCGGCATGGGCCAGGAGCCCTTCAGCCCCCCGTCGGTGGCCGGCTGGGACTGGGGCACCGCGTGGCTCTCGTCGAACTCGATGCACTAGCGCTTCGACGCCGCCAACTACCTGCTCGACACGCCGCGCGTGCGCGTGGAGGACGACTCCACGCCGCCGGGCCTGGGCCCCGCCAAGGCCGTGGCGCCGGGCCCGACGCGCGGTGGGCGACCCATGGACCTCGCGCCAGACCGACCGCGAGCTGCTGCGCATCGCCCGGCGGCTGCTCGACGACCGCGAGAAACGCCGCGACGGCGGCTGGCGCCAGCCCAAGCAGCAGCGGGCCGACATGTGCCAGCGCGTGCTGCGCCAGCTGCTCGTCTGCGGACCCGACGCCCAGGTGCACTGATGAACCGCCACCGCGCATGTGACGACTTCCACCGCACGCCGAGGGCAGCCGCCGCGACTACCTCGGCGGCCACGGGCTCACCCGCCGCCAGGCGCTCGGGGCGGGGCTCGGCGCCGGCCTGGCGCTCTACACGGCCAAGGCGATGCCGCTCGACGCGGGTGTTCGAGGCGGCCGCCGCCGACGCCGCGGCTGCGCCCAACGCGCCCGGTGCTCGTCTCGGTCTTCCTGCCCGGGTGGCGTCGACCTGCTCGACACGCTGGTGCCGCTGCACGACTACGGGCGCTACGCCGACCTGCATCCGAAGCTGAAGGTGGCCGGGCTGCCGTTGCCGGGCGCGGGCTTCGGCATCAACCCGCGCCTCGCCGAGGGCGTCGGCGGCGGCATCAAGGGCCTCTTCGAGCGCGGCAAGATCGGCTTCCTGCCGGGCATCGACTACGCCAACCCCGACCTCTCCCACTTCCATTCGCGGCACTTCTGGGAGACGGGCCTGATCACCGACAAGACCGCCCCCGGCTGGCTCGGGCGCTGGCTCGACCGCTCCGGCGGCCGCGACAACCCGCTTCAGGGCGTGTCGATGAGCTGGGGGCTCTCGCCGGTGATGCGCTCGGGCCGCGCGCCGGTGGCCGCGGTGGCGTCGCCCGGCGACGCCGGCTTCTGGATCCGCGACACCTGGGGCGAGCCCTACGACGAGGCGATGGCCGCCTACGGGCGTCTCGGGCGCGACCCGCGGCGGCGGGCGCGCGCTGCAGGCGTCGCGCACAGCGGCGCGGCTGGCCAAGCAGGTGGCCGACCGCCTCGAGCCCTACAAGGAGCGCGACGGCGTCGATCCGCTGGCCTCGACGATCGCCTACCCGGCCGAGAGCGACTTCGGCGAGCGGCTGCGCTATCTGGCCGCGATGATCCAACAGCCGCTCGGCATCCGTGTGGCGGACGTGCACGCCGACGGCGACTTCGACACGCACGACAACCAAGTCGAGCTGGGGCCGCTCCTGGCCGAGGTGAGCCAATGCCTGGCCGCCTTCCAGGCGGACCTGCAGGCCCGAGGCGTGTCGAACCGTGTCCTCACATTCGTGTGGTCGGAGTTCGGTCGGCGTCCGGAGGAGAACGACACCGGCACCGACCACGGCGCCGGCGGGCTCGCCTGGGTCCAGGGCGACCGCGCCATCGGGGGCGTCCACAGCGAGTACCCCAACCTCAGCCAGCTCGACGACGAGGACAACCTGCGGGTGACGATCGACTTCCGGCGTGTCTACTCGAGCCTGCTCGAGCAGTGGCTGGGCACCGACGCAAGCGCGGTGATCCCGCGCGCCGGGGCCTTCGGGCGCGTCGCGCTCGTGCGGTGAAGCGACTCGCGCTCCCCGTCGTGTCGGCGGCGCTTCTGGCGTGCGCTGCCATGCCGGCGGTCGCGGCCGGCGCCCGCCCGACCGCCGTGGGCGTTGGCGAGCGCGAGTGGCGGGTGGCGCTCTACCGCTCCGCGGTCCCGGTGGGTCTCGTGAAGTTCAACGTGCGCAACTTCGGCGAGGACGGCCACGATCTCGCTGTTCGCAACCGCAAGGGGCGCCTGCGCGGACGAATGCCGGAGATCCGCCCCGGCACCCGCGGAAGCCTCACCGTCCGCCTGCGCCGCCCGGGCCGCTTCGTGGTGTTCTGCTCACTGGCCGGGCACGAGGAGCTCGGCATGCGAGCCGTGCTGCGAGCGAAGAAGCGGCGCCGCTAGCCGAGCGGGAATAACTCCCAACCGGTGCGGGTCCTTTCTGCGGGCCCCGAGAACGAGGGGCCGCGCACGGGAAAGCCCCCTGCGCTCAGATCAGAAAGGACTCACGATGACGCGGCTCACCTCCGCCATCGCCGCGCTGTTCCTGGCGCTCGCCCTACTTGTCTCCTCCGGGGCGTTCGCGGGATCGGCGGCAACCGCCGACTCTCCACGCCATGCCGGCCACGGCTGGCATGCATACGACTTCGATCGCTTCCTGAAGCGCTACGAAGCCGCCAACACCGCCTTCGTAAACGGCGATCCGGCGCCGTGGTTGTCGATCACCGCCGAGAAGGATCCCCAGTCGATCTTCGGCGGCTTCGGCGGGCTCGGCGAAACGGGCGCCGAAGAAGTCCACCGGCGCTATCTGCTCGCGGCGGCCGCGTTCCGCTACGGCGGCGACAGGGTGGACTTCGAGTACTTGGTCAAGGACGTGCGCGGCAAGCTGGCCTACACCGTGGCCATCGAGAGCGCCGACGTCCTGTACGCAGGGCAGACCGAGACACAGGAGCAGGTCCTGCGCTCCACGATGATCTTCCGTTTCGAGAAGGGTGCCTGGAAGATCGTCCACCGGCACGCCGACATGATGGTCGACCTGCAGCTGCCTGGATAACCGCGCTTTGCCGATGCCGTTGATCCCCTCGGGTCTCGGGTGATATAGTTGCACATGCAATCACCTGAGCCCGAGGGGAGCAGTACCGATGAAGCTCAACGGCATCCACCACATCACCGCGATCACCGGCGACGCGCAGGCCAACGTCGACTTCTACACGCGCGTGCTCGGCCTGCGGATGGTCAAGAAGTCCGTCAACCAGGACGACCCGAGCGTCTACCACCTCTTCTACGGCGACGAGCACGCCAAGCCGGGGCTGGACCTCACCTTCTTCGAGTATCCGGGCGCCGCGCCCGGCCGCGCCGGCGAGGGCATGGTCCACCGGATCCTGTGGCGGGTGGGCTCGCCCGCCGCGCTCGACTTCTGGGCGGAGCGGCTGGCCGACGAGGGCATCGAGTCGGAGCGCGAGGCCGACCGGCTCTCGCTTCCGCGATCCCGAGGGCCTGGAGCACGAGCTTGGTGTTCACGACGTGACCGACGAGCCGCTGATCGCCGAGCACCCCGAGGTTCCCGCCGAGCACGCGCTGCAGGGCTTCCACGGCGTGCGCGCCTACGGGTCGGATCCGGAGCGCAGCCGCGACCTGCTCGAAGCCGGCATGGGATTCACCGGCGTCGATGACGGCTGGGAGACCCGCGGCGACAGCCGCGGCGGCACCTACGCGTACGACGAGCCCCCCGCCCAGCGGCCGATTCAGGGCGCGGGCACGGTCCACCACATCGCGTGGGCCACCACCGACGAGGAGCATGCCGACTGGCGCGCCCAGGTACGCGGACACGGGGCCCACCCCACCGAGGTGATCGACCGGCACTACTTCCGCTCGATCTACTTCCGCGAGCCGAGCGGCGTGCTGTTCGAGCTGGCCACGCCGAGTCCCGGGTTCACGATCGACGAGCCGCTCGAGACGCTCGGCGAGAAGCTCTCGATTCCGCCCTTCCTCGAGTCCCGGCGCCCGGAGATCGAGGCGATCGTCAAGCCACTCGACTACCGGCGGGCCGTGTCCAGCGAGGGCTGAATTTCGGTGAGCGACGCTGCGGCGCGGCGTCGGACGACCCAAGGCCCCGCATACTCGCGATGATGCCCGGCCGTGGATCTCGTCTTCGATCGAGGGAACATCCGAACGCTCGACCCGGCCCGCCCCGAAGCGACACTGCTGGCGGTTTCCGGGGAGCTGGTCGCGGATAGCCCATGCCTGGAGCGCGCCGCATCGACCTCGACGGCCGCTGCGTCGTGCCCGGCTTCGCGGACTCCCACGTGCACTTCCCCACCTGGTCGCTCGGACTACGCCAGGCAAGGCTGGACGGCGCGCGCTCGCTGGACGAGGCGCTCGATCGGGTGGCCCAGGCGCGGCCGGCGGTCGCGGCCGGCGGCTGGCTGCGCGGGCTCGGCTGGCGTGACGGCGACTGGCCCGACCCGCCCACCCGCTGGGCCCTGGACCGGGTGGCCGGCGACGTTCCGGTGGCGCTGATGGCCAAGGACTACCACTCGCTCTGGCTCAACAGCGCCGCTCTGGCGCGAGCCGACCTGCCGCTCGAGCGCCCGGGTGGCGTGGTCGAGCGCGACGAGCGCGGTGAGCCCACCGGCGTACTGCGCGAGAACTCGGCCTGGGCCTTTCGCGACCGCTACGTCCGGCCCACGCTCGAGGAGATGGTCGAGGCTTCGCGCGAGGGAATGCGGATCGCGCGGCGTCTCGCGGGGTCACCGCGATTCACGACAAGGACGGCTGGCTCGGCTCGCTCGAGGTGCATCAGCGACTGCTCGCGGACGAGGACCTGCTGGTACGGGTGTGGCAGTCGCTGCCCTGGGAGCGCCTCGACGAGCTGGAGGCGCTCGGTCTGCGCTCCGGGCTATCGGCGACCCGCTGCTGAGGCTCGGCTACCTGAAGGGCTTCATGGACGGCACGCTGGGGTCGGCCACCGCGCGCCTGCTCGACGGCTCCGGCGTGGAGATCACGAGCAGCGAGGGCCTCGAGGCCGTGGTTCGCCGCGCGGCGGCCGCGGGCTGGCCGGTGGCGGTCCACGCAATCGGCGACGCCGCCAACCGGGCGGCACTGGATGCCTTCGAGCGTTCGCGGGACGCCTGGCGGGCGGCGGGCCTGCGGCCCCGCATCGAGCATGCCCAGCTGCTGGCGCCGGAGGAGTTCGCGCGCTTCGCCGCTCTCGGGCGTGGCCGCCTCCGTCCAGTTCAGCCACGCCCCCTCCGACCGCGACCTCGCCGACCGCGTGTGGGAGGGCAACCCCGGCGCGTACGCGTACCGCTCGCTGCTCGACGCCGGCGCGCTGCTGGCCAACGGCTCCGACGCCCCGGTGGAGGAGCTCGACCCGCTGGCGGGAATCGCCGCGGGTGTCCATCGCACCCTCGACGAGCCGCCCACCGTGGCGGCCCGAGCAGGCGCTGACGGTCGAGCGAGGCGTTGCGCGCCACCTGCGTGGCTCCGGCCTGGCTCGAGGGCGAGGAGCGCCGGCGTGGCATGCTGTCGCCCGGAATGCTGGCCGATCTGGTGGTGCTCGACCGCGACCCGTTCACCTGCCCGCCCGACGAGCTGGGCGGAGATCGGTGTCGAGGCGACGATGGTCGGCGGGCGCTTCACCCACGTAGCGGGCCACTGGGCGCGTGGTCGAGTGAGCGAGCTGAGCGACGCGCCCGTCGTCGACGACGAGCTCGAGCGCCAGGTCGAGCGCCTGGCCGGAGCGATCTACGGCACGATCCTGGTGGCGGGGGTGCTGGCGGCCACCTCCGCGGACGACGACCGGAGGTCGCGGACAGCGCCATCTACGTGTTCTCCACGGTCTTCGTGTTCTGGCTGGCCCACGCCTGGGCCGATTCACTCGCCCGTCGCGTGGCTCGCACCCGCGCAGGCCTGAAGCGGCTTTCGCACCACCCTGGCCAACCAGTGGCCGCTCGTCCAGTCGGCCTTTCCGCCGATCGTCGTGATGCTGGTGGCCAGCGCGCTCGGCGCCGACGACGAGGCAGCGATCAATTGGGGGGCCTGGAGCTGTGTGGTGCTGCTGGCGGGTTGGGGCGTCGTGGTGGGGCGCAAGGAAAGGGGGTCCACGGGCGGAGTCATCGTTACCTCCGTGGCCTGCGCCGGGCTGGGAATCCTGATGATCGGCCTCAAGGCACTGCTCAACTGACGGTTGCCAGGTGTGGCTTCGGACTCCGGCGGGCATACCGCGAACCGTCATGAAGCGGGAGTCATGGCTACCGGCCACGCCGGAGAGCGTGGGTAGTGCCCGAGCGGCTGTGCTCGAGGCGGGCCGCGGACTGCGCGGCCTCGACGAGGACGCCCTCTGGGAGCTAGATGCTCGCGACCTCGGAGGCGGTGGCCAATGCGGTGCGGCACGGAGAGGGCTGTCGTGACCCCGGGCACGCCTGCGGCCCGGAGGGCGCGATCCTGCTCGCCATCGAGACCACCGAGGAGGGCTGTTCGTGGAAGTGTGCGACTGCGGGCGCTTCGGCGGCGGCGTGCAGGCGCCCGACCTCGAGTCGGTGGGCGGGCGCGGCATCCCGATCATCGCCGCCGTGGTGGACCACCTCGAGCTGCTGCCGGCGGCGGACCGAACGCGGATCCGCTTCGGCAAGCGCGTGCTGGTGGCCTAGCCGGCGGGCGTCGCCAACTCGAACCAGACCCGCGTGCGCCGTCGCGGACGACGCCCCAGCGGTCGGCGAGCTGATCGACCAGGACGAGACCCCAGCCGCCCGGCTCGTCGAGCGGTGCGTCGCGCTCGCTCGGGGCAAACCCGGGCCCGGATCGGTGACGGTGACGCCAATGCCCTTCTCGAGTCGTCCGCAGCTCCAGCTCGATCAGGTCCTCGCTTCCGGCTCCCCCGTGCCTCACGGCGTTGGTGATCAGCTCCGAGACCAGCAGGGTCAGGGTGATCTCCGTGTCCTCGGGCAGCCACGCCGTGACGTTGCGCAACCAGGCCCGTGCGCGCTCGGGAGCCTGAGCGCCGCTGGCGACCGCCAGCTTGAAGCGTCCGCCGTTGATGCCGTCTGCGACGTGCATCTCTGGCGCGGGAGCGGTGGAATAAGCCATCGGGAACTAGGCCCTCCGGGGATCGGCCTACGGTACGGGTCCTTGGCCACTTTCGGCATTCGCGGGCGTGCCCTTTAGCCCTCTGCACGAGATCTTGACCAGGTTAGGGGGAGCAGCCTACGCGTTTCCTCGGACATTGGCCAGAGGGATGCGTTCGGCGTGCGTGTAGACGTTCACGCTGCCCTGCCGCGCGAAACCGGCCAGCGTAAGCCCGCGGTCGTCCGCCAGCTCCACCGCCAGCGAGGTGGGCGCCCCGACGCCCACCAGAATCGGGCAGCCCGCCCGGGCGGCCTTCTGCACCAGCTCGAAGCCGAGGCGCCCACTCACGCACAGCACGCTGCTCGGACAGCGGCAGGCGGCCGTCCAGGAGTGCCCGCCCGATCACCTTGTCCATCGCGTTGTGGCGACCCACGTCCTCGCGTACCAGCAGCGGCTCTCCCCCGCCCGCCGGCGAAGAGCCCGGTGGCGTGCAGGCCGCCCGTGCGGTCGAACACCGGCTGGCGCAGGCGGTCGGGCAACGCGGCCAGTTCCTGCCGCGAAATGGTGGGGCCGCCCTCGACCCGCGGCGGCGTGCACCGCCACCTCCTCGAGCGCTCCCTTGCCGCAGATCCCGCAGGAGGAGGTGGTGTAGAAGCGGCGGTTCGCCGGCGCGGCGGCGCCCGGGGCCCGCACCTCGACGGTGTTGGCCGCGAGGTCGTCGGGCAGGGTCACCTCGGGCGGGTCGTCGACGATGCCCTCGCCGTAGAGGAAGCCGGCGGCCAGCTCCAGGTCGTGACCGGGAGTGCGCATCGTCACCGCGACGGGCTCGCCGTTGAGCCTGATCTCCAGCGGCAGCTCCACGGCCACCTCGTCGGTGCCGCCGTCTCGCTCGACGCGAGCGAGCATCCCGGTGGCGACACCCTCGAGCGAGGCCATGTGACTAGCCGCTGAGCGCGGGCTCCGCCAACTCGCGCGGCGGCCGCCTGTCCACGGCACCGGCGGGCTCCACCGACACTGCCACGACCTTGTACTCGGGGCACGAGGTGTTGATGTCGGCCGACGGGCCGATCAGCAGGTTGGTGCGCACCTCCGGGAAGTGGAAGGCGGTGAACACGTGCCCCACCTCGATCCGCTCGGTGAGCCTGACCGGCAGCACGATCTCGCCCCGCCGGCTGCGTACCCGGACCTCGGCGCCCTCCTCGAGACCCAGCGACGCGGCGTCGTCCGGATGGATCTCGAGCCAGTCGGACGGCATCAGGTCGAGGTTGCCGGTGCGACGGGTCATCGTGCCGGCGTTGTAGTGCTCGAGGCGTCGTCCGGTGACCAGGATCAGCGGGAACTCGTCGTCGGCGGCGTCGCCGGGTGGCTTGTAGGGCAGCGGTGCGAACTGGGCCCGGCCGCCGGGCAGCGCGAACTCGTCCTCGTAGAGAATCGGCGTGTCCGTGCCGTCGGGGGCCACCGGCCACTGCAGCCCGCCGCGGCCCAGGCGCTCGTGGCTGATGCCGGCGTAGCGGGGCGTGAGGTCGGCGATCTCGTCCATCACGTCGGCCGGCTCCGAGTAGCCCATGTCGTGGCCGAGGGCGCGCGACACGGTGGTGAGGATGTCGAAGTCCGTCCGGGCGGCACCGGGCGGGTCGACCGCGGCCTCCACCAGCTGGACCCTGCGCTCGGCGTTCGTGAAGGTTCCGGTCTTCTCCAGGAAGGCGGAGGCGGGCAGAACCACGTCGGCGTGCCGGGTGGTCTCGTTCTCGAAGATGTCCTGGCAGACCAGGAAGTCGAGCGAGTCGAGCGCCTTGATCACGTGCTCGGTGTTGGGGTCGGTCTGGGCGACGTCCTCGCCGAAGATGTACATCGCCTTGAGCCGTCCCTCGACGGCGGCGTCGAACATCTCGGGGATCTTCATCCCCTTCTCGCGCTTCATCTGGACGCCCCAGCGCTCCTCGAAGCTGCGCGCGACCTCGTCGTCCTCCACGCTGTCGGTAGTCGGTGAAGGTGTCGGGCAGCGCGCCGTGGTCGGACGAGCCCTGCACGTTGTTCTGGCCGCGCAGCGGCAGCAGGGCGGCGCCCGGCCGGCCGACGTTGCCGGTCATCAGGGCGAGGTTGCAGATCAGGCGCACGCACTCCGAGCCGTAGCGGTGCTCGGTCACGCCGAGGCCCCACAGGATCGATCCGCGCTCGGCCTCCGCGTACAGGTGGGCCGCGCGCACGAGGTCGTCCGCCGGCACGGAGGTGATCTCCTCCACCGCCTCGGGCGTGTACGGCCCGACGAGCTCCTCGACCGACTCGAAGCCCTCGGTGCGCTCGGCGATGAAGCGCGGATCGGTCAGGCCGTCGCGGATGACCACGTGGGCCAGCCCGTTGAGCAGGGCCGCGTTGGTGCCCGGACGGGTGCCGAGGTGCAGCTGGCCGTAGTCGGCCAGCTCGATGCGGCGCGGATCGGCGGTGATGAGCTTGAGCCCCTTGATGGCGGCCTGCTTGATCCGCGCGCCCACCACGGGATGGCCGGCGGTGGGGTTGGCGCCGATGATCAGCGCGACCTCGGCGGCCTCGATGTCGTTGAAGGAGCCGGTGGCGCCCGACATCCCGAACGACTTGCGCAGCGCGAACGAGGTGGGCGAGTGGCAGACCCGCGAGCAGTTGTCGATGTTGTGCGTGCCGATCGCCGCGCGCATCAGGCGCTGCATCACGTAGCAGTCCTCGTTGGTCGCGCGCGAGGAGGCGAGACCGGCGATCGCGTCGGGGCCGTGCTCGTCGCGGATGCCCCCGAGGGCGTCCGCCACGCGGCGCGATGGCCTCCTCCCAGGAGGCGAGCCGGAAGCCGTCGCCCTCGCGCACGAGCGGCGCGGTGAGACGGTCCCGCGAGCGGGCGAACTGGTGGGCGAAGCGGCCCTTGACGCAGGTGTGGCCCTTGTTGGCCGGGCCCGTCCATGGCAGGGCTGATCGAGCGGATCCGCCCATCCACCCGGTGCGCCTCCAGCCGGCATCCCACCCCGCAGTAGCCGCAGGTGGTGGTGGTGGTGGCTTCGAACCGGGTGCTCATGTCAGTCCCCCTTCTTCATTGCCACTAGACGGTAGCGCGAGTTCCAGCAGCAGATGCTCGGTTATCGCGTCGGTGGGGCAGGTGTCGGCGCAGGCGCCGCAGGACACGCAGGTCGACTCGGTGAAGCCCGAGTCGAGCCCGGCGGTGATGCCCGAGTCGAATCCGCGCCCGGTGGCGGTGAGCGCGAACGCGCCCTGGACCTCGTCGCAGGCTCGCACGCAGCGCCCGCACGAGATGCACAGCTCGTGCTGGAGGACGAGGTAGGGATGGCGCTGGTCGTGCGCGGGGCGGCGTTGCTCTCCCTGCCAGCGCGGCTCCTCGATGCCGAAGATGCCGCGCCACCTCGGCCAGCTCGGTGTGCTCGCCGGGGTCGTCCGGCAGTTCGGACATCACGAGCTCGACGGTTGCACCCGCGATGCGCCGCGAGGTCTCGTCCTCGGTGTCCACCACCATCCCGTCGCGGCAGGGCGTGGTGCAGGCGGCGAGCGGCCCCGGGGCGCCCTCCACGCCAACCATGCACACCCGGCAGGCGCCGAAGGGATCCATCCGCTCGTCGAAGCAGAGCGTGGGCACGTAGCGGCCCGCCGCCTGGGCGGCCTCGAGGATGGTGGTGCCGGGCTCGACCTCGAGCTCGTGCCGTCGATCGTGACCTTCACCACTGCACTGGCCTTCCGTCCTCGTCAGGCTCGGCCGGTCGGCGCATGTAAGGATCGCCGGGACCCGTCGGGCTCGCCGGCTCGGCCGAGCCGTTGACCCCGAGCTCATCCGGGAAGTGCGCGATCAAGCTGCGGATCGGCGCGGGCATGCCGCCGCCGTGCGCGCACAGCGAGGCCAGCTCGAGCGTCTCCAGCAGCGCCTCGAGCCGGTCGCGGTCGACCGGCCCCGGGCGCTCGACCATCTCGAAGCCGCGCTGGAGCCCGATGCGGCAGGGGAAGCACTTGCCACAGCTCTCGTGGGCGCCGAACTCGAGCAGGTGACTGGCCAGCGCGCGCATGTGAGTGCGCTCGTCGAAGGCCAGGATGCTGCCGTGGCCGACCATGCAGCCCTCGGCGGCCAGCTCGTCGAAGTCGAAGGGGGTGTCGAGCTTCCACCCCGGCAGGATGCCGCCCAGCGGGCCACCGATCTGCACCGCCTTGATCTCGTGCCCGTCGCGCATGCCCCCGCCGAGCTCGTCGCAGATCCGCGCGATCGGCGTGCCGAAGCGGACCTCGTGGACCCCGGGTGAGTTGAAGCGCTCGTTGAGGCACACGAGCTTGGTGCCGGGCGTGGCCCCGGGACTGAGGGCGGCATAGGCCTCGGCCCCCTCACGCGCGACGAAGGGGACGTTGCACAGGGTCTCCACGTTGTTCACGACCGTCGGCTTGCCGTGCCAGCCGCGTTCGGCTGGGAACGGCGGCCGGGCCGAAACGGTGCCGCGCAGCCCCTGCGCCGACGCCAGCAGGGCGGTCTCCTCCCCCACCACGTACGAGCCCGCGCCCTCCAGGACCTCGATGTCGAAGTCGAGGCCGCTGCCGTGGATGTCCGTGCCGAGGTGCCCCTCGGCGCGAGCCCGTTCGACCGCCGCCTGGAGGATCGGCAGCGAACGCGGGTACTCGGAGCGAACGAAGACGATGCCGTGGCGCGCCGCCACCGCCCAGGCCGCGAGCGCCATGCCCTCGAGCAGGAGGTCGGGGCTCTGCTCCATGAGGTACTTGTCGATGTAGGAGCCGGGGTCGCCCTCGTCGCCGTTGACCACGATCGCCTTGTCGGTACCCGGCGCCTTCGCCACGAACTCCCACTTGACCCCCGCCGGGAAGCCGGCGCCGCCGCGCCCGCGCAGGTTGGCCTCCTTGACCTCGGCCAGGAGCTGCTCGGGGCTCAGGTCGCGCAGCGCCCGCTCGAGGCCCGACCAGTCTCCGGGCTGCAGCATCACGGACTCGTCGAGCATGCTCGTGCCGCCGGGCTCGGGCGCCTCGCGAAGCGCGCCGGACACCGCGCGCTCGGCGCTCCCTCGCCGGCGTCCACCACGCCGCCCTCGCGGACCGCGGCTCCCGTGTGGCAGAAGCCCAGGCAGACCGTCTGGCCGAGCGAGACCTCGGCGTCGGGCGAGCGCTCGCCGAGGCCGAGCCCGAGGCCCGCCTCCACCTCGCGCACGTGCTCGCCGAAGTCACGGGCCCAGCAGGCCGTGCCGGTGCAGACGCAGACGTGCCGGCGTCCGCGCGGCTGCAGCAGGTCGTCGTAGAAGCTCGAGATCCCGTAGACGGTGGCCTCGGGCAGGCCCGAGACCGCAGCGGCGAGCCGGCGGTCGTCGTCCGAGATCTCGCCGCGCTCGTCCATCGCCTCCTTGAGCACGGTCAGAGCCGTGGCCGGCGCCTCTCCCTCGCGCGCGCGAAGCATCTCGATGAGGTTGCGAGACATGCGCAGCCCGCATCATACGGGCTCTTTGAGCAAATTGGTACAGCGGAGCCGCTAGGCCGGCACCGGCTCGATCCTCACGCCCGTGAGCTCCTCCGACACCTCCCAGAGCCGCCGCGCCAGCGCTTCGTCACGGGCGGTCCCGTTGGGCGCCACGGGCCTGGGATAGCCGCGCATCTCCCCGACTCCGTCCGGTCCGATGTAGGTGCCGCCCTCGAGCCCCGAGACCGTGGCCGCGTAGAGCGTCGGTAGCGCGCCCATCTCGTCGCTCTGGGCGTAGAACCGGTTGACGGGGGCCATGAGCAGCGCGTCGACAGTGGGCGGCCCGCTCGACTGGAGGTTGGTGGCCGAGTAGCCCGGGTGGGCGGCCAGGCTCTTGACCGACGAGCCCGCCGCGCGCAGCCGCCGGTCGAGCTCGAGGGCAAACAGGAGATTCGCCAGCTTCGACTGCGCGTAGGCCCGCCAGCGGAAGTAGCGCCGCTCGCCGCCGAGGTTGTCGAACGCGATCCGCCCACCCTTGTGGGCTCCGCTCGACAGCGTGACCACGCGAGCGTCCTCGCGTCCCTCCATCTCAGGCAGCAGCAGGCCGGTGAGCGCGAAGTGCCCGAGGTGGTTCGTCCCGAACTGGAGCTCGAACCCGTCGGCGGTCTCACGCCGCGGGGTGGCCATCACGCCCGCGTTGTTGATGAGGAGGTCGATGCCGTCGTGGCGGTCCTTGATCCGCTCCGCGCACTCCCGCACGGAGCCCAGGTCGGCCAGGTCGAGCTGCTCGAGCTCGACCTCGGAGTTGGGCACCCGCTCGCTGGACCGCCCGCAGCGCCTCCTCGCCCTTTTCCTGGTTGCGGCAGGCCATCACCACCGTCGCCCCGGCACGGGCGAGCTCCCGGGCCGTGACGAGGCCGAGCCCGCTGTTTGCTCCGGTGACCACGGCGACACGGCCGCCGAGAGGAGGGATCTGCGCTGCTGTCCACTTTTCGTTCATCGCAACTGGGGATTCAATCGGGTTGAGCAACCCGCATGCGGGCATAGACTCCCGTGGAGACAGCGGTGAGCGTCAAGGAAGCTGACGAGGCACTGATCGAAGAGGTCTGCTCGCGCGTGCGCGAGCACCTGGCCGATGACGGTGCGCAGGACGCCGAGGCCTTCGTCCGTCAGTTCTACCGCTGGGTCTCGCCGGACGACATCGCCGAACGCGACCCGCTCGACCTCTACGGCCTGGCGGTCGGTCAGCTCGCCTTCAGCCGCCGGCGCCGGCCCGGCGAGACCAAGGTCCGCGTCTACAACCCGCAGTTCGAGACCCACGGCTGGCAGTCGACCCACACCGCCGTGGAGATCGTGACCGACGACCGGCCCTTCCTGATCGACTCGATCGGGATGGAGCTCAACCGGCGCGGCTACGGCGTCCATCTGATCATCCACCCGGTCATCGACGTTCGCCGTGACTCGGAGGGCAACCTCTCAGAGCTGCTGCCCCCGCCCACGGCCGATGGCGCCGAGGACGACCGGTCGGTCGCGGAATCGGTGATCCATGCCGAGGTCGACCGCCAGACCGACCCGGCTCGGCTCGAGGAGCTGCGGGCTCATGTGCTGCGCGTGATCGGCGAGGTCACGGCTGCCGTCGAGGACTGGCGGGCGATGCGCGGCCGTGCCCTGGAGATCGCCGCCGAGCTCGCTGAGACGCCGCCGCCCGGCCTCGACGACGAGGAGGTCGGCGAGTCGCGTGCCTTCCTCGAGTGGCTCGAGGACCACAACTTCACCTTCCTCGGCTACCGCGACTACGAGCTGGTGCACGACGACGGCGAGCTGTCCCTGCGGGCAGTGGCCGGGTCGGGCCTCGGCATCCTGCGCCAGTCGGGTGCCGAACCGCGCTCACGCTCGTTCGACAAGCTTCCCCCGGAGGTGCGCGCCCTCGCGCTGGAGCCGCACCTGCTCAACCTCACCAAGGCCAACTCGCGGGCCACCGTCCACCGCCCGTCGTACCTCGACTACGTAGGCGTCAAGCGCTTCGACGCCGATGGCAACGTGATCGGCGAGCGGCGCTTCCTCGGGCTGTACACCCACACCGCGTACGAGTCGCACCTGCACGAGATCCCCATCCTGAGACGCACGTTCGCCTCGGTGCTCGAGCGGGCTGCGTTTCCTCACGGGAGCCACAACGAGAAGGCGCTGATCGAGCTGCTCGAGGCTCATCCACGCGACGAGCTCTTCCAGGTGTCGCCCGACGAGCTGTTCGAGACCGCGATCGGGATCCTGCACCTGGGCGAGCGGCAGCGGCTGCGCCTGTTCGTGCGCCGCGACCGCTTCGGCCGCTTCTACTCGTGTCTCGTGTTCGTGCCGCGAGACCGCTTCAACACCGAGAACCGGCGCCGCATCGAGTCGATCCTGCGCGACGTCACCGACGCCAGGGCGCTCGACTACACCACGCGCGTATCCGAGTCCGTGCTCGTGCGCCTGCACTACATGGTCTACACCGAGCCGGGGCATCGCCCGGACGTCGACGCCCGGGAGGTCGAGACCTTGCTCGTGGCCGCCACCCGCTCGTGGGCCGACGACTTCGCGCAGGCGCTGCTCGAAGAGGAGGGCGAGGAGCGCGGCACCCAGCTCTTCCGGCGCTACGGCAACGCCTTCCCCACCGCCTACCGGGCCGACTGGGTGGCGCGTTCGGCGCTCGCCGACATCCGCCACCTGGAGGAGCTGCCCGAGAGCGATGGCCTCGAGATCAGCCTCTACCGGCCGCTGGAAGCGGGGCCGGGAGTGCTCCGGGCGAAGCTCTATCGCTCGGGCAGGCCGCTCGCGCTGTCCGACGTGCTCCCGCTGTTCGAGAACATGGGCGTGCAGGTGGCCGACGAGCGGCCATACCCGATCAAGCCGCGTGACCGCGAGGCCGCCTGGATCTACGACTTCGGCCTGGTCCGCCGGGGCGACGACGACGCTGACGGCGGGCGGGTGAAGGAAGCGTTCCAGGACGCCTTCATACGCGCCTGGCGCGGAGACGTCGAGAACGACGGCTACAACCGGCTCGTCCTCGGCGCCGGGCTGGCCTGGCGGGAGGTGACCGTCCTGCGCGCGGTGGCGCGCTACCTGCGCCAGACCGGGTCGACCTACTCAGACCGCTACGTGGAGGAAGTGCTGGCCCTCCACTGCGACATCGCGCGGATGCTGGTGGAGCTGTTCTACACCCGCTTCGGGCACGACCGGGCCGACCCGGAGGGGTCCGAGGAGGTGGCGCGGCGCATCGAGAAGGCGATCGACGCCGTCGAGAGCCTCGACCGGGACCTCATCCTCCGCCGCTTCCTGAGCGTGATCCGAGCGACGCTGCGCACCAACTTCTTCCAGCGCGACTCGGACGGAGAGCCGAAGCGCTACGTCTCCTTCAAGCTCGATCCCACGGCGCTCTCCTGGCTGCCCGGAGCCGCGACCCGCCTTCGAGATCTTCGTGTACTCACCGCGGACCGAGGGCGTGCACCTGCGCGGCGGACGGGTGGCACGCGGCGGGCTGCGCTGGTCGGACCGGCGCGAGGACTTCCGCACCGAGGTGCTCGGGCTGATGAAGGCCCAGATGGTCAAGAACGCGCGTGATCGTGCCGGTGGGAGCCAAGGGCGGCTTCGTGGTCAAACGTCCGCCCGAGGGCGGGGACCGCGAGGAGCTGAGGGCCGAGGTCGAGGCCTGCTACCGCACCTTCATCAGCGCGATGCTCGACGTGACCGACAACATCGTCGACGGCGAGACCGTGCCTCCGCCCGACGTCGTCCGCTACGACGAGGACGATCCCTACCTGGTCGTGGCTGCCGACAAGGGCACCGCCACCTTCTCCGATCTCGCCAACTCGGTGGCCGCCGAGTACGGCTACTGGCTCGGCGACGCGTTCGCCTCCGGTGGCTCGTCCGGCTACGACCACAAGAAGATGGGGATCACCGCCGCCGGCGCCTGGGAGTCGGTCAAGCGCCACTTCCGCGAGCTCGGCCACAACGTGAGCTCGCAGCCGTTCAGCGCGATCGGCATCGGCGACATGTCGGGCGACGTGTTCGGCAACGGCATGCTGCTCTCGCGCCAGATCCGGCTGCTCGGAGCGTTCAACCACCGCGAGATCTTCCTCGACCCCGACCCCGATCCCGAGACGAGCTGGGAGGAGCGCAAGCGCCTGTTCGACCTGCCTCGCTCCTCCTGGTCGGACTACGACAAGCAGCTGATCTCCGAGGGCGGCGGCGTCTGGCCGCGCACCGCCAAGTCGATCGAGCTCTCCCCGCAGGCGCGGGAGGCGCTGCAGGTCGACGCGTCCGCCCTCACTCCCAACGAGCTGATCCGGGCGCTCGCTGCGCGGCCCGGTGGACCTGATGTGGAACGGCGGCATCGGGACCTACGTGAAGGCCTCCACCGAGACGCACGCCGACGCCGGCGACAAGGCCAACGACAACGTGCGGGTCAACGCCGACGAGCTGCGCTGCCGGGTCGTGGGAGAGGGCGGCAACCTCGGCTTCACCCAGCCGGGCCGAATCGAGTTCGCGCTCGGCGGCGGGCGGATCAACACGGACGCCATCGACAACTCGGCCGGGGTCGACTGCTCGGACCGCGAGGTGAACATCAAGATCCTGCTCGACGCGGTCGTCGCCGCCGGCGACCTGACCGGCAAGCAGCGAAACGAGCTGCTGGCCCAGATGACCGAGTCGGTGGCGGACCTCGTGCTCAAGGACAACTACGAGCAGTCCGAGACGCTCAGCCTGGCCGAGGCGCAGGCGCCCTCGATGCTCGAGGTTCACCAGCGCTTCATCCGGGCCCTCGAGAGCGCCGCCAGGCTCGACCGCGAGCTCGAGGCGCTTCCCGAGCGAGGACGAGCTCGCCGAGCGCGCCCGCGATCACGAGGGGCTGACGCGGCCCGAGCTGTCCGTGCTGCTCGCCTTCTCGAAGGTCTTCCTCTATGCCGCTCTGCTCGACTCCGACGTGCCCGAGGATCCCCATCTGTCCGCAGAGCTGGCGCGCTACTTCCCGCCCCAGCTGCCCGACCGCTACGGCGAGGTCATGCGCTCGCACCGCCTGGCTCGGGAGATCGTGGCCACCCAGGTGGTCAACAACATGCTGCACGGCGGCGGCACCACCTTCGCCTTCCGGCTGCACGAGGAGACCGGATCCCCGGCGTCCGAGATCGCGCGCGCCTACGCCGTGGCGCGCGAGGTGTTCGGCATGCGGCCCCAGTGGGCGGCGATCGAGGCCCTCGACAACGAGGTCGAGGCCGATGTCCAGCTCCAGATGCTCCTGGAGGGACGGAGGCTGATCGAGCGCGGCTCACGCTGGCTCCTGCGCAATCGGCGCGCACCCATGGACATCAGCTCGACGGTGGAGCACTTCAAGCCCGGCGCCGAGATCCTCTTCGGCTCGATCACCAAGCTGCTCGATCCCGACGACGTGGAGCCGCTCGCGCGCCGGGTCGACGAGCTGCGCGCGGCCGCCGTGCCCGACGAGCTCGCCGCGCGCGTGGCCTCGCTGTCCACGATGTACGCGACCTTCGACGTGGTCGAGGTGAGCCGAGGAGAGCGGCCTGCACGTGGAGGCGGTGGCGGCCGTGCACTTCCGCCTCGGCCGGCGGTTGCACCTGCACTGGCTGCGCGACCGCATCGTCGCGCTCTCGCGCGAGGATCGCTGGAAGGCGATGGCCCGCGCCGCGCTGCGCGACGACCTCTACTCGATCCACCGCCAGCTCACGGCCGAGGTGCTGCAGTACGGGCCGCATATGGAGAGCCCGGGCGAACGCGTGGACGGCTGGGTGGTCGCGCAGCCCGCTGCCGAGCGCTGCCTGCAGACGCTCGCCGACATCCGCGCCGGCCGCACGTACGACCTGACCACGCTGTCCGTGGCGGTGCGCGCCGTGCGCAACCTGATCGGGGCCCCGCGGGCCTGACTCTCAGGCGGGAGCCGCCGCCAGCGCCTGCGCGCGGCCCACGCGTTCTCGCCCCCAGCTGCAGTCGACCGCGAAGTCGAGCAGGCGCTCGAAGTAGTCGCCGAGCGCCGGCACCTCCACTCCGAGCGGGCCGAGCTCGGCCCGCGTGGACGCCGAGGCGAACCGGACCCGGCTGGAGAAGTAGGGGAAGAAGACCTCGCCCTGCCGAAGCCAGCGCTTGCGCGCCGCGCCGGCGCGACGTTCGAGCAGCGGCTGAACCAGTCGCCGGTAGACGCTCGGCGAGACCACGCGCACCGGTGGGCCGCCGAGATGCGTCACCGCCCGATCGATCAGCTCGCCCACGCTCGCGGCCTCGCTGCCGGCCACCAGGTGGAAGGTGCGGCCCGCGCCGGCCTCGTCCAGGGCGAGGATGGCTCGCGCCACATGACTGACCGGCACCACGTCGACCGGAGCCGACCGCCGCGCCGGAACCACCGGCAGCGAGCCCACGCGCATAGGCCCGCAGCGGCGTGTAGATCACGTTGAATGAGCTGGTCCACCCGCTGCGGTCGTCACCCACCACGATGCTCGGACGGAAGATCTGCACGGGTACTCGCTCCATATGGGCGCGCAGCAGCGTCTCGGCCTCCCACTTCGACTGCTCGTAGGTGTTGTTGAAGCTCTGGCCGACGTCATGGTCGGTCTCGGCGAACGCGCCGTCGTGGTCGCCCGCGACGTAGGCCGTCGACACATGGGCGAACCGCCGCAGCCCGCCGTTGGCCACGCAGCCCACGGCGAGCTCGAGCACCCGTCTCGTGCCCTGGACGTTGATCGCCCGCGCCCGCTCGAGCGGCATTGAGAACGAGACGGACGCCGCGCAGTGGATGATCTCGTCGACCTGTCCGGCAAGCTCCGCGCGGCGGGCGCCTGAGAGACCCAGCCCGGGTTGCTCCAGATCCGCCGCCAGGGCGACCACCCGCCCCTCGTAGGCATCGGGATCCTCCACCAGCGACGCGAGCGTGGCACGCAGCCGCACCGCGGCCTCTTCGTCGCTCGCCGCCCGCACCGGCGCCCACACCCGGCGATCGGTGTCCTCTAGAAGCCGCGCCAGCAGCTCCATACCGAGGAACCCGGTCGAACCGGTGAGGAGGAGGTCGCCCCGGGCGCGGGCGCCGGTGTCGGAGGGGAGGAGCATCCGTCACTCAGGTTGGCGACGATCGGCGGCCCTGCCTTTGGACCGCTGTCGGAAATCGAGCCGGCGCGCTTCGACCGTGAGTCGAACCGGTCAGTCGATCAGGCGCGACGTCATGCGCGAGATCGCGAGACGCCAGAGCGCCAGCGCGAACACGACGAGCGCGCCGACTCGAAGCAGGTCCGTGGCCTCGAACCCGAAGGCCGAGTGGCGCACCAGCTCGACCAGGTGATGAAGCGGGTTGAACTGGGCGGCCACCTGGACGCCCTGCGGGAGCTCGTCGATAGGGAAGAAGGTGCCCGCGACAAGGAACAGCGGCGTGATCACCAGGGTGGTGACGTAATTGAACTGGTCGATCTTGGACACGCTGCCCGCCACGGCGATACCGAAGGCCGCGAAGCCGAGCGCGGTGATGAAGGCGAAGAAGGGCACGAGCAGCATCCCCGGGGAGGGGTCGAGGCCGAACAGCATCGACACGAGCAGGGGAAAGCAGCCGTAGAAGCCCGAGCGGATTCCGATCCACAGCATTTCCGCCGTCACCAGCTCCTCGACGTCGACCGGCGCGGCCATGATCGCGTCGTAGGTGCGCTGGAAGCGTTCCTTGACGAACGTGCCGAACATGGCCGGCAGCGCGCTGGAGAAGATCACCGCGGTGGCCACCATCCCGGTGCCGACGAACTCGACATAGTCCAGGCCGTCCACCCGGTCCACGATCGTCGCCCCCAGGCCGAGCCCGAAGGCCAGCAGGTAGACCACGGGCTCGAGCAGGCTCGAGAAGGTGGTCGCCTTCCAGAAGGTGCGGAAGTTGGCCACCTCGCGGCTCATCACGCCGCCGATCGCCGCGGGCTCGAGGCGTCTCATCTCACTCGGCCTCCTCGCCCGTGAGCAGGACGAACACGTCCTCCAGCGAGGCCCGGCGCTTCAACGCGTCGTCGGGAATCGCGCCGTTGCGGGCACGCTCGACGCCCATGATCGCCACCGCGGGCCCGGCCGGGCGCACGAGCAGGTCCTGCGCCTGGGCCGCTTCGCGCACCTCGGCCAGGCGCGCCGGCGGGCCGTACACCTCAGCGGTCTCGCGGCCGGCGTGCTTCGCGATCAGGTCGCTCGGCCGGCCGCGGTCGAGCACCTTGCCGTGAGCCATCACGGCGACCTCGTCGGCGAGGCGTTCGGCTTCCTCGATGTAGTGAGTGGACATGAGGATGGTGGCGCCCCCGGTTCGCAGGCCGTCGATCAGCGACCACAGCTCGGTGCGGATCTGCGGATCGAGGCCGACGGTGGGCTCGTCGAGCAGCAGCAGCTTGGGCCGGTGAACCAGGCCGCGAGCCAGCAGGAGCCTGCGGCGCATTCCGCCCGACAGCTTGTCGACAGCGTCCTTGCGCCGGTCGGTCAGGCGCGACAGCTGGAGGCCGTAATCCACCGCCTCGCGGACGTCCGGCACCCGATAGAGGCGCGCGAAGACCGCGAGGTTGTCCTCCACGGTCACGTCCACGTCGAGGTTGTCGAGCTGGGGCACGACGCCCATCTCGGCCCGGGCCTCCTTCGAGTCCTCGGGGAGGGCGTGACCGAGCACGCGGATCGAGCCCTCGTCGGCCACGGCCTGGCCGGTGAGCATGCGCATCGTGGTGCTCTTGCCCGCCCCGTTCGGACCGAGCAGGCCCAGGCAGGTCCCCCGGGGAACGTCGAGATCGAGCCCGTCCACGGCCCGGATGGATCCGAACGTCTTGACGACGCCCTTGAGCTCGATTGCTGCCATCCACCCGAGGGTACGCACGAGCCCCGGTGCTGAGTCTTTGACGGAATTGACGCCGGGCAGGTGAGTGGCGCCCGCCCGCGGCTTGGGCACACGTCGTGGCCACTCCACCTTGGCGCGGAGGAGCAGTCGTCGCGAGCGATTGCTTCCGGGTCATAGTGGGCATCGCCACCCATCCCGAGGAGACCATCTAGTCAATGACTCTCGAATGCATCAATCCCAAGGACCTGCCCACTCCTTCGACCTACACGCATGTGATCGTCGCGACTGGGAAGCGGTTGCTATTCCTCGCCGGCCAGGAACCCGAAGATGAACACGGAAACCTCGTCGGTCGCGGCGATCTGGCAGCCCAGGCCCGGCAGGTGTTCGCCAACGTCGGCCGTGCTCTCGATGCTGCTGGTGCTCTGCCCGAGGACGTGGCCAAGATCTCGATATTCGTGGTCGGATACCGGCCTGAGTACTTGTCGGTGATAGAGGAGGCCCGCGTCGCCCTGTTCGGGGACCACAAGCCGGCCGACACGATTGCGGGAGTCGAGACACTGTCCCGGCCCGAATTCCTCATCGAGGTAGAAGCGACCGCGGTCACCGATACCGAAGCCCGGCGCGCGGCGTAACTGGGGCCTTCTTCAGAACCATCAGCCCTGCACGACTTGCGCTCGTCGCGCAAAGCGCAACTCGACGCGGGGGTCTTCCAACGGCGTAAGACGACCTGGCGGCCCGTCCGCCCTTGCGTCGGCGATGCTGTGACGCGTGGAGTACGTGTCCAGAGTGCCGCGACCGCCGCTGGACGGGCTGATCGACGACCTCTACTACCTGGAGGGCGCGCCGCCGTACCCCCGGCTGACGCTGCCACCGATGCCGGCGGCGTTCCTCATCGTGAACCTCGGGGCGCCGTTCCGCATCCGCGCCGGCACCGACATCGAGGCGGCCGAGTACGCCGACGGCTGCGTCGTCACCACGCCAACCTGCGCCTTGGAGTTCGGCTACCCGCCAGGGACCCGGTCAGTCGGCGTGCACTTCAAGCCGTGGGGGCTGGCGCCGTTCCTGCCGATGCCTGCCGCCGAGCTGTGCGACCGGCCGGTGGCGCTGGAGGAGGTCTGGGGCCGCCCCACCGTTGCTGAGTTGCGAGACCGGCTGGCCACGGCGGCCGGGCCGCACGAGATGCTGACGCTGCTCGAGGGCCAGCTGATGCGATTGGTCTGCGAGACCGCCGGCCTGGGGCTGGTCCGCCACACGAGCAGCGTCATCGCGGCGGCCACGGGAGCAGTGGCGATCGGCGACCTGAGCGTGGCGGCCGGCGTCAGCAGCACGCATCTGGCACAGCGGTTCAAGGAGGTCATCGGCGTCACGCCAAAGCGGTTCGCCCGCACCTATCGCTTCACCGCCACCGTGCTCGCGATCGACCCCGCCGGACCGGTCGACTGGCTCGCGCTCGCCGGTCGCGCCGGCTACTACGACCAGGCCCACTTCGGCCACGAGTTCCGGACGTTCACGGGGCTGACGCCGACTCGGTACCTCGACGTCCGGCGGCGGTTCCTGCGCGAACATCCCGGCCATGCGCTGGACGGCTGGCCGCTGCCGGCCGATTGATTTCTTACAAGACTTGCCACTCCCGAGACGCCACTATGGGCACTTCCCGAGCAGAGGAGAGAGCCCATGGGCAAGGTGGTCCTGTACAGCACGGTGTCGGTGGACGGCTTCATCGCGGACGAGAACGACCAGCCGGGCCCGCTGTTCGACTGGTTGGTAAGCGGTGACGTCCCGTTGGACGAGAGCGGCGAGGTGAAGGTGTCGCAAACGTCCTACGACTACACCCGGCCGTACTGGGACCAGATCGGGGCGACAGTCTGCGGCCGCCACGTCTTCGACATGACGGACGGCTGGGACGGCACGCCACCGAGCGGGATCGACCACGTGGTCGTCGTGACGCACCGGCCGAAGCCCGAGGGCTGGCGCCCCGAGGCGCCGTTCCACTTCGTCGACGGCGTCGAGGCGGCCATGGCCAAGGCACAGGAGCTCGCGGGCGACCGCACGGTCGAGGTCGCCGCCGGCGACGTCGGCGGCCAAGTGCTTGCCGCGGGCCTGATCGACGAGGTGCGCATGGACGTCGCGCCCGTGGTGATCGGGTCCGGCAAGCGCTACTTCGGGTCGGTCGACGCACAGCACCTGCTGGAGGATCCCGACGTGGTGATCCAAGGCAACCGGGTGCTCCACGTGCGCTATCGGGTGCGCCGATGACCGACCCGAGCGGATACGCGAAGTGCTCGCAGTGCCGGCGGGCTTCGACGCGCGGCGCCATGCGGTGGCGCTGGTGCCAACCTCCGCAGGCGCACAGTCGAACTCAGCGGCCGACCTGGGCCTCGCGCGTCAGCGGGCGGGGGTCGAGCCGGAAGTAGGGATGCGCTTCCCCACGCTTGGACGCTATCGCTCCGCGCTTCCGCAACGAGGCAGATGCGATCGTCGGTTCCGGCCGGCGCTGGCTATCGGATCTCGCGCATTGCATCAGCGAGTGGCGACGCCGGCGCGACCGTAGTTGTCGTCCGACGCGGCAGCGGTGTCCCCAACCGCGTATGGGCCCCGGGCGCGTCCCGCGGGCGCACGTTGGGTCAGGTCAGCCCTCCATCGAACGTCTCGCTGTCGCGCGGTGAGCGTCCCGTGCATTCTTCGAAACGTTCGAGGCGTTTGCGCACGGTGTTGGGGTGTACGTTCTACCGGTATCCGAACCCGGCCTACGAGCAGCCGGGATTCATCTGAACCGAAGGGGAATGGCCGGATGGTCCGCCCGATCACGCGGGAAGAGCTCATTCCTCAGCCACGCGAACTCGTGCTCCGAAACGGGGTGCCGAAAACAATCGGCGGCTGGAAGGCGCTCGCCGACGGTCTCCTGACGAACCAGTCGTGCGCATTTCACCGCAACCTGGAGATCTCCTCACGCTACGCCTGGATCTACAAGTTCCTGCCCGCGTACCTCAAGTGGGCTGGGGTGGCTGCGTTCGCGTCGCACCACGTCCGGCTCGCCCTGTTTCCGCTCCGGCTGGACAGAGATCGCACCGGCTACGTGGACATCCCGCACAGCCTAGGCCGCCGCAAGGTGCTGCTGACAACGGATGTGAACACGATCCGCGAGACGAACAACGCCATCTTTAGCGACATCTTCTGGGTGCACCTCGCGTACGCCACGGCCGAAGAGGGGATTGGATGTCTCCGCGGTCTCTTGCGGGCTGAGCCCCACTACGCTCCCGTCCTATCCGGCTTTGAGAAGATCGACCAAGGACGCCGTCTCTCGAAGGACCCGACAGCGTCGGCGGGCGGCCGAGGATCTCATTTGGGAGGGCAACGTCCAGCTGCTCGAACACGAGCAGCGCTCCTTGGTGCAACCAAACCTCGACCGCCTCTCGTGCCCATTTGCGAGGCTCTTCTCCATCGGCTCGGCCCTGAGCTTCGAGGTGCGTGGACGGCGCGAAGAAGTCTCCTACTTCACCTCGTTCTACTACTACGCGCTCACACGCGGCATCCGGCAAGTCACGGCCACGCGGGCGTGGCCGCGGATCACGCGCTTCGACGACCGCTGGCGCTGGATCGTGACGTGCATCATTCCGCGCTTCCGGAGACTCGACGTCCACACGCGCTTGGTCGACGCCAGTCTGGGCCGTATCTTCGACGAGGCGCGCAACTACGCGTCGAACCCCTGCGTCCTACCGCGAGCGCCGCAGACGGACGAATCCGCCTCGAACGCCGAACAACGGCCGCCCATTGCGAGCTCTTCTTGAGTAGACGGCATCGCAGCCGCAGTGACCGACGAACGCCGCGAATCCCGACCGGGCTCGCTCCTGCTGTCGCGTGTGAAACCAGAAGCGACCACGGCATCGCCCGGCTGACACCGGGGCGAAAGCGCCGCCGCGATCTTTGGACAGCTGTACAAGGTCACTCGGCCCACCCGTATATAGCTTTGGCTCTGCCCGGAACCGGCCAGGAGGATCACTCACGACATGCCCAGAATCCGTCAGCAGAACGTCACCGCAGCCCAGTGGAGCCCCAATGGAGGGGCGCTCGGCGCGGTCGACCTGACCCAGGCGGCGAACTACCCGTTCGGCGAGAACGTCTTCTCCGCGGCGGTGCAGCGCACCCGGCTGCCCAAGGACACCTACAAGCGCCTTCAGCGGACCCTCGAGAACGGCGAGCCGCTCGATCCTTCGCTCGCCGACGCGGTCGCGCTCGCCATGAAGGAGTGGGGCCTCGAGCGCGGCGCCACCCACTTCACGCACGTGTTCCAGCCGCTCACCGGCCTGACCGCCGAGAAGCACGACTCGTTCTTCGGCCCCGCCGGCGACGGCGTCGCGCTGGCCGAGTTCTCGGGCAAGGAGCTGATCCAGGGCGAGCCGGACGCATCTTCGTTCCCGACCGGCGGCGTGCGGGCGACCTTCGAGGCGCGCGGATACACGGCCTGGGATCCCACCAGCCCCGCCTTCATCCTCGAGAACCCGAACGGGGCGCTGCTGTGCATCCCCACCGCGTTCGCGTCATGGACCGGCGAGGCGCTCGACCACAAGATCCCGCTGCTGCGTTCGATGGACGCCCTCTCGCGTTCGGCGATCCGGGCCCTGCGCCTGCTCGGCGACGAGGCGGCTTCGCGGGTGTTCACCACGGTCGGCCCCGAGCAGGAGTACTTCCTGATCGATGAGCAGTACTTCTTCGAGCGGCCGGACCTGATCAACACCGGGCGCACGCTCTTCGGCGCCAAGCCGCCGAAGGGGCACGAGCTGGACGATCACTACTTCGGGTCGATTCCCGAGCGTGTGCTCGCGTGCATGATGGACACCGAGCTCGAGCTGGCCAAGCTCGGGGTGCCGGTCAAGACGCGGCACAACGAGGTGGCGCCCGCCCAGTACGAGATCGCGCCGGTGTTCGAGAACTCGAACGTGGGCTCCGACCACCAGCAGCTCACGATGCAGTTGATGCAGAAGGTGGCCCGCAAGTACGGCCTGGTCTGCCTGCTGCACGAGAAGCCCTTCGCGGGCGTCAATGGCTCGGGCAAGCACAACAACTGGTCGATGAGCACCGACACCGGCCACAACCTGATGGAGCCGGGTGACACCCCGGCTGACAACGTCAACTTCCTGTTCTTCTGCGCCGCGGTGATCAAGGCCGTGGACAAGCACCAGGGCCTGCTGCGGGCCTCGGTGGCGAATCTGGGACAGGACCATCGCCTGGGAGCCAACGAGGCCCCGCCGGCGATCATCTCGATCTTCCTCGGCGCTGAGCTGGAGAAGGTGTTCGAGGCGATCGCCTCCGGCGAGGGAGACCCGCACACGCCGGCGTCGGTGCTCGGTCTCGGCACCCCGGTGCTACCGCCGCTGCCGATGCACGGCGGCGACCGCAACCGCACGTCGCCGTTCGCCTTCACCGGCAACAAGTTCGAGTTCCGCGCGCTGGGGTCGAGCATGTCGCTCGCCTTCCCCAACACCGTGCTGAACACGATCGTGGCCGAGGCCATCGACGACCTGGCGGGCAAGCTCGACTCCAAGCTCTCGAACGGCTCGGACGATCTGGCCAAGGCGGCCACCGAGGTGGCCGGCGAGGCCTACCTGGCCAGCAAGCGCATCATCTTCGGCGGCGACAACTACGCCGAGGAGTGGCACGCCGAGGCGGAGGCGCGTGGGTTGAAGAACCTGCGCACCAGCGTCGAGGCCCTGCCCGAGGTGCTCGCGGAGCCGACGGTGGCGGCGTTCGAGAAGTACGAGGTGCTGTCAGAGCGAGAGCTCGAGTCGCGCTTCGAGGTGTGGGCCGAGCAGTACTCGACCGGGGCGAACATCGAGACGGAGACCGCCGCCTCGATGGCCCGCACGATGCTGCTGCCGGCGGCGCTGCGCCACGTGGCGCTCGTGGAGGCTGCGGGCATGGAGGCGATGGCCGCCGAGGCACGTGAGCTCGTGGGCTCCTTCGCCGACGCGATCAGCGAGCTCGAGGAGGCCAACCACTACCCGGACGGCATCGAGGGACTCGCACTTGCCGAGTACGCCCGCGACCACCAGCTCACGGCGCTGGCGAAGGTTCGCGAGCTGGGCGATCAGCTCGAGAAGGTGGTGGCCGACGACCTGTGGCCGCTGCCGAAGTACGCCGAGATCCTGTTCATCAAGTAGCCCGATCGTGAGCGGCCGGGGCGGTCTGAACGGGCCGCCCCGGCCGCACGCCGCGGATCAGCGCGATCACGGCCAGGACGACCGCGAAGCCGGTCACGAACGCGGCCGCCTCGAGGTCGGCGAAGGCGCTGCGAGCGTAACCGGCGGTAGGTCGCGGACGGATCCAGGTATCCACCACGACGATGGCGCCCAGGAGAACGCCAGCGCCCGGCGAGCGACGCGCGGGCGGACGGCGGGCCGGAGGCGGGTGAGAGGCGAAGGGCGAGCCAATGTCCCGGCCGTCACGGCAGGATCTGGAGCACGACGTGCTCGCGATTGGCGAAGTACGGCCTGCGGCGCCCACAGCAAGTACTCGCCAACGGCCGGTCAGTCCGGAAACCCGACAGAAACAGGCTGCCGGGGGCAATGAAGAGCAGCAACCGTAGAGCGGCGCGGACGGACGAGCGGCGCGGCGACGGCTTCGGGGGCGCGCGTCCGCCGGCGGCCCGAGGGCAACCACCGCCACCGTCACCCAGGCAGTCACGAGAACGCGGTGAAAGGCCATCTGTTCGGGGCGGCGGTCCCGAATGGATGACGACTTGCCGGGACTTCCTGGTTCAGTCCGCTCGGCCCATTCGAAGACCGATCAGGCCTGAGCCGATGATCAGGCCCGCGGCGATCAGCGGCAATCCGGTCGGCGACCCGGCGATCTGCGGCGCGCATCAGCACGCCCCGATTAGGTCAGCGCCGCAGCCTCCCGGGCTGAGGGCCGCCCGCGGTCGTCGTCGCCGTCGGCCAGCGTCGCCAGGAATTCGGGACCGCGCGTCGCACGATAGGCCGCCGGGTACGCCCGCAGCGCCCAGCGATAGCGCCCGGGGGGCGCTCACCGCGCGCCGGCCCTCTATCGCGGCGCGCCCGCTGCCGGACACCACCCGCGCCGCGGCTCGCATCCGCTCCGCCTCTGTGTGAACGGCCTCGGCGCCGGCGTCGGTGATCCGGTAGTAGCGGCGCGTCCGGCCCTCCACCTGCTCTTGGCCGTCCGGCACGACCAGGCCCTGGCCCGTGAGCCGGTCGAGTGCGCCGTAGAGGGTCCCGGTCGTCAGGTTGACCGATCCGGACGAGAGCGCGGCGGCCTTCTTGATGATCCCGTAGCCGTGCAGGCGTTCGTCGAGGAGGGCAGCGAGCACGAAGTAGGTGGGCTCCGACATCGCATGACGAACTATATGTCGTATAACGACATGTCGTCAAGCAACTGGTAGCTGCTTCTCCCCCCAGGGGTTCCGGAAGTTTGTCTCCTCCTGGTTGACGAACTTCCAGGACCCCCTCAGGCCAACCCGGCCGGCAGCCCGAAGCTCTCGAAGATCTCCGGGTTCACGAAGCCGGTGATCTCCTCGATCCGCGCGTCGCGGAGCGTGAGCACCTGGAGGACCGTGGGCAGGTGGACTCCGCGTTCGGTGTCCCAGCTGTAGGTGCCGAACGCCGGCTGGCCGTTCGCGCTGGCCGGGATCACGCGCACCCGCCGGTTCCCCTCGGCCCCGTAGACCCGCCCTGAAAAGGCCCAGTCGGTCAGGAACACGAGCACGTCGGGCCCGCGGTACCAGGTGGCCATCGGCGGCATGGTCAGGGTCGCCTCCTCGGCGAGCATCGCGGCAATCGATTCGACGTCTCCGCGCTCCCAGGCGTCCAAGTAGGCCCGCACGACCGCGCGCACCCCGTCGTCGCCGAGGGCGCGGAGGGTCGTCTGCTGGCTCTGCTCCGGGGCGCGCTCCTCCACGGCCGCGCGAGCCCGCTGGAGCGCGCTGTTCACCGAGACGACCGTGCTGTCGAGGGCCTCCGCCACCTCGCGCGCCGAGAAGCCGAGCACCTCGCGCAGGATCAGAACCGCACGCTGGCGCGGCGGAAGGTGCTGCAAAGCGGCCACGAAGGCCAGCTCCACGCTCTCGCGGAGCTCGTAGCGGGCGTCGGGCGCGGCTCGCTCGTCGCCAAGGGCCGCGTCGGGGTAGGGCTCCACCCAGACCGTCTCCACCAGCGGCGCGCCGGGTCCGTCGTGAGGGTCGCTCGAGGGGCCATAGTCGAGCGGCAGCACGCGCTTGGGCCGGCGCGCGATCGCGTTGAGGCAGGTGTTGGTGGCGATCCGGTACAGCCACGAACGAAGCGAGCTGCGCTCCTCGAACCGGTCGAGCGCCCGCCACGCGCGAAGCAGGGCATCCTGCAGGGCGTCCTCGGCGTCGTGGGCCGAGCCGAGCATCCGATAGCAGTGAGCATGCAGCTCGCCACGCAGCGGCTCCACGAGACGAGCGAAGGCGCCCTCGTCGCCGGCGCGCGCGGCAGCCAGGAGCTCGCGCTCCGCCGTCACAGCAGTTCGCCACGCAACGCCGCCCCGTAGCGCTCGACCGATCGCCGTACCACCTCGGGGCCGCCGGACGGGATCAGGCGATCCCACCAGGCGCCGTAGATCGCCTCGTACTCGAACGGCTCCACCGCCGCCCCGATCTGCCTGACCTCAGTGTCCGGCAGCGGCACGAGGTTCGGGTAGCTCCACATGAAGCCGACGTGGCCGCGGTCGGGAATCACCTGGATGATGTCCCCGGTCAGCAGGACGCCGGCGCCCTCCGCCCGGTGCAGCATCGTGCCGCCGGGGAAGTGACCGCCGCCGCGGATGAGCGTCACACCGTGGCCGAGCTCGAGCGTCTCGCCGTCCCAATGCTCGATGGCCGGATCGGGCCGCATCACCCACTCGGCGTCGGCGCCGTGCAGGTGTACGGGGCAGTCGAAGCGCTGCGCCCACTCGACCATCGACGAGTAGTAGTGCGGATGGGAGATCGCGATGCCCGCGAGGCCGCCGCGGCGCTCGACCTCGGCGGCGGTCGGCTCGTCGAGCAGACTGACGCAGTCCCAGAGCAGGTTCGAGTCGCCGAACGGCACGAGCAGAGCGCGCTGGCCGATGGCGAACGACGGACTGGTGGCTATGCCGGTGAGATCGCCCTCCGAGCGGATCTCGTTGTGGTGGTCCGTCGCGAGCTCGGCCAGGGTGGTCCAGCGCTGCCCGCCGGCCGGCACGTACTGGCGCGGGTCCTCGCAGATCGGGCAGGAGCCGGGCGGCTCGGTGCTCTCGGCGAACTGAGTTCCGCAGGTCACGCAGATGTATCTGTCCATCGCTGAGAGTCTTCCAAGGATGACACCCACCTCCCGCCTCGCAGTCCGTCTCCAGCCCCGGGCCAAGCGCAACGAGATCGACGGCGAGCGGGCCGGTGCTCTGCTGGTGCGCGTGGCCGCGCCTCCGGTCGAGGGCCGGGCCAACGAGGCTCTGCGCAAGCTGCTCGCCAAGCGCCTGAGGGTGCCGCGGGGCGCCGTCACGGTGGTCAGCGGGGAGTCGGGCCGCGACAAGGTGATCGAGGTCGAGGGCTTGGACGAAGCCGAGCTACGGCGGCGGCTCGGGCTGCCGCCTACTCCTGGCGTCCCGCCCGGCGCAGGAAGTCGCGCCGATGATCACGCAGACCACTGCCACGCCCGCCCAGCACGATCGCCCACAGTGTACAGGTCGTTCATGTAGGCGTCGAACAGGCCGACGGCCGCCTCCTCGAGCTCGTGCTCGGTCAGCCGGCCCTCCGCCTCGGCGAAGGTCGGCAAGGAGCTCGCGGCTGAGCCACAGGCCCATCCCGAGAGCCAGGCCCCGACGGCCGACAGCCATGCCGACCACGATCAGCGCCGCGCGGCCTCGACGGGCGCCACCGCGATCGAGCCCGCGAAGGCCGCCAGCGAGAGCAGGGGCAGCAGGACGCCGAGCCGGCGCAGCTCGTCGGCCGTGATCAGGTCGCCGGAGTCGGACTCGTCCCGGCGCAGGAGGTTCAGCTCCACGTCCAGCTGCCTCGGCACCGGCGCGCGAGCTCCGGCGACACCCGGCGGAGCTCCTCCGTCTGAGGAGCGGAGCCGCGTCCGGCGAGGTCCACCGTTGCGTCGGCCTGCTCCCGAACGAAGAAGCGCCGGCTGGTGTCCAGCACCGCGGCGCGGAACAGCCGCCGGAACCCTCGCGAGGCGATCACCGCCTCGATGCGCGGCTCGAGCAGTCCTCGACGGCGGCCTCCACGCGATCCGGCCCGAAGCGATCCTCCAGGCGCAACACGATCTCATGCTCGCATGCCGCGGCTCACCGCCGGGTCGTCGAGAGCTGTCACCGCGCGGTCCGCGAAGGCATCGGGGTCCACGATCTGCTCGCGCACGTAGAGGACACCTGCGGCGAACGGGAGAAGCAGGGCACCCAGAACGGCCAACGCGACGCTGATCCCGTGCGCACGGTCCGCGTCTAGAGGGAGATCACGTGAGCCGTCTTGGGCTCGACGCGCCCCTCGAGCACGTCGTGGTATGCGCTCTCGACCGCCTCGAAGCCCTCGCCTCGCACGACCTCGAGCCAGCCCGCCGTCCAGTCGCAGAAGGGATGCCAGGCCTCGGTGATGCTTTCGTGCAGACTTGGCCATCCCCCAGTCCCCGGCGCGCTTGACCATCCGGTCGGGAGCGAAGAACAGCACCGGAGGCGGGCCGGGGAGATCGCCCTGGCCCGCGGCGAGCGCCTCCCAATGGGTGAGCCCCACGGCCATGCTGAGGGCGAGGTCATCGGCGAAGTGATTGTGGACCGCCGTGCGCACAGCCCCGTCCCCCGAGATGTCGACGTAGGCCGCGGGACCCCGCTCGAGCGAGCCGATCTCGTCGTAGGCGACGACCCGGTCGTAGATCTCCAGGCCCTCGACGAACTCCATGTTCCCGGCCGAGGTCAGTCCCACCACTTCGGCGTCGTCGCGCTCGGCGAGCCGAAAGGCGGTGGCAATGGCGGTCTTGCTCGACGCGCTCGAGATCAGAATCGGCCCGCGGGCCGTATGGCCCTCGTCCGCAACCTGGTCGTCGATCAGGAAGGACGTGGTGAACAGGGGACGCATCAGCATCTGGACGTCCTCGGTGTCCGGCCGGTAGAGGCCGTCGCCCGCGGTCAGGGTGTAGAGCTGGTAGACCGCCGGCAGCTCGGCCCGGTGAGGCGAGGCGTCGACGAACGAGTTCGACTTGGTCCGCTCGGGCTGCACCACGAGGTGGCTCGAGGCCGGAAGGTAGCCATACACGCGCGCACCGGGCTCGATGCCCTCGGCCTCGGAGCGCTCGACCTCGGCGAACCCCCACACCGGCATCCGGCCCCAGCCGGGCTGGGCGGGGAAGAAGCTCCAGTACGACATCGCATCGCCGAAGACCGCGTACGTGACGTTGTTGGAGGTCAGCCCGAACGAGTCGACGCGGAGCAGTGCCTGGCCGGGCTCGAGCTCAGGAGGGTCGGACTCGGCGATCCGCGAGGTCCGCAGGTCGTCGCGCTTGATGAGGAAGTCGGTCATCGCTCCGCTACCCGTCGGCCAGCGCCACGGTGCCGCCGAGCACGCCGCTGTAGAGAACCCCGCGAGGGCTCAGGGTAAGCCCGGCGTAGTGGACGTTGAACAGCCGCCCTGTGCCCAGCAGCCGCCGCCACACGGTCCTGCCCGTGAAGAAGTCGATGGCGGTCAGATACCAGCGGTCGGGCGCGCCGGGCGGCTTCGTGTAGAGATAGACGAGCCCGTTGGCCAGCGACAGCTTGGGCACCGTGCTCGGCGAGATCTCGCGCGACTCCCAGGCGGTGCGGCAGCCGCGACCGTCGCGGCGGATGTCCACCCGGGTCACGCCCGGGGCGGTGGTCTTGCCGTCCTCGACGGCGAACGGTGGCGGCGCGTAGCCGTAGTTGTTCTCCACGATCATCGAACGCCCCGTGGCGATGATCGAGTTCTCCGTGGCGCTCGCGCCCTTCTCGAACACGGGCTCCTCGCAGACGAGCCGCCGGAGTCCCCGGCGAAGGCGCCGCTCGCGTCGCATCACGACGACCTGCATCGGGTCCGCATTGTCGGTGATCGAGAGGTAGCGCCTGCCCATCAGCGTGGGCGTGGTACCCGAGCCGGCGTCGAATTGACCCGGCTTCTTGATCCCCACGTTGTCGTAGGGCACGCGCCAGCTGACGCTTGGACGTCCGCCGCGAGCCGCATCGAAGCGGTACTGAGCCCTGTCGGTGACCACGAAGACGCCGCCGGTGTCGTCGACCGCGAACGAGTTGCCGATGGCCTCGCCCGTGCGGCGCGTGCCGAGCACGCGGCCGTTGCGCTGATCGATCACGCCCACGATGCCGCGGTTGCGCGAGACGAACCACAGCCGCCCGTCCCAGTCCGGCAGGGCCGAGTTGAGCTGCTCGTCGGCGGGCAGCACCCCGCTGAGGTCGAACGTCTTGACCCGCCTCCATTTCCCGTTCTCAAGCGCGACGGTCAGGATCTGGCGGCCGATCGACACCACCGCGCGGTCCCTGTGGTCCAGGTAGAAGTAGGCGCCGCCGGTGGCCTCGAAGGGCGTCAGCCCGGGCGGGATCACGCGGTCGGGCAACTGGATCTGGTCGATCGTGTCGAGCGTCCGCGGGTTCATCAGGCGCAGGTAGACCGAGGTGGCCGTGACGCAGGTTGTGACCAGGCGCCCGCGGCGGTCGAACGCGATCGTGATCCCGCACGAGCCGAGCCCGATCGGCCCACCGAAGAACTGGGAGAACGTGCGGGTGCGGCGGCCCAGCGGCCCCTGGCCGCGGTAGGTGTCGGTCTGGTAGGCGTCGTTGTGGAGGTTCGAGCGCCCGTTGGCCGCCATGAAGGGATGGCGCGGCACGCGCGGCGCCCTGACCGGCTGGGGCTTGGCCACTCGGCCGCTGAAGGTGTCGAGCCCGGCGATCTCGGCGGGATCCTGGGGGATCGGCGGCGCCGCCGAGGCGACCGCAGGAACGGCGAGCAGCGCGCACAACGCCCACAGGACGGGGCGGACGGCGAGATCCGAGGGCACCGCGCCAGGGTAGTGTGCCGCGCCCATGAGAGCCATCCAGATAGCCGAGCTGAGCGGCCCCCGGGACGCGCTCCGGGAGGTCGACCTGCCCGAGCCGGAGCCCTCGCACATGTTCACGCCGGGCAGCGGCGTGGTGGTGCAGGTTCACGCCGCCGGTGTGTCGTTCCCGGAGGTCCTGCAGACGCGCGGCGAGTATCAGATGAAGCCGGACCTGCCGTTCGTGCCGGGCTCCGAGGTGGCGGGCGTGGTGTCGAGCGCACCCGACGACTCCGGTCTGAAGGAGGGCGACCGGGTGGCCGCATTCTGCGCGCTGGGCGGATTCGCCGAGGCCGCCGTGGCGCCGGAATGGCTGACCTTTCCGCTGCCGGAGGGCCTCGACTTCGCCCAGGGCGCCGGCCTCGTGCTCAACTACCACACGGCCTACTTCGCGCTCGTCACGCGGGGGCGCTTCCGCGAGGGCGAGACCGTGCTGGTTCACGGCGCCGCCGGCGGCGTGGGCACCGCCACGCTCCAGGTGGCCAAGGGCCTGGGCGGGCGCACCATCGCAGTGGTTTCGAGCGACGACAAGGAGCGCATCGCGCGCGACGCGGGCGCCGACGAGGTCGTCCGCTCCGAGCGGGCCCTGGAAGGACGAGGCCAAGGAGCTCTCGGGCGGGGGTGTCGACGTGGTCATCGACCCTGTCGGCGGCGACCGCTTCACCGACAGCCTGCGCTCACTGGCCGAGGGAGGCCGCTGCGTGGTGGTGGGCTTCACCGGCGGCTCGATCCCCGAGGTGCGGGTCAACCGGCTGCTGCTCAACAACATCGACGTGGTCGGCGCGGGCTGGGGCGCCTACGTGCTGGGCAAGCCGGACCTGAACCGCGAGATCGGAGCCGAGATCGACAGGCTGGCCGCGAACGGCTTCGTGAAGCCAATCGTGGGCGCACGCTTTCCGCTCGACCGGGCAGCCGATGCCCTTGAGCTGATCGACTCGCGCGGAGCGACCGGCAAGGTCGTGCTCGACGTCCGGCGGAGGTGATCAGAAATCGAGAAGCGCGGTCACCGAGCCGCAACTAGCCTGACCGCCATGGACATCACCGCCCCAACTTCAGGAGTGACCGTGACCGACTCTTCCACCCAGGGAATCAAGACCGTGCTGCATCCCGTGTCCGACCTGGCGACGGCCAAGGCTGTGTACGCGGCCCTGCTCGGCATACAGCCGCAGACCGACTCGCCCTACTACGTCGGCTTCGAGGCCGCGGGCCAGCACATCGGGCTCGTGCCTGGCGGTGGACCGCAGGGCATGACCACACCGGTGGCCTTCTGGCACGTGCCGGACATCGAGGCAAAGCTGGCCGAGGTGACCGCCGCGGGTGCGACCGTGAAGGAGCCCGCGCACGACGTCGGTGGCGGCCGCCTGGTTGCCACCGTCACCGACCCTGATGGCAACGATCTCGGGCTGCTTCAGGACCGATGAGTGCCGCGTCCCGCTCCCTGAGCACGGCCACCAGGACCGACACGCAGTCGCCTGCGCTGCACGACGCCGACAGCCACGACCTGATCCGCGTGCACGGCGCGCGCGTGAACAACCTCAAGGACGTCAGCGTCGAGCTCCCGAAGCGCCGGCTCACGGTGTTCACCGGCGTCTCCGGCTCGGGCAAGAGCTCTCTGGTGTTCGGCACGATCGCCGCGGAGTCGCAGCGGCTGATCAACGAGACCTACAGCGCGTTCGTGCAGGGCTTCATGCCGACGCTGGCGCGGCCCGAGGTCGACGTGCTCGACGGACTGACGACCGCGATCAGCGTCGACCAAGAGCGGATGGGTTCCAACCCCCGCTCCACGGTCGGCACAGCGACCGACGCCGACGCGATGCTGCGCATCCTGTTCAGCCGGCTCGGGAAGCCGCACATCGGGGGGCCCGGCGCGTATTCGTTCAACCTCGCGTCCGTCCACGGGAGCGGCGGGCTCACGGTCGAGCGCGGCGACAAGACCATCACCAAGAGCGCGAGCTTCAGCCGCACCGGTGGCATGTGCCCGCGCTGCGAGGGTCGCGGCTCGGTCAGCGACTTCGATCTGTCAGCGCTCTACGACGACAGCAAGTCGCTCAACGAGGGAGCGCTCACGATCCCCGGCTACAGCATGGACGGCTGGTACGGCCGGATCTACCGCGGCTGCGGCTACTTCGACCCGGACAAGCCGATCAAGAAGTTCAACAAGCGCGAGCGCCACGACCTGCTCTACAAGGAGCCGACCAAGATCAAGGTCGAGGGGATCAACCTGACCTACGCGGGACTGATCCCGCAGATCCAGAGGTCGTTCCTGTCCAAGGACGTCGATGCGCTGCAGCCGCATGTGCGCGCCTTCGTGGAGCGGGCGGTGGTGTTCACCACCTGCCCCGACTGCGACGGCACCCGGCTCAGCGAGGGAGCTCGGTCGTCGAAGATCGACGGCGTCAGCATCGCCGACGTCTCCGCGATGCAGATCACCGACCTCGCGGAGTGGGCGACCGGCCTGGACGAGCCGTCCGTCGCGCCGCTGCTAGAGACCCTGCGGCACACCCTCGACTCGTTCGTCGAGATCGGGCTGGGCTACCTCTCGCTCAGCCGGCCGTCGGGCACGCTGTCGGGCGGCGAGGCCCAGCGCACGAAGATGATCCGCCACCTCGGCTCCTCGCTGACCGACGTCACCTACGTCTTCGACGAACCCACGATCGGCCTGCATCCCCATGACGTAGAGCGGATGAACGGCCTGCTGCTGCAGCTGCGCGACAAGGGCAACACGGTGCTCGTCGTCGAGCATGAGCCCGACACGATCGCGATCGGCGACCACGTCGTCGACCTCGGCCCGGGCGCCGGCAGCGGGGGTGGCGAGGTTGTCTTCGAGGGGACCGTCGATGGGCTCCGGGACAGCGATACGGTCACGGGGCGGCACCTGGACGATCGTGCCGCGTTGAAGCCCTCGGTGCGGGACCCGTCGGGGACGCTGGAGGTGCGCGGCGCCGACACCCACAACCTGCAGGACGTCGACGTGGACATCCCGCTCGGCGTGCTGGTGGTGCTGACCGGAGTGGCGGGCTCTGGAAAGAGCTCGCTGACCAACGGCTCGGTGGCGGGCCGGGACGGGGTGGTGACGGTCGACCAGGGAGCCATCCGCGGCTCGCGACGCAGCAACCCGGCGACGTACACCAAGCTGCTCGACCCGATCCGCAAGGCATTCGCGAAGGCAAACGGCGTCAAGCCGGGGCTGTTCAGCGCCAACTCTGACGGCGCCTGTCCCAACTGCAACGGCGCCGGCGTCATCTACACCGACCTGGGGATGATGGCCGGCGTCGCCAGCACCTGCGAGGAGTGCGAGGGGAAGCGGTTCCAAGCCGAGGTGCTCGAGTACGAGTTCGGCGGCAAGAACATCAGCGAGGTGCTCGCGATGTCGGTGACGGAGGCCGAAGAGTTCTTCGGCGACGGCGACGCGGAGACGCCGGCGGCACACAAGATCCTGACCCGGCTCGCCGACGTCGGGCTCGGCTACCTCAGCCTCGGCCAGCCGCTCACGACGCTGTCCGGCGGCGAGCGGCAGCGGCTCAAGCTCGCCACCCACATGGCCGAGAAGGGCGGCGCGCCGAGGAGCGCAGGCCGATCGTCGATCGGCCGAGCACCGCAGGTTCTCGTTCTCGACGAGCCGACCACCGGCCTCCACCTCGCCGACGTCGAGCAGTTACTCGGCCTGCTCGACCGGCTCGTGGACTCCGGCAAGTCGGTGATCGTCATCGAGCACCACCAGGGGGTCATGGCGCACGCCGACTGGATCATCGACCTCGGACCCGGCGCCGGCCACGACGGCGGCCGGATCGTCTTCGAGGGCACACCCGCCGACCTCGTCGCCGGCCGCTCCACCGTCACGGGCGAGCATCTCGCGGACTACGTCGGCGCCTGATTTGGCACGATCTGGCGGGTGAGCAGGAATCCCGCCACGGCGCAGCACCTGCGCGACCTCGCGCTGCTGCGTCGCGTCCGCGACCGGATCGACCGGGAGTACGCGCAGCCGCTGGACGTCGAGGCGCTCGCCCGTGGCGCGCACATGTCGGCCGGGCACCTCAGCCGCCAGTTCCGGCTCGCCTACGGCGAGTCGCCGTACAGCTATCTCATGACGCGGCGCATCGAGCGCGCGATGGCGCTACTGCGGCGCGGCGATCTCAGCGTCACCGAGGTCTGCTTCGAGGTCGGCTGCTCGTCGCTGGGCACCTTCAGCACTCGCTTCACCGAGCTGGTCGGCATGCCGCCCAGTGCTTATCGGCGCCACGAGCCGGGCGCGATGGCGGGCATGCCGCCGTGCGTGGCGAAGCGGGTGACCAGACCGATCAGGAATCGAGAAGCGCCGGTCGCGAGCCGCAGCTAGCGTGGCCGCCATGGACATCACCATTCACCAGAGCATGCTCCCTCACGACGACCCGAAGGCATCCCTGGCCTTCTATCGCGACACCCTCGGCTTCGAGGTCCGCAACGACGTCGAATACGGCGGGATGCACTGGATCACGCTCGGCCCCCCCGGCCAGCCCGACACGTCCATCGTCCTGTACCCGCCGGATGCCGATCCCGGCATCACCGAGGACGAGCGGCGCACGATCGCCGAGATGATGGCCAAGGGCACCTACGCCAGCATCAACCTTGCCACCCACGATCTCGACGGCACCTTCAACAAGCTGCAGGCCGGCGACGCCGAGGTCGTCCAGGAGCCGACCGACCAGCCGTACGGGATCCGCGACTGCGCCTTCCGCGATCCTTCGGGCAATCTGCTCCGCATCCAGGAGCTGCGCTGAGCCGGCGGCGACCCGGCTAGTCCGTCCGAACGGTCTCGAGCTGCGGCCGCTTGGGAAGACGGCCGTCGCCGGAGGAGATGCCGCGCGCCCGGCGCATGAGCCACGGCGCGAGATGCACTCGGGCCCATCTGATGTCCTCGGCCAGCGCGCGGCGCCGGGGCACCGCGCCGGCGGGGGGCAGCGGCCGTGCCCAGTCGCGGCCGGCGCCCGGAAGCCCGAGTACCTCGGCCAGCGCCTCGGCGATCAGAGCGTGGCCGTCGGGGTTGGCGTGCAGCCGGTCGGGATGCCAGTGGCGGCGGTCCGGCGGCGCACCATCGCGCTCGAAGTCGACGACAAGAGCTCCGTGACGCGCGGCGATCTCGCGGACGCGCTGGTTGAACGCGAACACCCGCGGGCGGGCGTGCCGCGCGAGCCCGTTCACGGGCACCGGGTCGGGGAACGCCATGGTCACAACCGTCGCGCCCGCGCCTCGCAGCGTCCCGATCATCACATCGAGGTGAGCGGCGATCGCGTCCACGTCGCAGTTGCGCCGGAGAGTGTCGTTCAAGCCCGCGACGACCGTGGAGAGGTCGGGCTGGAGCGCGAGCGCCGCCTCCAGCTGCTCCTCGCGCACCTGGCGCGCGAGCTTCCCGCGCACCGCCAGGTTGGCGTATTCGAGCTCGGGGTTCTCGCCGGCCAGGCGCTGAGCCAGCCGGTCCGCCCAGCCGCGGTAGCCGCTCCCGTCGGGGTAGGGATCCTCCAGGCCCTCGGTGGTGCTGTCACCGATGGCCACGTAACGCGAGTAGGCCACTAGCTGTCATTCCTAGCAAGCGCCTAGTCTGCGGGCCAATGACTCGGCGCGAAATCCATTCCTGGCTGATGGACATGGACGGCGTGCTGGTGCGCGAGGAGCAGCCGGTACCGGGGGCGCCCGAGTTCCTCGCGCGTCTCACCGAGCTCGAGATCCCCTTTCTCGTGCTCACCAACAACTCGATCTACACGCGTCGTGATCTCGCCGCGCGGCTGAGGCGCAGCGGACTGGATCTGCCCGAGGAGTCGATCTGGACGTCGGCGCTCGCCACCGGCGTCTTCCTCGACAGCCAGCGGCCCGGTGGGTCCGCGTTCGTGATCGGCGAGGCGGGCCTGACCACGGCGTTGCACGAGCACGGCTACACGCTCACCGAGCGCGACCCCGACTACGTGATCCTGGGCGAGACGCGCACCTACAGCTTCGAGCGCATCACCCAGGCGATTCGCCTGGTCGACCGGGGCTCGCGCTTCATCGCCACCAACCCCGACACCGTCGGCCCTTCGCCGGACGGGCCTCTGCCGGCCACCGGGTCGGTGGCCGCGCTCATCAGCCGCGCCACCGGCGTGGACCCCTATTACGTGGGCAAGCCCAACCCGCTGATGATGCGCTCCGCCCTGAACGCGCTCGACGCCCACTCGGAGACCACGGCGATGATCGGGGACCGAATGGACACCGACATCGTCGCCGGCCTCGAGGCGGGGCTGGAGACGATCCTCGTGCTCACCGGGGTCACCCCCCGCGCCGACGCCGAGCGCCATCCGTTCCTCCCTTCGCGGATCATCGAATCCGTGGCCGAGCTGGTCGAGGAGCTGGGATGAGCGGGCGCGCCCCCGGGGCATGCGCGCTCGCCGCGCTCGGACTGGCCTGCGTGAACGCCGCGCCCGCCGCTGCGCAGACGCCGCCCACGCCCATCCCACCACCCAAGCTGGAGCTCGACGGGCCGCGTGTGGTGGCCACCGGCGTGGCCTTCACCGTCGAGGGCCGCGGCGCGCCACCCGACACCCGGGTGTTGATCGAGGTCGCCGTGGACGGTCGCTGGCGGCTCCTCTCGCGCTCGGTGGCCGACAACATCGGTGAGTTCGACCGCCGAGTCAGGCCCGAGAAGCCGCGCCGCCGTTACCTGCTGCGCGCCCGCTCATCCGACGGCCGGTTGTCGAAGCGAATCGCGGTCCGCACGCGCAACGTGACCCTTGCCTCCGTCGGCGACATCAACCTCGGCAACGGGCCCGGGGTGTACATCGACCGGTTCGGGGTGCGCTACCCGTGGACGAGCGTGGCGCCGGCCCTGCGCCGGGCGGACGTGGCCTTCGGCAACCTCGAGTGCGCGGTCTCGACGCGAGGGCTCTCCCGTGCCAAAGCAGTTCGTCTTCCGTGGCCGGCCGCCGGCGCTCAGAGCAATGGCCGACTTCGCCGGCTTCGACGTGCTCAACCTGGCCAACAACCACGTGGGCGACTACGGCACGGCCGCCATGCTCGACACGATCAAGCTCGTGCGTCGCAACGGGATGACGCGCGGTGGGCGCGGGTGGCAGCCTGGCCTCGGCAGCGGCGCCGAGGGTGGTCGAGCGGCTGGGGCTGCAAGATCGCGTTCGTGGGCTTCTCGGACATCCTGCCCGCGTCCTTCTTCGCGGGGCCCGACCGCGCCGGAACGCAGCAGGCCACGCCCGAGAACATCGCGAGCAGCGTGCGCCGGGCGAGCAGGCGAGCGGACGTCGTGATCGCGACGTTCCACTGGGGAGTCGAGCGCGCGACCGTCGAGGACGCCCGCCAGCGGGGCTTCGCGTCACAGGCGCTGGCCGCCGGGGCCGACGCCGTGATCGGCGCCCATCCCCACGTGCTTCAGCCCATTCGCCGCAACGGCCGCAAGCTCACCGCCTACAGCCTCGGCAACTTCGTGTTCGGCGCGGGCTCGCCCGGCACCAGCAGCACCGGCATCCTCGAACTGGGACTGTCCACCCGCGGCGTCGAGCGCTCGCGCTTCCGCCGAGCGGTGATCTCGGCTACGCGCCCGGTGTTGCGTTAGCGAGCGTGACGATGTTGCCCTCCGGGTCGTGCATGTACGCGACGCGCTCTCCCCAGGGCATGTCGGCGGGCTCGCGCTTCCGCCGGGCCCGCCCCGTGCTGCTCCGTTCAGGATCCTGACTTTGCCCCCGTATGCGGGGTAAATCCAGGATCCTAGGCTCGTCCTGCGCTACCCGGACGTGGCCGGCACCTCGGGCTCCTGCGCGGGCGCGCCCGCCGGCTTGTGCCGGTACCACTCGGTCGTCTCCGCGGGCAGGGGCGTGTTGCCCAGGATCATGTCCGCGGCCTTCTCGGCGACCATCATCACGGGCGCGTAGATGTTCCCGTTGGTCACGTAGGGGAACACCGCGGCGTCCACCACGCGCAGGCCTTCCATGCCGTGCACGCGCAGCGAGCGCGGGTCGGTCACGGCCATGTCGTCGTCACCCATCCGGCAGGTGCAAGAGGGGTGCAGCGCCGTCTCGGCGTCCTTCGCCACCCAGTCGAGGATCTGCTCGTCGGTCTCCACCTCCGGGCCCGGCGACAGCTCGCCGCCGTCGAAGGGGGCGAACGCCGGCTGGGACAGGATCTTGCGCGTCGACCCTGACCGCCTCGATCCACTCGCGCCGGTCGTTCCCGGTGGAGAGGTAGTTGAAGTGCAGCGCCGGGTGCTTGCGCGGGTCGCTCGACACCGCCTTGCAGGTGCCCCGCACGTCCGAGTACATCGGCCCCACGTGCACCTGGTAGCCGTGGCCGCCGCCGCCCTCGGGCACGGTGCCGTCGTAGCGGATCGCGATCGGTAGGAAGTGGTACATCAGGTTCGGCCACTCGACCTCGTCGTTGCTGCGCACGAACCCGCCCGCCTCGAAGTGATTGGTGGCGCCGGGCCCGGACTTGCGCAGCAGCCACTCGAGCCCGACCTTGGGCCGGTTCTTCATCTTGAAGTAGGGCGCCATCGACACGGGCTGCAGCGAGGTGTGCTGGATGTAGACCTCCAGGTGGTCCTGCAGGTTCTCCCCCACCCCGGGCAGATCGTGCACCGGAGCGATCCCGATCGCGCGCGTGTCGGCCGCCGAGCCGACGCCGGAGAGCTGGAGCAACTGCGGCGAGTTGATGGCGCCACCGCAGAGGATCACCTCGCCGCCCCTGGCCTCGTGGGTTCGACGCCCGCGGGCGTACTCGACGCCCACCGCCCGCTTGCCCTCGAACAGGATCCGGGTGGCCAGCGCGAACGTCTCGACATCCAGGTTGGGCCGATCCATCACGGGATGCAGGTAGGCCCGCGCGGCGGACAGCCGCTTGCCGGCGTGCACGTTGCGGTCGAATGCCGCGAAGCCCTCTTGGCGGTATCCGTTCACGTCCTCGGTGAGCGGGTAGCCGGCCTCCTGCACGGCTGCGAAGAAGGCGTCGAAGAGCGGGCCGCGCGCGGGCCCGCGCTCGAGGACGAGCGGCCCCGAGTGCCCGCGGAACGGATCGTCGGCCCGCGCGGCCAGGCAGTTCTCCATGCGCTTGAAGTAGGGAAGGCAGTGGGCGTAGTCCCACGTCTCCATCCCCTCGCCCGACGCCCAGCGCTCGTAGTCCTTCGGGTTGCCGCGCTGGAAGATCATGCCGTTGATGCTGCTCGAGCCGCCCAGGACCTTCCCGCGCGCGTGGAACACGCGGCGCCCGTTCATGTAGGGCTCGGGCTCCGACTCGTAGCGCCAGTCGTAGAAGCGGCTCCCGATCGGGAACGCGAGCGCCGCCGGCATGTGGATGAAGACGTCCAGCGACCAGTCCGGGCGCCCGGCCTCCAGCACCAGGACGCGGTTGGAGGGGTCGGCCGACAGGCGGTTCGCGAGAGCGCATCCCGCCGAGCCGCCGCCGACGATGACGAAATCGTAGTTCGCGGTCATTGCCGCTCCCGTCTCCGCGCCATCGCGCGGGCTGTCTCCAGGGTGGGTGTTAAGACTCTCCTGCGCCTCCCGCAGCTGTCAACTGCTGCTTGGGGGTCTCCTTCTCCGGGTCGACGAACGGCTTGGGCACCACCACGGCACCCACGGTCTCGTCGGGCTTCTCGATCTCGAACTCTGTGCCCAGCCCGGAGTGCTCGGTCGGCACCATCGCGAAGCCGATGTTCTTCTCGAGCTTCGGGGACCAGCACGCCGAGGTGACCTCGCCGACGCGGCTGCCGCCCATGTGGACGGGGAAGACGTCGATCATCGCGCCGTCGTTGAAGGAGCCCAGGTTGCCGCCCTCGATCTCGACTCCGACGAGCTGGCGCTTGGGCCCCTCGGTCTTGATCTTGTGCAGGGCCTCCTTGCCGATGAAGTCGGCGCCCTGCTCGAGGTCGACCATCCAGTCATAGCCCATGCCGACCTCGTACGGGTTCGTGTCGAACCACATGTCGCAGCCGAGGGCGAGGATGCCGCCCTCGATGCGGCGGATGTGGCACGGGCCGATCACCTCGAGGCCGTGGGGCTTGCCCGCCTCGAGCACCGCGTCCCACAGCTTGACCCCGTTCTTCGACGCCTCGTAGAGATAGATCTCGTAGCCGAGCTCCGACGTGTAGCCCGTGCGGGAGACGAGCACCCTCATCCCGTCGAGCTCGTACGCGCGCAGGAAGTAGTACGGGATCTCCAGGATGCTCTCGCCGAACAGGTCGACCATCACGTCCTTGGACTTCGGCCCCTGCACCTGCAGCGGTCCGACGTCGATCTCCTTGACCGTCACGTCGTAGTCGCTGCCGTACGCGACGCCGCGCGCCCAGAGCTCCACGTCGCTGTCGGCCAGCGACAGCCAGAAGCGATTCTCCTCGACCCGCAGAAGGACCGGGTCGTTGATGATGCCGCCGTCGGGGAGCGTGTTGAAGACGTACTTGCACTGTCCGACCTCGCACTTGTTGAGGTCGCGGGCGACGATCAGGTTGGTGAAGTCGAAGGCGTCCGGGCCGCTGATCTCGATCTGCCGCTCGGCGCCGCCGACGTCCCACAGCGTCACGCCGTTGAGGAGATGCCAGTACTCCTCGACCGGGTCGCCGTAGTGACGCGGGTGGTAGTGGTGGTTGTAGGTGCTGTAGAGCTGGACGCCGTGCCGGCGCGACGCGTAGAAGTACGGCGACTTCTTGATCCGGGGATAGAGCAGGATTCCCGGGTTCTCGTTCACCTGTGCCAACGTCTCTACCTCCGATCTCAGGCGACGCAGGCGTCAGCCGGCGCCAGGTGATATATCACCGCCGGCGGTGGGCGGTCAACCCAGCAGCGGCGAGCGCATCCTCCAACCCGATGCGCCGGTACGTCTCCACGACCGCGCCATTCTCGGCCAGCTCGGCCCGGCCGGCGGCGATCCGCCGGCGGACCTCCGGCTCCACCTCCCCGATCGCTGCTCGATCGCGGCGGCGAGTTCGGCGCTGCCGCCCTCGCCGCGAAGCCGGGCGAGGCGCGCCTCCGGATCGAGGATCGCCTCGACGTACCCCTCGGTCACCGGATTGCTCGCGATGCGCACGTCGGCATCCGCCACACGACCCGTCGGCGAGTAGGCCAGGCAGGTCAGGATCCGCTGCCGGGCACCGGCCAGTGCCTCCGGCTCGAGCGGCGGTTCCCCCGGCGGGCCGTCCTCGACCAGCAGGCGGGTGATCGCCCGGTCCTCGATCGACTCGAGGATCGCCTGCGGATCGTCCGAGACGACCACCTCCTTGCGGCGCGGCCACACGTCAAGTTGTCCATGGTCGCCCAGTGGACGCCCGACGTGGAAGAGGTAGTAGTCCGGGTAGATGAAGAAGTCGTCGCCCCGCGCGCGCTGGATGTCGTAGAACGCGGTGACCGTCGCGGTGATCAGCGCGCTCGCGCCGACCGCCCCGCACGGCTCACTCATCACGAGGCCGAGCCGGTCCTGCGCGCCGAAGCCCTCGAACAGGTCGGCGACCCCGACCCGCCGGCCCGCCACGTCGATGGCGAACATCGAGCTGCGCAGCTCTCTCGCTGAGTGCACGGAGTGTGATATATCAGAGACCTCCGGCCCGCATCCAACCTCGAGGTGAACCAGGTGGACGACTCCTCCAGAGCAGTCGGCCCTCCCGCTGCAGCGGGTGTGCCGCAAACCGCGCGCGCGGTCCTGATCGGCGCCGGCATCGTCGGCAACAGCCTCGCCCACCACCTCGCGCGGCTGGGCTGGACCGACCTCGTTCTGCTCGACAAGGGACCGCTGCCCAACCCTGGCGGCTCGACCGGCCACGCGTCGAACTTCATCTTCCCGGTGGACCACTCGCAGGAGATGACCGCGCTCACCTTCGACAGCCTGCGCCAGTACGCCGAGCTCGACGTGCTGACCACCTGCGGAGGCATCGAGGTCGCGCGGACCGAGGAGCGCATGGAGGAGCTTCGCCGCCGCATGTCGTCGGCGGCGTCGTGGGGCGTCGAGCCGGTCTCGCTCGTCACCCCCGCCGAGGTCAAGGAGCTCGTGCCCTACATCGACGAGAACGTGATCATCGGCGGCTTCTACTCGCCCGGCGTCGGCGTGGTCGACTCGCTGCGCGCCGGGACGCTCATGCGCGAGGCCGCGCAGGAGGCCGGCGCACTCACCGTCTCTGCCAACACCGAGGTCCTCGACATCGAGGTCGAGCACGGCCGGATCAGCCGCGTGAAGACCACGCGCGGGGACATCGAGACCGAGGTGCGTGGTGGTCTGCTGCGGCGTCTGGAGCCCGCGGCTGGCGCGCATGGCCGGAGCCTCGATCCCGCTCACCCCGGCGGTCCACCAGATGATCGACATCGGCCCGGTGCCGCGCTTCGCCGGCGCCAAGAGCGCGATCGAGTACCCGATCGTGCGCGACATGGACACGAACATGTACGAGCGCCAGGACGGCAGCGGGCTCGAGGTGGGCTCGTACGCCCACCGCCCGATCCTGCACGACCCCGACGAGATCCCTCGGTCGAGGAGGCCGCGCTCTCCCCCACCGAGTACCCGTTCACCGAGGACGACTTCGTCGAGCAGATGCAGCACGCGCTCGAACTGATGCCGGAGATCGTCGGCGACGAGTCGGTGGGCATCAAGTACGCGATCAACGGACTGCTCTCGCTCACGCCGGACACGCTCCCGATCCTCGGCGAGACGCCCGAGGTGAAGGGGCTGTGGTCGGCCGCGGCCGTTTGGGTCAAGGAGGGCCCCGGCGTCGGCCGCGCGCTGGCGGAGTGGATGGTCGAGGGCGAGCCCGAGATCGATCTCCAGGCCTCGGACGTCGCCCGCTTCTACGAGCATCAGAAGAGCGTGGAGCACGTGGCGGCACGCGCCTCGGAGGCCTTCAACAAGACCTACGGGATCGTCCACCCCGGCGAGCAGTGGGGCTCGAACCGCGACGTTCGCCTCTCCCCCTTCTACGAGCGCGAGCAACGAGCTCGACGCCGTGTTCTACGAGGCCGCCGGCTGGGAGCGGCCACACTGGTACGAGTCGAACGCCGGGCTCGTGGAGGACTACGGCGTGGAGGGGCGCGAGGCCGAGTGGGACTCGCGCTGGTGGTCTCCGATCATCAACGCCGAGCACCTGGCCATGCGCGATCGCGCCGGGATGTTCGACCTCACGGCGTTCTGCGTCTTCGACGTCGTCGGGCCCGGGGCACTCGAGAGCGTCCAGCGCGTGTCGATGCGGCAGATGGACGTGAAGCTCGGGAAGGTGGTCTACACGCCCGGTCCTCACCCACGGCGGCGGCTTCCGCTCGGACCTCACCGTCATGCGCCTCGCCGACGAGCACTTCCGGGTGGTCACGGGCGGCGCGCACGGCATGGCCGACCTGAAGGGATACGCCGACGAGCTGCCGGCGGACGGCACCGCGCAGATCTTCGACCTCACCTCGAGCTGGTGCACGCTCGGCCTGTGGGGGCCGCGGGCCCGCGACATCCTCGCGGGCCACGACCGGCGACGACATCTCGCACGAGGGCTTCCCGTTCGCCACCTGCCGCACGATCGAGATGGGCTCCCTGCGGGTGCTCGCCTCGCGCATCTCCTACGTCGGCGACCTCGGCTGGGAGCTCTACGTGCCGATCGAGCAGGGCGCGCGGCTGTGGGACATGGTGGCCGGAGGCGGGCGAGCCGCACGGCATCGTGCCCGTCGGGCATCGGCGTGTACGGGACCACCGGGCGCCTGGAGAAGTGCTACCGGGCGTTCGGCTTCGAGCTCGACGGCGAGTACGACGTGGTCGAGGCCGGGATGGCCTGGGGCAAGGTCAAGGAGCAGGACTTCATCGGCAAGGAGGCGCACGTGCGCCAGCGGGAGGCGGATCCGGCCACCGTCATGTGCACGCTCACGGTCGACGACCACACGTCGAGCAGCGGCGTGAAGCGCTACATGCTCGGCGGTGAGCCGATCCTGACCCGCGACGGCGCGCCGCTCGACGGACTCCAAGGGGCGGCGCTCGTTCGTGACCAGCGCCGGCGCCGGCCCGTCTGTCGGCAAGCACCTGCTGATGTCGTACCTGCCGCCGGAGTTCGCCGAGGTGGGCGAGGAGCTGTCCGTGCTCTACATGGGCGAGCGCTACCCGGTGACCGTCGCGGTGGCCGGGTCGACCCCACTGTTCGACCCCGACAACGAGCGCGTCAAGGCGGCGGGCGCGGTGGTCACATGAGGATCCTCGTCTGCGTCAAGCGCGTGCCCCTGACCGGCGGGCGCATGGTGCTGACGCGCCGACGAGCGCGCCCTCGAGACGCGCCATCTCGGCTTCACGATCAGCCCGCACGAGGAGTGCGGCGTGGAGGAGGCGGTGCGCCTCGTGGAGCACGGCGGCGGCGAGGTCACCGTGCTGACGCTCGGGCCGCCTGAGGCCGAGGAGCAGATCCGCGAGACGCTCGCCACCGGCGCCGACCGCGGCCTGCTGCTCGCCAGCGGCGGCGAGGAATGGGACCCGCAGGCGACCGCCGCGGCGATCGTCGCGACGATCCGCGAGGAGGAGCGGCCGGCGGCGGCTTCGACCTGATCGTCTTCGGCAACGAGTCGGCGGACTCGGGCGACTTCCAGGTGGGCATCCGGGTGGCCTACGCGCTGGGACGCCCCGTGGCCACCGGGCTGAAGGGGCTGTCGGTCGCGGATGGGCGCGCGCGCTGCGAGCAGGAGGTGGCCGGCGGCCGCGACGTCTACGACCTGCCGCTGCCCGCCGTCGTCACCGTCCTCGAGGGCATCAACCTGCCGCGCTACCCGTCGGTGCCCGCGAAGCTGCGCGCTCGCCAGAAGCCGGTCGAGACGAGCAGCGCCCGAGCGGCCCGAGCCGCGGCTCGAGATGCTGCGGCTGGTGCTGCCGCCCGGCCAGGGCAAGCAGGCGGAGATCCTCGGCGAGGGCCCGAGGCCGCCCCGGCCGTCGTCGGCGTCATGCGCGACCTGGGGGTGGCGTGATGGGCGTGCTCGTGCTGGTGGAGCACGAGGCGGGCGCGATCGACGAACTGTCTCTGCAGGCGCTCAGCCTGGCGCGTGACCTCGCCGGCGGCGAGCCGCTCCAGGCGCTGCTGGTGGGCCCCGGCGGCGCCGAGGCGGCCGGCCAGCTCGGCGCCTACGGGGTGGCCACTGCCCACGTGGCGGACGATGAGCGCCTGGCCGCGTACGCCCCCGGTGCTGGGCACGGAGCATCACCGACCTGATCGAGCGCCTGGGGCCGAGCGCCGTGGTGGCCGCGGGCAGCGGCCGCGGGAACGAGGTGCTGAGCCACGTGGCGGCGCGCCTCGATCTGCCTTTCGCTGCCAACTGCACCGCGGTGCGCCCGGCGGCGACCTCGAGGTGACCCGATGCGCTGGGGCGGCAGCCTGCTCGAGGAGGCGCGCGTGCACGCGCAGCTGGCCCTGATATCGGTCGCGCCGCACACGGTCGCCGCGGCCACCACGAACGGGGCCGACAGCCCGGCGCTCGAGCCGTTCGCGCCCGAGCTCGACGAGGCCGATTTGCTGGTGCAGGTGAGGGAGCACGTGGAGGACGGCGACCAGCGGGTCTCGCTCGCCGAGGCCAAGGTCGTGGTCAGCGGCGGCCGCGGCGTGGGCTCTGCCGACGGCTTCGGGATCCTCGAGGAGCTGGCCGGGTTGCTCGACGCGGCGGTCGGCTGCTCGCGCGTGGTTACCAGCGCGGGCTGGCGCCCGCACACCGACCAGGTCGGCCAGACGGGCACGAAGGTGTCGCCCGACCTGTACATCGCCTGCGGCATCAGCGGGGCCACCCAGCACATCGCCGGCTGCAAGGGCGCGAAGAAGATCCTGGCGATCAATTCCGACGCCGAGGCGCCGATTCTGAACAGCGCCGACTACGCGGTGATCGGCGACCTGACCGAGATCGTCCCGGCGATCACGGAAGAGCTCAGAAGGGCGCGCTCGCCATAGACGTGCTGGTCGGAGCGCTGGCGCTCGCGGCTGCGCTGACCGTCAGCGGCGTGCTGTTCGCGCGCCGTGCCCATCTGCTCGTGGACCTTGTCCGGATGGGCAAGCCGACCGAGCGCTTCGACGACGTGCCCCGGCGCGTCCGCAACGAGGCCGAGATCGTGCTCGGCCAGCGCAAGCTGCTCCAGCGGCTGGTGCCCGGCCTGATCCACGCCGCGATCTTCTGGGGCTTCCTCGTCCTCTTCCCGACGATCGTGATCGCGATGATCGGCGCGGTCGACAAGGACGCCACCCTGCCCTGGCTGGGCCACCAGGGCTGGTTCGCGCTGCTCGTCGACGTGTTCGCCACCCTCGTGCTGCTGGGTGTGATCGGCGCGCTGATCATCCGCAAGGTGCAGCGCCCGCGCGCTTCGAGGGGAGTCACCTCGGCGAGGCGGACCTGATCCTGGCCCTGATCGCCGGCATCGTCACCACGCTGCTGCTCTGGCACGCGTCGCGGATCGCGCTCGGCCTGAACGAGTGGCCGGCGGGCTGGTCGCCGGTGTCGGACGCGCTCTCGGGCCTGTTCGCGGACAACGGGACGACCGAGGTACTGGAGCGCGTGTTCGTCTGGGCGCACGTCCTGATCATCCTCACCTTCCTCGCCTACCTCCCCCACTCCAAGCACCTCCACATCGCCACCGCGGCGGTCAACGTCTTCTTCGCGCGCACGCGCGCGCGAGGCCGGCTCGAGCCGCTGCGGTTCGACGGCCCGGAGGAGGAGATGCGCTTCGGCGCCGGCACGCGTGCCCGATCTGACCTGGAAGCAGACCCTCGACACGATGTCCTGCACCGAGTGCGGCCGCTGCCAGGACGTGTGCCCGGCCTGGACCACCGGGAAGGAGCTGTCGCCCAAGCTCCTCATCATGGCCCTGCGCGACCAGGTCTTCGAGGAGGGGCCGGCGCTCGTGCGCGGCGCCGAGGGCTTCGAGCCGGCGCCGCTCGTGCCCGGCGCCGTGACCGACAACGTGGTCTGGGACTGCGTGACCTGCGGGGCGTGCGTGCGCGAGTGCCCGGTGTCGATCGAGCACGTGGACCACATCGTCGACCTGCGCCGTCATCTCGTGATGATGGAGTCGCGCTTCCCCAGCGAGGCCGAGCAGATGCTGCGCGACGTCGAGCGGGCCTCGAACCCTGGGGCAAACCGCAGACCGAGCGGGCCGAGTGGGCCGAGCGGCTGGGCGTGCGGGTGCTCGAGCCCGGCGATCCCGCTCCCGAGGTCCTCTACTGGGTCGGCTGCGCCGCGTCGTTCGACGAGCGCGCCCGCACGGCGGCCGAGTCGACGGCCAAGCTGCTCAAGGCCGCGGGTGTGGACTTCGCCATCCTCGGCCCGCGCGAGTCGTGCACCGGCGACCCGGCGCGCCGGATGGGCAACGAGTACCTCTTCCAGGCCCACGCCGAGCAGAACGTGGCACGCTCAACGAGTCGGGCGTGACCAAGATCGTGGCGAGCTGCCCGCACTGCTTCAACACGCTCGGCAACGAGTACCGCGGACTTCGGCGGCGACTACGAGGTCGTCCACCACTCCGAGCTGCTCGCCGACCTCGTCCGCGAGGGCCGGCTGCGAGCCGACGGGCGGCGCAGGCGATCACCTACCACGACTCCTGCTACCTGGCCCGCCACAACGACGTGCTGGCCGACCCGCGCGAGCTGGTCGACGGCCGTGGGCGAGCCGGTGGAGATGGAGCGCAGCGGCAAGCGCACCTTCTGCTGCGGCGCCGGCGGCGCCCACATGTGGATGGAGGAGCGCGGCGGCAAGATCAACGAGGAGCGCGCCCGCGAGGCCGCCGAGACCGGCGCCGACACGCTGGCGGTGGCCTGCCCGTTCTGCACCGTGATGCTCGACGACGGCGTGCGGGCACGCGGCGACGACATGCGCGTGGTGGACGTGTCGACGCTGCTGGCGGAGTCGCTGGACTCGGGCCTACGCCTGACCTGTCGAAGCGAGTGATCCTGTCGTCGACCGCGAAGCGCCACCTGGTGCGCATCTCGCCCCACGTCGAGTTCGTGAACCGGGCAACGAGCGCTCGCCCGTCCTCGGACTGCGATCGATCTCCATCCGCCCGTCGGAGGAGAAGATCTCGCCGTCGACCCACTCCTCGAGCTTCCGCTCCGAGCCGTCGTCGGACATCGTGGCCCCCGCTGCCAGCACTGCGAGAAACCCCTCGCGATCTCCAGCGTTGATGGCGGCCACGAGCTTGCTTACGACAGGGTCACTGGGCATATCGAGGTCTCATTTCAGCACGAGGGGGTACACGTAGCTGGCGGACGCGCGCCTCGCCATCCGGCGGTCGCGCAGGACCACCGAGACGCTCTCCCCCACCGTGCGGCAGGCCCGCCTAAGTCGCGCCGGCGGTACTCGATCGCGATCACCCGGTTCCCGAACAGCGCCACGATAGTCGACCGCATTCGGCGTAGCGGGCGCACTCCTCGGCAATCGCGAAGTCGAAGCCGATCCGCCGGCGCGCCTCGCGCCTGGTCAGGCTCGGCGTGTTCTTCTGGGCGACCGCGAGGCCGAGCGCGTGCGCGCGGCGGGTGAGCAGTGCGGCGAAGGCGATCGCCTGGCGCTTGCCGAAGGGCACATCGCCGGCGCGGGGCGTCCCGTCGAAGCGCGTCCACGAGTCGAGGTTGTCGTACTCCACGGCAGCGAAGCCCTTGCGCGCGCAGGTCTCGATCATCGGCTGGACGCGCCGCGCGGCGCGTCTGCGGTTGACCTGCGAGCTGATATCCACGAGGTACTCGCCGCCCCACCCGGATCGTCGCCCAGCTCGCGCAGGACCAGGTCCCGGGGCCAGGCCGAGCGCTCGTCGGGCCGCTCCACGCCGGCCTCGTCGTCCTGGGTCTGGAACGCATTGACGTAACAGATGGAGTAGGTGCCGGCGAGCGCCGCGCCGCTGAACCAGTCGCGCGAGACCACGCCCACCCCGCGAGGCGGCGGGTAGTCCCCTCCAATCTGGTAGTCGAACTTCGCGTCGGCCGGAGGCGGCCGCCAGGTGTGGTCCGAGGCGGAGCTTGCGATCACTGCGCTTCCCGCCGCGGCCAGCGCCACGGCCGTCCCCCACACCGCGATCCTCATCGAGGGTCCAGCTCAGCCAGCATCCTCCGGCGCCAGCGTTCCGTGCGCTCCACCTCGTTGAAGGTATAGAGGTGGAGGCCGGCGACATTCCAGGCCGGGTTGGCGATGAAGGGCGCGAGCTGGGTCACCAGCCGGTCGGGCTTGAACTGACGGGACAGAAGCCGCGACACCCAGCTGCCGTGGTGGCGCAGGAAGCGGGTGGACTCGCCCAGCCCGATCTTCATCGAGACGCGGAGAAGCTTTCGGTAGTCGACCTGGCCGGGCAGGCCGATCCAGATCGGTAGCCGGGTGCCGCGCCGGCGGACCTTCTCCACCCAGCCGCTGATCACCTCGGCGTCGAAGCAGAGCTGGCTCACGATGTGGGTGGCCATCTCCGCCTTGGCGAACATCGCCCGGATCGTCTCCTCGTCGGAGATCAGATGGTGGCTTTCCGGGTAGCCGGTGATCCCGATCGCCTCGAACTCGGCACGGCGCGGTCCCATCGCCTCGAGCAGGTCGGCCGCGCCGTGGAACTCGCCGGCCGGCTCGGGCGGATCGCCGGCCAGCACGAACAGGTCGGTGATCCCTCCGGCCTGCAGCCGGTCGAGGATTGCGTCGAGGTGGAGCGGTCGGTGACCAGGCGCGCCGAGAGGTGCGGCTCCACGCGGTAGCCCGCCCGGGCGAGGCGCTCGCTCAGGTCGAGGTCGCGTCAAGGCCCCTCGTCGGCGAAGCGGTGACCGTGACCTTGACATCGGTCCCCAGGTGCTCGCGCACCGATTCCTCGGTACCTTCGAGCGGTAGTACCTCGAAGCGGGCACGTCGAAGCAGATCGGCGAGAAGCACCGGCGAACGACTGCTCGCGCCCGCCGGTCGTTCGCCGTCCGGCGGGCTGAGGGCCGCGGCGACGCCCGCGCGCATGCTGATATATCAAGGTAGCATCGTGTTGCCCGGTACTCCTGGAGCGATGGCGGCAGAACCCTCCCCCACCCAAGTCCGTCGTACCCTCGCCTCGGCTGGTGGCCGAACGCGCCTACCTGGAGCTGCGCGACAGCATCGTGACCCTGCAGATCGCCCCCGGCACGGCGCTGCGCGAGGACGAGCTCATGCGGCGAGATGGAGATCGGCCGCACTCCCCTGCGTGAGGCGGTAAAGCGGCTGCACTCGAGAACCTCGTGACCGTGCAGCCGCGGCGCGGCACGTTCGTAACCGAGGTCGAGGCCTCCGACATCGTGAACATCACCGAGGTGCGCGCGAGCTCGAGGCCTACGCGGCGGAGCTCGCGGCGCATGCGCATGGACGACGAGGCAGCGAGCGGCCGAGGCGCTGCTGGCCGAAGTCGAGGAGGTCACGCGCCCGGACGACCAGGAGTGGCTGATGCGCTTCGACGAGCGCATCCACCGCTTCACCTGGGAGGCGGCCGGCAACCCCTATCTGGTCGAGACGCTCGAGCGCTACTTCACGCACTCGCTGCGCATCTGGTACCTCGTGCTCGACCGCGTGCCCGGCCTCGGCCACGCCGTCCACGACCAGATGCACCTGCTCGAGGCGCTGCTCGACCGCGACGGCGCGCGCGCCCGCGACGATCATGCGCGAGCACGTGCTCGAGTTCCAGCGCGAGATCCTGGCCGCCTTCAGCCGCGGCTGAGCCGGCGCCCCAGGAGCTCGCCACGGCGCGCACGTCCAGCGCGCACCCGTGAGACGCCCGACCGCGGCCGCGCCCGTGCGCCTCGAGATGCGTGGCGAGCGCGAGGAACGCCTGGGCGGTGGTCAGCGCGTCGCCCTCCGCCTCGTGCGGGCGGTGGGAGGGCAAGCCCGAGCCCGGCGGCCACCGCCGCGAGCGCGCAGCTGCCCGGGGTCGCCGCTCGCCGCGCAATACGAGAGCAGCCGCCACAGCAGCGCGGTGTCGACCATCCGGCGCGGAAGCCGAAGCCGAGCGCGGCGCAGGCGCGGGGCGAGGAAGCCCGCTCCACCCAGGCGGCGTGGGCGACCGGGAATCCGGCCCCGCAGGGCGGCCACCAGCGGGGCGAGCGCCGCGGCGCCGGCGGGGCGGCGGCCAGGTCCGCCGCCCGCAGGCCGTGGATCTCGACCGACGGCCGCCGGCGGCGAGCGCGGGGCGCACGAGCCCCGCACCGTCGCGGCGGCCACGACCCGCCCGCCGTCGACCGGCACGGCCGCGAAGGAGATCACCTCGTCGGTGCGCGGATCGAGCCCCGTGGTCTCGATGTCGACCAGCGACGAAGCGGCGCGTTGCGCCAACGGGTGCGCGGGCGCTCTCAATAGCTCGCCAGCGCTCGCTCGCCGGCGATCCCGCGCTGGACGCGCCGCACCGCCCGGAAGGCCTCCTTCAGCGCCGTGCGCGTGAGCGGCGCGAGGCGTCCCGGGCTCGATCAGGTCGTCCGGCGCCTGCCCGCCCGCAGCTGCGCGACCTGGTGCTCCATCCGCAGCGCGCAGACGAGCTCGAAGGCGTCGCGCAGGATCGGCGGCGTCGTCGGCGGCGAGCGTGCCGGCCGCCTCGGCGGCGTCGAGGCGCGCCGGGGTCGAGGCCGCAGCCACGCCCGCCGCGAGCCCGGCCCAGCGCGCGAGCGACTCGATCGGGAGCAGGCCGCCGTGCTTGATGTCGAGCACGCCCTTGCGCTCGCCGGTCGAGTGCAGCACGAAGTCGCGCAGGAAGCCGGTCGGGGGCCGTGCTCGCCAGGCGCGGCGCGCCAGCAGGCGCGGAGCATCAGCCTGCGCCGGCGCGCGAGCGCGCGAACGCCGCGGAGAGCCGCTCGGCCACGGTGGTCTGGCCCCACACGGGGTCGCTCTCGACCACGACCGAGAGCAGCATCAGCCCGCGGTCGCGGTCGGGGTCCTCCACCCACGAGCGGGCCGCCTCCTCCCAGCGGCGATCGAGCGCGCGAACAGGGGGTTCGACGCCACGGCGCCGTTGTCGTCGGAGGCAAGCCGCTCTGTCGAGGCCGTCGAGCACCCGCTCGGCGACGGCCTGATCTGCCCGCGAGCTCGGGATCGTCGTCGGGTCCCTCCCAGGCCACGGCGCAGTCCACGTCGGAGCTCGGGAACGGCTCGCGCCGCCCGAAGCTGCCCATCGCCAGCCAGGTGTACGGGACGGGCGGCGCGCCGAGCTCCTGCGTGCGCGAGCTCGATCAGCCGCCGCGTGATGGAGTCGTGGATGCCCGAGATCGTGCGGCTGATCGCCAGCGCGGGCAGGTCGGCCTCGTGCAGCGCGATGACCATGTCGGGCAGCTCGGCCGCGGCCGCGGCCACCGCCTGCGCGGTCGCGGCACGCGCGACTGAGCGCGCAGCCGGAACGGCGCGCGGTGCTCGCTCGCCATCAGGTCGACGTCGTCGAGCACGCCGACAAGCCGCCGCCGGCGTCGAGCACCGGCAGGTGGCGGATGCCGTGGTCGAGCATCTCGAGCAGCGCCTCGGTGCCGGGGCGGTCGGCGGCGACCGTCCACGCCGGCGCCCTCATCACCTCGGACAGCGGCGTCTCCGGGCCGGCGCCGGCGGCGACCACCCGCGTGCGGATGTCGCGGTCGGTGACGATGCCGAGCGTGTCGCCCAGGTCGACGACGACGCACGTGACGCCCCGCCTCGACCATCCGCCGCGCCGCGTCCTGCACCCCGGTCTCGGGCGGGCAGACGAGCGGCCGGGCGCGGATCAGCTCGCGGACCGGCCGGTCGCGGCCGGTGGCGGGGTGGCCGTCCTGCCCGGCGAGCAGGCGCACGCCCTTGGCCATCGAGCGGGCGAGGAAGCGCGCCGCCGCCGGCCGCTCGAGCACCGGCCGGATCGCCGCGCTCCGGGAAGCGGTAGACGAGGGTGTCCTCGGCCGCGCGCGCGACGAAGCCGAGCGGCGCCTCCTCGAGCAGCGAGGCAAAGCCGAACATCTCGCCCTCGCCGAGCAGGTCGAGCAGCCGGCCGTCGATCAGGAGCTCGACCGACCCGCGGCGCACCACGTAGGCGAACTCGGAGGTGGCCTCGGCGCTCTCGAGATCGCGTCGCGTGCCGGCGTGGAACTCGATCTCGGCGCTCGCCGCGACGCTGGCGAGCGTCTCCTCGTCGAGCGTGTCGAACGGCGGATGGCGGCGCAGGAACTCGGCGATGTCGTGCATGGCGAGCTGCCGATCCGGCGATCGGACGGGCCGACTCGGCAGCAGATATATCACTCTTGACACGCGGCCCTCGCCGCGCGAGATATTCGCGCCGGTCCCGGCCAAGCGACGAGGGAGGGTGACGTGGCGACGACCAGCTGCCGGCGATCACTCCGACGAGCTTGCGGACTTCGGCTACAAGCAGGAGCTCGACCGCAGCATCGGCAGGTTCGCGAGCTTCGCCGCCGGGGTCAGCTACATCTCGATCCTCACCGGCGTCTTCCAGCTCTTCTACTTCGGCTTCGCCTTCGGCGGCCCGGCGTACTGGTGGACCTGGCCGATGGTGTTCGTCGGCCAGCTGATGGTCGCGCTCTGCTTCGCCGAGCTGGCGGCCAACTTCCCCGTGGCGGGCTCGATCTACAACTGGGGCAAGATGCTCGCGAGCGCCACCGTCGCCTGGCTGGGCGGCTGGATGATGCTCACGGCCTCGATCGTGACGATCGCCGCCGTCGCGCTCGCCTACCAGATCACGCTGCCCGAGATCTCGGACTTCTTCCAGTTCTACGGCGACGGCTCAGGCGAGAACGACTTCGCCATCAATGCAGTGATCCTGGGCACCGTCCTGATCGTCTTCACGACGCTGATCAACGCGCTCGGAGTGAAGCTGATGTCCCGCATCAACAGCTCGGGCGTCTTCATCGAGCTGATCGCGGCCGTGGTCCTGATCGTCGCGCTGCTCGCCAGCGCCACGCGCGGTCCGGACGTGGTGTTCGAGACGCAGGGCACCGGCGCAGGCCACGAGTGGGGCTACTTCGGCGCCTTCCTCGCCGCCTCGCTCGCCTCGGCCTACGTGATGTACGGCTTCGACACCGCGAGCTCGCTCGGCGAGGAGACCCACGAGCCGCGCAAGACGGCGCCGATAGCGATCATGCGCGCCGTGATCGCCTCGTTCGTGCTCGGCGGGCTGATCATCCTGTTCGCGATGATGGCCGTGGGCAACATCAACGCGCCCGAGATCGGCGAGTTCGGCGGGCTCCAGTACATCATCCTCGACGTCTTCGGCGACACCGTCGGGAAGATCTTCCTGATCTGCGTGGTGATCGCCGTCACGGTCTGCTGCCTGGCCGTCCACACCGCGACGATCCGCATGGCGTTCGCGATGGCGCGCGACAACAACCTGCCTGCCGGTGAGCGCGTCGCGACGGTTCATCCGAAGACGAAGACGCCGATCGTGCCGGCCGTGATCAGCGGCGTTCTCGCGATCCTGATCCTCGTCGTGAACATCGGCAACGATCAGATCTTCACGGTGATCACGAGCATCGGGATCATCATGATCTACATCGCCTATCTGCTGGTCACGGTGCCGATGCTGCGCAAGCGGTTCAAGGGCGAGTGGCCGCCGAAGGACGACGAAGGGGCGCTTCTTCACGCTCGGCAAGTGGGGGCTGCCGATCAACCTGCTCGCCGTCGGCTGGGGCACCTTCATGGCGATCAACCTGGCCTGGCCGCGAAAGGACGTCTACAACGCGACCGAGCCGTTCCACTGGTACCTGCAGTACGGCGCGGTCCTGTTCATCGGAATCGTCTTCTTCGGCGGCCTCGCCTGGTACTGGTTCGTTCAGCGCCACAGGACCGGCGTGCTGGAGTCGCACCGGTACGAGTCGGCGTCGCCGGCCGTCGCCGAGACGGCGGCGATGCCCGAATCCGCGCCTTGAGCACCCGCATGTTCATAGACGGCGAGTGGTGCGACGCCGCGAGCGGCGCCACCGTCGAGGCCACCAGCCCGGCGACCGGCGAGTCGCTCGGGCCGGTGGCCGAGGGCGACCGCGAGGACGCCCGGCGCGCGATCGCCGCGGCGAACGCCGCCTTCCCGGCCTGGGCCGCGCGCACCGGCTTCGAGCGCGCCGCGCTCCTCCACCGCGTCGCCGACGCGTGCGAGCGGCGCGCGACGAGCTCGCCCGCGTGCTGACCCTCGACCAGGGCAAGCCGCTCAAGGCGGAGGCCGAGGTCGAGGTGGGCGAGCTGGTCGAGTTCTTCCGCATGGCCGCCGAGGACGGCAAGCGGATGCACGGCACGATCCCCGAGAGCGCCGCGCCCGGGCCGGCGCGTGCTGCTGCTGCGGCGGCCGCTCGGCGTGCTCGGTCTGATCACGCCGTGGAACTGGCCCTACACGATGCCGGCCGAGGTGCTCGCCCCCGCGCTCGCCTGCGGCAACTGCGTGGTGTGGACGCCCGCTCCCTCGACCGCCGTCTGCTCCGGCGCTGCTCGCGGAGTGCGTGGCGGAGGCGGACCTGCCGCCGGGCGTCTTCAACTTCGTGCTCGGCCCAGGGCCCGGAGGTGGGCGACGAGCTGGCGGTCAATCCCGGCACGCGCGCGGTGGCGTTCACCGGCTCGACGCAGACCGGCCTGATCGTCTCGCGCCAGGCGGCCGGCAAGGCGCAGCTGCTCGAGATGGGCGGCAACGGGCCGTTCGTCGTGATGGACGACGCCGACCTCGCCGCGGCGGCCGACGCCGCGCGCGTCGGCTGCTTCCTCGGCGCCGGCCAGAGCTGCTCCGCGGCCGAGCGGCTGCTCGTGCACGAGGCGGTGCGCGAGGAGTTCGTCGAGCTGCTGGCCGGCGAGGTCGAGCGCGAGGTCCGGCTCGGCGACCCGTTCGACGACACGACGACGATGGGTCCCGTCAACAACGAGGCGGGCGCCGCGAAGATGGACGAGCACGTGGGCGACGCCGTCGAGCGCGGCGCGCGCGTGGTGACCGGCGGCAGCCGCGCGGCCGGCTTCCCGACCAGCCTCTACTGGGAGCCGACGGTGCTGGACGAGGTGCCCGCTGACTCGATCGCGGTCACCCAGGAGACCTTCGGGCCGATCGCGCCGATCATGAGCGTCGTGCTCGCTCGAGGACGCGATCGAGCAGACGAACGCCCAGACCTTCGGGCTGATGGCGGCGATCTTCACCGCCGACCTCGGCGCCGGGATGCGCTACGCCGACTCGGTCCACATGGGCCTCGTGAACATCAACGAGACCACCAACTACTGGGAGCCGCACCTCCCCTGGGGCGGCCGGGCGCGCTCCGAGAGCGGCATCGGACGGGTCGGCGGTCGCTACCCGATGGACACGCTGACCGAGCTGCAGACGGTCCTGATCCGTCCTGAGGCGCTCGCTCAGCGTCAGGCGACGCGCAGACCGCTGGCGGGGGCCGAGGCCTGATATATCATCGCCTCGGATGACCGACGCGCACGGTACCGGCGCCGTCCAGACACCTGGAGGCGCCCCCAGCCGGCTCTCCAGGGGCGAGCCGGTCGTCCGCGCGGAAGGCGTTTGGAAGGTCTTCGGCCCGACGGCGACGACATCATCGGCACGCCGGACGCCGAGCTCTCGCGCGCCGAGCTGCGCGAGAAGACCGGCGGCGTCGATCGCCGTGCGCGACGTGTCGATCGAGATCAAGCCGGGCGAGATGTTCGTGGTGATGGGCCTGTCCGGCTCCGGCAAGTCCACCCTGGTCAGGACGCTGATCCGCCTGATCGAGCCGAGCGCGGGCCGGATCAGCATCACCGGCCGCGACGTGCTGGCGGCCGATGCGGACGAGCTGCGCGAACTGCGCCGCCACACGGTCGCGATGGTGTTCCAGCATTTCGGTCTGCTCGCCCACCGCCGCGTGATCGAGAACGCCGCCTTCGGCCTGGAGATCCAGGGCGTGCCGAAGCCCGAGCGCATGGCGCGCGCCAACGAGATCCTCGAGCTCGTCGGGACTCGAGGACGCTGCCTACCAGTTCCCCGACCAGCTCTCCGGCGGCATGCAGCAGCGCGTCGGGCCTGGCCCGGGCCTTCGCGGTCGATCCCAAGCTGATGCTCTACGACGAGCCGTTCAGCGCGCTCGACCCGCTCATCCGGCGCGACATGCAGGACGAGGTCATGCCGGCTCCAGGTGGAGACCGGGAAGACGATGCTGTTCATCACCCACGACCTCAACGAGGCGCTGCGGCTGGGCGACCGGATCGCGATCATGCGCGACGGCGCGATCGTCCAGCTCGGGACGCCCGAGGAGCTCGTCGGCTCGCCCGCCGATGAGTACGTGGCCAACTTCGTGCGCGACATCCCGCGCACCCACGTCCTGACGCTGCGCTCGGTGATGCGCGATGCCACGCCCCGGCGAGGCGGACGGGGGACCGGAGCTCGACGTCGCGACCACCGTCGGGGACAGCGTCCCGTGGTCGCGGCAACCGACGGGGTCGTGGCGGTCACCGAGAACGGGCGCGTGGTCGGCGTGGTCGACCGCGTGGCCATTCTCGACTCGATGGCCGGCGAGCCCGAGGCAGCCGGTGGCAGTAGCTAGCGGCAGGGTCGCAGCGCCGGCGCTCGTCGCGCCGGCGCGCGCTGGCGCAGCCGGCCGGTGCAGGTGGCCGTGATCGTGGGGCTGATGCTGGTCGCGTTCGCCGCGCTCCGAGGCGACTTCCCGTGGCCGGCCTCACTCACCTGGCAGGCGCTGCCGGAGCGCCTCGACAGCGCCCAGACCTGGCTGCTCGAGCAGCGGACGGCCGAAAACCCGAACATCGTCTTCGCCATCTTCGACGGCTTCCGCGCTCTCGCGGAATGGCTTGTCACCGCGATCAACAACGTCCTGCTCTGGCTCACCTGGGTCGGCACGATCGCCGCCTCCGTGCTGGTGGTCCTGCGCTTCGGCGGCTGGCGGCCGGCCCTGATCGTGGCAGGCGCCTTCGTCTCGTTCGCCCTGATGGGACTCTGGGAGGAGAGCATCCAGACGCTCGCCCTGATGTCGGCGGCGGTCGTGCTCTCGCTGGCCGTGGGCGTGCCGCTCGGCGTGATCGCCGGCCGCTCGGATCGCTTCTACCGCGGCATCACCCCGGCCCTGGACGCGATGCAGATCGTGCCCGCGTTCGCGTATCTGATGCCGGTGGTGATCCTGTTCTCGGTGGGTCCGGCGGCGGCCGTGATCTGCACGATGATCTACGCCATTCCGCCGGCGGTGCGGATCACGGCGCTCGGAATCCGCGGCGTGACGGCCGAGTCCGTGGAAGCGGCGAAGGCGTTCGGGTCGACGTCCGCCCAGACGCTGTTCAAGGTCCAGCTTCCGCTGGCGCGCCGCCAGCTGCTGCTGGCGCTCAATCAGACGATCATGTTCGCGCTCTCGCTGGTGGTGATCGCCGGGCCTGATCGGAGGGCGCGGGCTGGGTGACGTGGTCACCAACGGGCTCTACTCGAACCCGGGACTCGCCATCCTCGCGGGCCTCGCCATCGTGATCATGGCGATCGCGCTCGACCGTGCCACGTCGGCGATCGCCGAGCGCACCGACCCGACCCGGCGCCACCTGACGGACGAGGGGCGGCGGCGAGCCCGCATACAGACGCTGGCGACCTTCGCCGGCATCGCGGTGATCGTGCTCGTCGCGCGCGCGCTGGGCGCCGACTCGATCTACCCGGATGAGTTCGAGACCGCCTCGACCGTCTACACGGCCACGATTCAGGCCGACCTGCTGAGCTGGATCCAGTCGGTGCTCGACTACGTGCAGGATCCGGACTCGTTCGTGTTCGGCATCACCGAGCCGATCGGGAACTTCCTGCTCGAGTACCTGCTGGAGCCGCTGCGGGTGTTCCTGGTCGACGGCGCCTGGTTCGTGACGCTCGCAGGGCTCGCGGCCATCGCATTGGTGGTGAGCGGCCCCCGGCCGGCCCTGACCGCGCTGATCATGCTCGCGGCCATCGGCGTGCTGGGCGTGTGGGATCCGGGAATGGACACCGCCTCGCAGGTGCTCGTCGCGACGTTCCTGGCCGTGGCCTTCGGCGTCGTGATCGGAATCTGGGCGGCCGAGAGCCCGCGGGTCGAGCGCCTGTTGCGCCCGCTGCTGGACACGCTGCAGACGCTGCCACAGCTCGTCTACATCATTCCGTTCATCTATCTGATGCCGGTGTCGCGGATCCCGGGCGTGGTCGCGTCGGTCCTCTATGCGATCCCGGTGGTGATCCGACTGGTCACGAACGGGGTGCGCGGTGTGTCGCCGGCGGCCGTGGAGGCCGCCTCGGCGTTCGGCGCGTCACGGATGCAGGTGCTCGCCAAGGTCAAGGTGCCGCTCGCCCGCGACTCGATCATGCTCGGGATCAACCAGGGGATCATCCTGGTCCTCGCCGTGGTGGTGATCGGCGGGCTGGTGGGCTCAGGCGCTCTCGGCGACCTGGTGGCCCGCGGCCTGCAGCGCAATGAGTTCGGCGAGGGCGTGGTGGCCTCGCTCGCGATCCTCGCACTCGGGATCGCACTCGACCGCGTCACTCGCGGCCGGACCGATACACGGCAGGAACTGCCCGCGCGCCGGCCGGGCGCCTGAAACTTCGAAGGACGCAAGTTCACACGCAATGACCCGATTGGTTCGGGACAGGAGGTATCGCATGGAGGAGGGGACTCGTATGACGGGCAGACGTCTGATGCTGGTCGTCCTCGCGCTCGCGCTGGCACTGTTCGTGGCTGCCTGCGGCGAGGACAAGGACGAGGAGGGGAGCGGCGACGGCGGCAGCGCCGACGCCGGCACCACCGACTGCGGCAAGGTTGTGCTCAACGAGCAGGCGTGGGCCGGCTCGACGGCCAACACCTACATCGCCAAGGCGGTGCTCGAGAACGAGCTCGGCTGTGAGGTGGAGATCACCAAGATCGCGGAGATCCCGGTGTTCCAGGCGATGGCCGACGGCAAGGTCGACGCCGTGCTCGAGGACTGGGAGCACACCGCCGAGTACGAGAAGTACATCGACAAGGCGGGCACCGTCGTGCAGGGCGGACCGCTGGGCGTGGAAGGCCACATCGGCTGGTTCATTCCCAAGTACCTGATGGACGAGAATCCGGACTTCAAGACCTGGGAAGGCCTGAAGGGCAAGGAGGACATCTTCAAGACGGCCGAGTCGGGCGACCAGGGCACGTTCCTCGGCGGCGACCCGTCGTACGTCCAGAAGGACAAGGAGCTGATCGAGGCGCTCGACCTGAACTTCAAGCACGTGACCGCGGGGGCCGAGCCCGCGCAGGTGGCGCGCTGGAGCCAGCTGTACAAGCAGGAGGAGCCGGTGATCTTCTACTGGTACACGCCTCAGTACTTCAACCAGGAGTACGACCTCGCCGAGGTCATGCTGCCGCCGCGCAGCGAGGCGCCCAAGGACTGCCAGGACGACGCCAAGGCCGGCGGCGATCCGGAGCAGTACAAGTGCGAGTACGACGTGACGACGATCAACAAGCTGTTCAGCAAGAAGTTCGCCGAGAGCGGCTCGCCCGCCTTCCCGGTGCTCGAGAACATGACGCTGACCAACGAGCAGCAGGAAGAGGTGGCCAAGGCCATCGCCGGCGACAAGGTCGACCCGGAGCAGGCCGGGCAGGACTGGGTGGAGGCCAACGAGAAGGAAGTGGCTTCCTGGATCGAGTAGGCGGGAGCGCCTGAGCGGCAGCGCGCCGCCGGGGACGCACGTCCCCGGCGGCGCACGCCGCGGTTCGCTTAATTCAGCGCTGGGTCAACCGCAACCCCGCTCCGCCCGCCAGCGAGAGCAGGCCGAGCATCAGCAGCCCGGCAAGCCCGAGGCCGGCGACGGGCAGACGCGAGGCCGCCTCGTCGTCGAGCGTCCCCACGACATCGGTGGCCGTCGCGACGGACTCGCCCGCGGGCCCGTGGCGACTGGGCGCGACCGTGCCGACCCGGGCGGTGGCGCCGCCCTGCGCTCCGCCGTCAGCGGGTCGCTCCGCCGTCGCCGGCCGAGGGTCCCCCCTGGCCCGCTGTGCTCGGCTCCACGACCGCGCCCGAGAGCGGCGGACGACGACTCGTCTTCGGCGCTCATCACTCGAATCGGGGCCTCGACATCGAGCCATCCGACCTGGATCGCGCCCGTGGAGTCCGTAGCCGGACTGCGTGCCGGAGGACGTGCCGCCGCCACTCGTGGAGCCCTCGCCGTCGCCATCTGAGAGCACCCGCACCGGAGCGTCCGCCGAGAGGCCCGCGACCTGTGCGCTGCCCAGCGAGTCATCGCCCGACTGCTGTGCCCCGGGGCCGGCCGACCCGCCGACGAGCCGTCTCGCCGTCGCTGGCCACCCGAACCGGGGCGCTGGCGTCGACCGAGCCCACCTGAGCGGCGCCCACGGAGTCGTTGACCGACTGCGACCTCCGAGCCCCGCCGGAGCCGCCGGCCGGCGCCGATCCGTTGTCACCGCCGCTGAGCACACGCACCGGGGCATCCACCGTCACGGCGCCCACCTGCGCGCCCCCGATGGAGCCGCCGGCTTGCTGCGGCCCGGCCGCGGGGGCCGCCGCGGCGGAGCCATTGGCCCCGTCGCTCAGCACCCTCACCGGCGCGTTTACGTCCGCCGAGCCGGCCTGTGCGGCCAGGATCGACTCGTCCACCACCTGCGCGGCCCAGGCGGGCCCGCTCGTCAGCGCCAGGGCGAGCATGCTCGCGCCCAGCGTCAGGAAACTGCGCTTCATTTTCGAATCCCTTCGTCTCGGTTCTCGAACTGCGCCGGACGGTTCTCCGGCGTCGGATGGGGCCCCTGGGCCCGTTAGCCGGGGCGTTCGAGCTGAAGGACGAGGACCGGCGGCCTGAAGGCCGGCGCGGGAAGCTTGAGGCGGCGGCCGGTGCCGGGGGCGGCGAGGAACAATCCGAGCACCAGCAGCGCCAGCCCGGTGCCGAGGCCCGCCGCGGCGGCACCGGCGGCAGCCACGGAGCCCGCGCCGGGAGAGGGCGCGGAGGACGTGGCCGAAGGATCGCCAGACGGATCGTCTTTGGACCGGTGGCTGCGGTGCCGCGGGCGCCGGCGCTCGCGGCATTTCGATCGGCCGGCGAGCCGCTGCCCGGCCGCCGGGAGTGCGCCGGCCGCGAGTCGGCGCGCGCCGGAGGCCTCGCCCTCCCCGCGGGTTCGCTCGAGGTGCGGTGAGGGCTGGGCGGCTGGGCTCGGAGTGCTCGGAGGGGCCGCGCGCTCGACCGCCCCGGCCGGCGCCGGCGCAGCCCGGACGGCTTGCTGGACGGCGTCGCGGGCGGCCGTCTCCACGTGGCGCACCGGCGGCTCGACAACCCGGGCCGCGGCGTCCACGGCGCCCGTGGCCGGCCGGACGACCGGCTCTACGACGGCGGTGACGCCGGTCGCGGCCTCTACGACTGGAGCCGCGGCCGGCACGGCCGACGCGACCTGCGCGCCAACCTGATCGACGCTGCCACCGATCTGCACCGATGGTGCTGCAACGGCCGGCCCGGCGAGTGCACCGGCCGCCGTGAGCGCACCGGCCAGCGCGACCACTGCGGTCGTCGCACGCAACCCTGAGGTGCGAGCCCCTGCCTCCACAGGCGGACGTTTACCCGGTGGGGCGCACGCGGCGCCGCCGCGCACGGAAATGGCTCAGACTCGGCGCGCCGATCTAGCGCAGGGAGCGCAGACAACCCCGCAGGGGTGGATCATCCGTCCAGGTGTCACAGGGCCGGCACCCATCTCGTCTCCAGGGCAGAACACACGAAAGGAGACGTCATGAAGATCTTCGTAGCAGGCGCAACAGGAGCACTCGGAAGGCGGCTCGTGCCGCTGCTGGTGGCAAACGGGCACGAGGTGTCCGGCCTCACGCGCAGCGAGGCGAAGGTGAAGAGCATCTGGGACGCCGGGGCGCGACCGGTGGTGGCCGACGCCCTCGACCCCGATGCCCTCGCGCGCGCCGTCAGCGAGGCCGAGCCGGAGGTGATCGTCCATCAGATGACGGCGATCCCCGGCTCGCTCGACCTGCGGCACTTCGAGCGCGACTTCGCCGAGACCAACCGCCTTCGCACCGAGGGCACGGACACCCTCCTGTCCGCGGGTCGCGCGCTGGGCGTTCGACGGTTCGTCGCCCAGAGCTTCGCCGGCTGGCCGTTCGCGCGGGTGGGTGGACCGGTCAAGACCGAAGAGGATCCAATCGACACGTCGCCTCCGAGCGCAATCCGCACGACGCTCGACGCCATCCTGCATCTGGAGGCGGCGGTGACGGGTGCCGGCTGGACGGAGGGCGTGGTGCTGCGCTACGGCGGCTTCTACGGCCCGGGAACCTCACTGGGCCTCAATCCGGAGGGTGAGTACATTCAGGCGATTCGGCAACGCAAGTTCCCGCTGGTGGGTGACGGCGGCGGCGTCTGGTCGTTCATCCACATCGACGACGCCGCCAGGGCCACCGCGGCCGCGGTCGAGCACGGCGAGCCCGGCATCTACCACGTGGTCGACGACGAGCCCGCCCCCGTGGCCGAGTGGCTCCCCGTCGCGGCCGGAGCGGTCGGGGCCAAGCCGCCGAGGCGGCTCCCGCGCTGGCTCGGGCGGCTCGCCGCGGGCGAGCTGGTGACGGTCATGATGACCGAGCTCCGAGGGGCGTCGAACGCCAAGGCCAAGCGCGAACTCGGTTGGCAACCCGGCTACTCCAGCTGGCGCGAGGGCTTCGTGTCAGGGTTGGCCTAGCCGTGACCGATGCCGCGCTCTACGAGGAGCTGCGCCCACCGGCGTTTGCGATCGCCTACCGGATGCTCGGCAGCGTGAGCGAGGCCGAGGACGTGGTGCAGGACGCCCTCCTGCGCCTGCACCGCGTCCTGGGGTCGGGCGAGCGGATCGAGTCGCCGAGGGCGTACGTGGCCACCGTGGTCACGCGCCTCTCGATCGACGTGCTGCGCTCCGCCCGCGTTCGGCGCGAGACCTACGTGGGCGAGTGGCTGCCGGAGCCACTCGTCACGAGCGAGGGCGACGACCCGGCCAACCGCGCCGAGCTGGCCGACTCGCTGTCGGTGGCCTTTCTCGTCCTGCTCGAAAGCCTCTCGCCGGAGCAGCGCGCCGCGTTCCTGCTGCACGACGTGTTCGACTATCCGTACGAGGACGTCGCGACGATCGTGGGCAAGAGCGAGGCGAACGCGCGGCAGCTCGCTGCCCGCGCGCGCCGGCATGTGGCGGAGCGCCGGCCGCGCTACGAAGCCTCGCGGGAGCACCGTGAAGAGCTCGCCCAGCGCTTCTTCGCCGCCGTCGGCGACGGCGACATGGAGACGCTCGAGTCACTCCTGGCCGAAGACGTGGTGCTCCACGGCGACGGCGGCGGCAAGGCGCCCGCAATCGCCCGCGCTCTCTATGGCCGCAACCGGGTCGTGCGCACGCTCGCCAACTGGGCGAAGCAGGTGCGCCGCATCGCGGGCATCACCACGGAACCCACGGAGGTCAACGGGCAGGCGGGCGCAATCGTGCGCGACCCCGAGGGCCGCCTGATCGCGGTGTGGGCGCTCGACATCGCGGAGGGCCGCATCCAGGCGATCAACTCGGTGGTCAACCCGGAGAAGCTCTCACACCTCGGCGAGCCGGCCGACGCCTGGGCGCTGCTGCGCTCGGCGCGCGAGCGTTAGCGGTTGATCTTGTCGCGCTGCGCCGGGCCGGGAACGGCATCCGGGCCGGTCGGTGCGCCGTTGGCGCGACCGTTCGCGCTGCCGTTGGACGCGGCCGAGGGAGCGGGGGCCTTGACGCGAGCCTTCCGGCGCGGCCGCCGCTTGCGCACCCACTCCGCGGCGTAGTAGCTGCCGATCACGAACACCAGGGCCGCGAGCTGCGCGCCGAGCGTCTCCACCGTCGGATAGACGCCGAGCCAGGTGCCCATCCAGAGCGGGAGAGCCACGTCGACCGGAGTGATGCTCAGCCATCCGACTCCCTGCAGGGTGCGCACGGTGTTGCCCACCAGCACCACGAGGACGAGAGCGATCAGCACGCCCGTGACCACGAGCATCTTCTTGTAGGGCAGTCGACGCTCGAGGGCGAACGTCACGGCCCCGACGATCGCGGTGGCCACGAGGCCGAGCGACACCCCGGCCAGGACGATGCCGGTGCCCGAGCTCAGCTCCAGCGCCTGGAGGAACAGCACCGTCTCGAAGCCCTCTCGAAACACGCTGGTGAAGCCAACGAGGTAGAGCCCCACCAGCGTGCCGGCCGTGACGCCGCCGCCCGCCGCGATCGCCTTGCCGCGCTTGCGGTGGCCGGCGATCCACTCCGTCCAGTAGACGCGGTGGAAGAACCAGTTGAGCACCAGCAGCAGCACGCCGATGGCCACCAGGCCGACCACCGCCTCGAGCTTCTCGCCGTACTGGGCCAGCGAGTCGAGCACGAGCTGCGCGATGAACCACAGGAGCACGCTCGCCGGCAGCGCCAGCAGCGCGCCCTGCAGCACCGGGCGGCGCAGCCTGCGGTTGACGCCGATCATCGAGGCGGTGATCGCGGCGATGATCAGGATCGCCTCGAGACCCTCCCGGAAGACGATCAGGGCGGCGTTGGTGATGACGGTGGTGGCGCTGGCCCCGTCACCGGTCTTGGCCTTGGCCTCGTCGAGCGCCTCGTCGAGCACCAGCCGCGTCTCGCGCACTTCGCGCGCGCCGCGGTCGTCGGCGATCAGCTCCGCCAGGCCGGGCCGGTCCCGGGCGCCGTACCAGATCAGGCCCTCCACCTCGGTCACCAGGCCGGGGTCGAACGCCCGCAGCTTGATCTCCGGTCCGAACTCGAAGAACGCGTAGGCCGTGAGCCGTGCCTGCTCGGCCTGCTTGCGCTCGCCGGCCGAGACGGCCGCCTCCATCTGGTCGAGGCTGATCTCGATGAGGTCGAAGTCGGCCTCGTCGCTCGACTCCAGCCACTCCGACGGAAAGAGGTCCTCGATGAGGTTCTTCGCCTTCTCGTGCTCGCCGTCGACCTCCTCGAGCGGGGCGACGCGGCGTCCCTCGTTCGCGTCCCGCGACATCGTCTGAAGGCGGGCCATCGACTCCTCGAGGCGAGTCAGGGCCGCCAGGATCCTTCTCCTCGAGGGCGGGGGAGAGATCGGTGAGCGCGGCGCGGGCGCCCTCGATGAACGCCACGGCCTCCTGCAGCTCGAAGGGGATCGTGACGCGGCCGTCCTCGGTGCCGTCGTCGAACTCGATGGGCACGAGGTCGAGGAAGCGGATCAGCTGGTTGGCCCGGCGCGCCTGTTCCTCAGGGGTGAACGGCGCGGCGGTGAAGCGGTCGAGCTTCTCGCGAGCGGCGGCGACGGACTCCTCGAGACGGGGCCGGCTGTCCGCGCTCTCGACGAGCCGGGCGAATACTGCATCGGCGCTTTGGCGGGCCTCCGCCCCGCGCTGGGCCTGGTACTCCTCGGCGAGGATCTCCCAGTACCCCGCGGCCAGCGCAGCCGACTCGGCCGCCGCCGGGAGATAGTCGCGCTCGCTCTCGGTCAGGGCGTCGTCGAGATAGGTGGCGAGCCGGGTCTGGTAGGCGTCGAGCAGGTCCTTGCGAATCGCCGTGACCGCCGCCGCACGCCCGGCTTCCCGCCGTGCCAGCGCGTCGAGCGCCACCGTCGCATCCACACCCGGGCGGGTGAACCTGGTGGCCTGCCGATAGTCGCGGATCAGGAGCCACGCGCGGGCTTCCCGGACATTCCCGGCGCGCGTGGCCGCGACCGTCACCTCCAACGCCCCTCGCCGCAGCGCGGCCAGCGTTCGCCCGAAGGCCGCCCCCAGCGCGGTCGCATCCCCGGCCGCCACGGCGGCCTGCGCCTCGGCGAGGCCGGCGCGAGCCTCGCGCAGCGTGTCCGGGGCGTAGCGGGCGAGGCCGCGCTCGAGCGGGCCCGACAATGCGGCCCTGGCGGCGCGGGCGCGGCGCACCGCCCGGGCGTCGTCGAGCAACAGTGCGGCGCGTGCCTCGAACAGCTGGTCGCGTACGGTCTGCGCGGCGGCCCACGGCTCGGCTGCGGGCGCGGCCGCCGGTGCCACCGCCAGGGCGGCGAGCACGAACGCCGCGGCGATCAGCAGCCGGCTGCGTGCGCGCCCGCCCACCTGGTCAGCTGTCCTGTAGCTCGATACCGAGCCGCTGTGCCGCCTGGGTCACCTGGCCGGCGATCGCCTCCGCCCGCGCCTGCGCCTCAGAACCGAGGGTGTCGGCCTGCTCACCGGTGAACTTCGTGCCCTGGGCCTCGCGGTCGCGCAGCTCGGTCACGAACCTGATCAGCCGATTGAGCTCCCGGGCCGTCTGCTGCGCCTGCTGCGGATCCTCGGCCGCAACGGTCGGCTGGATCTCGTCGTAGGTGAAGCGGATTCCCTCGAGGATGTCGGCGATGTCCGACAGCCTCGAGGCGGCGACGAAGCCCAGCTCGGTGGCGTCGGATCCGGAGATGAAGCGCGAGTTCTTCCAGGCCTCGAAGTACTCGCTCATGGTGGGCGTCATGACGGTGATGGCCGTGAACGCGTCGGAGGGCGTCGGCTCGAACTCGTCCGCGTCGGCCTTCAGGTCGTCGGTCATCTCGTCGAACTTGCGCAGCGTCGCAACGTACTTCTTCGCGTCCGGAAGGCCCTCGCCGAACGACTCCTTGCCGTCGCCGTCGACGTCCTGGGGCGCGTCGGCCAGCAGGTCCTTGTTGGTCCCGTAGAGAGCCGTCTCGGTCAAGAAGAAGAGATTGCCCGGTTGCTTGAGCGTCTTCCCGCCCGGTACGTCGAGGCTGAAGGACACCGCACTCTCAGGATCGGACGCATCGGAGCCGGCGTCGATGTCGACGTCGTACTGGGCGAGGCGCGGCACACCGGCGACGATCCCTTCCATCTCCTCATAGGCGGGGTTCGCGGCCTGGAACGCCTCCTTCGACTCGGCGAGCAGGTCCGCCACCTCCTCCCCGTTCTCGTCCATGAGCTTCTGGTAGTCGAAGTTCGCGGCCTCCGCGAGCTCGTAGTAGCGCTCGGCGTTCTCGGTCATCACGTCGACCTGAGAGTTCAGATCGTCGGCGTGCTCGGTCAGGTAGCCCTTGATGGCGGCCAGATCGGCCGTGTCGGCCCCGGTCGTGGCGGCCTCGTCGCCGCTGTCGTCGTCGTCCCCGCATCCGAAGGCGAGTGCCGAGGCGGCAAGTGTGGCGGCCAGGAACCCCCTGCCCAGGGTTCGCGTTGCGTCCGCCCGGCCAATTCGTGTCATCTGGTCTCCCGGAAGTGGCTGGTTAGGTGAGCCTAAGTTGGGGCACCCTAACAAAGCCCAGCGCTCACGTCGGGATTGGCGCGGCCGGTGGTGCGCCTCAGGTCGAGCTGCTCACGGCGGGGACCGGCAGGGCGGGGCCGAACGAGACCCGTCAGCAGCGCCCCTCCGCCGGGAGCGTTGGCGGCTTCGACCGAGCCCCCGTGGGCCTCGGCGGCCTGGCGGACTATCGCGAGCCCCAGCCCGGATCCGGGCATGCCCCGCGCGTCGTCGGCCCGATAGAAGCGCTCGAACACGCGCTCCAGATCGCCGTCGGAGAAGCCCGGTCCGTGGTCGCGCACGGTGAGCTCGCCGCCGGACAGGTCGAGCTCGATGTCGCCGCCGTCAGGGCTCCATTTGAGCGCGTTGTCGACCAGGTTGCCGATGGCGCGGTGGATGCGCTGCGGGTCCCCGCGGACGAGCGTAGGCTCGGCCGCGCACGCTGAAGCTCACCCGGTCACCGGCTCGGCTGCGCGCGCGCTCGACCGCCGTCTCCACGAGCTGGTCGAGCCGCACCTCGTCCTCGGGCCGCCCCGGCTTGGCGCCGCGCGCGAGCTCGACGATGTCGGCCACCAGCGCCGTCAGCTCGTCGAGCTCGGCGACGATGTCCGCGCCGCAGCGCCTCGCGCTCGGCCGGCGGCAGCCGGTCGGCCTCATCCAGCGTCTGGATGTTCGCCCGCAGGCTGGCGATGGGCGTGCGCAGCTCGTGGCTGGCGTCGGCCACGAGGTGGCGCTGCGCCTCCACCGAGCTCTCGAGAGCGTCGAGCGTGGTGTTGAAGCTGCGTGCGAGGCGGCTCAACTCGTCACGGCCCACCACCTCCATCCGCTCGGCAGGGTCGGGATCGGCGGCCAGCTCCTCGGTGCGCCGGGTGAAGCGGGCGATCGGCGCCAGCGCGGTTCGGGCCACCGCGGCGCCGAGGGCTGCGCCCAGGGCCACACCGCCCGGCGCCGACCACCAGCAGGACCAGCACGATCTTGTCGAGCTGGCGATCGATCTCGTCGAGGGGACGCGCCACCTGGATCGCCCCGCCGCCCGGCAGAGCTGTCGTGAGAACCCTCAGGTGGGTGCCGTCCACGTCGTTGTCGGTGAGGTCCTCTCCCGAGCCCTCGCGGGCGATCTCGCGGGCGCGCCCGCCGACGGGCAGGCTCTCGCTCTCGTCGCGGAAGCGGAGCGCGCGGCCGTTCGGGAGCACCACCTGCACGAAGCCCTCGGCGCCGCCGAACGGCTCCGCGGGCGCGTCGAACGGAATCTGGCGGAAGGGCTCGCCGGGCCCGTCGAAGCGGGGCGCGCCCGGTCCGCCGCGATCTCCCGGGCCGCCCGGTCCGCCGAAGCCGCGCTCGGTGATCGTCTCAGCCCGCATGCGCAGGGAGTCGTCGACCTCGCCGCGCAGTTCGCCGCGCACGCCCAGATAGACGGCGAGCGCGGCCGCCGCCACGGCCAGGGCCACGGCCACACCGGCCGCCGCCGCAATGCGCGTGCGCAGGGTCATGGCTCGCGCAGGACGTAGCCCACACCGCGGACCGTGTGCAGCAGCGGACGCGCCCCCACCTCGTCGAGCTTGCGGCGCAGGTAGCCGATGTACACACGCAGCGCATTCGAGGCCGGCCCGAAGTCATAGCCCCAGACACGGTCGTAGATCACGGAGTGCGGCAGCACGCGGCGCGGGTTGCGCATGAGCACCTCGAGCAGCTGATATTCGGTGCGGGTCAGGTCCACGAACCCCTCCCCCACCGCGAGCCCGTGACGGGCGCTGTCCAGCCGGAGCTCCTCGAAGCAGAGCTCGTCGGACTCCTCCTCGCCGCCGGTCCGCCGCAGGAGTGCCCGCAGCCGTGCCTTCAGCTCTCCCACGTCGAAGGGCTTGACGAGGTAGTCGTCTGCCCCGGCGTCGAGGCCGTCGATGCGGTCGGCGATCGCATCGCGGGCCGTGAGCATCAGCACGGGCACGCGGTCCCCGGAGGCACGCAGCTGCCGGCAGACCTCGAGGCCGTCGATGCCGGGCAGCCCCACGTCGAGGACGATCGCGTCGGGTGCGGTCGCGGCGGCCTGCGCCAGCGCCTGCTGGCCGTCCTCGGCGGGCACGGTGTCGTATCCCGCGAGGCCGAGAGCCCGCCGGAGCGCGTCGCGCAGGGCGCGGTCGTCGTCGACGATCAGAACCTTCACAGCCTTGATTCTGCCTGCCGTGGAGCTCCTCTTCGGACCTCCCTACCTGGCTCTTATGTTCCTCCTACAGTCGGGGGCGAGCCTCGCCGCATGCGATATCCGAAGAAAGCAACGACGGTGGTGCTGGTGGGAGCGGTGGGACTGGCGTCCGCCGCCTACGGCATCGGCAGCCAGGTGGGCGACGGGTCGGCCTCGGCACGCGACAGCGGGAATTCCTCGTCCGGCGCAGGCCTCGACGGCCGCGGCCGACAGGACCTTCGATCGCGGAGCTCCACCGGGCTTCGGCGATCTCGCCGATTCGCTCGGCGTGGACGCCGACGCCCTGGAGGAGGCGCTGCGTGAGTTCCACGAGCAGAAGGCGCAGGATCGCCAGGGCGACTTCGCCGAAGCTCGCTGGCGAGCGCGCTGGGCATCTCGGCCGACAAGGTCACCGAGGCGCTCGACGGGCTCAAGGACAAGCAGAGGCAGCGCTTCGCCAAGCGCCTCGCTGATGAGCTCGGCGTCGAGGCGGCCAAGGTCACGGCGGCGCTCGAAAAGCTCGAGGGTGACCGCAGTGGCGGGCCGCGCGGCCCCGGCGACTTCGCCGAGGCGCTCGCGAATGAGCTCGGCGTGGACGCCGAGAAGGTGGAGGACGCGCTGTTCGCGCAGCGACCCGACCACCGGATGCGCGGACACCACAAGGCGCGGCAGCCGCTTCGCCAGCTGGCCGACGCGCTTGGGGTCACGCGCGGCGAGCTGCGCAAGGCGTTGCGCGAGGTCAGGGACGAGCGCGGAGTCGCGCATGGAGGAGCCACCGCGACGCGCTCGTGAGCTTCCTGGCCGACCGCTTCAACCTGTCCGAGGCGAAGGTCGAGGAGGCGCTCGGCGACCTCCCGGGCCCCGGCGCTCCCGGCCGTCCCGGCGGCCCGGGCGGCCCAGGCGGTCCGGGCCATCGCGGCGGCCCCGGCCCCGGCGGGCCGGGCGGCCCCTTCGGCCCCTGACCATCAGGGTCAGACCCGAGGCGATCTGGGCTGCCGTGCCCTTAACGGGGGTTTCGGCCTCTGCCCCGGGGTCTGACCCCGGGCGATTTCGTGGCTGCCCGCCCTTAACGGGGTTTCGACCTATTGTCCAATGATGCACTCGGATCTTTGGACGACGGGCCAAGTACAGACCGCCCGGCTCGGAACAACCTAGGGTGCTGTGACCCGCGGTTCGATCGCTCCCCATTTCGCCCTACCAGCCTGACGCGGGCGTTTTCGACGAGGCGCTCGAGCCGAACGGCTCGCCACGTCCCGCCTACGGTGAGCTGCTGGCGGCGTTGGAGCGGACGGATCTCGGAGCGCTGGCCACGTCGCTGCGCGAGAACATGGTCGCGAGCGGCGTGAGCTTCCGCGCCGACGGCGCCCAGGGCGACTCGTTCAGTCTGGACGCAGTGCCGCGGCTCGTCGAAGCGGAGACCTGGATGCTGCTGGCGCGCGGGCTGGCGCAGCGAGTCCGCGCGCTCGACCGCTTCGTGGCCGATGTCTACGGCGCGCGCGCCATCGTCGACGCCGGCGTCGTGCCCGCGCGTGCGCTCGAGAGCTGTGACCACCTCGAGCCGACGTTGGGCGAGTTCCCGGCACCCGCCGTGCGGATCACCGTCGCGGGCCTCGACATCGTGCGTGACGCCGACGGTGGGTTCCGGGTGCTGGAGGACAACGTGCGCACACCCTCCGGCATCGCGTACGCGCTGGCGGCCCGGGACGCGCTCGAACGCTGCTTCCCCGAGGAGCCCGCCGCCGCGGCCCATCCGGTGACCGAAGCGGTCGCGATGCTCGGACGGGCCCTCGCCGCCGCGGCACCACACGGGGTGGACGAGCCCTCGATCGCGGTGCTGAGCGACGGGCCGTCCAACAGCGCCTTCTACGAGCACAGGCGCCTGGCCCGCGAGCTCGGGGTGCCCGGCGTGACGCTCGCCGACCTGAGCGTGCGCTCGGGGCGGCTCTACGCGCGTTGCGATGGAGCGCTGCGGCCCGTGGACGTGCTGTACCGGCGCACCGACGAGGACCGCCTGACCGACGAGAGCGGCCGGCTCACGAGCGTCGGCGCCGCGCTCCACGAGCCGCTTCGCACCGGCAAGCTGGCCGTTGCGAACGGCTTCGGCACCGGAGTTGCAGACGACAAGCTGATCCACGCCTACGTCGGGGACATGGTGCGCTTCTACCTCGGCGAGCGGCCCCTCCTCGCGTCGGTGCGCACGTACGACCTCGGCGCTCCGGAGACGCTCGAGATGGTGCTCGACCGAATCGGCGAGCTCGTGATCAAGCCGCGCACCGGACATGGCGGACGCGGCGTGGTCGTGGCTCCCCACGCGGAGGCGGAGGACATCCGCCGCTGTGCCGAGGAGGTGCGCGCCGATCCCACCGCCTATGTCGCCCAGGAACTCGTGATGCTCTCGCGGCATCCGACCGTTGTCGAGGGACGCCTCGAGCCACGCCACGTCGACCTGCGCCCGTTCGTGTTCCTGACGCCCGCGGGCGCCGAGGTCGCGCCCGGCGGTCTCACCCGCGTGGCACTCGACCGCGATGCCCTCGTGGTCAACAGCTCGCAGCGTGGCGGCATCAAGGACACGTGGGTGCTGCGGTGAACGCCGAGCCGATCATCGGGGTATCGACCTCCGAGGTCCGCCAGCGCGACGATCACGCGACCATGCCCCAGGGCGAGCCGCCGCGCACCGAGCTGGCGCTCGGTGAGCGCTACCTCGAGGCGGTCCGCAAGGCCGGCGGACTGCCCGTGATCCTCGCGCCGGTGCGCACCGGCGCGGTCGACCGGCTGCTGGACCGCCTCGACGGGCTCTGCCTGTCGGGCGGGCCCGACCTCCACCCCTGGGCGTACGGCGCCGACGAGCATGCCGAGCTGGGACCGACCGAGCCCGAGCTCGACCGCTTCGAGCTCGCACTCGCGCGCCGCGCGGTGGCGCGCCGGCTGCCCGTGCTGGCGATCTGCCGCGGCGTGCAGGTTCTGAACGTGGCGCGCGGGGGCACGCTGCACCAGCACCTGCCCGACCTCGGCTCCCAGATCGAACACCGCCAGGATATCGGGTGGCACGAAGGCCTCCCACTCGGTGAGCCTCGAGACGGACAGTAAGCTGGCGGCACTGATGGGCGGCACCCGTCTGCGGGTCAACTCGTTCCACCACCAGGGCGTGGACAAGCTCGGCAGCGGCCTGCGTGTGGTGGGCAAGGCCACCGACGGGACGGTGGAGGCGCTCGAGGGCACGACGAGCGCCTTCCTGTTCGGTGTGCAGTGGCACGCCGAGGGCCTGGTCAAGCGCCGCGCCCAGCTCGCATTGTTCGAGGGCCTCGTGTTCGCCGCCGCCGAGCACTCGGCGCGCCTGGAGCGCGCCGCCTGATGGCCGCCGAGCTGCCCGACTGGGCCGTCTGGCAAGCCGACCCCGAGCGACCCGCCTGGACGGTGGGGATCGAGGAGGAGGTGATGCTGCTCGATCCGCGCGACTGGTGCCTCGCGCACGTGATGGACGACCTCCTCCCCGAGCTGTCACCGGGCCTGGCCGAGAAGGTGAGCGCCGAGACGCACGCCTGCACGCTCGAGCTCGAAACCGGGGTGCACGCCACCGTCGCCGACGCCGTCGCCGAGCTGGGCAGCCTGCGCGCCTCGCTGGTGGATGAACTGACCCCGCTCGGCCTCGCCGCCGCGGCGGCGGGCACCCATCCGCTCGCCGTCGGCGAGGACACGGAGGTGTCGGGGAGCGCCCGGTACCAGGTACTGGAGGACGGCCTGCGCCAGCTCGCCCGGCGCGAGCCGACGTTCGCATTGCACGTGCACGTGGGCGTGCCGATCGCCGAGCTGGCCGTGGCCGCTGCGGATCGCCTGCGCGCCCAGCTGCCGCTGCTCCTCGCCCTCTCGGCGAATTCGCCCTACTGGCGCGGCGTGGACACCGGGCTCGCCTCGATGCGCTCGGCCCTGTTCCAAGCGTTCCCGCGATCGGGTATGCCGCGCCACTTCAAGAGCTACTCGCGCTACGTGGAGACCATCGACGGGCTTCTGCGCGCCGACGCGTTCCCCGAGCCGACGTTCATCTGGTGGGATGTGCGCCTGCAGCCGCGGTTCGCGACTGTCGAGGTGCGCATCATGGACGCTCAGTCGACCCTCGAGGACGTGGCGGCGCTGGCCGCGCTGATACAGACGCTGGTGCGGCAGCTCGCCACCGAGCGTCTCGTGCCGGACGAATTGCTCGACGCCCAGGAGGCGCTCGAGGAGAACCGCTTCATCGCGATGCGCGATGCGATGAGCGCGACGTTCATCGATCCACTGCGGGGCATTCGCGTGCCGGCGGCCGAGATGCTCGCGGACGTCGTGTCGAGTTGCCAGGGCCACGCCCGCGACCTCGAGTGCGCCAGCGAGCTGGATGACATCCGCCGGTTGGCAGGGCGGACCGGCGCCATGCGCCAGCGCGAGCTGGCCGAGCGCGGCTCGGTGCCCGAGGTGGCCGGCGCGCTGGCCGCGGAGTTCCTTCCAGAGCCTGCCCCCGCAGGTGTCGGGTCGCTCACAACCGGCTTACAAGATTCTCATTTCGATCCGTCACCCTAGGGGCATGCCCCTCAACCTCTACCGCTGCACCAGCTGTAAGGAGCTGATGTTCTCCCCCCTCTCGACTCGCGTCGGACGCTGCTCCTCCTGCCTCGGCCGCGTGGCTCCGGTGTGGATGCCTCGCGCTCCGCGGGCAAAGTCGGGCAGCTACCGGGAGCGTGAGACCACATGGGCGTCGATGGAGGACTTCCTCGAAGCCGACGAGCGCCGGCTCCACTCCCGCGAGGTCGACTTCGGCCTGTTGTGGCGGCCGTCGGGCTCGCGGGTGACCCATCGCGCGTCGTGGATCGAGGAGACGGGCGAGCTCTATCTGGTCCAGTCGGGCCCGACCGGGTCGGGTGGCGGGCACGTCGAGCTGCTGGCCGTGACCGACCGGGAGGGAGTCGAGCGGGCGCTCGAGGGATGGGAGCCCGCCTCCCGCCGTCCGGGTGGGTTGGCCTGGCTGCGCAAGCGCGTGAGCTGGCCTGCGCGGGCTGGGCCCGCCGGCCACCGGCATGCCGGGCACCTGCCGCTGATCCGCTGCGGTCGGCCCCGAGGGTAAGCTCCGGGCCGCCGCCATGGCCGACACGCTCGTGTTCATCCCGGCCTGGAACGAGGCGGACTCGCTTCCGGACGTGCTGGCCGAGACCGGTCGCGACCTCCCCGACGTGGACGTGCTGGTGATCGACGACGGCTCGACGGACGCCACCGCCGAGGTTGCCCGCGAAGGCGGGGCCCTGGTGCTGAGCTTCCCGGAGAACCGCGGCCTGCGCAGCGGCATCGCCGAGGGCTACCGGCGCGCGGCCGACGGCGGCTACGAGTACTGCGGGCGTCTCGACGCCGACGGCCAGCACCCGGCCGCTGAGCTCGCTCGCATGCTGGGACTGGTTCGCGCGGGCGAGTGCGACGTCGCCATCGGGTCGCGCTTCCTGCCCGAGTCCGGACAGGACGGCGAGCGCTACCGGCCCACGCCCGAGCGGGTGGTGGGCACGTCGCTGCTGCGCCTGCTGATGCGCCTGCGGCTGGGTCAGCCGATCACGGACGGCACGAGCGGCCTCTACGCGGTCAACCGCAGCGCACTGGAGCTGCTGGCCGATCCTTACGTGTGCGAATCACCCGAGGTCGAGGCGCTCGTGCGAATCACCGACGCGAAGCTTCGCCTGATGGAGGTGCCCGTGCACATGCGCCAGCGCGAGCACGGCGAGTCGTCATTCAGGGGCAGGCGAGCGGTCGAGCTCGTCGTGACGATCGGGCTCACCCTGTTCGCGGGCGAGCTCCTGCGCCGCCGGCTGTGGCGGCGCGGCTGACGAGCCACGAACCCGCGACCAGCGCCGCCGTTCCCGCCAGCGCGCGCCGGCGCCCGAGCTGCCGCGCCGGGGCAAACGGCCACAGCAGCGGAGTGGGTGCGTTGCGGTCGGCGGCGTCGCGCAGCAGGTGCGAGGCCAGGCCCGCGAAGGCGGCCCATGCGTGCAGCGGTCCGCCCGCGGCGCCTCCCAGAGCGCCCGTGCCGAGCGCCGCGAGCAGGCAGTGGGTGCGCGGGCGAGTGGCGAGCGAGAGATTCGAGCGCAGGTCGAGCGAGCGTGCGGCGAGCGGATGGTCGACGTCGATCAGGGTGCCGGCCGCGACCGCGGTGAACAGCGGTGCCGAGCCGGCGCGCGGCACGAGCGGCGCCGCGACCGCGGCGGCCACGAGGGCGTGCGCGAGCGGGTCGCTGTAGGCGGCCAGCCGCTCACGGGTGCCGAGGCCGCCCATCGGCAGGCAGGATAGGGAGCGCCGCTCAGACGCGGCGGTGCTCGGCGTCGTCGTGCGGGCGCTTGTCCCGCACCAGGACGCGCGGGCTGTCGAGCAGAAGGCCGCGGCGGCGAAGGCCCGTGAAGCGCGGCTCCTCGTCCGCCAGCTTCACGAGCATCGCGTAGGTCTCGCGCCGGGCCACTGTCAGCTCCTCGCACTGGTATTTCCACGGGGCGGCCGTCCAGCTCGTAGCGGACCCCGCCGTAGCCCGCCTCGACCTCGAGGGTCAGCCGGCTGTCCCGTGCGGCCACCAGCGGCGGGGTCGAGCCACCGTGTGTGGCGAGGGGCGTGACCGCGATCCCGTCGACCGCGGGAGCGAGTATCGGCCCGCCGGCAGCCATGTTGTACGCACTCGAGCCCAGCTCGGTGGCCACGATCAGGCCGTCGCCGGCCACCCGCACGTACAGCTCGCCGTCCACCCTGACGGCCAGCAGGACCTGGCCCGGCCCGTCGCGCACCACCACCAGGTCGTTGATCGCGACTCCCTGGCCGCCGTCCCAGGCGACTTCGAGCGCCGGTACGGGCTCGGCTTCGAAGCGCCCGGCCGACACCTGCTCGAGCGCCCAGCGAGACCGGTCGGCGTGCACCGAGGTGAGGACACCGACGCTCCCGCAGGCCACCCCGAGCACGGGCTTCTCGATCGGAGCGCCGGTGTGCAGAGCGACCAGGGTGGTGCCGTCGCCGCCCAGAGCCAGCACCAGATCGCAGTCCGCGGCCTGAACCGGCTCGGCGAGCCGGCGCGATTGGCCGTCGGCCGGGATCTGGCCCACCGCCACCCCCGCCTCCGACGCCCACGACTCGATCTCGGCGAGCACAGGGGCCGACGTCGCGCGTGGGATGCACGACGAGTCCGATCTGGCTCAGCTCGTTCACGCGCGGCATCCTCGCCGAACGCGGCGGCCGATGCCATGCGGCGGCGCTAGCAGGGACGCGGAGTGGGCGAAAGCGCGGCGCTCATCGCCTCCGCGCAGAGCTGCTCGACCGGCAGCAGCAGCGGTCGCAACAGTGCGAGCGCCTCGTAGTCCTCCTCGCGCACCCAGTCCGCCTCGTCGCGTGACTCCACGAAACGGGTGATGGCGTGGCGATAAACCGACAGTCGCGCGGGCCGCAGGACCACTGTGCCCGTGCCACCGCTCAACTCGCCGAGCTCGTCGGCGAGAACGGTCAGCTCGCGCAGCTCGAGCACGTCGTCTGCCGACATGCTCGCGGCGCGAAAGCGCTCCGCCGCGCCGGTGCGGATGGCGTGCGCCGAGGCGCTGATCTCGGCCTCACCGAGGTCGAAGCAGGCGTGGACCACGGCATCGCCGTCGAGGTCCGTCGAGATGTCGATATGGGCGCGCTCCATGCCTCTCTATGACCTTATCGGCCGTTGTGGACCTGTCCGTGATCTTGCTCTCATACGTGATTCTCACCTCGGGCGCCTAGCGTCCGCGCAGCGATGCGCGTCCTGGTGGCCGATGACGAACCCGCGGTTCGCACCTCCCTGGAGCGGGCGCTCGCGCTCAAGGGCTACGACGTCACGCTCGCAGTGAACGGACGCGAAGCTCTCGATCTGGTGAACGAGTCGCCCGTCGCCGCGCTGGTGCTCGACGTGATGATGCCCCGGCTCGACGGCCTCGAGGTGTGCCGCAGGCTGCGCTCGGGCGGCGATCGCACCCCGATTCTGTTGCTCACCGCGCGCGACGCGGTGGACGACCGCGTGGCCGGCCTTGATGCCGGCGCCGACGACTATCTGGTCAAGCCCTTCGCCCTCGACGAGCTGCTCGCGCGGTTGCGAGCGATCACCCGGCGAGGCGAGGAGAGCGAGTCGGCCGAAAGCCCGCTCCGCATGGCCGACCTCGTGCTCGACCCGGTGGGCCATCGCGTCCACCGGGGCGAGCGCCTCATCGAGCTCACCCAGACCGAGTACCAGCTGCTTCTCCTGTTCCTTCGCCATCCGCGGCAGGTGCTGGCGCGAAGCACGATCTTCGAACGTGTCTGGGGCTACGACTTCGGTTCCGGATCTAACTCGCTCGGGGTGTACGTCGGCTACCTGCGCCGCAAGCTCGAGGCCGCCGGCGAGGCGCGGCTGCTGCACACCGTGCGGGGCGTCGGCTACGTGCTGCGGGAAGACTGAGCGGTGTCGTTTCGCCGGCGGCTCGCGCTGGCCACCGCAGCGGCGGTGGCCGCGGCGGTGCTGCTGGCGTGCCTCGCCACCTACTTCGTGGTGAGGGATCAGCTGCACTCCCAGCTCGACGATTCGCTCGAGGAGCTCGCCGAGCCGGTGGCGCAGGTGGACCGGCAGCGGTCCGCGCGCGTGATGATCGCGCCGCCGGAGCGGCGCGGGCGCCTTGGCGGCCCGGCTGGGTACCTCCAGCTCGTCGATCGCAACGGCGTGGCGACCCGGCCCGACGGCCGCGAGGCGGCCCTTCCGGTGGACGAGAGCACGCGTGCGCTCGCTCGTGAGGGCGGTGACTCGTTCTTCCGCGACGCGCGGGTTGGATCGAGCGAGGTGCGCATCCTCACCGTGGCCGTGCCCGACGGCCTCGGTGCGATTCAGCTGGCGCGCCCTCTGGACGAGATCGAGACCGTGCTCGGCCGCTTGCGCTGGATCCTGGCCTGCGTGCTCGTCCTGGGTGTGCTGCTCGCGCTTGGGCTTGGCCGGCTCGTTGCCCGCACGGCGGTCGGCCCGGTCAAGCGGCTGACGGACGCGAGCGAGCACGTGGCGCGCACGGGTGATCTCAGCCGCCGCATCGACGCCACGAGCCCGGATGAGCTGGGGCGCCTGGCCACGAGCTTCAACACCATGCTCGACGCCCTCGAGCGCTCGGTCGCGGCCCTCGACGAGTCGGTAGTTGCGCAGCGACAGCTGGTGGCCGACGCCTCCCACGAGCTGCGCACGCCACTCACCAGCCTGCGCACGAACGTCGACGTGCTGGGCCAACCCGAGCAGCTCTCTCCCGCGCAGCGGGAGCGGCTGCTGGCGGAGGTCACCGAACAGCTCGAGGAGCTGACGGTCCTGGTGGACGACCTGATCCAGCTCGCGCGCGGCGACGAGCGACTCGACCAGGTCGACGAGGTCCGGCTCGACCTGCTGACTCGGGAGGCAATCGAGCGCTTCGAGCGTCACACGCGCGACGTGCGCTTCGAGGCGGCGTTGGAGCCCAGCGTGATCGACGGGGTGCCGGAGCGTCTCGACCGGGCGGTGGCCAACCTCCTCGACAACGCGGCCAAGTGGAGTCCGCCCGGCGGCGTGGTGGAGGTGGAGGTGCACCGCGGGGCGCTGACCGTCCGCGACCACGGCCCCGGAATAGCCGAGAAGGACCTCCCGATGATCTTCGAGCGCTTCTACCGCGCCGACGGCGCGCGCGGCGTGCAGGGCTCGGGCCTGGGCCTGGCGATTGTGCGCCAGGTGGCGCAATCGCACGGCGGCCACGTGACGGTCGAGTTGCCCGACGGCGGCGGCACCCGCTTCCGCCTGGCACTCACCGGCAGGGGGTCAGACCCCGGGGCGAATTCTTTCTTCGAGAGTTCTTAACCCCTTCTTGGCCCACGCTCATGTCGGGGCCCTGGAATGCCTCCCATGTTCTTTCTCAGCTATATCGGCGCCGAGCTGCGGCGACGTTCCGGGAGGACGATCCTCACTGCGCTCGGACTCGCTGTGGGTGTCGGGCTCGTGGTCACGGTCACCGCGCTCTCCAACGGACTCGACGAAGCGCAGAAAGAGGTGCTGGAACCGCTCACGGGCGTGGGAACCGACCTGTCTGTCACCCGCCCGCTGACGCAATCGGAGGAGGGCGGTGACTTCGGGGCCGGTGGCGCGGGCCAGGATCTCTCGGAGGAGGAGCAGCGCAAGCTGCGGCGCGAGAACGGCGGCCAGGCCTTCAACCTCAACAATCTCGGCGACCCGGGCGAGCGCTTCGAGACCGACCAGTTCATCACCACCCAGCTCTCGTTCCCCGCAGAGGACGTGAACAGCATCGCGCGCCTCGACGGCGTGCAATCCGTCTCCTCGGGGCTCACGCTGAACGCCATCCACATCGAGGGCGAAGTTCCCGAGGACACTGGCCAGGGCGCTCAGCTCGCACCCGCTCCGGGCCAGGGCGGAGGCGGCGCTCCCGACAGCCTGGACTTCGACAACCGGACGCTCGCCGGCGTCGACCTGGGCAACCCCGGGATCGCGCTCGTCACCCCGAGCCAGCTCTCGGAGGGTGCCTACTTCTCCGACGGCGCCGCGGCGAAGAAGGAGGTCGTGCTGTCCACCTCCTATGCCCAGCGCCAGGGAATCTCCGTCGGCGACCGGATCGACCTCACCGGCAAGAAGTTCACGGTGGTGGGCATCGCACAGCCGCCGCTCGGCGGCCAGTCGTCGGACATCTACCTGGAGCTCGGCCGCCTGCAGAAGCTGGCCGACCGCGAAGGCCGGGTCAACGTCGTCCAGGTGCGCGCCGGCAGCGCGGACGCGGTCGGCTCTCTGTCCACCCGCATCGAGCAGACGATCTCAGGCGCCGAGGTGACAACCGCCGAAGAGCTGGCCGACCGCGTGAGCGGCTCGCTCGTGGACGCGAAGATCCTGTCGGGCAAGCTCGGCACGGCGCTGGCGATCGTGGGCCTGGCGGCCGCGTTCCTGACCGCCGGCTTTCTCACCCTGTCGTCGGTCACGAAGCGCGTGCGCGAGCTCGGCACACTCAAGGCAATCGGCTGGCGCCAGTGGCTGGTGGTGCGCCAGATCTCCGGCGAGTCACTCGCCCAGGGCCTGCTGGGCGGCGCGCTCGGGGTCGGGATCGGTCTCGGCGGCGCGGCGCTGATCGACGCGATCGGCCTGACACTCGAGGCAACGGTCGCCACGGCGAACGCGGGTGGCGGCCCGGACGGACCTGGCGGCCCGGCCGGGTTCGGCCAGGGCCAGGTGGCCTCCGGCTCGGCCGAGATCGCCCTCGGCGCCCCGGTCGACCCGGGCCTGATCCTGCTCGCAATCGCGCTGGCGCTGGCCGGAGGCCTGTTCGCGGGCGCGCTGGGCGGCCTGCGTGCCGCGCGGCTGAGGCCGGCCGAGGCACTGCGACATGTCGGCTGAATACGAGGAGACCAAGATGACCGACCCGATCTACGAACTACACGGAGTGGGCCGCAGCTACGGCCAGGGAGACCAGCAGGTGGACGCCCTGGCGCAGGTCGACCTGCGGGTCGAGCGAGGCGAGTTCCTCGTGATCGTCGGCCCGAGCGGCTCCGGGAAGACCACGATGCTGCAGCTGCTCGGAGGCCTGGACCGGCCCACCAGCGGGACCCTCGAGTTCGAGGGCCGAGACCTGTCGAACCTCGCGGACGGCGACCTGACCGAGTTGCGCCTCACCGCGCTCGGCTTCGTGTTTCAGCAGTTCAACCTGATTCCGACGCTCACTGCGCAGCAGAATGTGGAGGTGGCGCTCGCGCCGCGCCGGCTCAAGGCCCCGGAGCGCCGCGCTCGCGCGGCTGGGCTGCTGGAGAATGTCGGCCTCTCCCCCCGCGCCGGCCACCTCCCCTCCCAGCTCTCCGGTGGCGAGCAGCAGCGCGTGGCCATCGCCCGCGCCCTGGCCAACGAGCCGCGGGTGATCCTCGCCGACGAACCCACCGGCAATCTCGATTCGACCACCGGGGACGAGATCATCGGGCTCCTTCGCGCGCTCGTGGACCAGGACGGTCAGACAGTCATCCTGATCACCCACGACCAGGCGATCGCCGAGCAGGCCGGACGGGTGGTTCGCCTGCACGACGGTCGTGTTCTGCAGGTGGCCGGCGAGATCCCGCCGGTCTCGGCGAGCGGTGAGGCGGGAGCGTGAGTCGCCTGCTCGCGGCCGCCCTGGCGGCGTGCGCGCTGGCGGCAGCCGGATGCGGCGGCTCCGATTCAGAGCCCTCGGAGCCGGTGCAGGCCGTGCCGGAGGGCGCCCCGGAGGCCTTCGAGGCCTTGCGCGACTGCCTTACAGACCAGGGTGTCGAGTTGCCGGAAGGCGGCGATCCGGGCGCCGGCGCCCCGCCGGAGCTCAGCGACGAGCAGCAGCAGGCCTTCGAGCGCTGCCGGGGCGAGCTCCAATAAGCCCGGCCCGGCCTACCGCCTCGAGATGCTGCGAAGGAACGGGAGCAGCCGCTCCAGGAAGGTGTTCTTGGGGCTGGCCGAGTTCGGGTCGTTGTGCGAGTACGTCCGCTGGCGGTCCACGAGCGTGAGGTTGCGCTCGGGAATCCCGGACTGACTGGCCAGGAGCCGGGCGGCATCAAGCACGCGCTGCCCGCCGAGCTGAGCGCCGAAGGCGTAGATCTTCAGACGCCTGGACAGGTCGTCGCCGTGGGTGGCCCTCACTCCGAGCACGTCCTGGGCGGGGTTGGCGTTGCCGGCCGCAACGGCGCTCGAGTCGATGGTGAGCCGCAGCGGGTGGTACCAGGCCGTGCCGTCGAGGCTCTTCAGGCCCCAGCCGGAGAACATGCGCGCGAAACGGGCGACGGAGGTCAGCTCGCCCGCGCGCTCCCAGCCCCGCGGCGTCCCGGACGCCGCGAGCCGGCCCATGTGCGCCTGCGCCGCGGCGAGGCCGGGCGGCGAGGTCTCGCTGTCGAGGGCGTACCCGTACTGGGCCCGGTTGGTGGGCAGAACAGGAGCCTTGAGGTTGGCGGGGAGGACCGGCCAGTCCCACGCGAGCGACGCCTCGTTCGGGGCGATCAGGGCCGCCATCGAGCCGGTGGAGTTGAACAACCCGGTGTAGGGCGCCGGGATCCCGCCGAAGGTGAGCCACGGCGTGCCGGTGCGCAGCTCGGCCAGACGCTCCGTGGCCTCGTCGGGCGTGATCGGGGTGGAGCCGCTGCCGCCGTCGATGTACACGAGCCCCGCCAGGCCCCTGGCCCCAGGCCGGCCGTTGAAGTCCCACGTGGCGTACGCCGTGGTGATCGAGCCCCCGAGCGAATGCCCGCCGACTACGACCTTCCCACCCCTCTTCTCGGCTTGCTTGACCACGCGCCGCAGGTCGCCGATCTCGGTCCTCATGCCCCAGTCATGCGCGTAGCCGACGTCGGCGTCATCGATGAAATCGAAGTGGTCGCGTGATCGACGGGTCGGTAACGAAGCCGAGGTAGTAGTCGAACAGCTCCTGTGGCCCGGCCTTTCCGGCCTTCGCCCGGTTGAGCACGGAGTGGTCCTCGAGCAGGTTCTCGCGGCGCTCGACCGCCCAGACCTGCCAGTCGCGGGCCTCGCGCGCAATGTCCTTGGCGAGCGGGGCGAAGTACGCGGAGCTCGACGAGGTCCCGGGATTCAGCACCAGGACGTTGCGCGCCCGCGGGGAGCCGACCTTGAGGATGCCCACGCGGTTGTAGCGGCTGGGCGTGCCGGGCGAGGCGACGCCCGCGATGCGCTTGAACGACACTGTGACCTTCGACCCGCCCGCGGCCGGCACCGCGGGAGCCAACGCCGCACAGGCCGCGGCGACGGCGATAAACGTGAGGGCGACCCGGCGCACGGCGGGCATCATGCCTGCTTCGCCCGTCAGGCGTCGTCGTCAAGCACGAAGGCCACGTCGTCGACGTAGCAGTACGACCAGTCCTCGCCCGGCTCGACGGACGTGATCACCGGGTGCTCGCTGGCACGGGCGTGCGCGGTGGCGTGGCGGTTGGGCGAGGAGTCACAGCAGCCAACGTGGCCGCAGCTGCGACAGATCCGGAGATGCACCCAGCGGTCACCGGTGCGCAGACAGTCCTCACACCCCGGGACGCTGTCGGGGCGGTCGACCTGAACCTGGTCGAGATGTGAGCAAGTGGTCATGAGCTCTCAATCGGGAACGCCTGGACAGTCTGGCGAACAGGGCGCCGGAACGGCCCAGTTCGCACCGATCGGGGGTAGGTTGGTAGTCCTCGCGGGAGAGATCGGCTTGGGCTCGCAACCGAGCTTCGCAGATACAGCGGGTGGTGCCCGCCAAAGGACGATCTACGCCGCGAAAGTCGCCGGCGTGGCGGCGGCGTACTACGGCTCGGCCAAGCTCGGGCTCGGTCTGGCCTTCGAGAACAACAGCGTCTCCGCGGTCTGGCCGCCGACGGGCATAGCGCTTGCTGCCGTGCTCCTGTGGGGCTACCGGATCTGGCCGGGGG
>CAVTEX010000006.1:0-114464 GCA_963733655.1 uncultured Thermoleophilaceae bacterium
CCCACCTTGCCCCGCAATCCCGCTGCCGGTGCGGGTTTGAGGGAAATAGCTCCGCCTGGATTCGAACCAGGGACCTCACGATTATGAGTCGTGCGCTCTAACCGCTGAGCTACGGAGCCGCGGGGACCGAGTGTAGTCCCGCATGGCTGGAGGGAAGGTGGGCGGCCGCCCAGCACCGAACCCCACCACATGGACGAGCTCGAGATCGGGCGCATCATCGTGCTCTGGCTCTGGTGCTTCGGGCTGGCGGGCATCGAGATCGAGATCGAGGGTGGCTACGGCTGGGCCGAGCGCCTGCCCACCTGGTACTTCAAGCGTGGGCTGCTCGGACGCATCTACGGGCTCGTCATGGGCTCCCGGCCGCTCACCGGGTACCACGTGTTCGCGTTCACGATCCCGCTGCTGCTGGTTCACCTGCCCTTCGTGTTCGGCCTCGAATGGACCGTCGAGGACGAGTTCGCGGCGCTTGCCGTCTACTTCCTGCTCGCCGTGTTCTGGGACTACCTCTGGTTCGTGCTGAATCCCGCCTACACGGTGCGCCGCTTCAAGCGCGGCAACGTGTGGTGGTTCGAGGTGCCGTGGCTGTGGCGCTTCCCGCGCGACTACTACTCGGGCGTGGCGCTGTCGATCGTCCTGGCCGCCGTGGCGGCCTGGATCGCCGAGGAGGGCGATCTGCTCTACCGCCATCTCTGGACGCTGGCGGGGCTGGTGGTGCTCACCGCACTCGCGGTGCTGGCGGCTCCGCTCTACTGGCGCTGGTACCGGCACATGCGCCGCAGCGGCGCGCGACGACCGCCCGACCACGCACACCTATCCGCCGCCCGCGCCGGAGGAGGTCTGGTCCGGCGGCGAGCCCGACCTCACGCCACTCGACCGCCGGGGCTAGCCTTTCCGCCGTGCGCCGAGGCGCCACTTCTGATGGCCGTGCCGAACGTGAGCGAGGGGCGCGACCTCGAAACCCTCGAGGCCATCGAGAAGGCCTTCGCGCCCGCCGGCTTTCTCGATCTCCACACCGACATGGATCACCACCGGGCCGTGTTCACCCTCGCCGGGCGCCAGGGCGAGCTGGCCGGCGCCCTGGCGAACGGCGCGCGGGCGGCGGTCGAGCGCATCGACATCGGCGCGCACGCGGGCATCCACCCGCACGTGGGCGCGCTCGACGTGCTGCCCGTGGTCTATCTCGACGAGGAGCGCCGCGGCGCGGCATGCGCCGAGGCCCTGACCGCGGCGGCGCTCATCGGCGGCGATCTCGAGGTCCCGGTGTTCCTCTACGGCGAGCTGGCAACTCGCCCGGAGCACGCCGAGCGAGCCTGGATCCGCCGCGGCGGCCCGCCCGAGCTGGCGCGGAGGATGGAGGAGGGCGAGCTGGTGCCGGACTACGGACCGCGCAAACCCCATCCGACCGCAGGCGCGGTCCTCGCCGCGGCGCGGCCTCCGCTGGTGGCCTTCAACGTCGACCTCGTGAGCGACGACATCGAGCTGGCCGCGCTCGATCGCCGCGGGGCTGCGCGAGTCCGGCGGCGGGCTGACGGGGGTGCGCGCGCTCGGGCTCTATCTGGAGGAGCGCGGGCGGGCGCAGGTGTCCACCAACGTCCACGACCACCGGGCCGTGCCGCTGCGGGAGATCGTGAACCAGGTGCGCAAGCGGGCCGACGTGGCCGAGGCCGAGCTGATCGGACTCGCTCCGCGAGCGGCGTTCGAGGGCTTCCCCGAGGACGTGCCGCTGCGAGGCTTCGATCCGGAGCGCCACATCCTCGAGGAGGTGCTGGCGGTCATCCAATAACCTCGGGAGACCCACATGGCCCAGACGAAGCGCAAGCGCACCCGCAAGCACCGTGGGACCCCCGCGGGGACGATCGAGCGCTCCGGCCGCACCGGACGCACCCAGAACCGCCAGGACGCCAAGTCGGTCGCCCGCCAGCGGCGCGAGGACCGGCTCAACAAGCCGCCCACGTGGAGGGGCTCCATCAACCGGGCGGCCATCGCCGCCGCTGTCTTCGGGGTGCTGGTGGTCCTTTTGTTCGACCGTCCGATCGTCGCCGGATTGGCGCTCGCGGGAATCATGTTCCTGCTCTACATCCCGCTCGGCTATGCCACCGATCTGGGGATCTTCCGCTTTCGCCAGCGCCGCAAAGCGGACGAGCGCAGCAAAGCGGAAGGCAAATAGTCATGGACGTCCGGATGTTCACGGTCGGCCCCGTGGCCGAGAACAGCTACATCTTCCGCCGCGACGGATCCGACCGCGCGCTGATCGTCGACCCCGGCGACGAGCCCGACAAGCTGCTCGGAGCGATCGACGCGCTGGGCGTGACGCTCGACGGCATTCTGCTCACCCACACCCACTTCGACCACGTCGGCGCCGTCGCGCCCGTCGCCCGCGCCACCGGCGCGGAGGTCTGGGTGCCGGAGATAGAGGCCTTCGTGCTGGCCGACATCAACTCGTTCGTCCCCTGGCCGGGCTTCGGCCCCTTCGAGTCCTACGAGGCGGAGCACACCCTGAGCGGCGGCGAGCGGCTCGAGCTCGCCGGCTTCGAGATCGATGTGCTCTCCACACCGGGCCACAGCCCGGGCCACGTGACCTTCTCGATTCCCGAACGAGGACGCGGTCTTCTCCGGTGACGTTCTCTTCCAGCAGTCGATCGGCCGTACCGACCTGCCGGGCGGCGATCACAGCACGCTGCTCGACTCGATCCGCATGCTGGTGGACACCCTGCCGGCGCAGACCGCCGTCTACCCGGGTCACATGGGCACCACGAGCCTCGGCGCGGAGCGGGAGTCGAACCCCTTCCTCGCCGAGCTCACCCGGTGAGCGAAAGGCTGCAGGCTCCGCGCGGGACGCAGGACGTCTCGCCCGCCACCGCGCGCCGCCGTCTCCAGCTCCAGCGCCTGGCGGCTGAGGTCCTGGGCCGCGCGGGTTACGAGCCCTACGAGACTCCGGTGTTCGAGGACACCGAGGTGTTCGCGCGCGGGGTGGGGGAGTCCACGGACATCGTCCAGAAGGAGATGTTCACCTTCGAGGACAAGGCCGGGCGCTCGCTGACGCTGCGGCCCGAGAACACGGCGGGAATCTGCCGGTCATACGTCGAGCACGGCATGCACAAGCTGCCCCAGCCGGTGAAGCTCTGGACGTGGGGGCCGTTCTTTCGGCACGAGGCGCCCCAGGCGGGCCGCTTTCGCCAGTTCACCCAGCTCGACGCCGAGGCGCTCGGCTCCGACGACCCGAGCCTCGACGCGGAGCTGGTCCTGCTGCTCGCCGAGATCGTGGATCGCGCCGGGGCCGGCCCGGCGCGGGTGCGCCTCTCCAGCCTCGGCACGCCCGAGACACGCGCGGAGTACCTCGACGAGCTCACCGGTTACCTGCGCGCGCGCGAGGGAGAGCTGTCCGCGGAGGTGCGCGAACGCCTGGGGCAGAACCCGCTTGCGGGCGTTCGACGCCGACCACGAGGGCACGCAGGCGGTCATGACCGAGGCGCCGCGCCTGCTCGACCGCCTGGCCCCCGACGGACGCCGAGCACTTCGCCGCGGTGCGAGAGCTGCTCGACGGTGCGGGCCTCGAGTACGAGATCGACTCGACACTGGTCCGCGGGCTCGACTACTACACGCGCACGGTGTTCGAGCTCGAGTCGCCGCGGCTGGGCGCGCAGGCGGCGCTGGGCGGCGGAGGGCGCTATGACCGGCTCATCGAGCAGCTGGGAGGCCCGGCGACCCCCGGTGTGGGCTGGGCCGCGGGTGTCGAGCGCCTGCTGCTCGCTTCGTCCGAGTCGCCGGACACCGAGGATCGCGTGTTCATCGCGCTCGCCAAGCCGGACTCGACCCAGACCGCCTTCGCGCTGGCGCGCAGGCTGCGCGACCAGGGCATCCGCGTGGAGGTCGAACAGGCGGGGCGCTCGCTCAGGGGCCAGCTCAAGCAGGCGGACCGCATCGGCGCACGCACGACGGTGATCCTCGGCGACACGATCGACGTGAAGGACATGGACAGCGGTGAGCAGCGCCAGGCCGACGGCCCGGACGAGGCGGTCCAGATGATCCAGGAGGCCCTGAGCTGAAGGGCCCGCGCCCCAACCGCTACCGCTCACACTGGGCGGGCCTGCCGCGCGCCGAGGACGTGGACACGACCGTCAGGGTCGCCGGATGGGTGCACCGGCGGCGCGACCACGGCGGCCTGATCTTCATCGACCTGCGCGACCGCACGGGCCTGCTGCAGCTCGTGTTCCGGCCCGAGGAGGCGCCGCAGGCCCACGCGGCGGCGGGCGCGCTGCGCTCCGAGGACGTGATCAGCGCCGAGGGCCGGCTGGTGGCCCGCGACCCGAGCGCCGTCAACCCGGACCTGCCCACCGGCGAGGTCGAGCTCGTGGTGTCAGAGCTCGAGCAGCTCGCGGACGCCCAGACGCCGCCGTTCCAGATCGACGAGGACGATCCGGTGGGCGAGGAGCTGCGCCTGCGCTACCGCTACCTCGATCTGCGCAAGGACGGGATGCGCGACCACATCATCCTGCGCCACGAGCTCGTCAAGATGATCCGCGATCACCTGGCGGGCCAGGGCTTCCTCGAGATCGAGACGCCGATCATGACCCGCTCCACCCCCGAGGGGGCGCGCGACTTCCTGGTACCCAGCCGGCTCGCGCGCGGCTCCTGGTACGCCCTCCCGCAGTCTCCGCAGCTGTTCAAGCAGCTCCTGATGATGAGCGGCATGGAGCGCTATTTCCAGATCGCGCGCTGCTTCCGCGACGAGGACTTCCGGGCCGACCGCCAGCCCGAGTTCACCCAGCTCGACCTCGAGATGTCGTTCGTGGAGGAGGAGGACGTCTACGCCACGATCGACCCGCTGCTGCAGCGAGACGCTGCGCCTGGGCGGCATCGAGGTGGAGCTGCCCCTCGAGCGCGTGACCTACGACGAGGTGATGCTGCGCTACGGCTCCGACCGGCCCGACCGCCGGCTGGGCGTGGAGATCACCGACCTCTCGGAGATCTTCGCGGCGAGCGAGTTCAAGGTGTTCCGGAGCGCGGTCGAGGCGGGCGGCGTGGTGCGGGCGATCAGGGCCGGGGGCGAGTGGCCGAGAAGCCGCTTCGACAACCTCACCGAGAAGGCGCAGTCGTTGGGCGCGAAGGGCCTCGCCTGGGCCGTTGTGGAGGAGGGGGGCTGGCGTTCGCCGATCGCGAAGTTCCTGTCCGACGACGAGATACGGGCGGCGACGGAAGCGCTGGGCGCGCGCGAGGGCGAGGCGGTGCTGATCGTGGCCGACACCGCCAAGGTGGCGGCGCGGGTGCTGGGCGCGCTGCGGCCCGAGGTGGCCGAGCGCGAGCCCGAGGGCCACGACGTGTTCTGGGTGACGGACTTCCCGATGTTCGAATGGAACGAGGACGAGGGCCGCTTCGACGCGCTTCACCATCCCTTCACGGCTCCCACCGGCGACCTCGACGGCGATCCCGGCAGCTGGCGCTCCCGGGCCTACGACGTGGTGCTGGACGGCTGGGAGCTCGGCGGCGGCTCGATCCGGATCAACACGCCGGAGGTGCAGCAGAAGGTCTTCGACGCGCTGGGCATCGGTCCCGAGGAGGCGAAGGAGCGCTTCGGCTTCCTGCTCGAGGCGCTCACCTACGGCGCGCCCCCGCACGGGGGCATCGCCTTCGGCATCGATCGCTGGGCGGCCCTGCTCGCCGGCGTGGGCTCGATTCGGGACGTGATCGCCTTCCCGAAGGCGGCCAGCGGCATCGATCCGCTCACCGGCGCGCCCGGCCCGGTGGACGAGCGGCAGCTGCGCGAGCTGGGCGTCAGGCTCGAGCAGCCGCCCGCCGCCGACGGCGGCGGCGCGGAGCGCTAGCCCGAGCCTCCGAGCGGTGGTAGCCTCGGAGCAGGCCCGAGCCTGTACGCCAGCCGGCCGTACATGTTGAGCCGAACACCACCGGGACGGGAGTCCCACTCGCGATTGGGCCGTGGCCCGTTGCGGAGGACACCCAGCTTGCTCCGAACAGCAGGCCCAACTCTCGGAATTCGGCAGCGGCAGGCTGGGGCCTTTTGTCCTCTCACACACGCCGGATCCTGCGCGCTAGCTTTGGCCCACCCATGCGTTCGTTTGCGGACCACCTGAGGTACCCCACCGGCCACGGTGCGCTCGCGGGCGGGCCGCACTCGGGCGCCGCCGGAGGCGCCGCCTGCGGCGACCTGATCCGCGTGGCCGTGCAGGTGGAGGGCGGCCGCATCGCCGCCGCCGGCTTCGACGCCGATGGCTGCGGAGCGGTCACCGCCGCGGGCAGCGCTCTGGTCGAGCTCCTCGACGGCGCGACCTTCCTCGACGCGGCCCGCAGTCAACGCCGACACCGTCTGCGACAGCCTCGGAGGGCTCCTGCCCGGCAAGCGCCACGCCGCGGAGCTGGCCGCCGACGCGCTTCACCGCGCGCTCGGCGCCGCCGGCGCGCGACGGGGCGCCGGCGCTCGAGTCGGAGCCCGCGGCGGACGCTCGTGGCGATGAGCGGCGGCGTGGACAGCGCGGCCGCGGCCCAGCTGGCGCTCGACGCCGGCGACGAGGTGGTGGCCGCGACGCTCGAGCTCTGGGCCGACCCCGCCACCGACGGCGAGGCCAGCTGCTGCTCGCCTCAGGCGGTGACCGGCGCCCGCCGGCTCGCTCACGGCATGGGCCTTCCTCACGTGACCCTCGACCTGCGCGAGCGCTTCCGGGCCGAGGTGGTGGACCCGTTCCTCGACGGCTACGCCGCCGGCAGCACCCCCAATCCCTGCGTGGGCTGCAACGGCTTCGTGCGCTTCGACGCCCTGCTCGCGCTCGCGGACGCGCTGGGTGCCTCGCGCCTGGCCACCGGCCACTACGCCCGGATCGCCCGCGACGCGCACGGCCCGCTGATCCGTGCGGCGGCGGATCCCCGCAAGGATCAGAGCTACATGCTCGCCAAGCTCGAGCCGGCCCTGCTCGACCGGCTCTCCTTCCCGCTCGGCGGCCTGACGAAGGACGCGGTCCGGTCGCTCGCCCGCGACGCCGGCCTGCCCGTGGCCGACAAGCGCGAGAGCCAGGATCTGTGCTTCGTGGCCGGACTGGGCGGCCGTGGGTTCCTGCAGCGCCACGGCGGCCCGCGCCTGCGGCGGCCCGGGGAGATCGTCGATCGCGACGGCCACGTCCTGGGCGGTCACGAGGGTCAGCACAACTTCACCGTCGGCCAGCGGCGCGGTCTCGGCGTCGCGGGCCCGGAACCGGTGTACGTGCTGTCCAAGGACGCCGCCCGCAACCGGGTCGTGGTCGGGCCCCGCGAGGCGCTGGCCACCGCGCAGGTGACGCTCGAGGACGCGCGGGTGCATCGCGACCTGTCGAGCGTCGAGAGTGTCCGGTTGCGCTACCACGCGCAGCCGATCGCCTGTCGCGCGACCCGCGCCGGCGACCGCATCGCGCTGGAGCTCGAGCGCCCCGCGCCCGTCGCGGCGCCTGGGCAGCTGGCCTGCCTGCTCGCCGGGGACCGCGTGGTCGGCCAGGGCACGATCGGAGGCGCCCACATGAGCGAGCACGGCGCCCGCATCGAGCTCGAGGCGCCCCTGGCCGGTGACTTCCAGGCGGTGGTGAGGCTCATCATCGGCGGCATCGCCGAGCGCGTGGACTTCGCGTTCGAGGAGATCGACGACCTCCAGCTGGCCGTCGAGCGGCTGCTCGCGGAGGCGGGCCCGGAGGGGAGCGTCCGGATGTCGTTCGAGGTGGTTGGCCACGGCATCCGCACGCGGGTGGGCCCCCTGCGCGAGCACCCGATCGCGGAGGCGCTCGCCGACGGCGACGTGCCCCCGGGCCAGCTCACCCTCAAGCGAATCCTGCAGACCGTGGTCGACTCCTTCGGTGTCGAGGAGTCGGAGGACGGGCGCCGTGGTGGTGCGCCTCGAGAAGGTCAGGGGCCGCCGTGAACCTCCCGGAGCGCCGCGTCCAGCCTTCCGCCGAGAAATCCCGCGCCGAGGACCGGGAGCTGCTGCGCCGCTACCACAAGGGCGGCGACACGGCCGCCCGTGACGACCTGATCGAGCGCCACCTGCCGCTGGTGCGTTCGCTGGCCCGCCGCTACGCGGGCCGCGGCGAGGCACTCGAGGACATCGAGCAGGTGGGCGCGATCGGCCTGATCAAGGCGATCGACCGCTTCGAGCTCGACCGCGAGGTGTCGCTGGCCACCTACGCCACGCCGAACGTGGTGGGGGAGATCAAGCGCCACTTCCGCGACAAGGGCTGGGCCATCCGGGTCCCGCGCGCGCTGCAGGAGCTCAACGCCTCGATGTCGGGCGCCATCGAGCGCCTCACCGGCCGGATGGGACGCTCCCCGAGCATCGCCGAGATCGCCGAGGAGCTCAAGACCACGCCGGAAGAGGTGCTCGAGGCGATGGAGGTGGGATCCGCCTACTCCACGGTCTCGCTCTCGACCGGCCCCGGGGGCGACGAGGACCTCGACCCGCTGGAGACGATCGGCGACGAGGACGAGGAATTCGAGCGCTCCGAGCAGCGCGCCGCGCTCGAGCCGGCCTTCGATCGCCTGCCCGCCGCGCGAGCGCGAGATTCTGCGCATGCGCTTCGAGGAGGGCCTGCCTCAGACCCAGATCGCGCAGCGCGTGGGGCTCTCGCAGATGCACGTCTCGCGCCTCATCCGCAAGTCGCTGCAGGTTATGCGCGACGAACTTCTGCGGACGCCGCCCGGCGCGCGCGGCTAAGCGTTAAGCGCATATTTTCGTTTGCCCGAGCCGGGGTAGGTAGTCCCTGCAAACGGGTATGTTGCCGCCCGGCGAGCAGCCCGCTCGTCCTTTGTGAATCTTGGAGGGAAGCTGAATGGGGAAGCTAGGGAGACGAGCTCTCGTACTGCTCGCCGCGGCGCTGGCGATGTCCGCGTTCGTGGCGTGCGGCGACGACGACGACGACGGTGGCGGCGACAGCGGCGGCGATGGCGGAGCGGCGAAGCAGGGCGGATCGGTCACGATCGCCCAGACTTCGCAGCCCGACTATCTCGATCCGGCGCTCAGCTACACCGTCAACGGCTGGGAGCCCCAGTGGCTCGTCTACACCCCTCCGGTGACCTACAAGCGCGCCGAGGGCGTGGAGGGAACGGAGCTGATCCCGGGCATCGCGGAGGAGATCCCGGAGGTCTCCGAGGACGGCAAGACCGTGACCTTCACGGTCCGCAAGGGGCTCAAGTTCTCCGATGGCACGCCGGTGAAAGCCTCGGACTGGGAGCACTCGATCAAGCGTGTCCTGAATCTCGAATCGGGTGCCACCGGCTTCTTCCTGATCATCGAAGGCGCTCAGGAGTACGTCGACGCGGGTAAGCCCGAGGGCGACATCTCCGGCATCGAGACCAACGACGAGACCGGCGAGGTCACGATCAAGCTGACCGGCCCCGACGGCACGATCCTCAACGTGCTGGCCATGAACTTCTCGGGCGTCGTTCCGGGAGACACGCCGTTCGAGAACCTGTCCGCCGATCCGCCCCCGGGCGTCGGTCCGTACAAGTTCACCGAGTCGGTGCCCAACCGCCAGTTCGTGATGGAGAAGAACACGAACTTCAACATCCCGGGCATTCCCAAGGGCAACCTCGACAAGATCACGACGCAGATCGTCAAGTCTGCCGAGCGCCAGACCCAGGACGTGATCAGCGGCGAGCTCGACTACATGCAGGACCCGCCGCCGGCCGACCTGCTGCCGCAGGTCAAGGCGGAGTACAGCGACCGCTACAAGGATCAGCAATCGGTCAACGTCTACTACTTCTTCATGAACACGACGGTGCCGCCGTTCGACAAGGAGGAGGTGCGCCAGGCGGTCAACTACGCGGTCGACTCGCAGCGCGCTGTCGCGGCTGTTCGGCGGGCGGCTGGCGCCGGGCTGCAACTTCCTGCCCCCGGGCCTGCAGGGACACAAGGAATTCGATGCCTGCCCGTACGGCGATCCCGACGAGCCCGGTGACCTGGAGAAGGCACGAGAAGCTCATCAAGCAGGCGGGCGTCGAGGGTGAGTCGGTCGACGTCTACACGAACAACGACGAGAACCGGCCCGAGATCGGCCAGTACCTCACCGACATGCTCAACAAGATCGGCCTTGACGCGAACCTCAAGGTGATCGACGGCGGGGTCTACTTCCAGACCCTGGGCAACGACAAGACCAAGGCCGCGATCGGTGTCGCGAACTGGTTCCAGGACTTCCCGCATCCGGCGAACTTCCTGTTCCTGATCGACGGGGACACCAACCAGCCGACCAACAATCAGAACTTCGGCCGGGTGGACGATCCCGAGCTGAACGAGCAAGATCGACAAGGTCGAGCTGGCCCCGGCCGACGGGGCAGACCGAGCGAGGCGGCGGCGGCGGACAAGTTCGCCGTCGAAAACGCCTACGTGGCGCCCTACGGATCGGAGACGGTCTCGACGTTCATGTCCGAGCGGATGGACTTCGAGAACTGCTCGCTGTTCCATCCCGTTTACCTGAACGACTACTCGAGCTGGTGCCTCAAGTAGCGAGCTGATTCTTCCCCGCGGGAGGGCGCTTGGCCGCCCTCCCGTTGGGGTAGGGTCTCTCCCGAAGGGAGCACTGGGAGGATGGCTACCGAGCCAGCAACCGAGCAAGCCGGCCTGCGGGGACCGGCTGCCTGGGAGGAGCAGGCCGATCGCGAGCACGTCGCGGGCATTGGGCCGTGGAGGCTCGGCGCCAGGAGGCTGCGCCGCAACAAGGTGGCGATCTTCTTCGGGATCGTCTTCCTCGTGCTGGTGGCTATGTGTATCGCCGCCCCGCTGTGGGCCAACGAGGTGGCGAAGACCACGCCGAACGAGAACCACCTGACCGACCAGATCGTGATCGACGGCGAGAAGACGGACGTGGTCGCGCTGAACGGCACGCCGATCGGGCCCACCTGGCAGGGCGAGTTCTTCCTGGGGGCGGACAAGAACGGCCGCGACGTGATGGTCCGGCTCCTCTACGGCGGGCGCAATTCCCTGGTGATCGGGCTCGTAGCGGCGTTCATGACAACGCTTCTGTCGGTGCTCCTCGGACTCGTCGCGGGGTTCTTCCGCGGCAAGACGGACACGGTGGTGAGGGCCGGGCTCGACGTTCTGTGGTCGTTCCCGGTGGTGATCCTCGGCGTGGCGCTCGGTGTGGCGCTGGCGCTCGGCGGCTTGAAGCTGGGGCCGATCACGATCAGCGGCGACTCGCTGTTGATCCCGATCTTCGTGATCGGGCTCGTGTACATCCCGTACATGGCCCGGCCGGTACGCGGGCAGGTGCTCTCCCTACGGGAGAAGGAGTTCGTGGAGGCCGCCCGGGCGCAGGGCGCCGGCCCGCTCCGGATCATGTTCCGCGAAGTGCTGCCCAACCTCACCTCCACGGTCCTGGTCTTCTTCACCCTGCTGATTGCGAACGCGATCCTGCTCGAGGCGGCGCTGTCGTTCCTCGGCGCGGGCGTGCGTCCCCCGAATCCCTCCTGGGGCACGATGATCGACGAGGGCGTCGACCGCATCGCCACCGCCCCGCACCTGACCGTGGTGCCGGGCCTGATGCTCGTCATAACGGTGCTGGCACTCAACGTCTTCGGCGATGGCGTGCGCGACGCGCTCGATCCCAGGGCGAAGGTCCGCCTGGAGCACTGAGGTGATCGCCTAAGTGGCCCGCTTCATCGTCCGCCGGCTCATCCAGATGGTGCTCGTGCTGTTCGCGGTCTCGGTGCTCACCTTCCTGATCTTCAACGTCATCCCCAACGGCGATCCCGCGGAGCGCATGGCCGGGCGCCAGCCGACCGAAACCCAGATCGAGGCGATCCGCAAGGAGTGGGGCTTCGACGAGAACATCGTGGTCCAGTACCTGACCACCATGAAGAAGGTCTTCACCGGGGATCTCCAGTCCTATTTCACCCAGCTTCCGGTGGGTGAGGAGATCCGCAAGGGGCTGCCGCGGACGTTCGCGCTTGCGATCGGAGCGGCGCTGTTGTGGATGTTCGTGGCGATCTGCTTCGGCCTCTACAGCGCGGTGAAGGCGGGCAAGTTCGCGGACCGCTTCCTGACCATCATCGCGCTGATCGGCATCTCGCTGCCCGTCTTCTGGCTCGGCGCACTGATGAACTACTACCTCGGGTTCAAGTGGGGGCTGTTCCCCAACGGCGGGTACGTGGAGTTCTCCGAGGACCCGATCGACTGGGCCTATCACCTGATCCTGCCCTGGACCGCGCTGGCGATCCTGTTCATCGGCTTCTACTCGCGCGTGCTGCGCTCGAACGTGCTCGACACGATCAACGAGGACTACGTCCGCACCGCGCGCGCGAAGGGGCTGTCGGAGCGTCAGATCATGGTCCGCCACGTCCTGCGCAACTCGATGATCCCGATCATCACGCTCTGGGGCCTCGACTTCGGCGCGGTGCTCGGTGGCGGCGCCATTCTCACCGAGACCGTCTTCGACCTTCAGGGCGTGGGTCAGTACGCCGCCGATTCGATCGGCCAGCTGGACGTGCCGCCCGTGCTTGCGGTCACCCTCTTCTTCGCGTTCTTCATCGTGCTGCTGAACGCGATCGTCGACATCCTCTACGCCTACTTCGACCCGCGGATCCGGCTGCAGTGAGCGCTTCCGGGCCCGCGGCTCCCGTGCCGACCGGGGAACCACTGCTCGCCGTGGACGACCTGCGCGTGTCCTTTGCCACCGAGGACGGCATCGTGCAGGCGGTCGACGGCGTCACGTTCGAGGTCGCCCCGGGCGAGGTGCTCGCCGTGGTGGGGGAGTCCGGCTCGGGCAAGTCGGTCACGGCAATGACCCTGCTCGGGCTGACGCGCTCCCCGAACGCGCGCTTCGAGGGCACCGCGCACTACAAGGGCACCGAGCTCATCGGCGCTTCGGAGGACCAGCTGCGGCGGGTGCGCGGCGCCGAGATCGCGATGATCTTCCAGGATCCGATGACCTCGTTGAACCCGGTCCTCAAGGTCGGGGACCAGGTCATGGAGCAGATCCAAGAGCACCAGGCCCTGCCCGAGAAGCAGGCCCGGGAGCGCGTGGTCGAGTTGCTGGAGCGTGTCGGGATCCCACGCGCGCGCGACCGCGTGGACAACTATCCGTTCGAGTTCTCGGGCGGCATGCGCCAGCGGGTGATGATCGCCCTCGCGCTGTCCTGCAACCCCTCGGTGCTGATCGCCGACGAGCCCACCACGGCGCTGGACGTGACGATCCAAGCGCAGATCCTCCAGCAGATGCGCGAGCTGCGCGAGGAGACGGGCGCCGCGGTGATCCTCGTCACCCACGACCTCGGCGTGGTGGCGGACATCGCCGATCGGATCGCGGTGATGTACGCGGGCCGCATAGTCGAACAGGGGACCCTCGACCAGATCTTCTATGACCCGCAGCACCCCTACACGTGGGGGCTGCTGGGCTCGATCACCAGGGTCGACAAGCCGCGACCGGAGCGGCTGCCCGCCATCGCCGGCCTGCCACCGTCCCTGGCCGACAGGCCCGTGGGCTGCCATTTCCGCCCACGCTGTCCCCACGAGTTCGGCCAGTGCGCCGAGGTTCCCCCGCTCGAGGCGCGCATCGCGGATTCTCCGGGACACCAGGACCGCTGCTGGCTCTCCGTCGAGGAGAAGCGGTCCAAGCGCGAGGTCAGGCCAGGCGAGATCGGACTCGCGGCCAAGGAAACCACGGCCGCGTGAGCGTCGAGACGACCTCCCCAGAGCCCGGCGGCGCCGCGACCGGCGTGACCTCCCGGCTGGTCGAGGTCGAGCACCTCAAGATCTTCTTCCCGATCAAGGAGGGGATCCTCTTCGAGCGGGAGGTCGCGCGCGTCCACGCCGTGAACGACGTGACGTTGTCGATCGGCGAGGGGGAGACCCTCGGGCTCGTGGGGGAGTCCGGTTGCGGCAAGACCACGATGTCGCGGGCGATCATGCGGCTGATCGACGCCACCGACGGAACGATTCGCTTCGACAACCAGGATGTGACGCGCGCAGGACGCAGGCAGATGGCGCCGCTGCGGCGCGAGATGCAGATGGTCTTCCAGGATCCGTTTGCCTCGCTGAACCCGCGCAAGCGCGTCGGACAGATCATCGGAATGCCGCTTCGCATCCACGGCTCCGATCGCACCGAGGTGGAGGCCGAGGTGCGTGACCTGCTCCGGAAGGTGGGGCTCCAAGAGGAGCACATCAACCGCTTCCCGCACGAGTTCTCGGGCGGTCAGCGTCAGCGCATCGGCGTGGCGCGGGCGTTGGCCCTGCAACCACGACTGATCGTGCTCGACGAGCCGGTGAGTGCACTCGACGTGTCGGTACAGGCGCAGATCATCAACCTGCTCGACGACCTCCAGGACGAGTTCAGGCTGACCTACCTGTTCGTCGCTCACGACCTGTCGGTCGTCCGCCACGTCTCCGATCGGATCGCGGTCATGTACCTGGGCAAGCTCATGGAGCTCTCGCCGGCGGAGGAGCTCTACCGCAAGCCGATCCACCCCTATACGAACGCGTTGCTGTCTGCGATCCCCATCCCGGATCCCCGGGAGAACCGGCAGCGCGAGCGCGTGGTGGTCAGCGGCGAGCCGCCCAATCCGATCGATCCTCCCAGCGGCTGTGTGTTCCACCCGCGCTGTTCACGAGCCACCGGCATCTGCCGCGAGGTCGAACCGCCTCTGGTGCGCTACTCGAACGGCCACGTAGCTGCCTGTCACCACCCCACCAGCGTTTCCGCCGACGAGATCGCCGCTGCGGAGAGGGATGACGCCAGCCCGCTGAGCGCCGGAGAGGAGCTCCCCGTCGGTCTCAGGCAACGGGCATGGGCCCGGCTGAATTCGGGTCGCCGCCGAAACTTAACCCCCCGAATGGGGGGTTTTGCCGAATCTGCGTTTACGCATCGTTTGAAATGGGCAAGGCTTCCGCCGACGGCGCTAAAGGATGGCTTTGCATACCTTTTGCACGGTTTCGTGCAACAAACGGTCATCAAAGCCGCATTCCTTGATAGTGCCGTCACGCCCAGCACGGGTTTGTTGCCTCGAACCCGTGCAACCGCCCCAATGCCGAGGTCGCTGCGACCCCGGTTCGAGTACTAGGAGCCCTCAAATGCCCTGCAAGCGCTGACCGCCCGACCCGAGCACCTGCCAGATCGGGAAGGAGTCCTCCATGCCCTGCAAGCGATAGCCGTCCCAATGACCCCGCCCACTCCGCCCACCGGAAGGACCTGCCCATGCCCTGCAAGCGCTAACCGTCCAGCCAGGCCGTATCTCTCAGCGGCCTAGGATCTGATCAACCTCAATGATGGGTGCACTGGACCTTCTTCGTCGCGAGGCGCAGGCGCGCGTTTTCTTCGGAGCGCTCACCCAGTCTGCTCTCGGCACCGGTGCCGCCTACGTTGCGCTGTTGCTGGTCGCCTACGAACGCGTCGGTACGCCATGGGCCATCACAGCGGTCCTCATTGCCGACCTGGTAGCCCCGATGTTCCTCGGCCCGGTCTTCGGGGCCGTCGCGGATCGCTGGTCCCGACGGACCTGCATGGTGGTGGCTGACCTCGCTCGAGCCGCCGCATTCATGGGCATCGCCTTCGTAGACGGCTTCGCGGCGACCGTCGCCCTGGCGCTCCTCGCCGGGGTCGGTACGGCCTTGTTCACACCCGCTTCGCTCGCCGCTCTGCCAAGCCTCGTGCAACCCGGCCGGCTGCCCGCTGCCACCTCGCTCTACGGCGCCATCACGCGATTTCGGCCTGGCCGCAGGCCCGGCCGTGGCGGCGCTGCTCCTCCTGACTGGAGGCCCGCAGGTGATTCTGATGGTCAACGGAGTGACGTTTCTCATCTCGGGCCTCGCACTGCTCACGCTGCGTTTCGGCGGGCGTCCGGCCCGCTCGCCCGCCGAGACGGCGGGCCATGCGTTGGTCGGGCTGCTGCGGGAGGCGCGCGAGGGGCTGGGCGCGGTCCGGCACACTCCGGGCCTACGTGCCGTGCTAGCGGGCTCCGCGTGTGCGCTCTTCTTCGGCGGGCTGGTGAACGTCGCGGAGCTGCCCTTCTTGACCGAGGATCTCGACGCGAGCGACGCGGTCTTCTCGGTTGCTGTGGCTCTGGCCGGACTCGGCATTGTCGCGGGCTCACTGACCGGCACGAGCGGCGGTGTGCTCGAGAAGCTAAAGGGCCGCTATTTGGTGGGGCTGACTCTGATGGGCGCCGGCTTTCTGATTACCGGTTTCGCCCCCGCCTACGGCTTCGTCTTCGTCACGTTCGCACTGGCAGGCTTCGGCAACGGGATGATGCTTGTCCACGAGCGACTGATCATCCAGGCCACTGTGTCCGACTCAATGACCGGCCGAGTGTTCGGGACCAAGGACGCGCTCACTGCGTGGGCTTTTGCGATCTCCTTCCTGCTCGCGGGAGCCGCCGTGTCGGCTGTCGGGCCAGTGGCCGTGCTGGTTGCCTCCGGTGCCGGGGTGCTGGTCGTTGCCGCCGCCTCCGCTCTGGGCTTGCGCGGCGACGAGTCACTGCAGGCTTCTCAGCCGAGAGGTGACCGGCTGGTCCAAGTGGACGCTGCGGCGCTCAGCGCCACGAGTCGTTCTGGCGCCGAGGTCCCTTAGCGCGTCAGACCGACGCGCTGCCGGGCTTGTGACTCGACGCCAGCGGAGCGTTGGCGAGCACCGCCCGGACCTCGTCGACACCCGAGAAGACGGGCCGGCCTGCCGCGATCACACGGCTGACGGCCTCGACGATCTCGCGGATCGAACTGGCTGCTGGAGTTGGTCGCCAGCTCGTCCAGGGCTTCCTGGCTGGTCATGGCGCGGCGATAGACGCGGTCGCTCGTCATCGCGTTGTACGCGTCGCAGCAGAACACGATGCGCGAGTGAAACGGGATGTCTTTTCCTGCGAGGCCATCGGGGTAGCCGGTGCCGTCCCAACGCTCGTGGCAGGAGCGTACGATCTCGCCCACCCGGCCAAGCAGGCCACCAACACGATCGAGCATGAATTGGCCCTCGATCGTGTGAGTCTTCATGACCTCGAACTCGCTGTCGGTGAGCGATGTGGGCTTGTTGAGGATCTCCTTGGGGATCGCGATCTTGCCCACGTCGTGGAGCATGGCGGCGAACTCGAGCTCCTGACGGCTCTCAGGTGGCACCCCCAGCTCGTCGGCCACGGCGTTTACGAGCTCCACCACCGAGCGCGAGTGTTGAGCGGTGTAGTCTGTCCTCGGATTCGACTACATCGGAGAGCAGCATCACAGTGCCGCGGTACGCGCGATGCAGCTCGAGCGTCTTGGCGTAGCGCTCCTCGCGGTCATCGGCGAAGCTGTGGAACAGCCAGGTAAGCGGCGCGATGGCCAGCAGCGCGATCGGGTCGTCGACTGCGACGATCGTCACCAGCAGTGCCAATGGGGCGAAGATCGCATCGACCCTGGCGGTGCCGAACCAGCCCGCGGCCAGCTCCTTGAACGGCAGGCGGTCGAGCAGCAGGTCGCGAACGTAGGTCCAAATCCAGTCGCCGACGAGCTGGGCGACAAACGCGAGCAGGTAGATCCACGCGTGCTCGAGGGCGGCCTCGCCGGGAGCGAATAGCGGCCAGAACGACCACCGGGGGGATGCAGAACCAGCAGTCGGCCAGGCGGCCCGCGAAGCGACCACGGTGCCAGGACCCCTGGAACATCTCGGGCAGAATCGCCACCACGTTGGCCAGAGCGATCAGCAGCGGGAACGATCGGGCAGCGGGACGAGGAGAAGAATTGGGACGATCAGAAGCTGCTCTGCTGTCCCGTAGTAGCCCCCAAACTCGAACCGCACGCGCTCCGCGACCACGTAGCCGACGGCAAGGCCCACGATCACGAGCGGCTCGACGTCGCGCTCGTTGGGTACGAGGACGGCTATGACCAGCGCCGCGAGCACGAACAAGCCCGCGGACACCGCGAGCACCACGCGTTCGCGCGGCGCCATGCGCTGGGCGCGGCGCGAGCGCGCCTCGCCGACCAGTCGCTCCGCCAGAAGCATCTAACGCATCGTCGGCATAAACCGCGCCGAACGTAACCCCATAGCCCTATTGCACACCTTTGGCCTGCAAAGCTCCACCACTGGTCACAGGCTTACACGCCAAGTGGACGTAAATTGCAGGGTTCGCGGCGGCGCGTTGGACGGCGACGCGACGGCATAACACGGAAACCCCGCTGTCGGTCCTGTCCTTAGACTCCGAGCCATGAAGGCTGCCGAAATCCGGGAGCGGTTCCTGTCGTTCTTCGAGGCGCGAGGGCACAAGCGCATGCCCTCGGCCTCGCTCGTTCCGAGCTCGTACGACCCCAGCGTGCTGCTCACCACGGCCGGCATGCAGCCCTTCAAGCCCTACTTCCGCGGTGAGGAGGAGCCGCCCGCGCGGCGGCTGACCTCCGTGCCAGAAGTCCTTCCGGACCACCGACATCGAGAACGTCGGCATGACCAAGCGCCATCTCACCTTCTTCGAGATGCTGGGCAACTTCTCGGTCGGGGACTACTTCAAGCGCGAGGCGGTGGAATGGGCGCTCGAGCTCGCCACCTCGCCCGACGGGTTCGGACTCGACTTCGAGTCGCATCTGGATAACCGTCTTCGGCGGGGACGAGGAGCTCGGGCTCGGGCCCGGACGATGAGGCGATCGAGTGCTGGCGCGCCGTGGGCATGCCCGACGAGCGGATCGTGCTGCTCGGGCCGGGAGGACAACTTCTGGCAGTCCGGCCCCACCGGGCCCTGCGGACCGTGCTCGGAGCTCTACTACGACCGCGGCCCCGGCTTCGGCCCCGACAGCGACCGGCCCGGTGACGACACCGAGCGCCTGCTCGAGATCTGGAACCTCGTGTTCATGCAGTACGAGCTGCAGGCCGACGGGTCGCTGCCCGAGCTGCCCACCAAGAACATCGATACCGGCATGGGGCTGGAGCGGATGTCCGCGGTCATGCAGGAGGTGGATTCGGTCTACGAGACCGACCTGTTCCAGCCGCTGATCGGGCTGGGCGAGGAGCTGTCGGGCCGCCGCTACGGCCAGGACTTCGCGACCACCCGGGCGCTGCGCATCCTCGCCGACCACGGCCGGGGCGCGGCGTTTCTGCTGAGCGACGGCGTGGTGCCCTCCAACGAGGACCGCGGCTACATCCTGCGCCGGATCATGCGGAGAACGATCCAGCAGGGCCATGTCCTCGGAATCGAGGGGTCCTTCCTGCCTCGGCTGTACCGGCAGGTGGTGGACGGGATGAAGGACGCGTATCCCGAGCTGGAGCGCGAGCTGGGCGACGATCGAGCGCTGGGCGCGGGCCGAGGAGGAGAGCTTTCGGCGCACCCTCGAGCAGGGCGAGCGGCTGCTCGGCGAGCTGGTCGAGGCGGCCAAGGCCGAGCAGACCTCCTGGGTGTCCGCCGAGGACGCCTTCAAGCTGCACGACACCTATGGCTTCCCCTACGAGATGACCAAGGAGCTGCTGGCCGACCACGGCCTGTCGGTGGACGACCAGGGCTTCGAGGAGCTCATGGAGCGCGCCCGCGAGGTATCGCGGGCCGGCTCGGGCGGCCGGCTGAAGGCGGGAGCCGACGCCGGTGGCGGCCACGTCAACGTCGAGCACGAGGACGTGCTGCGCTTCGCCCGCGATGCCGGCTTTCGCACGCGCTTCGTCGGCTACGAGACCACCGAGGCGGACACCGTCCTGCGCGTGGCCGAGCGGGCCAACGGCTGGATCCTGGCCAAGCTGGACGAGAGTCCTTTCTACCCCGAGGGCGGCGGCCAGGTGTCCGACGGCGGGATCGTGGAGACGCCCTCCGGCCGGGCGCGCGTGGTGCGACGTGTACCGGCTCGGCGACGACCAGGCGATCGCCCTCGAGCCGCTCGACGGCGAGATCGGGGCGGGCGAGAGCGCACGCGCACTGGTGGAGCGCGACACGCGGCTCGCCACGATGCGCAACCACACCGCCACGCATCTTCTGCACGCTGCGCTGCGCGAGCGGCTCGGCGACCACGTGCGTCAGGCGGGCTCCTACGTGGGGCCGGACAAGCTGCGCTTCGACTTCACCCACGGCGAGCGGATGAGCCCCGAGGAACTGGCCGACGTCGAGCAGACGGTGGCGGAGCTCGTGGCCGCCAACCGGCCCGTGCGGGCGATCGAGACCACGCGCCAGGAGGCCGAGGCGCTCGGCGCCATGGCTCTCTTCGGCGAGAAGTACGGCGACTGGGTGCGCATGGTCGAGGTGGACGGCGTCTCGCGCGAGCTGTGCGGCGGAACGCACGTGGCGCGCGACCTCGGAGATCGGCCTCTTTCACGTGACCTCGGAGACCTCGAGCGCGTCCAACGTGCGGCGCATCGAGGCGGTCACCGGACCCGCCGCGGCGCGGCTGTTCGAGGAGCGCACGCAGCGGCTCAACGAGCTCGCCCGCCTGCTGCGGGTGCCCGAGCACGAGGTGGTGCCCGCGGTGGAGCGCCTGACCGATCGGGTCAAGGAGCTGCAGCGAAGGCCGCCGCGACGCGGGCGGCGGGCCGGGCGCGGCCGAGCAGCTCGTGGGCGCCGCCGGCGAGATCGCCGGCGTGCAGGTGGTGGTGCAGGCGGTGGACGGGTTGGAGGCGCGCGAGCTGCTCGACCTCTCGGACGCCGTGCGCCAGAAGCTCGGCACTGCCGTGGTGGTGCTCGGCAGCGCCAACGACGGCCGCGTGCACCTCGTGGCCAACGTGGCGCCCGAGGTGGTCGAGCGTGGAGTCAAGGCGGAGAGGTGGTGCGAGCCGCGGCGCAGGTCGTCGGCGGTGGCGGCGGCGGCCGCGACACGATGGCGCAGGCCGGCGGCCGCGACCCCGACAAGCTCCCCGACGCCCTGGCAACGGCACGCGCGAGGTGGAGAAGGCACTCGGGGCCGCTCCCGGATGAGGGTGCTGGCTCTCGACCACGGCGCAGCCCGCTGCGGCTGCGCGATCTCCGATCCGTCGGGCACTCTGGCCACGCCGCTCGCGGCGATCGAGCGGCCGGACACGCAAGAAGGGGCTGGCGCGGATCGCGCGTCTGGCGCGAGGAGCGTGGCGCCGAGCGAATCGTCGTCGGCCTGCCGCTCACGCTTCGCGGGCGACGAGGGCGAGCAGGCGGGCGAGGCGCGCACGTTTGCCGAGCGGCTGGCGCGGAGAGTACCCGTACCGGTGGAGCTTCACGACGAGCGCATGACCACGCGTCTCGCGGAGCGAATCGGGGGAGAGGGCGACGCGGATTCTCGAGCCGCCGCGCACCTGCTGGAGAGCTACCTGGCCCGAGCGCGAGCGGGAACGCCCGAGTGAGCTCGGGACCGCCGCCCGTGCCGGGCGGACGATCTGCCGAGCGACAGGGAGGCGCGCGCGGCGCGAGCGCGAGGCCAGACGGGCGGGAAGCTTCCGCCCGTCGTTCCAATCGCCGATACGGACGGCGACGGAGGCTGGCCGGATGCCGCCGCCCGGCGGAGCCGGGGCGCTCGGGTCCCCACTGGGGCCGGATCATCGTCGCCGGCGTCTTCGTGGTGCCTGCTGGCCGGGCTGGCCTGGTTCGCGAATCTCCTGTTCCAGCCCTTCAAGGGCGAGGCGACGGCCGAGCCGATGCGAGTGACGGTGCCCGGCGGGTCGAGCCTCGGTGACATCGCCACGATTCTCGAGGACAACGGGGTGATCTCGAACGCCGGGCTTCTTCGAGTTGCGCGCCCGCCTCGCGGGGCGCAGCGGCGACCTCAAGCCGGGCTCGTTCGAGCTGCGAGAGGACATGAGCTTCACAGCCGCTCTCGACGCGCTGGAGAAGGGCGTGCCGCCGGACGTGACGGTGGTGTCGCTGCCCGAGGGGCTCTCGCGCCGCGAGCTGGCGCCCGCGGTCAGGAACGCGGAGATGCCCGGGGAACTACCTGCGCGCGAGCCGGCGCAACCCGGAGCTCAACCCGCGCCGCTACGGCGCGCCGGGGGCCCGCAGCCTCGAGGGCTTTCTGTTCCCGGCCACCTACGAGCTCAAGAAGGGCCGGCCGGCGCGGGCGCTGGTGAGGAGCAGCTGAAGGCGTTCAAGCGCAACTTCGCCAAGGTCGACCTCGCGCTACGCCCGGCGCAGGAACCTGACGGCCTACGACGTGCTGATCATCGCCTCGCTGATCGACCGTGAGGCCGCCGTGGACAAGGAGCGCGCGCTGATCTCGTCGGTCATCTACAACCGCCTGAAGAACGACATCAGCCTCGGCATCGACGCCACCGTGCGCTTCATCTACGGAAACTGGACGCGGCCGCTGCAGGCAGTCCGAGCTCGCCAACCCGAGCCCGTACAACACGCGTGTCAACCCGGGCCTGCCGCCCGGCCCGATCGGCAACCCGGGCCTGGCGGCGATCAGGGCCGCTGCGCGCCCGGCCCGCACGGGCTACCTCTTCTACGTGGCCGCTGTCTGCGGCAACGGCAGGCACAAGTTCGCCGAGACCGACGCGGAATTCCAGCGCTACGTCGACGAGTACAACCGCGCCCGCGAGGAGCGCGGCGGCAAGTCGCCCACGGAGTGCTAGCCGGAGAGGCTCCCTGAAGCCGTGCCCTTCACCGGCGTCCTCGGCTTTCCCGTGGCCCACAGCCGCTCGCCGGCGATGATGAACGCCGCCTTCGCCGAGCTGGGCCTCGATTGGCGCTACCTTCACCTGCCGCTGCCGCCCGAGCGCTTCGCGGCCACCGCAGCGGCGCTGCCCGGGTCGGGCTACCGCGGCGCCAACGTGACCATTCCCCACAAGCTCGCGGCACACGATCTGGCCGATGAGGTGAGCGAGCCCGCGGCGGCGATCGGCGCGGTCAACACGCTCAGCTTCGAGCCCGACGGCCGCATGCTCGGCGACAACACGGACGCCGGCGGGCTGCTCGACGCCCTCGGCGGCGAACCCGGCGCCAGCGCGCTGGTGCTCGGCGCGGGCGGCGCGGCGCGCGCCGCCGTCTGGGCCCTCCGCGAAGCCGGCACCGACGTCACGATCTGGACCCGCACGCCGGCGCGCGGCCAGGCGCTCGCGCTGGAGTTCGGCCTGGCCTACTCCGGCCAATCCCGGGCCGGTGGAGGTGCTCGTGAACGCGACCTCGGTGGGCCTCGAGGCAGGCGACACGCTGGATGGGCTGCCGCTCGTGGAGGCCGCGACCGTGGTGGACCTCGTCTACGGCAACGGGCCCACTCCGATCGAGCGCTGGGCGCACGGAGCGAGGCGCCCGCGTGGTCGACGGAATCGAGATCCTGGTGCGGCAGGGGGCACGCAGCCTCGAGCTCTGGACGGGGCGCGAGGCGCCCGTCGAGGTCATGCGGCGTGCGGCGCTGGGCCGCGTTGTCTAGTACACCGGGCGCTGTCTAAACCGGGTTCGGAGGCCTGCCGATATGCGGGGCAATGGCCGTCTCCCGCCCCTTCCTCCTTGCTCTCATCGGAGTCGCCCTGCTGGCGCGCCGTGTTCGTGGCCCGCAACGCCGTGCAGAGCACGGGCGCCGATTCCGCCGAGGCGCCGTCAGCGCCCCAGCCGGCCGCGCCCGCGGCGCAGCTCTCCCCGGAGCGGGCGCTCGAGGCGGCTCTGAGCACCAAGCCCGGCAGCGCGCGCTTCCACGTCGAGGCCTCCCTACGGGCGAACGGCCGTACCGGGACGCTCGAGCTGAGCGGCGCCACCGACGATTCGGCCAAGGATCCGCGCGTCCAGCTCGACGCTCGAAGTCGATGCACTGGGCACCGAGCTCGAGGGAGGCTTCGTCACCACCGGCGGCGAGGCGTGGTTCACGCGGAACGGACCGGCTATCTGGTGCCGCTGCAGGCCACGCCCACGAACAGGATCTCCTTCGACCCCGCCCGCTGGGTAAAGGACGTAAAGGACGAGGGCACCGAGTCGATCGACGGCGTCGAGACCCGGCATGTGTCCGCCTCGCTCGACGCGGGCGCAGTCCTGAGTGATCTTGGCCGGGCGCTTCCGCCGGCGCGGCCCGGCAGCTCGACGACGTCGTGAAGCGTGGCCGACTTCGACGTGTGGGCCGGCGTCGAGGACCGCATTCTTCGCCGAAGGACAGCCGATCGCCCCCCGACGCGGCGGCAGGTGAAGACGGCGTCAAGCGAGCCGACTTCGACGTCTGGGTCGGCGAGAGGACCACGTCCTGCGCCGCCTGACCGCAGAGTCGAGTCGCCGTGCCCGGCTCCGGCCGGCGCAGCTGGCGCTCGAGATCGAGCTGAGCGACGTGGGCGGCCGCAGCGGATCGAGCCGCCCGCGAAGGTGTCCGAGGAGCTCCCGGCGGCGAGTTCGGAGCCTTCATGCGCGCCGTCACTCGTGGCCCCGTGGCGACTCCGCGCCGCGCCGGCAACCAGCCACAGCGGCTTCAGCGCGCGCTGCGTGACCACCGCAAGGTCGTGCTGCTCTTCTTGAACACGCGCGGCCTCGACGACCGGATCGTTGAAGACTCGCTGGGCGCGGTGCGCCGCGAACACCGAGGGCGCTGACCCTCACGGACTCGGTGGACGAACGCCGACCGTTACGGCTCACTGGTCGAGAGCCTCGGCGTGAGCCAGACGCCATCGATCGTGGTGATCGATCGCGACGGCAAGGCCCGGCTCGTCGAGGGCTACGTCGATGCCGAGTCGCTGGTCCAGGTAGTCGCGGACGCGCGATGAGCGAGCCGCAGGGCGGGTCGGCGCAGCTGCGAGCTGTCCCGGCCGGCGCCGCCAGCGCCGCCGTGGCCGCGCCGCCTGACGACGGGCTCACGCCGCCGCAGCCCCGCGGCGGCTCGCGCTTCATAACCGACGTGATCGTGGAGATGGGCTTCCTCGCGCGCGAGCGCGTTGACCCGGTGGTCGAACAGGCCAAGGTCCAGGGGCGGCCGCCCGAGCAGGTTCTCCTCGAGTCGGGCGCCATCACCGGCGACCAGCTGGCCCGCGCCACGGCACAGCGCTTCGGGCTCCATCACGTGGATCTCGCGCTGTTCAAGGCCGATGTGGGGGCGCTCAACGTGATCCCCGCGCAGATGGCGCGCCGGCTCGGCGCCGCCCCGATCGGCTACGACGACGGCGGCCACCTGCTGGTGGCGATGGCCGACCCGTCGAACGTGCTGGCGCTCGACGACCTCAAGCTGCGCACCGGCTGCGAGGTCCGCCCCGTGGTGGCCTCGCCGGACGACATCAACGGCCTGATCGGGCGCATGAGCCGCCTCGACGAGGCCGTGGCCGAGGCCGTCCAGGAGGGCGAGGAAGAGCTGGCCGACGTCACCGAGATCCACGAGTCCGCCGAGGACGCGCCGGTGATCAAGCTCGTGAACTCGATCATCGCCCAGGCGGTGGAGGAGGGCGCCTCTGACATCCACTTCGAGCCCGAAGGCCACGAGATGCGCGTGCGCTTCCGCGTCGACGGCGTGCTGCGGGAGACCACGACGATCCCGAAGCGCATGACCGCCGGCGTGGTCTCGCGCGTGAAGATCATGGCCGCGCTCGACATCGCCGAGAAACGGGTGCCTCAGGACGGGCGCGTCTCGCTGACCGTCGAGGGGCACGCGATCGACACCCGCATCGTGACGATGCCCCGCGTGGACGGGGAGGGGATCGTGATGCGCATCCTGGACAAGACGCAGGCGCTGATCGGGCTGGACTCCCTGGGAATGGCCCCCTCGAGCGAGGAGCTGTTCGAGGATGCGTTCCGGCGCGCCTACGGCGCCGTTCTCGTCACGGGGCCCACCGGCTCGGGCAAGTCGACCACCCTCTACGCGGCTCTCAACGAGATCAACGAGCCGGGGCGCAACATCATCACGATCGAGGACCCGGTGGAGTACCAGCTGGCCGGGATCAACCAGCTCCAGGTGAACCTCAAGGCCGGGCTCACCTTCGCGGGCGGGCTGCGCGCCATGCTGCGGGCGGACCCCGACGTGATCATGGTCGGCGAGATCCGCGACGCGGAGACCGCCAAGATCGCGATCGAGTCGGCGCTCACCGGCCACCTGGTGCTGACGACGCTGCACACCAACGACGCGCCGTCGGCCATCACGCGGCTCACCGAGATGGGGATCGAGCCCTTCCTCTCGGCATCGGCGATCGTCGCCGTGGTGGCGCAGCGGCTGGTGCGCCAACTCTGCACGTACTGCAAGCGCCGGGCAATGCTGAGCGTCTCGTCGCTCGCGAAGGCGGGCTTCAACGTCGCCTTCGACCTCGAGGCCTACGAGCCGGCCGGCTGCGGCCGCTGCGGCGGTTCGGGCTACAAGGGCCGCACCGGCCTGTACGAGGTGATGGTGCTTTCCGACGACGTGCGCGACCTCACGGTGGAGCGCGCGTCGGCCGAGGCCATCCGCAAGGTCGCGGTCTCCCAGGGCATGCGGACGCTGCGCATGGACGGCTTCGAGAAGGTCAAGAACGGAATCACGTCCATAGCCGAGGTGGCCAGAGTCACGTGAACGCGTGCCGGAGCCGATAGGGGAGACGATGGAACTCGACTTCGCCGAGGTCCTGCTGCAGGTGATGGAGCGCGACGCCTCCGACCTTCACCTCACCGCAGGCGCACCGCCCATGATCCGCCACCACGGCCGGCTGCACGCGCTCGACTACCCGCGCCTGACGCCGCAGACCACCCGCGAGATCGTCTACTCGATCCTGACCAACGACCAGCGCCAGAGGCTCGAGACCGACTGGCAGATCGACCTGGCCTACTCGATCCCGGGCAAGGCGCGCTTCCGCGTGAACGCCTACTTCCAGCGCGCCTCGATGTCGGCCGCCTTCCGGCTGATCCCCCACGACATGCCGAAGCTCGGGATCGCTGGGGCTGCCGCCGGTGCTGGAGGACTTCACGCGCAAGCCGCGCGGCTTCGTGCTCGTCACCGGACCGACGGGCTCGGGCAAGTCGACCACGCTCGCGGCGATGCTCGACCTGATCAACGACACCCGCCACGAGCACATCCTCTCGATCGAGGACCCGATCGAGTTCCTGCACAAGCACAAGAAGTGCATCGTCAACCAGCGTGAGCTCGGGGGCGACGCCCAGAGCTTCGCGCTCGGCCTCAAGGCCGCGCTGCGCCAGGACCCGGACGTGATCCTCGTCGGCGAGATGAGGGACCTGGAGACGATCTCCACCGCGCTGACCGCGGCCGAGACCGGCCATCTCGTGTTCGCCACGCTCCACACCCAGGACACGGCCCAGACGGTGGACCGCATCGTCGACGTGTTCCCGCCCGAGCAGCAGCAGCAGGTGCGCGTCCAGCTGTCGGTTGCGCTCCAGGGAATCGTCACTCAACAGCTGCTGCCGACGGCCGACGGCCGCGGGCGCTGCTGCGCCACCGAGGTGCTCGTGCCCACGCCGGCCGTGCGCAATCTCATCCGCGAGGGCAAGACACACCAGATCTACTCGGCGCTGCAGACCGGCGGGCAGTTCGGCATGCAGACCATGGACGCCTCGCTCGTGCAGCTCGTGCGCGAGCACAAGATCACGCGGGAGCTGGCGGAGTCGCGCTCGAGCGCGCCCGAGGAGCTGCGTCGCCTGATGGGCACCGTGAGGGTGGCGTAGGTGGCCACGTACGCGTTCAAGGCTCTCGACTTCAGCGGCTCGTCCACCAAGGGCGAGATGGAGGCGGGCGACAAGCTGGCCGTGGCCGCGCAGCTGCGCTCCAAGGGCCTGATCGTCGTCGACATCGAAGAGCGCAAGCCGGCCAGCGCGGGCGACATCCTGGCGCGCTTCCGGCGCGTCAAGGCCGACGATCTGGTGATCGCCACGCGCCAGCTCGCGACCATGGTGCAGTCGGGCATGTCGCTGCTGCGGGCGCTCTACGTGATCGAGGAGCAGACCGAGAACGACAAGCTGCGCGAGGTCTTCATCGAGGTGCGCAAGGACGTCGAGGCGGGCGTCTCGCTGTCGGAGGCGCTCGAGCGCCATCCCGACGTCTTCAACGACCTCTATGTGGCCATGGTCCGGGCCGGCGAGACCGGCGGCATCCTCGACAGCACCCTGGTCCGGGTGGCCACCCAGCTCGAGAAGGACGCCGCCCTGCGCCGTCAGATCAAGGCAGCCATGGTCTACCCGTCGGTGATCGGCGGGTTCGCGCTGATCGTGCTGTTCGCGCTGGTCGCGTTCCTCGTGCCCGTGTTCGAGAAGATCTTCAAGGACTTCGGCGGGGAGCTGCCGGCGATCACCAAGTTCACCGTCTGGCTCTCCCATCTCGTGACCGAGCGCTTCTACGTGATCTTCGGCGTGGCCTTTGCCGTGGTGTTCCTGTTCCGCCGCTGGAAGCGCACCGAGCGCGGCCGGATGCAATGGGACCGGCTGAAGCTCAAGTTCCCGATGAAGATCGGCGGCATCGTCCAGAAGGTCGCCCTGGCCCGCTTCTCACGCACGTTCTCCGGCCTGATCGCCGCCGGCGTGCCGATGCTGGAGGCGATCGACATCACCGGCAAGACGTCCGGCAACCGCGTGATCGAGAAGGCGATGGAGGACGTGCGCGAGTCGGTCAAGAAGGGCGGAACGCTGACCGCCCCGATGGCCGAGGTCCCCGAGGCCTTTCCCGTGATGGTCACGCAGATGATCGGAGTGGGCGAGGAGACCGGAGCCCTCGAGACGATGATGACCAAGGTGGCCGACTTCTACGAGGAGCAGGTGGAGGCGGCGGTAAAGGCGCTGACCTCGATCCTCGAGCCGATCATGATCGTGATCGTGGGCGCGATCGTCGGCTTCATCGTGATTGCGATGTACCTGCCGATGTTCAAGGTGTACGACCAGATCAAGTAGGCGCGCCTTGTAGTAACCGTCCGTGCTACTTGAGAACGCGGAGCGCCCTACGGGCTCGTGTTAGCCGCGATGGTCATCACCTGGGGCAGGACGGGCTTGCTCGAATGAGGAAGGGCGTCGTCCGAAACGGCTCCCAAGGGTTTAGAGGACGCCTAATGGGGTGCCGTGAGGTGCGCGCGGACCAGCAGGATGTCGTGGTCGGTGTGCGTGGCCGGCACGACCTCCGCCGAGGGCGCGCGGAGCGCGTCGCTTCCGTAGACGTGCTGGAGTCCGGGGGCCTGCTCGGCGGGCCTGTCGGTGCGGGTCCAGACGCCGGCGGGGGCGCAGGAGTGGCGACGGTTGACGTCACCCCCGAAGGTGACGATGCGCGCGGCCGCGCGACGTGCAAGCAGCGCCGCGAGTTCGACGCACTGCGCGTCGTTCCCGGCGACCTCGACAGCGGAGCGCGTGTTCAGGTGGGCCGTGCACACGTCGACGTCGACTCGGGTGGTGACGCACAGCCAGCGGCGCCGCTCGATGCCCGCTTGTGCCTCGAAGTCTTGGCTGTCGGTGCTCTCGATGGCTGCCTCGGTGAGCACAGCGTCACCGAAGAGTCCGCGGCCACCCGGTCGGACGCAGCGTAGGCGCTCGCCGCGGTAGATCACCCTCGAGAAGCGCAGGTGGTAACCGGTCCGCCGGGCAACCCGGGCGACGTCACCCCGGCAGGCCTCGCTGAAGGTGACCGCGTCCGGGTGCGCTTCACGGATCCGGGCCACCGCCTCCTCCACCACGGCCGGGTATGCCGCCTTGCCGTAGCAGCCGGCCAGACCGGACAGGCACAGGTTCATCTGCATCAACGCGTACCTCGAGCTCCCAGCCGGTCGCACGGCCGCGGGCGTACCCATCGACGTCGATGGTTCCCGCGCCTCGGGACCGCTTGTCCCCGAGGATCGGCTGCAGCCGGACGGGGCGAGGACCAGCGCGCAACCCACCGCCGCAAGGAGCAGGACCACAGAACTCCCAGGCGGTCGGCGCGGCGGCGGACCGTGAGGTTCATGCCATCGACAGTACATCCGTGACAGACCTCGAGGAGTCCTGGAAGCAGTCTGCGAAGACGCGCAGCGACCGACGCGGCAAGCCAACGCGGCATGACGACCCAAGCTCGATCTCCGGCGCCGCCGCCGGGTCACCGTGCGGGCGGCACCACACCCACGGGCCTGAGATCTGCCCGCACGCGCTGATCGGCCCGAGCGGCCCGACGTTGTACTGGTCCCAGTAGTTGTAGGTGGTGATCCGGTGCGCGCGCCAGCCGACTCGTCTGTTGCCACGGAACCATTCGACGCGCAGATCGATCAGGTAGAAATCGGTCCAGAAGCCGACGAAGTACTGGTAGCCGGTCCAGCTGCGCGTGCGGCGGTCAGAGACGCGCATCCACTCGCTCCACTCCGAGGTCGCGAGATGCTGCTCGGAGGTGGTCATGAAGTAGAGCGCAAAGCGGGCCCAGGTCACATCCTTCTTGCGCCGGCGCAAATTCGGACCCGAGACCGTCGGCGGATTGGCACCGACGTGGAGGTTGCCGCGGATGCGCAGTTGGCAACCGCCGGGCTCGGCGGCGGCGCTGTGGCCGGTGCGGCCACGCTCTGCGAGCACGGTGTCCGCTGAAGCGGCCGGGGCCGCGTACAGCCACACGGCCAGACCGATCCCAACCACAGCCACGCTGCGCGCTGAGATCCCCGAACCAAAGCGGTTTGGCGCTGCGGCCCTGAAGGTGGTCACCGGCCCTGCTCTCCGTCTCGGCCCCTGCCTTGGGGCGGTGCGCGTCCAAGCACGACCCTAGACCGACTGTGGCGATACGGCAAGCAGCCAAACCGGCGCCCGAGGTCACCGCGACATTCGCCCTGTCGCGTCAGGCCGCGCGCGGCGCTTCTGACCCCAGGTCACCCGTCCAGCACCGTCAGATCCAGCTCCCGCAGCCGCTCCGGGTCCGTCAGCACGTCGATCGCCGCCACCTTTCCGCCCGTGACGGTGAACGCCATCACCGCGAACGGCTGTCCCTCGGGCGCCACAACGACGCCCGCGGCTCCGTTCACCAGCGCGGGCTGCACGTAGGGCGACAGGTGCGCGAATGTGAGCGCCTGCCCCGCCACGGCCGCCGCGCCTCGGACCACGTGCGACGTTTCGGGGCGCAGGGCTCCGCCGTCGGATCGGAGAATGATGTCGGGGTCCAGCACGCCGACGAGCCTGTCGAAGTCGCCGTCGCGGGCCGCGGCGAAGAAGGCGTCCACCACCTCGCGCTGGCGCCTGAGGTCCGCGTCGGGCGTCGGTGCCTGTCCGCGGACCCGGCGCCGGGCCCGGCTCGCCAGCTGCCGGGCCGCCGCGGGCGAGCGGTCCACCATGGGCGCGATCTCGTCGAAGGGGACGCCGAACATGTCGTGCAAGACGAACGCGAGCCGCTCGGCGGGATCCAGCGTCTCGAGGACCACGAGCAGCGCGAGGCCGACCGAGTCCGCGAGCAGCGCCTCGTGCTCCGGGTCGACGCCGTCCTCGCTGCTCACGATCGGGTCCGGGACGTGTGGCCCGAACGCGACCTCACGGCGTGAGTTGCGCGAGCGCAGCATGTTCAGGCACACACGGGCCACGATTGTCGTCAGCCAGCCCCCGAAGTTCTCCACGTTGCTCGTGTCGGCGCGGCTGACCCGCAGCCACGCCTCCTGCACGGCATCGTCCGCCTCGCTCACCGAGCCGAGCATCCGATAGGCGACCCCCCGAAGACGGGGTCGATGCTCCTCGAAGCGGTCCGCCAGCGTTTCGTTTTCGTTCATCGGTCACATCCCTTGCTTGCGTGGTGTCATAGCGGTGACCCCCGGAACTCAGCCGATGTGACAGGAGGAAGAATGATGGAACAGCGCCAGAAGATCGCGGTGGCCGGAGCGAGCGGCAGGCTCGGTCGGCCGCTGGTGGAAATTCTCGAAGCGCGCGGATACGACGTGGTCCCGATGTCGCGTTCGACGGGCGTCGACGTGGTCTCGGAGACGGCCTCGCCGAGGCTCTGGAGGGCGTCGACACCATCGTCGACTTGGCCACCGGCCCCTCTCCCGACCAGCAGGCCGCCACCGACTTCTTCACCGCCTCGGCCCGCAATCTCCAGGCTGAAGGCGAGCGGGCCGGCGCGAAGCGAATCGTCCTGGTCTCGATCATCGGAATCGACCGCTTCAGCGGCGGCTACAACGCAGCGAAGGTGGCTCAGGAGCAGGCCTTGCTCGCCGGGCCACTCCCGGTGCGCATCCTTCGCGCGGCCCAGTTCCACGAGTTCGTCTCGCAGATGATGGAGTGGGGCAACCGCGGCGACGTCACCTACGTCTGGAATATGCGCACCCAGCTCGTGGCCGCACGGACCGTCGCCGAGGCCCTGGCGGACCTGGCGACCGCCGAGTGGGAGTCGGCGAACGGGACGATCGCGGAGATCGCCGGCCCGCGGGAGGAGCGCCTGGTGGAAGCAGCGAGGCTGCTCGCGCGGAGCAAGGGCGACTCACAGACCATCGAGGAGGCACCAAGCGACCCCGATGACCCGGACGCCGAGCTCTACGCGACCGGTGCGGCGCTCCCCGGATCGGACGCAACGCTGGCCGGGCCGACCTTCGAGGAGTGGCTCGACTCCCAGAGGTGATCAGTGGCCGGGCGCCCGAAGGAGCACCGACCAGGGCCTGATGCTCTCGATGAACAGAACGTCCTCGGGCCAGGGATCCCCGGCGAGGTGTGAGCGGATGTCCTCCTCGTCGTCGGCGTCGACGACGAGGAGGACGTTCTCACCGTCCCCTCGCCCATGGGTCCTCCGAGAACGACGAACGCCTCCTCGGCGAGCGCGTCCATGAACGCGGCGTGCTCGTCCCATCCGGGCTGCTCACGCCGCGCGACGCAGATTCCAACCGGAACCCTTCCTGTGCTCCACCAGGTAATAGTCGGCGACCTCAGGAAGGCTCCACGGTGTCGGCGACCTCGTAGTGCTTGACGACCGGATCGCTCTCGATGAGGTAGCGCTCGTCCTCGGGATAGAGAACAGCGGCCTCGTGGTCGTCGCCGGCGAAGGCGCGAACGGCGTCGAGCGATTCCCACAGCGAGAACGTCAGGAACTCAGTGCCCTCGTCGTGGTCGCGGCGCAGCATCCAGGCGCCGCGATTGCCCTCGGTCTCCCCGTACGCGGTGAAGCCGGTCTCGGCGATGTACGAGGCGTATTCGTCCGCGTCCTCGGTGCGCACGACGCCTCTCCAGATCCGAGCGATCATCGCTGTCGTTCCCTTTCGTGTCGATTGCATGTCAGGCTCTCGCCATGGCCCACGAACACTTTGACGTCCTCATCGTCGGAGCCGGGCTCTCCGGCGTAGGTGCCGGCTGTCATCTCGAGCGCAACTGCCCGGGCAAGTCGTACGCGCTGCTGGAGAGCCGCGAGTCCATCGGCGGGACGTGGGATCTGTTCCGCTATCCGGGCATCCGCTCGGACTCCGACATGTTCACGCTGGGTTACTCCTTCCGCCCGTGGACCGAGGCCAAGGCGATCGCCGACGGGCCGGCGATCCTCAGCTACGTGCGCGACACCGCGCGCGAGTATGAGGTGGACCGGCACATCCGCTTCAACCACCGCGTGGTGCGCGCCGAGTGGTCCACGGCGGACGCGCGCTGGACCGTCGAGGCCCGGCAAGGCCAGACAGGGGAGACGGTCCGCCTCACCTGCGGCTTCCTGTTCATGTGCAGCGGCTACTACCGCTATGACGAGGGCTACACGCCGGAGATCCCCGGCAGCGACCGTTTCCAGGGACCGCTCGTCCACCCGCAGCACTGGCCGGACGAGCTCGACCACGCCGGCAAGCGCGTCGTGGTGATCGGGAGCGGCGCGACCGCGGTCACGCTCGTGCCGGCCATGGCGGAGACGGCTGAGCACGTGACGATGCTTCAGCGCTCGCCCTCCTACGTCGTCTCGCTTCCCGCGGAGGATCCGGTGGCGAAGCTCGCGCGCCGGGTGCTCCCGCAGAAGGCCGCCTACTCCTTGCTGCGCTGGAAGAACGTGCTGCTCACCATGGGGAGCTTCGAGCTCAGCCGGCGCAGGCCGAGCCTGATGAAGTCGCTGATCCGCAAGGGCCTCGAGAACCGGCTGCCGCCGGGCTACGACATCGACACGCACTTCAAGCCCCGCTACAACCCCTGGGACCAGCGCCTCTGCCTGGTCCCGGACGGGGACCTGTTCGAGGCGATCGGCGATGGGCGCGCGTCAATCGTCACGAACCGGATCAAGACGATCACCGAGACCGGCATCGAGCTCGAGTCCGGTGGCGAGCTGGAAGCCGACCTGATCGTCACCGCCACCGGCCTCAACCTCCTTCCGTTCGGTGGCTTGGAGATCGTCGTCGACGGCGACGAGGTCGAGCTGCCGAACACCCTCGGCTACAAGGGCATGATGCTCAGCGGGGTGCCCAACTTCGCCGCCGCGCTCGGCTACACGAACGCATCGTGGACGCTCAAGTGCGATCTCACGTGCGAGTACCTCTGCCGCCTGCTGCAGCACATGGACGCGGAGGGACTGCGCCAGTGCACGCCGGTCAATCGCGATCCGTCTGTGCTCCCCGAGCCCTTCATCGACTTCAACTCGGGTTACGTGCTCCGGGCGATCGACCGGTTCCCCAAGCAGGGCTCGAAGAAGCCCTGGCGACTTCACCAGAACTACGCGCGTGACCTGGTGGCCCTCAGGTTCAACTCCCTGACCGACGACGCGATGGTGTTCTCGAATCCGCGGCCCGCCGAGCCCGAGCTCGACCGGCTCGCGGCCTGACGCTGCGCCCTCAGTACATCGCCAGCAGACGGCAGGGACCGCCCGAGCCTTCCTCCCACGGGATCACGCCCACCGTCACAGACGCACCGCGCGGCGGGATGTGGGCGAGGTTGGCCACGTTCTCGAGGCCGTAGCGGTCCGCGGCCAGCAGGGTCGTGTGGACCGCGAACGTGGTCGAGTTGCCCGGGTCGAGGCTCAGCGTGTCCACGCCGATGCCCCTGATCTCACGGCGCCGGAGAAGCCACTCGACGGCCTCCAGGCCGAATCCCGGGAAGTGGTACGTGCCGTTGGCGTCGGCGTTCTTGAAGGCATCCGGATCGGGGAGGCGCTCCTCCCAGCCGGAGTACATGAAGACGATCGCGCCACGCGAAATGCGCCCGTGGCGGTACTCGTAGCGCCGCAGGTCGTCGACCTCGACCTCGGCGTCGGGATCCCTGGAAGCGCGGCGGGAGATGTCGATGACCGCGGCGGGCGCGAACAGCTCCTCGGTCTCGAGTTCCGGCGTACGACGGCCGCCCGCGATGAAGTGACCGGGGGCGTCCATGTGCGTGCCCGAGTGCTCGTCGAAGGTCCACTTCTGCTTGTAGAAGCCGTTGGCCTCGACCGTTGTCAGCGTCTCGCGTGCGGGCGGGTCACCGGTGTACACCGGGAAGCCGGCGGTGAAGACATGCGTGAGGTCCTGGTGGCGCTGTTTCGACCACCCCGAGTGTCCGTGGGCGGCCGCGCCCGAGGGGAGCAGAGCGGCGAGCGCCGTGGCTCCCGCCCCGGCGAACGTGGCTCGCCGGGTGAGGCCCTTCGAAGGCGCCGAGGCACGCTCCGCCTCGATGTTCTCGCGGACGGTCTCGACGGTCCCCGGCAAGCACATGGCAGCTCCCTCGTTCGGCCAGTTTGCGTGGTCAGACTGCGCCGGCGAGCAAGCTATCAGAGCTCTCGAGCGCGGCTGATCTCTCGGACCGCGGCGTCGATCTCGCGCTGGGCCGAGGCCAGGTCTCCATGGGCCGCGATGCGCTCCACCAGGCCGTTGCGGACCTGGAAGGTGATGATCCCGGGCTGCTCCACCGGTATGCGGGTGGCGGCTCCGACGCCCCGTAGCCTCGTCCTGGCCAGCACCATGCCAGGGCCCACCTCGTCCACTTCGTCGAGCTCGAAGCTCAGGTCCTCGATCGCGCCCTCGAAGGCGCCGAAGTAGCGCCGCGCCCCCTCATGTCCCTCGTATACGTCCGGCTCCATGGAAGCCTCCGGCGGCACCACGAAGACGGCGTCGGGAGCCAGGAGCTCGATCAGAGCCTCTGTACCGCCGCGTTCGTAGGCCGCAAGGAACGCTCGCACGGTGTCGGTCGCGGGCTCGGTCACCGCGGCCGACCCTACCTCCACGGCGGCGACGTAGGCTGCTCGGTGTGGAAGACACGACGATGGTGGTGGATGTGAGCTTCGACGCGAAGTACTGGTACCCCGAGGACGGAGGGGTTGTGTGGCTGTCGGGCTTTCAGGTGGTGGAGCCCGAATCGGGCCGCTTCCTCGCGCGCGACGCGCTGGAGCTGCGTGCGCGGGGGATCCGAGTGGCGGCCGTAGCGGGCGCGGGTGCACACCACGCCGAGGCCGTGGCGTCGGAGGACGTCGAGCCCGGGCGGCCGCTCGTGTTGCGGCGCGACGCCGGGAACCCGCACGACCCCAATGCCATCGCCGTCCATGCCGCGGACGGCGGGGAGCAGGTGGGCTGGGTCCCGCGCGAGCTGGCCGCCGAGCTCGCCCCTCTCCTCGACGAAGGGCGGCAGCTCACCGCCCTGTCGCTGCGTGAGAGCCGGCCGTCTCCGCGCGAGCCGCGGACCGGCCTCACAATGGTGCTCGCGGAGGCGCCGGCGATCGAACTGCGGGAGGTGAACGCCCATGGCCGACGACGCTGACGAGCTCTACGGGCTGCCGCTCGGCGAATTCACGACCGCCCGCAACGACCTGGAGAAGCGCCTTCGCAAGGACGGCAAGCGAGACGAGGCTGCCGAGATCAAGAGCCTGCGCAAGCCGACCGCTCCGGCGTGGGCGCTCAACCAGGTCGCGCGCGAGCACCCCAAGGTCGTCGCGGAGCTGGTGAAGACCGGGGGCCAGGTGCGCGACGCCCAGGAGAAGCTCCTGGCCGGCGGCGACCGGAAGGCACTCGACCGCGCCACGAGCGCCCAGCGTGAGGCCATACGGGAGCTCGTGCGCGCCGCGGTCGAGGCGGCCGAGGCAGGCGACGTGGGCACCGGCGCCGCCTTCGAGGAGAAGGTCGGCTCCACCCTTCGCGCCGCGGCCGCCGACGCCGATCTGGCGGAGCAGCTGGTGGCCGGGCGGCTGGTCCGCGAGCTGGAGGCGGCGGGACTGTTCGGGTTCGACGCCGCCGTGACCGCCCCGGCGAGAGTGAGCGCGCCGCCCAGGAAACGGGGCACCTCGGAAAAGAAGGCGAGCAAGAAGACCGGCTCCACCAAGGACAAGAGCGCCGAGGCCGCGAGCCGAGAAGCGGCCGCGGAGACGCGCCGCACCGAGGAGAGGGAGCGCAAGAGGCTCCGCGCGCTGGAGGCGGCAAGCAAGGCCGAGCTGCGGGCACGCCGCGCCGCCGACGCCGCGGAGCGCGCCACGGCGAAGGAGCGCACGACGGCCGAGCGCGCAAAGGAACGACTCAAGAAGGCCGAGCGCGACGAGAAGAGCGCCCAGGTGAAGCTCGAGGCGGCCGTGGCCGAGCTCGAGCGCCTCGATCAGGAGGGAGCCGAGCCCTGAGGGACCGGCTCAGCCGGCGGTGTGCACCACCACGGCCTCGATCTGCTTCTGCCCTCGGGTCCCCGGATACACGGGTCCCGCCGCGCTGATCCGGTCGCCCGGGCCGGGCAGCGGGTCGGGCCGCAGGCCGGTCCGCACGTCGATGATCGACAGCCCGGGCGCGGTAATCGACTCCTTCGACAGCAGCACGAAATGAGCGTCGCCGTCCCCGTCGGGGTCGACACGCTCCACGTAGAGGATGCGGCCACTCGCCGTTCGGCAGTTGGCGAGGCCGGCCGGGCAGGACGCCGGTTCAAGGTCTTCGGCGGGTGCAGCGGCAGCAGGCGGAGGCGGCTCGGGGGCCGGTGCCGGCGGCTCGTCGCCGGAGTCCCCGCCGCAACCGCTCAGCAGTGCCGCCGTGACGGCGACCGAGGCGATCGCGGCCCAGGTCCTCACTCGCTCTGCGCCGTGACGGTGAGCGTGCCCACCTCGCGCTCCTCGTCCCCCTGAGCGGGCGTGAAGACGACCGGGTAGGCCCCGGCGGCGGTGACGAGAACGTCGAAGCGGGCCGGGGTGAGCGGCTCGGCCGGAGCGGTGAGCCCCAGGAGCGGGATCGAGACCTGCCCCGGCTCGTCGACGATCACCTCCACGCTCGCGGCGACGCCGGTGGCCAGGCGGCGTGTCTGGTCCTTCGCCGCGTCGAACTCGAGCGTGGCGGGCGGCCCGCCCGTCGAGACCGGGTGCGCTTCCGGGCGCGGCCGAAGGCGCCGTCTCGCTCTGGGTCTCCGTCTGCGTCTGCGCGGCATTCGGGTCGGGCGGGGTGAGCGGGTCCCCGGAATCGCTCGTACGCGAGAAGGACGCCGCCAGTGCGGCGACCGCGAGGACGAGCGCGAACAGCAGCAGAGCGCGGCGAAGGTGCACGCTCCGGATGGTAGGCAGCCCATCCGTCCATCCCTTCGCGCGCCCTCTACAGCGGCCCGCCGCCTGGGTCGATCAACGGAAGCGGAAGCTGGAAGACCGTGGCGTCCGGCCCGGAGCTCCGGCACAGATCGACCCCACTACGTCACCTCAAAAGGAGGAGACACATGCTGCGGAAGCTCCGCGAGCGCATTCACAACGGGCAGGAGGGTTTCACCCTCATCGAGCTGCTCGTAGTCATCCTGATCATCGGCATCCTGGCCGCCATCGCGCTGCCGGCCTTCTTCGGCCAGCGTGAGAAGGGGCAGGATTCCTCGGCCAAGTCTGATGCACGCAACCTGGTGTCTCACATGGAGTCGTGCTACACGACCACCGAGACCTATGTCGGCTGCCCGGCGTCCACCGACGTCACGGACAGCGGCATCGATCTCGCGAACGTGACCTTCGCCAATGAGACGACCACCGGCTATCGCATCACGGCCGAGTCTGCGAGCGGGAACACGTTCACGGTCACGAAGGCGGCCAACGGTGTGACGCGAACCTGCACCGGCGACGGCGGCTGTAACGGCGGCAACTGGTAAGGCTCGCACCTGAACCGAACGTCCAGGGGGGCGGGTCCACACGGCCCGCCCCTCAGACGTTCAAGAACCTCGTTACGTTCCTCTCACGCCCATGGTCACCGCTCCCGCCATTGCCGCCACCGGCCTCATCGGCGCCCTCATCGGGAGCTTTCTCAACGTCGTGGCGCACCGGTTGCCCCAGGGCGACTCTCTCGTCAGCCCCCGCTCTCACTGCCCGGGCTGCCAAGCGCCCGTCCGGCCACAGGACAACATCCCGCTCTTCTCCTGGCTCTGGCTGCGCGGCCGCTGCCGCGACTGCCGGACGCCCATCTCCGCCCGCTACCCGCTCGTGGAGCTGCTCACCGCCGCGGCGTTCGCCGCCGTGGTCGCGGTCAACGGCTTCGATGACGACCTGATCCTCGAGCTGCCCTTCGTCGCCGCTCTGATCGCTCTCGCCGCGATCGACTACGACCACCGGCTGCTGCCCAACAAGCTCGTCTATCCGCTGGCCGCCTGGGGGCTGATCGGCACGCTCCTGGTCGACCGCGCTGACCTCGTCGAGAACGTCGTCGCCGGCGCGGGGGCGTTCACGTTCCTGCTGATCGCGGCGATCGCGTATCCCCGCGGGATGGGCATGGGTGACGTGAAGCTCGCGGGAGCGATGGGCCTTTACCTCGGCCTCTCGATCATTCCCGCGCTGCTGTTCGCCTTCCTGTCCGGCTCCCTCGTGGGCCTGGCCATCATCGCCCGGGAGGGCCCGGCCGGAAGAAAGAGAGACGTGCCCTTCGGCGTGTTTCTCGCGCTCGGCGGCCTGGTTGCGCTGCTCGCCGGGCCCGAGCTGATCGACCTCTACGAGTCCCACTTCCTCGCCTGAGCACTCCGACGTCCAGCGGATCTGGACATTTGGGCGCCCCTTCTAAGGGGGTCAGGGGCGCAGTCGATAACCGGAGAGAACTTCGATGGCGTTCTCCCTCCGAAAGAGCTCTGAACGCGGTGTCGTAGGTCTCGACATCGACGGTCGCTATCTCGCCGCCGCCCAGGTGGACTCCGGTCGCGTGGTGCTCGGCGCGAGCACCGAGCTGCCCTCCGGCCTGGTCCGAGACGGCGAGGTCACCGACCGCGACGGTCTCGCCGAGGCGCTGAAGAACTTCGTCAACGAGGCAGGGCTCCCCAAGCGCGTGCTGCTCGGCGTGTCGAACCAGCAGATCGTGGTGAGAGTGGTCGAGCTCCCGCGCATCGAGGACGAGAAGCAGCGCGACGCCGCCGTCCGCTTCCAGGCGGCCGAGGCGATCGCGATGCCGCTCGACGAGGCCGTGCTCGACCATCAGGTGGCCGGCTACGCCGAGGCGCCGGACGGCACTCCGCGCATGCAGGTCGTACTGGTGGCCGCGCGTCGCTCGATGCTCGAGGCGCTGCTGGAGTCCGCCAAGAAGGCCGGGCTCAAGGCCGAGGGCGTGGACCTCGACGCGTTCGCCCTCGTGCGCACGCTGGCCGGCGCATCGTCCGGAGAGCCCGACGACGTGGCCCGGGTCTACTGCCATCTCGCCGGCGTGAGCAACCTCGCGATCGCCGTGGGCACCACCTGCTTCTTCACCCGGCCGCTGGCCGCGGTGTGGGACGACGACGAGGCCGGCTCGCGGCTGGCCGACGAGGTCCGCCTCTCCATCGACTACTACATGACGCAGCCGCAGGCGCGCCCGGTCGGGGAGGTCGTCCTCTCGGGCCCGGGCTCGAGCGACGCCGAGCTGGCGGAGAGCCTGGGGACGCATCTCGGGCTTCCCACCTCGGTGGCGGCTCCGCTCGGCGATCTCGACCAGTCGGCATTGGCCGGCGAGGATCCCCACCGCCTGACGGTTGCCGCGGGCCTTGCGATGGGCAAGGCGGCATGAAGGCCGTCAACCTCATCCCCGGCGAACAGCGCAAGGGCGTGCCGAGTGGCAGCGGCCTCGGGCGGCGCCTACGTGATCGTGGGCCTGTTGGGCGTGCTGCTCGTGATGGCCGTGGCCTACGTCCTGACCTCGAACGAGGTCAACGCGAGCCAGACCCAAGCCAAGGAGTCAAAGCAGGAGGCCGACGCGCTCGAGCAGCAGGCCGCGGCGATGAACGCCTTCACCGACTTCGCCGCGATCAAGCAGCAGCGCCTGGCCTCGGTCGTGACCACCGCGCAGACACGCTTCGACTGGGAGCGCCTGATGCGCGAGGTGTCGCTGATCATGCCCACCGGCAGCTGGCTGCAGACCACCGAGGCCTCCACCAGCGGCGACCCGGCCACCGCCGGGACGGCGGCCGCGGCCGCCGCCACCGGCGCGAGCACGACTCCCTTGGGTCCGACCGCGACGTTCGTGGGCTGCACCCCCAGGCAGTCCGAGGTGGCCACGCTCATGGTGCGCATGGGCGAGATGCATCGCGCGACCGACGTCAAGCTCAACGAGTCGACCCGCGAGCAGCAGAGCGGCGACGCGAGCGTCGACAGCTGCGGCTCCCACTACAAGTTCGACGTGACGGTGTCCTTCGAGACGGCGGCGCCGGCGAAGGAGGCTCCGCGCGGGTCGCTCCGCGTGCCCGCCTCGCTTGGAGGCGGGTCATGAGCCTCACCGACCGCGACCGCAAGATCGTCTTCGGCCTGGTGCCGATCCTGCTCCTCGCCGCCTACTGGTTTCTCCTCCTCGCGCCCAAGCGCGAGGAGGCGGCGAGCGCCGAGCAGAGCGCGGCCAAGCAGGAGCAGCGCGCCGAGACGGCGCGGGCCCAGGTGGCGCAGGCCAACCGGGCCGAGACCGACTTCGCCTCCGACTACGGCGAGATCGTCCGCCTCGGCAAGGCCGTGCCCGCGCAGGTGGACATGCCGAGCCTGATCGTGCAGCTCGACGAGGCCGCCGAGGGCACCGGAATCCGCTTCACGAGAATCGCGACCGGAGACCGCACCACGGCCGGTACCGCTCCCGCCGGCTGCGCCGGCGCCGCCCAGCGCGGCCGGCGGCGAGCAGGCCCAGAGCGCGCCCGGCGCGGCGGCCGAGTCGGCAAACAATGCCGCCGCCACGTCCGGCCAGCGCAACGCCGCGGCCGAGCAGTCTGGCGTCAGCCCGGCGGACGCCCAGACCTCCACCTCCTCGGGCGAGGGGCTGCCCGTGGGCGGCGGCACCGCGGCGCGCCGGATCATCCGCGGCCGGGAGGGACCAGCTCCGTGGCCGGGTTGGAGACGGTGCCGCTCGAGCTCGAGTTCACCGGAGACTTCTTCCATCTGGCCGACTTCTTCCACGACGTCAAGCGCTTCGTCCACACGGCCGGCACGAGCGTGGTCGTGGGGGGAAGGCTGATCACGATCGAGGGCGTCAACTACTCGAGCGACCCGGAGCTCTTCCCGAAGATCAAGGCCGAGCTCAAGGCCACCGTCTACCTCTCGCCCAAGGCCGAGGGCACGAGCGCCGGCGCCACGCCGGCGGGACCGCCCAGCACCACTCCGGCGAGCACACCGGCGGCCGTCGAGGACTCCGCGCCCGCCGCTCCGGCCCCGACCGCAGTCGCGACTCCATAGGGGGCTGAACCGATGAAGGCGTTCCTCTCCGACCTCTGGCTCGACCTTCGCGCCAAGCGACTATGGCCGGTGGCCGTCGCTCTGCTCCTGGCTCTCGTGGCCGTGCCCGTGCTGCTGGCCAAGCCCGCCGAGGATCCCGCAGCCCGCGCCGCGGCAAGCGCGCCGGCTCAGAAGGCGCAGGCCGACGAGGAGGAGCTGGCCGAGATCACCCGGGTGGAGCTCGGGGACAGCGACGCCTCGGGGTCAGGCTCCACGCTCGGCGTGTTCGACCCGTCGGACCCGTTCCGGCCGCCCAGCAAGGTCGTCAAGAAGGCCAAGGAGAGCGAGGGCGACCTCGAGGTGCCCGGCGGCATCCTCGTCGAGCCCGTTCCTTCCGGAGCCGGCGGTGGCGCCGGCGGCCCGTCCAACGGCACCGGCGGTGAGGTGACCACGGGTGGCGGCCAAACGGGCGGCGGTGAGACCCCCGACAGCGGCACTCCCGACGGCGGCTCCGAGACCACGACCACCGTCTACAAGTACGTGGCCGACGTGACGTTCAGCGTCAACGGGCGCACACGCCGGATCAAGGGGCTGGAGAAGCTCGACATGCTCCCCCACCAGGCCGCGCCGCTCCTGATCTTCATGGGGGTGACCGCCAAGGGCGGGGACGCCGTCTTCCTTGTCGACTCGACACTCGAGGCAGCCGGCGAGGGCCGCTGCAAGCCGAGTCCCTCCGACTGCGCCTTCGCCTACGTCGGCGCCGGGTCGGAGCATGTCTTCACCGACGAGGACGGCGACAGCTACGCGCTGCGCATCGACGAGATCCGCAAGGTCAAGGTTCCGGCGCAGGCAAAGGGCGCCGGGGCCCGCAGGGCCTCCGGGGCTCGTGCCCGCGCCGCGGTGGGCCCGTCACGCCGCTTCGCAGTGCCACTGGTCGCCGACCAAGTGGTGGAGAACACGGACAGCCGATAGGGAGACCCGGAAATGCGACGCATCTCGATCATCTGCCTGACGCTGGTCTCCGCGGCCGTCCTGATGGTGCCCGCGGCCGCCGGCGCCGCACCCGCGAAGAAGAGGGCCAAGGCCTCGACGCCCTCGATCACCCGCGTGACGCCGATGCGCGTGCGGGTTGGCGGCGTGCTGACCATCCGCGGCCGCAACTTCAAGGCCAAGCGGACCAAGAACACCGTCATCTTCCGCGGCCCCGACGGCCGCAGCGCTTTCGCCAAGCCACGCCGCGCCCGCCGCTCCAAGCTGGTTGTGGCGGTGCCGAGCGCCGTGGCGCGCCTGGTGGCCAAGGGCGCGAACGGCCCCAAGCCGACGCGCTTCAGGCTGCGCGTCCTGGCGGGCAAGTTCAGCAAGTTCACGTCGCGCCGGCTGTCACCGGTGATCGTCTCCTCCGCCAACGGCGGAGGCCCGGGCGGCGGTGGTGGCGGCGGCACCAACGCCGGCTGTCCCGGGGCCGACTATGACCGGGACCTCCTCTCGAATGCGTTCGAGGCCCAGCTCAAGCTCGATCCCTGCATCGCGGACACGGACGGCGACTCCGTCGAGGACGGCTACGAGTACCAGGCCGCGATCGACCTGAACCACTACCCGCGGACGAGCCCGCTGCCCTACCCGGGCAAGCGGCCCTACCCGAACCCGCTCGACCCCTCGGACGGCACACCGGCCGGGACCGACTACGACGGCGACGGTCTCCTGCTGCGCGAGGAGTTCGTGCTGTGGCTCTACTACTCGGCGGACGGCGCCCGGCGCGGCGTCCCGCCCGGCCTCCCTCGGCCGCTTGCTGTACAGCGACGGCCTGCAGAAGTCGATCGATTCACCCGCTCCGCCCGCCCCGGCCGGCGTGCTCTACAACTGGGCCACCGACATCGACGACAACGGCGTCCTCTCCGATGACGAGCGCGACGCCGACGCGGACGGGCTGGCCAACTGGGACGAGGTGCGCGGGCGCATGACCGACGAATGGTGGCCGGCCCAGCACGACGGTGAGAACGAGCCGAAGGAGTCGGCATACCCGGGCGTGGAGTTCCTCAACAACACGCCCGCCGACACCAACCTGCCGCCGCTCAACGCCCACGTCGACCCCGACCTGGACGGCGACGGCGTGCGTGACGGCGCGGACGACAACGACCACGACGGGCTCAGCAACCAGTTCGAGGTCCGCCGTCCCGACGACTGGATCAGCGACGCCATCGTCGGCTTCCCGACCGCCGCCAACCCATGGGCCTACGTCAACCCGTTCAACCCCTGCAAGCCGTTCAACTCGGAACGCTGCCATGCACACCCGCCGTTCGGGTACTACGAGAGCGACGAGGTGCCCTTCATCGGTCCCGACCCGCCCGCCGGCTACCCCGGCGTGCACCCCACCACGCCGGACGGCTGACCGCTCAAGACGCCCACACCCTCATAAGTAGGGTGTGGGCGCCTTGTCTCTGCGCTTCGTAACAGCCGGCGAATCCCACGGCCCGGGCCTCACCGCGGTCGTCGAAGGCCTGCCCGCGGGCCTCGAGCTGCGGCCTGAGGACATCGACCGTGACCTCGCCCGGCGCCAGCTCGGGCACGGTCGCGGCGGCCGCATGAAGATCGAGAAGGACCGCGCCGACGTGACCTCCGGGGTGCGTCACGGGAGGACGCTCGGCAGCCCCGTGGCACTGCGGATCGAGAACCGCGACTACCAGAACTGGGAGGAGCGGATGAATCCCTGGCCGGTGGAGGCCGAGGTGGCCGAGGTGCACCTGCCGCGCCCGGGCCACGCCGACCTGGCGGGGATCCAGAAGTTCGGCTTCACGGACGTGCGCAACGTGCTCGAGCGGGCCTCGGCTCGCGAGACCGCCGCGCGGGTGGCGGCGGGCGCGCTGGCCAAGGCCTTCCTGCGGGAGCTGGGGGTCACGATTCACTCGCACGTGACCCGCATCGGGAGCGTTGCGGCCCCCGGCCGCGACGCCGTCAGCGCCGGCGACTTCGAGGCGGTCGACGAGTCGCCCGTGCGCGCCCTCGACGCCGCGGCAAGCGAGGCGATGGTCGCCGAGATCGACGCCGCCCGGAAGGCCAACGAGTCGCTGGGAGGGACGTTCGAGGTGATTGCCTTCGGCGTCGTGCCCGGGATCGGCTCGCACATCTCCTGGGAGCAGCGCCTGGACGGGCGCCTGGCCGGCGCGATCATGTCGATTCAGGCGATGAAGGGCGTGGGCATTGGCGACGGCTTCGACCTGGCCGGGCGGGTGGGCTCGCAGGCCCACGATGAAATCTTCTTCTCCGACGAGCGCGGCTATTACCGCGAGACCAACCGCGCCGGCGGGCTCGAGGGCGGGATGACCACCGGCGACCCGCTGGTGGTGGTCGGCGCCATGAAGCCGCTGCCGACCCTGACCAAGCCGCTGCGCTCGGTGGACACCGAGACCAAGGAGCCCGCCCAGGCGCTGCGCGAGCGCACCGATTCGTGCACCGTCCCGGCGGCAGGAGTGGTGGGGGAGGCGATGGTGGCTCTCGTGCTTGCCGACGCCTATCGCCACAAGTTCGGCGGCGACCACATCGACGACGTGCGTGCCGCCCTCGCCGCGTACGAGGAGCGGATCGGCTGGAGGGGTGGGCAATAGCCGGTAGCGCGATCGTGCTGGTGGGCTTCATGGGTGCCGGCAAGTCGACGAGCGCCCGGGCGCTCGCGGCCGAGCTGGGCGGCGAGGCGCTCGACTCGGACCGCGTGCTCGAGCAGCGCCTCGGTGAGCCGATCGAGTCGTTCTTCGACCGCGAGGGCGAGCACGCCTTTCGCACGCGCGAGGAAGAGGTGGTGCTGGAGCTGCTCGAGCGGCCCGATGCCCTGGTGATCTCGCTGGGCGGCGGGGCCGTGGGGTCGGAGCGCGTACGCGAGGCGCTCGCCGGTCACACCGTCGTACACCTGGAGGTCGAGCCCGCCGAGGCGTGGCGTCGCGCCTCCAACCACGGCCGGCCGCTGGCACGCGACCCGGACCGCTTCGCGCAACTCCATCGCGACCGCAGCGCCGTCTACGAGTCGGTGGCGCGCGCGCTGATCCCGCCCGCCGAGCGCGAGGGCATTCGGCGCGCGGTGCCCGCGCTTAAGGCATTGGCGGAGACGCCGGCGGGCACGCGACTCGTCTGGGCATCGTCGGTGGGCGGCGACTACCCGGTTTTCCTCGGCGACGGGCTTGCGGCCTCCGGCTTCTTCTTCCCGCGCGAGGGTCGTCGCTTCCCGGTAACCGACGCGAACGTCCGTGCCGCGGTGCCCCTCCCTGAGGGCGAGGAGCCGATCGTCGTGGCGCCCGGGGAGGAGCACAAGACGCTCGCCGGTGCCGAGGAGGTGCTGCGCTCCCTCGCCCGGGCGGGCGCCGAGCGCGGCGACGTGCGTGGTGGCCGTCGGCGGCGGCGTGGTGGGTGACGTGGCGGGCTTCTGCGCCGCGGTCTACCAGCGCGGCATTCGTCACGTGCAGGTGCCCACCAGCCTGGTGGCGCAGGTCGATTCGGCCTACGGAGGCAAGACCGGTGTGGACCTGCCCGAGGGCAAGAACTACGCCGGCGCGTACCACCAGCCGTCCGCGGTGCTGTGCGATCCCGGCGTCCTGGGATCGCTCCCGCCCGCGGAGCTTGCGGCGGGGTACGCCGAGGTGGTCAAGACGGCGCTGATCGCCGGAGGGCCGCTCTGGGCTCGCGTGCGACGTGGCGAGGACGTCGACTCCGAGGTGATCCTCGGCTGCGTGCGCACGAAGCTGGCCGTGGTGGCCGCCGACGAGCGCGACGAGGGACGCCGCCAGGTACTCAACCTCGGCCACACCGTCGCGCACGCGATCGAGGCGGCCACCGGCTATCGCCGCTACCGCCACGGCGAAGCGGTGGCGATCGGCCTGCTTGCCGCCCTGCGGCTGTCCGGGCGCGAGGCGTTGAGAGCCGAGGTGGCGGCGCTGTTCGAGGCACGCGGGCTCCCGCTGACGTTCTCGGGAGCATCGGTCGGCGAGGTGGTGGAGCTGACGGAGCGCGACAAGAAGCGCGAGGGCGGCCGGGTGCCGTTCGTGTTGGTCGAGGCCCCCGGGGAGGTCAGACCCGGCCACGTGGTCGACGGCGCGGCGCTGCGCCGCGCCCTGGAGGAGGTGCACGGCGGATGAAGATCCGGGTCGAGGTGCTTCACGGCGTGAACCTCGACGTCCTCGGTCAGCGCAATCCCGAGATCTACGGCGACCTCGGACTCAAGGAGCTCGAGTTCAAGATCACGGGGTTCGCGCGCGAGCTTGGCGTCGACGCGAGCTTCTACCAGTCAAACCACGAGGGCGAGTTCTGCGAGTTCCTCCACCGCGCGGGCGAGAGCTCGGATGGGCTCATCCTCAACCCGGGCGCGTGGACTCACTACTCATGGGCCATCCGCGACGCACTCGAGATCGCCGACCTGCCCGCCGTGGAGGTTCATCTCTCGACGGTGGACGAGCGCGAGGAGTGGCGCCGCGTCTCGGTGATTCGCGACCTCTGCGTCGGCTGCGTGCAGGGCAAGGGCCTGGAGGGCTACCGTGAAGCGCTCGTGATGCTCAAGGAGGCGATGCAGCGGTGAACGTGCAGGCGGCGGGCGCGGTGGAGGCCCGGACCGACAGGCTGGTCGAACTTCTGAGCGAGCGCGAGCTCGACTGCCTGCTCGTCACCGATCTGATCAACGTGCGCTACCTCACCGGCTTCACCGGGACCAACGGCGCCTGCGTGGTCACGCCTGAGGAAAGGCTCTTCCTGACCGACTTCCGCTACGTCGAGCAGGCCGCCGAGCAGGTGCACGGCTACGAGGCGGTCCGGGTGGGCCAGGACATGGCGGGCGACATGGCAGGGCGCCTGCGCGGCCGGGCGGGCTTCGACGACGAGCACGTCACGCGTCGCCCTGCACCGGAAGCTGGACGAGAAGGCCGACGGAGGGCGTCGAGCTGGTTGGAGCCGGGGGGCTCGTCGAGCGGCTGCGAGCCGTGAAGGACGACTCAGAGGTCGCGCGCGATGCGCGCCGCCGCCGAGCTGGCCACCGAGGCCTACGAGACGCTGCTCGAGCGCGGCCTGGCCGGACGCACGGAGCGCGAGGTGGCCCGGTCGCTGGTGCGCTTCATGGAGGACCGCGGCGCCGAGGGCGCGTCCTTCGACCCGATCGTGGCCGGCGGCGGGCACGGGGCGCTTCCCCACGCGGTCCCTCGCGACGAGGTGATCCCCAAGGGAACGCTGGTGGTGGTGGACCTCGGCGCCAAGGTCGACGGCTACTGCTCGGACTGCACGCGAACGATCGCGACGGGACCCCTCGACGACACCGCGCAGGAGATCTACGACCTGGTGCTCCGCGCCCAGCAGGAGGCGCTCGGGGCGGTGCACGCCGGAGCGGAGTGCGCGGCGGTGGACGCGGTGGCCCGCGACGTGATCGAGGCCGCCGGCCACGGAGAGCGCTTCGGCCACGGCCTCGGTCACGGGGTGGGCCTCGAGGTGCACGAGGCGCCGCGCCTCGGCAAGACGGCCGAGGGCGAGCTCGCGGCCGGCAACGCCGTGACGGTTGAGCCCGGCGTCTACCTGCCCGGTGCGGTGGGCGTGCGGATCGAGGACCTCGTGATCGTCACCGAGGGCGAGCCGGAGATCCTCACGGGCTTCCCCAAGGAACTGGTAACCGTCCGCTGATGGCCGCGGCGGCGCTGGCCGCCCTGCTCGGAGCCTTCGTGAGCTCGGCCACCGGCTTCGGCTTCGCGCTGGTGCTGTCGCCGGTGTTGTTCACCGTGGTCGAGCCGGTCGAGGCGATCTACATCCTGCTCGTCCTGTCGCTGGTGCTGAACGTGCTGGTGCTGTTCGAGGGCGGGCTGCCGCTGCATGTGAACTGGCGGCGGCTGACGCCTCTGCTGCTTGCCGCGCTGCCCGGGCTGGTGGCGGGCGCTGCGCTGCTGGTGGTGCTCGACAAGGAGACGCTGCAGGTGGCGGTGGGCGTGGCGGTGATCGCGGCGGCGTTGTGGCAGCTGCGCTCGCGCGCCCGCGGAGAGCGGCAGAGCCGGCGTCCGCTTCCAGCCGCCGCCAGCCTGGCGGTGGGCTTCACGAGCGGAATGCTCACCACCTCGCTCAGCATCAGCGGGCCGCCGCTCGTGCTCTGGCTGGAGGCGCACGGCGTGCGTCCCGCCGAGTTCCGGGCGACGCTCGCGGCGAGCTTCCTGGCCCTCAGCATCGCGGGCGGAGCCGTGTTTCTGGTGGCCGAGGGGACGGCGGGTCTCGACCTCGGGTTGCTGCCGCTGCTGCTGGTCCTGGTGGTGGCCGGCTACTTCCTCGGGGCGCTGGCGTTCCGCCGTTCCGACCACGAGCGCTTCTTCGTGCTGGCGCTGGGGCTGGTGGTGCTCACGGGTCTGGGAAGCGTGCTGGCGGGGCTGGGTGTGGCGTGAGATACTGTCTTGCATGCCGCCGCGATCAATGCGAACATGCGTTCGTATGATCGTCTGCGTCCTCTATCCGCGCTTCGAGCTCCTGGCCGCGCTCGGCGATCGTAGGGCACTGCTCGCAGAACCGGCCGCGCTCGCGCCCGAAGCAGGGCGTGAGCAGATGGTGGGAGAGGTGTCGGCTCCGGCGGAGGCGCTACGGAGTGGTGAGGGGAATGCGGCTGGGGGAGGCGATGTCGCGCTGCCCTGCACTGCGGCTCGTGCCACCCGATCCGGAGGGGGTTCGCTCGCTCTGGAACGCCGTGCTCGACCGGCTGGAGGGGATCGGCGCCCAGGTGGAGTCCGACTCCGCGGGCGCAGCGTTTCTTCGAGGAGTCCGGGCTCGAGAGAATCCACGGCGGAGAGCTCGGTGGGGTGCTGGCGGCCGCCCGCCGCGCGCTGGGCACGGGCGCCCGCTTCGGGGCCGCGCCCAGCCGCTTTGCCGCCCACGCCGCCGCCCTTCAGGTCCGTCCCCGCCGGGGCCGTTACTCGCTGACGGTGGAGGAGGACAGGGTGGAGGCCTTCCTCGCCCCCCTGCCCGTCGCCCTGCTGCGCACCCGTCCCGAGCTCGAGGCGCTGCCCGAGCTGTTCGAGCGGCTGGGGATCCGCACGCTGGGCGAGGTTGCCGGCCTGCCCGCGCAGGCTCTGGCCGAGCGCTTCGGGCACCCCGGCCTGCTGGCTCTCGACCTCGCGCGCGGGCGCGATCTCCCCCTCGAGCCCCGTCGCCCGCCCGAGCCGGTGACTGAGCGGCTCGATCTGCCCGAGGCGGTTTCCGGCCAGCAGCTCGAACGCGCACTCGAGCTCTTGATCGCCCGCGTGCTCGCCCGGCGCGAGCGGCGCGGGCGCTCGCTCAGGGCGCTCGCGGTGTCCGCCCGCTTCGTGGCCGGGGGGACCTGGCGCATCGCGGTCACGCTGCGGCACGCGAGCGCCGATCCCGGCGCGAATCCGGCTCGCTCTCGCCCCCAAGCTGGCCGAGCTGCCCGCTCCCTCGGAAACGCTTGGGCTCGAGGTTGAGGCCTTCGGCCCCCCGGCGCACGATCAGGGGCGGCTGCTCGACGAGGCCGCCGCGGTCCGCCGTGGCCGGCTTGGGGAGGCCGTGCGCCAGGCTCGCCAGGCGGCCGGGGCGGACGCCGCGCTGCGGGTTCTCGACGTGGATCCCGACTCACGCATCCCCGAGCGCCGCGCGGTGCTGGCGCCCTTTCCCGACCAGTCACCGCGGTGACCCCCGGCTCCTCACGCCGGCTCGGAGCTCCCAAGCCCACCTCCGTTCTCCCCGGCGACGGAGGGACCCCGCGCGTGGTGGCCGGCGCCCAGGTCGACACGGTGCGGGAGGAATGGGTGGTCGAGGACCGCTGGTGGACCGCGCGCCCGCTGCGGCGCCGCTACTTCGAGGTCGTTCTGATCGACGGTCGCAACGTCGTGCTGTTCCGCGATCTGGTCGGCGGGGGCTGGTTCCTGCAGCGCTCGTAGGTGATCAGGCGAAGTCGGGGTTGAGCCGAGGCGGGGCCGGGTCGATACTCCTTGTTGATGAGAGCCGGCAGGCTCACCACCCTGGCCCGTCTTGGCGCGATGTTCGAGCGCACCGCGGCCGTGCGCAACGAGGACGATCTCAACAAGGTTCTCGAGGACGTCTGCCGCACCATCGCCGACCTGCTCGGCTACAACGCGGTGGTCGTCAACATCTACCGGCCCGCGTACGACGACATGTTCACCGCCGCGGCCGTGGGCTCCGAGGACTCCGTCAAGGCCCTGGTGGGAAAGGCCTCCCCGGCGGACACGTGGTACCCGCTGCTCGCCGAGCGCTTCGAGCGTCGCGGCGCCTACTTCATTCCCGGAGAGGAGTTCGACTGGGACGAGCTCGGCGTGGAGACGTTCGTGCCCGAGATCGAGCCGAGCGACGATCCCAACGCCTGGACCGCGGAGGACGCACTGTTCGTCCCCCTCCACGACGCACTGGGACAGCTGATCGGGGTCATTTCGGTCGACGAGCCGCAGACGGGCCGGCGCCCGAGCGACGGCGAGCTCGACGGGCTCACGGCGATCGCGCGCCACGCGGCGCTCGCCCTGCGCATGGCCCAGGACACGGCCGACATGCTCCAGCACCAGAGGATGCTCGAGGGGGTGCTGGCGGTGTCGGCCCGGCTCGCCGAGGCGGACGAGACCGACGAGATCCTGCAGGCCGTCTGCGACGGCATCCAACAGGCGATCGGCTTCGACAAGGTGGCCATCGAGCTCGTGGAGGAGGAGGGAGCGCCGCTCGTGCCGGTGGCAGCCAGCGGCTGGCCGCTCGACGCCGCGGCGATCAACCACGGGCTCCCCCTCGAGGCGGTCGAGCCGCTCTTCACCGCCGAATTCGAGGTGGCCGGCTGCTACCTGATCCCCATGGAGGCGGCCGAGGAGCGCCTGGGCCCCAACCGCGTGGCCTATCGCTCCGAGATGAACGGCCAGGGTCCGCACGCCTGGGCGCGCCACTGGCTGCTGGTGCCGCTGGAGGAGCCCGAGGGTGACCGGCTCGGCTTGATCTGGGTCGACGATCCACGCAACCGCCTGCTGCCCACCCAGGCGCGGTTGCAGGCTCTCAGGCTGTTCGCCAACCAGGCGGTCGCCGCGCTCCAGACGGCCGACCGGGCCGTGCGGCTGCGCCACGAGGCCACCCACGACCCACTCACGGGGCTGCCGAACCGGCGCGCCTTCCTGGCTCGGCTCGGGCGAGAGGTGAGTCAGTCGGAGGACAGCCTGGCCCTGATCCTGTGCGACATGGACAACCTCAAGGGCATCAACGACCTGCACGGCCACGAGGCGGGCGATCGTGCGTTGAAGGCGTTGAGCGATGCTCTCCGCACCGGGCTGCGGCGCAGCGACGACGCCTACCGCCTCGGAGGTGACGAGTTCGCCGTGGTGCTGAGCGGGGCCACCCGGCTCGACGCCGAGCGCGTGTCGCAGCGGTTGCAGGCCGCGCTGGCGGTCAAGCGCAGCACCGGTCAGGAGGTCGAGGCGAGCTTCGGCATAGCCGTCCATGAGCCGGGGGAGAGTCCCGAGGAGCTCGTGGGGAGGGCGGATCAGCTGCTGTACCGGGCGAAGCGGCGCCGGTCGGTGGCCTGAGCTGCCGGTTCTGCGCTCCGCTCGGGCGTGCGCGGCGGCTGCTGCGTGGTCGACGGCTGCTGGGGACGGGGATCGTCCTGCTTTGTGCCGGCAGGAGCGGCACAATCCGGCGACAGTGGCCGATTTCCAGAACGTCGAGTTCCTGCGCCAGGGCTATCAGGCGCTCAGCCGGGGCGACCTCGAGACGTTCAAGTCGCTTTCGCGCGAGCGGCTCGATCCTGGGTTCGAGTTTCACTCCGTGTGGGACGGGCGGGTCTTCAAGGGCTTCCAGGGCACCCAGGAGTGGATCTCGGATACGCGCGAGACCTGGGACGACTACGACCAGGAGCTCGAGGAGATCGTCGACCTCGGCGACGACGTGCTGGTGGTGCTGCGCATCTCGGCGCGCGGCGGAGGCAGCGGGGTCCCGGTGACCCAGGAGCTGGCGGTCGTCTGGACCTTCGAGGGCGACAGGGCGGTCCGAGCCCGCTCGTTCGCGTCGAGAGCGGAGGCGCTGGAGGCGGCCAAGTCCGCTTAGGATCCTGACTTGCCCCGTATAGGGGGTGCGGATCCGCGATCGCCTGCTGCGGGCGTTCAGAAGGAGGTCTCGGCGACGCGCCGCGCCATCGTCTCGCGCAGCGATTTCGCGAGCTCGGGCAGGCGGCCCTCGAGTTGCTTGTACTCGCGCGAGAACATCGCGGCGAGCCGCATCTGAGAATCGCGACGACGGACGCGGTCCGCGTGCCGGTAGTGAGCAGGCCGATCTCTCCGAACACGTCGCCGGGGCCGAGCTTTCTGATGACCTGGCCGCCCTTGTGCACGTCCGCGTCGCCGGCCTCGATCACGAACAGCTCGTAGGCGTTGTCGCCCTCGCTCGCGAGCGTGGTGCCCGCGTCGACCGTTATCTCACGCATGCAGGCGGCGACCTCCGCGCGCTCTCGTCCGTGAGGTCGGCAAAAAGAGGAACCTGCGCAAGCCGGGCAGCGTCCATGGGACTGTCGGCATCCTCCTGAGCGGGCACGGGCTGGATGTGAAGAGCGTGTGAACCCGGCCACGCGCTTCGGTCCATCCACCCCGAATGCGAACATGTGTTCGTGCCATACGTGGAGCTTCACTGCCACTCCGCCTACTCGTTCCTCGACGGAGCCTCGCACCCGGTCGAGCTGGCCGGAGCCGCCGCCGAGCAGGGTCACAGCGCGCTCGCCCTGACCGATCACGACGGGCTGCACGGGGCGATGGAGATGGCCCAGGCGCTCAAGCCCCTCGGCGTTCGCCACATCACGGGAGCGGAGGTCACGCTCGACGACGGCTCTCACCTCACCCTGCTGTGCGAGACGCGCGAGGGCTACACCAATCTCTGCCGTCTGCTCACCGCCTCCCACTGGCACACCCGGCGCTGGGCGCGCGAGGGCTGGTCGGATCCCACGGCGCAGGTCATCGACGGTCGCCGCCCCGGTCAGGACGCGCTCGACGAGGAGCCGTTCGTCTCTCTCGAGGAGGTGGAGCGCAACTCCGCGGGGCTCGTGTGCCTGTCCGGGTGCGCGGGAGACGGGGCGGTGGCCTCGCGGCTCGAGGCCGAGGACCATCCCGGCGCGGCCGCGGCGGCCCGCCGGCTGCTGCGGATCTTCGGACCCGACCGCTTCCGGATCGAGCTGCAGCGTCCCTACTGGCGCCATGACCGGCGTCGCAACCGGCTCCTCTCCGAGCTCGCCGAGCGGCTCGGGGTGCCCTGCGTGGCCACCGGCAACGTCCACGCGCACGCGCGCGAGCGCATTCCTCTGCAGGACGCCATGGTGGCCGTGCGGCTGGGCGCCACCCTCGACGAGACCGAGCCGCGCCGCCGCGGCAACTCCTCGCACGTGCTCTCCCCACCCGAGCGGATGGCGCACCGCTTCCGCGAGCACCCCGACGCCGTGGAGGAGAGCGGGCGCCTGGCCGAGCGCCTTCGCTTCGAGCTCACCGAGGACCTCGGCTACCGCTACCCGGGCGCGGAGGACCCCGACGCCGATCACAAGCTGGCCGAGCTCTGCCGTGGGGTGTTCGAGGAGCGCTACTCCGGGCGCCGCAGCCGTGAGGAGGCGATCGGCCGCCTCGACGAGGAGCTGCGGGTGATCCGTGGGCTCGGGCTGTCGGGCTTCTTCCTGCTTCACCGCGACATGCTCGAGCTCGCGCGCGAGGTGGCGGCGGAGGTGCGGAGTCCTGAGTCGGCGCGGCGCCTGATGCCGCCCGGGCGGGGGCGGGGCTCGAGCGTGTCCTCGATCGTCTGTTACCTCACCGGGCTCTCGCACGTGGACCCGATCGAGAACGAGCTGCTGCTCGGTCGCTTCCTCAACGAGGAGCTCACCGCGCTGCCGGACATCGACCTCGACTTCCCGCGCGACATCCGCGACGTGCTGATCCCGCGCGTGCACGACCGCTACGGGCGCGACCGCTGCGCGCTGGTGGCCGCCTTCGCCACCTTCCAGGTGCGCTCGGCGGTGCGCGACTTCGCCAAGGCGCTGGGGCTGCCGCCGGGGGAGATCGAGCGACTGGCGCGGGCCGTCGATCCCTGGAAGGACCGCAACGACATAAGCGATGAAGTTCCCTACGCACCCGGCAGAGCCGGGCGCTCCGGGCAGGAAGGTGCCGGAGCGCGACACTCGCGGCCACCGCTCTCCCCGCTGGGACGCGCTCATCAAGCTCGCCCGCGACGCCTGGGGCCTGCCGCGCCACCAGTCCCAGCACCCCGGGGGGATGGTCATCTCCACCCAGCCGCTGATCGACCTGTGCCCGGTCCAGCCGGCCTCGATGGAGGGCCGGCAGATGGTCCAGTGGGACAAGGACTCCTGCGGCGACGCCGGCTTTCTCAAGATCGACCTGCTCGGGCTGGGGATGCTGTCGGCGGTCGAGCGCTGCGTGGACGAGATCGCCCGCGTGCGCCACGAGCGGATCGACCTGTCGCGCATCCCCTACGACGACCAGGAGGTCTACGCGCGCATCCAGGAGGCGGAGACCACCGGGGTGTTCCAGATCGAGTCACGCGCGCAGATGCAGATGCTCAAGCGCACCCGGCCGGAGAATCTCGACGACCTCACCGTGCAGGTGGCGCTGGTGCGGCCGGGGCCGATCGTCGGCGGAGCGGTGCATCCCTACATCGAGAACCGCAAGGCGCTGCGGGCGGATCCCGACTACAAGGTGCCCTATCTGCATCCCACGCTCGAGCCGGTGTTGAGCGACACGCTGGGCACGATCGTCTTCCAGGACCAGGTGCTGGAGGTGGCGATGGCGTTCGCCGGCTTCACCCCGGGGGAGGCCGAGGGGCTGCGGCGGGCGATGAGCCGCAAGCGCTCCGAGGCGGCGATCCGCGCCTACGAGGAGAAGTTCATCGCCGGCGGCTCGGCTCACGGCGCTTCGCGCGAGGTGGCCGAGAGGGTCTGGCAGCAGATCGTGGGCTTCGCCGGCTTCGGCTTCCCCAAGGCCCACTCGGCGGCCTTCGGCCTGCTCGCCTACCAGTCCACCTGGCTGCGCGTGCACTACCACCCCGAGTTCCTATGCGCCCTGCTCAACGAGCAGCCGATGGGCTTCTACCCGCCCGACAACCTGGTGCACGAGGCCCAGCGCAAGAGGGTGGAGGTGCTGCCGCCCTGCGTGGTGCGCAGCGACGCCAAGTGCGTGGTGAAGTGCTCCCGTACCCAAGCGCGACGCCTCGCGGTAGGCGGCCTGCGGTGCGCTCTGGGCTACGTGAGCGGCGTGCGCGAGCAGGAGGTCAAGGCGATGGCCGCCGAGCGCCGCGAGGGAGGCGAGTGGCGATCGCTCGGCGACCTGGCGGGGCGCTCGGGAGCATCGGGAGAGACGCTGGGGAGGCTTGCCTGGGCGGGTGCGTGCGACGCCCTGGTGGACGGTCCCGAGCAGGGCCGCCGCCGGCGAGCGCTGTGGATGCTCGGCGTCGCGGTGCCGGGCACCCCGGTGGAGGAGGGCACCCAGCTGGCCCTCCCGCTCGACCCCCACGAGGGGCCGGAGCTGCGCGCGCTGTCGGCCTGGGAGCGAATGCTGGCCGACTACGGCTCCACCGGCGTGACCCTGCGCGAGCACCCGCTCGAGCTGATGAGGGGCGGGCTGCCGGGAGACCTGCGCACGAGCGATCAGCTCGAGCACCACCCCAACGGGCGGCGGGTGCGGGTGGCGGGCCTCGTGGTGGCCCGCCAGCGCCCGGCCACGGCCAAGGGCGTGACCTTCATGCTGCTCGAGGACGAGCACGGGACGATCAACCTGATCGTGCCTCCGCCGGTACACGACCGCTTCCGGCTGGCGGTGCGCACCGAGCCGCTGGTGCTGGCCACCGGGCGCCTCGAGCGCCGGGAGGGCACCACCAACGTGCTGGTCGACCGCATCGAGCGCCTGGAGCGTCCCGACCTGCCGCGGGCCAAGGTCACCCACATCGAACCGCGCCGCACGTGGTCGAGCGAGGCGGGCGAGGGCGTGATGCGCGGCGGCGAGGAGGCCGACCTGCGGGCGGTGGTCCCGGCCGGGCACTCCTTCGGGAGGCGAGGCCGCTAGAAGCTCAACGACCCCTAATTCTGATCGCGGTTGCGCTTGAGCCAGTCGCCGAGCTGCTGGCCCACCTCGGCGATCGAGGAGCCCGCCTGGGCGAAGGCGCCGGAGATGCTGTCCGAGTAGTACGCGCCGGCGGCCTCGGCCTCCTCGCGCGCCCCGGGCTCCTCGCCCCGGCGCAGGTACTCGCCCCGGGCCATGACGTCGTAGTCGCCCTCGCGGACCCAGTCGAGCAGCATCTTCACGCGCCGCACCGGCATCGGGTGCGTCACGCCGAGGTCCTGCATCATCTTCGTCATCTTCTCGAGGCCGCTCCCGCCCTCGGTGTAGTCCATGCCCTGGGCGATGAAGGCGTCGAGGTTGAGGTTGTCGGCCTCCTCGCCGGCGGCCATCACCATCATCGCCCGGCAGACCGCCTGCGGGTCGCGGGTGACCAGGGCCGCGGCGCGGTCGCAGGACAGCTCCGCGGCGCGGAACCACTCGAGCAGCGCCAGCTGGATGGCCAGCAGCGGCAGGCCGGCCAGGATCGGCAGCCGCATCGAGGAGCCGAGCCGCAGGAGAATCAGCAGCGCGGTCCGGTAGAGCACGTGATCGGAGTGCACGTGTGCCGCCTCGTGCGCGAGCACGATGCGCCGGCCGTCGTCGTCGAGGATCCGCACGAGCTCCGAGTTGAGCACCACGATCGGCTTGCCGGTGCCCATCGCGAACGCATTGGCGAGCGGAAACTGCGTGATGTAGAGGTCCGGCACGTCCTCCATGTCGAGCGCGTTGAAGACCTGCCGGTGGAGCACCCAGATGCCGGGCAGCTGGTCCTGGCCAAGCCGCACCGCGGAGCCCAGCGACGCCGCGCGCAGGGCCCGCTCGTAGCCGAGCGCCACGAGGCGCCGGACGACCTGGTCGAGGTAGGGCACCTTGGCGAGCGCCGCGGTTGCGGCGCGGTCGGCCGGGTGCTGGTAGGCCTTGGGCGAGATTCCCTCGAGCTTCCAGACCTGTTCGAGCTGCTCGCTCACACGGCGCACACTAGCTGGGGGCAATCAGCACGGGAGCAGCGGGCGGTTCGGCCGCCCGTCAGGATGTGGGCCATGCCAGGCCGCATCCTCGTGGGCACGTCCAGCTGGGCCGACCCGGGCTTCGTCAAGGAGTGGTACCCGCGCGGGCTGGCGGCGAAGGAGCGGCTGGGCTGGTACGCGCAGCGCTTCGAGGCGGTGGAGCTGAACTCGAGCTTCTACGCGATCCCGGACCGCAACACGGTGCACGGCTGGGTCCGGAATACGCCCGACGATTTCACCTTCGACGTCAAAGTCCACCGGGCCCTGTCGCGGCATGCCGCCCCGCTCGATTCGCTGCCGCCCGACATGCGGGAAGGAGTCCAGGGCGGCCCGCGTGGCCGGGTGCGGCTGACGCCGGAGCTCGAGGAGGCCCTGGTGGCGCGGTTGCTGGAGGAGACCTCGCCGCTGGCCGACGCGGGCAAGCTCGGCGCCTACCTGCTGCAGATGACACCCGCCTTCGCCCCAGGCAAGAACCGCCTCGACGAGCTCGACGACCTGGTGCGCGGGTTCGGCTCGAACCGCCTCGCGATCGAGTTGCGTCACCGCGGTTGGGTGCGAGAGAAGCGACGCGACGAGACGTTCACCTGGTTCTCCGACCGCGGCGTCGCGTTCGTTTCCGTGGACGCGCCGCCCGGCGACCACGTGCCGATCATGCCGTCGGACCTTGACGCTGTCACGCGCGACGATCTGGCCTACCTGCGACTCCACGGGCGCAACACGGACGGCTACCTGACCGGCAAGTCCGTGGCGGAGCGGTTCGCCTGGCGCTACAGCGACGATGAGCTCGAGCAGGTCAAGGCGCGCGTGCTCGCGATGGCTGAACAGGCCGGTGAGGTCCACGTGGCGTTCAACAACAACCGGGACGACGACGCCCCCACCGCCGCCCAGCGCTTCCGCTCCCTGTTGGGGCAGGCCCCTCCGGAGGAAGAGCAGCTCACGCTGGGCTGACCGGGCTCAGGCCCGGCGCAGCTCGAACCAGACGCGGGTGCCGTCGTCCTCGCGCACCACGCCCCAGCGATCGGCGAGCCGCTCGACGAGGAACAGCCCCCAGCCGGTGCGGTCGCTCTTGCGCGCATCCGCAGCGGGGGCCTCGAAGCCGTCGCCGCCGTCGACCACCTCGGTGAGCACCGCGTCCGGCCCGACGGACACGGTCAGCCTCAGCTCGTCACTGCGGGCATGCCTGATGCTGTTGGCCACCAGCTCGGACACCAGGAGCCGAAGCGTCTCCAGCGTCGGCCCATCCACGTCGGGCCGGAGCCTTGACACCGCGCGTCGCGCCTGGGCAGGCGCCCCATTTCCACTGCCGAGGCGCATGCTCAGCGGTTCTTCCACCATGATCGAATGGACTGGGAGATGGTCTCGTCTTACCCGTCGCGCCGGGTGGCTCAACATCCGCAGGCGGCGAAGCCGGCCGGGACTAGCGCGCGACTCGCAGGGCGAGCACCGCGATGTCATCCCGGGCCCGCCCACCCTGGGACGCGCAGAGCCGCCCGCTCCACCTGGGCGGCGACGGAGTCCGCGTCGGCACCGGCACACGTGCTCAGGAGCTCGGCGAGCCGCTCCTCGTCGAGCGGTTGTCCGTCACCTCGCGACTCGATCACGCCGTCGGTATAGAAGACCAGGACGTCCCCGCGGGAGAGCGACACGGCGCGATCCTCGAAATCCGGGTCGGGCACCACCCCGAGCAGCGTGCCCGCGGCGCCCACCTTCTCGACGGTGCCGTTCGGGCGGACCAGCAGGGGGAGCGGGTGGCCGCCGCTGGCGAACCCCAGTCGCGCCCCCTCCTCGAGCACCTCGAGGTAGGCGTACGCCACGGTGCAGAAGCGCCTGTCGGTGCGCTGGCGCAGGAGCGCCTCGTTGAGAAGCCGAAGGCTGCGACTCGGCAGGCGCTCTCGCATCGCGGCGGCGCGCAGCGTGTATCGAGCCAGCGCGGTGACCGCCGCGGCGTCGGGACCCTTGCCGCAGACGTCGCCCATCACCACGGCCCACCCGCGCCCGCCGCTCTCGAACATGTCGTAGAAGTCGCCGCCCACCTCGTTGCCCTCGCCGGTGGGGCGAAAGCGGGCCGCCGCTTCGATTCCCGGCATGTCGGGAAGTTCGACCGGGAGCAGGCTCTGCTGAAGAGTGCGCGCGATGTATGAGCGCTCGCGGTACAGACGGGTGTTGTCGAGCGCTGTGGCGCAGCGACGGGCGAGCTCCTCGGCCAACGCGAGATCGGTCTCGTCGAAGCGTCGCCCCGACGGGCCGTTCACGAGGGTGAGAATCCCGAGCGTCCGCTCACGTACGGTCATCGGAACGAGCAGTGCCGAGCGCATGCCGAGGCCGCGCAGCAGCTCGAACTGCTCCTGGTCACGGGAGGTGGCCCGCAGGGCCTGGTCGGTGATCTCCGGGTAGAGCTCCGGGAGAGCATTGCGCATCACCCGATACGCGGCGGACGACGCGGGGTCGGGCGGGTAGCGACGGCTCAGCTCGAGCGCGTGCTCGCGGAGGTTGGGCTCGGCGTGGGTGAGCACGACGCGTTCGAGCTCGCCGGTCTCGGTCACGAGGTCGATGGCGCACCAGTCCGCCACCTCCGGCACGGTGAGGCCGGCAACGCGCTCCAAGACCTCCTCGGCCCCAACCCAGTGACCGAGCGCCTCGCTCGCGCGCGAGAGAAAGCGCTGAGCCAGCTCGGCGCGCTTGTGCGCGCTGATGTCCTCGATCACGTTGATGGCCATCGTGACCTCGCCGCCGCCGTCGCGGATGGGCGTGGCCTTGATGTTCGCCCAGCGTTCTTCGCCGGTGGCCTTCTCGCGAAAGCGCACCACCGCCTCGGCGCCCTCCTCGCCGGCGAGGGCCCGGCGTCCGGGAAGCTCGGTGATCGAGAACGGCGCGCCCTCGGGACTCAGGAGCTCGAAGCGGCCAGAATCTCCTCCGGGGCGGCCTCGAGAAGCGCCTCCGCAGAGTCGAAGCCGAGCGTGGTCACCGCGGCGTCGTTCACGAACAAAAGCCGGCCGTCGGGGGCCTGAACGGTCACGGCGTCCGCCACGCCCCGGAGCATCGCCTCGAGCTGGTCGCGCGACTGCTTGGCCCGATTCTCGCTCGCTCGCACCGCTCGCGTGGCGCGCACGCGCTCGATGAACTCCCCGATCTGGGCGCCGAGCGCCTCCGTCAGGTCCATCAACGCCCGGTCGAGCTCGCGGTGCTCGTGCGAGAAGAGCTCGATCACCGCGACCGAGCGGTCGCCGCTGAGCACCGGAAAGGCCATGCCGCAGCGCAGCCCGGCGGCGGCCGCGCCCTCCCGGCGCAGGAAGTTCTCATCGGTGCTGAGATCCGACACCCAGTCCGGTCGCATCGACTTCCACACTCGGCCGGGCAGTCCCCGACCGGGCCTGGCACGGAGCTCGTGGGTCACTCGCTCGAACTCGGCGAGGTCCGGGCCGGGGCCGACCCACGCGGCGGTACACGCCAGACGGCCGTCCTCGCCCGGCTCCCACAGGTGACCCGCACGCCAGCCCAGCGGGGCGGCGATCGCCTCGAGGAGCGGTGGCCCGGCCTCCTCTATCGAGTCGGACTCGGCCAGCACCCGCGCGACGCCGTACTGCACCCTCAGCCGCGCCGCGTCCTCTTCACCGCCCGAGCGCAGCCGGGCAATCACCACGGCCAGTATTCCCCCGATTGCCACAGCCACCACGCCGCTCACGTGCTCGGCTTCGAGGAACGCGTCGCTGGCGAGGCCGAGCGGAACCGCTGTCGCGAGCGCCAGGGCGGTTACTACGGCGGTCTGGAGCACCGTCGCCAGCGTGGCGGCGATCAGGGGCCCTGCCACGAGCAGCTCGACCAGGACCGCGCGAGCGCCGAGCGCCACGTTCAGGATCACCACGACGACCGTGACGCCGAGTCCGAGCAGGAACGCACCCCGCTCGCCCGAGATCCCCCCCGATGGTGTCCGCCGGCGCAACGCGCGGCGAGCATACTCCGCTACAACCAGTGCCGGTGGAGGTTGACGACCGGAACCCAGACGGAGTCGTGCGGGTGCGGGCCCACAACCCGTCGGCGCTCACCCTCGACGGCACCAACACCTACGTGGCAGGGGGCTGGGTGGTGGACCCGGGGCCCGCGGATGCCGAGCATCTCGAGGCGGTTCGCCGGGCCGCTCCCCAGGGGATCGAGGGTGTGGTGCTCACCCACTTGCACGCCGACCACTCCGAGGGTGCCGATCAGCTCGGCGTGCCGGTGACGCTGCCGGCCGAAGGTGAGGAGATCGGCCCGTTCCGGGCGCTGGCGACCCCCGGGCACTCGGCCGACAGCGTCTGCCTGCTCGTTCGGCCGCGCCTGCTTCACCGGCGACACGGTGCTCGGACGCGGCAGCGTCTTCATCGCACCCGGCGAGGGGTCGCTGTCGGCCTACCTCGACTCGCTGCGCCGGCTCCGGGAGTTGGACCTCGAGGTGCTGTGCCCCGGTCACGGTCCCTATGTGTGGGATCCGCCGGCCAAGCTCGACGAGTACCTGGCACATCGGCTCGACCGCGAGCGCCGGCTGCTGGAGGCGCTCGATGGCGGAGCTCGCACCCGCGAGGAGCTGCTCGACCGAGCCTGGTCCGAGGTCCCTGACGAGCTGCGGCCGGCCGCCGCGCTGACCCTGGCCGCGCACCTCGAGAAGCTGGCGGAGGACGGGCGACTACCGGTTGGTATTGACACCGCATCCCGCCGGGCGCGAGGCTGAGCCCATGAGCGCTACCAGCAGCGACACACACACGGCGAGCGCGGCGGAGGTCGCCTGCTCCTACCTCGAGGCGGTCGGGCGACGCGAGCGCGACGCGCAGATGCGCTTCTACGCGCCCGATGCGCGCGGGGCCATCTCCGGAGTCATGCAGTCGGCTTCGCGCGAGCAGGTGCGGGACTTCTTCGGCGGGGTCTACGACGCTTTTCCGGACTTCGCGCTCGAGGTACTCGACGTGGTGGGCGACGCGGAGAAGGCCGTGGTGCGCTGGCGAGTGCGTGGAACCTTCAACGGATCGGGCAGCTTCATGGGGATTCGGCCCACGGGCAAGGCGATGGACCTGGAGGGCACGGACATGATCTGGGTTCGCGACGGCCAGATCACTCGCGTGGAGGCCTACATGGACGGGATGACCATGGCCCGGCAGCTCGGTGCCATGCCGCCAAAGGACTCCGGTCCCGACCGGCTGATGACCGGCGCCCTGAACGGGGTGACGCGCCTGCGCGAGGCGCTGGCCCGGCGCTGAACGCCCACGCGTGAGGGTCGAATCGGCGCCGCTAAGCTCACCAATCGCGCATGGTCTCGACCAATCGTCAAGAAGGTGCGCGCGACTAGCCTAGCCGCCCCTCGCCAGGCAGACGCCACCCGTAACTGGCCCGCCAGCGAGGCCTCAGATGTCGTCGCGATTCTCCAGCGAGCCCCGACCCGCTGGTAGGAAGCAGTGTGCGCGGATCCCGTACCGTCCTTATTGACCGGCGGTCGATAAGAATGTGGTCTGGTTAGACGCACGGGAAACGCGCCGCTGGGGGTGTTGACTCTGCGGCTTCGCCCCGCCACATACGAGGACTTCGATCGAGCCACGCCGCAGCCGAGCGGCCCGTGAGCGGCTGGCATCCCTCACCGGCCCAAGGAGGCTGAGGCGGCGCCGCGAAGCCAGTCAGCTGGTGGGGTCGGTCCAGCACGCCAACTTATGCAGAGGCTGATCGCTCGGCTTCGTTGCACGGCAAACGGGGTAGATCTAGGGTGAGATCCTGCGACTTTCTGGAGGACCGATTGGGGAGGGCCTCTGCACCCGCACCAGGGACTCGGCGCTCGCAGCGTGTGGCCGCACCCGGCGCTGCCAGACGCTCGTCGTTGCTTACCCACACGTCGTGGTCGCCCGGCCGTCAGCTGACGCTTGCCGAATGGATGCGACACGGCCTGGCTCTCGGCTCGGTGGCCCGCGCTTCCGGCTGGTGGATCGGCGACTGGATCCGGTATGGAAGTGCGAAATACGGCGAGAAGTACGAGGCGGCTGCCAGGATCACCGGCTACGACGTCCAGAGCCTGATGAACATGGCCTACGTGGCCTCGCGGTTCCAAATCTCCCGGCGCCGGGAGAAACTCTCGTTCAGCCACCATTGCGAGCTCGCTGCACTTCCCGTGGACGGGCAGGACCTCTGGCTCGACCGGATCGAACAGGAAGGGCTCTCCGTGCACGCCCTGCGCGTCGAACTCAAGCGCTCGGCCGCGAAGCTGGGCTCGCCGCGGTCGGTGGCGAAGGCGGATGTCCGGGCTCCGGACACACAGCGTTCGGGTGGGGCGGAGGTGGTCTGCCCGGAGTGCGGACACCACTTCTCCGCGCACGCCGCCAGCAGCGCGCGCGCAAGGCGTCGAAGCAGCGCGCGCGCAAGGCGTCGAAGCAGCGCGCGCGCAAGGCGTCGAGCCGCCGGCGCTGACTCAAGCTGCCAGCGCAACATACTTGGCGTACTTAGTCGTAGCGGCTGCCGACTGGGCGCGCCACGAGATACGAGAAGTCGATCGACCTCCCTGGGTACTGGTGTCCCGAACGACACCGTGCCGCGTTGACACCGTGCCGCGTTATGTCAGGCTGGGAAAACCTCGAAGCGAGGACGAGCCAGCGTGGTGCTCAGTCTGGCCAGGATGGTGCTGATGGACCTGTCGCGCCGATGGGCGGTCGTGATTGTGGCGGCCGCGCTCGTCGTTCTTATGCTGCCCTCGTCTGGGCCAGAACGTGCGGGCGCACAGGGAGGTCTCGACCCTTCGGTGTTCGGTGCCTGGAGCACCCCGTTCGACATCGGCGTCAAAGGCATCCACAGCACCGTCCTTGCGAACGGGCGGGTGCTGCTCTTCTCGTATCCCTACCGGGCTGTGGGAAGCGACGCTTACGTGTGGAACCCGGCCACCGGTGGTTCCACGAACGTGAGTCTCTCCTGGAACCGCGACATCTTCTGTTCTGGACACTCATTCCTGGCGGACGGCCGGCTGCTCATGACGGGAGGCCATGTGCACCGCGCCGCCTTCGGGCTCGGTGTGAAGAACACCGACATCTTCGATCCCGCAACCGGCACCTTTAGCCCCGGGCCGCTCCTCGGGGAAGAGCGCTGGTATCCGACGAACGTAACGCTTGGGAACGGCCGCGTTCTCATCTTCGGGGGCTTCAAGGACGTCCGTCAGGAGCTGAGGGCCATGACGGTCGATTCCTATGACCTGGCTTCTCACACGATTACGGCGCTGCCGGCCACTGCCAACAAGGCCTACGGAAACTATCCGAGGCTCCATCTCCTGGCCAATGGGAAAATCGCGTGGACCAATCTCCCCCGGACGCAGCTCTTTAATCCCACGACCAACACCTGGGCCGCGTCGGCGCTCACGAACTTCGGCGGCCGGGGCGAGTCGGGTTCCTCGATCCTTCTACCCGGGTCGAACAAGGTGCTGATCTTCGGTGGCCCGAACGGCTCCGGCGGAGGGACGGCCACTTCTGAGATCGCTGACTTCTCGGCGCCCACGCCGACCTGGCACGCCGCGGGCGCGATGACTCTGGCCGGCTGTGGACGAACGGTGTGCTGCTGCCGGACGGCAAGGTGCTCGCGGTCGGCGGCGGCGGTGGCGGCGCCTACACCAACTCCATCAAGCAGGCCGAGATGTTCAATCCGCAGAGCGAAACGTGGACCCCGATGGCCTCCCAGCTGGTCCCGCGCGTCTATCACTCCACGGCCGTGCTCCTGCCCGATGGCCGTGTGCTGTCTGCCGGGCATGACAACGGCGCCCAGCAGACGACCGCTGAGATCTATTCGCCCCCTTACCTGTTCCAGGGACCGCGACCGACGATCTCCTCTGCCCCCTCGTCGCTGAGCTACGGCGGTCAGTTCACGATCTCGACGCCCCAGGCATCGTCGATCCAGCGAGTGGCCTTGATCCGGCCCAGCTCGACGACCCATTCCCTGCACGCGGACCAGCGCTACGTGGACCTCTCGTTCACCGCCACGAGCGGGACCACGCTAAGTGCTACCGCTCCGGCGAACGGCACCGCAGCGCCCGCCGGACCGTACATGCTCTTCCTTGTCTCCTCTTCAGGCGTCCCGTCCGTCGCCTCGTTCCTGAGCGTTACCGGCGGAACTCCGAACCTCCCGGCGCCGACGATTTCAGGCTTCTCGCCCCCTAGCGGCAGCGTCGGCTCCGTGGTCGATATCACGGGCACCAACTTCACGGGCGCGAGCGCAGTCACGTTCAACAACGTCGCGGCGACTCAGTTCTCCGTCGCCTCGCCCACGCACATCACCGCCACGGTGCCGTCGGGCGCTACCACCGGCCGGATCCGCGTCACCACCGCCGGCGGCACCGCCACCAGCACCACGGACTTCACCGTGATCACCACTCCACCGCCGAGCTCTCCGTATCGCGACGCGGTGCTCGCCGACTCCCCGGTCGGCTACTGGCGCCTGGCGGAGACGGAGGGTCTCGCCATGGACGTGACGGGCAATGCGGCCCCCGGCAGCTACCTCGGCGGCGTGACGCGCGGCGTTGCTGGGGCGCTGGCGGGCGACGCCAATCTGGCCGCCCGTTTCGACGGCACGGACGACTTCATCAGCGTTCCGGACAACAACGCGCTCGACCACGGCGACGTGTTCAGCTACGAGCTCTGGATCAAGCGCGGCGCGCTCCAGGGTGTCACTCAGCGGCTGCTCCACAAGGGGGCGGGGGTCGCCTCGCTCGGCTTCGGGTTGAACAACAAGGTCGTCTTGATATCCGGCGGCACGCCCGCGGTCACCATGGCCACGTCCGCGATCGCACTCACCGACCAGGCTTGGCACCACCTCGTGGCCACGAAGAACGGCAACGACGTGCATATCTACGTCGACGGCTTCGACCAGACTGCGGCCGGGGCGGCGGTAACCCTCAGCTTCAACGCGACCGCACTGAACATCGGCCGTGCATCGACCGGCAGCGCCTACGTCTCGGGCGACATCGACGAGGTGGCGATCTACCCGACGGCCCTGTCCGCAACCAGAGTCCTGGCCCATTACCAGGCGGGAAGGGGCTGACGCGGCCGGTCGTCCGGGCTCCCACCTGCGACCGGTGACCGGGCGCGGGCGCGTGCCAACGCTGTGGTTCCTGCTACTTGGAACAGGAGCCATAACGGGACTTGCCTGGCTGTCGTCGGCGACCGGGCTCCTATCGTTAGACGTCGGGGGTGGCCAGCGGGGCGCCGGTGTTGTCGAGATCAGCGCCACGACCAACCGGGTGCTGCGCCAAGTGGCGCTCGAAGCACCAAACGACGTCGAGACGGGCCTCGGCTCCGCCTGGGTGACTGACACCCGGGCAAGCAGCGCGACCGTGGCGCAGATGCCGTCGGGACTGACCCGTCGCCCGACGCGCGTCACCCTCGCGAGAGCGACAGCGGTGAGCCCCGACGACCTCGCTGTCGGAGAAGGCGCGGTGTGGGCCACGGTCGCCGATGTGCTCTACCGCCTCGACCCGGGGCGGCCGGCGCGGCGCGCAGGATCGGCGCTCTCGGAAGGGGCGGCCTCCTGGGCGGGGTCGCCGTCGGTGCGGGTGCGCTATGGATCGTCGACTCCGCTCGGCGCACGCTCGTCAGGCTCGATCCGGCCAGCCTCCGCACAACGGCCGTCATCGCCCTGCCGAGCTCTGCCGACGGAGTGGTGGTGGGCGAGGGCGCGGTCTGGGTCCCGAGCATCCAGGGGGACGCGGTTTTCAAGATCTCGCCCAACCTGGGGCGGGTGGTCCGCGCGATTCCCCTCGAGGGCGTTGGGAACGGCGTGGCCGGCGGTGCGGGCGGCGTCTGGGTCACGGCGCCGAGGCGCAATGCCGTGGCGAGGATCGATCCCGTCTCCGGGCGCGTCACGTGGATCGCCGTTGGAAACGCCCCGACGGATGTGTGCGTCAGCCAGGGCGCAGTCTGGGTCGCCAACAGCGGGGCAGGCACCGTCTCCCGTATCGACGCATCCGCCGGAAAGGTTGTCGGCACGGTCCGGGTTCCCAGGCGGCCCAACCGGATCGCCGGAGACGAGCGCTCCGTCTGGGTTACGTTCCTCGGGGCGCCCTGAAAGCGGGGGGGCGTCGCGGCAGGCCTCAGCTCGACGACGTGACCTCAGCGGCGGGACCCTCGCGCTCGAACCGCAGGGCCGGCTCTCGCAGCGGCGGGCGATCCACGACCGTGTCCAGGAAGCGGGCCTTCTCGCGTCGGCCGTCCCACCGAACGTCCGGAATCAACACGTCGCGCTTCGCTTCGATGCGGTGACGGTACCTGGCCAGGTCGTCCAGCATGATCCGTAGCTCGTCCTCCACGTCGGAGGGCGTGTAGCCCAGATCGAACAGCTTCTGGTGGTCGGGACTGTAGTAGTGCTCCTCCAGCTCCAGGCGGGGGTTCTCGATGTTTCGCATCTCCCCGTCCAGTCCCAGCTCGAGGGCCACCGTCTCGACCTTGAGCGCCAGTTCCGTGATGTCGTAGACCTCTTGGAACTGGTTGAACACCCGGTACTCGCCGGGGTCGGGCGGGTTTTCGAGGGCCAGCGTGAGGCACTGCATCGAGTCCCGCAGTGGCAGGAAGCCGCGCTTCTGATGACCAAGGCCGAACGGCGTGAGAGGGTGGCCGATGACGGCCTGGCAGCAGAAACGATTGACGGCCGTACCGAACGCCTGATCGAAGTCGAGGCGGGTCAGCAGCCGGTCGTCCTCGGCCATGTCGTCGATGCGAGTGCCAAACACGACGCCCTGCATGATGTCGGTCGCCCGAAGACCCCACAGCTTGCAGGCGAACATGATGTTGTTCGATCCATGGACCTTGCTCCAGTGGTACCAGGAACCGGCCTGGCGGGGGAACGGCAACCGGTCGCGTCTTCCCCTGAACTCGATCTCGAAGAAGCCCTCCGGCACATCAATGTTCGGCGTGCCGTACTCCCCATGGTTCCGAGCTTGACCAGGTGCGCCTCCGGTACCGAGTCGCGCATGGCGAAGAGGAAGTTTGTTGTGCTCGTCAGATTGTTCCTCTGAACGAAGAGGGCGTGCTCTATGTCCATCATTGAGTACGGGGCGGAGGGGCACTCGCCGAGATGGACGATTGCATCGGGCTGGAACCGGTCGAAAACGCGAGCAACCAGCTCGTGGTGCGTCAGGTCCCCTTCCCAGAACGGAACGCCTACCGAAGTGATCTTCGAGGGCCAGCAAGCGCTCAGGCATCCCGTGAATCGGCGTGGCGCTCCACGACCCCATCTCATGGACCCACCGCCTGCGGAGGAACGCGTCCACGCCCGCGATCTCGTGGCCACGAGCGGTCAGGTGTTGGGCGAGCGACCATCCCAGGTAACCATCGAGTCCCGCGATAAATACCCGCATAGGGGCACGTTACGTCGGGATTATTGTTTATGTCAACTTGTGAGATTGGGCGGCTGAAAACAGTGAAGAGAGCTCCTGTTGTTGGCCGAAGCTCCGGTCAACCCGAAGGAGCGACTGACGCGCTCCAAAGCATCGATCTTTCTCGCCGTCGCGCTCGTGGCTCTCGCTTGCTCCGCGCTGCTCTCGGGGGAGGCGGAGGAACCAGATATCAGCCCCTACCGTGGTTTTGCGACATGGCTCGACAACTGGGACTGGAAGACCTGGAACGACCCGGAGAGCCCCGGGAGGGCACGTAGGACGATCGCGGCGATGGAGCAACGGGGAGTGCGCAGCCTGTTCCTCGCCACTTCCCACCACAGCCAAGCCGCCGACGTGGTGCGCCCGCAGGCGGTCTCGGCGACGATCGAGGCGGCTCACAGTCGCGGCATGCGGGTTGTCACCTGGTACCAGCCTTCGCTCATCGACCCTGATCGCGATTTCCGGCGTTCGATGGCCGCGATTCGCTTCCGGACCTCCGGCGGGGAGCGGGCCGATTCATTCGCACTCGACATAGAGGCACGCCTAGTCCGGCCTCCTTCGGCCCGCAACACCCGTCTTCTCAGCCTGGCCGCGCGCATCCGAGACGCCGTCGGATCCGGCTACGCCCTTGGCGCGATCGTCCCTTCTCCTCGGCTGCTCGACCTTTATCCCGGATCGTGGCCCGGCTTTCCGTACGAGCGACTGGCCAAGTCGTTCGACGTGTTCATGCCGATGGCCTACTGGACCTTCCGGACAAGCACGCTGCAGGGTGCGTTCGAGTACACCCGCGACAGCATTGCCGGGATCAGGCACAAGACCCGTGGGAGCGGCATCGCTGTGCATGCGATCGGCGGCACCGCACGTCACGCAAACAGCGCCGAGACGCGCGGCTTCCTCGCTGCCGCCCGCGCCTGTGGCGCGCTGGCGTCAGCCTTTACGACTACCTGACCACCAGCACGGCCGAGTGGCGCGAGCTCGGCGACCGTCACGGGGAGGGGGTCGCAGCTCTCGTAACTGCTCCTGGCACGACCGGGCCGGAGCATGAGCGCAACGTCTGGCGACGCAGACACACCACGCGCACCCGGAGAGGCTGGCGTCAGGTCGAAGGCCGAGCGCCGCTCAGCCGCGCGCCGGCGTGGTGGCTGCGGCGGGTCCGGCGGTAGCCGGCTTCAGCCGCAGCGTGAGCAGTGTCTCGAAGGCGGTGTAGGCGCGGAACATGCGGAAAAGCAGGTAGGCCGGCACGAACGGTATCGCCGCGAACTGTCGATAGGCGAGCAGCAAGACCGAAACCACCACGAGTTGCAGACCAACGAGGAACCCCGCCACGACGGAGATCTCGCGCAACGCAAAAACGCTGGGGTCAAGCAGCTCGACCGCGAGAGCACAGACAAGGATGGGAATCATCATCGTGCGGCGCGACGCGTTGAAGATCGACCACGGGAGTATCCAGACCCCGCGCAGGCCTTGACCCATCCAGATGGTCGACATGTTGCGACCCGCCATGTGAAACAGGCCACGCGCCCAGCGTTGGCGCTGCTCTCGGAGATGCGCGAGGGTCTCGGGGACCTCCGTCCGGACGCGTACGTCGAGGTCCGTGACGATGCGGTAACCGAGGCGCCCGATCCGCATGGTTATGTCGGCGTCCTCGCCATTGATGCCCTCCGCGAAGCCGCCCAACTCCTCGACCAGAGCACGCCGGTACGCGGCGATCATTCCGGGCATGACCATGATCGCGTCCACTGCGCCCTGCGCGACGCGGAGGAAGGCGACGCCGTAATAGACCTCGGCGATGCGAAGCGGATACAGCCAACGTGGGGTGGCCTCGTTGGGCAAAGGCAGTCCGCTGACCCCACCGACGGACTCGTCCCAGAACCAGGGGACCACGGCGTCGAGCATGGAGGGGGTAACCATCGTGTCGGCGTCGATCCGGATCACGATGTCTTCGGTGATGCGCGAGAGTCCGAGGTTGAGTGCGTGCGCCTTCCCGGGAGTCGGACAGAGGAGCACGTGCCCCTCGACGGTGTGACAACTGGCCAGCGCCTCTCGCGCCACCTCTACGGTGTCGTCCGAAGAGCTGTTGTCGACGACGTAGAGCGTGCAGCCGTCGGGGTGGGCAGCCGCCGCGGCGTCGATCGCCTGAATGCACTCGCCGAGGTCGCGCGTCTCGTTGTGCGCAGGGATGAGGAAGGCGACCGAGAGCGGTGGGCCGTGCGTCGGCCTACGGTGCTTGAGGGTCGCGCTGGCTACGAACAACAGGCTCACCAGGGCGACTAGGAAGATGACCAGATTGGAGTCGAGTCCCCCGATAAAACGGATATGGAGACCGTCGAAGTACTCCTCCCGGGCCCATGAAAACCCGACCGCGATGGCTATGGCGAGCGCGACACACGCGAGGAAGACCAACAGGTAAGCGCGCGACCTTCGGCGACGTGGGAGCACTCGTATACCGGTCGGCAGGAGGTAGCGCGCGAAGACCGTGACGATGATGATCAGCAGGCCGGTGAGACCGGCAACGATGCCACCCACGGGTGCGAACGGCCACGGGGTCCACTGGTCGTGGTACCTGACGAGCGTCGCGTCGACCAGGAGGATGGTCGCCGCGTAGAGGGTCCACGCGAAGAGCAGCAGCTTGAACCGTTGAGCCCAGGAGCCGGCGGCGAAGGCGCTGAGCAGCAGTATCAGCAGCGCGAGGAACGGGCGGAACGAGAGGGATCCTCCCATCGCAAGAAGCTCCCAGCGCTGTTTGCCCGTAACCACGGCCAGAGCTTCGGCGTACCACTTGGTCAAGCTCGACAGCAGGGGAACGATCGCCGCGGAGAGTCCCGCGAACAGAAGAAGGAACGAGGGAGCAACCCAGAGGGGCCGAGGGACTGCGAACGCCTCCGGTGTCGTGTCGGCAGACCACCAGTAGGGGTGCGTCGCGACGCCTTCTCGCTCGGGCGCCGGTGAGCGCTCGTAACGTGCGAGTTTCCACAGCACCCAAAGGATGCCTGCCCAGTAGAGGGAGAGCGCCCCGAAGAGGAGTAGCTCAGTCATAGCGGTCGAATCCGCGCTTCGGCGTCGGCGCCACCGGCTCCTCAATCGTCATCGAGACAAACTGCATGGATGCTCCCGACGTTGCGTCGCGCCACTCCGTCGTTCTCCAGGTCAAACTGCCACTGGTGACGCGCACAGGTGAGGAACCGCCCCTCCTCCACCCAAGCCCGGCGCAAGTCTCCTCCCTGGTGTGGGCAGTAGCGATCCACGGCATAACGGGTTCCGTTGCACTCGACGACGATGCGCTCTTGATTCGCCTCGATTCTGAGCAATCGCTCGCAGAACCCGTTCATGTCCTCGGGCTCCAGCCTCAGAAAGCCCTGGACGACGGTGTGGTAGATGTCCGGCTCCCGATTGAGCCGAATCCGGAACGTCAGCGAGAAGTCGTCCCAGGTGATCTTCCCGTCGAGCACGCGCGCGACCTCCCACGATGGCGCGGTCATTGAATAGAAGTCGCCGTCGCTCAGGCCGTCGACCTCCATAACCGTCCTGGTTGGGAAGTCGACCCGAAGCATCCGGCCCGGTAGGTCATCCAGGCGGAAGTACAGCGGGGTGTGGACCCTGTCATGAAGCGTCAGGCCGGCGAGCTTCGCCTCGAGCATCGACTTGACGCCCACTAATAGCCGCTCGCCGCCGTCCTGCGGCCGGTACTGGGTCTCCCGCGCGGCGAACAAGGGCTCGAAGGCACCGGCGTACTGCCGAATGTAGTTCGCATAGCTGTTGCCGTTGAGACGTTCCTTGGCCTTGTAGATGACCTTGCCGCTGTTCGCGTCGAGCACGTCGCCGGGCATGAGCTCGGGCCAGATCGTCGACGAGCGTGGCAGGCGGCGCTCGAGGTACTCGATGACCTGTGGCGTCCGCGGGAAGATATTGACCGGCTCGAAGTTGAGGTGAAAGAGCGCGGGATCGAGGAAACAGGGAGGCCCTGCCGAAGCGAGGTAGACCCGCGGCTGAAGCGTCTTGATGGCTTGCGCGACGCTGTTGAACTTTGCTCGCACCTTCTTGGTCGCGATGGCCTCGTACTGCTCGCGGGAATACTCGTAACACGTTGGGTGCCAGCCCGCGCCCGAGAACTGGCATGCGAAGACGTCCGGAGTGCCCTCCTCTCTTGCGATGCCGGGCAGCTCGTCGACGATCCTGCAGTCGTTGAGGTTGAGGAACGATCGGCCGCCGGCCTGCACGAGGATGGCTGAATCGCGATTCAGCTCTGAATCGTCGAGGTAGAGCTTGAGGCTGCCCCCGGGAATCGCGACCGAGTCGCCGTCTCCGCAGGCGACCACGTCCTTGCAGCGATAGTCCGCGAAAGCGCTTACCAGGTAGTCACGGCGGAAGTCAGGGATTACGACTGTGAAGTCCCGACAGCGCAGGCTGTCCAGAAATGCGAGGTCGAGGTGGTCCTTGTGCTCATGACTTATGTAGACGAAGCGCTCTCTGTGTGAGTCCCCGAGCTTCTCTTGGACGAAGGCGGCGAGGTGGTGATTGCGTGGCAGCTGAAACCAAGCTGAGTCGAAGGCGCCCGTCGGCGAGAGCCATGGGTCGGTGATGACGATGGTGTCGGAGGTCTCAACGCAGAACCCGGCGTGACCCAGGAAGGTGATCTTCATAGCGGCACTCCAGCGCTGGCGGGTTCGGGCGGGTATGGGTCTCTTGCGTTCGCTAACAGAGTTACGAGGAGTTGTCAACCATTATTCGGCCCGCGGGACTGTTGTGGCGACGTGCTAGTGACACTGGCGCGCAGGGCCCAGGTTGTACGAGACTTGAGAAAAACGGGGAGGCGTTCGACGCCTTCGTAGAGCAGCGGGGCGCCGACGACTTCGAGAAGGAGGTGAGTGGGCTCCCATGCCGACTCGCGACTTAGAGGAGCTATCAGCCCACGAGGTGTTGAGCCGCGCTGTGGAGCGCCATCATCCTCGGCTCGTCATGGCCTGCTCCTTCCAAAAGGAGGAGGCGGTCCTGATCGACATGCTGACGGCGATTGAGCCGGCGGCGCGAGTGTTCACGATCGACACCGGCGCGCTCTTTCGCGAGACCTATGACGTGTGGCGTCGAGTGGAGGAGCGCTACGAGCTCCACGTGGAGGTAGCCGACGCCACGAGCATGACCAGTCCCTGGACGGCAGAGCACTGCTGTAGCGAGTGTAAGGTCGCCGCCCTCGTCCACGCGCTCGAGGGAGTTGAGGCCTGGGTGACCGGTATCCGCCGCCAGCAGTCGCCCACGCGCGCGGACGCGCCCAAGGCCGGCTGGGACGCCGCGCATGGGTTGTGGAAGTTCAGTCCTTTAGCCGACTGGCGCGACGAGGAGGTCTGGCGCTACGTGCGGGATCACGAGCTGCCTTATCACCCCCTGCACGATCGTGGCTATGACTCGATCGGCTGCGCTCCCTGCACGCAGCCCGGCGCCGGCCGCGACGGGCGATGGGCCGGGCAAGAGAAGACGGAGTGCGGACTGCACGTGTGAGCGCCCCTGCCCACGCGCCCGCAGATCCTGCAGCCGTGACCTACGAGGTCTCCCAGCTGCGCGCCCTAGAGAGCGAGGCTATCTACATCATCCGCGAGGTGGCCGCGGAACTCGGGCGCGGCGTGCTGCTTTTCTCGGGTGGCAAAGACTCTGCTGTGCTGCTTCAGCTCGCCCGCAAGGCGTTCGGGCCCGCGCGCGTGGCGTTTCCGGTGATGCACGTGGATACGGGACACAACTTCCCCGAGGTCATCGAGTATCGCGACGCCGCGATCAACGAGCTCGACGCAGATCTGATCGTGGCCTCGGTCCAGAAGTCGATCGATTGCGGCAGGGTCGTTGAGGAGACCGGTCCGCGCGCCTCGCGCAACCGGCTTCAGTCGGTGACTCTGCTCGACGCCTTGGAGAAGCACGGCTTCAAAGCGGCCTTCGGGGGCGCGCGCCGGGACGAGGATCGGGCCCGCGCGAAGGAACGAATTTTCTCTTTCCGCAACGACTTCGGTCAGTGGGACCCGAAGGCACAGCGGCCTGAGGTCTGGAATCTCTACAACGGCTTCATCAAGCCGGGCGAGCACGTGCGCGTGTTTCCGCTGTCCAACTGGACCGAGCTCGATGTGTGGCAATACGTGCGTGAGGAGCGAATCAAGCTGCCCTCGATCTACTTCGCCCACAAACGTGAGGTTTTCCGCCGTGACGGAATGCTGTACGCGGTCTCGCCCTTCGTCGAGCTGCTGCGGGACGAGCGGCCGTTCGAAGAGTCAGTGCGCTTTCGTACTGTCGGCGACATGTGCTGCACCGGGGCGGTGCGCTCCGAGGCCGTGACGCTGGACGCCGTCGTCGCGGAGATTGCCGCGGCGCGCGTGACCGAGCGGGGCGAGACGCGCGCCGACGATCGCGTCTCGGAGGCGGCCATGGAAGACCGCAAGAAGGAAGGCTACTTCTAGCGCCGCGAGCACCGGAACGGTCGTCCGTGTGCCGAACTGACCGTTGGCGCGACCTGGCGTACCTGGAGAGCGGGCGCACCTAACCTCGCTTCGCTCCTCCGCCCGCGCCGTTGCCTTGGGCGCGTCGAACTGCCGCCTACTTCGCCGAGCCGACCAGCAACGGCCATTTGCGAGGGACCGATCGACAGGCGCCGCGCTCGGACGGAGTGCCGAGCGTCATCGCTTCCGAGGACGAGGTCGCCCCAATCCATTTTCGCGCGATGCGGACCGGCTCTCGCCGGCAGGATTGTGCTAATCCACTTAGCAGTCAGTGCTAATTCGAATTAGCATTCCATACGCTGTTTCGTGAACGCTGCTACGGGAGGAGGCGGAAGCGTCAACCAACTCGGGGACCTACTGGCTCGGACGCGGAGCGAGCGAACCGAGACGCTGCGGCAGGTCGAGAACGCCACCGGGATCCCCAACGCCCATATCTGTCAGATCGAGAAGGGCCACATCAAGACCCCCTCGCCGAACGTCGTCTGGGGGCTCGCGATGCACTACGGGCTCGACTTCGCCAAGCTGATGGACCTCGCGGGGCACCCGGTGCCGGCCGGCCGACGCAAGCAACGAAACCTCGTTGCCGGCGTTTCGAGCGATGACCGATCTCACGACGCGCGAGCAGAACAAGGTGCTGCGATACATGGCTGAGCTACGGCGCCGCCGCGACAGGAGGAGCCCCAAGGGGTAGTGGCCAGATGTCGACCCCTCGTTCGCCGTCAGAGATTCGCGCCCCGCTCGAGCGGCTCCGTCACGCCGTAGGCATCAGCGATGACGGCCAGCCCGTCGACATCGGGACCGGTGCTCCGCGCCCTAGGCGACCCGGCTCAACGCCGGACACCCCACGCGATGGCGCGCTCGAGACCGGGGCGCTCCTGAGTTCCTCCCGACTCGTCCTCGTCAAGGTGCTCGGCAACGATGTCCACACCGTTGGTACTCCGCCCATCGTTGGATGGCTGCGCGCCGGTCGCCGGGTGAGCCCTAGGACTCTTGTCCGGCGCGCTCGCCCACGCGGCTCTCGCGCAACGACGCGTCGATGCGCTTTAGAGGGTTCACGACTGCCGAGGGGCGATGCGGTTCTGCATGGCTCCTGGGGTAGTGGGTTGATCGCTGGTCTCTTGCGTGTCGGCGAGGGCGCTCCGTTCCCCTTCTTGAGTAGCCGCCGCGCATGCCAGGCGAGATTACGCGGCTGGCCATGTCGCAGAAGAACGTGAAGGTCGCGCGAGGCATGTTCGACGCCTTCAACCGCGGCGACGTTGACGCTGTGATCGCCACGTTCGACGAGGCCTGCTTGGTCGAGGAGCCGCTGGAGATGCCCGACAGCTCCTCTCTGGGGTTCCGCAGGCACGACGGCATCCGCGAGTGGATGGCGAATCTGCGCGAGGTCGCCGGAGTTAGTTTCGAGCCGCGAAGCTTCACAACCAGCGGTGATGCCGTCGTTTCCGAATTGGCGTCGCACGGCCTCGGGCAGGGCAGCGGCGTGCCTGGTGAACGGACGACCTCCGCCGTGCTGCACATACGCGACGGGAAGATCGCCCCGGCGCAGGCGTTCCTCACCAGGGATGAAGCGTTCGCAGCCGTGGGGCTGTCGGAGTAGCCGATATCACAGACCCGCGACTACTCTTCGTCGCCGTGCTGAGCACTACGGGGTTTCGAGACGTTCGGTCCTCCCCTGGGGAAAGCTGCGATCAATTCTGTGACAGTTAGCACAAACCAGTTCAAGAACGGCATGCACGTGGAGGTCGACGGCAAGGTCTTCCGGATCGTCGAGTTCCAGCACGTGAAGCCCGGCAAGGGCGGCGCCTTCGTCCGCACGAAGCTCAAGCGCGTGGACGACGGTGCGGTGATCGATCGGACCTTCCGGGCCGGCGAGAAGTTCCGTCCGGTCCGCACCGAGTCCCGCAAGATGACCTTCCTGTACGCGGACGGGACAGACGCCCATTTCATGGACTCCCAGACCTACGACCAGCTGGCGGTGCCCGAGGAGTCCGTTGAGGAGTCCCTGAAATGGGTCATCCCGAATCAGGAGGTCGACATCCTCTACGTGGACGAGTCGCCGTCCGACGTGCAGGTGCCGAGCGCGGTCGAGCTGGCCGTCTCCGAGACCGACCCCGGCCTCCGCGGCGACACCGCTTCCGGCGGCGGCGACAAGCCGGCCACGCTCGAGTCCGGAGTGGTCGTCCGCGTGCCGCTCTTCGTCAACGTGGGCGACCGCGTCCGGGTGGACACCCGCTCGGGCGAGTACGTCTCACGCGCGTGACCCGTCGGACCGACCAACGCCGGGCCGCGGTCGTGGCTCTGTACCAGCAGGATGTGACCGGGCGCCCCGCGGCGGACCTGGTGGACCGCAACGCCACCCCGTTCACGCGCGAGCTGGTCGACGGAGTCCTGGCGGATCGTGCGGAGCTGGACGCCCTGATCGAGCGCCACGCCGAGGGCTGGTCCCTCGACCGGATCGCCCCGCTGGAGCGAAACATCCTGCGCGTGGCTCTGCACGAGCTGCGCAACCGGCCGGACATCCCCGACGAGGTGGCCATCGACGAGGCGGTGGAGGCGGCCAAGGAGCTCTGCTCGGCCGACGCCCCGGGCTTCGTCAACGGAATCCTTGGAGCAGTCCAGCGCGCAGAGAGCGGCCCACCAGTGACCGATCCGGACCCTCTCAGGCGGCTCACGGAAGAGCTCGAGACCGTGGCCGACGGGCTGCGCTCGGGGAGCCTCGGCTCCGACGAGGCCGCCGCGGCGGTTGAGCGCTGCGCCGAGCTGGCCGCCCGCCTCGGGTCCGAGCTCGACGTTCGGGCGCGCGAGGCCAGCGAGGCGGAGGGCCAGGAACGCCTGTTATGAGCTCCGTGGGGGCCGACGCCTACCCCGTCGAGCTCCAGCGCGAGGTCGACGCGTACCTGGACGGGCTCCGCTTCGCCGCCGAGCCGGACACCGCCCGCCTGGGAGATGCGATGCGCTACTCGCTGCTCGCCGGCGGCAAGCGCATCCGGCCCGTGCTCGCACTCGCCACGGCGGAGGCGCTCGGGCGCGCCCCGGCCGAGGTGCTGCCGCTGGCGGGAGGGCTGGAGATGATCCACACCTACTCGCTCATCCATGACGACCTGCCCGCCATGGACGACGACGAGCTCCGGCGCGGCAAGCCCACCTGCCATGTGGCCTTCGGCGAGGACGTGGCGATCCTGGCGGGCGACGGCCTCTTCGCCGAGGCGCTGCGCCTGATGGTCTCGCAGCAGCAGGGAGAGCCGGCAAACGTGCTCGCGGCGATGCGCGAGGTCCTGACCGCCGCCGGGGTCGAGGGCATGGTGGGCGGCCAGTACCTCGACGTGGCCGGCGGCGACAGCGTGCCCCTGCGCCATCTCCACGAGCTCAAGACCGGGGCGCTGATCGGCGCATCCGTCACCTCGGTGCTCGCGCTCGAAGGTGTGAATGGACCTGCCACAATCCCCTTCCGGCGCTTTGCGGCCGAGCTTGGGGTCGTCTTCCAGATCGTTGACGACATTCTCGATGTAACCGGGGACGAGGCCGAGATCGGCAAGCCGCAGGGCTCCGACGAACGTCATGGAAAGGCGACCTACGTGAGCGTCCACGGCCTCGAGCGTGCTCAGGAGCTGGCTCGGGAATCGCATGCGAAAGCCAGGGCGGCGCTCGCCGAGGCCTCCGGGCGCACCGAGCGCCTCGGAGGGATCGCCGACTACGTTCTCACCCGCAGCGCATGACCAACCTGCTCGACAACATCGACGGACCCGCGGACCTGAAGGGACTCTCCGAGGAGCAACTCCAGGGAGTTGCTCAGGAGGTGCGCGAGCTGATCATCGACACCATCGGCGAGATCGGCGGCCACTTCGGGGCCAACCTCGGCGCGTGCGAGATCGCCGTGGCAATTCACTCGCTGCTCGAGTCGCCCAGTGACAAGGTGCTGTGGGACGTAGGCCACCAGGCCTACCCGCACAAGGTGCTCACCGGCCGCCGCGACGAGCTCGGCACGATCCGCAAGTACGGGGGCCTCGCGCCCTTCTGCTCGATCCAGGAGTCCGAGCACGACGTGATGGGGGCGGGGCACGCGTCCACGTCGGTCTCCTACGCCGTGGGGATCAAGGAGGCGATGCGCCAAGGCGTGTCCGAGAACGGGCGTGTGGTGGCGGTGATCGGCGACGGAGCTCTCACCGGTGGCGTGTCCTTCGAGGCCCTCCTGAACGCCGGCGGCATGGACGTGCCGATCGTGATCGTGGTCAACGACAACGGCATGTCGATCGCGCCCAACGTCGGCGCGCTATCGCGTCTGTTCAACCGGATGCGCCTAAACCCGAAGCTGTACCACGCGCGCGAGGACGCCGAGGAGACCCTCACCAAGCTGCCCGCCGGCATCGGCACCAAGATCGAGCGCCTGGGGCCGATTCTCAAGGAGTCGCTCAAGGCGTACTGGGCCCCGGGGTTGTTCTTCGAGGAGCTCGACCTCGCCTACGTCGGCGTGATCGACGGCCACGACGTCAAGGCGCTGCGCCAGGCGATCGGCGACGCCCTCGAGGCCGACAGGCCGGTGGTCGTCCACTGCAAGACCGTGAAGGGCAAGGGCTTCGTGCCCGCCGAGGAGGGCGGGCTCGAGGGCATGGAGCGCTGGCACGCCGCCAAGCCCGGCTCGATCGTGAACGGCGCTGCGGCTCCCAAGAAGAAGCCGAACGGCGCCGCCAAGGCCGCGCCCCCCGCCCCGCCGCAGTACACGTCGGTGTTCGGCGAGGCGCTCGTGGAGGAGGCCCGGCGCGACGAGCGCGTGGTGGGCATCACCGCGGCGATGAACTCCGGCACCGGCCTCAACCTGCTGCAGAAGGCCGTACCCGAGCGCTACTACGACGTGGGCATCGCCGAGCAGCACGCGGTGCTGTTCGCCGCCGGGCTCGCGCTCGAGGGCGCCAAGCCCGTGGCCGCCATCTATTCGACCTTCCTGCAGCGCGGCTACGACCAGATCGTCCACGACGTCTGCCTCCAGAGCCTCAACGTGGTCTTCGCGATGGACCGCGCGGGGCTGGTGGGTGACGACGGCCCGACCCATCACGGCGCGTTCGACATCTCCTATCTGCGCTGTCTGCCGAACATGGTTCAGATGGCTCCGCGTGACGAGGCGATGCTCGTGCACATGCTGCGCACGGCGCTCGTCTACGACGACGGCCCGGTGGCGCTGCGCTACCCACGTGGCGAGGCGGAGGGCATACCCCTTCCGACGGTTCCCGAGCCGATCGCGATCGGACGCGGAGAGATCGTGCGCGAGGGTGAGCGCGTGGCGTTCCTCGGCTACGGCTACGGCGTGAGCGTGGCGCTGGGCGCGGCACGGCCTGCTCGAAGCCGAGCACGGGGTCGACGCCACCGTTGCCGACGCGCGGTTCGCGAAGCCGCTCGACGGGGAGCTGATCGAGCGGCTGGTCGGCGAGCACGATCTGGTCGTGACGGTGGAGGAGAACGTGCTCGCCGGCGGCTTCGGCTCGGGCGTGGTCGAGCACCTGGCCGACCACGACCTGATGGGCCGCGCCCGCGTGCTGCGGATCGGGCTGCCGGACCGCTACGTGACCCACGGAAAGCCGGCGCTCCTGCGCGAAGAGGTGGGCCTCACGCCCGAGGCAGTGGCGGAGCGCGTGGCGCAGGCCGTTCTCGAGCCGTCGCTGGCGTAGCGGGCACCGCTGCCGCCGGGGCGAACAACTCGCCGCCGCAGCTCGACAGGCCATGGATGGTCGGGACGAGACGGTGGAACGCGAATCGCCCGCTGAGGCACGCGAGCGAAGGGAGTGGTCACGCGCGAGGAGCTGTTGCGGGCGGGAGCTGACTGCTCACGCAGGTCTGATCGGCGGGTTGCTCGAGAGCTGATCCCGGAGGACCGCGGTGTCTACCGGGCGAGGAAACGCGGCGACGTTCGTCGTCGAGATGCTGAGCGGACAGGCTAGCCGTGAAGGCCTGTAGGGAGAGGGAGCGCGCCTGCGTGGCAAGGACGGCGGCTGACCTTCCTGGGAGCGATCGGCTGACCGGACGATCGCGCGACCTTCGCGCGGCAACGGCGCCGCAGGTCCGCAGAGGTCGAGGGGTGAAGACAGTCGGACGACTCGGGATAGGCTCACCCGGGACGGCACAATGACCGACCGCGTCGGCGTCCGCGTGACCACTTCGCCAGAACCTGTCGACTCGCTACCTCGACGTGGTCAAGGCTGGCGCGGGCCTTCGCGAAGTGGGCGTCACCGATACACGGGACGAGAGGTCGAGGCGGTGCGTGCCCGTCCGGCGTCGGCGATTCGCCGGGCGCGGGCGACTCGCCGCCGGGTCGGCGGGGCCACCCTTCCGATGGGTACCCTGAGCGGGCGTCGAAGCGCGCGCCGTCGCGCTGCAGGGACGCGGCGAGTGGGGCCGTGCTGGAGGAGCAACCGGTCCGCGGGCGGCCGCCGGGTCGACTGCAGGTGGCCTCGGCTCGCTCTGCGATCGACGTGGACTCCTACCGCTATCACAAGTCGCGTCACGCCTGGGAGCAGGACCGGGCTCGCGAGCCGAGCGCGCCAACTGGGACGGTTTCGCCGCTACGCTCCTGCGACGGAGGCCATTCGAGCAGCCGCGCGGCGCTGATGCTGGCCGAGCTTCGCCGCCTGCTCGAACTCGCTCGCGGGCTGGGAACGGCGCCCTGACTACCAGCGGGCGAAGCTCGTGTCCTCCTCGAGCCGCAGCGCGAACGCGGCGATCAGCGAGATCACCGCCTCGACGTCGGCCAGCTCGACCACCTCGACCGACGAGTGCATGTAGCGCAGCGGGATCGAGACGATCGTGGTGGGCACGCCGCTCCGGCTGAGGTGAATCGAGTCGGCGTCTGTGTGGGTGGCCCGGCCCGAGACCTCGGTGGCCGTGGCGATTCCTTCGGCCTCCGCGGCCTCGTCGAGCAGCCGGTTGACGCGCGCGTTCACGATCGCGCCACGGGTGATCACCGGGCCGTCGCCCAGCCCGTGCTCGCCCAACTCGCCGGTTTCGACCCCGGGTGCGTCGGTGGCGTGGGTCACGTCGACCACGATCGCAACGTCGGGCCGCAACCCATAGGCCATCGCACCGGCGCCGTGGGTGCCGATCTCCTCCTGGACGGCCGCCACGCCCGCGACTGGCCCGGCGCCGCCGCCGGCCTCGGCCACGCGGCGCGCGCTCTCCAGCGCCACGTACACGCCCAGGCGGTTGTCGAGCGCCCGCGAGGCGAGGCGGCCGTTGGGCAGCTCCACCGGCTCGGCGGAGATCACCACCGGGTCGCCCTCACGCACCAGCTCGCGCGCCTCATCGGCGTCCTTGACGCCGATGTCCACATGAAGGTCCTTGAGGCGGACGGCCTTGGAGCGCTCCTCCTGCTCGAGCAGGTGGATCGGCTTTCGGCCGACCACGCCGGGCACCACGCCGTCGCGGGTGAGCACGTCCACGCGCTGACCCACCAGGATCTGCGGATCCCAGCCGCCCGAGGACACCACCTTCAGCATCCCCTCCTTGCTGACATGGCTCACCAGTACCGCTATCTCGTCGATGTGCCCGACCACGGCCAGCAGAGGGTGCTCGCCGCGGCCGTCGACCCGGGCCACCGGCGTGCCCATCGGGTCGACCGTGACGCTGCTCGCAAAGCTCTCCGCGGCCTCGCGCCAGACAGACACCGGGGCCGCTTCCTGCCCGGGCGCGCCGGGCGCCCGCAGAAGCTGGTCGAGCACCTCCGGTACGCCGCTCACGCGCGTACCTCGGCGCGCTCGATCACCGGCTCCAGGCGAACCTCAGAGTTGAGGGTGTTGGCGATGTAGCAGTGCTCATGGCCCAGCTCGGCGAGCTTTAACACCCGTTCGTCGCTTGCGTCTCCGGCAACGACGATGCGCGGCCGCAGCGTGATCTCTGTGATGCGCGCGGGCTCCTCGTCGACCGGCATCAGCCCGGTGGACGCGTCGGTGTACTCCACCACGTCGATTCGCGCCTTTGCCGCCAGGTGGAGGAACATCAGCATCTGGCAGGAGGACGCGGCCATCACCACGAGCTGCTCGGGGTTGAGCTGGGCCGGGTCGCCCTTGGACTCTCCGGTGGTCAGAGCGAGCGACGGCTCCGCCGGTGGGGCGGTGACGGTGTGCGCGCGATCGTAGTTCTCCCAGCCGAGCCCGGTCGAGCCGGTCCAGTGGAGGCGCGCTTCATAGCGATGGGTGGCCATTCGGCTGAGTCTACGAACCCTTCACAGCGCGACCGTCACAGCGAAGCAGTCGGCTCGGCCGGCTGCGCACGACCCTCTCACGGAAACGACCCCGCTTTCGCGAGGCCGTTCCACTGAGGGAGGAGTGATGCTATGTGTGATGCGTCGGTGAGAGGAAGTCTTTAGTGGGCGGGATGCGCGCTGTAGCGCGTGATCGAGGTGACCAACAGCGCCCCGGCGCCGGCGATGGCGAACAGGAGCGAGGCCCCCGGCTCGTCGGCGATCCCGAAGACCACCGCCACCACGAGCAGCCCCAGGGCCAGCCCGCGGTCGTAGATGGCCTGCGCCGAGACGGGCAGGGTGCCGCGGCCCTCGGCCTCGGTTCCGGCCACGCCGAGCGCGATCGCCAGGATGCCTATCGACCAAGCCGGTCACGATCGCGGCGCGTACCCAGCTGCGAGCAGCAGCGGTGCCGCGATGAGCGCGCTTCCGCCGACCATGAAGAGGCCTGCTCGGAAGGCGGGGGAGATGAGTCTCACAACCGTCATCAACGTCGAGGTTACGCTCGGTAGGTCCCGGTTGTGTGATGTCGGTCACAGAGGCCTGCGCGGGTACTCTGGGCGCGTGCCGAAGCGGCGTCTGGACACTCTGCTGGCGGAACGTGGCCTCTTCGAGACCCGCTCGCGGGCGGCGGCCGCGGTGATCGCGGGGGACGTCCGTGTGGCTGGGCAGCCGGCCCGCAAGCCCGGTGATCTCGTCGCCGAGGACGCGGATCTCGCCGTGACCGAGCAGCCGCCCTTCGTGTCCCGTGGAGGCATCAAGCTCGCCAACGCGCTCGACGCGTTCGGCCTCGACCCTGCGGGCCGCCTGGCGCTCGACGTGGGTGCTTCCACGGGCGGGTTCAGCGACTGCCTGCTCCAGCGCGGCGCCGCCTCGGTGGTGGCGCTCGACGTCGCCTATGGCGAGCTCCACTGGCGGCTGCGAAACGATCCGCGGGTAACGGTGATCGAGCGGCAGAACGCCCGCGCGCTGACGCGAGACCTGCTGCCCTTCGCCCCGGACCTGATCGTGGCCGACGTCTCCTTCATCTCGCTCGCCAAGGTGCTCCCGGCCGTGCTGGCGTGCGCGGCGCCCCGGTTCGACTGCCTCGCTCTCGTCAAGCCGCAGTTCGAGGTGGGGCGCGAGCGGGTGGGGCGAGGCGGGGTGGTTCGCTCGGCCGACCACCGCCGAGACGCGCTCGTGGCCGTCGCCGGCACGGCGCGCAACGAGCTCGGAGCCTCCGTCCTCGGGTTCACGACGTCGGGGCTTCCCGGCCCGGCGGGCAACCGCGAGAGCTTCGTGTGGCTGGCCGAGGCCGGTCGCGAGGGCGACGCCCCGGATCTGGTGGCCGCGGCACGGAGCACGGAGCCGTGAGCGGCGCACCGCGCTCGATCGCCGTATACAGCCACGCGCGGGTCCATGAGACGGGCGCCCCGCTGCGGCGCGTCCTCGAGCTCACCCGCGAGGCGGGCATCGAGCTGCGTCTCGCGCCGGACGAGGCGGAGAAGCACGGGCTCGGGACGGCCGACGGCGTGGCCGTGGCCGAGGACCCCGCGCAGGGAGCCGACCTCGCCGTCGTGCTCGGCGGTGACGGAACCATCCTCGCTGTTCTGCGGCGCTTCGCTCGAACCGGGGTGCCCGTGTTCGCGGTGAACTTCGGCGCGATCGGGTTTCTCGCCACGGTCGAGCCCGCCGAGCTCGAGGAGGGCATGCCGCGGGCGCTGGCGGGCGATTTCGACGTGATGGCGCTGCCTGGCCTCGTCGCCGACACGACCGAGGGCGAGCTCCTGGCCGTCAACGACATCTCCTTTCACCGCCGCCAGAACGGCCGGGTCGCGGAGCTCGCCTACTCGGTCGAGGGCGAGCAGCTCGGCTCGGTTCGCTGTGACGGACTGGTCGTGTCCACCCCGGCAGGATCCACGGGCTACAACCTGGCCAACGGCGGCCCGGTGCTGGCCTGGGGGGTCGAGGGCTTCGTGGTCTCGTTCATCGCGCCGCACACACTCACCGCACGGGTGCTGGTCGTGGCCCCCGGGGATTCCCTTTCCGTCACGAACCGCTCGGACGAGGACGAGGTCGACATGACCACCGACGGCCGCTCGGTGTGGACGCTTCGGCCCGGCGCAAGCATCCGTATTCGCTTCGCGGAGGACCAGGTGCGGCTTGCGCAGGCGCCGGGGGCGACCTTCTACCACCGTCTGCGTGACAAGTTCGGCCGTCTCTCCTACTGAACACGCGCAGTTTGCACACAGTCGCGTTACCGCGGCCCCGCTCCGTCGGGCGCCGCTGGTAGACCTGATCCGTGCTCCTCGAGCTGCGCATCGAGAACCTGCTCCTCATCGAGAGAGCCGAGCTGCGCCCTGGCGAGGAGCTCACGGCGATCACCGGTGAGACCGGCGCGGGCAAAACGGTGCTGGCGCACGCGCTCGACCTGCTGCTGGGCGGCAAGGCGCGCAGCGGCATCGTCCGTCCCGGCGCCCGCGAGGCGTACGTCGAGGGCCTGTTCGAGCTGCCGCCCGGCCTCCTCGCCGAGCCCGAGCTGGCCGAAATCCGGGAGCGCATCGGAAAGCTCGGCGAGGACGGGTCCGATGACGAGTCCCCACGCGAGATAGTGCTCGCTCGCAGGGTCACGGCGGAGGGCCGCACGCGGGCCTTCGTGCAGGGCCGCTCCGCCACCGCCGCTGACCTCGCGGCCCTGGGCGGGCGCCTCGTGGCGTTCTTCGGCCAGCACGAGCACCGGCGCCTGATGCTGGCCTCGGCCCAGCTCGACCTGCTCGACGGGTTCGGCGGCCGCGAGCAACTGGGCCTTCGGGCCCGCCTGGGCGCCGCCCACGCGCGGGCGCGCGAGCTGAGAGCCGAGCTCGAGCTGCTGCGCGAGCGCGCGGGCACCCGGGATCGCGACCTGGACCTGCTCGCCTTCGAGATCGAGGAGATCGAGGCGCTCGGGCCGAGCGAGGAGGAGCGCGACGCCCTCGTTGCCGAGCGGGAGCGCCTGCGGCAGATGGACGGCCTGCTCGCGGCAGCCGGGGGCGGGGCCGAGGCCATAGCGCCGTCCGCGGGCGAGGGCGGGGCGGCCGCGCTGCTCGCGGAGGCCGAGGGCATGGCCGAGCCGGTGGCCGGCGTCGACTCCGAGCTCGATTCCCTGGCGGCCCGGCTGGCTGGGCTGCGCCTCGAGGCGGAGGAGCTGGGTGTGGAGCTGCGCCGCTACGCGGACTCGCTGGAGGCGCAGCCGGGCCGGCTGAACGAGGTGGAGGAGCGCCTGGAGCTGTACGACCGGCTGGAGCGAAAGCACGGCGGGAGCGTGGCCGCCGTGCTCGCGCACGCCGAACACTGCCGCGCGCAGCGCGACGGTCTCGAGCAGGCCGAGGTGGCGACGGAGCGGGCGCAGGCGAGCCTCGCGGAGGCAGAGAACGAGCGCGACGAGCTGGCGGGCCGGCTGGGAGCGGCCCGCCGCAAGGCGGCGCCCCGGCTGGCGAAGCTGGTCCAGTCCGAGCTGGGCGCCCTGGCGATGGAGGGGGCGGCCTTCGAGGTGGTGCTCGAGCCGCGCGACGAGATCGGGCCGTCCGGCGCGGAGCGCGTTGAGCTGATGCTCGCGCCCAACCCGGGCGTTCCCGCGGCGCCGATCCGGGACGCGGCGTCGGGAGGCGAGCTCTCCCGCGTGATGCTCGCGCTGATGACCGTGGCCGGCGCGGGCGAGTCGCGTACGGTGGTGTTCGACGAGGTCGACGCGGGCGTCGGCGGCCAGACCGCACGCGCCGTGGGCGAGCGCCTGCGCAGGCTGGCCGAGGGCCGGCAGGTGCTCTGCCTCACCCACCTGCCGCAGATCGCCGCCCTCGCCGGCACCCATTTCCGGATCGAGAAGTCGGCCTCGGGCCGGACGGCGCTCACCACGGTCGAAGCGCTCGAGGGTGACGGCGTGGTGAGCGAGCTCGTCCGAATGCTGGGGGCTGACGCGTCGGACGGCGCGGCCCGGCGTCACGCCGAGGAACTGCTCGCAGCCGCGTGAGCTCGACTCCGCCGCCGCGACGGCTAGACTGGATTTCCCAGAGGTTGATGCCCGACTCCCACCCTGCCACACGCTTCATTTTCGTCACCGGCGGGGTCGTCTCCGCACTCGGCAAGGGCATCGCCGCCGCGTCCCTGGGTCAGCTGCTGGTTGCTCGCGGGCTGTCCGTGACGATCCAGAAGTTCGACCCGTACATCAACGTGGATCCCGGCACGATGAGCCCGTTCCAGCACGGCGAGGTCTTCGTGACCGAAGACGGCGCCGAGACCGACCTCGATCTGGGCCACTACGAGCGCTTCACGGACGTAAACACCAGCCGGGCCTCGAACGCCACGGCCGGGGCGATCTACAACTCGGTGATCCGCCGCGAGCGCCGCGGCGACTACCTCGGCGGCACCGTCCAGGTGATCCCGCACATCACCGATGAGATCAAGAACCGGATCAAGCTCGTGGCGGAGTCCACCGACGTGGACATCGTGATCACCGAGATCGGCGGCACGGTGGGCGACATCGAGTCGCTGCCCTTCCTCGAGGCGCTGCGCCAGTTCGCGTCGGACTTCGGTCGCGACCGCTGCATGTTCGTGCACCTGACCCTGGTGCCGTTCCTGGGCCACGCCGGGGAGCTCAAGACCAAGCCGACACAGCACTCGGTGCAGGAGCTGCGCCGTATCGGCATCCAGCCGGACATGGTGATGTGCCGCAGCGAGGAGCAGCTGGGGCATGACATCCGCGAGAAGATCGCGCTGTTCGCGAACCTGCCGGTCAGCTCGGTGACCTCGGCGCGCGATGTCGACTCGATCTACAAGGTGCCCTTGGAGTTCGCCACCGAGGGTGTCGACGAGGCCGTGCTCGCCCACTTCGGGCTCGAGGCCCCGGCCCCGGAGCTCAGCGCCTGGAAGGGCCTCGTGGAGAGCATCGAGTCGGCCACCCAGCCCGTGCGGATCGCGCTCGTGGGCAAGTACAACCAGCTCGCCGACGCCTATCTCTCGGTGATCGAGGCCCTCAACCACGCGGGCTCGCACCACGGCGGACGGGTGGAGGTGCACTGGGTCGACAGCGAGCGGCTCACCGACGGTGAGGTCGAGCGCGAGCTGGCCACCTGCCAGGGAATCCTCGTCCCCGGCGGCTTCGGCGTGCGCGGCATCGAGGGCAAGATCCAGGCCGCCCGCTACGCGCGCGAGCACCGCGTGCCCTACCTCGGCATCTGTCTGGGAATGCAGATCGCGGTTGCCGAGTTCGCCCGCCACGTGGCCGGCATGGACGGCGCCAATTCCACCGAGTTCGACCCCGAGACGCCCTACCCGGTGATCGACCTCCTGCCCGAGCAGAAGGAGGTCCGGGACATGGGCGGGACCATGCGCCTGGGGGCCGACCCGGTCAAGCTCCACGAGGGCACGCGCGCGCGCAGCATCTACGACGACGCCGTCATCTACGAGCGCCACCGCCACCGCTACGAGGTCAACAACCACCTGCGCAAGCGGCTCGAGCAGGCCGGCATGGTGTTCAGCGGCACGTCTCCCGACGACCGCCTGGTGGAGGTCATCGAGCTGCCCGAGCATCCCTTCTTCGTGGCGTCGCAGTACCACCCCGAGTTCAAGTCGCGGCCCCTGCGCCCCCAGCCGCTCTTCCGCGAGTTCGTGGGCGCGGCGCTGGAGCGGGCCCGCGACCGGGCTCCGGAGGTCGAGCCCGAGGTGCGGGCGGAGTCACGGGCCTGAGCATCGCCCGGCGATAAGGAGAACGCAGCCTCGCGGCGAACAGGGGGCGATGAGCGCCTCCCGCCGCAGCTGGACGCTGGGCACGATCAAGGCGCACCTGAGCTTCGCCAACGTGATGGCCTCCGCAGCGCTCTTCATTGCGCTGGGCGGGGCCTCGTACGCGGCGGTATCGCTGCCGAAGAACAGCGTGGGCTCGAAGCAGGTCCGCGCGCACTCGCTCCAGCGGGGTGACCTCGCGGCCGGCAGCGTGGGCACGCGCCAGCTGCGCCGGCGCTCGGTGAGCGCGCCGAAGCTCGCCAATGGCGGCGTGACCAAGCGCTCCCTGTCCTCGTGGATCCGCGGACAGTTGAGGCGGCGCGCAGCCCCGGGACCGCCGGGACCGGCGGGACCCGCCGGGCCGCCGCGGCCCGGGCGCCGTGGCGGTCCGGTACTCCGCGACCGCCGGCACCACGCCGGCATTCAAGACCGTGATCGACACCGGTGGCTTGACCATTCGGGGCAGCTGTAACGTCACCGGAGGCACTCTGCTCAACCTCACTCTGCGCTCTGTCAGGGAGCCACCGTCTACCAGACAATCGCGCTGGACCAGGGGCCACCTGACCAGGCGACTGCCCAGACGGCAAACCAGCAGATGACCCTCGTGGCCGGGACGACTCTCGACCCCGGCGGACCCGAGGCGACGGACGGATTCGTGCGTGTCGCCGTCCAGGGGATCTACTCGAGCTCGAACACCACCCTCGATTACCACCTGGTGGTGGTCGTGAACGACCCGGCCGGAGCCGGTGCCGGAAGCTGCTCGGTGAACGGCGTCGTAGTGCCTGCCTGAGCGGCTCAGCCGGCGGCGGGCCGGTAGCGTTGGCGCCCGCGTGAGCGTGGCGGCGGCGGGCCCCGGAGGTGGAGCCCGAGGTCCGGGCGGAGTCCGGGCGTACTGGCTCGCCTGCTCAAGGACCCGGCAGGCGGCGGTAGGAAGTCGATCATGTGACATCAACCATGGATTTCATGGTGGATGCAGCAAGGTCGCGCCCGGCGTAGGCCGCGGCCCGCCGTGGCGTCTCGCGCCCGGGTAGCGTGTCCGCGGTGCCCGACCCGTCGACGCCTGCAGAGCGCGAGCAGCTGGTTGCGGACTTCGTCCGCTTCTGCGAGATCCAGAGCCCTTCGGGCCGCGAGCGCCGCATGGCCGACGCGGTCAGTGCGGAGCTCGAACAGCTCGGGCTGGGCCCCGAGGAGGACGACAGCGCGGCCGAGACCGGCTCTGACGCCGGCAACGTGCTCGGCCGCATTCCCGGCCCGGATGGCGGGCCCTCAATCGTGCTGTGCGCGCACATCGACACCGTGCCGCTGGCGGCGCCGGTCAAGGTGTCGAACGACGAGGGGCTGCTGACGAATCGCAACGAGGCGATCCTCGGCGCGGACAACAAGGCCGCCGTGGCCACGATTCTCGCGGCCGCGCGGCGGCTGACCCGATCCGGCGCGCCGATCGGCGTGGAGCTGCTGTTCACCACGTCCGAGGAGCTGGCTCTGCGCGGCGCCAAGGCGTTCGACCGCACCCGCCTCGAGGCCAGGTTCGGTTACGTGTTCGACCACGCCTCGCCGGTCGGGGAGATCGTCATCGCCTCACCCACCTACTACCGCCTGGCCGCCGAGTTTCGCGGTCAGGCCGCCCACGCGGGGATCAGGCCCGAGGCCGGCGCCAACGCGATCGCGGCCGCTGCGGCGGCGATCGCGGAGATGCGAGTGGGCCGCCTCGACGCCGAGACCACGGCCAACGTCGGACGCATCGAGGGCGGTACCGCCGCGAACGTGGTGGCCGAACGCTGCCAGGTGGAGCTCGAGGCGCGCAGCCTCGACGACGGCCGCGCGGGTGAGGTGATCGCGGAGATGGTCGACGCCTGCACCCAGGCCGCGAGCGACGGTCACTGCGACGTGGAGACCTCGGTGGAGCGCCTCTTTCAGGGCTACCGCCTCACGCGCACGGCCGCGGCGGTCGAGACCGCCGCGCGGGCGCTCGAGGCCCGCGGCATCGAGCCGTCCTACATCGCCACCGGCGGTGGCAGCGACGCCAACGCCCTGATCGCGGCCGGCCTCCCGGTGGTCAACCTCGCCAACGGCACCGAGCGCAACCACCAGCCCGACGAGGCCGTGACGGTCGAGGCCCTCGAGACGATGCTCGACGTGACGCTGGCACTGGTCGACGAGGCGGCGAGGACCATGTCGTCGTGACCTTTGAGCGGATCGGCTCCCGCATCGCAATGGAGGGACGTATCGCGAAGGTGAGGGTCGACACGTTCCGCTACGACGACGGCGAGGAGGCCGAGCGCGAGATCGTCGAGCATCCGGGCTCGGTGGCGATCGTGGCCCACGACGGCGAGCGCCTCTTCCTGGTTCGCCAGCCGCGCGAGGCGGTGGGCGAGGAGGCGCTGCTCGAGCTGCCGGCCGGGAAGCTCGACGAGGCGGGGGAGAGCCCACTCGACACGGCCCGGCGCGAGCTGGCGGAGGAGATCGGCAAGGCCGCCGACGAGTGGCGGCACATCAAGAGCTTCTGGCTGTCACCGGGCTTCGCCGACGAGGAGTGTCACCTGTTCCTGGCCACGGGCTTGCGCGACGAGGCCGCGGAGCCCGACGAGAACGAGCGCATCGAGATCGTCGAGCTGCCGCTCGGAGCGCTCGACCAGGCGATCGAAGACTGCCGCGACGCCAAGTCGCTCGTGGGGCTGCTCTGGCTCCGGGACCAGCGCAACTGACGCTCGTGTTGCAGATCAAGGGATGCCCGCCCGGCGGACGAAAGTCGCTGGTGCATGGCAACGATCGAACGCCCACCCGCCGAGCGCCGCTTCGAGCATCTGCTGCTCGAGTTCCTGTCCTACCTCGAATTCGAGCGTGGACTGTCGCGCAACACCCTCGAGGCCTATCGCGGCGACCTGCTGCAGTACGGGCGCTTCCTCGAGTCGCGCGAGCTCTCCGCGCTCGACGCGGCGCCCGGGCGACGTCGCCGACTTCTTGGAGAGTCTCGCCCGCGGCAGCGAGGAGCGGCCACCGGCCTCCGCCGCCACGGTGCACCGCAAGTCCGCGTGCCTGCGCTCGTTCTATCGCCACCTGCGCCGGGACGGGCTGCTCGAAACCGACCCGACCGCCACGCTGAGTGCCCCGCGGCGAGCGCGCAAGCTGCCGCACGTGCTGACCCGGGGCGACGTCGAGCGGCTGCTGGCCCAGCCTCGCGGCACCGAGCCGGCCGCGCTGCGCGACCGCGCCCTGCTGGAGGTGATGTACGCCTGCGGCCTTCGGGCCTCGGAGGCGATCGGGCTCGAGCTGGGCGACGTGGACCTCGAGGAGCAGGTGGTGCTCGCGCGCGGGAAGGGCTCGAAGGAGCGATTCGTGCCCTTCGGGCAGGCCGCTCTGGGTGCGCTGCGGATCTACCTCGAGCGCGGGCGGCCCGCGCTGGTCAAGCAATTGCCGGAGACGCACTCTGTTCGTGAACTTCCGAGGCGGGAAGCTCACCAGACAGGGCCTCTACAAGATCGTGCGCCGGCACGCGGTGAGCGCAGGGCTGGCGGATCGCATGAGCCCGCACACACTGCGGCACAGCTTCGCCACGCACCTACTGGCGGGCGGCTGCGACCTGAGGGCGGTGCAGGAGATGCTCGGTCATGCCGACGTCGCCACGACCCAGCTCTACACCCACCTTTCGAGCGAACGGCTCAAGGACGTCTACTTCAGGGCCCACCCGAGGGCCACCGTGAGCTGAAGCATCGCCTGCTAGAACCGGGTATCGAATGCCCGAGCTTCCCGAGGTCGAGACCATCCGGCGCCAGCTGGCGCCCGCGCTCGAGGGCCGGCGGCTCGAGCGCGTGCAGGTGCTCGACCCGCGCTGGTGCGAGCCCGCGCCGCCCCAGGCGGTGGACGACGCCCTGGGCGGGCGACGGATCGAGGCGCTGGGCCGCCGGGGCAAGTACCTGATCGTCTCGGTCGAGGACGACATCCACCTGGTCATGCACCTGAGGATGACCGGCAACCTGCTGCTCGTGCCGGTCGAGGAGGACCAGGAGGACCGTCCTCACCTGCGGGTTCGCTTCGAGCTCGGGCCGGCGCAGGGGCGGCCCGCCGAGCGCCTCCTGTTCGTGGACGTCCGCCGTTTCGGTACGGGCGATGTGGTGCTCGGCAGCGGCGCCCTCGCGGAGTACTTCGCGTCGCGCCTGGGGGTCGAGCCGCTCAGCCCCGACTTCACCGCGGACGCCGTCCGAGCTCTGGCGCGCGGGCGAAAGCAGCCCGTCAAGGCCTTCCTGCTCAACCAGGAGCGCATCGCGGGCGTGGGCAACATCTACGCCGACGAGGCGCTGTTCCGTGCCCGGATCCATCCGCTGCGCCCGGTGGGGAAGCTCAAGCGGGCCCAGATCGAGGCCCTGCGCGAGGCGGTGGTGGATTCGCTCGAGCTCGGGATCGACTCGAAGGGAGCGTCGATCGACGACTACCGCCAGGTCGACGGCGCCCGCGGCAGCTTCCAGGACCGCTTTCTCGTGCACATGCGCGAGGGAGAGCCGTGCCCGCGCTGCGGCACCCAGATCCAGAAGCTGCGCGCCGCCGGGCGGGGCACCTACGTGTGCCCGAACTGCCAGCGCCGCCCGCGCGTCCGGCGGACTGCCTAAGCGGCCAGCAGCTCGTCGAGGCCGCCCGCTCGATCGGCCTCGAGCAGCTCGCGGAAGCCGCCGATGGCGCGCTGTCCGACCACGATCTGCGGGAACGTCATCTGGCCGGTGAGGGCCACGAGCTCGGCCCGGCCGTCGGGGTCCTTGGCGAGGTTGATCTCGCGGTACCCGACGCCGCGCGCCTGCAGGAGCGCCTTTGCCTGGCGGCAGAAGCCGCAGGGCTCGGTGGTGTAGAGCATGACCCCGTTCTCGTCCGACATCGGAGGCAGAGTTTAGAAGTAGTGCCATGAGTCGTTCCTTCAAGACCGAAGCCATCGTGCTCCGCTCCATCCGCTACGGCGAGGCGGATCGCGTGCTTCATCTCTACACGGAGGACCACGGCCGTGTGGGTGCGGTGGCCAAAGGCGTGAGAAGGGTCAAATCGCGGCTGGGGGGACGGCTCGAGCCGCTCAGCAGGGTTGGCCTGGTGCTCCACCGCGGCCGGGGCGAGCTGTGCACGATCAGCCAGGCCGACACGGTGCACGCCCACCCGGCGCTGCGGGAGCGGCGCGAGTCCCTGGAGCGCGCCTCCCAGGCCTGCGAGGCCGTGCTGCGGCTGCTCGACTCCACCGAGCCCAACCGTCCGGCCTACAACCTGCTCTCCAATGAGCTGGCCCTGCTCGACGCCCGTCCCGAGCGGGCGTGTCGCGCCCAGGCGCTCGCCTTCCGGCTGAAGCTGCTGCTGGCCGCTGGCTTCGCGCCCGAGCTCGCCTCGTGCGCCGCGTGTGGCGACGTCGAGCACCTCGGCGGCTTCTCGCCGGCGGCGGGAGGAGTGGTCTGCGCCGGCTGCGAGGCGGGCTCGTTCCCCCTCGGTGGGGAGGCGCACCGTTTCCTGGTCGAAGCCCTCACAAGGCCGCTATCGGAGGCTCCCGAAGCCGCCGAACGGGCCCTCTCGCAGGCCGACCGCGCGATCGCCGAGACGCTCGAGTACCACGCTCACGTGAGGTTGAGGCGCGTCGCTTAGGGAATACAGTCTCCCGCAGCCGTGGAGACCGCCGCCGCCACAAAGCTCGTCTACGACTTCGCCGAGGGTTCGCGTGAGATGCGCGATCTGCTGGGGGGCAAGGGCGCGAAGGTGGCGGAGATGACGCGGGTGCTGGGTGCGGAGCGGGTGCCGGCGGGGTTCACGATCACCACCGACGCCTGCGTGGCGTACATGAGGGCGGGTAACGAGTTTCCGGACGGGCTGGAGGAGCAGGTCGCGGAGGCGCTTTCGCGGCTGGAGGAGCAGGCGGAGAAGAGGTTGGGCGACGCGTCGGATCCGTTGTTGGTGTCGGTGCGGTAGCGGGGCGCGCGAGTCGATGCCGGGGATGCTGGACACGGTCCTGAACCTGGGCCTCAACGACGAGTCGGTGGAGGGTCTGGCGGAGTCGACCGGTAACGACCGCTTCGCCTGGGACTCATATCGGCGCTTCGTGCAGATGTTCGGCAACGTCTGCCGGGGCATCGAGGGGGAGCGCTTCGAGAGCCTGATCGACCACCACAAGGCCGCGGCGGGTGTCAGCGAGGACACGGAGCTGTCGGTGGACGACCTGAAGAAGCTGACGGAGAGCTTCCGGGACCTGTTCGAGGCGGAGACGGGCGAGGAGTTTCCGCAGGATCCGCGGGTTCAGCTCGAACAGGCGATCGCGGCGGTGTTCGACTCGTGGACCGGGGAACGTGCGGTGGAGTACCGCCGTATCAACCGCATCCCGGACGAGTGGGGCACCGCGGTGAACGTGCAGCAGATGGTGTTCGGCAACCGCGGCGACGAGCTCGGGCAGTGGCGTGGCCTTCTCGCGCGACGAGATCACCGGCGCCCCGGAGCCGTCGGGCGATTTCCTGCCCAATGCACAGGGCGAGGACGTGGTCTCGGGGGTGCGCACGCCGCGCGACATCTCGGAGATGGCGGATCTGATGCCCGAGGCGCACACCGCAGCTCATGGAGATCCTGCGCACGCTGGAGCGCCACTACGGGGACATGCAGGACACGGAGTTCACGGTGGAGGAGGGGCGCCTCTACATGCTCCAGACGCGCAACGCCAAGCGCCCCGCCCAGGCGGCGGTGAGGTTCGCGGTCGACGCGGTGGAAGAGGGGCTGCTCGAGCCGGCCGAGGCGATCCTGACGATCGACGCCGAGCGCCTCGACGCGCTGCTTCACCCGGGGTTCGCAAAGAACGCCCGGTTCCGGAAGCTGACGGAGGGGATACCGGCCTCGCCGGGCGCCGCGAAGGGCGCGATCGTGTTCACCGCCGACGACGCGGTGGCCGCCGCCGCGGATGGCCGCGACGTGATCCTGGTGCGCCCGCACACCGACGCCGGTGACGTGGTGGGCTTCCACGCCGCGCAGGGCATCCTGACCAGCCGGGGCGGCAAGGCCAGCCACGCCGCGCTGGTGGCCCGGGGGATGGGCAAGCCATGTGTGGCCGGAGCGGCGGAGCTGAAGATCAACCTCGACAGCAAGACCGTCAGCGCGAACGGCACCGAGCTGGGCGACGGCGACCTGATCGCCATAGACGGGTCGAGCGGCGTGGTCACGGCCGACGACGTCGAGCTCGAGGAGCCGGAGGTGTCGGACCAGTTCGAGACCGTGCTCGGCTGGGCCGACGAGCTGCGCAGGCTGGGCGTGAGGGCCAACGCCGACACTCCGGAGGACGCCACTAAGGCACGCGAGTTCGGGGCGGAGGGGATCGGCCTGTGCCGTTCCGAGCACATCTTCCTCGGCACCGACAACCAGAAGACGATGCAGGCCATGATCATGGCCGACGAGCACACCGAGGCCGAAAAGCGCCAGCAGGCCCTGGACAGCCTGCTCGAGCTTCAGCGCAAGCACTTCGACGGGCTGCTGGAGGCGATGAGGGGCCTGCCGGTAACGATCCGGCTGCTCGACCCGCCGCTGCACGAGTTCATCCCCGACGCCGAGGAGCTGGCCCAGAAGGTCGAGCGCGCTCGCAACGAGGGGGGCGACGACCTGGAGGAGCTCGAGCAGACGCTGGAGCGCGTTCACCAGCTCACCGAGACCAACCCGATGCTCGGCACCAGGGGTGTGCGGCTGGGCGTGCTTCATCCCGAGATCTACGAGATGCAGATGCGCGCGATCGTGCGCGCCGCGCTGTCGGTGCGCGAGCGGAGCGGTGAGTCGCCGCTGCTCGAGGTGATGGTTCCGCTCGTGACCTACGAGCAGGAGCTCGAGCAGATGCGGGGCCTGCTCGAGCGGGTGGTGGAGCAGGAGAACGCGACCGGGCTCGACCTGAAGATCGGGACGATGATCGAGCTGCCGCGCGCATGCTTCGTGGCCGACCGCATCGCCATGCAGGCGGACTTCTTCTCGTTCGGCACCAACGACCTGACCCAGACCGCGCTGGGCTTCTCGCGCGACGACGTGGGGGAGATGCTCGCTCGCTACCTCAAGCTGAAGCTCGTGGAACGCAACCCGTTCGAGACGATCGACAAGCCCGGCGTGGGCTGGCTGGTGCGCCTGGCCGCCTGGGTGGGCCGCGAGGCCAAGCCCGACCTCAAGCTGGGCATCTGCGGCGAGCACGGCGGCGACCCGGACTCGATCGAGTTCTTCCAGCTCGCCGGCCTCGACTACGTCAGCTGCTCGCCCTACCGCGTGCCGGTCGCACGGGTGGCCGCGGCCCAGGCCGCCGTGCGCGCCGCAAAGCGGAGGAGCCAGAAGAGGCCAACTGACAGAATCGGGGCGAGCATGCCCTCGCAGCTCGCCCGAACGTCCTTCGCCGAGCGGATCGAGCGGCTCGAGCGCGAGTCGCTGTCTGCGCTCGCGACCCGTTCCTATCCGGCGCAGCGGGATTCAGACGAGCCCGACTCGGACCATCGCACCCCGTTCCAGCGCGATCGCGACCGGATCGTCCACACCAAGGCGTTCCGGCGGCTCAAGCGCAAGACGCAGGTGTTCATCGCGCCGGAGGGCGACCACTACCGCACCCGTTTGACCCACACGCTCGAGGCCTCCGGCATCGCCCGCGGTGTGGCCCGGGCGCTCGCGCTCAACGAGGACCTGACCGAGGCGATCTCGCTCGGCCACGACCTCGGCCACCCGCCCTTCGGCCACATCGGCGAAGCGGTGCTCGACGACTGCGCCCGCGCGCGCTGGGGGAGCGGCTTTCGCCACAACGAGCATTCACTGCGTGTGGTGGAGAAGATCGAGGCGCTAAACCTGACGGTCCAGGTACGAGACGGAATCCGCCACCACACCGGGCCGGAGCGGCCCGCAGACGCTCGAGGGGCGCATCGTCAAGGTCGTGGATCGGATCGCCTATATCAATCACGACATCGACGACGCCATCCGCGCCGGCATCCTGCGCTTCGACGAGCTGCCGCAGGCCGAGATCGAGCTGCTCGGCTCTACCGGCTCGGAACGGATCGAGACCCTCGTGGTGGATCTCCTCACCCGGTCCGAGGCGGCCGGCGACATCGTCCAGAGCGAGGAGGTGGGCGGGGCCATGCTCCGGCTGCGCTCGTTCATGTTCGACAACGTCTATCTCGGTGCCGAGGCGCAGCGCCAGACGCCGCGCATCGAACGCATGCTGCGGACGCTGTTCGACTACTACGCCGAGAATCCGCCGCCGCCGGTGGTCGAGGGCGCGTCAGAACAGGAGCGCGTGATCGACTGGCTTGCCGGGATGACCGATCGCTTCGCCATCCGCACCTTCGCCGACCTGTCGCTGCCGCAGGGCTTCTGATGGCGCTATACACGCGCGACTCCATCGACAGCCTGCGCGATGCGGTGGACATGGAGGACCTCGTCGGCACCAAGACCGACCTGCGGCGGGTGGGGTCACGGCTGACCGGGCTGTGCCCCTTCCACGACGAGCGCACGCCGTCGTTCTCGGTCAACGTCGCCGACAAGCTGTTCTACTGCTTCGGCTGCCACGCCAAGGGCGACGCGATCGGCTTCGTGGAGCAGACCGAGGGCCTCGATTTCCGGGAGAGCGTCGAGTTCCTCGCCGAGCGCTACGGGGTGGAGCTGCAGCTCGAAAACGAGGATCCGCAGGCCGAGACGCGTCGCCGCCGGCGCGAGCGGCTGCTGGCGCTGCTCGACCGCGCCGCGCGCTTCTACGCCAGCTATCTCTGGGACTCGGGTGAGGCGGCCCGCGCGCGCGAGTACCTCGCCGGCCGGGGGCTATCGGAGGAGACCCTGCGGGAGTTCAGGGTCGGCTACTCGCCGAGTGCCTGGGACCGCATGCTGCTGGGCGCGCGCCAAGGAGGGTTTTCGGAGGAGGAGCTGATGGCCGCGGGACTGGCCCAGAAGGGCCGCAGCGGGGGCATTTTCGACCGCTTTCGGGGCCGCATCATGTTTCCGCTGGCCGACGGCCGAGGCCGTGTTCTTGGCTTCGGAGCGCGCCAAATGGGGGAGGGGCGCGGCCCCAAGTACCTGAATACGAGCGAGAACGAGATCTACCACAAGGGACGCCAGCTGTTCGGGCTCGACCTGGCGCGTGCGGAGGCGGCAAGGAGCGGTCGGATCGTGCTGGTGGAGGGTTACACCGACGTGCTCGCTCTCCATCAGGCCGGAATCCGCGAGACCGCGGCGATCATGGGCACGGCGCTCACCAACGAGCAGCTGGCCGAGGTGGGCCGGGTGGCCTCCCGGCTGATCCTGGCCCTCGACGCCGACCGGTCCGGGCAGGAAGCGATGCTGCGCGCGGCGCGGCTGGCAGAGGAGCGCGGGCTCGATCTCCGGGTCGTGGAGATGCCGGAGGGCACCGACCCTGCGGAGCTCGTGAGCGCGGGGGGAGCTGAGCCGTTCCTGGAGCGGATGGGGACGGCGCTGGGCATGATCGAGTTTCAGGTGGGCCGCGTTCTTGCCGATGCTGACCTGGACACGCCGTCCGGCAGAGACCGGGCATTGCAGGAGGCCCGAACCTTGATCGCCGCAGTACCGGACCGCACAGCAACCAGGGACGCGCTCGTCCGCCAGGTGGCGGACCGGCTCGACGTGCCTGCCGATTACGTCTCCGCGGCCTCCCGCCGTGCGGCGTCCCCAGGGCGAACCGGAGCCGGCGCTGCGAGCGCCCGAGCCGTCGCTGGCGGCGGAGCGTGCCTTCCTGTCGCTCTGCCTCGCCAGTGGCGATCTGGGCCGCGAGTACCTCGGCCGGCTCTCGGACGAGCACCTCTCCTCGCCGTCGGCGCGCGCCGCGAGGGGGCACCTGGTCGCCCACTTCGACGATCCGCTCGCCGGTCTGTCCGAGGACGATCCTGCGACGGCGGCGCTGGTCACCGGGGTCGCGATGGCCGCCCAGGAGCAGGGTGAGGCCACCGAGCCCGTCCTGCGCATGAGCTTTCTCCAGCTCGAGCTGCGCCGCATCGAGCGCGAGCTGCGGCGGGCCGCCCATGAGGCCGACCTGTCGCGGCGCACCCAGCTGGCAGGAGCCCGCCAGCAGGTGCGGCACGAAATGGACCGGGTAATGGGTCAGACCGCATGAAACGGGTAGCCTTGACCCGTCGCTGCGGACCGGAGGCCCCCCTCTTTGAGCACCGTGTGAGCGGCGTTGGCCATGCCTGAGCGCATTCCCGTGAACGGCTCCTCCGACACCCCGGAGGCCCTCGACGCCGCCCCAGCGGCACAGGAGCCCGAGGACGAAGGGCCCGAGCCCGCGGACCTGTACGACGAGGGTGGTGTGGTCACCGCCGGGCTTCCGGTGGCGCCGCCGGAGCAGGGCGCCGAGGACGCCGTACGGCTCTACCTGCGCTCGATCGGCCGCGTTCCGCTGCTCACACGCGAGGACGAGGTGCGCCTGGCCAAGCGCATCGAGCAGAACGACATGTCGGCCAAGAACGCGCTGATCGAGGCCAACCTGCGCCTCGTGGTGTCGATAGCCAAGCGCTACACCGGCCGCGGCCTGACGCTGCTCGACCTGATCCAGGAGGGCAACCTCGGGCTGATCCGGGCCGTGGAGAAGTTCGACTGGCGCCGCGGCTTCAAGTTCTCGACCTACGCGACCTGGTGGATACGGCAGGCGATCACCCGGGCGCTGGCCGACCAGTCGCGCACGATTCGCATCCCCGTGCACATGGTGGAGCGAATGAACCGCGTGGCTCGCGCCAAGCGTGCGCTGCTCCAGCGAAACAACCGCGAGCCCACACCGGAGGAGATCGCCGACCTGGTGGAGATGCCGGCCAAGAAGGTGGAGGAGATCCTCAAGCTGGGCCAGGAGCCGGTCTCGCTCGAGGCGCCCGTGGGCAGCGAGGAGGGTGACGCCTCCCTCGGAGACTTCATCCCCGACGCCGCCACCGACCGTCCGCTCGAGATCGTCGCCAACCGCATCCGTGACAAGGACCTCCTGAAGGTGCTCGACTCGCTCGGCTGGCGCGAGCGCAAGGTCATCGAGCTGCGCTACGGCCTGGGAGACAAGGGCCCGATGACCCTCGAGGACATCGGCCACGAGGTCGGGGTCACCCGCGAGCGGGTACGCCAGATCGAATCCAAGACGCTCGCGATGCTGAAGAGCTCGGGCGGAGCGGACCGGCTGGCGGGGACGACCGACGAGGCCTGAAGGATCCTGACTTGACCCCCTATGAGGGGGTGAATCCAGGATCCTAGATCGGTGGGGCAACTTGGTGAGCCACGCGGATTTTCATCTATCGTGATCTCTCCATTCCGGGGTAGCTCAATCGGCAGAGCATTCGGCTGTTAACCGAAGGGTTGTGGGTTCGAGTCCCACCCCCGGAGCTGACGCCCGCTACGGCAGTCGCGCCGTGGCCCGCAGGCCGAAACCCGCCGCCGCCAGCAGCAGCAGCACGCCGCCCGCCGCGAAGGCGGAGGTGACCTCGCGGCGCTCCTTCTTGGTCGCCACGCGGGACCCGAGCGACTCGTAGACCTCGCTCAGGTCGTCGGCGTCGTCCACCTCGTAGGCGCGGCCGCCCGAGAGCTCTGCGATCTCGCGCATCGTCTCGGGATCGGGAGGCACGGCGAGGAGGGCGCCACTCGGGGTGGTTATCACCGCACCGCGGCTACCGAGCGCCACCGTGCTGATCGGTATGCCGAGCCGCTTGGCCTGACGGGCCACCGGAAGCGGATCGCGGCCGGTGGTCGCCTTGCCATCGGAGAGGAGCACGACGGCGGCGGGCGCCCGGCGCTCGCCGCGGCCGTCGAGCAGGTCGAGCGCGGCGGCCAGGCCGTCGCCGGTGGCGGTGCCACCGTCGGCCGCGAGCGAGTCGATCATCGCGGCCACCTCGTCGTGGTCGTCGGTGGGCGGCTCGATCGTGTGGGGCTGCTCGGAGAACGCGACCGCCCCGACCTGCGCCGCGTCGGGGATCTGCTCGAGGAACTGCTTGGCCGCGTCGCGAGCAGCCTCCAGGCGGTTGCGGGTCAACGTCCTTGGCGAGCATGGAGCGCGACACGTCGGTGACCAGGATGATCGTGGCCTGCTCGCTCGGCACCGCGACGGTGGCGTGCGGCCGGGCCAGCGCCAGCGCAAGCGCGGCGAGCGAGATCAGGAACAGTCCCAGCGGGATGCGGCGCCGCCAGGCGCCCGCGGACGGGACGAGCGGCGCCAGCGTCGGGACGCCGGGGAAGCGGATGGCGTAGCGGCGGGCGCGCCGCCGTCCCGCCACGTACAGGCCGGCCAGCAGCGGGACCACCGCAAGTGCAGCGAGCCACGCGGGGGAGGCGAAGCTCATCGCAGGCCCCTTCCGAGCGCCCGGGCCCAGGAGCCCTCGGTGGACAGCACCACGTGGTCGGCCCCGGCGCGGCGCAGCGCACGCGCCACCGCGGCGCGCTTATCGGCCGCGGCGGCGGCAAAGCTCTCGCGCAGCCGACGGCTTCGGGTGTCCACCTCCACGCGCCCGCCCGTCTCGGGGTCGACCATGGCCACCCGGCCCACGTCGGGCAGGGCGTCCTCGCGGGGATCGCGGATCTCGAGCGCCAGCACCGTGTGGCGCGCGCCCAGCGCGGCCAAAGGCCTCGCCCAGTCCTCCGGGGGGTCGCCGAAGTCCGACACGATCACCACCAGGCTGGCAACGCGCGCGAGCCGGCCGATCCGGGTCACGGCCGCCTCGAGCGGCTCGCCGCTCGCACCGTCGGCGGCGACGCCCTCGGAGAGGGCTCGGTGAAGGCCCACGCGCGCCCCGCGACCGCCCCGGGGCGGCAGGAGCCGGGCGACCGGCGCCCCGAAGGTGAGCATCCCGACCTTGCCGCCGCGCCGGACCGCGAGCGTGCCCACCACGTCGACCACGCCCTCCATGACGTCGCTCTTCAGCCGTTCGGAGGTCCCGAAGGCCATCGAGGGCGACAGGTCAACGGCGAGCCACACGGTGAGCATGCGCTCGGGCACGTGCTCGCGCACGTGCGGGATTCCCGTGCGCGCCGAGGCGGACGGGTCGAGCTGGCGCACGTCATCGCCGGGCTGGTACGCGCGCAGCTGGGCGAGTTCGGTCCCGGTGCCCACGCCGGTGCCGCGGTGCTCGCCCGACTGCACACCGCCCGCGCGGCGCACGAAGGCGAGGTCGAGCGCATCCACCAGGGCGCTGGGCACCGAGCCGCCTCCCTGGCGCCCGGCAGGCATGGTGAGGCCCGCCGGGACGCGCTCGGCGCCGGCGCTCGAGCCCCGCGCTCTGGAGCGCGCGACCGGACGCAGCGACAGCTTCACGCCGCGAGCGGCTCCCCGGGCGCGCCACCCCGCTCGAAGTCGGGCTCGGGCACGGCCTCGAGGACCTGCTCGAGCAGCGAGTCGGCGGACACGCCGTCGCTGAGGCCTTCGTAGCTGAGCACCAGGCGGTGGCGAAGCACCTCGGGGGCGAGATCGCGAATGTCGCCGGTCAGCACGTGGCGCCGGCCGCGCAGCAGCGCCAGCGCCCGCGCCGACTGCACGAGGCCGATCGGCCCACGCGGGCTCGCCCCGTAGCTGAGGTGTTCCTCGACGTCGCTGAGGCCATAGTGGCCGGGCCGCCGGGTGGCGTCGGCCAGGGCGACCGCGTACTCGATCGACTCGCGGTCCACGAACACGTCGCGCACCGCGACCCGGAAGGTGAGCAGGTCGTCAACAGTCAGCCTGACGCCGATGTCGGTGGCGGGAGTGAGCGAGCTCTCCACCACCGCAGCCTCGTCGCCCGGGTCCGGGTAGTCCACGAGGATCTTCATCAGAAAGCGGTCGACCTGCGCCTCGGGCAGCGGGTAGGTCCCCTCGGACTCGATCGGGTTCTGGGTCGCCAGCACCAGGAAGGGCAGCGGCACCGGATAGGTCTCGCCGCCGATCGTGACCTGCTGCTCCTGCATCACCTCGAGCAGGGCCGACTGGACCTTCGCGGGCGCGCGGTTGATCTCGTCCGCGAGCAGGAAGTTGGCGAACACGGGCCCGAGCTCGGTGTCGAAGGTCGCGCGGTCGGGCCGGAAGATGCGGGTGCCGATGAGATCCGAGGGCACGAGGTCGGGCGTGAACTGGATGCGCCGGAAGCTGCCGCCCACCGCGGAGGCCAGGGTCTTGATGGTCAGGGTCTTCGCCAGCCCGGGAACGCCCTCGAGCAGCACGTGGCCGCCCGTCAGGAGGGCCACCATCACGCGCTCGAGCATGGCGTCCTGGCCGATGATCACGCGCTTGATCTCGTAGAGGGCGCCCTCCAGCGCTTCCCGGGCGTCGTCGTGCCTTGCGTTCTCGCTCATGGCCGCCAACTTAGGCCCCGGCTTGTCACCGCGGCATAACTAGTTCGCCCACTACTCTGAATCGAGATGCGCGTGCTCGTGGCGGAGGACGAACGCAGGGTGGCCGATGCGGTTGCGCGCGGCCTTCGGCGTGAGGGAATGGCGGTCGACGTCGCCTACGACGGTGCCGAAGCTCTCGACAAGGCCCGCCTCAACCCCTACGACGTGCTGGTTCTCGACCGTGACCTGCCGCTGCTGCACGGCGACGACGTCTGCCGCACCCTGCGCGACGAGGACAGCGACAGCCGCGTGCTCATGCTCACCGCCTCGTCCGGTCTCGAGCAGGTGGTGGACGGCCTCTCGCTCGGGGCCGACGACTACATGCACAAGCCCTTCGCCTTTGCCGAGCTGGTCGCCCGCCTGCACGCTCTGGCACGGCGCGCCAACCCGGCCCGTCCGCCGACGCTTCGCGCGGGCGACGTCGAGCTCGATCCCGTGCGCCACTCGGTCACCCGCGACGGACGCCGTATCGAGCTGACCCCGAAGGAGTTCGCGGTTCTGGAGACACTGATGGGCGCGGAAGGCGGTGTTGTCTCCAACGACGAGCTGGTGGAGCGCGTCTGGGACGAGAACGCCGACCCGTTCACCAACTCGGTGCGCATGACCGTGCTGCGCCTGCGCCGCAAGCTCGGCGAGCCCGCAGGTGGTGGAGACGGTCAAGGGATCGGGCTACCGGGTGTGAAGACCCGGCGCACAACGGTCCGGGCCCGCCTGACCGGTCTATACGCGCTGCTGGTGGGGCTGTCCACCGGTCTCATCCTGCTGGTGAGCTACTGGTTGCTCGGCCGCCACTTCGATCGCACCCTCCCCGACGCCCTCGCCGAGCAACGCTCTCGGGGAGGTGCGCTCGCAGTACCTCATCGCGTTCGCCGGGATCCTGCTGCTCTCCGCCGCGGTCGGGTGGGCCGTGGCCGGCCGCATGCTCGCGCCGGTACGGCGGATCACCGGCACGGCACGGCGCGTTTCCGACGAGCGGCTGTCCGAGCGCATCGACGTGGCCGGGCCGCGCGACGACCTGCGCGAGCTCGGGGAGACCCTCAACGAGATGCTCGACCGCCTGGCGGAGTCGTTCGAGGCGCAGCGCCGTTTCGTGGCCAACGCCAGCCACGAGCTGCGCAGCCCGCTGACCGTTATCCGCTCCGAGGCGGAGGTGGCGCTCGCGAACCCGGAGCCCGACGTGGACGAGCTGCGCGAGATGGCCGCCTCGGTCATCGAGGCCAGCCGCCGCACCGAGGCGCTGCTCACGAGCCTGCTGATCCTGGCGCGCAGCCAGCGCGGGCTGCTGCGCGAGGAGGAGTTCGACCTGGCCAAGGCGGCCGGCGCGGCGGCGCACCTGACGGAGCGCGAGGCTGCTGCCCAGAGCGTGCGCATCGAGTCGGTGCTCGATCCGGCGCCGGTGGCCGGCGACCGCGCGCTGCTGGAGCGCCTCGTGGCCAACCTCGTCGAGAACGGTGTTCGCTACAACCGGCCGGGCGGCTTCGTGTCGGTCCGCACGGCCACGGGCGCCGACGGCTCGGCCGAGCTGCGCGTGGAGAACTCGGGGCCGCGGGTGAGCCCCGCCGCCGCGGAGCGGCTGTCCCAGCCCTTCGAGCGCCTGGAGCGCAGCGCCGATGGCCGAGGCGCCGGGCTCGGCCTGTCGATCGTGAGCGCCGTCGCCGAGGCGCACGGCGGCGAGGTGGCGATCGAGCCGCGCGAGTCGGGCGGCCTGCAGGTGTCGGTGCGCCTGCCTAGGAGCGGCGATCTTCAAGCCGCCGCGGACAGTCGCGGCGATCGGCTGCCGGTAGCTCCCGCTTGAGCTCGGCCGCGTCGCGGGCGCGGTCACTGGCGGCGAGGCGGCCATCCAGCTGAGCCAGGCCCTGCACCGCGCTGGCGAGCAGGCCGACGCCCACCACCACGGCCACCGCGATCAGAGCACGTGTCCGGCGCACACCGGTAAACCTAGAGCGAACGCTCACGGCAGCCGCCCGAACCAGCGCAGCGAGAGCGCTCCGCCCACGATGAGCAGCACCAGCGCGCCGCCGGCGAAGGCCGACGTGACCTGCCGCTTCTCCTCGCGGGTGGCCACGCGTGAGCCGAGGTTCTCGTAGACCGACGCCAGCTCGTCGCTCTCGTTGGCAGAGAAGGTGCGGCCTCCGCTGATCGCGGCGATGCGCCGCATGGTGTCGCGGTCGGGTGGCACCGGGCGGGTGGCAGTGGAGCCGTCGGGCCGCTCGACCTCGATCGTCCCTTCGTCGGTGCCCAGCGCGACGGTGTAGACCGGAATCCGCGCGCGGGCGGCCTCGCGGGCCACGGGCAGGGGGTCGCGGCCATGGGTGGACGCGCCGTCCGAGATCAGGATGACCGCCGCGGGCTCGCGGCGATTGCGCTCGCGGCGGCGTTCCGGCGAGTCCCGGCCGATCCCGCGCGTCGCCCTGCTGATTGCGCGAGCGCTCCAGCAGCGCCAGCGCCGCCGCCAGCCCGCTGCCGGTGGCCGTGCCGCCGCTCGGGCGCAGGCTCTCGATCAGCGCGCGCGGGCGCTCACGGTCGGTCCGGGGCGGCTCGATGCCCTGGACGGCCTGGTTGAAGCGTCACCGCTCCGACCCTGAGCTCGCGCGGCGCCTGGTCGAGGAAGCCGAGCGCGGCGCGGCGCACGGCGGTCATTCGCGACGGGGCGACGTCGCGCGCCTGCATCGATCCCGAGGTGTCGGTCACGAGCACCACCGCGGCGCGCTCCTCGGGCACGGCGACCGTGGCCTCCGGGCGCGCCAGCGCAATGGCCCCGATGGCGAGAGCCAAGGCGTAAGCCGCGAGCGGCAGGTGCCGCCGAATGCCGGGCCGGACGGGCGCGACCGACGGCATGAGCGTGGGCGAGGCGAAGCGGCCGGCTGCACGGCGTGCGACGGCGGTCGATCATCACGTAGGCCGCCACCACCAGCGGCAGCGCCGCCAGCAGGAGCAGGAACCAAGGCGCCTGGAAGCTCACGGCGTGCGGGGGCGGGTGCCGAGGGTGACGGTGATCGTCCGCGGCTCCCCGTCGCGCACGATCTCGACCGTCACCTGGTCGCCCGGCCGCTTGCCCGAGATCGCCTCGGAGACGTCCTCGGGGTCGCTCACCGAGCGGCCGTCGACACTGGTGATCACGTCGCCGCCCTGGATGCCGGCGTCGGCGGCCGGGCTCGACCGGGGCCACCTGAACCACTCCGGCGCCGCGGGAGTCAGGCGTGGTGGTCACGCCCAGGTACGGGCGCCGGATGGTCTCGCCGCGCGCCAGCCGCGGGATCACGTCGCGCACCGTGTTCGCCGACACCGCGAAGCCGATGCCGACGTTGCCCTGATTGCCGCCGGTCGCGATCTGGGAGTTCACGCCGATCACGCGCCCGCGTATGTCGAGAAGGGGTCCGCCCGAGTTGCCCGGGTTGATCGGGGCGTCGGTCTGGATCGCCTCCTCGATCTGGAAGCCGTCGGGCGCCTGGATCTCCCGGCCCACGCCCGAGACGATCCCGGCCGTGGCGGTGCGGTCGAGGCCGAAGGGGTGGCCGATGGCGATCACCTGGTCGCCCACACGCACGCGCTCCGAGTTGGCGAGCGGCAGGGGCCGCAGGTTGTCCACGCTGCCGGGGTCGACGCGCAGCGCGGCCAGGTCCGAGGATGGGTCGGTGCCCAGCACGTCGGCCTCCACCAGCCGGCCGCTGTCGTTGAAGCGCACGGTGGCCGTGTCGGCGTCGCCGACCACGTGAGCGTTCGTCACGATCGTGCCGTCCGCGCGGACGACGAAGCCGGTGCCCGATGCGGATCCGACCTGGATCGACACCACGCCCGGGCCGGCCGAGTCGTAGACCCGGTTGGCCGCACCCGCGGGCACCGGACGCGAATCCGCTGCACCCGGCAGCGAGCCCGAGGGCTCGTCGTCCCCGAGCAGGGCGAAACCGCCCACGGCCAGTGCCAGCCAGCGCCACGGCCAGGGCGGCGATCGAGAGAAGAGCGGGGCGCCGTCGACGCGGGGGCTCGGGTGGTGGGGTGGGCTCCGGCTCGCCGTTGTAAGTCCTGGCGTGCCTGCCGGTTCCAGCGCGCCGACGAGAACGGCCCGCCGTCGGCGTCGCGCTCGCGGTCTACCCAGAGGCTCTCGGGACGCGTCACGTCCGCGACGGTACGCGGGGCAGCGTCACCGCGGGATAACGTCGTGAGATCAGCTTCGGCGAAGCAGGCGCCCGACCGCGGCCATCAGCTCCTCGGTCATCTCCTCCTGCTCTGACTCCTTGCCGCCGATCACGCAGTGGCGCGCGTGGTCGTCGAGCAGCCCGAGCGCGACCTTGTCGAGCGCGGCCTGCACCGCGCCGATCTGGGTGAGGACGTCGATGCAGTAGCGATCCTCGTCCACCATCTTCTCGATGCCGCGCACCTGGCCCTCGATACGGCGCAGTCGGCCCTGGAGCTGGTCCTTGGTCGCGGAGTAGCCGCGGGTCTCGGCAGGCATGCGCTCTAGTGTACCCCGTGGGGGTATCGTTCCCGGGCGGCGGCGAGCTCCTCCACGGCATCGGCCGCGGCCGCCGCCCCGTCGTGGCCGGCGGACCAGCGCTCGAGCTCCTTGGCGCGCTCGGCGTACTCCGGATCGGCCAGGAGCCGGCGCACGGCCAGCCGCACGCCTCGCGCGGTCTGGAAGCGCCGCGGCAGGGAGACGCCGAGCCCCGCCCAGCGGATGCGCGCCGCGTTCTCGGCCATGTCGCCGGCGTGAGGGCAGGCCACCACGGGCACGCCGCAGGCGAGCGCTCGGGCGACCGTGCCGTGGCCGGCGTGGCAGACCACCGCCTGGCAGTGCGGCATCGTCTTCGCGTACGAGACCCAGTCCACAACGCGGGCGTTCGTCCGGCGAGGGGAGGGGCCGAGCCGGGGCACGCCGGTTGGTGGTGGCCAGGACCCGTACCGGCTCGTCGGCCAGGCCCGTCAACGCGGCGCGGAGGAGCCGCCCCTCCGGATCCTGGGAGGTGCTGGGCGCCACCAGCACGAGCGGATCGTCGCCGGGCGGCAGGTCGACGTCGCCGTAGGGCTGCTCCCACAGAAGCGGGCCGGTGATGCGCATCGAGGGCGACGGCGCGTCGCGCGGGTACTCGAGCTGGGGGAAGGTGGCCACGAGAGCGAGCTCGCGCGAGATGCCCCCGTGAACGTGCTCCAGCGGCGGGAGGCCCACGCGAGCCCGGGTTCCGTTGAGCTCGCGCCGCCCCTGCTCCTCGCCTCGCATCAGCAGCGGGCGCGTGAGCTCCCAGAGCCGCCGGCCCGCGCGCGTGCGCGCGTAACGGGCCCCGACGGCGTAAACCGGGAAGCCCGGTTCGCCGGCCGGGAGCACGTGCGGAACGAGCGTGGCCCAGGGGCGCTCCTCCAGCTCGGCCGCCAGCGCGGCCGCGACGGTGAGGATGTCCGCCACCACCACCTCGGGGTCGACGGAGCGGATCAGCTCGCGGGTGACCGCTGACGCCTTGACCGCCGCCTCGTAGGGCTTGAGCGGGCGCTCGCGGGTGGGGAAGACCTGGTACTCCGGCGCGGCGGCGAAGCGCATCCGCTCGCGCTCGGCGGGCTCGCGCCAGCGCTCCCAGGTCTCGAGGGTCACCGTGTGCCCGCGCCGGGCGAGCTCGGCGCCCAGCGCGATCGCGGGGAAGGCGTGGCCGGGGTCGCCGAAGGCCGCGAGCAGGAAGCGCCGGCCCGCGCTCAGTTCAGCTCAGCTCCGCGAGCTCGCGGACCATCCGCTTGCGCTCCTCGGGGTCGAAGGAGACGGGGGTCACGATCAGGGTGCCCACGCCGGCGTCGCGATAGACGGCGAGGCGGTCGCGGATCTTCTCCCGCGGCCCGACGAGCGTGATGGTGTCGATCAGCTCCGGCGGCACCGCCGCGGCGGCCTCGTCCTTCTTGCCCTCGAGGTAGAGGTCCTGGATCTCCTTCGCCGCGTCCTCGAAGCCGTAGCGCTGGACGAGCGAGTTGTAGAAGTTGCGGTCGCGCGAACCCATCCCGCCCACGTAGAGGGCGATGAACGGCCTCATCTGGTCGCGCGCACGGTCCACGTCGTCGTCGATGCTGACGTTGACGGTCGGGGCGATGTCGAAGGAGCCGTCGAGCGTCCGGCCGCCGCGCGCCGCGCCCTCCTCCAGCAGCTCGCGCGACTCGCCCACGTGCTCCGGGGAGAAGAAGATCGGGATCCAGCCGTCGGCGATCTCGCCGGTGAGCTGCATGTTCTTGGGGCCGATCGCGGCCACGTAGATCGGAATCCGCTCCTGCACCGGGCCGATCATCAGCTTGAGCGCCTTGCCGGGGCCGTCGGGCAGCGGCAGCGTGTACTGCTCGCCCTCGTAGACCAGCCGCTCGCGAGCCAGCGCCTTGCGGACGATGTCCACGTACTCGCGCGTGCGCTGGAGCTGCTTGCCGAAGCGCTGGCCGTGCCAGCCCTCGGCCACCTGGGGCCCCGACGAGCCGATGCCGATGATCATCCGCCCGCCCGACAGCTGGTCGAGCGTGGCGGCGGTCATGGCCGCCATGGCCGGCGAGCGCGCCGGCATCTGGAAGATCGCGGAGCCGATCCTGATCCGGGAGGTCTGCGCGGCAAGCCAGGCCAGCACGGTGGCGGCATCCGAGCCGTAGGCCTCGGCGGCCCATACCGAGTCGAAGCCGGCGTCCTCGGCCTCTCGTACGAGCTCGAGCTGCTGCTCGGAGGTGATTCCGAGGCCCCAGTATCCGACGTTCAATCCGAGCCTCATGCACGTCTCCTTTCGTGGCTTGCGAGCCTGGCCAGGGGCGCGCATCCTACGTCAGCCGCCGATGACAGCCCTCCAGCCATGAGACGCCGTCGCCCCGCGCGTGACCTGCGCACCGCGATCGACTGCCTGCCGATCGACCACCCGGCGGGCGATGCTCGCGGGGGTGGAGCAGAACCGCATCATCGTGGGCGCCTACACCGACCGCGCCGGCGGGATCTGCCCGATGCTCGCCGCGCACCGCAACGGCGGCCGCACGAGCCTCGTGAGCTTCGCGCACGCCTGGGACCGCTACACGGGCGTGCGAGGGCGGCCGCGGCCCGCCACGGAGCGCGAGCTCAACACCCTCACCGCGATGCTTCAGGCGAGCATCCTGCTCGAGGACACGCCGGCGCTGCCCGAGCGCCGCCCGTCGCCGCCCCACGGGCGAGCGTCATCGCGCGGCGGAGCTTCGCCACCAGCCGGGCTGGGCCTGGTTGCGACCGTTCCGGCGCCTCGACGAGTACGAGCGCGCCCTGGCCGAGCTCGAGCGTGCGGGCGCCGGGGCTCGAGAGCGCGAGCTCGGTCTAGAGCTCGCGGTCGTCCCGCCGCAGGAACTGGATCTCGGGCACCACGCAGTGGGCGGAAGTGCGCAGCAGGAAGCGCACCGACTCGGCGATGTCCTCGGGCTGGATCATCTTCTCCTTCGGCACCTGCCCCTCGACCCAGTCGGTCATCGGCGTGGCCACGAACGCCGGGCACAGGGCCGTGACCTGGACACCGTCGTCGGCGAGCTCCTTGTGCATCGCCTGGCTCAGGCCCACCACGCCGAACTTGGTGGCGGAGTAGGCCGACAGCCAGCCCTGTCCGGACTTGCCGGCGATCGAGGCCGTGTTGACGATCAGCGCCTTGCCGTGCTCGGCGCCGGCCTCCTTGAGCATCGGGATCGCCTCGCGGGCGACGAGGTAGACCGCGCGCAGGTTCACGTCGAGCTGGAGGTCGAGCTTCTTCGTCTCGGTGTCGGCCACCGCCGCGCCGATGCCGATCCCGGCGTTGTTGACCAGCACGTCGAGGCGCCCGTAGCGCTCGCGGTGCTCGGACACCACGCGCTTGATCTCCTCCTCGTCGGCCATGTTGCCCGGCACCTGGTGGGCGTCGATCCCCTCGGAGCGCAGCTCCTCGGCGGCGGCCTGGAGCTTGTCCGGTCGCCGCGCCGAAATCGTGATCCCGTAGCCGTCCTCTCCCAGCGCTCGGGCGATGGCCAGACCGATGCCGCTGGAGCCTCCTGTGATGAGTGCCGCGCGTTCCATGGGGCGGCAACCCTATTTGAACCCCGGGTTAAGGATGCGGCGCCGATCCGGCTCGGCGGTCCGCGTCTTTTACCGTTCCCTGCCCCGTGAGCAGCAGACGTGCACTCATCGCTGCGGCTCTCCTCGTCGTGTGCTCTGCTGGCCGGCTGCGGCGGAGACGACGACGAGAGCGCCGACAACCCGGCCCCGCCGGTGGCGAAGCCTGAGGACTTCCCGAGGGCGAACGGCAAGACGCTCGCCCAGCTGCGCGAGGGGCTGGGACCGGGCGGGCCCGGTGCTGGCGCCCGTCGGTATCCCAGCTGACCACCGGCGAGAACCGCTTCGGCTTCGGGCTCTTCGACCGCTCGCGGGCGCAGATCGCCGACGCGTCGGTGGCCGTGTACGTCGCGCCGGCGGGAGGCGGCGAGGCGAAGGGGCCCTATCCCGCCCGCTTCGAGTCGCTCGCGGTGAGGCCGCAGTACCAGAGCCGCCAGACCGCCACCGATCCCGACTCGGCCCAGTCGGTCTACGTGGCCGACATCCCGTTCGATGAACCCGGCGAGTACGAGGTGCTCGGGATCACGAGGCTCGACGACCGCCTGGTGGCGGCCACCTCGGCCGTGCCCCGCCTCCCGGTGCTCGACGTGGCCGCGGACACCATCCCCCGGCCGGGAGACGAGGCGCCGCGCGATCAGCACACCCACCGAGGCCGACGTGGGCGGCGACATCGCCTCGATCGACACGCGGATCCCGCCCTCCTCGATGCACTCGGCCGACTTCGCCGACGTGGTGGGCAAGAAGCCGACGGTGCTCCTCTTCGCCACACCGGCGCTCTGCCAGAGCCGCGTGTGCGGGCCCGTGGTGGACATCGCCGAGTCGGTGAAGGCGGGCACGGAGGGCGAGGGCGTGGAGTTCATCCACCAGGAGGTCTTCGTCGACAACCGGATCGACAAGGGCCTGCGCCCCCAGCTGACCGAGTTCAACCTCCAGACCGAGCCCTGGCTGTTCACCGTGGACAAGAGCGGCAAGGTGGCGGCCCGGCTGGAGGGCGCCTTCTCCGAGCGCGAGCTCACCGCGGCGATCCGCCAGGCCAAGGGCTGAGCGCGCCCGCCGCCGCGGGTATCGTGACGGCCCGAGGGCCGGTAGCTCAGGTGGTTAGAGCAGTGGACTCATAATCCATCGGTCGCAGGTTCGAGTCCTGCCCGGC
>CAVTEX010000007.1:0-132009 GCA_963733655.1 uncultured Thermoleophilaceae bacterium
TGAACATTCCGTTCGTCGGGCGGCGGCTCGAGCAGCGACGCGCTATAGCTACCGCCCATGGGTGAACGAAACCAGCACGCGCCAGGGACCATCTCGTGGGCCGACCTCGGGACCACCGACCAGCAGGCGGCCACCGAGTTCTACCGCAGCCTGTTCGGCTGGGAGACACGGGACGAGCCGATCCCGGACGACGGCGTCTACACGATGGCCAGCCTGGGCGGCCGCGACGTGGCCGGCCTCTCGACGGGGCCGCCGGGGATGCCGGCGATGTGGACCTCTTACGTGACCGTGGAGGACGCCGACGCCGAGGCCGCCCGGGCATCGGGTCTCGGGGCGACCGTGATGGCCGGCCCCTTCGACGTGCTGGAGGCGGGACGAATGGCCGCCATCCAGGACCCGACCGGCGCGGTGTTCGCCGTCTGGCAGGCGCGCGACAGCATCGGAGCCGAGCTCGTCAACGCTCACGGAGCGCTCACGCTCAACCAGCTGAACACCCCCGATCCCGAGCGGGCGAGCGAGTTCTACTCGGCGCTCTTCGGCTGGCGTATCGAAGCGCAACCCGACACCGAGATCCCCTACTGGGGCATCTACAACGGCGACACGCTCAACGGCGGCATGATGCAGCTGGCCGACGACGCTCCCGCGCCGCCGCACTGGCTCGCCTACTACGGCATCGACGACATCGAGGCCGCCGCCCGGCAGGTCGCTGACTCGGGCGGCACGGTGATCGTTCCGCTCATGGAGGTGCCCGGGGGCAAGATCGTCGTGGCCCAGGATCCGCAGGGGGCGGTCTTCGGCCTCTTCGCCGGAACCTTCGACGACTGATGGGCCGGCGCGAGCGCTACACGCCCGGCACGTTCTGCTGGGCGGACGTCGGCGTGGCCGACCGCGACGCCGCGAAGGCGTTCTACACCGGGCTGTTCGGCTGGGACGCCGAGGACCAGACCGGCCCGCGGGGCAACGTCTACACGTTCCTGTCCAAGGACGGCGCGGCCGTGACCGGCTTGCGCGACGGCGAGCCGGTGTGGATTCCCTACGTGTCGGTCGAGGACGCCGACGCCATGCTCGAGCGGGCGCGAGCCGCGGGAGCCGGGGTGGAGGACGAGCCTCGTGACGTGGGCCCGGCCGGGCGTTTGGCCGTGCTCTCCGATCCGCAGGGGGCGGTCTTCGGGCTCTGGCAGCCGGGCGACTTCCCCGGCGCGGGGGTGGTCAACGACGAGGGGGCGATGGTGTGGCTCCAGCTCTCGACCTCCGACGTCGCCGCCGCCAAGGACTGGTACGCGCGACCTCTTCGGCTGGAGCTACGAGGCGATGGAGGGCGCGGACGGCTACCAGAACGCCCGCAACCGCGAGGGCTGGCTCACCGCCGGAATCACGCAGCTTCCGGTTCCCGGCGTGACCCCCGCGTGGGAGGTGAGCTTCTCGGTCGCCGATGTGGCCTCCGCCTGCGAGCGGGCCGAGCAGCTCGGGGGCACGACGATCCTGCCGCGAACCGACACGCCGGTCGGGGACATCGCGGTGGCGAGCGACCCGCAGGGCGCGCCGCTGACCTTCTTTGCCGGCGAGACCGAGCCCTAGCCGCTACCCGCGCGCGAGCGCGAGCCGCCAGCGGCCGGCCTCCCGCTCGAGTGCGACGCGGTTGCCGGGGGCGAGCAGCCCGAGCAGCGGCAGGGTCCGCAGCTCACGGGGCAGGCGCAGGCGGGCGCTCGCCCGGTTGCCGTTCACGTCCACGCTCGTCACCCGCACCTTGCGAAACGCGCCGCCGTTGCCCGCGATCACCAGGAAGGCGAACTCCATACCCCTCGCGCAGTTTCCGCCCAGCGTGCCGCCGACCAGCCGGCGCACGTCGCGGCTGAGCTTCGAGCAGGCACGTCCGGCGTCCTTGTCCGCCATCGCGTCGAGGAAGCCCCGGACGGCGGCGCGGACGGCCGCATCCTCGCCCGGCTGAGGCTCGCTCCCGGGTTCCGCCTTCTCTGTGGGCGCCGCGCCGCTGCCGGGGGGTCTCGCCGGCGCCGGGGTCGGCGTCAGCGGGAGCGTCGCGATCCTCCTCGGCCGTGTTCGGGGCGGCCTCGGTCGCCGGTGGGGCCTCGTTGCGTTCGGGTTGCGTATACGCAGAGCGTTGCGACCCGTCGCGCTGAGCGCCATCACCCTCGTCATCCCCGCCACACGCTCCGCCCGCAGCAGCGAGGCAGAGAAGCGCGGCAGACATCCAGAGCGGCGCTCTCCTCACGACTCGTACGGCGCATCGCGCTCGCGCACCGCCTCCTTGAAGCCCAGCTCCGCCGCCCGCTGTTGGAAGGCGTAGCCCTCCGGGGTGTGGCGGGCGATCCCGTCAAAGAACACGCCGAGCGCCTGGGTGGCCTGAAGGCCCTGGGCGTAGAGCGCCTGGTTGACCAGCAGCTTCATCATCACGAGCTGGTTCACAGGCGTCAGAGCGATCCGCTCGAGCAGCGCCTCGAAGCGCTCGTCCAGCTCCGCGGGCGGCGGAGCCTCGATGGCCAGGCCCCAGTCGAGGGCGGTGGCGCCGTCGATCAGGTCGCCGGTGAAGAGCAGGCGCTTGGCGCGCTGGTCACCGACCTTGAAGGCCCACAGGGCCGAGGTGGGCACGCCCCAGACGCGCGCGGGCGGATAGCCGATGCGGGCGTCCTCGGCGATCACGAGCAGGTCCGAGCAGAGCGCCATGTCGGTGCCGCCCGCAACGCAGAAGCCGTGCACCTTGCAGACCACGGGCTTGTCCGAGTGGAAGAGGCTCATGAAGCCGCGCAGGTTGCGGCTCATCATCTGCCAGTCGGTCACCGGGTCCCACGGCTCGGACGGATCGTGGTTGGGAGGCCGGCTCTCCGCGTACTCGACCAGGTCGTAGCCGCCACAGAAGCCCTTGCCGTTGCCCGCAAGAGCGATCACGTGAACGGCGGGGATCGAGGTTGGCCTCCTCGACGCGGGCCGCCAGCTCGCCCGGCATCGCCATCGTGATGCCGTTGCCGCGCTCGGGGCGGTCGAGCGTGATCCGGGCGATGCGGCCCGTGACCTCGTAGGAGAGCGTCTCAGGCAGCGAGCGCCCGTTCCACGATCGCCGGGGCGTCCACCCCGGCCGGGAGCGTTCCGTAAACCCGTCCGCCGGCGCCCTCGAGCCGCCCGGCGCAGAACGCGTCGGACACCTCGGGCGGAGCGTGGCGCACCAGCAGGCTGGCCTGCAGCGCCAGTGCGAGCTCTCCCACCACGCGGCGCGCCTCGAAGGCGGGGTCCTCGAAGGAGAGATTCCCGAGCCGGTCGAGCAGGGCGTCCAGCTTCGCGTTCCCGCCGCGTGCCTCCTCGCATTCGGCCATGAACGCGGGCAGCGCCTCGGGCTCCTTGGCGAGCGCCCGCAGCACGTCGAGGGCCGACACGTTGCCCGAGCCCTCCCAGATCGAGTTGAGGGGAGAGTCGCGCAGCAGCCGCGGCAGCCCGGACTCCTCCACGTAGCCGTTTCCGCCCAGGCACTCGAGCGCCTCGCCCGAGTGCCCCGGAGCGCGCTTGCAGACCCAGTGCTTCATCACCGCGGTGGCGATGCGGCGGAAGGCGGCGTCGTCCTCGTCGTACGCGCGAGCCACGCGCAGGGCAACCGCCGTGGCCGCCTCGGATTCGATGGCGAGGTCGGCGAGCACGTTCTGCATCAGCGGCTGGTCGGCGAGGTTCTTGCCGAACGCGGCCCGGTGACGAGCGTGGTGCACGGCCTGGACGACGCCCCAGCGCATGGAGGCCGCCGAGCCGATCAGGCAGTCCAGCCGCGTGTGGTTGACCATCCGGATGATGGTCTGAACGCCGCGGCCTTCCTCGCCCACCAGCCGTGCGCGGAGCCGGTCGAACTCCACCTCGCTCGAGGGCAGCGAGCGCGTGCCGAGCTTGTCCTTGAGGCGCTGGATGCGAAAGCCCGGGTCGCTCGACTCGAACAGGAAGCAGGACAGGCCGCCGGGCGCCTGCGCCAGCGTGAGGAACACGTCGCAGGAGGGGTAGGAGCAGAACCACTTGTGTCCGGTGAGCTCCCAGTCGCCGTTGCCCGCCGGCTCGGCCCGCGTGGTGTTGGCGCGAACGTCCGAGCCACCCTGCTTCTCGGTCATGGCCATGCCGGCCAGCGCGCCGTCCTCGTATGACGGCTTGAGGATGCGCGGCTCCCATTCGGCGGCCAGCTCGGGCTCCACCCGCAGCGCCGGGATCACCGAGTAGGTCATCGACACCGGGCACATCACGCCGGCGTTGACCTGGCTCCACGTGTACATCAGCGCGGCGCGCACCGCGTGCGCCCCGGGCTGGGGATCCCGCCACGGAAGCGAGTGGATCTCGCGCTCGATCGCCTGGCGCAGGCACCAGTGCCAGGAGGGGTCGAGCTCGACCTCGTCGATGCGATTGCCGTAGCGGTCGTGGGTGCGCAGCCGCGGCTCGTTGCGCTCGGCGCGCTCGGAGTGGGCGAGGGCTTCGGCGGTGCCCGCCAGCTCGCCGGTGTCGCGCAGCGCGGTCGACTCCCCAGCCGCCACCCTCGCGCTCCAGCGCCTCGCGCAGCGGAATGTCCGCCTCGAAGACGTTGTAAGGGACGAGGGGCGGGGCCTGGTTCAGTACCTCGTGCGTGGCGCCGGTCGTGAGCATGAGCTCAAGTGTGCCTCATCGAAGCGCCTTGCTTGCCCGCGTCACCCGTCCGGGGGACGCCGCAACTCTGTCTATTCTCCCGGGTCGTTCATGACCGTGAACTTCGTTAACAAGGTCGCGCTCGCCGCAGTGGCCGCTTCTTCTGGTGGCCGCGCCGGCCGCCTCGGCGGCCCCGCGCAGCGTGCCGCACGGCTTCTTCGGCGTTCACTGGACGCCCGAGCTCACGGCCGTCGCCAGCGACGCGCAGGACTATCAGTGGGATCTGATGGCCAGCTCCGGCGTGGAGTCGGTCCGCGCCGATTTCACCTGGATCGCCGCCCAGCCGCGCCGCAACGCCCCGACCGACTTCTCGCGCACCGACGGCCTCGTGCGGCGCGCGGCGCTCCACTCGATCGACCTTTTGCCCGTGGTCACCGACGCGCCGCGCTGGGCGCGGGCGTACCGCTCTCGCTTCAAGTCCCCGCCCCGTGATCCCGGCACCCTTGCGAGCTACGTCGGCGCACTGGTCGACCGCTACGGGTCCAAGGGCACGTTCTGGACCGAGCACCCGGAGCTGCCCAAGCGCCCGGTGCGCGACTGGCAGATCTGGAACGAGCCCCACCTGCGGCTCTACTGGAACGCACCGGCCAACAGCAAGTGGGGCCACCCGGGTGGCTACGGCCGGTTGCTGCAGGCCGCCTACAGGGCGGTCAAGTCCAGGGACCGAAACGCCCGGGTCGTGCTCGCCGGCATCACCCAGCGCGCCTGGGAGGAGCTCGACGAGATGTACGCCCGCGGCGGCATCAAGGGCAACTTCGACGTAGCCGCGCTGCAGATCTTCCCGCAGACCGTGAGGCGGTCCGTGCTGGCCACCAGGTTGTTTCGCCAGGCGCTGCGCCGCCGCGGCGACGGAGGAAAGCCGATCTTCCTCACCGAGCTCTCCTGGCCGGCCTCGAAGGGCAAAACACGCAGGATCAGGTACCTCGCCCACGAGACGCCCCGCAGCATGGCCTTCAAGCTCGCTCGGGCCTACGACTCGCTGGCCCAGAAGCGCCGGGCGCTCGGACTCGAGCGGGTCTACTGGTACACCTGGGCCTCGCCCTACGGGCGCGGCGGAAGCGTGTTCAACTACTCCGGCCTGCAGGCGTTCCGCAACGGGGAGTGGACGGCCCAGCCGGCGCTGGGTGCCTTCCAGCGCAAGGCACGGCAGCTGCAGGGGTGCGAGAAGAACGCGCAGGGGACGTGCAAGTGAGGTCGAGCTCGCGCTGAATCGCCGTCAGCGGCTGATGCGCAGCAAGAGCGGCTCTGAGTCCACGCTCACCGTCGCTGTGCCGGCGGCCAGGGCGACCGGGGTCGCCGCGGCCGACGTCACGGGCGGGTGGCCGACACGGTCGTGGCGGTCGGCACGCTGAGCCGGACTCCCGCGGCCGGCGCTCCTGCCGGCGCGGCGCGCCACAGCGCCAGCACGAAGTCGCCGTCGCCTCGGCTCAGGAGCACGCGCCGAAGGTCGCTCGGGCCGGCCTCGATCTTCAGCTCGAGCGATGCCGCACTGCCGCCGTCGCCGATCGTGCCGTTCAGGTTGTGGAGCGCGTGCGCCAGCTGCCGCGGCGTCCAGTCGTAGCGATAGAGACCGAAGCTACCGTCGCGCTCGGCACCGACCGGGTCGTCCGGGTTGCCGGCCAGATACTCCTGGGGCGACCGGAGATCCGCCAACTGGTGGACGTACGAGCGGGGAACGCCCTTCGCATAGTGGTCGAGGAAGGCGCGCAGGGTGTAGCTGGCCTGCACCCGTTCGTTGGGACTCCAATCCGCGAGCGCCCACCCGAACTCCGTGATGCTCACCGGCTTGCGGCCTGACATCTCCCGCGCGTAGGGCGCCTCCTGCCTCACGGCCGTCTCCGGTATCCCGGGACCGCGGTACGGATGGATGTTGCCCCAGTCCACCCAGGGCGAGATGTCCCCCACCTGCTCCTCGTCATGGCGGCCCCCCAGCGAGGGGCCGATCACAGGCACGGCCAGGTCGCGCGAGCTGTTCCATAGGTGCTCGGCATAGGCGCGAGTCCGGGCGGCCCAATCGGTAGGTACCTCCTCCTCGCTGTGCTTCCAGTTCACCTCGTTGGGGTTCTCGAGCGCCGCGAGTCCCGGGCGCAGGCCGTCGTTGCGGATTAGGTCCAGCTTGGCGTCGAGCTCGTGCTCGAAGGCCAGGCCTCCGAGGCCGAGGGTGTACTTGATCCCGGACGCCGCCAGATCGCGGAAGAAGGCGCGCTGCTCGTACTGCCATTCGGGCCAGAGCCCGTCGCGGATGTGACGGATGCCGGTGTAGAGCAGCGCCGCCTTGACCTTCGGATAGTCGGCATAGGGCGTGCGCTCGAATGCCGTCCGCACGTTCACGCCGACCGAGTCACGAAAGCTCGATGCCGGCTTGCCCTGCACCACCGGATGCCCGGCGGGCGCGGCCTCGGAGGGAGGATCGTCGTTGCAGGCGACGGCGAGACAGGCGAGTGTGGCCGCCACCCAAGGGAGGAGCAGGCGTCTCAAGCGCGCTGCCGGAAGATCATCAACGACTTGTAGAAGACCTGGTCCACCCCTGCGTCACGCCATTCGTCGCGCAGCCGAGTGGTGAGCTCTTCATGGAGCGTGAAGCCGCGAGCCGCGAACTTGGCCACCCAGTACGCGTTCGGCTGCTCGTTCACGTGGTCCTTGCCACCCGAGCCGGGCAGGGCAGCGGTCACGACCGCGGCCGGGGCGACCGAGGTGAGCAGCTCGACGAAGCGGTCCGCCGCCGATTCCGGCAGGTGCTCGGCCACCTCGGTGCTTATAACGAGGTCGGCGCCGATCCGGCGGGAGCGGATCGCGGGCGATGTCGAGCCGGTCCACGTGGAGGCCCCGCTCACGGCAGCGCCGCAGGGCCGCCACGGATTGGTCGAATCCACGGCAGCGCACCCCAAGTCGCTCGAAGGAGAGCATCAGTGCTCCGCTGCCGCAGCCCACGTCGATCACCGAAGCGGGCGCCAGCTCACGCCGTATCGAGCCGGCGATCGCCTCGGCCGACGCGAGCATGATCGGGTCCACCACCGTGTCGTAGTAGCGGGCGTCGTAGAGCTCGTCGGGCAACGCGCCCTGCTCCAGGCGGGAGACGATCCGGCGCCGCAGGCGGCGCAGGGGCCGCGGCGCACTGTGGTCTGCCCAGCGCCGCGCGGGCTCGGGCAGTGACCGATACACGGAGTTGACCCTGCCGTAGAGACTCATCGCTCGACCGCCGGCGATCCTAGCGGCGCGCCGCTCCGCGGCCTCAACCCGCCATGGCGCGCAGGCGGGCGGGCGTGGGAAGGAACGAGCGCCAGCGGGCGCCGGACACCCGCTTGTAGAGCAGGAGCGTGGCCACGAAGACGGTGGTGTAGGAGGCGGTCGAGACCCAGGCGGCCGCGGTGATGCCCCCGCTGTCGAGGAACACCGACAAGCCGACCACTGTGACCACCATGCCGAGCACCTGGGCGAGAGTTGCGGTAAAAGGCCGCCCGGCGGCGTAGATGCCCGCCGCGAGAATCGCGGAGCCGGCGAACAGGACGGCGCCGGGGAGTAGCAGCAGGAGCGGTTCGGCGGCCTCGCGGAACGAGTCGCCGTACACCAGGCCCAGCAGCTCGCGCGGGAAGACCGCGAGCGGCAACGCCAGGAGCGCGGCCACCGCCAGCGCGGCCCAGAGCGCGCCGATCACCTTGTCCTGGCCGCGCTCGGGGTAGCGCGCGGCGGACGGCACCACCAGCCCGGCGAAGATATTCGACAGGTGGTAGACGATCAGCGACGTGTTGGTTGCGACCGAGTACAGCCCCACGCTGGCCGGAATGACGAACGCAGGCAGCACGGCCACGTCGAGCCGCGCCGTGATGTTGGTCGCGACCGCGGCACCCTGCCCGCGAACCCCGTACCAGAGCGTGCTGAGACCCAGGCGTCGGTCGAACGGGCCGACGCCGATCCGCCGTACGGCGCGCGTCAGTACCACCGCCAGCGTGAGCGCCGTCGCGGCGGTGGAGGAGATCAACGCACTCTCCACCGTGAGCTCGTCGAGGGCCCAGAGCACGGCCAGCGCGATCGCGATCAGCGCCGGCTGGGCGAAGCGCAGAGCGTTGTAGAAAAAGAAGTCCTCCTTCCCCAGCAGCAGGCCGTAGCCGAGCTCCAGCCCCACTGCCAGGGCGATCGTGAAGACGAACCACCTGCCGATCTCGATCGCCTGCTCGCCGTCGGTGGCGAAGATCGTGGGCAGCAGCACCTCGGTGATGGCGATTGCGACGGCCGTGAGCGGAATCAGCATCACGACCCAGGTGGTGAGCAGCGTCGGTCCGTCCTCGGGCCGGCGAGCGATGAAGTAGCTGAGGCTGCGTGCGGCGCCCATCGAGAACAGGAACGCGGCGAGCATCGTGACCATCGTGAGGGCGGCGGTGACGCCGCGCCCGTCGGGGCCGAGCGCACGGGCGCTCACGATGCCGCTCACGAGATAGGCGACGAGGGTGAGGCCCGAGAAGACGTAGGTGACGATCCCGGCGCGGACGAGGCCGCGCCCGAGCAGGCGCCGGAGCGTCCCTGGTCCGGTCGCCGGTTCTTCGGCCGCGCCGGGCGGCGGGAGGTCTGTCACACCTGGCGCGGGGCAGCCATCAGGTCCGAACCGCCTCCACCGCGATTGACAGGTAGGGGCGGCCGCTGAGACGAGTGAGCGGGCCGTCGAGCGGCCGCAGCAGCCTCAGGGGCAGTGTGGCCGCCCAGCCGAGATGCGGGTAGACGCGGTTGAGACGCTGCATCAGGTTCACGAGCCGCTGAGTGACCTCGCCGCTGATATAGGCCCGGGACGTCACCTTAAAGCCGGCATCGCCCAGCAGCCGCGCCATCTCCTCATGCGTGTAGCCGGCACGGACATGGCCGCCGTCCTCGTCATCGGTCACCAGCTCGTCCGCGTACGGGATGTGGTCGCGAAACGGTGTGGTGAGAAGCAGCCGGCCACCGGGCCGCGTCAGATTCGCGAAATCCCGGAGCAGCTTGCGGTCGTCGAGGATGTGCTCGATCACCTCGAGGCAGAGGACCTGGTCGTAGGAACCGAGCTCCTCGGCATGGCGGTCGAGCTGTCGCAGGTCCAGCGCCCGAAAGTCGACACCCGTGAGCCCGATGCTCCTGGCCCGGCGCTCGGCCTTGGCCAGCGACGGCGGAAAGTCGGAGACGGCCGTCACCCGGTTCTCGTGCTGCGCCAAATAGAGCGAGAACGCTCCGTTACCGCTGCCGGCGTCGAGCGTCCGGACCGGGCCGCGCAGCGCCCTGCGACGGACCCACAGCCAGCGATCGAACGCGCACGGATCCCCGTACAGCAGGGGTGCCCGCCAACCCAGGACCGACACCAGCGGATCTCGGTCTCCGATGCGCTCCAGGCTCAGAATGCGGCACACCCTAGCCGTATCGCGAGTCCGTCAGACGCTCAGGCGAGCGCGTTGAGCGTCCGGGCCATGAGGCGCCCGACGGCCTCCTCGGAGCACGCCTCGTTCCACCAGCGCAGAGCCTGGCGATGCAACATGGTTAGGCGCTCGGGGTTCTCCAGCAGGGGCACGACGATCGCCTCGAGCTCGTCCCAGTGGCGCAGCCGGACGATCGGGGCCTCCTCGTAGAACCAGCTCGGCGGGACCGAGTCGGTGACCACCACGCAGCCGTACTTGAGCGCCTGGAAGAAGCGGTGGGTCTCCGTCGTGGCTCCGCGCGGCACGAGCGCGAGCCGGGAGTCCATGAGGCCGTTCGAATACTCGGCCGGATCCGCACTCACAGACTCCTTGAAGCCCCCGGTCAGCCGCAGATCCACGTTGATGCCGTCGTGTCGGCGCAACCGCTCGACGTTGCGGACCATCGCTTCGCGGGACAGGTTCTTCGGCATCACGCGGGCCTTCAGCGCGGCGCCCCGCCCCGGCGCGTGCGCCACGCTGCCGGCGAAGAACAGGTCGCTCGCACGCTCCTCGAAGTTGCGCAGTGGAAGGTCGAGCAGGTTGTACGTGCCGATGGGGACCTCCACCTGCGGGGCGATCCGCCGCCGCCCGCGGCGAGCGCCCAGCTCGGCCCTCAGGTGAGAAAGCCGCCCGCCGGCTCCGCGGATCAGCGCCCGTGAAGCCGGCAGCAGGGAGGAGAAGGTCTCGGCCGAGGGCCAGGCGAGCGGTCGGCAGCCGAGATTGGGGCGCGAGCAGAGGTTGCGAAACACGGCTCGGACCCGTGGCAGGTAGGCGGGCACGCGCGCCCACTCGTCACCTATGAGCACCACGACCACGTCCTCGCCGTAGCCGGGCAGCTCCTCGGTGTCGAAGGTCAGGTACACGGTCAGCCCGTCGATCTCGAGGTCCCGCTCCATGGCGGCCAGTGCCCGGCCGAAGTACCAGGTGTCGATCAGCTCCGGAACCGGCGCGGGCGGGGTCCATGGGCTGGGACCATCCCCGCCGAGGCAGTTGAAGAACTCGGTCGACGTTCGGGCTACAGGCCGTGACGGCTTTGCCGATAAATCCTCCATGCGTGTGATCCGCCTCGCCCTAATCGCAGCGACGATTGGCCTGCTTTTGGTCCCGGCCGCGTCGTTTGGGGACACCCCGACGCGGAGCGCGGCCGCGTTCCGCGACTCGGTTGGCGTGTCCACGCACATCGTTTATTACAGCACCGCCTACGGAAACTGGGAGAGCCTCGTGGCGCGGCTCGAGGAGCTTGGCGTCCGTCACCTCCGGGACGGTACCTACGCGAATCCCGCGCCCCAGTGGCGGAAGTTCAACGAGCGCTACTACGAGGCCGTCGAGTACGCCGCGGACCGTGGCTTTCGCTTCAACTTCGGCCTCGGGGAGCCCGGCTACGAGGCCGGGACGCTCGACCAGCTCATTGCCGTCGTCGCCGGACGCCTGCGGCACGCGGCCGAAGCCGTGGAGGGACCGAACGAGTTCGATCACTTCGTCGGTGGGCGGCGTTGGCCCCAGCGGCTCGCCGCCTACAGCCGTGAGCTGTACCGCAAGGTGAAGGCCCATCCGTCCCTGCAGGGGCTGCCCGTCGTGGGCCCGTCGCTCGTGGGGGCCGACGCCCCGGCGCGTGTCGGCGACCAGAGCCCCTGGCTCGACCGAGGCAACATCCACCCGTACGCCGGTGGCGCCTCACCCAACCCGGCGTGGCTCGCCGCCGAGCGTCGTCGCATGGCGGCGCTCTCAGGGCGCAAGCCGCTGTGGGCGACCGAGGCGGGCTACCACAACGCCGTGAACGCCCGCGACGCGCACCCGCCGGTGTCTGAGCGCGCCGGCGCGATCTACACGCTGCGCACCGTTCTCGAACACTTCAAGGCGGGCATCGATCGCACCTATCTCTACGAGGCGGTGGACTTCTGGCCCGATAAGCGGCGCCGCAAGGCGAGCTGGAACTTCGGCCTGCTCCGCAACGACATGAGCCGAAAGCCGGCTTTCAACGCTTTGCGCAACCTGCTGAGCTTGACCGACGACGCGCGGGCACCCCGCCGCCTGCGGCCGCTCCGCGTGCGCATCTCCACCGAGGCCCGCGACGTGCGCAAGCTCGTGCTACAGAAGGCCGACGGCACCTACCTCGTGGTCCTCTGGCGACTGGCGAGCGTTTGGGACCGCGACCGTCGCGTCCCGCAGGGGGTTGGGGCACGGTCGGTGGCAGTGGCCATCCCCGGCGCCCGAACGGTCAAGCGGGCCGACCCGCTCGCATCCACCCGGTTGCGGCCGGTCGACCGGCGCGGGGATGAGGTCCGGCTTCGCCTCACCGGAGCGCCGGTGGTGCTCCAGGTCACGCGGTAGGGCCGGCGCCCTTCCTCATCCGGACGATCACGTGGTAGGAGTACGGGCGCAGCGCCGGCAGCCGCTCCCACAGGAAGCGGTCGAAACGGCGGGTGGCGCTCCGAAGGCCGTCGTGCCGGTGAAACAGCTGACGGCTCAACAGCTCGAAGAAGTGGAAGTCGGGGTACTCGAGCTCCAGACCCGCGAACGTCGAGCGCCAGACCGCGTAGTCCTCCCGCGTCAGCGGGTGCTCGTCCTCGGTTCCGAAGCGAGGGATGCCCAGGCGTCCCACCAGGTGGGCCCGGGCGAAGGCGAGCAGGGGGTTCACGCCCTGGTTCTCGAAGAACACGCCCTCGCGATGGGGGCGCAGCACGCGCCGGATCTCAGCCCCGGTGGCGCGCACGTCCGCGTGGTGGAGGATCCACTTGCCCGTCACCAGGTCGACGGATTCGTCGTCGAGCCCGGTGTTCTCGACCGGCGCCACCCGCGCGTCCACCGGTAGGCCGGGGCAAAAGCGCTCGGCCCGCGCTCGGAGCACCTCGACCAGGCCGGACGAGACGTCCACCGCCACCACGTCGGCTCCACGGGCGGCAAGCTGGAGGGTGAGGTCGCCGTGGCCGCAACCGAGCTCGAGGACACGCAGGCCGGCGACGTCGCCAAGCGATGCGAAGAGTGCCTTCTCGTGACGACCCTCGGGCGGCGGCGGCAACGTGGCCGGATCGAGTGCCTCGGCGAAATGATCGTGGTGCGCCGCTTCGCGGTCGCGAACGGCTTGGGGCTCGGGGCCGGGCACGCGGCGATTCTACGTGGCTAACCTGCCTGCCCCGCTCGCGGGAAACGCGATGAAGATCCTGTTCGTTAGCCACACGCCGCTCGCCGGCGGCGCGGAGGAGGGGTTGATCCGCCTCCTCGAGGGATTGAGCGCGGAACACTCGGTGGCCGTGGCCTGCCCGGCCCCGGGTCCCCTGGCCGGGCGCATCGACGCGGCGGGCGTGCAGCGCTACTCCGTGCCGGCCTTCGAGGCGAGCCTGCGGCCGCATCCGGTGCAGACCCCGGTCGGGCTCGCGCACCTCGGCGCAGCCGGCGTGGCGCTGGCCCGGCTCGTGCGGCGAGTGCGGCCGGACATCGTCCACGCGAACAGCCCCCGGGCCGGTCTGATGAGCGCGCTCGCCTGCAGCCTCGGCGGCCCGGCCGCTGGTGGTGCACGTGCGCGACGACCTTCCCGCCGCGCGGGTTGGGCCGGGGCGTGCGACTCGTGCTCGCCCGCACGGCGGACGGCGTCGTCGCCGTGTCACGCTTCGCCGCGCGGCGCTTTGACGAAGGGCTCGAGCGGCCGGTCGCAACCCTCGTCTACAACAGCATCGACCATGAGCGCTTCGACCCCGAGCGCGTCAGCCCGGCTCCGCTGCGCGAGGAACTCGGCATCCCGGCGGACGTCCCGCTGCTCGCGCAGGTGTCGCAGATCTCACCATGGAAGGGTCAGGCCACAGCGATTCGCGCGCTCGCCGGGCTGCGCAAGGGGGGACTCGACGCGCACCTGTTGGTGGTGGGGGAGGTGGCCTTCACGGGCCGTCAGGTGCGTTACGACAACCGCGCCTACCTCGACTCGCTCCATCGCCTGCGGTCCGAGCTGGGCCTTGCGGACGCCGTCCACTTCCTGGGCCGGCGCCAGGACATCCCCGCGCTGCTGGGAGCGACTCGACCTGTCGGTACTGCCCTCGCGCAACGAGCCGTTCGGCCGCGCGATCGTCGAGAGCATGGCGATGGGCACCCCCGCATTGGTGAGCGAGAGCGGCAGTGGGCCCGAGCTGATCGAGGACGGCGTGAGCGGCCGCCTCCTCAATCCGGACGCCCCGGGCGATTGGGCCGACGCAGCGGCGGCGCTGATCGCCGACCGTGCAACAGCTGACCCGCATGGGGGCCGCGGCGCGCGCGTCCGCCGCGCGTTTCAACGACGAGGCGCAGGCCCGCGGGGTCCTCAAGGTGTACGAAAGCGCGTTACGGTGAGTCGCATGTCGATCGAGGCCTCGTGGCGGGGCTGACCTTCCCCAGGGCGATGGGCCGTCGCCGGCTGCGCGGTCCCGCGGCCGATCTGGGCTGGCTCGCGCTCGTGGGCGGCTTCTGCGCCGTCGTTCTGGCGTGGCTGATCACGCTCTCGCCGCAGGCGGGTTGCGCCTTCATCCTCGTGGTGTCGGTCGTCGCGCTTCATCAGTACGACCGCGACTGGGGCATCGTGGCGATGTTCGGCCTGTGGCTGGTGGGGCCGATGCTGCGCCGCATGTTCCTGCTCATGACCGGACCGGTGGGCACGGACCCGCTCTCGCTCGCGCCCTTCCTGGCGGCGGCCGCCATCGCCGGGCTGGAGCTCGCCCAGGCGAACCTGCCCTCGAACGTGCGCCGCATCATCCTCGTCGCCGCCGCGGGCTTCGCGATCGGGCCTGCCCCTGGGCCTGGTCCAGAGCCCTGGGGCGGCCCTGTTCGCCTTGCTCGCCTACCTGGCGGGCGTGGCCGGCGCGGTGCTCGGGTTCAACGAGCGCTTCTCGCTCCGCGACAGCAACCTGCGGCGGGTGCTGCTCTACACGATGCCGCCGATCGCGGCCTACGCGATCGCCCAGCGTTTCTTCCCGCTGTCGATCTGGGACTACGAGTGGCTGTCGGCCACCGAGTACATCAGCATCGGCACCGTCGACACCGAGATCCGGGTGTTCGGCTCGCTCAACGGGCCGGGCACGCTGGCGCCGATCCTGGGCCTGGCCCTGCTGGCGTGCCTCACGCTGCGAAACCATCCGAAGGTGGCCGTCGTCAGCGCGGTGCTGCTCACGGTGGCGCTGTCGCTGACGTTCGTGCGCTCGGCCTGGGTGGCACTGATCGCGGCCGGAATCGCCCACGTCATCGCCTCGCACGGCCGAAGCGCAAGGCTGGTGCTCGGCTCGATGGGCGCCGTCGTGCTCCTTACGGTGGCCCTTGCGCCGGTGAGCCCCACCGCCGCCGACGTGATCAAGCGCTTCAACACGATCGGCCAGCCGCGGGCGGATCTGTCGGGTTCCAGCCGGGAGGCGAGCTTCTCGCGCCTGCTTCCGGTGGCCGCGTCGGCCCCACTCGGACACGGTCTCGGCTCAGCGGGCGAGGCGACGAGGCTCGGCGAGGAGGAAACCGAGCTGCGCGCGATCGACAACGGCTACCTGTCGCTCATGTACCAGGTTGGGCCGATCGGGTTCCTGCTCGTGGCGTTCGCCCTGATCGCCGTCGCCCGCGCCGCGTGGAACGGTGCCCGGGCGCGAGCGCCCGGGCAGGAGCTGCGGCTGATGCTGTTCGCGATGCTCGTCTTCCTGCTCGTGCAGGCCATCGCGGGCGACGTGTTCTACGGCCCGTCCGGCGTGATCCTCTGGTTCATCGCCGGGCAGGCGCTGGCCTACGAGTGGCGGCGGGCGGCGAGCCAGAGATGAGCGCCGGGCGCGACGAGCACGTTGGCGCCCACGAGCCGCACCAGCTGCCAGCCAAAGCCCCGAACGCGGCTCTCATAGGGCTTGGTCGGGCCGAAGAAGCGTCGCGTCTGGCCGAACCCGGCGGCCCTCAGGTCGCGCCGTAGGCCACGCAGGGTCAGCCCGCGCTCGGTCCAGCCCAGGTCGCGTCGAGCCGCGTGAGCGCCGGGCGAGAGCCAGTGCAGCCAGGTGGGCTCGCCGATGAGAAGCCAGCCGCCCGGGCGCAGCCGCCGAGCCGCCGATTCGAGCACCGCGCGCTGCCGCTTTGAGTGGTGGAGGGCGTCGTAGAGCAGGATTGCGTCGACGTGCTCGCCCGCGGGCAGGGCCTCCATGTCGGCGACCTCGAAGCGCGCCGCCGAGCCCCAGCGCGCCGCTCGGTCGCGCGCGATCTCGACATTTGCAGGAACGAGGTCGTGGCCCACAACTCGGTAGCCGCTCTCGGCCAGGAACAGGGACGTCCAGCCCGTCCCGCAGCCGAGGTCGAGCATGCTGGCCCCGCGCGGAAGGGCCACGCCGTCGAGCATCGCGGCCACCGTGGCCCAATCGGTGAAGTAGGCCGACGGCCAGCCGAACGGCTTGACCTTCAGGTCCCCGCCCTCGGGGACCCGGCCGATGCGGCCGCCCGGGCTGGGCCGCGCGCCGTTGATGAACTCGTCAGTGCGAGTGGCGATTTCGGCCTGCTTGTTCAGGTCGGAACTCAAAGGGCTCGCGACATTACCGCCCGTGGCGTCGGGCGGGACCGATCGATCGCCTCGCGATAGGCCGCTTCGAGGCGGTCCACGACGCGCGGCCAGGAGTAGCGCTCCTCGACCAGCCGCCGGTTGTGCTCGCCCATGGCGCTTCGCAGCTCAGGGGCCGCGAGGATCTCCGTCAGCGCCGTGGCCAGCGCCCGGGCGTCGCCCGGCGCCACCTTTCGCCCACCCTCATCCGGCACCAGGTGGCCGAGGCCGCTCGCCGCCGTCGCGACCACGGGCTTCGCGCAGGCCATCGCCTCGAGCGCCGTCATCCCGAATGGCTCGCCGAGCGACGGCACGCAGCAGACGCGCGCATGCCTGCATCGAGCGCGGGCGCCTGGCTGCGCTCGAGCGGGCCGAGCAGCTGGACTCTGCTGAGCGACGGGCGAGGCTCGACGCGCTGTTCGCACCTCGTCCGCGCAGCGGACCGCCGCCGGCCACGACGCAGCCGCGCGGCGGGGACCGCGCCGCGCCACCTCGGCGAAGGCATCCAGCAGGACCAGGATTCCCTTGCGGACCTCGAGGTTCGCCAGAAACAGGACGTCCTGCCCGATTGCGCTGGTCGGCATCGACGGGCGGCCGCCATTCCCGGTCGTCGATACCGGCTGAAATCTGATGGACGTGCAACCGCCCGGTCTGCCGGGTCGCGAGCTTCGACGCCGCGGCCGGGGTGGACAGCAGGACCGTGGTGGCGCGACGCTGCTGGGCCGCTCGAACCAGGTCGTTGACGCGGAGCACCACGGGGCGCAGCAGGGGACCGCCGGGCTTGCGGAAGCCCGGCCAGTCGGGCACGTAGGGGCCGAGCACGATGGGAACCCGTTGATCGGCCAGCGCCAGGGTGAGACCCGCGTGCACGGGGTTGAGCTGGTGCACCACATCGAACGACTGGGACCGGGCGAGATGCCTGTAGAGGCGCGACATCCGCCACATGAAGCCGGGGCGGCCCAGGGACGGCCCACCGCCGTCGGCAAGCAGCGGGTGAATCCGCAGGTTCGCAGCCGGCGGCTCCCTCAGATCGACCCGTTCCGCGGCGACGTCCAGCTCGTGCCCTCGGGCGGCCAGCTCGCGGATGAACCCGTTGGCCACCAGCCCGTCGCCGTGGGGACGGTGATCGGTAAGCAGCGCCGAGGGGTGGGCGACGAAGATCCGCAAGCTCACGCCGACATCATGCTGAACTGCCCCCGACGGATGCTCGGCGCGTCCCACATATCTCCGCTACTGTGGATGCCGGGTGGCGCCAGCCGATTTCGCAACCCCTTATGAGTCCGAACCCGCCGCGCGGGACCGGCCGTCCCTGCTCGCAGTCTTGCGGCGCAGGTGGCTGATCGTGCTGATCGTGCCGCTCCTCACGGGCGCTGCGGCCGCCGCTCTGGCCTACGCCAACGAGCGCGACTACGAGTCCACCGCCAAGCTACGCTTCAGCCAGACCATCGGCCCGGCCATCAACGCCATCGGCGTGCTGCCGAACTCGCCCGACGCGGACAACCTGGCCAACAGCAACAAGGACACGGTCGGCTCGCGCGACGTAGCCGACGAAACGTCCGTGGCGCTCGCCGAGCGCGGCGTGGACATGTCCGGCGAGGACATCTCGAAGGACGTCTCAGTGTCGACCGAGAAGGACAGCGACGTGGTCGCGCTGGCCGCGCAGGGCTCCTCGCCGGAGCGCGCGCAGCTGCTGGCCAGCACCTACGCGGCCGACCGCGGCGGAGACCCTCCGCCTCCAGCAGCAGGTGCAGGCGCAGCGCGCTCTGCGCATTACCCGGCAGACGCTGGTCGGGCTGCCGCGCGGGGAGAGGAAGTTCAGCTCGGCACGCCTGCGTGACCACATGAACAGGCTGAAGATCCTCGCGGCGGGCGGGGGCAACAGCCCGACGATCATCCAGTCCGGCTTCCTGCCGACGGCGCGGAGCGGCAACCCCGTTCGGACGATCCTGCTCGGGGTGCTGTTCGGCATCGTGCTGGGTGTCGGCCTCGCCCTGCTGCGCGAACAGGCCGACCGCCGCCTGCACGCCTCGTCCGACGTATCGGCCGCCTTCGACGCACGCGTGCTCACCACCGTTCCGCGCAACCGAAAGCTCAAGCGTGGCGTGCCGTTCGACAACCTGCCGGCACAGGTGGCGGAGGCGTTCCGAATGCTCGTGGTCAACCTTCGCTTCTCCCCAGGGGAGCGCCCGCGCACGGTCCTGGTCACCTCCTCGCGCAGCAGCGAGGGGAAGACGACCGTGGCGTGGTACCTCGCTTCGGCGGCCGCGGCGAACGGAATGCGGGTGGCGCTGGTGGAGGCGGACCTCCGCCGGCCTGCGCTCGCCAAGCGCTTCGGGCTGGATCCGTCGCCGGGGCTCGCGGAGGCGCTCGGCGGGAGCGTGTCGGTGGGCGACGCGCTCCAGACGCCCCGGCAATGGGCCGAGCGCGACTCCGGCCAGGGCGGTGGACAGCTCGAGGTCCTCGTCGCCGGCACTCCGTCGAGCGACTCCTGGGTGCTGCTGCAGTCGGGCGTGATGGACCGGACGCTCGAGATCCTTACGCAGCGAAATGACCTCGTGGTGCTGGACACACCGCCGATCCCGCACGTCGCAGACGCCGTCTCGCTGCTGCGCAGGGTGGACGGCGTGATCATCACGGCTTCCGTGAGCTCCACCAAGGGCCCCGAGGCGGCGCGCCTGCGCGACCAGCTCGAGACTTTCGACGCCCGCATCCTCGGTGTCGTGGCCAACGGCGGATCCGCGGTCGGTGGCTACGCCTACTCGCCGAGCGCGATGCGGGCGGGCGCGGCAACGTCCGCCGGCGGGCAGGCCAGCAACGGCTCCGGGGCCGACGCCGGAGAGCCGGTGGGCTCGTCCCGGGACCGCACAGTGGGCTGAGCCGAGCGCGGCCGCCTAGCGCGCGCCAGGTACGTGCTCGCCGCTGCGGCGGCTGAGCACGTAGGGAATAGTGCGTGCGAGGATCTTCGCGTCCAGCCAAAGCGACCAGCTGGAGCAGTAGAGGTAGTCGAGCGTGAGCATGTCCTCCACCGGCACGCGGCTGGAGCCGAGTATCTGCCACGGCCCGGTGATCCCGGGGGCCACGTGGTAGCGGCGCCGCTGCCAGCCTGAGAACAGCCGGTCCTCGTCGGTGATGAGCGGCCGCGGTCCCACCAGGCTCATGTCGCCGCGCAGCACGTTGAGGAGCTGGGGCAGCTCGTCGAGCGAGTAGCGCCGGAGAATTCCGCCAACGCGGGTGGTGCGCGGGTCGTTGGCGATCTTGAACAGGGGAGCCGCCTGATTGTGCTCGAGGAGCTCGTCCTTGCGGTCCTCGGCATCGTGGACCATCGTGCGGTACTTGAGCAGCTGGAACTCCCGGCCGTGGCGTCCCACGCGTGTCTGCCGGAAGAAGACCGGGCCCGGGGAGGTGAGCTTCACCGCCAGGGCGATGAACACGAGCATGGGGGCCAGGAGGAGCAACAGGCCCGTGGCCACGACGATGTCGAAGGCTCGCTTCAGGAAGCGCGACGAGGGGGCCAGGCCAAATCCGCGCACGCCCATCAGGAGGCGGCCCCCGAGGTCGTCGAAGTCGACCGAGGTGCCGATCACCTCGAGCAGCCGCGGCAGGACGGCCACCCGGACTCCCGAGGCGGTCGCCAGCCTCACGGTGTCGACGACGTCGTCGCCGCCCTCGAGGCTCGGCGCGACGATCACCCGCTCCACGTCGTGCTCCTTGATCACCCCGGCCAGCTCATCGACCGTGCCGAGCAGGTGGTCGCCCAACTCCTGCGGCTCGCGCTGCGCGGCCACCCGCCCCACGACGGTCGCGTTCAGGCTCGGGTCCGCCGCCAGCTTGCGCTTGATCATGCTCGCCGTCGGCGCATCGCCGACCACCAGCACGCGCTCGCTCGCCGTGACGCGCACGGTCGCAGCCCGCGCGATCACCCGTGTCACCACAACAAGCACCACGAGCAGCGCGAGGAACAGGAACGGGTGAGAGCGACCCTCGAACTCCAGCGCCCGGATCCCCTGGACGAAGAGCACGAAGATGGCCGCCACGGCCACCAGCACCGGCACCTCGTCGAGGGTGGTCTTGTGAAGTACGAACTGGTCGCGGTCGTAGAGGCCCGCGGTCTTTGCCACCAGGACGTAGAGCGGCAGCACCGCGAGTGCCCACGGGGTGAGCGAATCGCCCGTGAGGACGGCTACCAGGAGCATCGAAGCCACCACGGCGATCGCGTCCGCCGCCACGAGCGCGACCCGGCCGGTCAGCTCGCGCCGGTAGCCGGACCGCGTCTGGGCGAACGGGCCTACCGAAGCTTCGGCCGGTACGAGCCGGGTCGACGCCAGTCCCTGGGTTCTGGTCTCGGTCATACGGCCGGGGTCCCCATGCGCACCGACCTCTCCGCGGCTGCGCAGGCCCAGGACCCTAACGGCAGCGGCGAGCGTTTGCTGTCTTCTTGCAGCCCTGGTACTTCGCGGCGGTGCGCGCGTAGGTCCGCAGGATCGGCAACGGCTTGAACGCCCCTCCCTTGAACCGAGTGAGGCCCGAGAAGTTGAACGCCATTACCGAGATGGACCCACTCCTGTCGTATGGGGTGGCCCACGTGTACCAGTATGCATTTGTTATCCGCAGCTTGCGGCGCGCCTTGACGAGTGCCGCGTAGGCGGCCTTCAGACGAGCCGCCTGCCCCTTCCGAGACACCGAGAAGTAGCGCTCCGCACTCTTCGGCACCTTGCCCTTCGAAGCGGGCCAGGTCATCTCGGACAGGACGACCGGCTTGCGGCCGTCCCCGTTCTTGCGCATCACCGCACGGACGCGCTTGACGATCTGGAGCGTCTGCTTGGCCGTCTCCCTCGCCGAGACGGAGTTGTTCGTGAAGGGATGAATCGAGACGACGTCCATGTAGCGCTTGGCGCCGGCCCGGTAGAGCTCACGTGCGCCGTCCCACTGGGTGTAGATGCGCCTCCCGGTGGCGGTGGCCACCAGGGCACCGGAGGCGACCTTGGCGCCGGGATCCACGGCCTTGATCGACTCGTACGCGGCCTTGAGCAGCTGCGTGTAGGTCGGAGCCCACGGCCGCAGCTTCCAATGTGCCGGGCCCGTCGGCTCGTTCCAGATCTGCCACTGGCGCACGGCGACCTTCGGCACGGACGGGTTCTGCGACCACAGCGTCCCGGCCGGGCCGTAGCGCCGCACCAGCTGCGCCATCATCCGTCCGAAGGTGCCGTTGTCCGCCGGTGGCAGACGCCAGTAGTCAGGGTCACTCGGATTCGCGGCCGCCCAGCGAGGCGTGCGGGTGACGTTCACGATCACCTCCAGCCGGTGGCGGGCAGCGGCCGCGACAACCCTGTCCAGCTCTCGAAGGTCGTAGCCACCTGGGGCCGGCTCGAGATCGGCCCAGGCACGGCTTACCCGCACCGACTCGACGCCGGAGCGCGCCATCAGCGCCATCTGCCTCTCAAGGACGAGGTCGGAAACCGTGCCCGAGCTGTTCATGACAGGCGGCAGCACGCTCGCGAAGAACCCGAAGGGCGCTTTCCTCTTGGCCGCTTCGGCGCTGGACGCTGTGGCCAGCGAGGCCAGCAGGAGGGCTATGACAAGGAGAATTGGGCGGGCTTGGGATCGCAAGGCCGGGCACCCTAACAAAGCAACCTGTAGGCATTGGCAGATCCCGTAAAGCGCGAACGGGAGATGCGCCGTATTGTTCGGCGCGCAGCGCTGCCCATGCCCAACCTCTTACTCGTCCACGATTACCTGCTTGTGCTTCGTGGCGCCGAGCGCACCTTCGCCGCCATGAGCGACATGTGGCCGGAGGCGCCGATCGCCACGCTGCTCTACGACGAGGCGGCCACGCACGGACGCTTCGCCGGGCACAGGGTCCTGACTTCGCCGCTGCAACGCCTGGGTCTCCGCCAGCGCCACTTCCGTGGGACCCTGCCGGTGCTCCCCAACGCGGTCAGGCGGCTTCCGGTGGACGGGGCGAGCTGCATAGTCTCCAGCAGCAGCGCGTTCGCTCACGGGATCCGGAAGCCGAGCGGCGCGAGGCACGTCTGCTACTGCCACTCGCCGTTCCGCTACGCCTGGCACGACCGCGCCTTTGCCGCTCGATGGCATTCCGCGCTCGGCGCGGCCGGTCCTCAACCTCTTGCTGCGGCGCCATCGCGCCTTCGACCGGAGGGCGGCCCGGCACGTCGACCAGTACGTGGCCAACGGGCAGGTCACCCGGACCGGATCCGGCGTTTCTGGGGCCGGGACGCGCCGGTGGTGCATCCGCCGGTCGACGTCGAGCGCTTCGCCGTCTCAGAGCCCGAGGACTACGTGCTCTTCGTCGGCGAGCTCGTCGCCCACAAGCGCGCCGACCTGGCGATCGAAGCTGCCACGGCCGCGGGCGTGCCGATCAAGGTCGCGGGTGCGGGACCGGAGCTTCGCAGGCTGAAGGCCCGCTACCGGGGGCAGGCGGAGTTCCTGGGACGGGTGGCCGACGAGGAGCTGCCTGGGCTCTACGCCGAGGCGGCCGCGTTGCTGGTGCCCTCGGTGGAGGAGTTCGGCATGGCGGCGGTCGAGGCCCAGGCGGCGGGCCGCCCGGTGATCGCCGTGAACGCCGGCGGAGCCCGCGAGACGGTCATACCCGGACGCACCGGCTGGCTCGTGCCCAACGGCGACGCCGCCGGAATGGCGCGGGCGCTTCGCACGGACCTCACGCAGTTCGACTCCGAGGACATCCGCGCCCACGCGCAGACGTTCAGCCGCTCGGTCTTCGAGTCTCGACTGCGCGAGATAGTCGAAGCCGGCTGAGCCCGCTCAGTACGCCCCGCGCGCCCCGAAAATCGCCGACCCGGTGCGGAACAGGATCTTGATGTCCTTGCGCAGGCTGTAGTTCTCCACGTACTCGCGCTCCACGGCCATGCGCTCCTGGAAGTTGAGCTGGCCGCGGCCGTGCACCTGCATCGGCCCGGTCAGGCCAGGGCGCATCTGCAGGCGGAAGCGCTGGGTCTCGCCGTAGCGCTCCACCAGCCAGACCTCCTCGGGACGAGGCCCCACCAGGCTCATGTCGCCGCGCAGGACGTTGAACAGCTGCGGCAGCTCGTCGAGGCTCGTGCGCCGCAGGAACCGTCCCACGCGGGTCACGCGCGGGTCCTCGCGCAGCTTGAACATCGGCTCCGGCAGCTCGTCGATCGAGATCACCTCGGAGATGCGCTCCTCGGCGTCATGGCACATCGTGCGGAACTTGAGGATGCGGAAGGGCTTGCCGTGGCGCCCGGCCCGCAGCTGGGTGAACAGAGCCGGGCCCCGCGAGTCGAGCCGCACGGCGATCGCGATCAGCGACGAGCAGCGGCACGAGCACCACGAGCGCGGAGGCCGAGACGACCACGTCGAGCGCCCGCTTGATCGCCATCGTCGACGGCGAGGTGCCCCAGGTGCGGTACTCGATCACCGGCATCTCGGCGATGTGGTTGAGCTCCACCGCCGTGCCGAGCATCGCCCGCATGGGAGGGACCACGCTCAGCTTGATGCCGCCCGAGCGGCAGGCCGAGACCACGTGGGCCAGGGTGCTCTCGTCGAGCTCGGGCACGGCCAGCACCACGCGCTCCACCCGCGCCTCGGCCAGCAGCCACTGGAGATCTTCCTGGGAGAGCTCGCCCAGGCGCTCGACCTCCGCCACGTACGGCGTGCCGTCGCCGTTGCCGTTGCCGTCGTGCTCGGATCCCGAGAACTCCATCACCGAGAGGTGATGGCCGGGCTCGAGCGCCAGCTTGCGCGCGACGGCGTCGGCCAGGGCCCCGCTGCCGAGCACGAGCGCGCGCTCCGGCGGCACGCGCCGGCGCCAGATCGCCCGCGCCGCGGCCCGCAGCGCGAACGCGGAGACGAGCGCGGCGACGTACAGCGCGACGGCGCTCTCCACCGTGAGGGTCTCGTCGGGCAGGGCCCGGATGAAGAACAGCGTGCCGGCCACCGACAGGGTGATCCAGTGGAAGATCGCGGGCGCCTCGTCCACGGTGAGGTGCCAGATCTTCGGATGGTCGGCGTCGTAGAGGCCCTCCATCTTGGCCACGACCAGCCACAGGGGCAGGGTCGACGAGCGCCCACGAGCGGGTCGGTGGTGCCCTCGACGAGGGTCATCGACGCCGATCGCGAGCAGGAAGCAGCCGACGTCGGCTGCAAACAGCAGTCGTCGCCTCAGCGCATCCTTCCGCGCGGCCGGAGCCCGGCGCGGCGGACCGGTTTGTCCGGTCGGCGCGGAGGTTGCGCGTCCGTGGGTGGTACCGACGGGCTGCACCTAGGGTCGCGCACCTTAAACGAGGCTCTCGAAACGTGTCAGCCGGTGGTCCGAAATTCATCCCCGGCGGGCCGCCCGGCTCGGCTCTCTGATTCGCTATGAGAATGGCCCCGGCTGAGTCTCGCCGCCGACGCGGCTCCAGTGGTCGCCACGGACGGGCCCCTGGACGGCCGCTAGAAGCGCAATTTCGGGAGGCGTTGATTGAGGCGAGAATTCGCGGTGCAGACGGCGCGCAGAGGGGTTGACGCGATCGGGCTCACCAAGCCTGCGTTTCGGCTGCGCGAGCGGATCCGCGCGATGCGGGCCACCGACACGGCGACGGTCGGCGCCGACGGATTGCCGCTGCCCTCGCCCCTCCTCATGATCCGGGTGGTCGGGCACACCGACGCTGATGCCTTCCAGGCTCACGGCCGGGCCTGTGCCGACGTGGTCCGGCGCTTCGTGGCCGAGCAAGGACTGGAGCTGGCAAGCGCCGGCGCGATGCTCGACTTCGGGTGTGGCTGTGGCCGGGTCCTACGTCACTGGGCTGATCTCGGCGACGTCCGGACAGTGGGAACCGACTACAACCCCGAACTGGTCGCGTGGTGCAACGCGAACCTTCCTTTCGTCGAGGCGCGCGGCAACGCCGAGGCCCCACCTCTCCCGGCGGCCGAGTCCGAGTTCGACGTTGCCTACGCCTTCTCGGTCTTCACGCACCTCGGGGAGGACGCTCAGCTCGCCTGGATCAGAGAGCTCGAGCGGGTGCTCAAGGCCGGGGGCCTTCTGCTCTTCACCACGAAGGGTGACGTGCACGCGCGGCGCGAGCTCACCGGTGCGGCGCTGAGCCGCTATCTCGAAGGCGAGTTCGTCGCCACCTCGCCGCGAGCGGCCGGGACGAATCTGTGCGCCGCCTACACGCCCAGGACCTGGGTCGAGCGCCGTCTGCTCGGAGACCTCGAGCTCCTGCGACACGAGAACGGGATTCCCGCCGTGATGGATAGCCAGGAGATCTACCTGGTTCGCCGCCCGGAGCGACGCGAGTAGCCCTCCTCTGAAATGCACGTCCGAGCGTTGTCGACCACGAACAACCCGATCCTCACCGCCGCGGTGGCGGCCGTCGCGGCGGCTCCGCTCATCACGGCGGCAGTGATGCTGCTGGCGGGCGCGCCGGTGGCATGGCTGTGGCTGGCCTGGTGCGCCACGGCCACCATTCCGCTGTTGATCTGGTTCTTGGCACGGGGCCGCTTCTTCGAGCCGCTTCCAATCCTGCTGGCGGTGGCGGCGCTCCTGTTCGTCGCGCGGCCTCTCCAGCTGTTCCTCGGCTGGGAGGACCTGTTCAGCTACCTGTACACCCGCGACTCGCTGGAGTCACTGACCCTCCTCGAGACGCAGGAGATCGCTCTCTATGTCTCCGGGCGACTCCGGGAGCCCCTCGAGACGACGTTCGCCCGGGCCCAGGGGGCCTGCGCGCTGTTCCTGGCCGCGCTCCTGGTGGGCTACTGGATGGCGCGTTGGGTTCCGCTTCGTCAGAAGCTCGCCGGCTTGGGGGGCCGGACCTCGGTGATCAACGAGCGAGCAGCGATTGCCTGTGCGCTGGCCATCGGGGTCGCAGCTCAGGCGGCGATCATTGCCCGCGCCGGAGGGCCGATCGCCGCACTCGAGACTGCCGTCGAGCAGAGGGCTTCCTCGGACAGCTTCGTGCTCTTTCTCCTGGCCGGCTTCAGTTCGGCTGCCCTGGTGATCTGGGTCGCCTGGCGGCGCCCGCGCGAACGGCTCGAAAAGGCCCTCCTTGCTCTCAGCATCGGGACCGTGTCGGCTCTGTGGCTGGTCACCGGCTCTCGGGCCCGCGTGTTCATCACGCTGCTCGCGCTCGTCGTGGTCGTCAACTACCTGTGGCGCCGCTGGCGAACACGCGAGCTCCTTGTGGCCGGCATCCTCCTGCTCGCGTTCGCCAGCAGTGCCGTGGTGTTGCGCACCGTTGCCGACGAGCAGGGTCTGCGCGAGGCCGCCTCCGTAGCGGCGGAGCGCGTGCTCGACCAGCGCGTGATCCTCAACGACCTGAGTGGCTACGACAGCCTGATGCTGGCCACGACCATCTACGGCCGCGACCGGCCACACCGGCACGGGGGCTTCCTCGTGGATGCCGTGCGTTCGTACGTGCCGCGCCGCCTCGACTCCGGCAAGCCCGACGGAGGCGACATCGTCTTCCGCCGGGAGGTCTGGGGCAACCAGTTCACCGCCGGGAGACCTCCCACCGCCATCGGGGACTTCTTCATCGACTTCGGACTCTGGGGGGTCGCGGTGGGCGGCCTGATGCTCGGTGCGGTGTGCCGCCTGTTGCTCTCGTTGCTCGGCTCCCAGCCGGCGCGGACGTCAGTACCGGGTTGGCCTATTCGCGCTGGCGCTGATAGTCCTCTACGAGTTCATGGTTGGCTCCTATTCGATCGCGATCGGCTTCGCCCTCACGCTCGGGCTGCCCTTCCTGCTCGCCGTGCACGGCTTCGGACGGCTGCCGGGCGCTCGCACGGCGTCGGAGCAGCGCGCGTGAGGCGTGCGCCGGGCGGTATCACTCTCATCGCCCTCCTCGCAGTCTGCGGATGCGGATCGCTGCAATCCGATGATGCGGGCCGGCGCGTCGAGGGACCTTGGCTCCTGACCCGAGCGGCCGTGGAGGGACAGCCACCCGGTTCGCCTCAGCGCACCGTGTTCGAGTGGTGGCGGGCGCTGCAGTTCGACGACGCCTCCGTTGCGTCGAGCTACTACTCGAAGGCGGTGGCGATGAGCCCGGCGCGGATGGAGCGCCAGCTGGCGGTTGGCGCCACCGGACTCGGGCTGCTCAGCCGTCCCCGGCTGGTGGAGGTCACCGAAGGAGCGGGACAGGCCAAGGTGTTCGTTCTGCTGGAATCCAAAGCCGGCCAACCCAACGGGCGGATCGACGTGAAGCAGACTGCGCGCGCTTTCGACCTGACGCGGGAAGACGATGAGTGGAAGCTGACCGACAACAGCTATCTGGAACGCGCGGTGCGTCTGCAGAGGGAGCTGTTCCGGGCACGGACTCAGCAGAACCCGGAATGACCCCCCTCGACCCCGTGCGGCCGAGGAGCCTCAGCGTCGCGGTGGTTCTGCACGAGCCGCTGCTGGGAGGCGCGACGTCATCTCTACTCAGCGCTCTTGGCCCGCTGGAGCGCCGGGGCTGGAGTTTTCGCTTCTGGGTGCCGGGCCGCGGGCCCGCAGAGGCGGAACTCAGGCGCCGGGGTTACGAGGTCGCCGGCACGGAGCGCTTGCTGCGCTTCAGCCCCCGTGGCCTCTCCGAGCCTCCAGGGCCGCTGCGGCGGGTGACGAGCGTCCTGCCCTACCTTCGTGGGTTCCGATCCTGGCTGGCGTGTCAGCGCGCGGACGTCATCCATGCCAACACGCTGCTCGTGCTGCCGGAGGTCGTGACTCGTCCTCGGCACCCGGCACCGGTGGTGCTCCATGTTCACGAGACGCTGCCCGCCGGCGCGAAGGGCCTGGCAGCCGGAGCTCTCGCCCGGCGAGCGGACGCGGTGGTTGCCGTTTCAGAGGCGACCGCAGCGCCGCTGCGGGGAAGGGGTCTGGACCCGTTCGTGGTCTATCCCGGCGTCGAGCCGCCCTCGGCGACGGCCAGGGGCGGCAACGGCCGTCTGGTGGTCGGGACGATCGGCACGATCTGCAGCCGCAAGGGCAGCGACCTGTTCCTGGCGGCCAGCCGGCTGCTGCGCGACGAAAGGGGCTCGATGGAGTTCCGCCTGATCGGCGAGCCGGTCGTCGGCGGCGAGCGCCCGTGGGCGGAGCGGACGCTCGCGACCGCGCAGGCCGAGGGGATAGTCCACCGGTCGGGCGTCGAGCCGTACGCGGAGCTCGCCGACTGGGACGTCTTCGTGATGCCTTCGCGGATGGACCCATGCCCGCTGGCCGTGCTCGAGGCCATGTCGATGGGGGTGCCGGTGGTGGGGACCCGGGTCGGCGGCATTCCCGAACAGCTCGGCTCGGACGGCGGGTTGCTGGTGGAGCCCGGCGATGTGAGGGGGCTGGCCGCCGCTGTCCGCCGGCTCGCCGATCAGCCGAAGCTGCGCGCCGAGCTCGGCGCGAGCGGACGCAGGCGAGTCGAGCGAATGTTCACCGTCGAGGCTCAGGCCGAAGGCCTCGACCGTGCTTACCGAGCGGCGCTTGCACGTTCTTCGGAACACGCCTGAGCGCCCGCCGCATGGGCGCTGAAGCTGCCACCCACGGCGGAGCGCCGCGACACCGGCCCGGCTCCCGACGGCCTGGGCACGCTGAGGCAGATCAGCGGCACCGACCGCAAGATCCTCGCGATCTCGTCGTTGACCGTCGGCTCGCGCCTGCTGGGCAAGCTCGCGCAGCTCGTATTCCTGGTCGTCGCAGCTCGCCTCTTTTCCGTCGAGGAGTTCGCCGGCTACTCCTACCTGATCGTCGTCGCCATCACGTTCAGCATGCTGGCCGATACCGGTGTGGCCCTCGCCGCCAGCCGTGAGATCTCCGCGGGACGGCGCTCTCCGGCCGAGGCGTTCTGGTCGAGCCTCCCGGTGATCGCCGCCGGCGGGGTGATCGGCGGAGCAGTGGCGCTCGCCTTCGGCCTGCTCGATTCCGCGCCCGGTTCGGGTGGTGTGGCCTTGGCTCTTACGTGTCTGTTCGTGGTCACGAACACGCTGTTCAACTTCGCGGCCACGACACTTCGCGGTGTAGGGCGATCCGTCTACGAAGCCGTGCTGCAGGGCGTGGGGGCGATCGTCTTCGTGACCGCGGCGGCCGTGGCGCTGGCGGCAGGGGGAGGCCTCGTGGCGGTACTCGCCATCCTGCTCGCCAAGGAGGTGCTGTCAGCACTCGCGGCCTTCGCAGGGCTGTGGCGTCACGTCCAGCCCGTTCAGCGCTCCTTGGGTGATGCCTGGCGTCAGCTGCTGCGCATCGGCCTGCAGCTCGGGATCGCCTCGACGGCGCTGGCGTTGATAACGCGTGTGCCCACGTTTGTGCTCGCCAATCTCGCAGGCGCGAGCGCCCTCGCCTGGTTTTCGGCTGCCCAGCGGCTCGCGGACGCCGTGCTGATTCTCGCCACCACGAGCGGTTTCGCCGTGCTCCCGAGCGTCACGCTGCTCATGAGCTCGGATCCGCCGCGCGGCTGGCGCCTCCTGGGTCGCCTGCTGGCAGGCGCGCTCGTCGCGGGCTTGCTCATCGCCGCGGTCGGCGTCATCTTCGCCGAGCAGGTGGTGAACGCCGCCTTTGGATCGGACTTCGCCGATGCTGCCCGGCCCGACCCGCGTGCTGATGGCCGCTGCGCCGGCGTACGCGGTCGTGGGAGTCGCCTGGTACGCGCTCGTGGCGCTCGGCCGCGAGCGGGCGCTCCTGGCGATCGCCGGCGCGACGACCGTGCTCGCCCTGGCGCTCTCCTTCATCCTCGTGCCTGACGGGGACGAGATCGGCGCCTCGGTGGCCTTTGCCTGCTCGCTCACGGCGATGGCGGCTGCCATGCTCGCCGTCGTGGTGAGGGCGCGGTTGGCGGACGGCTCGTGAACGTACTGATCGTCAACGCCTACTCGGCCGGCAACCGAGGCGACGGGATGATCGTCAGCCAGATGGTCCGGCTCTTCGGGGAGCGCGGCTGCTCGGTGAGGGTGATGTCGGACGACCCCGCGGACGGCGGCCGCTACGGGGTCGAGCGAGTGGAGCCGCTGGCCCCGGTCTGGCCCGACGATCGGGGAGGCCCGTCGAAGCCCACCATCGTGCGGCGTGCCGTACGCGACCTCCTTCGGCCGGGTGGTCGGGCGCACTTCGATTGGGCCGATGTCTGCGTCTCGGCCGGCGGTGGCTATCTCTACGACGACGGCAGCCGGACAGCGCGCCTCAACCTGTTTCGGCGGTTGTTGCCGCTGCGAGCGGCGCGGCGGGCGGGGGTGCCGGTCGTCCTGTTCTCTCAGTCGGTCGGGCCCTTTCGCTCGCGTCTGTGGGCCTCGCTGGTCGCACGGGAGCTGCGCCGCAGCCGGCTGGTCATCGCACGAGAGCCCGTCTCCGTCGAGGTGTGCAGGCGGATGGGGGTGGACCCGGCGCTCTGCGACGATGTCGCGTTCGCGCTCGAACCCGAGGCAGCGGCGGAGGCCCGCGCTGCGCCAGACGCGATCGGCGTCACCGTGATGAACGGGCTGCCGGGCGTCGATACGGCCGGTCACCGGCGCTACCTGACCGCCCTGGCCGACGGGCTCGAAGCGGCACTGGGAGGAGGACGCAGGCCGGTGGTGGTGATCTCCCAGGTCGCGGCTCATCGCAGCGACGACGACACCGCCGTGGGACGTGAGCTCACCGCACGGCTCGACGCCGGCGGCCTCGACACCACGTTTGTGGACCTCGGGGACTCCTCGGACGCGGCTCTCTCCGGCTTCTACGGCGGGCTCGAGCTGGTGGTGGCGTCCAGGCTCCACTCGGGCATCCTCGCCCTATGTGCGGGCACGCCCATCGTCGGGCTCGGGTATCTGCCGAAGACCCGCGGGGTGCTGGAGCGGTTTGGGCTCGACGACTGGGTCCTGCCGGCGGATGGCCTCGACGGCGCCGCTCTCGGGGCCATGATCTCGGCCGGCCTCGAGCGCAATCAGGAACTGCGAGAGCACGTGCAGACTCGGCTTCCGGTCGCACGAGCGAGCGCCGAAGAGGCGGTGGATCGGACGCTGGCGGCGGCTCAGCGCGCGCCGTGGGCGCGCAGCACCTCGCCGAGGCGCTCGCGGAAGCGCTCCTCGGAGAAGCGCTCGGCGCTCTGGCGAAGGGCGTCCGCGTCCCAGCGCCGCTCGGCCAGCTCGCGTACCCCGGCGCGGATCTGCTCGGGCTCGGAGCCGTCGTCGATCAGCACGCCGTCCTGCGCCCGGGCGCACGATGTCGCGGGCGCCGCCGCGGTCGGCGGCCAGCACCGGCGCTCCGGCGGCCAGCGCCTCGACCATCGAGATGCCGAAGTCCTCCTCGCCCACGTGGATGAAGCCGCCGCGCGCCGGCGAACAGCTCGGCCAGCTGCTCGCGCGCGAGCCAGCCGAGCAGCTCGACGTTGGGCGGCAGCGCCGCCCGCAGGCTGCGCCTCGAGCGGCCCGACGCCGACCATCGTCAGGCGCAGGTCGGGGAGCTCGCGGAAGGCCTCGGCCACCTCGAGCGGGCGCTTGTAGGAGACCAGCCGGTGGACCCAGAGGAAGCGGCTCGGGTCGCGCGGGACGTCGCGCGGGAAGTCGCCGACGGCCACCGGCGGGGGCACCACCACGGCGTCGCGCTCGTAGAAGTCCCGGATCCGCTCGGCCACCGCGGTCGAGTTGGCCACGTAGACGTCGGGCCGCCGCGAGGCCTCCCGGTCCCAGCGGCGCAGCCGGCCGCGCATGCGCCCGCAGCGCCGCGCCCTTGACGCCGTCGCACCCGGTTCTGCTCGGCGTCCGGCATCCAGACGTAGCGCATCGGGCGTGTGGCAGTAGCAGACGTGCAGCGCGTCCGGCGGGCGTGCGCACGCCGGCGGCGCAGGCGTGCGACGAGCTGAGCACCAGCTCGTAGCCGGACAGGTCGAGGCGCTCGAAGTAGCGCGGCATGTAGGGCAGCAGCCAGCGCCAGCGGCCCGGGTCGTGGCCGCGCTGGCGCACGCCGGGCAGCACGCCCAGGCGCGACTCGCGCACGATCGCCGAGCCGAGGCGCGGCGGCAGCAGCTCGCGGGCGGCGTGGAAGGTGAAGATGTCCGGATCGCGCTCGAACAGGTCGAGCATCGCCGCGACGGTGCGCTCGGCTCCGTGGTAGCCCTGGAACCAGTCGTGGACGAGCGCCGTGCGCATCGTCAGCGGCTCCGTGGCGCAGCCGTGCTGCTCGTCGGCGGTGAGCGTTCCGGGCCGGCTGCTCACGCAGCTTCGAGCTCCGCGGCCTGATACTCGGTGTAGCCCTTGTGGCGCTGCAGCGCGCGCCGGAAGCCGAGCGGCTTGGGCAGCCGCACGGAGCGGCGGTGCGGCGCGCCCGCGGCGGCGGTAGCTGCGCCACTCGCGCAGGCCCGCGCAGGCGGCCGCGCAGGGGCGCCAGCGTGCGGCCGGCCACCGAGGTGAAGACCACGTAGGCGGTGTCGTAGGCGACCATCCAGGGCCCGTTGCAGCAGCAGCATCCCGGTGGAGGCGTTCTTGGCCAGCGTGCGCACGCGGTTGCGCCCCACGAGGTAGAGCTTGGCCGGAGAGCCGTGCTGGGCGGTGGCGGAGTGGTGGTGGTAGACGACGGCCCGCGGGCGCGTAGAGCGCCCGCCAGCCGTGAGCCTGGGCGCGCCAGGCGAGGTCGGCGTCCTCGAAGAACGCGAAGAAGGTCTCGTCGAAGCCGCCCACCTGGTCGAGCATCGCGCGCCGGAAGATCGCCGCGCCGCCGGTGGCCCCGAAGACCTCGTAGGGCTCCCGCTCGGGGTGGTCGCTCGACGCGCGTGCCCACCAGCCGGTCGGCCGCGATGCCCAGCCGGTCGAGCTCGAGCCCGGCCGAGTTGAGCACGTCGCGCCGGTCGGCGAAGCGCATCTGGGCCGCCACCGACCCGACGCGCTCGTCGCGCGCGCCCGGCCTCGAGCATCAGCGCCACGGCGTCGGGCTCGACGGTGGTGTCGTTGTTGAACACGGCGATCCACTCGCCCCGGCTCTCGGCGATGCCGCGTGCGACGCCGCCGGCGAAGCCCTCGTTGCGCTCGAGCGAGACCAGCTTGACCTCGGGAAAGCGCTCGCGCACGAGCTCGACCGAGCCGTCCCGAGAGCCGTTGTCGACCACGATCACCTCGGTCTCCTCGTCCACCGCCTTGAGGGCCACGCTCGAGCGACTGCAGGCACATGCGCAGCAGGTTGCGGCGCTCGTGGTTGACGATGATCGTGGACACCGCCACGCCGGTGCGCGGGCGGGCAGCCGTTGGCCGGCGCCGGGCGCGGTCGCGGCGACGAGCGGCTCGTCCTCGGCGAGCACGTCGCCGATCGCGGCGTCGGTGAGCCGGGCGCTGCGGTCCCAGTTGAAGTACGCGGCTCGTTCCAGGCCCGCCGGCACCAGCCGCTCGCGCACGCTCTCGTCGGTGGCGGCGCTCGAGCAGGGCGTCGCCCAGCGCCTCGCCGTCGTCGGGGTCCACCAGCAGGGCGGCGTCGCCGCAGGTCTCGGGCAGCGCGGTCCGGTCGGCGGCCACCACGGGCACGCCGCTGGCCATCGCCTCGAGCACCGGCAGGCCGAAGCCCTCGTAGAGCGACGGCATCGCCAGCGCCAGCGCTCCCGCGTAGAGGCCCGGGCAGGTGCACCGTCGTCCACGTAGCCGAGCGCGCGCAGCGGCGGCGTCTCGCCGGGGCGCATGTAGGCGCGGCCCGAGCCGGCCGACACGAGCTCGATGCCCTCCTTCTCGCAGCCGGTCGCCGCGCCTCGGCCAGCGAGGCGAGGTTCTTGCGCGCGATGCGCGTGCCCACCACCAGGATGTACGGGCCGCTCGAGGCCGAAGGCGCGGCGCACCGGCTCGACGTCGGCGTCCGGCGAGAAGCGGCTGTCGACGCCGTTGAGGCACCACGACGATGCGGCCCGGGTCGAGATCGAGACCCTCGGCCAGCTCGCGCCGCGAGAACTCCGACGGGGCGATCACCCGCCGGGCGCGCTGGGCCAGCAGCGGCAGCGATGCGCTTCTGGTAGGAGGCGTAGACCGACGAGTACCAGCCGGGGTGGCGCAGCGCGGCGAGGTCGTGGATCACCACGACGGTGCGGCGCGACGCGACCGGCGCGAGGTTGGCCGGGCAGTAGAGCACGCGCGCCTCGCGCGAGGCGGCGGGCAGCAGGGCCTGCTCCCACAGGTGTCCGGCCCGGTAGGCGAGCGCGGTCGGCGGCCGGGCCATCGCGTAGCGCGCCGGGTTGCAGCCGGGGCAGCCGGGCGGCCATCTCGATCGTCACCCGCTCGACGCCGCCGATCTCGCGGCGGGCGGCCGCACGGGCGTTGATCAGGACGGGAGCATCTCGCCTGGTGGCCGGGAGGCGCGCTGGGCGCCGTTCGATCCGTTGCCGGTGTAGTGGGAGGGGGCGGGCGCCTGCGCGGGGAAGGTCTCGGTCACGCGCGCGCCTCGGATCGGTCGGATCGGCTCACGGGAGAAGCGTAATCAGGGTCTCGCTCCGGCACGGTCTCCTCGCCCCAGGCGACCGCCGCTGCCGCCAACAGGATCGCGGGCAGCGTCACGGCGGGCATCTCCCAGTCCCAGTCGAGCCCGGCGTGGAAGGCCCACGCTGCCAGGCCTGCGGCCACGCCCGTGGCGGCCGCGGGGTCGCGCCGGTACAGCCGGACCAGCGCGGCCGCCACGCCGCCGAGGAAGAGCAGGAGGCAGGCGAGCCCCACGACGCCCAGCTCTGCGGCGGTCTCGAGGTAGAGCGAGTGGGCGTCGCCGGAGGCGTCCACTCGGTCCTCGTTCTTCAGCCACTCGACTCGGAAGCCGCCCGAGCCCAGACCCTCGATCGGGTTGTCGGCGAAGTTGGTGGCGGCCACCTCCCAGTAGCGGTAGCGGTTGGTGTCGATCGAGCCGAGCCGGGCGGGATCGGCGCCGGCGGCGGGGGAGGCTCCCTCCGGCTTGCCCTCGAAGGCCGCCAGCACGAGGCCGCCGACCACCAGCACGAGCAGCGTCAGCGCCGGCCACCGTTGCCGGCCGGGAGCCGGGCAGCGACTCGGAGCCTTGATCGGCCGGCGCGCGGGGCGGGGTGCGAAGAACGCGGCCGCGAGCGCGGCCACGACGAGCACGGCGAACATCAGCAGCCCCTCGCCGCTGTCGCGGGTCTCCAGCGAGGTGACCGTCGTCCAGGCCGCTCGCCACGAGGGAGGCCGCTGCGGCCGCCACGCCGACCGTGACGACGCTGCGCAGCTGGGGCCGCGACTCCGGTGCGAGGGCCAGCAGCACCAGCACGCCCACCGCCACCGCGGCCAGGGCGCCGCGCGCAAAGCTGAGGTACACGCCGAGGCCGAGCACCACACCGGCCGCCGCGAGCACCGACCGCAGCGCGCGGCCACGGGCCGGGTCGCCCGCCACCCGCACCGCGAGCACGAAGCCCAGCGCGGCGAGGATCCCGTAGGCGTTCCAGTAGGTGAGCGGCTGCTCGAGGCGCCCGGCCGAGGTCCCGCTCTGGTCGAGGTCGATCACCCCCGGCAGCAGGCGCTCGGACAGCCCGTACGCGATCGACGACGAAGGCGCCGAGCGCGAGCGCGGGCTCGAGCGCCCGGCGCACGCCGGGCTCGCGGAGCAGCGCCGACCGCGGCGGTGAAGACGCCCAGGTAGAGCAGCAGCCGCTGCAGGTCGTCCTGGGCCCGCCCGCCGATCGGCGCCCAGGTGATCGACAGGGCCGTCCAGGCGCAGAGCAGAGCCAGCCCCAGCAGGGCCAGGCGCCCCGCGGTCGATACCGGCAGCGGCCGGGGAGAGAACAGGGCGGCCAGGACCACCAGCACCCAGGCGACGAGCGCCGCGATGATGCGCGGCTTGTCGAAGAAGCCCCCCGAGAAGAACGCGAGCACCGTCGGCAGGACGATCAGGGCCGTCGCGCCGGCCGCGAGAACCCATCTCCGCATCAGGCGGGCCAGGTTAGTGGCTTCGGCCTTTGCGCACGGCACTCCCGAGCGCCCGCAGCTGGGCTCGGTCATAGCTCGCGTCGCGGCGCAGCACGGTCCGGGTCAGCGCCCGCGTGCCGTAGGTGACGGCCTGGGCGAGGTCGTCGAGCGCCAGAGCGCCGCTGCCGAGATGCCGGCCACCACCTCTCTGCGCCGCCGGGCCGCCAGAGCGAGCGCATCGTCCCCGAGGGCCCGCGCCACCGAGGTGCCCCCGAGATGGCGCACGCTCACGCTCGGGCGCAGGAGCGTCGGCGCCCCGAGATCCGCGGCGCGCAGGCACAGCTCGAGGTCCTCGTAGAACAGAAAGGCGCCGGGATCGAACGGCCCGGCGCGGCGCAGCAGATCGGTGCGCGCCACCACGCAGGCGGCGATCGCCCAGCCCACCGGCCGCGGCCGGCTGCTGCGCCACGGCTCGTAGCGGCGCCGCAGCGGTCCCGGAAGCAGGGGCCGCGGCAGCGCGGCGGGAATCAGCGCCTCCACCGTCCCGGGCAGCGGATGGGCGCTGTCCTGGACGCTGCCGTCCGCGTTGAGCAGCCGCGGGACCAGCAGCGCGTTGCGCGTGGCGGCCTCGGCCACCAGCTTCACGAGCCCGTCGTCGAGCAGCTCCGTGTCTGGGTTGAGGAGCGCGGTCACCGGTAGCGGACACGCGCTGCCAGGCCGGCATTGTTGGCCGCGCCGAAGCCGAGGTTGCCGTCGAGCCCCACGACCTCGCGCGCCGGCGGCGCGAGCCACCTCCGCGCCGGCATCCGTCGAGCCGCTGTCCACCACGATCAGCTCGGGTGGCGGGCGCAGGAAGCGCTCGATGCTCGCCAGCAGCCGCTCGAGCTCGGACGCCGAGTCGTGGATGACGGTGACGACCGCGAAGCCGGTCACCGTGCGACCTCCGCGAGCACGGCGCGCGTTTCGGCGGCCGCCCGGTCCCACGACACTCGCCCGAGCGCGTCTGCACCGGCCGCCACGAGGCGCTCGCGCAGTCCGGGCTCGTTCTCGAGCTGAAGCAGGGCATCGGCCAGCGCCTCGGCGTCGCCGCGCGCCACGCGCAGCGCGCCCTCGGGGAGCGTCTCGCCGAACACCGGCAGGTCGGAAACCACCGCCGGCGTGCCGCGCGCCAGCGCCTCGAGCGGCGTGAAGCCAAAGCCCTCCTCTTCCGAGACGCACACGAGCGCGAGGGCGCCTCGGTAGAGGGCCTCGAGGACCGGATCCGAGACGAAGCCGAGCAGCGTGGCGTCCGCGGCGCCTTCGAGCTGACTCCGCAGCGGGCCGTCGCCGGCCAGCACCAGACCCGCCTCGAGGCCGCGCGCCCGGGCCTGGGCGTGAGCCTCGATCACGAGGTCCGGCCGCTTGCGTGGCTCGAGGGCCCCCACCGCGAGCACGTAGCTCTCGGGCAGGCCGGGCGGCAGCGCGCCCGCCGGCCCGGGCGCCCGTCCCGGGCCCGGAAGGATTGTCCGAATTTGGTCCTCCGCGATGCCCCATTCCTCCACGAGGGAACGGCTGACCTGCTCGGAGTCGGTGATCAGCCGCGCCGCTCGCCGGGCCTGCCGCCGCGGCCGGGCCAGCCGGTGCCACGCCCGTTCGTAGGCGCTGAAGTCCTGCGGACGGTGCTCGAAGCTGAGGTCGTGCACGGTGAGCACCACGGGCACGTCGCGGGAGACGGCGACCGGAGCCACACCCGGCAGCAACACGACGTCGCAGCCCCCCACCAGCCGGTCCAGGCGCGGGCGGCCGCTGAGGGCCGCGGCCGCGAACAGCGGACGGCTGCCGACCCGCGGGGCGTGGATCTCCAGGCCCTCCGCCTCGAGCTCGCGCAGCTCGCTCGGCCGGTCCTCCCGGGACCAGCACGGCGTACTCGTCCTCCGGGAAGCCGCTGCGCGAGCGGCGTCAGCAGGTTGCGCAGATAGCGCGCGATGCCGCGGCTGCGGGCCGGGTCGCGAAGGCTTCGTCCGTCGACCCCGACTCTCACCGGCTCTCGGGCAGCAAGCGCGGCCCGCGTTCAGGCAGCCCGGCGCAGCCGGTCGTCACGCACGCCGGCGAAGCGCCAGCCCGGAGAGCAGGAACATGGCACCGATGGCAGCCAGCATCGGGCCGGGCCGCCCGTGACGGGCAGGGTGGCGGAGCCGCTGCCGCCGGCTCCGGAGGACTCGCTGCTGCCGGCCACGCCGGAGTGCCGTGGCGCCTTCGGTCGTCGAGCCGTTGTCGGTCGGGGTGCCGCTCTGGCTATCGCCGCCGCTCTGGGTATCGCCCGAGCCGCCGGCCGTCGCCGTTGGCGCCGCCGCCGCCGCGTGTCGCCGCCGCCATCTTGCCCCTGGAAAGGGTCGCTGTATTGCTCGTCCCCGGCACTCTGTGCCATCGCGGTCGCGGGAAACGCGACGGCGACGACGAGCGCGAGGGCGAGCAGGCCCCTGATCGTGCGCATCGACGGTAATTCGTAGCAGAAACGCCACGAGGCCAAGCCGCCAGCGGCGCGGCGCGGTGCGGCCTAGACTGACCCGCCAGTGTCCTCCCGGTTTTTGGTTCGCGCCACGCTCGTGGCCGTCGCCCTCGTGGCCGCGGGCTGGCTCATAGCCGGGTTGCGCGCCACGGACGCGGAGTCCGAGGGAGCGGCGATCGTCAACTCTCCACAGGGCAAGAATCCGCCCGACGAGGTCCGGCGGGGCCTCGACGTCCTGCGCGACGCCAGCCGCCTCAACGCGGACAAGGACCCCGAGATCAACGAGGTCATCCTGCTGCTCTCGGTCAGCGGAAGCACCGGCGAGGCGCTCGCGCTGGCGGAGCAGGTGGTGGGCGAGGAGCCACAGAACGTGAATGCCTGGTTCGCACTCTGGGTGGCATCCTTGGCGGCGCGCGACCGGGAGCGGGCCAGCCGGGCGATCAGCGAGGTGCGCCGCCTCGATCCGCTGCGGGCGAGAGTGCTGGACCGGCTGGGCCCCCAGAGAGCGGCTGGCTCTTGATGTCCGCCACCGCGGACAGGCCGACGGCCCCAGAGTCAGCGCTTCAGCGCCTGCACGTGCACGGGAGCTGCAAGTGCAGCTCGACTACCCGCTCCCGGACAAGCTCGCCGTGGGCGGCGGCACGGCCGTGTTCGTATGCGGCTGGTGTTTCTGCCCGGGTGCCGCGATCGCTCGGTCACCTTTGTTCTTGACGGAGCGGTCACAGCCCGTGATGGCCGAGCGGATGCCGCGCGCGGACGTCTTCAAGGCGCTGCATCCGAGGCTCGACCCGTCCAGCGCCCGCAGCTCTGACATCCGATCCCGCTTCAGCGGAGGATCCCGAGCTGCGCAGCTTTCGCAGCGGCTTCTGGGGGCTCGTGCGGCTGGCGCCGGGACCGGCGGGCACCAAGCGCGAGCTGCGGCTGCGCGCCACCCTCGACGGACGGCGAGCCAGGTGGAAGCCGCGCTTGGCCGGATCGCTGGTCGAGGGGCGTTCCGCGGCAGAGCCGTCGAGCATTTCGGCGCCGGCGCCGGAGGCGGGGCCCCTTGTGGCGATCTGCATGGCGACCTTCAACCCGCCGCCCGCGCTGCTGAGGCGCCAGCTCGACTCGATCCGCGCGCAGACCCATCGAAACTGGGTCTGCGTGATCAGCGACGACTGCTCGAGCCCCGAATGCTTCGCGGACCTCGAGCGGGCGGTGGAGGGCGACCCCCGCTTCGTGGTCTCCCGGTCTCCCGAGCGGCTGCACTTCTACCGCAACTTCGAGCGCGCCCTCAGCCTCGCTCCGCCGAACGCCGACTACGTGGCGATGGCCGACCAGGACGACTTCTGGCACCCCGACAAGCTGGAGACCCTGCTCGCCGAGATCGGCAGCGCCCAGCTGGCCTACAGCGACGCCCGCATCATCGACCGCCAGGGCGAGCTGATCTCCGACACCTACTGGAGCATCCGGCGCCCCAACCACGACGACCTGCTCGTCGCTCCTGATGGCCAATTCCGTGACCGGCGCGGCTTCGCTGCTCAAGCGCGAGGTGCTCGACTACGCGCTGCCCTTTCCCCCGCGTCAGTTCTCCCACTTCCACGATCACTGGATCGGCCTGACCGCGCGTGCTGCTGGGCGACATCACCTTCGTCGAGCGCCCGCTCTACGACTACGTCCAGCACGGCGGTGCGGTGCTGGGGCACGCGGGGGCCAACTGGATGCCGCCGCTGCGCGACCGGCTCGGCTGGCTGCAAGAAGGACCCGAAGGAGCGCGTCCGCAGCTGGCGGCTGCACTACTTCGTGGACTGCTGCCGTCTCATCCAGTTCACGGCCATCCTCGAGATGCGCTGCGGCAATCGCATGCCGGCCGCTCGGCGCCGCACACTTGACGCGGTTTGCACGGGCCGAGCGCTCGCCCGTCGCGCTGGCGGGCCTCGCCCGGCGAGCCGCCCGCGAGCTGCTCGGCGAGTCGGAGACACTGGGCGCCGAGATCGCCCTGTTCTTCGCCTTCGTCTGGCGGCGCCTGGTGGTGGCAGCCACCGCCGGGCTCGAGCGTCCGAGGCGGCGCCTTCGCATCGACGCCCGCCCGCCGATGACGCTGCTGCCCACTCCCGGACGCAGGGATCCCAACAACGTTGCAGTCGGCACCGTGGGGGCGAAGATCGCGCCGCTCGAGCTGGCGGTCCGCGACGACGCGCCGCCGCGCGTCAACCTGCTGATTCCCGACGATCGATCTGGAGCACTTCTTCGGTGGCTACATCACGAAGCTGAACCTGGCCCGCCGGCTGGCCGAGCGCGGAGCGCGCGTCCGGATCGTGACCGTCGACCCGGTGCCGACGCTGCCCGCCACCTGGCGCCAGCGGCTCGAGTCCTACAGCGGGCTGGAAGGCGTGTTCGACCGGGTGGAGGTCGAGTTCGGCCGCGAGTCGCAAGGGGTGGAGGTGAGCCGCTCGGACCGGTTCGTGGCCACCACCTGGTGGACCGCCCACATCGCGCACAGCGCGCTCGAGTCGCTCGGCGGCGAGCGCTTCCTCTACCTGATCCAGGAGTACGAGCCGTTCACCTTTCCCATGGGGACCTACGCCGCGCTGGCCACGGACTCCTACCGGCTGCCCCACTTCGGGCTCTTCTCCAGCGAGCTGCTGCGCGACTACTTCCGCCGCCATGGGATCGGGGTGTTCGCCGCCGGGCCCGCGGCCGGCGACGCCGCCTCGGCCTCATTCGAGAACGCGATCACGGCGGTCGAGCCGCCCTCGGCGCACGAGCTCGCCCGGCGCGACACCCGGCGGCTCCTGTTCTACGCCCGCCCGGAGCCCCACGCGGCACGCAACATGTTCGAGCTGGGCGTGCTGGCGCTTGGCCGAGCGGTGGAGAAGGGGGCGTTCGGCGTGGGCTGGGAGCTGCACGGGATCGGCACGGTGGAGTCGACGCGCCGCATGGAGCTCGGCGGAGGCGCCGCCTTCGAGCTGCTGCCGCGCCGCGAGCAGGGCGGCTACGCCGACGTGCTGCGTGAGCACGACGTGGGCCTCGCGTTGATGTACACGCCTCATCCGAGCCTCGTGCCCATCGAGATGGCCTCCGCGGGGATGCTCACCGTGACCAACTCCTTCGAGAACAAGACCCCCGAAGCGATGGCGGCGATCTCGGCGAACTTGATCACCGTCGAGCCGAGCCTCGAAGGCATCGCCGACGGCCTTGCCGACGCGGCCTCGCCGGGTGGACGATCTCGATGCCCGCTCCCGAGGAAGCCACGTGCGCTGGAGCCGGGACTGGGCCCGATCTTTCGACGACGCCCTGATGACCCGGATCGAGTCCTTCCTCCGGACCTGAGCCGGTCTGACGGTCCTGCGCATGGCCGATCCGCTTGCCCTCGCCCGAGATGGCTCTCGCCGCGCCCGCTTCGCCAGCCGATGAGCGCGCGCTCGACGATTCCCCCCTCAACGCCGATCGGCGACCGCTTCGACGGCGCCTCCGACTCGCCTTCACCAGCGGTCGCGCCACCTCCGGGCAATCCCCGCTTCCCGCTCTTCGACTCGCTCCGGGCGATCGCCGCCCTGTCGATTCTGGCCTTCCACGTCGCGGCCATCGCCGGGGCGCTGGAGCGGGGCTTTGCGGGCGACGTGCTGGCGATGCTCAGCCGTGGGCGTGATCCTTTTCTTTGTCATCTCGGGGTTCCTGCTCTACCGGCCCTTCGTCGCGGCGCGGGCCGACGGACGGCTCCGGCCGGGCACGGCCCGCTACGCCAGACGCCGCGTGCTGCGGATCGTTCCCGCCTATTGGGTCGCGCTGACCGTGCTCGCCGTGTTCCCGGGGATCAGCGGGGTTTTCAGCGACGATTGGTGGCGCTACTACTTCTTCCTGCAGCTCTACGCCGAGGACACGTTCGCGGGCGGCATCCCCGTCGCGTGGACGCTTTGCGTCGAGGTCACGTTCTATATGCTGCTGCCGCTTTTCGCGCTAGCGGTGCGCCGCCTGCGGATCGGCTCGGGCCCGCGAGCGTGGATGCGAGCGGAGCTCGTCGTGCTCGCGCTGGTCGCGGCCGTTGGCATCGCGATCCAGGTCGCCGAGGCCCGGCAGGCGGTTTCGATGGCGGTTGGCCAAAGCGTGCTGGGTCAGTCCACCTGGTTTGCGCTCGGGATGGCCCTTGCGGTGGCGAGCGTCGCCGCCGAGAGCGACAGTCGCGAACCGTGGGCGCTGCGCGTCGTGGTCGAACGTTCCGGCTTGCTTTGGCTGGGCGCTGTCGGTTCGCTCGTCGGGCTCGCCTTTCTGCTGCATCCGGGCGGGCTGCTCGAAATCGCACAGGCGCTCGAGACGAAGCAGTCGGTGGCCAAGACGCTGGCCGGGATCGCGCTCACGGCGAGCTTGTGCGGGTTGCTCGTACTGCCGGCGATCTTCGGGGGGCACGCCGGCGGCGTCCCCCGCCGCGTGCTCGCTGCCGCTCCCGCTCGCCTGGCTCGGCCTGATCAGCTACGGCATCTATCTCTGGCATCTGCCGGTCGCCCAGCTCATAGGCCTCCCGCCCGATGCGAGTCCGTTCTCGTCGGGCGCCGGCCTGGATCTGGTGGGAAGGGTGCCCCAAGGGACGACAGCCGTTCTGCTCGTGATCACGCTGGTCGCCACCACCGCGGTGGCCGCGGCCAGCTACCGCCTCGTCGAGCTGCCCTTCCTGCGTCGAAAGGAAAGCTGACGCAGTCCGCAGGGCCCGTCAGAGCTGCTCGGCGATGCGGGGTGCCTCGCGGTTGAAGATCCAGACGGCGTAGATGCAGGTGAACACGTAGATCGCGGCGGCCGGCAGCAGCTCGAGGTAGCCGCCCGCCAAGGTGGCCGGGCCGGGGGCGTTGGGGTCGATCACCCACAACCGGGCCAGCTCGAAAAGCGGAGCCAGCGGGTTGATCAGGAGCACCTGCAGCATGGACTCGGGCACGAACTCGAGTGGATAGAGCACGGGCGTCCCGTAGAAGAGGACCGTCACCGCGACGGTCCAGATGATCATGGTGTCCCGGTAGCGCGGGAACAGCGACGAGACGATCATCGAGACGGCCGTGGTGAGGACGAACAGCAGCACGAGGAACACGGGGAAGAGCAGCCAGCTCCAGGTCGGGGTGACGCCGAAGGCCAGGACGAAGGCGAACACCACGATCAGGTTCAGCCCCAGGTTGAAGAGCGCGGTCAGAACGGCTGCCAGCGGAATCACGAGGCGTGGGAACTGCGTCTTTCGCACCACCCCCTCCTGGCCGACGATCGAGCCGACCGCGGTGACCGTCGCCTCTTGGAAGAAGCTGAACAGCACGATGTTGAACAGCAGCAGGACCTCGTAGTTGGGGACCGCGGAGCCGATCCGGAAGATCTGGGTGAACACGGCCAGGAGCACGGCGAACAGGATCAGCGGCCTGGCCAGCGACCAGACGTAGCCGAGCACCGTCCCGAAGTAGGTCTTCTTGAACTCGGTGACGGCGGTCAGCACCAGCAGGTCCCACGAGCGCCTCCAGCCGCCGCCGAGCGCCGACGGGCCCCGCACCTCCCGGAGCTGCGGTACGGCCTCATTCATCGGCACGGCCCCGTTCGATCACGGCCTCGCGCATCCACCTGGACGGCGACCAGCCCGGGCGCCGGTTGCGTCCCGTAGACGAGGAAGTCGATAAGCCGGACCACCTGCAGGGCCACATCGCCCTGGTTGCGGTTGCGGCAGATCCAGCCGTTCACGTGGTAGCGCCCGGGGACGAGCGGGTTCTGGATCTCGCCCGTGATGCGAACGCGCTCGCCCGCCGCGATCCTGTCCCGGGCGGGGTCGTCGATGGAGAGGGTCTGGGTGAAGCCGAAAACCTCGACGGCGTTCTCGTTGAGGATGTGGAAGCTGAAGACGGGCCGCTCGAGATCCTCGCGCGCCTCGACCACGAGCTTCAGGCGCAAGCGGCTGGCCCTGCTCGACGTTCTGCGTCTGCTCGCCGGCCTCGTTCTCGAGCCAGGCTTCGAGCACCCGGGCGTGCACGTCGGGACCCCAGCCCTCGGCCATGCCGCCCGTGTCGCCGTTCATGCTCCCGAAGTTGAGCCGGTAGTAGTGAAGGGCCGTCTCCTCGGGATCGCCGATGTAGCTGCAGCTCTCCGTCGTGAATCAGCATCGCGCGGTCACACAGGCCCTGAACCGTCGCCATGTCGTGGGTGACCAGCACGATGGTCTTGCCCGCTTCGCGCCTGTCCTGGAACACGTCCATGCACTTCTGCGAGAAGGCGGCGTCACCGACGGCCAGGACCTCGTCGATCAGCATGATGTCGGCGTCGGCCTGCACCATCGTGGCGAAAGCCAGCCGCACGAGCATTCCCGACGAGTAGTTCTTGAGGCGAAGCTCGACGAACTCCTCGAGCTCGGCGAAGTCGAGAACCGCGTCGAGGCGCCTCGCGGCCTCGCGGCGTGAGAGCCCCATCATCACCCCGTTGAGGAGGACGTTCTCGCGCGCCGTCAGGTCCATGTTGAAGCCCACGCCGAGCTCGATGAACGGCGCCAGCCGGCCGGCCATCCTGATCCGGCCCGCATCCGCGCCGTAGATGCTCGCCATGATCTTCAGCAGCGTGCTCTTGCCCGAGCCGTTGCGGCCCACTATCCCGAAGAACTCGCCCTTGTGGACGTCGAAGGAGATGTCGCGCAGCGCCTGCAGCTCCCGGTACTCCATCTTGGTGAACGGGTGAATGGCCCGCTCCTTCAGGGAATCGATCCTGTGCAACGGGAGGCGGAACGCCTTCTCGACGCCCCGCGCCTCGATCACCACGGGGCCGTCGGTCTTGGGCGCGCGTCGCGAGCCGGCCGTTGCCTCGCCGGTGGGCTGGTCCACAGAACTCATGCTTGGCAAGGGCTGCTGCACGCTAGCAGCAGACCCTGCTCGGTGCGCGGGCATCAGGCTTGCGCTCGCCAGCGCCGAAGGCGCTTCTGCTCGAAGCTGAGCGGATTCGGATAGCGCGCGTCGATCGGACGTCGTCCGGGGGTGCGGGCCCCCTTGGCGCAGGAGACCGACGAGCCATCTCCAGGCGATGCCACGGGCGAGCTCGCACTCGCTCCCCAGTGTCTCGTTTCGGCCCGCCAGAACCCGCAACGGCCGCAGCGCGAGCCATGCGAACGCCGGCGGCGATTGAGCGCTGGCGACAAAGCGCTCGAGCGCGCGCCGCTTTCGGTCCGTGAGCCGGCTCTCGCAGCAGCACGAGCAGCGCTCGAGCCTGCATGTCGCGCGGCAGATAGCCGAGGAAATACGCGCCACGTCCTCCGCGGAGGCGTTCCATGACGGTCTCGCGCACGGATCGCCGCGCGGGCGGCGTCTGCTCCGGGGGAGCCACCGGACACGTCGCCGAAGATCGCACCCGAGTGCTGGACGTAGTCGTACAAGGGCCGGTCGACGTACGCGATCTCACCCGCCGCGAGCGCCACGAGGCCGAGCCAGTGGTCGTGGAACTGCATGCCGGGGGTCTCGGGGAAGGGCATAGCGATGTCGGCGACCTCGCGGCGAAAGAGCGTGGCCGCTCCCGTGATCGAGTTGGCCACCAGCAGCGAAGTCACGTCGGTGTGGTTGTTGCGCCTGCCCGTCCACATCGACTCGCGGAGAACCCGCCCATCGGCATCGACCAGGCGCTGATCGGAGTAGACGAGCTGCGCGTTGCCCAGCGCCCCGCGGAGCACCGACAGCTTCTCGGGATACCAGCGGTCGTCCTGATCGCACAGGGCCAGCAGTTCCGCCTCCGCCGGCGCCATCGAGAGAGCGCGTTCGAAGTTCCGGTAGAACCTTCCCGCGCTCCTGCGCCCGGGACACACTGAAACGCGGATCGCCGCCCAGCACCTCGAGCATCTCAGCGAAGCGCTTCGGGCTCGAGCAGTCGTCGCTGATCACGCAGGTCCAGCGCTCGTCGGTCTGCGCTTTCAGCGACTCGACCTGCGCTCGGAAGAGGGCGATGTCCGGCTCGTAGGTGGCCATGCAGACCGCTATCAGCCCGCGGTCGCGGAGGTCGGGGCGGCGGGACGGCGAGCCTGCCTCCACCACCTCCAGGCTGCCCAGGGGAGTGACTTCCTCCGCGCCGTTCGCGAGCCGAGCGCACAGCGCGAGCTCGACCGCCCCCGGACGATCATGCGGCTCGATCGGCACGGTGGCCCAGAAGCCACTGCGGTAGGACCGCACCTCCGGATCCTCCGGGGAGGACGGGTCGTATGGCCGTGAGCCGCCGTTCCGGCCGATCGGCTGGGGATGCAGCATGTGGAAGATGTCGGGCCGGGGCATGCCGTGGGCTGCGGACCGGTAGCGGCGCTCCGCCGTCGACGACGATCTCGACCTGCTCGACCTCCTCGCGCCGGTGAAAGCACGTTCCGATGCACGAACACAGCCGCGGCCTTGCCCACCGGAAGCGAGGCCGGCAGCGGGTTCTCGAGGTTGACCCTGAGGTCCGGCGTCGCGCTCACGGCGCGTGAATCTATTGGATCGCCGACGCCCGCCGGACGGCTTGCGGCTATACGGTGTTGGCCGTATGCACGTTTCCGAGGGTCGTGCGGTACGGGCCGTCGGATCGGCTCGAGCCACGCCGGGACAGGGCGGCCAGCCCTTCGGGCCAGCATCCGGCCGCCGGCGGGGCGGCCACCGTGCTGATCCTCGTCGTCCTCGTGGTCCTGGGCGGCGTTCTGCGGCTGTCGGTCGCCGGCCAGAGCCTGTTCGCTGACGAGCTCTCCACCTACTGGATTCTCGACACCAACGGGCTCTGGGGGGTGATCTCGACGGTGCACACCGACGCCGAGATCACCCCGCCGCTGTTCTTCGTGCTCTCGTGGTTCTCCACGCGCATCGACCTGACCCCGGAGATGCTGCGCCTGCCCGCCGTGCTCGCGGGTACGGCGACGATCCCGCTCGTCTACCTCGTGGGCGTCCGCACCGTCGGCCGGACGGCGGCGCTGGTGGCGGCCGCGCTGACCACGCTCGCTCCGTTCATGGTCTTCTACTCGGCGGAGGGCCGGGGCTACGGCCTTGCGATGGGACTGGTGGTGCTCTCGACCCTGGCACTGCTCGTCGCCGCCGAGCAGGGACGGACGCGCTGGTGGGTGGTCTACGCCGCGGCCTCGTGCGCCGCGATGTACACCCACTACACGGTCGCGTTCGTCCTGATCGCCCAGCTGGCGTGGTTGCTGTGGGCCCACCCCGAGGCGCGTCGCGCGGCGCTCCTCGCCAACGCGGGCGCGGCGATCGCCTACCTGCCCTGGTTCACCGGGCTGAGGGCCGATCTCGATTCGCCCACCATCGACATCCTGTCCGCTCTGGCGCCGGTGACGCGCGGACACCGTCAGCAGCGGGCTCGCCCACTGGTCGGTGGGGTACCCCTACCAGTACGAGAGCACCGGGCTGCTCGACCTGCCCGGGCCGGCGGGGCTCGCGCTGATCAGTCTCGGGGTGCTGCTCGCCGCGGCGGGCCTCGCCCTGAGACTCGCACGGGGGCAACTTCCCCTGCGGCTCAGCGCGATCGAGCCGGGCGTTCTGCTCGTGGTCGTGCTCGCCCTGTCCACGCCCGTGGGCACGGTGCTCGCGAGCGCGATCGGCACCAACGTGTTCGGAGTTCGCAACCTCGCCGGGTCGTGGCCCGGCTTTGCCCTCGCTCTCGCGGCCCTTCTGGTGGCCGCAGGCCCTCGCCTGCGGGTCGTAGCGGTGGCCCTCACGCTCGCGGGGTTTGTGATCGGGGCCTGGAAGCTGCTCGAGGACTCCTTCGCACGCCCGGACTACGCGGGCGCCGCGGAGTTGGTGGACCGGGACGCCGGCCCGCGCGACCCGGTGATCGACGCCGCCGTGGTCACTCCGGGCCCGCTCAGCGGCCTCGACGTCGTGCTCGACCGGCCGCACCGCGTGTTCCGGGTCGGCGCTCCCCAGGAACGGGATCATCCCTTCACCGTTCTCGACCGCGCGCGACCGACGTCCGAGGTCGCCCGCGAGGCCGCCGCTGCCGCCGCCGGCGGGCCGATCTTCCTGGTCGCCGGAGCCACACCGGCCGAGCGCCGGCCGGCCGCCACGGACCTCGCCCGCGAGGTCGAGGCCGCCTTGCCTAGCGGCTACCGGCTCGCGCGCACGCATGACCTCCCCGGCATCCTCGACGTCGGAGTCTTGGTCTACGAGCGCGGAGCCGCACCGAACCGGTGAGCCGGCCGGAGCCCATCGACGGGGAGGACCGCATGCGCCGGGTACGGGCGGGTCACCCACGCCTGCGCGCGGCACTGGTCGCCGATGCCCGGGTGACCGCCGCCCACCGTTACGAGCGCTCGGAATTCCGGTCGGCGTTCGACGCCGCAGTTCAGATAGCGCGGCTCATGTGGGTGACCGACGCCTTCCTCGCCCAGGGGCTGTACCGGGCAAAGGCACGCCTGCAGGCGCTCGGTGTGCCGCTGCTGCCCCGGCTCTGCCATCGCCTGGCGATTGTCAGCGGACAGGTGTCGATCGGCGATCCGGTGCTCGTCCATCCCGGCGTGTACCTGATCCACGGGCAGGTCGTGATCGACGGGTTCTCCGAGATCCATCAGGGTGCCGTGATCGGTCCCTTCGTGACCGTCGGGCTGCGTGCCGGTGACCTCGTGGGGCCCACCATCGGCCCCGGCGTGAGCATTGGCACGGGTGCCAAGGTGCTGGGGCGGGTGCGCGTGGGAGCGGGAGCCCGCGTGGGGGCGAACGCCGTTGTGGTGGACGACATTGCCGACTCCGCCACGGTCGCCGGCGTGCCGGCCGCGCCCGTCCGCTAGCGGCGAGGCCATCCCCGGTGGGCGCTGGTAGCGTGCCCGTTCCCTTCGACCTCGATCCGGCTCGAATTCAATGATCTTTCGCTCCAGGAAGCGCCCCACGAAGACCGCCGAGCCTGTGCTCCGACGACCGGCCGGTCGAGAGCCTCCTCGAGGAGATCGACGCTCACCAAGGCGGCAACGGCGAGGGACTGGGCGACGCCGACGCCCGCCGGCTGCTCCAGCTCCGCCACCGGGCGGGCCTGAAGCTGCTGGGAGCGAACGGCGAGGACGCGCCGGCGTTCCCCGAGCCGGCCTTCGATCAGCTGTCCGGCGACTCCACGTTGCCCGTCGTCGAGGCCGGGGCGGTGACCCCCTCACTGCTGCGCGCGGCGATCCTTCGAAGTGGCTGCCTGCTGATCCGCGGTCTCGTCGATCCCGATGAAGCAGCCCGCCTGCGCGTAGAGATCGACCGGGCCTACGACGCCCGCGGGGCCCACCAGGAGGATCCCGGCTCCGGTGCCGGCTACTTCCAGGAGTTTCAGCCCGACGGCCAGTTCGACCTCGCCTTCGAGCGCGCTCTCCTACTTGGCAGCGCCGGGCTGTGGGTCGCCGACTCGCCGCGCATGATGGCCGAGGTCCTCGACCTCTTCGACCGGATCGGGCTGACCCGTCTCGCCACGGAGTACCTCGGCGAACGCCCCGCCATCTCGGTGAACAAGTCGCTCCTGCGCAAGGTCAAGCCCACCCAGATCGAGGACACCGACGGCTCGAAGGAGCGCAGCCCGAGCGCCTGGCACCAGGACGGCGCCTTCCTCGGTGACGTGCGGGCGCTGAACGTATGGCTGTCGCTGTCGCGCTGCGGCGACGTGGCCCCCGGCCTCGACATCGTGCCGCGGCGTCTCGAGGAAATCGTGCCCACGGGGACCGAGGGCGCGGTGTTCGACTGGTCGGTGTCCCGGGCCGTGACCGAAGAGGCCGCGGGCGAGGTGGCGATCATGCGCCCGATCTTCGAGCCGGGCGACGTGCTGCTGTTCGACGAGCTCTTCCTCCACGCGACGGCCGCCGAGCCGGAGATGCCGAACATGCGCTACGCGGTGGAGAGCTGGTACTTCGGTCCCTCGGCCTTCCCGGCGGGCTACGCGCCGCTGGCCGTCTGAAGATCCACCCGCCCGTGGATCGCACCTCGCTCTCGGCTCCCTCACCCGCCCGTTCGGCCGGCGGGCCGTCGGAGATCACCGGGGAGCGCGTGGTCACGCAGGAGGGCGGCTTCAACGCCACCTGGCAGCGTCATGTGGCCGCGTATGTGTTGATCGAGCCCTTCCTCGGGCCCGGGCGTGTGCTCGACCTGGGCTGCGGGGTCGGCCACAGCTTCCACCGCCTGGCTCCGCGGGAGACCGTGGGCGTGGACATCGATGCCGGTGCGCTTCAGGGACAGGAGCGCGAAACCGTGCGGGCCGACATGCGCGCCCTGCCCTTCGAGGCAGCCAGCTTCGCCTCGGTCGTCTCGGTGCAGTCGGTCGAGCACGTTCCGGATCCCGAGCGCGTTGTGGCCGAGGTGGCTCGCGTGCTCGAACCGGGCGGGGTGGCGGTGTTCGTCACGCCCAACCGCCTCACGCTCGGCCGGCCCGACGAGATCCTCGACCCGTATCACTTCATCGAGTTCGACCCGGCCGAGCTCGGACGCCTGTGCGACGCGGGCTTCGCCGAGGTGGAGGTTCAGGGCCTGTTCGGCTCCGAGCGCTACCTGGAGCTCTTCCGGGCGGAGCGCGTGACGATGAACAAGCTCCTGCGGCTCGATCCGCTGCGGCTGCGCCGCCTGGTGCCGCGCCGCGCTCGGCAGTCCCTCTACGACCGGATGCTGCGCCGCCACCGCCCCGCCGAGGATCCGCGCTCGGAGGCGATTACCACGGAAGACTTCGAGCTGCGCACCCACGGACTTGACGAGTGCATGGACGTGGTGGCGGTCTGCCGCTCGCCGCGAGCGTAGGTCCGTCCGGATCGTGAGCGCTCAGGCAATGGAGGCGCGGCGGCGGACCATCACCTGCGCCTGGTGCGGCCGTCCGCTCGGACGACGGAGCGGTGCGCCTGCACGGGCGCACACGATGCTCGCGTTGCGGGGCAGCCACCACCGACCCGTGGCCGTCGGAGGCTGAGCTCGAGCGGGCGTACGGCACCTGGTACCGGCCCGAGGCCGGGCGCTTCAGCTTTGTCGGCGACGCCGTGCTGAGCCGCACACGCGCCATCTTGGCCGGCCGCCTCGACCAGATCGCGCCGCCCGGGCCGGTGCTGGACGTCGGCGCGGGCGAGGGAGTGCTGATCGACGCTCTGCACCGCCGCGGGCGCGAGGCGATCGGTCTCGAGCGCGATTCGGGCCGGGGTGACGTGCGAGACGAAGCTCTCAAGGACGTTCAGGGCGAGTGGGCCGCGGTGGTCTTTTGGCACTCGCTCGAGCACCTGCCCGACCCGGGCGACGCCATCCGCGAGGCAGCGCGCCTGCTCGTTCCCGGAGGCGTGCTGGTGGTGGCGGTGCCGAATTCGGACAGTCTTCAGGCGCGCGCGTTCGGCGACGAGTGGCTGCACCTGGATCCGCCGCTGCATCTGGTCCACCTCTCCCGTCGCGCGCTCGTCTCACGCCTTGAGAGCTCGGGCTTTGTCGTCGAGCGGGTCTCGAACACCCGTGGCGGGCAGGTCGTGATCGGCTGGCTCGACGGTCTGGTGGGCCGCCTGCCCGGGAACCTGGACCTCTACCAGGCTCTCCGCCAGCCCGCCGCCCGCAGCCGACCGGTGCCGCCACGAGAGCGCGCCCTGACCCTCGCGGCGGCCGTGCTGCTGCTCCCCGTGGCGGCGGCCGCTGCTGGCCTCGAAGTGCTGCTCGGCAATGCGGGCACGGTCTACGTGGAGGCTCGCCGTGTCTGACCTGCGGACACCCAAGGTCATCGTGGTCATGCCCGCGCGCCAGGCCGCCGCCACCCTCGAGCAAACCTTCGCCGCCATTCCGACGGACGTCGTGGACGAGGTGATCCTCGTAGACGATCACTCCACCGACGACACCGTGCTACTCGCCCGCGAGCTGCCTCTGCACCTGGTCTGGCACCCGCATCAGACCGGCTACGGCGCGAACCAGAAGACCTGCTACCTGGAAGCGCTCCAGCGCGACGCGGACGTCGTGGTGATGCTGCATCCCGACGGCCAGTACGAGCCCGAGCTGATCCCGAGCATGATCGAGCCGATCGTGTCCGGAGAGGCGGATCTCGTGCTCGGCTCGCGGCTGCTGGTGCCGGGAGCGGCCCTGGCGGCCGGCATGCCGCGCTGGAAGTACCTGGCCAACCGCTTCCTGACCAGCTTCGAGAACCGCATCATGGGCACGCACCTGTCGGAGGCCCACACCGGCTACCGGGCCTACTCGCGCCGGCTGCTGCTCACCGTTCCGTTTCTGCGCAACTCACTCGACTTCGTGTTCGACACCGAGCTGCTGATGCAGGCGGCTCACTTCGGCTTCACCATCAAGGAGGTGCCCGCTCGCTGCCGCTACTTCGAGGACGCGTCCTCGGTGGGCTTCAAGAGCGGCGCGGTGTACGGCATGAAGACACTGCGGACGGGCGTCCGGCTGCGGCTGCACCGTCTCGGGGTGCGCTCGCGCAAGTTCGAGTCATAGCTGCGCCGGCTTCCGCAACCGAGCGACGCAGCCGGGGTCAGCCCCGGCGCGCCACCAGCTCCGCCACCACGAACTCCTGACTGTCGCGGTGGATGACCTCGAGGTCGAACTGCCGGCCGATCCGCTGCAGTACCCATTCCTGGAGCGGGGCCATGCCCAGGTGCGGCGCGGCGAGCTCGGCGAGCGGATCGGGAGATCCCGGCCCCCTGAGGTCGGCGAACGCCTCCAGTCCGCCGACCTGCATCAACAACCGGTCACCTGGCTTGAGCTCGGCCACGGCCTGGCGCAGCTCGGGGAGGTACTCCGCGCTCACGAAGCTGTCCTCCGGTGGAAAGCTCAGCGGCAGCTCATGCGCACGCCCGCTTCGGATCAGGATCTCGGTTTCGAGATCCGGCCATGTGAGTGTTAGCACGCGGCGATCCCCCGGCATGTAGCGGTCGAGCAGGCGCTCGCCTTGCAGCGCACGGCCGTCGATCGGCGGCAGATCCCAGAGGCGGTCGAGGGCCGGGCGCGTCGAGTCGCCACCCGGAACGAGGTGGCCGAGCGCCGAGCGCGGGAACCGTTCGTCGACCGACGACCATGCGGTCGCGAACAGGAGCAGCGCGAGGGACAGTGCGAACGCAAGCCCGCCGGCGCGCGCGTTGCGCGATCCGTCCAGCGCGCCGCGCAGAAGTAGGCTCAGCCACAGCGTGCCCGCGAGCAGAAGCGGCATCGAGACGTAAGGCACTATGTCGTCATTCGACCGGTCGACGAAGTAGCTGAACAGAGCGATGCCGTAGGCGGTGGTCCCGGCGAGCGCGGTCAGCGCGACACGCTCACGGTCCACGAGGTCCGGCCGACGCCGAAGCAGCAACACGAGGGCGGCGGCCGAGGCCGCATACCCCACGCCCACGGCCAGGCCGGGTGACCAGCGTGAGAAGTCGTACGTGATGTCGCCCACCTCATCGAACAGGAAGGCCTCGAGGAAGGCGAGGTACCAGCCGTAGTCCGGCAGCTCGCCGACGGCCGCCAGCGTGACGGCCACGAAGAGGACGTGGGCGGCGCCACAGGCAGCCAGCCCCAGCGCCGCTCGCCGCGCGAGCCACGCGAGACGCCCCGGCGCCGGCCGAGCCAACGCCTGGAAGCAGATGAGCCCCGCGAACGTCGCAACCGTGTATGCGAAGGCCTCGAGCGCCCAGACCGAGGACAGGCCCACGACGACGAGCTGGGTGGCCCGAGCGGCACCCGGGCGGCGGGGCCAGCGCGCCTCCACCGCGGCGGCGAGAATGAGGATGACCGGAAGGCCGAAGCGGAGGGGCCCGTGATTCGGGAGGCTCCCGACCGAGTACAGGAGGTTGTAGGCGAGCACGACGACGGCGAGCGCCAACGAGGCGGCGGCCAGCAATCGGGAGGTCGCCCGAGAGGCGCAGGAGGCAGTAGCCGGCAGCGAACACGAGCCCGAACAGCAGCCCGTCCAGGAGGCCGATAGTGCCGTATCCGATCGGGGCGAGCTGAAACCACCCGGCCAGCAGGTAGATGGGACCGATGCCGTACTGGGACGCGGCGTCGACCAGCACCGCACCTCCATGGAGTACCTCGTTCGTCGGCCCCAGCATGAAGTCCTGGTGGCTCTTCGCCACGCTCGCCTTGAACGCCGCGAGCCCGCTGTCGCTACTGAAGACGACGAGGTCGGCTACCGCCAGCACGATAAGCGCGACGATCCCGGCGTCGATCGCGCCCCCCCACCGCGGCCCACGCGACCCCCTGGAAGCGCCGGCTCGCAGGTAAACGATGAGCACGGCCATGGCGGCGACCGCTCCGAGCGCGAGCGGAAGCGGACTTATCGAGCGCACCGAGAAGAACGCGAGCAGAGCGACGAGCACCAGCACGCCCGCGAGCGCCCAGAGGAGCGGGGGCGAGACTCGCCGCGTTCGACGGATGGGTGAAGGGACGTGGCTGCCTTGCCCGCGCGAGGAGGGCAACCGCGCCAACCGACCAGATCGCCACCGTTCCGAGCAACTCGGCCCCCCCGCCACCCGGCAGCAGCCGGGCGACCAGCACGCACGCGGCCAGCGTAGCCACCAGCAACGCGGCGAGCGATGACAGCGCACCACCATTGTGGCTGGCCGCGATGGTGTCCGCGAGGCGCGGCACTGCGATCAGCGCCAGCGGCAGGATCAGCGCGAAACCCGTCAGGTAGAGCCCGTTTTCGATCGTCTGGTTCTGACCCAGGTCAAACGGGGGAGGCAGCGGCTCGGGGTTGACGATCAGCTCGACGCACCCGAGAACGACCGCGAAGCAGGCGACGGCGAGGGTGACCGTGAGCGCGAGCGTCGGACCAAACGGCGCGCGGGGACCCGCAACCGCCGGTCGCCTCCCAAGCCGGGGTCGGGGTACGCGTCGCTCGCGCAGGGTGTCCGCGGACATCGGCCATCTGCTCGTTCGACGATCCTATATACGGTGTCGCCCATGCAGGTGTTCCAGGCTCGTGTGGCCGAGGTGGCCGGATCGGCTGAAGTGGGCGGGCCGGCCGTGCGCAGGGGGCGCCCGGGTGCGCGCCTGGTCGGCGGGTGGCCGCTGACGGTTGCCTGCGTCGCCGGCCTGACTGCCGTCGGCCTCGCTGTGCGCCTGGCGGTCGCCGGACAGAGCCTCTTCGCAGACGAGCTCTCGACCTACTGGATCGTTTCCACAAATGGGCTCCGCGGAGTCGTGTCGACAGTCCACACCGACGCCGAGATCACGCCGCCGCTGTCCTTTGTCCTGGCCTGGCTGACAACGCGATTCGAGCTCACACCCGAGCTGTTGCGCGCGCCGTCCTTGATCGCCGGGTCCGCGGCCATACCGCTCATCTATCTGGTGGGTCTGCGTACCGTCGGGCGCGGCGCAGCGCTGGTCGCGACGGCTCTCTGCGCGCTCTCGCCGTTCATGATCTTCTACTCCGCCGAGGCTCGCGGCTATGCGCTGGCGATCACGCTGGTGCTCGGTTCGACGCTCGCCCTGCTCGTCGCGCTCGACGACGGTCGCGCCCGCTTCTGGGTCGCCTACGCGGGCTGCACTTGTGCCGCGGTCTACAGCCACTACACGGTCGTCTTCGCGCTCGGCGCGCAGCTCATCTGGCTGTTGTGGGCCCACCCCGAGGCGCGCCGGGCGGCACTGTTCGCCAACCTCTGCGCGGCGTTCGCCTTCCTGCCCTGGCTCTCGGGCGTGATCAACGACTTCGAATCGCCGACGACAGACATCGTCGATGCCCTCGACGTGTTCACCTTGCCGAGCGTCCTGACCAGTCTCGAGCACTGGTCGGTCGGCTATCCCTATGTCTTTCCCAGCACCTCGCTGGGCGCTCTGCCCGGCCTCGCCGCGCTCGTCCTGCTCGGGCTCGGGGTCGCAACGGCCGCCGCCGGCATCGCGGGCGCATGGGCACGGGCGCGCTTCGCCTGGCGGTGCACCCGCCGCGATCGCAGGCTCTTGATCGCTGCGCTGGCGATCGGGGCGCCGGTCGGCATCGTGCTCTTCAGCGCCGTCAGCACGAACCTGATCGCGGTGAGGCACCTCGCGGCCTCATGGCCGGCGTTCGCACTTCTGCTCGCGACACTGCTTCTGGCCGCCGGCCCCCGCCTACGGCCGGTCGCCGTCGCGCTGGTCGTTGCGTCATTCGCGATCGGCGCTGGGAGAATGCTGGACGCGGACTTCGCCAGACCGAACTATGAGGCGGCGGCCGATTTCATCGAGCGGCACGCGTCACCCGGTGACGTCGTCATCGACGGCACGAACCTCAGTCCGGCGCCGATCACCGCCCTCGACGTCGCCCTCGACGGTCGCCGGCCCATGTTTTATCTGGGGAGGTTGAAGGTGCAGTACGACCCGTTCAGAATCCTCGCCGGGCCTCCCCCTGCAGCGCAGGTGGCTCGTCGAGCGGTAACCGCAGCTGATGGTGCGCGCATCTTCGTCGTCTCGAGCGAGACCGTTGTCACCACGAGCGCGCGCGGCCGTAACCCGCTCACTGACGAGGCGATCGGCGCACTGCCGCCCGGCTATCGTCGGGTCGAGACGCGGTACTACCCGGGCATCCTCCGGCTGGCTACGCTCGTGTACGCCCGTCGCGCTTCGCCGCGAGGATGACGTTGTGGGCGCAGACGCGGCGCACGACCGGTATGCCTTCCACCGCGCGCTCGATGGCCGCGGCCGCTCGCAGCAGCGTGGGCGGAGTGAAATCGGGAACCAAGCCGAGCTGCCTCGACGCGAGGATCTCGGAGCCGGCGTCTTGCAGACCGCCGACCAGCTCCGCCTCGGGAATCAGGCGTTCGTCGCCTGTGTCCTGAGGGACCCGCGCCATCAGGTGACCCCAGTACGGGTTGCGAGGGTTGTGGTCCCACACCACAACGCGCCCGCCTGGTTTCGCCACCCTCACCATCTCGAAAAGGGTCCTGCCGCACGTCGTCGGCCGCGGCGATGTGGTGCATGACCGCGACGCTCAGGACCACGTCGAACCTGTCGTCGCCAAATGGAAGCGAAGTGCCTGACGCCGTGATCGCATTGACTTCGGGCGCTCTCGCCCTCAGCACCTCGAGCATCCCCTCCGAGGGATCGACGCCTGCCATCACGTACCCGGCTGCGGCCAGTCGCGCCGCCAGCACGCCTGTGCCGCAGCCGACGTCGAGCCTGCTCCGCGGCGGGCAGTGGTCGAGGACGAACCGGACCCGCTTTCGCAGATAGTGGTCCACCACGTGCGCCGGCAGCGAATCATCGTAGGCCGCCGAGATCGTGTCGAAGTGCGTGCTGCTCATGGCCCCTCGTCGCCCTGCGGGGAACGGTCGAGCGCGAACGGCGACGGCCGGCGCGGCCGTCGCGGGGCCTGGCGCCGGTAACGGAGAATGAGCGCGATCATCCGGAGGCCGAGCACCACTGCGGTGATCGGCTTCCCGGTGACAGAGGAGGTACCGACCCGCGGGAGATAGTTCACCGGGACCTCCACGAAGCGCACACCGGAGAGGATCGTGAGCAGCATGATCTCCGCACCGGCATGGCTGCCGCCGACCGTCATCTTGGCGGCGACGTACCGGGCGGTCGGCCGTTTGAGGAGCCGGTAGGTGCAGCCCACATCGCTGAGGTGGCTCGTGTTGTAAGAGGACCTCCATCAGCTTGGCGACTCCCCAGTTGCCCCAGCGCAGGAACCACTCCATGTTGGCGCCGGACCAGATCAGCTCGCGCGTGGTCCGCGTGCCGAACACCACCTCGCACTCATTGCTGTACGCGAGGAGCTTCACGATGTCCGGCGGCAGGAAGGTCCCGTCGGGCTCGGCGAGCACCACGAGATCGCCTTGCGCCTCGGAGAGTCCACGCCGGATTGCGTGCCCGTAGCCCTGGCGCGGCTCGTGCACCAGCCGGGCGGCTGTACGGCGCACCTCCTCGGCGGTTCCGCGCTGGGCGTTGTTGTCGACGACGAGCACCTCGTCGACGACGCCGGTGCCAAAAAAGCCTTCTATCACGCCCCGTATCGAGTCGCGCTCAGCGTAGGTCATGAGCACGACAGAGACTCGCTTGCCATCCCACATCAGCTGCGCCTCCGCGCGTCGAGACCTGCACCGGCGGCGCGATTCTAACCTCAGCCGCCTCCGGGGCGTGGCGGCCCCCGGCGCGGGTCGGCAACGAAGCGCCGGCTGACCCGAACTGGCTAGGATGCCCGCCCGTGCAGATCCCTGTGACGCGACCCGCATGATCGCCTTCGGCACCTCGATAACGGACTCCGAGCTGTACCATCGCTGCGCCCAGCCGGGCATCAAGCGGGTCGCCGAGCCGGATTCCGAGATCTACGCGTACGGGGCGACGCGGGTCGATCTTCCGCAGCTACAACCTTCTGCTGAACCAGGCGGCCGAGCTCGACAACCTCGAGGCCCTCGTCCTGGTGCACCAGGACGCCGAGATCGTCGATGACGATTTCTGCGCGAAGGTGCGCAGGGCGCTGAGCGACCCGGATGTGGGTGTCGTGGGGTGTGTGGGGGCCCTGGGGGTCCGCAGCATCGCGTGGTGGGAGGGCTCGGTCACGTGGGCGTCCTTCATCCACCGCTACGGCGAGTACGGCGGGGGAGACATAGAGGCGTTCTCCTGGGCCACCGATGGCATGCCCGCCGTACGCGCAGACGGGCGAGGTCGACACGGTGGACGGATTCCTGATCGCACTGTCGCCCTGGGTGGTCCGCAACGTGCGCTTCGACGAATCGCTCGGCCAGCTGCACGGCTACGACCTCGACTTCTGCCTCCAGGTCCGCTCAGCAGGCAAGAAGGTGCTGACCGAGCATTTCCGGGCGATCCACTACCACTCGCTCGACCTCGTCAACGAGCCCGAGACGTGGGTCGAGGCGCACATGCGGATCGCCGAGAAGTGGGACGGCCGGATTCCCGGCGTCGGCCAGGGGGGAGGAACCTGGAAGGAACGCGCCCGCCGGGCGGAGGCCGAATCGGAGGTCGCACGAGCCGCGGCCGTGTCGAGGGCGCTTCAGCTCAAGGCGCGGACGCAGCAGCTGGAGAAGCAGATCGACTCCATGACGGGCAGCATTGGCTGGAAGCTCACAGAGCCGCTGCGCTGGGCGAACAAGCTGCGCAAGCGGGCCCGAGGCGCCCGCCGGGAACGTCGTTCCTGACGGCCCCAACCCATAACCCGAGCCGGACGCCCGTGCTCCTAGAGCGGGCGAGGGCTCGGCGGTGAGCTGATGTGGGCCTGGCTTCACCTGAGCGTGCTGTGGGCCTTCGCATTCGCCAAGCCGCTGTTCGACGTACTCGCCGACAGCCCGGACTTCTTCGTTGCGCGCGGCAACACGAGCAGCGACATCATCCTGCTCGCTCTGGCGGTCACTCTGGTGCCGCCCACGCTCATGGTCCTGCTGGAAGCGGTGCTCTTCGCGTGGAGACCGTTACGGCGCGGGCTGCATCTCGTGTTCGTCGCGCTCCTGCTCGCCGCGATCGCGGTTCAGGTGATCGACGGCGTGGGGTGGCCGGCAGGAGTGCTGGTCGCGGTTGCGCTCGCGTCGGTGTTCTGGGAGCCGCGGCCTACGCGAGGACACGCGTCGTGCCGGCGATCCTGTCGGTGCTCTCGCCCGCTCCCTTCGTGTTCGTCGCCCTCTTTCTTGCTGCTCTCGCCCGTCTCGAAGCTGGTGCTGCCCGACGGAAGAGATCTCGGCCGCCACCGGCGCGGGCGGCTCGACGCCCGTGGTTGTGGTGGTGTTCGACGAGTTCTCGGGCTCCACGTTGACCGCTCGTGACGGACGGGGTCGACCGGCAGCGCTTTCCCAACTTCGCCGCGCTGGCCCGTGACGCGACTTGGTACCGAAACGCGACGACAGTCGCCGACGGGACGACATACGCGGTTCCCGCCATCCTCAGCGGAACCCGTCCGACCGACGATCGCCTGCCGATCGCCTCCGACTACCCCACCAATCTGTTCACCGCGCTGGGCGACGGCTACGCCCTGAACGTCGAGGAGCCGGCCACGGATCTCTGCCCGACCCGCCTGTGCGGGGCGGATGAGCGCCCCTCGGCGACCAGCCGGATGCGCGCGCTCTTCGACGACCTGACAGTGGTCTCGGGCCACTGCTCCTGCCGGAGGGCCTGGAGACCGAACTGCCCGCGGTGGATCGGGCCTTCGCCGGCTTTCGCGACGGCGGCCGCGACGCCAGGCGCGCCGCGCCCGGCCCGGGAGTGAGCGGACCAGGGTCCGCTCTGCTTGACCGGGTCGGCCGCTTCCAGCGCTTCGTGGACCGCGTCGGGAGCAGGCCGGACGACGCCGAGTCTGAACCTCCTGCATACCGAGTTGCCCCATCTGCCGTGGCAGTACCTGCCGTCGGGGCAGACCTATCCGGTGAGCGGAAGCGACCCTCCGGGTCTCACCGGCGACACCTGGACCAGGAGCCATGGCCCTCCACTTTGAGCCAGCAGCGCTACCTGCTCCAGGCCGGCTTCGTGGACCGCCTGCTCGGGCGGCTGGTACGGCGCCTGCGGGAGCGGGGCCTCTACGAGCGCTCCATGATCGTCGTGACGGCGGATCATGGAGTGAGCTTCAGGCGGGCGGGGCCCGCCGCTTGGTCACGCCCGAGAACGTCGCCGACATCGCGTCCGTTCCCCTCTTCGTCAAGCTGCCGGGGCAGGATCGGGCCGGGTGGACGACGAGCCGGCGCGATCGATCGACATCCTGCCGACAATCGCGCGCGCGCTCGGCGTGCAGCCTCTCCGGCGGAGACCGCCGGGCGGCCCGCTGCAGGCCGGCGTCCGGCGAGGGAGCCGGTGACTGTTAGCTCGTACCGGGGCGGCACCGTCCGAGTCCCGTTCGGCGCGTTCGTCCGCGGCCGTGCAGCCGCGGTGCGCCACGGCGAATCAACGTCGCCGCGGGCCCCGCCCGGAACTCGTCGGGCGGCGTCTCAGCGGTCTCGCCGTGCGAGGGGAGCGCGGAATTTCGGCTCGACTTCGACTCGGCGCAAATCTACTCCAGGGTCGCCCCGGACGGCGGCGAGGTGCCGGTGTACGTCACCGGCCGGCTCTCGGGTTCGTCGCGCACGGACAGGCCGTGGCGATAGCCGTGAACGGCCGGATCGGGGCGGTCACACGCGGCTACCGAGCGGGCGGAGACCTGCGCGTCGCGGCGATGCTGCCCCGCGCTCCTTTCGCAAGGGCGCCAACGAGATCGAGGCCTTTGCCGTCTCCGGCGCGGGTGGCGGAGACCCAGCTGGCCCGCGCGGGCGGCGCCGGAACCCGGACGCCCTTCTGACCCGCAGGCAGGATCGCCTGGTACTGGTACTCGGCGGCCGGCGAAGCGCGACTCCCTGACCTCGGGGTCAGCGGATGGCCGCATCGAGACCGTGGTGGCCACCGATGAGCGGCTTGATTGTCGCCGGCTGGGCGTCCGATGCAGGCCCACCGCCGGCCGGCGGATCAGGTGATTCTCTTCGCGGACGGCCGGCTCTTCAGTCGGCCACGCCGTCCACTCCCAAGCCAAAGCTGGCCGAGCGCGTCGGCTCCGGCACTCGCGCGGGCGGGCTTCGCCTTCGGCGCCACCGGGGAGGCGGCCCGTGTAGTGGCCACACCCGAGCGCCTGCGCGTGGTGGCGATGGTGAACGGGCGCGCCACGGCCATCAGGCCGGCCACGCCGGGGACCTTCCCCGCCGGTCAGTAGTCGGACAGGACCCGGCGCACGTCGTCCTTCGAGATCTCCGACTGGTGGCTGCCGATTCCCAGTCGCAGCCGCAGTCGCGAGAGTCGCTCGGCCACCGAGAAGGCGCTCGAGTCGAGCAAGCGCTGCAGGAGCATTCGCTGCCGCTGAATTCGCGCACGTTCCTTGGCCAGCTCGGACATCTGGAGCATGGACGTGGCGAGGTGGGCCACCCGGTTGCTTTCGAGGCGCTCGAGCATCGGGTTGCGGTCCCACGGCTCGAGCAGCTCGGCCAACGCCGACGGCCCAGGAGGCGTTGACGTGCCAAACCACGCCGAGACCGTAGAACGCGGGTACGACGGCAAGCTGCAGTCCCTCGCGGGCGTCGACGAAGTCCTCGACCGCCGTCAGCACGCCGTTGCGCGGACCGCCCTCGCGGGCCGCCGGCGAGCGATACGGCAGCCCGCCCTCCCGTACGCCCTCGATTCCCGGGAACAGCCCGGCGCCCCGTTCGAACGGCTGCCGGTAGTCCTCCGGGATCAGCTCGGGGTCGTAGTAGTCGTCGCGGCGGGCGTGGGGCCAGCACACGTCGTGGAACATGAGCAGGGGCAGCTCGGCTCCCTCGGCCCTCGCTGGCGATCAGCTCGAGCTCCTGCGAGACGGTCCAGTAGTTGTGGTCGCCGTCGATGACGATCACGTCAGCGAGAGGGATGTGCTTGAGCGCGTCGAGGCTGGTCTCGCGAACCAGCTCGAGCTCCGAGTTCTCCTCGCTCGAGCTGGACCAGCTCTTCCTGGGGAAAGGGATCGACCGCGGTGACCTGCGCGTTCGCGCCCTTGGCCCATTGCAGCAGGAGCCCGGTGAGGTCTCCGGCGTAGGCGCCCACCTCGACGATCGACCGCGCCGAGACGACATCCAGGCAGGGGATCATCACTTCGGCGACGTTCACCAGGGACGCGCCCCAGTGCCCTGGATCGTTGGCGTACGGTTCGATTTTCAGGCTCAGCTGTTCCACGGGGTCCGGCAGTGTAATGCTCAGCGGCGCGTGAGGGTGATCATCATCTGGTGAAGGTCTCCGGCGAGCAGGTCGACCTCGAGCAGCTCGAACATCTCCGACCAGCGCTCGCGGATGTAGGGGAGGGTGATGACCGCCTCGCCGTAGGTCATTTCGCCGCCGTCGTACTGCGGGTGCCGGTCAGTCGGGTGGGGCGCGAACAGGAATCGCGGCTTTCGCAGCTCGTCCAGGTAGCCGGGGCCGAGGGAGTTCAGTGCCGGGTGCATCGCCGGGGAGAGCAGCAGGTACTCCGGTGGCCGCACGGTCACCACCAGCACGGCTCCGGGTCGCATCGCGGCGTGCAGCGCGCGCAGGCAACTCTCGTGCGCGGCCTCCGAGAGGTGGGTGAAGACGGAGAAGGAGAGCACGAGGTCGAAGGGCGCGTCGAAGGGAAGCTGCTCCGGCACGAACTCCGAGCGGGCGAGCCGCGCCGGGACGCGGGTCTTGCGGCAGACGTCGAGGATCGTTTCCGACGGGGTCACAGGCGTGGAGGTCGCCCGGCTCCACGTCTCGGGCCAGGAAGCGGGTCAGCCGGCCCCAGCCGCAGCCGAAGTCGAGGACCCGGGCTCCTGTGAGCGGCCGCTGCGAGTGACGTTCGAAGCGAGCCTGCAGCTTCGCGTAGAACGCCTTGCTCTGGCTCGCCAGCTCGGCGCCGCTCGCGCCGTTCCATATCTGTTGCAGCCCCGCTTCCGGCACGTCGGGCAGAAGCGCGCGGATGTTCGGAAACAGTTCGTACTCCTGGGTAAGCAGGAGCGCCCACAGGTCATCGTCGAGGGGGCGAAAGAGCGCGAACTTGTCGGGCCCCCCACCCGCGCACGCCTCGTCGAGCGGACCGAGCAGGTCGTCTCCGAAGGGCTCGAGCCACGAGTCGTACGCGCCGGGTGTAAATCTCTCCGGCAGGGCCACGGCGGGCGGATCAGCCGATCGCCCGATCCGGCCCAAGCGGCCCAGGGCCCTGAGGCCGCGCCTGCGCTTGGTCGCGTCGAATGACATCCGTGAGCGACCGGCGATCCTATAGGCCCGGTGCGATCGGCCCGTCCCCGGCGGGCCGGGCCATAATCCAGCCGCTGATGGCGGAACTGGACGACGTGGTGATTCTCTGCGGCGGCCGCGGGACGCGGCTGCAGGAGCACACGCCCTCGATCCCCAAGCCGCTGGTGGAGATCGGCGGCGAGCCGATCCTGTGGCACGTGATCCGGATCTACGCGGCTCACGGGCTGCGGCGCTTCCTCCTCTGCACTGGCTTCAAGGGCGAGCTGATCGAGGCGGTCGTCGGCTCGCACGAATGGCCCGACGGCGTGACGGTCGCGCTGCGTGGACACCGGCATCGACACGCCGACGGGCGGTCGGATCCAGCAGGCTGGGACCGCTGCTCGAGGGGCGCTCGTTCTGCGCCACCTACGCCGACGGCGTGGCCGACATCGACCTCCGCCGGCTGATCGAGCTTTCACCGCGAGCACGGGGGTCTCGCCACGATGACCGTGGTGCGGCCCGAGCTCCAGTTCGGCGTCGCCGAGCTCAACGGCGACGGCCGCGTGCGCGGCTTCCGCGAGAAGCCGCGGACGGAGCACTGGGTCAACGGCGGCTTCTTCTGCTTCGAGCACGGGCGCGCTCGGGTACATCGGGGAGGACTCCGTGCTCGAGCGCGAGCCGCTCGAGCGGCTGGCGGCCGACGGCCAGCTCCACGCGTTCCGCCACGAGGGCTTCTGGGACTGCATGGACACCTACAAGGACGCTGTGCTGCTCAACGACCTGTGGTCGCGCGGCGAGGCGCCGTGGAGGGTGTGGGCGTGAGCGCACCGCTGCCGCCGGTCGAGCTGGCCGCGCGTGTGGGACCTGGCATCGGCGCTGACACCTTTGCTGCGTATCTCAACGAGGGCGCCGCGGTCCGCGGCCGCATCGAGGAGCTCTTGCCCGCAGATTGGAGCTTCGAGGGCAAGCGGGTGCTCGACTTCGGCTGCGGCTCCGCGCGAGTGCTGCGTCATTTCTTGGACGAGGCCAACCGCGCTGAGCTCTGGGGCTGTGACATCGACGGCCCGAGCATCGAGTGGATCGAGGCCAACCTGAGCCCGCCGCTGCGCTGCTTCCAGAACGGCTACACCCCGCCGCTCGACCTGCCGGACGCGACGATGGATCTCGTCTGGGCCACCTCCGTGTTCACGCACATCGGCGACCTGTGGGCGGACTGGCTGCTCGAAGTGCACCGGATCCTGGCGGCCGACGGTCTCCTGATCGCGAGCTTCCTGGGAGCGGGCATGTGGGAGGCGCGCGTCCGGGAGCCCTACCGAGAGGAGGAGGTGGGCATGACGACGGTCGGCCATTGGAAGGGCCCGGATGCCGATGTCCTGCATTCGGAGTGGTGGCTGCGCGAGCACTGGGGGCGCGCCTTCGACGTGCTTGAGGTGGCTCGCCCGGCACCTGGCGAAAACGGGTCGCCGCCCGCGGCCCACAGTCACATCGTCCTGAGGAAACGCGAGGGGCGGTTCACGGCGGAGCAGCTCCAGCACATCGATCCCCGAGAGGACCGTGAGCTTGCGGCCCTGCAGACGAATCTCAGGGTGCAGCGCTACGAGATCGCGGCGCTGACGGCGGACATCTCGCTGTCGGCCATGGCCAGGTCACGCGCACGCGACGCGTTCCGCGCCTCGCGCTGGGCCGAGCCCGCGCGCCGGCTGCGGCGGCGCCTGCGCCTGCGTGTCTGACGCCGCCTGGCTCAGGTCGACCGGCGTCGCCTGAAGGAGCGCGCCGCCTCCAGGCCCGCGCGCAGCGGCGCGGTCAGCTGCCAGCTGCGTGACGACTCGTAGAAGCTGCGCAGCCGGACGAGCTCCGTGGCGTGGTCGCGGCGCAGCTGGAGCAGGTTGTGGCGCAGGGCGGCGAACTCGCGGGGCTCGCCCGCCTCGGGTCGCTCGACCTCCTCCACCGTCAGCTCGACGGCGCGCTTGCGCAGCAGCGCCCAGCTCTGGCCGTGGATCATCGGCTCAACGCGCACGATGTCGAAGAGCCGGCCCCAGTGGGCGCTCACCCACCAGTCGGACATGAGGACCATGGGGCCGCCGATCTCCCAGTCCTGGTCGTGACGGAGAGCGTTCATGCCCACGCGGTCCTCGTCCCAGGGCTCCCCGATCAGCTCCTCGGACGTCCAGCGGCCCATGTAGGTGGCGATCAGCAGCCCTTCGGGCTTCAGCAGCCGGTGCAGCTCGAGCAGCCAGGGAATCGACGAATCGGTGAGGTGCGTGAACACCGACAGGGCCCAGATCAGGTCGAAGCTCGCCGGCTCGAGCCCCAGCGGCGGCGCCTCGCCCGACAGCCGGACATGCAGCGGGGGGCACAGCGTCCGGTCGAGCCACTCGATGCTGCGGGAGTCGAGGTCGGCTCCCCACAGCTCGCCCTGCCCGGCCTCGTCGAGGAAGTGACGAAGCGTGCGCCCGGCCCCGCAGCCGAAGTCGAGCACGCGCCGGCCCTCGAACGACCAGTCGTCGGGCAGCAGGCTCAGCAGCGCGCGGCGGGCCTCCGCGCCGTGCTGGTCGTAGATCACGTAGGGCTCGTCGCTGCCGTCGAGTGAGCACACCCGGTTTGCGAGCTCGGGCGGCGGATAGGGCACGCTCACGTCGTCGGCTCGGCCACCGCCGCGGCCACGGCTCGAGCAGGGGCGTGCCGGGCGAGCGCGAGGAACAGCACCCCGCCGGCGCAGACGCCCTGAACCGCCAGGAGGGCCATCGCCACGCGGGTGAGGTCATCGCCAACGACCACCAGGGCCAACACTTCAGCCACCACGCCGGCGGCCAGGATCCAGATGAAGCGGTACCGGTGCAGGGCGAGCAGGTACTGAACGGCGAGGTAGGTGCAGGCCAGGAGCACCATGGCCAGCCCCAGCCACGGGAGCGCGTCGGACGCCAGGGTCAGATCCTCGCCGAAGACGGCCTCGAGCAGCGGCTTTCCAGCGGCCGTGTAGATCGCGACCATGGGGATGCCGGCGCAGAGGATCAGGCCCAGGCAGCGCACCAGTATCGCGCGCACGTCCTCGCCGGTCGTCGCGCGCCGGGCCGCCTCGGGCACCAGGTACATCCCCAGGCCCACCGCGATCCAGATGATTGCCTTGGCGGCGACCGCCGCGACGGCGTACGAGCCGGCGGCGTCGCCCGAGGCCTCATGTTTGACCACGATCACATGCAGTTCCTGGATGGCCAGAAGCAGCGTCAGGGCGATCACCGGAGCCCGCGCGCCCACCAGCAGCTCCCGCAGCGGGGACTCCGCCGCCTTCCCGGGATCGGGGGCGGCAACTCGGCGTCCGAGCGGCACGAGGAGTGCGAGTGCCATGGCCAGGAAGGCCAGGGCCGCGCCCAGGAAGGCCCCGGTCACGTCGAGCCCCACGCCCACCAGCAGCAGCCCGAACACGATTCGTGACGTGGCCTCGCCGACGATCGAGAGGGCCACGGCCCGGTAGCGCTGGAAGCCCTGCAGCACGCCCCGCTCGACACACAGAATCACCCACAACATCGCCGTGAGCGGTATCGCGGCAGCACCCCAGAGATCGTCGACGTTGATGATCGCCCCGATCACCGAGCGCAGGGGAATGGCCACGAGTGCCACCACCACGGCAGCGATCGCCAGCCGCACCAGCCAGCGGCGGACGCCGGCGCCCACGTTGGGCACCCCTGCGGCCCGCTCCCCGCTCACCTCTCGGGCCACCGCGATCTGGAGCGCCGACCCCGGGACCATCAGGATGATGTAGGCCGAAACCAGCACCGCGAGCGAGCCGTAGCCGGTGGCGCCGAGGATCCGCGCGAAGATGATCGTGAAGACGAGCGCGAGCACGTTCTGAGCGATCACGGCGGCACCCATGCCGGCGGCCCGGCCGGTATCGGACCGAGTGAGGTCGGCAAGGAGGCGCCGAGGGCGCATCAATCCTCGGCGTGAGACGACCGGCGCGCGCACGGCGCCAGACTACCCCCGAGCGGCGGTTGCCGACGCCGCGCGAGGCCAACGGGTTAGCATCGCCGGCGCGTGGAAGGTCTGCGTTGAGCCCGCCCGACGGCGCGGGGACAGATCCGTCGGCAGAATCGGGTGCCCCAAAGCGCGCGGTGATCCGCGAGCTGGCCGTCGCGTGGCTGCATCTGGCGGTTCTCTGGATGTTCGCCTTCGCGCGTCCTCTGTTCCAGGTGCTCGAGGACAGTCCGGCGTTCTTCGTCGCCCGGGGCAATACGACAGCCGACATCGTCATCCTCGCCCTGGGCCTGGCACTCGTGCCGCCCACGGCTCTCGTGGCCTGCGAGGCGGCCCTGATCCGCTGGCGCTGAGCCCGGCGCGGGCTCCATCTGTCGTTCGTGGCACTCCTGATCGCGGCGATCGTGCTCCAGGCGCTCGACAGCCTTGCCACGGGGCCCGGGTTGCTCTTGATTTTCGCCTCGCTGGCGGTCGGCGCCGCCGGAGCGTGGGCCTACGCAAACACCCGCCTGGTTCCGGCGGTGCTCTCGGTGCTGTCGCCCCTGTCGGTTCTGTTCGTCGCCTATTTCCTGCTTCTCTCGCCCGTATCCGACCTCGTCCTGCCGCAGGACGTGGAGGCGGCGGGCTCAGGGCAGGGCCGCAGCGCCACGCCGGTCGTGTTCGTGGTCTTCGATGAGTTCTCAGGCGCCTCGCTCGAGGACTCGACGCGGCAAGCGTCGACGCGTCGCGTTTCCCACACTTCGCCGCCTTCGCCGGCGACTCCACCTGGTACCGGAACGCAACCACGGTCGCCGACCAGACCACCGAGGCCGTCCGGCTCTGCTCGCGGGGCAACGTCCCGCCGAGGGGAAGCTGCCCGATCGCCGCGGACTATCCGGTCAACCTGTTCACGGCACTCGAGGACAGCCATTCCTTCAACGTGGTCGAGCCGGCCAGCGATCTCTGTCCCGAGCGGTTGTGCTCTCAGGTACGTCCTTGCCCTTCGCAGCCGGCTGCGTTCCCTGGCCGACGATCTGAGCGTGGTCTCTTCCTACCTGCTGCTGCCGGAAGATCTCGAGGAGGATCTGCCCAAGGTCGATCGGACGTTCGCCGCTTCCGCGAGGGCGGACGGGACGACGCGGCGGGCGGCGCTCGACGCCGGCATCCCGGTCGCGGCGGCTCGAGAACCGTCCCGGTCAGTTCGAGCAGTATCTGCGCGGCATCGACGGACGGACATCCGAAGCCGCAGCTCGACTTCCTGCACATCGCCCTTCCCCACCTTCCCTTGGCAGTACCTGCCCTTCGGGCAGTCCTACGACGTGATCGGAGACGGATCCGCCGGGCCTGTCGAGCGAGCGCTGGTCGGCCGACGCGTGGCTGCCCCAGCAGGGCTATCAGCGCTACCTGCTTCAGCTGGGCTTCGTCGACAGGGTGCTGGGGCGGCTGATGGCGAAGCTGCGTGCCGAGGGCCTGTACGACCGTTCGCTGATCGTCGTGACCGCTGACCACGGCATCAGCTTCCAGCGCCGATCTGAACCGGCGGGTGGTCGTTCCCGGCAACGTCGAGGACATCGCCAGCGTGCCCATGTTCGTCAAGCAGCCGGGGCAGCGGTCAGGCCGAGTGGACGACGGTGCGGCACGACACGATCGACCTTCTGCCCGACGGTCGCCGATGCGGTGGGAGTGCGGCTCGTCGGGAGCGTTGACGGGAGTCCGCTGGGAGAGTCCCGGCGCTCGCGAGCCGGCGTGAAGGTCAGCTCGTACACGGGCAACCCGGTCGAGATCTCCTTCGAGGACTTCGTGCGTCGCCGCGACGCCGAGGTCAGATCGGCGGCTGCGCCTCTTCGGAAGCGGTGGTTTCGAGGACGTCTTCGCGTCCGGCCCCGTCGAAGGGCTCTTCGGGCGCCGGGTCGGCAGCGTCCCGGGTGCGGGCGGGCGGGTTTCCGGGTCGATCTGGACCTCCGCAGCGGCTTCGCCTCGTTCTCGCCCGATGCAGCCAGTGTTCCCGCCTTCCTGACGGGCCGTCTGTCGGGACGCGCCGAGGGCGGAGAGCTGGTGGCGATCGCAGTCAACGGCCGGATCGCGGCTGTGACGAGGAGCTTCCGCGATGCCGATCAGAGTCCGCGTGGGCGCGATGGTGCTCGCCGGAGTCGCTTCGCCCTGGGGCGAACACGGATCGAAGCATTCGCAGTGAGCGGTGCCGCGCCGGCACTCCGCCTGGCTCGCGTCGGCGGCACCGGATGCCCAGAGCGCGTCGCTGGAAGAGGAGGGTGACACGCTCGTGGTGACCTCGGCGAGTCGCCGCATCCCTGTCGACGGCAGGGGCCGCAGACGGTTGGGTGGACACGGTGTCGGGCGAGGACGGCGCCTCACGATCGGCGGCTGGGCGTCCGATCCTCGACACCGTCGCGCCGCCGAGCGGGTGATGCTGTTCGCGGAGGGCCGTCTGATCGAGTCCGTCCGCACCCTCCGTGGTGAGAGCCGACGTGGCCAAGCAGTTCAACAGCCTGGGCGTGGCCAAGGCGGGCTTCAGGTTCACAGGAGTGCCCGCAGCGAGTGAGGCCCTGGAAAGGGGCGACCTGGTCGTTGTCGCGCTCTCCGGGGACGGCGCGTCGAGGCTGGTCCGTTCTCGTTGACGCAGGCACCCGACAGCTCAGGCCGGGCCACGGACCGTCAGCCGGCAACCAGCTCTGATCTCGGTCGCGAGCTGCTGTTCGCCTGGCTTCACCTGACGGTCCTGTGGACGTTCGCGCTCGCGCAGCCGCTGTTCGGCGTTCTGGAGGACAGCCCCGAGTTCTTCGTCGCCCGGGGCAACACGAGCTTCGACATAGTCGTGCTGGCCCTCGCGGTCACGCTGGTGCCGCCGACGCTGCTGCTCGCGCTGGAGGCGCTTCTGATCCCTTGGCGGGGCGCGCGCCGCGCTCTGCACCTCGTCTTCGTCGCCGTCCTGCTCGCGGCGATCGCGCTGCAGCTCCTGGAGGACCTCGGCCTCGCTTCGACGGCTCTTCTCGGCGTTCTGTCGGTCGCGACCGGGGTGGCGGGCGCGGCCGTGTACGCCGGCACGCGTTTCGTGCCCACGATGGTGTCCGTGCTCGCGCTGGCGCCGGTGCTGTTCGTCCTGAATTTCCTCTTCCTGTCGCCCGTCTCGGACCTGGTTCTGTCCAAGGACGCTGAGGGCTCTTCCTCATCCGGCGTGCGCGGAAGCACTCCCGTCGTGGTTGTCCTATTCGACGAGTTCTCGGGGGCTTCCCTCACCGGCCGTGACGGACGCATCGACGCGAGCCGGTACCCGAACTTCGCGGAGCTGGCCCGGACTTCCACCTGGTATCGCAACGCGACGACGGTGGCCGACGAGACGCCGCAGGCCGTGCCGGCCGTGCTCAGCGGCAAGCGCCCGGCCGGGGATCAGCTCCCGATCGCCGCCGATCATCCGGACAACCTGTTCACGATGCTGGGCGATCGCTATCGGCTGAACGTGAGCGAGCCGGCCACCGACCTCTGCCCAGAGCGGCTTTGCGGGGGAGAGGAGAAAGGCTCCACCGACACACGACTACGCGGTCTCTTCGACGATCTGAGCGTCGTGTCGGCCTATCTCCTGCTTCCCGACCGATACGAAGACCGGCTCCCGGCGGTGGACCAGAACTTCGCCGGGTTTCGAGACGATGGCGACGATGCCGGCGCCGGGACGACCGCGGACATCCCGGAGGGTGGCCTCGAGAACCGGGCCGGGCAGTTCGACCGTTTCCTCTCAGCTCTGGGACGGCCGTCGGAGCGCCCGACGCTCGACTTCATCCACGTTGCTCTGCCCCACTCCCCCTGGGAGTACATGCCCACGGGCCAGACCTATCCGGTCAGCGGTCCGGACATCCCTGGTGTCAGCGGCGACGAGTGGACCACCGACCCCGCGCTGCCGACCCAGGCCTACCAGCGCTACTTGCTCCAGCTCGGTTACGCCGACCGCCAGGTCGGCAGGCTCCTGCGGCGCCTGCGTGCGACGGGCGGCCTCGAGCGCTCGCTTCTGGTGGTGACGGCCGACCACGGCATCGGATTTCGCGCGGGACGGGGGCGCCGAGCGGCCGACGGCGGCAGCCTCGCCGAGATCGCGAACGTACCCCTGTTCGTCAAGCAGCCGGAGCAGAACACGGGCCGCGTCGATGACGGGCCCGCGCTCACGATCGACGTTCTTCCGACGATCGCGGAAACACTCGGCGCTGACGTGGAGGTGGATGGGCAGCCATTGCCGCGAGCGGGCTCGCCGGGAGAGCGAATCGAGGTGCGCACCTTCAGCGGCGACGACGTGGCCATCACGTTCCGGCAGCTCACGCGGGAGCGCGACCGCGAGGTTGGGCGGCGAATACAGCTCTTCGGCGCGGGCAACGGCTTCGCCGGGGTGTTCGCCCCGCCCTCGGGGCGTGAGCTCGTGGGACGGCGCGTGGCCGAGCTTCCCGTGTCCACGGGCTCGGCCTTCAGCGTCGACTTCGACTTCCGCGAAGGCTTCGCGGCCTTCAGTCCCGAGAGCACGGGTGTTCCCGCGTTCGTGACCGGCGTGCTCTCAGGGTCGTCTCGCGGCGGGGAGCGCGTGGCCGTGGCGGTGAACGGCCGCGTGGCGGCGGTCACCCGCAGCTACCGCGTCGGCACCGACGTGCGTGTGGGAGCGATCGTGCCGCCGGAGGTCTTTCGCGAGGGCGCCAACAGGGTCGAGGCGTTCGCCGTCGCCGGCTCGGGTGGCGACGTGCGCCTGGCGACCGCGGGACGTGCGCAGAGCCTGGCGGCTCGTCTCGAACGCCGGAACGGAGGTGAGGCTCTCGTCGGGCTCGGCGAGCGTGAGATCCCCGTCGAGGAAGGAGCGGCCGACGGGTACATCGACAGCGTGAAGGCCGACGGGAGCACCGTCAGCGTGGCCGGATGGGCCACCAACGCCGCACACGATGAGGCCGCCGAGCGGGTCCTGCTCTTGAGCGGCGACCGGCTGATCCAAGCCGGCACCCTCACCGGCCCTCGCGAGGATCTCGCCGCGCAGTACGGGCCCGGTGTCGGGCTCGCGGGATTTGAGTTCACCGGCATCGACGCCGCCGAGGTTCAGGACGGCCCAGGACGTCTGCGCGTCCTCGCCGTGGTCGACGGACGAGCATCGGAGTTGCGTGGCGGGCAGCGCTAGAGCCCCAACCGACGACAACCGCCGCCGCTGCTTCGGCGACGCATCGCCCGACTACGCGGCCTACCACGACGAGGAGTGGGGCCGCCCGGTCACCGACGACCGCGGCATCTACGAGCGCTTCGTGCTGGAGGGCTTCCAGTCCGGACTGTCCTGGCTCACGATCCTGCGAAAGCGCGACAACTTCCGCACGGCCTTCGCGAACTTCGACATCGAGAAGGTCGCGACCTTCGGCGAGAAGGACGTCGAGCGCCTGCTCGGCGACGCCGGGATCGTCCGCCACCGCGGCAAGATCGAGGCCGCCATCTCGAACGCCCAGGCCGCGGCGGCGCTGGACCTTCCGCTCGCCGAGCTCGTCTGGTCTCACGCGCCCAGCGGGCGGCGGGCCGCTCCGAAAAGCTTTGAGGACGTCGCGTCGGTCACGCCGGAGTCGACCGCGCTGTCGAAGGAGCTCAAGCGCCGCGGCTTCCGCTTCGTCGGCCCCACCACGGCGTATGCCGCGATGCAGGCCTGTGGCCTCGTCAACGATCACCTGAAGGACTGTTGGGTCAGAGCAGAGGTGGAGCGCGAGCGAGCTGAGTGCTCCGCGGTCCGCGGGTATCCTCAGCCGCGGGATGGATGAACGCGCTCTCACCGAGCGCCTGATCACCTACGACACGTCCACCCTTGAGGGCATGCAGAGCGCCGCCGGTTTCGTCAAGGGCTGGCTGGAGGCGCGGGACGTGGAGGTGACGGGCACGAATCACAACGGCCGGCCGGTGCTGGCCGCGACCGTCGGAGCCCGCGAGGGCCCGACCGTCGTGCTGCACGGCCACCTCGACGTCGTGCCGGGCCGGCCCGAGCAGTTCACGCCGCGCGTGGACGGCGACCGCCTCTACGGCCGTGGCGCCAATGACATGAAGGGCGGCCTCGCCGCGATGATGTGCGCGCTCCACGATCTGGCCGGCCAAGGGAAGGTGCGGGTGCACTTCGTGCTGCGTGGCCGACGAGGAGTCGGAGGATCTCGACCGCGCGGGGCTCCGACCATCTGGTGGAGAGCGGCTACCTGGGCGACTTCGCGATCACCGGCGAGCCCACCAACATGCACATCGGCATCCAGGCCAAGGGCGTGCTGGCCATGCGGATCGAGGTCACCGGCACGGCCGCGCACGGCTCCACGCCGTGGCTGGGCGACAACGCGGTGCTCAAGGCGCTCGACGTCTTCCGGGCGATCGAGAGCCTGCCCTTCGCGCGCGAGTCCTCGGAGCTCTTCGACCGTCCCTCGATCAACCTGGGCCGGATCCTCGGCGGCGACGCGCTCAACAAGGTCCCCGACCTGTGCGCGATCGACGTGGACATCCGCTACCTGCCCGGCCAGGATCCCGAGGCGATCATGGCCGAGGTCGAGGAGATTCCCGACGCGTCCGTGGTCAAGGTCTTCCAGCGCAGGCCCGCGATTGTCGAGCGCGAAAACATCTACGTGCAGACCCTCGGCGAGGCCATTTCACGTGTGGCGCCTCCCACCAGCGAGCGGCTGGGAGTGGGGCGCGACGGCGCCTCGGACGCGATCTCGTTCCTCGAGGCCGGCGTGCCCGCCGTCGAGTGCGGTCCCACCGGCGAGGGCCACCACGGCCCCGAGGAGTGGGTTTCGATCCGGTCGCTCGGCCAGTATCGGGAGGCTCTGGTGGGGTTCGTCACACTCCTCCCTTCCCGCCTCGGGTCCGGCGAGGACGATCGCCGGCTCAAGATCGCCTGATGTACTTCGACAACATCCCCAAGCCCCGGACTGTGGAAGCGCGCTGCTGCTCGGCGCGCTGCTGGTGATCTTCGCCTCGGCGGCGGCCACCGCGGTGGCGGCCTTCAACGAGGTCGACAAGGTCGTCGACGCGCTGAAGCTGGGGCCGGAGCTCAAGCTGCGCGAGGGCACGTTGGCGGAGACCGATCCGGGCGAGCCGCAGACGCTGCTGATCCTGGGCTCCGACAAGCGCCCCAGGAACAACCTCGAAGGGGCCGCTGGCAAGGGGCTGCTCGGACACGATCATCCTCGTCCGGCTCAATCCGGACAAGGAGGCCACGGCGATCATGTCGCTGCCGCGCGACCTGAAGGTCGACATCCCGGGCGTGGGCACCGACAAGATCAACGCGGCCTACTCCTACGGTGGCCCGCAGAAGACGCTCGAGACGGTCAAGGCGCTCACCGGCCTGCCCATCAACCACATGGTCAATCGTGAGCTTCAAGGGCTTCTGGCGTGCGGTCAAGGCGATCGACTGCGTCTACACCGACGTCGACCGCGACTACTACAACGACAGCGCCGAGTACAGCTTCAATCGACATCGACCCGGGCTACCAGCGGCTGTGCTCGCGCCAGGCGCTCCAGTACGTGCGCTACCGCCACACCGACTCGGACCTCGTGCGCTCGGCCCGCCAGCAGGACTTCCTGCGCCAGGCCAAGCAGCAGATCACCACCACCAAGCTGATCGACGAGTCGCGACCGGCTGATGAAGATCTTCGGCCGCAACACCTCCACCGACGCAGAGCCTGCGGTCGACGGCGCGAGGTGCTGCGGCTGCTCAAGCTGGCGGTGCTTCTCGGCCAGACCAGCCGATCCAGGAGATCCACTTCGAGGGCACGATCGGCGAGAGCTACGTGGAGGCGAGCAACGAGCAGATCAAGAAGCTCGTCCAGCAGTTCCTGCAGGTGGAGGACACGCCGGGCCCGCGCGGCGAGGCGCCGAGAGCGAAAGGACGAGCCGAAGCGCCGGAAGCGCAAGCGGCGCGCGGCCGGACGCGGCGGCGCTCGGCCTGTTCGACGCCACCGCCCTCGGCGAGGATCAGGGGCTGCAGGCGGTGCAGGCCGGCGCCGGAGGCTCGCTGCCGGTGCTCTACCCGACGCTGCTGCTCAACTCGTCCGAGTTCGCGCAGGCGCCGCGCGTGTACAAGCTCACGCGGCCAGGACGGCAAGCGCTACGGCGCCTACCGAATGGTCATGCGCAAGTACAACGCCAACGGCGAGTACTACGGCCTGCAGGGCACCACCTGGCAGGACGCGCCGATCCTCGACAACCCCACGGAGACCCGCAGGATCGGTGGCCGCGAGTACGAGCTCCACTACGCGGGCGACCGCCTGCGCCTGGTGGCCTGGCACACGCCCAAGGCCGCCTACTGGATCTCCAACACGCTGCTGCAGACCCTGACCGACAAGCAGATGCTGGCCATCGCGCGTTCCACGCGCCGCTGTTGCTAAGCCCGGGCTAATAGCCTGCGCGGGCCCATGAGCGAAGAGCGGGAACCGATCGGCGTCATCGGCGTGGGCTGGGTGGGCCTCGTCACGGCCGCCTGCTTCGCCGAGCTGGGCCACGAGGTCTGGGCCCGCGACATCCTGCCCGACAAGGTCGAATCGCTCTCGCGCGGCGAGGTGCCGATCCACGAACCGGGCCTGCCGGAGCTCGTGGTCAAGAACGCGGAGCGCCTGCACTTCACCACCGACATGGACGAGGTGCTCGAGAACGCCCGCCTGCTGTTCGTCTGCGTGGACACCCCGCCCACCTACTCGGGCGACGCCGACCTCTCGCGCGTGGAGGCAGTCCTCGACGAGCTCGGCGACTCGAGCGAGCACGCGCTGGTGATGAAGAGCACCGTGCCGGTGGGCACGGGCCGCTCGATCCAGCGCCGCCGTCCCGGCACCGGCTACGTGTCGAACCCGGAGTTCCTGAAGGAGGGGACCGCGGTGTCGGACTTCATGAAGCCCGACCGCGTGGTGATCGGGGCGGACGAGGGCTCGGAGGAGTACGCCGGGCGGGTGGAGGCGCTCTATGCGCCGCTCGACGCTCCCCTCGTGAAGACCGACGTGGCTTCGGCGGAGATGGTCAAGCTCGCCTCGAACGCGTTCCTGGCTACGAAGATCAGCTTCATCAACGAGATCGCGAACGTGTCGGAAGAGCTTGGCGCCGACGTGGCGGAGGTGGCGCGCGGCATGGGCCTGGACGACCGGATCGGGCCGAAGTTCCTCCGCGCGGGCGTCGGCTTCGGCGGCTCGTGCTTTCCCAAAGATTTGCAGGCGCTCAAGCAGCTGGCCGGCAACACCGGCTACCACTTCCAGCTGCTCACGGCGGTCATCGAGGTCAACGAGCTCCAGAAGCGCCGCACGATCGGCAAGCTGCAGAAGCATCTCGGGTCCCTCGTCGGCAAGGAGGTCGCACTGCTGGGCGTGGCCTTCAAGCCCGACACCGACGACATCCGCGAGGCCACCAGCATCGTGCTTGTCGGGCCGGCTGGCCGGGGAGGGCGCCAGTGTCCGCGTCTACGACCCGGTCGCCGCCGCCAAAGCGGACGGGATGCTCGCGGGAGCCCGGATCGCGGACTCCGCCCTCGACGCGGTCGACGGCGCCGACGCCGTGGTGCTCGTGACCGAGTGGCCCGAGTTCGCCGAGCTGGACTGGGCGGGCGAGGTCAAGGAGCGGCTGCGCACACCGCTGGTGATCGACGGGCGAAACTTCCTCGACCGCGATGCGCTCGTGGCGGCCGGCTTCACCTACGAGGGCATCGGTCGCTAGTGCAGGCCCTGGTCCTGGCCGGTGGCGAGGGGACCCGCCTGAGGCCGCTCACCTACACGACCCCGAAACCGGTGATGCCGCTGGCGGGGCGGCCGTTCCTCTCCTTCATGCTGGACTGGCTGAGCTCGCACGGGGTGGACGCAGGTGATCCTGTCCTGCGGCTTCATGTCCGATGCCGTGCAGCAGCGTCCTCGGTGACATCTACGACGGCATGCGGCTGCGCTACGTGGTCGAGGACGAGCCGCTCGGCACCGCCGGTCCCGTGCGCCTGGCGCTCGACCAGGGCGTGCTCGGCGAGCGGCTGCTGGTGCTCAACGGCGACGTGCTGTGCGACCTGGACCTGAGCGCCGAGGTCGCCCAGCACGAGCACACCGGCGCCCGGCTGACGCTCGCCCTCTACCCGGTCGAGGACACCGCGAGCTACGGCGTCGTGCCCACCGCGGAGGACGGCGAGGTCACCGCCTTCCTCGAGAAGAGCGAAGGGCCCGGTGCCCACCAACCGGATCAACGCGGGCGCCTACGTGGTGGAGCGAGAGGTCGTGGAGTCGATGATCCCGGCCGGCCGCGCCGTCTCGTTCGAGCGCGAGGTCTTCCCGCAGCTGGTCGGCCACGGTCTCTACGGCTACGACGCCGCGGGCTACTGGGTCGACATCGGGCAGCCGCTGCGCTACCTCGAGGCCACCTGGGACCTGCTGGCGGGGCGGGTCGCGTCGAAGCTGCCCGCGCGCGACCAGACCGGCTCGCTGATCTACGCGGGCTCACTGCTCGCCGGGGCTCACGTGGGGCCGCAGAGCGTGGTGGGCCGCCATTGCTCGGTGGGCACCGACTCCCGCATCGAGCGCGCCGTGCTCCACGACCGCGTGCACGTGGGCGCCGACGCCACGCGTGATCGAGGCGGTGTTGGCCGAGCGCGTCCGGGTGGGGGAGCGCGCACAGGTGCACCCGCGGGCCATGGTGGGGGCCGGCGCCGTGATCGGCGAAGATGCCGTCATCGGAGAGGAAGCAAAGATCGATCCCGAGACCGTGGTGGAGCCGGGCGCCCACGTGGCGCCGCCCGGAGCCGGTGTCATGAGCGAACCGACTCTCGACCGCGCGACGATCGAGGCAGGCGACCCCGAGGGGATGCTCGGCGACGTTCTGGCGATGCCGCATCAGCTCGGCGACGCCCTGTGGAGGGCGCAGTCCGCGGGAATCAATGCCGACGACAGTCCCGCGGGGGTCGTTGTCTGCGGGATGGGCGGATCGGCGATCGGTGGCGATCTCGCCGTGGCCGCGCTCGGTGACCGGGCGACGCGTCCGATCTCGGTAGTGCGCGGCTACGCGCTCGAGTCCTGGACCCCGCCCGAGACCTTCGTCGCTCTGCTCGAGCTACTCCGGGGACACCGAGGAGACACTCGCCTGCTTCGAGGCGGCCGGCGCCGCCGGGGCGCAACGGGCGGTGCTGACCACGGGCGGGAAACTCGCCGAGCTGGCCCGCGCCGAGGGCGTTCCGGTGATCGGCGTGCCGTCGGGAATGCAGCCCCGCGCGGCCGTGGTCTACGGCGCCGTGGGCGCGCTCGAGTGTGCCGCCCTCTGCGGCGCCGGGCCGTCGCTCCATGCCGAGATCGACACCGCCAAGGCCCTGCTGGAGAAACTGGTGCAGGAGTGGGGCCCGGACTCGTCCGAGGATTCGCTGGCCAAACGCATCGCCCGCGACCTCCGCGGGACACTGCCGGTCATCCACGGCGCGGGCCCCACCGTGGCGCCGGCGCGGCGCTGGCACACCCAGATGAACGAGAACGTGAAGACGGCCGCGGCCTGGGCTGAGCTTCCGGAAGCCAACCACAACGAGATCTGCGGCTGGGAGCGCGGAGTCGAGCGCGCGCCGCTGGCAGGCGTCTTCCTGCACGACCCCGACAACCATCCGCGCGTGGTGCGCCGGATGGAGCTCACCGCCGAGGTCGTGGAGCAGTCGGGCGCACCGTCGATTCGAGTCGACGCCCGCGGCGAAAGCCGGTTCGAGCGCGTGCTCTCCCACGTCCTGCTCGGCGACCTGGTGAGCGTCTACATGGCCGTGCTGGAAGGGGTGGATCCCACCCCGGTCGACGCGATCGACCGCATCAAGCGCGTGCTGAGCTGAGCCAGGCTCTCCAAACCTTGACACGATCGTGGTAAGGTTTGCGATTCGCGATGGAGGGGCTCACGATCAACGAGGCCGCCGAGACGACCGGCTGGTCGGCTCGCATGCTGCGCTACATAGAGAGCGCCGGCCTGATCGAGCCCGCGCGCACGCCCAAGGGCTACCGCCTGTTCGGCCCGGGTGAGCTGCAGCGCCTACGGACGCTGCGCGAGCTGCTGACCCGGTTCGACTGCGTCCTCTCGGACGTGGCCTTCGCGCGCAGGCTGGCCTCGGACCCAGAGCTCCGGGCCGCCGTCGACCGCTGGTTCGAGGAGCAGCCCGAGAAGCCCGCCGAAGTGAGCACGGGCGAGTGGCTCTCCTGGGAGCAGCAGAAGCACCAGCGCCTACTCGCCGCCGAACCCACCCCGAAACTCACGGAGACCGCCGCATGACCGTTACCGACGCCGCCACGACCACCACAACGCCCGACTACAAGGTCGCCGACATCTCGCTGGCCGACTTCGGCCGCAAGGAGATCAGGCTGGCCGAGCACGAGATGCCGGGCCTGATGGCCATGCGCGAGGAGTACGGCGCGGCAGCAGCCGCTGAAGGGCGCGCGCATCATGGGCTCGCTCCACATGACCGTGCAGACCGCGGTGCTGATCGAGACGCTCACCGCCCTCGGCGCCGAGGTGCGCTGGGTGTCGTGCAACATCTTCTCCACCCAGGATCACGCCGCCGCAGCCATCGCCGCCGCCGGCATCCCCGTGTTCGCCTGGAAGGGCGAGACGCTCGAGGAGTACTGGTGGTGCACCGAGCAGGCGCTCAACTGGCCCGGCCATGACGGGCCGAACATGATCCTCGACGACGGTGGCGACGCCACGCTGCTCGTCCACAAGGGCGCCGAGTTCGAGAAGGCCGGCGCGGTGCCGGACCCGGCCTCGGCCGAGTCCGAGGAGTTCCAGGTCGTGCTCTCGCCTGCTCCAGCGCAACCTGTCCGAGGACCCGCAGAAGTGGACGCGCATGGCCGCCGGCATCAAGGGCGTGACCGAGGAGACCACCACCGGCGTGCACCGGCTCTACGAGATGCAGGAGAACGGCACGCTGCAGTTCCCGGCCATCAACGTCAACGACTCGGTCACCAAGTCGAAGTTCGACAACCTCTACGGCTGCCGCCACTCGCTGTCGACGGCATCAACCGCGGGGTCGACGTGATGATCGCCGGCAAGACCGCGCTCATCTGCGGCTACGGCGACGTCGGCAAGGGCTGCGCCCAGTCGCTCAAGGGTCAGGGCGCGCGCGTGGTGATCTCGGAGATCGACCCGATCTGCGCGCTGCAGGCCGCGATGGACGGCTACCAGGTCGTGCGCTTGGAGGACGTGGTCGCAGAAGTGGACATCTTCGTGACCGCCACCGGCAACAAGGACATCATCACCGCCGACCACATGAGCCGCATGAAGCACCAGGCGATCGTGGGCAACATCGGCCACTTCGACAACGAGATCGACATGGCTGGGCTGACCCAGGTGGACGGCGTCGAGCGGATCAACATCAAGCCGCAGGTCGACGAGTGGCGCTTCGCCGACGGCCACTCGATCATCGTGCTGTCCGAGGGCCGGCTGCTCAACCTCGGCAACGCCACCGGGCACCCGAGCTTCGTGATGTCCAACTCGTTCACCAACCAGACGATCGCCCAGGTCGAGCTGTTCGGGAAGAACGAGGACTACGAGAAGCAGGTCTACGTGCTGCCCAAGCACCTCGACGAGAAGGTCGCGCGCCTGCACCTCGACTCGCTCGGAGCCAAGCTCACCGAGCTGAGCTCGGAGCAGGCGGCCTACATCGGCGTACCGGTCGAGGGGCCCTACAAGTCGCGATCATTATCGCTACTAGCGCAGTCAAGCCCGAGGTCCGCGACGCGGCGCTCGCTCCCCAGGGGCGGGCGCGCGTCGACTGGGCCGAGGGCCAGATGCCGGTGCTGCGCTCGATCCGGGAGCGGTTCGAGCGCGACTCCCCGCTCGCCGCCACGAAGGTGGCGGCCTGCCTGCACGTGACCGCCGAGACGGCGAACCTGATGAAGGCGCTGGCGGCGGGCGGGGCGGAGGTGGCCCTGTGCTCGGCCAACCCGCTGACGACGCAGGACGAGGTGGCCGCGGCGCTGGTGGCCGACGGCGTGCCCGTCCTGGCCGCGCGCGGGGAGGACGTGCAGACCTACGCGCGCCACGTGCACGAGCTGGCGGCCTGGGGGCCGGACATCACGCTCGACGACGGCGCCGACCTGCTGGTGCTGCTGCACGAGCAGGGTGAGGCCGACGCCGTTCGCGGCGGCGCCGAGGAGACGACCACCGGCCTGCTGCGCCTGCGCCGGCTCGAGAGCGAGGGCCGGCTCGCCTGTCCGGTGATCGCGGTGAACGAGTCGCGCACCGAGCGCACCTTCAACGACCGCTACGGCACCGGCCAGTCGGCGCTCGACGGCATCCTGCGGGCCACGAACCTGCTGCTGGCGGGGCGTTCGCTGGTGCTGTGCGGCTACGGGCCCACCGGCAGGGGGATCGCCCAGCGCGCCCGCGGGGCCGGGGCCGCGGTGATCGTCTGCGAGGTCGATCCGCTGCGAGCCCTGGAGGCGCGCATGGACGGCTTTCAGGTGATGCCCGCGCTCGAGGCCGCTGAGACCGGCGACCTGTTCGTGACCGTCACCGGCTCGCGCGCGGTGCTCCGGCGCGAGCACTTCGAGCGCATGAAGGACGGAGCGGTGCTCGCCAACGCGGGTCATTTCGACGTGGAGATCGACCTCGCCGGCCTCCATGAGCTGGCCGAACGAGGTCCGCCAGGTGCTGCCGCTCGTCGAGCAGTACGAGCTCGGCGACGGCCGGCGGCTGAACCTGCTCGCGCAGGGGCGCGTGGTCAACCTGGCGGCGGGGGAGGGCCACCCCGCCGCGGCGATGGACATGAGCTTCGCCAACCTGGCCCTGGCGGTCGAGCACCTGGCCCTGCACGGCCCCGATCTCGAGCACCGCGTGCTCGCCGTGCCGCAGGAGCTCGACGAGGAGATCGCACGGCTGAAGCTGGAGTCGCTCGGGATCGAGATCGACGAGCTCACGGCGGACCAGCTCGAGTACCTCAGCTCCTGGGGGACGGGCTAGAGCACGGAGTCCAGGCCGGCCGCCAGCTCGGGATCGTCGGGCTCGGTGCCGGCGCCGAAGCGCTCCACCAGCCGGCCACTGCGGTCGAGCACGTACTTGTTGAAGTTCCAGTCGGGTGCGCCCAAAGCCCGGAAGAGCGGGTGGGCGTCGTCACCGGTGACCTTGACCTTGGCGAACATCGGAAACGAGACGCCGAAGTTCGCCCGGCAGAACTCGCCGATTTCGTCGTTCGAGCGCGGCTCCTGCCCGGCGAAGTCGTTGGCGGGGAAGCCGAGGACCACGAGGCCCTCGTCGCGGCGCCGGTCCCAGAGCCGCTCCAGACCCTCGAACTGAGGCGTGAACCCGCACTCGCTGGCGGTGTTGACCACCAGCACGACCTTGCCGCGGTAGCGCGAGAGATCGTCGGGCTCGCCGTTGAGGCGGGGAGGGTGAAGCGCAGCACCTGCTGCCGGCCTCCCGCTCCCGCCGCCACTCTCATTGCCGCATCCCGCAACGCCCACAGAGCCATGACGGCGGCAGCGGTGACAGCGGGTACGCGCATCCCATCCTTGTAACGCAGCCGGAGGCCCGCCGGTTCACCGCCCGGTGCCGGAATCTAGGCCGCGCGGGCGAGCAGACGCGGTAGACGGCGCCGCTCGCTGCGCTCGCGGCGCTCCCCGTCGGCGTGGAAGCGCAGCAGGTCGACCAGCTCGCCGCTGGGGCGGAACGGATCGGCGACCGCCGCGCCCGTCTCGACCTCGAGTGCGGCCCAGAGCTCGTCGCCGACCTCGGCCAGCAGGACGTCGCCGGTGGGCGCCGAGGAGCTGTCCATCGCCGCCAAACGGTGGATGGCGTATCCATCATGGGCGTCCGCGTAGCGAATGGTGAAGGTGGTGTCGGTCATTGGTTCCCCTTGGTTGAAGGTTTGATCTATCTCGAACAATGATGCTCGATGGCGGCCATAAGTTCAAATTCGAACTTGCTAGACCTGCGATAAGCTCTCGTTATGCTCGACGTCAAACAGTTGAAGGTCCTCCAGGCGGTCGCCGAGCACGGCTCCTTCTCCGCCGCGGCCGAGGCCCTCTCCTATTCCCAGCCGGCCATTTCGCAGCAGGTGGCCGCACTCGAGAAGCAGGCCAACGCCACGTTGGTCGACCGCGGCAGCCGCGGGGTCACGCTCACCGATGCGGGCCGTGCGCTGGTCGAACACGCCGATGTGGTGATCGCGCGCCTCGCCGCCGCGGAGGCCGAACTCGAGGCGATCGCCGGGGTACGCGGCGGCCGCGTTCGCCTCTCTTCGTTTCCCACCGCGGGAGCGTCGCTGCTCCCGCCGGCCGTGGCGCTGTTCACGCAACGCCACCCCGAGGTCGAGCTGAGCTTCGTCGAGGAGGAGCCGGAGGAGGCGGTCAACAAGCTGCGGGCCGCCGAGCTCGAGGTCGGGATCGTGTTCGAGTACCGCAATCTCTCGCAGCCCGAGTTCGATCGTCTGTATGAGGGCATCGAGCTGCGCCACCTGATCGACGACCCGATGTACGTGGCCCTGCCTCGAGACCATCGCGTGGCGCGCAAGCAGCGCGTGCGTCTCGAGGACTTCTCCGGCGACGTCTGGATCCAGAACGACACCCGCGGCCCCTGCGGGCGGTTGCACCTCGCGGCCTGCGTGGGCGCGGGCTTCGAGCCGAAGATCGGCTACGTGTCCGACGACTACAACGTGGTGCAGGGCCTGATCGCGGCCGGCGTGGGCATCTCGCTCCTGCCGGCACTGGCGCTGACCAACCTGCGTGAGGACATCGTGATCCGCTCGCTCGGCCGGCGCGCACCCGCGCGGCGGATCGCGTCGGCGGTGCTGGCAGGGCGCTACCGCTCGCCCGCCACCGAGGCGATGCTCGGCATCCTCCACGAGGTGGCCGACAACTTCGAGCTGCCCTCGGGAATGCCGCTCGCCGCCTAGCCCGGGTACGCTCTCAGGCAGTGGCCAACTTCATCTCACGCGGCTTCAGCGGACGCCGCCGTGCGCCCGAGGAAGTCGCCGACCGCATCCCTCCGGGGCAGTACTACGAATCCGGCTTTCCGGTGCTCACCGCGGGCCCGACGCCGAAGATCGAGCCCTCCGAGTGGGCCCTTCGGATCGACGGCATGGTCGGCTCCGAGCGCGAGTGGAGCTGGGACGAGTTTCACCAGCTGGCCCAGGAGAACGTGCCCTGTGACATCCACTGCGTGACCAAGTGGTCGAAGCTCGACACGAGCTTCCGCGGCGTATCGGTGGACGTGCTGCTCGAGCAGGTGAAGCCCGACGGGGAGTTCGCCATGGTCTTCTCCTACGGCGGCTACACCACCAACCTCTCGCTGTCTGACCTGACCGGCGGCAAGGCATGGGTGGTCACCGAGCACGAGGGCGAGCCTCTGCCCCGTCCGCACGGCGGCCCCGCGCGCCTGCTGGTGCCTCACCTCTACTTCTGGAAGAGCGCGAAATGGATCGCCGGGCTGCGCATCATGGACCACGACGAGCCCGGCTTCTGGGAGACGAACGGCTACCACAACCGCGGCGATCCCTGGAAGGAAGAGCGCTATTGGACCGACTGACGCCGGTCGAGCAGCGTGCCCCCGGGCGCTGGCAGCTGGCCACCGTCTCCGCTGGTCAAGCAGGAGACCCCGCGCGTCAAGTCGTTTCGTTTCGGCCTTCCGATGTGGATGCCCCATCTGCCGGGCCAGCACTACGACGTGCGCCTCACGGCTCCTGACGGCTACAGCGCCCAGCGCTCATACTCGATCGCCTCTTCGCCCCTCGACGAGGGTGAGATCGAGCTGACGGTCGACCGCCTCGACGACGGAGAGGTCTCGCCCTACCTCCACGACGTGGTCGAGGAGGGCGACCAGATCGAGCTCCGCGGTCCGTTCGCCTCGTACTTCGTGTGGAGAGGGGAAGCGCCGGTGCTGCTGCTCGGCGGCGGGTCCGGGGTGGTTCCGCTGATGTCGATGCTGCGCCACCGGCGGCGCACGATGCCGGATCTCGACATGAGCCTCGTCTATTCGGTGCGCGCTCCCGACGAGCTGATCTACGCCGACGAGCTGGGCGAGGAGACGGTGGTCACCTTCACGCGCGAGGCTCCGGACGGATGGGACGGCCACACGGGCCGGATCGACTCCGACCTGATCCGAGCGGCCGGCGTGGACTCCGGCACCGCCTTCATCTGCGGCTCGAACGGCTTCGTGGAGTCGGCCGCGGGCCTCGCGCTGGAGGCCGGCTTCGACCCCCGGCAGGTGCGCACGGAGCGCTTCGGCCCGACGGGCTGACCAGATGACTGATCCCAAACCCAGGCACCCGCCGATGACGCGCCATACCTTCGCTGGCCGCCGCCCGGATACGGCTTCGCCGTCGCCGGTCGGCGTCGTACCCGCGTCCTCGCCGATAGTGCTTCGACTATCGGCTTCGTCCGCGGTCGGCGCCCAGCTTGGTCTGGCGCGACCCCGCGGGCACCTGGATTCGGGATCAGTCATCTAGAGTCCGCCAATGGCCCTAGACGTCGCGATTCCAGGCGCCCAGTCAACCGCGAAGATCCGCAACCCCCTGGTGGTGGTGTTGCTGACCGTGATCACCTTCGGGATCTACGGGATCTTCTGGTGGTACTTCATCAACCGGGAGATGGCCGACTACGGTCAGGCGAACAACGTCCCGGAGCTCGGCGACAACCCGCTCCTGTCGGTCGTGGCGGTGACGATCGGGGCGCTGGTGATCATCCCCGCGCTGGTCTCGATCTGGCGGACCTGCAAGCGCATCGAGACCACGCAGAACCACGTGCTGGGCAGCAACAACTTCAGCCCGCTGCTGTCATTCATCCTGTCGCTGTTTCCGCTGATCCACCTGATCGCCTGGTTTCTGATGCAGAGCAACCTCAATCAGGCCTGGGAGCGGTTCAGCGTGCCGGCAGAGCCCGCTTCCGTCTGAGGCTCAGGCCCCCGCGCGCGATCACCACACCGGTCAGGCAGAGCGCCCCGCCGACCAGCGCGAGGCCCGGTGGCGTCTCGCCGAGGATCAGCCAGCCCATCAGGATCGCCAGCGGCGGGACCAGATAGGTGGTGGAGCCCATGCGGCCCGCGCTGGTGTGGGACAGCGCGTACGCCCAGGTGGTGAACGCGACGGCGGTCGGGAACACGCCCAGGTAGAGCGTCCACGCAATGGCGGAGCCGTCGGCGTCCGGCACCTCCTGCGTGAGCATGGGGGCGAACGGAAGACACGCCACGGTGCCGACGGCGCACGCCACGAACGTGACCGCGAGCGGCGAGGTGTGCTCCAGCACGGGCTTCTGAACCACCACGCCGATCGCGTAGGCCAGGGCCGCCACCAGGCACAGAACCGCGCCCCAGCCGGCGTCCACACCCTGCTCGGATGAGGCGAGGCCGATCAGCGCCGAGCCGGAGAAGGCGACAGCGCACCCGGCCAGCAACGTTCGCGGGAAGCCCTCCTTGAGCAAGAAGCCCGCGAGCACGGCGATCAGGATCGGCCCGACATTCACGAGCATCGCGGCCGTGCCGGCGTCCACGCTCTGCTCGGCCGCGTTGAGAGCGACGTTGTAGATCGCGAACCAGAAGATCCCGCACACCAGCAGCGCCGGGAGGTCGTCCCGGCGGGGCAGGCGCTCGCGGCGCGCCAGCATGATCGCGCCCAGCACGACGGTGGCCACGAGCAGGCGGCCGAACGACAGCGCACCGGCCGACAGCTCCTCGCCCGCCGAGCGGATCCCCACGAAGGCGGAGGCCCACAGCGCGACTGTCACGAGGGCGGCGAGGACGGGGAGACGTGGCACGCCTGCCGAGGCTAGGGCCTGGATACTTCGCCCCCGAGCGAAGTGTCAGACGCCTACCCTGATGGCATGCCGGACCCCGGACTCAGCGCCGTGGCAGCCCTGTTCGCCGACCCCTCGCGCGCGGCGATGCTCGAGACGCTGATGGATGGCCGCGACCATCCGGCGGGCGAGCTGGCCCGCATCGCGGGCATCCGTCCTCAGACGGCCAGCAGGCACCTCGGCCGGCTCGTGGACGGCGGCGTGATCACGGTCGAGAGGGTGGGCCGAGAAAGGCGCGTCCGGCTGGCGGGCCCACGGTGGCCGAGGCCGTGGAGGCGCTGATGGCGCTCGCGCCCGAGAGCCGGCCGACGGGGCTGCGCGAGGTCTCGGAGCGGGCGGCGCTGCGCCAGGCGCGGACCTGTTACGACCACCTCGCGGGCCGGCTAGGCGTGGAGGTCGCGGCCGGCCTGCGCCGCGACGGGCACCTCGCAGGCGCCGAGCTGCGGCTGACCCGGCGCGGACAGGCGCCGATGGAGAGGCTCGGTATCGATCTGGCCGAGCTCCGGCGCGGCCGGCGGCCGCTCACGTGCTCCTGCGTCGACGGGACCGAGCGCAGGCCGCACCTGGCCGGCGCGCTGGGCGCGGCTCTCGCCGCCAGCCTGCTCGAGCGCGAGTGGATCGAGCGGCGCCGCGGCAGCCGTGCACTGAGGATCACCCGCATCGGCGAGCGCGAGCTGTCGGCGCGCGGATGGATGCCCGCTCAGACGGCGAGCGAGTAGTCGAGCCAGCGTTCGTCGCGCCTGGCGCCGACGCGCTCGTAGACAGCCCGCGCGCGGTCGTTGTCGCGGGCGGTCTGCCAGTCGAGAGAGGTCGCGCCGTGTTCCCGGCTGCGCTCCGCGCAGGCCTCGATCAGCGCCTCCGCGGTGCCCGGTGCCGCGAGCGTCCGCCGACACGAACAGGTCATTCATGATCGCGATCCGCGAGGCGCTCAGGGTCGACCACGTCCAGAACACGGTCGCGAAGCCGAGCGCCCGGCCCTCGTCATCACGGGCGATCAGCTGGATCCCGTCGCGGTCCGGGCTGCGGATCAGCTCGCCGGACATCGCCAGCAGGGCCTCGTCGCTCGGATCGACCGCGTAGAAATCGCAGTATCCGCGCATCAGCGGCAGCAGGTCGGGCAGGTCCGCCTCGGTGACGATCGAGATCATTGGACGCACGCTACCGCCGGGCCGCAATAGGATCGGCCGCCGTGAGCGCGGCCACCGACAAGATGCGCCGCGAGGACCTCCCCGAGGCCGCGGTGGAGACCTTCGCCCGTTACGAGGAGCGTCTGCGCGCCGGGGAGGAGGGGTTGGTCGCGTGAGGCGGACATCGAGCCGCTCGCCGACGTCCCCGCTCTCGACGAGCTTCCCGAGGGCGACCCGTCCGCGCTGGAGCAGACCGTGGCGCTGAAGCTCAACGGCGGGCTCGGCACGAGCATGGGAATGACCAGGGCGAAGTCGCTGCTCGAGGTCAAGGACGGTCTCACGTTCCTCGACGTGATCGTGCGCCAGCTCCTGCAGCTGCGCGAGCAGTACTCGGCCCGGATCCCGCTGCTCCTGATGAACAGCTTCGCCACGCGCGACGACACGCTGGCCGCCCTCGAGCGCTATCCGGAGCTTCCGGTGGACGATCTGCCGCTCGATTTCGTCCAGGGCCGCGTCCCCAAGCTCCTGGCTGACGGTTACGAGCCGGCGAGCCGGCCCGACGATCCCGGCGCTCGAGTGGGCGCCGCCCGGACACGGCGACGTGTTCGTCTCGCTGGCGGCCACCGGCCTGCTGGCCACGCTCCTCGAACGGCGGCTACCGCTACCTGTTCCTCTCCAACGCCGACAATCTCGGCGCCGCGCTCGACCCGCGCATCGCCGGTTGGTTCGCCGCAGAGGGGCTGCCGTTCGTGTCGGAGGTGGTCGACCGCACGGAGAGCGACAAGAAGGGCGGTCATCTCGCCCGGCGGCGTGAGGACGGCGGCCTGCTCCTCCGCGAGACGGCCCAGGTGTCCGACGAGGACCAGGAGGCCTTCGAGAACATCACCGTCCACCGCTACTTCAACGCGAACAGCATCTGGGTGAACCTGGAGGCTCTCCAGCGGACGCTCGACCAGAGCGAAGGCGTGCTCGAGCTGCCGATGATCGTCAACCGGAAGACCGTGGATCCCTCGGACTCGTCCTCGCCGGAGGTGATCCAGCTCGAGACGGCGATGGGCGCCGCGGTCGGCGTGTTCGAGGGCGCCGGGGCCGTACACGTGCCGCGTTCGCGCTTCGTGCCGGTCAAGAAGACCAACGACCTGCTCGTGGTGCGCTCGGACGCCTACCTGCTCGGCGATGACTGGACGATCCGGCTGGCGCCCGAGCGCGCGGGGCGAGGCGCCGCACGTGGAGCTCGACCCGGATCACTACAAGCTCGTGGCCGACTTCGAGCGCCACTTCCCCGCCGGCGCGCCTTCGCTCAAGGAGTGCGAGCGGCTCGAGGTCGAGGGCGAGGTCTACTTCGGGCGCGACGTGACGGTGCGTGGCAGTGTGCGGCTGACCGGCCCGCGTCAGGTCGAGGACGGCGCGCTGCTCGAGGGCTGAGCGGCCGCGGCGGCGTCCTCCAAGCGCTCGCGCCGGCGCTGTTCCTCCTCGGAGCGGGTCAGCATGCGCATGAACAGCACCACCATCACGAGCACCAGCGTGAACGACTGCTCGACCATCATGATCACGCCGCCCACGTTCTGGTCCTCGACCGGGCTGAGGCCCCAGATGCGCGGCGTGGTCTCGTAGTAGGGGTAGAGCACGTTCGTCGACCAGGCCAGGTAGAGGCCGAGCGCCGCAAGGCCGCCCTTGGCCGCCGCGATGTAGGCGAGCGGTTGCATGCCGGTGAGGCGGCGTCGCATCGGCACCGGTTGGATCAGCGCCCACCACAGAGCCAGGCCGGCCGCGAAGAAACAGGCGTGCTCGAGCACGTGGAGCAGGGGGCTCTGGATGGCGGCGTCGTAAAGCGCGGGGACGTGCCACAGGTACATCAGAAACAGCCAGATCACGATGCCGGTGACCGGGTTGGCCAGCGGGCCCAGCGCGCGCTCCACCCTCATCAGCCGGCGCGTGGCGGGTCGCATGATCACGCGCGACAGCGCGAGCAGTAGCAGCAGCGGGGCGATGTCGCCCAGCAGCACGTGCTGGACCATGTGCGCCGAGAACAGGTAGTCCTCGCCCAGGCCGTCGAGCGGGGAGATGAGGGCGATCAGCAGCGCGATCATCGCGCCGGTGAAGGCCGCGGCCTGCGCGAGCCCGGCGCCGCGGCCGCCGGTCTGCCGGCGCACCTGGCGAAAGCGCCAGATGTAGATACCCGCGAGCAGCGCCAGGGGCGCCAGAACCGCGGGATCTTGAAGCCAGTGCAACTGCGGGTGGTCCACCGTCGCCGAATTGTCGCAGTGGCGTGCCCACGCTTAACTCGCCTTCGCCGATGCTGGGCGGATGCTCGTTCCGCCGCTGTGCTGGGGCTGTGGTGGGCCCGCCCGCCGGGCCGAGCCGCTCTGCGGCGCGTGCCGCCGGCTCGCTGCGGCGGCTGCCTCCGCACCCGGTGCTCGCCGCCGGGGTGGATCTGTGGGCGCCGGTCGCCTACGAGGGTCCTGCGCGCGAATTGGTCCGCGCGCTCAAGTTCCGGGGGGCGCACGAAGCTCGCCGAGGCGATGGCGGCCCAGGTGGTGGCGAACGCTCCGGCGGGCCTGCTGAGCGCGGGCGCGCTCGTGCCGGTGCCGCTGCATCGGCAGCGCCGGCGGCGCCGCGGCTTCAACCAGGCGCGGCTGCTGGCCGACGCGGTTTCGGCGCGAGCCGGGCTGCCGGTCTGGGACGGTCTGGCCCGCGGCAGGCCGCCGCGACCAGCCAGGTCGGACGCGGGCGCCACGAGCGCCGCGCCGGGCCCGCCGGCTCCGTTCACGCGCGCGACGCGACCGGGCCGGCGCGGGCGGTGCTCGTGGACGACGTGGCCACCACGGGCGGCACGCTCTCCGCCTGCGCCGGGGCGCTGCGGGAGGCCGGCACGGAGGAGGTGGTGGCGGTGACCTTTGCCCGCACGCTTGGGCGCTAGCTTCCGCGCCCCCGGCTGTCTACCATCGGACTCCTAGAGACCCAGGAGGGCAGATGCGCATAGAGGTGAAGGGCCGCAGCGGCGCGACCATCGACGACGAGCTTCTCGCACGTGTGGAGAAGAAGCTCGACAAGGTCGGCCGCCAGGTCTCACCACTTGCGGAGCTCGAATTGGAGCTGCGGGAGGAGCGCGGCCTTTCGGGCGGCGACGCGTACGTTGCCGAGGCCGTGCTTCACCTCAAGGGAACTGCCCTGCGCACCACCAAGAGCGCGCAGCGATCCGACGCGCGCCGTGAACATGGTGGCCGACGACCTCGCGAGGCAGGTCAAGAAGCATCGCGACAAGCGCCGCGGCCGGCGCGAGTCGCAGAAGCTGCGGGAGTCGCCCGCGGCCTGACTGAGCGCCGCAGGGGAGCCCAGAGCCCTTGCTACCGTAGCTTCGATGACCATTCTCGACCGCGCCTTGCGGGTCGGCGAGTCGAAGAAGTTCAAGGCCTTCGAGCGCAACGTCGCCCGCATCAACGACTTCGAGCCTGAGCTCGAGCTGGAGTCCGACGACGAGCTCCGCGAGCGCTACGCGTTCCTGCGCGAGCGCCACCTCGACGGCGAGCCGCTGGAGGAGCTCCTCTACGAGTCCTTCGCGCTCACGCGCGAGGCCGGCAAGCGCGCCCTCGGGCAGCGCCACTTCGACGTCCAGCTGATCGGCGGGATGGTCCTCCACGACGGCTCGATCGCCGAGATGAAGACAGGCGAGGGCAAGACGCTCACCGCCACGCTTCCGATCGTCCTCAACGGGCTCGCCGCGCGCGACGAGAAGGGCTACGCCGTCCGCGGCAAGGGCGTGCACCTGGTCACGGTCAACGACTACCTGGCCCGCCGCGACGCCCTCTGGATGAAGCCGATCTACGACCTGCTGGGCGTGACCGTCGGGATCATCCAGTCGGGGATGAACGAGATCGACAAGCAGGAGGCGTACTCCCGCGATGTCGTCTACGGCACCAACTCCGAGTTCGGCTTCGACTACCTGCGCGACAACCTCGCGGTCGAGATGTCGAACAAGGCCCAGCGCGGCCACGGCTACGCGATCGTCGACGAGGTGGACAACATCCTCATCGACGAGGCGCGCACGCCGCTGATCATCTCGGGCCAGCCCGAGAAGGCAGCCGACCTCTACTACAAGTTCGCCTCGCTCGCCAAGATCATGGAGCCGGGCAAGAAGCCCGAGGGCCTCGAGGCCAAGTCGAAGGAGTACGAGGCCGACTTCGACTTCGAGCCCGAGGAGAAGCACAAGACGGTTGCGGTCACCGAGCGCGGCGTCGAGAAGGCGGAGAAGTTCCTCGGTATCGACAACCTCTACCGCGCCGACACGGGCAACCTCGTCAACCACCTCCAGCAGGCGCTCAAGGCCGAGTCGCTCTACAAGAAGGACGTCGACTACGCCGTGATCGACGGCGAGGTCAAGATCATCGACGAGTTCACCGGCCGCATCCTCGAGGGCCGGCGCTGGTCGGAGGGCCTGCACCAGGCCGTCGAGGCCAAGGAGGGCGTGGCGATCCAGGAGGAGTCGCAGACCGTCGCCACGATCACCTACCAGAACTACTTCCGCCGCTACGACAAGCTCGCGGGCATGACCGGCACGGCCCTCACCGAGGCCACGGAGTTCATGAAGATCTACGAACTGCAGGTCGTGGAGATCCCCACCAACCAGCCGATGGTCCGCGACGACCAGAACGACCAGATCTACAAGACGAAGGACGGCAAGTGGGCCGCTGTGGCCAACGAGATCGCGGATCGCAACACCACCGGGCAGCCGGTGCTCGTCGGCACCATCTCGGTCGAGGTGTCGGAACTGCTCTCGCAGGAGCTGAACAGGCGCGGCATCGACCACAGCGTGCTCAACGCCAAGCCCGAGCACGCCGAGCGTGAGGGCCAGGTGATCGCCGAGGCCGGGCAGCCCTTCGCAGTCACGATCGCCACGAACATGGCCGGCCGCGGGGTCGACATCAAGCTCGGCGGCAACGAGGAGCACCTCACTCAGCTCGAGCTGACGAAGCGCGGCCTCGAGCCAGAGCAGCGAGGAGTGGGACACGGCCTGGGACGAGCTCTTTCCGCAAGATGGAGCAACGGGTCCTGGAGGACCGCGAGAAGGTCATGGAGTCCGGCGGGCTGTTCATCTGCGGCACCGAGCGTCACGAGTCGCGGCGCATCGACAACCAGCTGCGCGGCCGCTCCGGCCGCCAGGGCGACCCCGGCGAGTCACGCTTCTACCTCTCGGCCGAGGACGACCTCGTGCGCCTGTTCGCCGGCGACCGCATCTACAAGATCCTCGACAACAAGTTCCTCGCCCAGGCCGACGACGATGGCAACGAGCTGCCGATCGAGCACAAGATGCTCTCCAAGCAGATCGAGGGCGCCCAGAAGAAGGTCGAGGAGCAGAACTTCCTGATCCGCAAGCGCGTCCTCGAGTACGACGACGTGATGAACCAGCAGCGCGAGATCATCTACGAGTACCGCGACCGCATCCTCGAGGGCGAGGACATGTCGGACGTGGCCCGCACGCAGATCGCCGAAGCCATCGAGCGCATCGTCCGCGAGTACACCGAGGGCGACTACCAGGAGGACTGGGAGCTCGACGCGCTGTTCACGCAGCTCGAGCAGATCTACCCGGTCTCCTACGAGCTCGACGACGTCAAGCAGGGCGCCGACCGCGAGGGCCTCGTCGAGGACCTGCGCAAGGACGTGGTGGACGCCTACGACGAGCGCGAGGAGGACCTCGGCGACGAGCTGATGCGCGCGCTCGAGCGCTTCATGCTGCTCCAGATCATCGACGAGCGCTGGCGCGAGCACCTGCACGACATGGACTACCTGCGCGAGGGCATCCACCTGCGCGGCTTCGCGCAGATCGACCCGCTCGTGGCCTACAAGAACGAGGGCTTCGAGATGTTCAGGGAGCTGATGAACAACATCTGGGACGAGTTCGCGCGCTACGTGTTCAACGTGGAGATCGAGGTCCAGCAGCCCCAGCAGGAGGCCGCGCCCGCCCAGGGCGGGCCCAACTGGGGCTTCGGAGGAAACAGCTCGAACACCGGGCGGCTCACCACCTCGGGCGGGCGCTCGGCTGCCGGCCGCGAGGCGATCGCCGCGGCCGCCGGCAGCGGAGCCGTGCCGGGCGGCGTGGCCGAGGCGGCCGAGATGGCGCAGGACGAGGTGTCGGTGCCCGCCGGCCCGGTGGAGCCGCGCCGCCTCGACGAGCACGAGAAGATCGGCCGCAACGATCCGTGCTGGTGCGGCTCGGGCAAGAAGTTCAAGAAGTGCCATGGCGCCTAGCGAGGACACGCAGGCGCTCCGCGACCGGCTGACGCTGCTCGCGGACTACCTTTGACCCCGCTCGGCTCGAAGCTCGCCTAGCCGAGCTCGAGGGCCTGATGCAGGCCCCCGGCTTCTGGGACGACCAGGAGCAGGCGGCCCGCGTCTCGGCCGAGCACTCCTCGGTCGGACGGCGCCTCGAGACCTACCGCTCCCTCGAGTCGGACATCGGCGACCTCGACACCCTCGAGGAGCTGGCGGCCGAGGACGACTCGATGGCGGCCGAGCTGGTCGGGCAGCGCGCTTCGATCGAGTCGCGCCTCGCCGAGCTCGAGGAAGCCCGCCTGTTCGCCGGCGATTACGACTCGGGCGACGCCGTTGTGACCGTCAACGCCGGGGCGGGCGGCACCGACTCACAGGACTGGGCCGAAATGCTCCTGCGCATGGAGATGCGCTGGGCCGAGCGGCGCGGGATGAACGTGGAGCTGAAGGAGGCCTCGGCGGGGGAGGAGGCCGGCATCAAGTCCGCGTCTTTCATCGCGCGCGGCGATAACGCCTACGGGCTGTTCTCCGCGGAGAAGGGCGTGCACCGCCTGGTGCGCATCTCACCGTTCGACTCCCAGTCGCGCCGGCACACCGCGTTCGCGGGCGTGGAGGTGGCGCCGCTGGTCGAGGACTCCGTGGACGTCCAGATCGAGCCCGACGACATCCAGATCGACACCTACCGGGCCTCGGGAGCCGGCGGCCAGCACGTGAACAAGACCGACTCCGCGGTGCGGATCACGCACCGGCCGTCGGGCATCGTCGTGCAGTGCCAGAACGAGCGCTCGCAGTCGGCCAACAAGGACACGGCGATGAAGATGCTGCGCGCCAAGCTGATCGAGCAGGAGGAGCGCCGGCGCCAGGAGGAGATCGCCAAGGAGCGCGGAGAGGCCCAGGACGTCGGCTGGGGCTCGCAGATCCGCTCGTACGTGCTGCACCCCTACACGATGGTCAAGGACCACCGCACGAACGTCGAGGCGGGCAACGCCCAGGGAGTGCTCGACGGCAACCTGGACGAGTTCGTGCGGGCGGAGCTGCTGCGGCGCAGCGGGGACGGCGCGCCGGCCTAGCACCGCCACTGCGGGGCGAATCTCGATTCGTGCTCCCTTCACCTCCCGATGGGGGGTCGATCGAGCACGAATGCACGAAGGGCGGGTCGGATTGGCGGTCAGGCCCACGGGGTCGCCACGCGCCAGGAGCTGCTGGCCGCCGGGCTGTCGGCGGGTGAGGTCGACCACCGCGTTGCGATAGGCCTCCTGCTGGTGGAGTTTCGCGGCGTCTATCTGGTTGGCCACCGGCCCCGTACTCCCGAGACGCGCTACATGGCCGCCGTCAAAGCGTGCGGCGAGGAGGCCGTGCTGAGCGGGCTCGCCGCTGCGTGGCTCTGGGGTCTCATCGAGGGCTCCCCGCCCAAGCCGGTTGTTACCGCGCCGAGTCAGCACAGGCTTCCGGGCATCACGCTGCGGCGCCGGCGCCGCATGCACGCGAACGACAGCACCACATGGAAAGCCGTACCGATCACGACCGTGCCGGTCACGCTGATCGACATCTCCTCACTGCTGTCGTTCGACGACCTCGCCAAGGCCGTCCACAACGCCGACGTCAGGCACGGCACGACGGCGCGGCACATCGAGACCGCTCTCGAGCGCCACCCCAAGGCCAAGGGCCGCAGGACCCTGATCGCGATCGCAAGGGGCGACGCGCCGACGCTTCTGAGCGCGCTCGAGCGGCGTTTCCTATCGCTCCTAAAGACTCACAAGCTGCCGCTCCCCGAGACCAACCGTCCGAGCGGCGCGCACTACGTCGATTGTCGCTGGCCCGAGCAGCGCCTCACGATCGAGCTCGACTCCTATCGCTTCCATCACACCCGGCACGCTTGGGAGCAGGACAGGCAGCGCGAGCGCGCCGCCCGCGGGCGCGCCGACCGCTTCCGCCGCTACACCTGGCGCGACGTGGTGGAGGATCCGCAGCCCACGCTCGACGAGCTGCGAGGGCTCCTCCGCAGCTAGGCGTCCCCCTCCTCGATCGCCGGCAGCTGGCCCTCCCTGGGCTCCTCGATCTCCGCCAGCACCCCCAGCAGCTGACCCACGCGGCACACCAGCAGGCGCTCCTCCTCCACCTCGACCCAGACGCCTGCCGATGCCGGGAAGACCACGTGGTCGCCCGGCCTGACGGGCATCTTCACCCCGACGGAGCCCCACCAGTCGAGCCCGGGGCCCACGGCCAGGACGATTCCGTGCTGGGGAGGGGACTGGTGCTCGCCCGGGGGCAGCACCAGGCCGGAGCTCCGGACCCGGTCGGGCTCGAGCTCCTTGATCACAACCTGATCGAACAATGGTCGAAGTTCCTGCCTCATGGCTACTTAGGAAAGATAGAAGTCCCCTCCCTACAGTTGAGCCATGGCTGAAGACACTCGCGCCGCCACCAACACCGGGGAGCCCCCCCGGACGCGGGGCGACCAGGAGGGCAAGCCGGGCTTCAAGGTAACCCCCAGCCCCGACGGCCGCGGCGCGCCGGCCAAGAAGCCGCCGATGCTCCCGTGGAGCTTCCGGCGCTTCCTGGTCATCCTCGTCGCCCTGTTCTTCCTGAACTGGGTGCTCGTCCAGATCTTCGCGCCGCCCGCCGAGCGAATCACGGTTCCCTACAGCCCCACGTTCCTCACGGAGGTGCGTGAGAGCAACGTCAAGGAGATCTCCTCCACGGGGGAGACGGTCAAGGGCGAGTTCCGCAAGGACGTCTCCTACGACGGCGACAAGGCGAAGAACTTCGAGACCGAAGTGCCGACGTTCGCCAACGAGGACGAGCTGGCCAACCTGCTGGAGGAGAACGACGTGGTGGTCAGCGCGCAGCCGCCCGGCGAGCGCTCGCTGCTGGAGACGATCCTGTTCAGCTTCGGCCCGACGATCCTGCTCGTGGCCATCTTCATTTGGTTGTTCCGGCGCGCCGCGCAGAGCGCGGGTGGCGGCGGAATGCTGGGCCAGTTCGGGCGCAGCCGCGCGCGCCGCGTGGAGCCCGAGACGCAGACCGTCACCTTCGACGACGTGGCGGGAATCGACGAGGCCAAGTCGGAGCTGGCCGAGGTGGTCGACTTCCTGCGCAATCCCGACCGCTACCGCAAGCTCGGCGCGCGCATCCCGCGCGGAGTGCTGCTCCAGGGCCCGCCCGGCACGGGCAAGACCCTGCTTGCCCGCGCCGTGGCCGGCGAGGCGGGTGTGCCCTTCTTCTCGGCCTCGGCCTCCGAGTTCATCGAGGCGATCGTGGGCATCGGCGCCTCCCGCGTGCGCGACCTCTTCCAGCAGGCCAAGGAGGCCGCGCCCGCGATCATCTTCATCGACGAGCTCGATGCCATCGGGCGTGCGCGCGGCGGAGGCGGAGCCAGCCTCGGCGGACACGACGAGCGCGAGCAGACGCTCAACCAGATCCTGACCGAGATGGACGGCTTCGACTCCAGCGACCAGGTGGTGGTCACCGGCGCCACCAACCGGCCCGACGTGCTCGACCCGGCGCTGCTGCGTCCGGGACGCTTCGACCGGCGGGTGACGGTGCAGCCGCCCGACTCCGCCGGCCGCGCCGCGATCCTGCGCGTGCACACTCGGTCCGTCCCGCTGGCCGACGACGTGAACCTCGATCAACTGGCCTCCACGACGCCCGGAATGGTGGGCGCCGACCTGGCCAACCTCGCCAACGAGGCCGCCCTGTTGGCCGCGCGGCGCGGTCACGAGAAGGTCCAGAGCGCGGACTTCACCGACGCCCTGGAGCGCATCCTGCTCGGCGCCGAGCGCAAGATCGTGCTGAACGCCGACGACCGCCGCCGCATCGCCTACCACGAGGGCGGGCACGCCATCCTCGGGATGGTCACCCCGGGAGCGGACCCGGTGCGCAAGGTGTCGATCATCCCTCGTGGCCAGGCGCTCGGCGTGACGCTCTCGACGCCCGACGAGGACGTCTTCAACCTCTCCGAGGAGGAGCTGCGGGCCAAGATCCGGGTGTCGCTCGGCGGCCGCGTGGCCGAGGAGGAGGTCTTCGGCGACATCACCACCGGAGCCGAGTCGGACATCCAGCACGTCACCCGCATCGCCCGCGGCATGGTCGGGCGCTGGGGTATGAGCGACAAGGTGGGCTTCCTCACGGTCGTGCCCGCGGAGCAGCAGAGCTTGCTGCTACCCGGCGCCGAGCCGGTCTCGCAGGCCACCCAGGAGCTCGTGGACGCCGAGGTGCGACGCATCGTCGACGAGGAGCACGACGCCGCGCGCCGGGTGATGGCCGAGAACCGCGAACGCCTCGACTCGCTGGCCGGCGCGCTGCTCGAGCGTGAGACGCTCGACGAGGCCGACGCCTACGCCGCTGCCGGCATCGAGCGCGACCGCTCCCGGGCTGTCGCGCCCACGCCGGCGTAGCCGGCAGCTAGCGCTTCTTCTCCGCCTTGCGCTCCAGCAGGGCGACGTCGGCTTGGGCGAGAGCGTCCTCCGGGCTCATGCCCGGACTGATCTCGGCCACCGCCCAGGTGAGGTTCACGGGGTCACCGTCGGGCAACTCGCACGCTGCGCCCACGGCGTCGGCCATCCTCGCGAGCACGGTGTCGGCAGTCGTGCGGTTGCTGCGCGGGAGCACCACCACGAACTCGTCGCCGCCCCAGCGGAAGCAGCGATCGTCGCTGCGCACCGAGCGCTCCATGGCTCGGGCCACGTCGCGCAGGCAGCGGTCGCCCTCGAGGTGGCCGAAGTCGTCGTTGACACGCTTGAGGTTGTCGAGGTCCACCAGCCCAACCGCCAGCGACGTGTTCGCCCGCGTGGCGCCGGCGGCCGCGACGGTGAGCGCTTCGTCGAAGGCGCGGCGGTTGCCGAGACCGGTGAGGGCATCCACGCGCGCGAGTCGCCGTGCCACCTCGGCGCCCGTCCTGAGGCCCACGCGCTGCCGGCGCACCTGGTAAAGCGTGCCCATCAGCACCCCGGCGAGGGCGATCAGGATGAGGCCCTCGGCGATCATGTCGCCGACCATCTCGCCACCGGTGCCCTCGTAGGCGAGTGGCAGCGCGAGCGCGCCGAGCAGCACGCCTAGGTGGAGCAGCGCCCGCCGCGGCGGATGCGCTGCGCCGACGCCGGCCCACAGGACGAACAGGTCCTCATAGGCGGATGAGCCGCCGCCCGCGAGCCAGTTCAGGATGGCGATTCCCGCCACGCCGAGGTAGGCCACTGCGAGCAGCACGTCGAAGGAGGGCGAGCCGCGGAGCAGCGCGATGGCACCACCCAGGCCGGAGGCGACCAGCGCCCCGGCGACGAGCCAGCCCGCCCAGCCGATCTGCTCGTCCACGGGCTCGAGCGGCAGAAACGCCAGGCACAGCAGCGCGGACAGGCCCAGGACCGCCGCCGTCGCGCGGCGCATGGTCTGGAGGTCGGCGCCCTCGTAGGGATCCGCGCGCGGGTCGAATCCCCGCCACGCAAAGCGGCGTCCCCTAGCCTGCGGTCCATCTTGCGAGCCTCTCTCCAAGACGTCCAATCCGTGATCGACCTAATCGACCGGGCCCTCGCGGAGGACCTCGGTAGCGGGGATCTCACCACACTCGCGGTGGTGAGCGACGGCTCCACGGCTCGCGCGGTGATCCTTCAGAAGGAGCCGGGCGTCCCGAGCGGCACCGAGGTAGGCCGCGCGGTCTTCGAGCGCGTCGACCCGGACCTGCGCTGGACGGCGAACGCGGCGGACGGTGAGTGGCGTGAACCGGGTCCGCTGGCCGATGTCGAGGGGGAGGCAGCTTCGATCCTCGCGGCCGAGCGCGTGGCGCTGAATCTCCTGGGCCGCCTCTCCGGCGTCGCCACGCTCACCGCCCGCTACGTGCGCGCCGTGGAGGGAACCGGGGTCCGCATCCTCGACACGCGCAAGACGACCCCCGGCCTGCGGGCGCTCGAGAAGCAGGCGGTGCGCCACGGGGGCGGCACCAGCCACCGAAGCGGTCTCTTCGACGCGATCCTGGTGAAGGAGAATCACGCGTTTCTCGCCGGGGGAGTGGGGGAGGCCGCGCGCCGCGCGGTCGCCAACGCGCCCGCGGGCGTGACCGTCGAGGTGGAGTGCGCCACCCTGGACGAGGTTGCGGCGGCGCTCGAGGCGGGCGTGCCACGGATCCTGCTCGACAACATGGGGCTCGAGGACCTGCGCCGTGCGGTGGCGATCACCGGCGGGCGCGCCGAGCTGGAGGCGTCGGGGGGCATCACGCTCGACACCATCCGCGCCGTGGCGGAGACGGGAGTGGACTTCATCAGCGTCGGCGCTTTGACCCATTCCGCTCCTGCGCTCGACTTCAGCCTGCTGCTCGATCGGACCGCGCCGGGGGACGCAGGACCGCGAACGGATCGGTGACCTCCAGCTCGCGCGAGCTGAACCTGTAGACCGCCGCGGGACGCCCGCCGCCGGGACCCGACGAGCGCCGATCGCCCGTGGCGTCGAGCACCCCACGCCGCTCCAGGACCCTCCGCAGGTTGGTGGGATCGACCGGGTAGCCCAGCGCGGCCGTGTAGATGGCGGCCAGCTCGGAGATCGTGAACGTGCCGGGCGCCAGGGCGAAGCCGATGTTGGTGTAGGAGAGCTTTGCGCGCAGGCGGTCGCGCGCGTCGCCCACGATCGCCCGGTGGTCGAAGGCCACCGGCTCCGGTAGCCGCTCGACCGGGTACCAGGCGGTGTCCGGCGGCAGCTCGGGATCCAGCCCGAGCGGGATCAGCCCGAGATAGGTGGTGGCCAGCTGCCACTCGGCCGGATGGCGCTCGGGGTCCCCGACCGTCTCGAGCTGCTCGAGCCAGGACAGCTCGGCCACGTCGACCTTGCCGGCGAGCTGCAGGCGGATCGAGTCCTCGAGCGCATGCCCGGGCTCCAGGTAGCCGCCCGGCAGTGACCAGGCGCCGCTGAAGGGCTCGCGCGCGCGCTCCCAGAGAAGAACGCAGAGGCTCGCGTCGCGCACCTGGAGCACGGCGGCCAGCGTGACGTGGGTGGGTGAGGGGCGCTCAGCCACCCCCGTGGTATCCTTCCCGAACACGGTTTTCGATCATAAGGCAAAAACCGCCATGAAGCCCATCGAGCTGCCCACTCTCAGTCCCGTCGGCGCGCCGGCGCTGGACGCCGCGGAGATCGACCGTCTCCAGGACGAGGTCCGTGCCCTGGCAGAGGAGCGCAACGCGGTCATCCTGGCTCACAACTACCAGGTGCCCGAGGTGCAGGACGTGGCGCACTTCGTGGGGGACTCGCTCGGCCTGTCGCGCCAGGCGGCCGATGCATCGGCCGACGTGATCGCTTTCTGCGGCGTTCACTTCATGGCCGAGACCGCTTCCATCCTGTCGCCGGACAAGACGGTCCTGCTGCCCGACCTGGGCGCGGGCTGTTCGCTGGCCGACTCGATCACGGCCGATCAGCTGCGCGAATGGAAGCGAAAGCACCCCGGCGCGGTCGTGGTGATGTACGTGAACACCACCGCCGAGGTCAAGGCGGAGACCGACTACTGCTGCACGTCGTCCAACGCCGTCCAGGTGGTCGAGCACATCTACGCCGAGCACGGTGACGACACCGAGATCCTGTTCGGTCCTGACATGTGGCTCGGGGCGTACGTCGAGCGAATGGTCGGGCCGGCGCATGCACGTCTGGGACGGCGAGTGCCACGTGCACGCCGGCATTCGCCCGCGCAGACATCGCCAACGTGCGGGCCGAGCATCCCGGTGCCGAGTTCATGATTCACCCCGAGTGCGGCTGCACCACCCAGGTCATGGAGTACGTGGCCGCCGGTGATGTCGACCCGGAGCACACGCACATGCTCTCCACGGGCGGGATGCTGGACTTCGCGCGCGAGTCCGACGCCAGCCAATTCATCGTCGCGACGGAGACCGGGATGCTGCACCCGCTGGCCAAGGAGAACCCGGACAAGGAGTTCATCCCGGCCAACCGGGCCGCCGCCTGCAAGTACATGAAGATGATCACGCTGCCCGGCCTGCGCGACTCGCTGCGCGACCTGAGCCCGGTGGTCAAGGTCGATCCCGAGCTCGCGCGCCGCGCGCGGCTGCCGATCGACCGCATGGTCGCAATCGGCTAGCGCGCACCCGCGCCGGGCCTGCCACCCTGAGGGCGATGTCTCGCTCGTCTCAGCGCCTGCCTGGCCGTGCTCGCTTCGGCATTGCTCGTGGTCCCGGCCGCGGCGGCCGCGGCACCGCCGCCCGACCCGGTCGACCATTCGCGGCCCGCGGCGCCGGACGGCACGCCGATGTGCGCCGACTGGGTTCACGCGCGCCACACGGTCGAGCGCGGCGGCCGGCGCTGGCCCACCTGGCATCCTCCGCGCGACCCGCGCTACCGCTGCGCGTTCGGCCACGAGCACGGGTCCAACCCGCGCGCGTTCGCGTACTTCGGTCGCACGGGCATGCCGGCCTTCGGGCCCACGGGCGGCTTCGCCGGCAGCGAAGAGCCCCATCCCGGCTTCAAGGTGTTCGTGGTCAACCGTGACCGCAAGGGGCTGGCCTGGATGGTCGTGCTCCACCAGGGCTCCGGCTCGCCGCGGCGCGGCACGGTCCGCTTCCACTCGCTCGAGACCTGGCTGTTTCGCCGCAAGGGACGCCGGCTGGCGGCCCACACGCGTCACATGGCCGATTTCGGCGAGGCGCTGCCCAACTGCCCGGACACCGAGCTCCGGTCCAGCATGCGCCTGCTTCCCAGCCCCGGCTGCGAGTCGGTATACGAGGAGTGGGACACGGCCTTCGACGTGGGCGGGGTGTTCTCCGGCCGGCCGGGATTCGGCATCGACAACGCGATCACGCAGTTCGACGCCGCCAACCCGGAGCGCGTGGTGTTCAACAAGCGCTTCGCCTGCGGGCCGAACGATCCCGGCGGCTGGGACTCCTACTGCAAGGGCGACAAACGCGCCGTGCTCCACCCGCAGTGGAGGCTGCGCAACCGCGGCCCCAGCCGCTTCCGCACCGACGCGTACGGCCGCCGGTCGGACGCGGGCCTGCTGCAGGTGGTGGCACGGCGCATCCGTGTCGATCAGTCGAGAGAGTGCTGCGGCGTCGAGAACGCGTTCGTGATGGAGCAGCCGTCGGACGGCGGCATCTACCGCGCCGGCCGGGGCCTCAACTCGAAGAACTTCGAGTTCCCCGGCTACTGCGTCCTGCGCGCCAACTGAGTTGCGCCGCGCCAGCACGATCACGGCGCCGATGAAGCTCACCGCGAACACCGCGCACAGGACGCTGAGCGTCTCGTTGGCCTCGCCCTGGGCGACGGTCACGAGCCACCAGCCCGGCAGCAGCCAGGCCATGACGGCTCCGGCGAACGCCACCGCCCTGCCGTAGAGCGAGCGCACCCGCTCGTCGCCCGTCCCGGACAGCACCTCCAGCGTGTTCGAGCGCTGACGCCCAAAGTGCACCACGGCGATGAAGGCCGCCATGATCAGCGCGATCGGCCATGCGGCGTCAACGCCCTCGACCGCCCAGAACACCGCCACCGCGGCGGCTCCTATCGCGGTCATACCTAGAACCTGCACACTCCAGTTGTTCATCACGTCATTCATTTCTGGTCTCCGTCGGGTCTGAACATCTCCTCGACGCTTGTGCCGAAATAGCGGGCCAGCGCAATCGCCAGGGGCAGCGACGGCAGGTAGCGGCCGGTCTCGATCGCGTTGATCGTCTGGCGCGACACCCCCATCGCCTTGGCCAGCTCGGCCTGTGAGAGGCGGCCGGCTCCCCGCCGGTCACGCACGTCGTTTACCATCAGATGTCAAGTTAGCTTGACATCGGCGTTGTGTCAAGGAGACTTTACATCGCTAGTCTGGCGGCGTGCAGCTGCTCGTCCCCGAACGCCGCGCCACATCGCCCGAGGAGCTGGCCTCCGGCCTGAAGCTGGCCGAGCTGGCGCCGCCAGGCCGCCCCTATCTGGGCGTGAACATGGTCTCCTCGCTGGACGGCAAGGCAGCCGTCGACTGGCGCACCGAGGGGCTCTCGACCGACCTCGACCGGCGGCTGTTCCACCATCTGCGCACGCAGGCCGACGCCGTGATGGTCGGCGCCGGCACCGTCCGAAAGGAGCGCTACGGGCGCATCACCAAGAGCGACGAGCTGCGCGAGAAGCGGGTGGCCGAGGGCCTGCGCCCGGAGCCGCTCGCGGTGATCGTCAGTGCCAGCCTCGACCTCGCGCCCGACCTCCCGATACTCAACGACGCCGGCCAGCCGGTGCTGATCGCCACCGCCTCCGAGGAGTCGCTGTCCGGAGTGACGGGACCGGTGGAGTACGCGCGTGTGGGCGACGACCTGCCGAGGCTCCTGTCCCTCCTCGGCGAGGAGCACGCCGTGCGCTCGGTGCTCTGCGAGGGCGGACCCACCCTGAACTCTCATCTTCTGTCGGCGGGCCTCGCGGACGAGCTGTTCCTGACCCTCAGTCCCCAGCTCGTGGGCGGCGCGGATGCGCTGACGATCGTCACGGGGCGCCAGCTCGTGGAGCCCGCCCGGGCCGCTCTGGTGTCCCTGGCCGAGCATGAGTCCGAGCTGTTCACGCGCTGGCGCATCCGGCGCTGAGCGCTTGCAGAAACGCTTGCAGCGGTCCCGGGTTTACAGGCCTTTCCGCTAGAACTGGCCGTCCTCATGGCCACCACGCAGATACGGCTTCCCGCCACGCGCTCCCGGCCGCGGCAGGACCCCCAGCCCGCGGTCCCGGTCGTCGAGTTCGACAACGTGACCAAGGTCTACGACGGCGGCTCGGTGGCCGTCGACCAGGCCTCGATTCGCATCGGCCGCGGCGAGTTCGTCTTCCTCGTGGGGCCGACCGGCTGCGGCAAGTCCACCTGCATCCGCCTGCTGCAGAAGGAGATCGAGCCCTCCAAGGGCAGCATCTCGATCGCCGGCCGGTCGCTCGGGGAGATCCCCCGGAGCCGCGTGCCGTACCTGCGACGCAACATCGGCGTGGTCTTCCAGGACTACAAGCTGCTGCCCAACCGCACGGTCTACGACAACGTCGCGTACTCGCTCCAGGTCATCGGCGAGGCGCGCCAGGAGATCCGCCGCAAGGTGCCGGACGTGCTGAGGCTCGTCGGCCTCTCCACGAAGCTGCACAACTTCCCCGACGAGCTGTCGGGGGGCGAGCAGCAGCGCGTGTCGATCGCGCGCTCGTTCGTCAACCACCCGCCGTTGCTCCTTGCCGACGAGCCCACCGGGAACCTCGACCCCGAGACCTCGATCGGGATCATGCAGCTGATCTACCGCATCAACCGCACCGGCACCACGGTCGTGGTGGCCACTCACGACAAGGAGATGGTCGACAAGATGCGCCGGCGCGTGATCGAGCTGCGGGAGGGCCGCATCGTGCGTGACGAGAAGTCCGGCCTCTACCGCACCGACGAATCCACCACCGAGTTCGCCATCCGTCTGCGCGGCGAGCTCGGCGTCGGCCCCGAGGGCCACCCGAACTAACCATGCGCTGGAGCTTCTTCCTCAGGGAGGCGCTGCGCGGGCTGCGCCGCAGCTCGGCGCCGGCACTCGCCGCTTTGCTGACCGTGCTGCTCACCGCGCTCGTGCTGGGCGTGTTCATTCCCATCGTGCAGGCCACCACCGGCACCGCCAACGAGGTGCGCAGCCGCGTGGTCGTCGACGTGTACGTGAAGGACTCCTCGACGCAGGTCGAGCAGGCCGAGCTCAAGCAGGAGCTCCTGGCCACCGAGAACGTCAAGTCGGTGGAGTTCATCTCGAAGGGCGAGGCCCTGGCCCAGGCACAGGAGAAGAACCCCCAGGCGTTCAGGGCCGGTGCCGAGCTGCTCGGCTCGAACCCGCTGCCGGCCTCCTTCCGCGTGACGCCGGACGACCCGGACCGCCTCGATGAGATCGTCAGCCGGCTCGAGTCCGGCACCGGTCCTCAGTTCGCGGCTGTCGACGAGGTCCGCGACCGCGAGGACGACACCGACGAGATCCTGTCGGCGACCGGGCTCGTCAAGGCCCTCACCGCCGGGATGGCCGCGCTGCTCGTGTTCGCGTCGGTGGCCCTGATCGCCAACACGATCCGGCTGTCGGTGTTCGCCCGCCGGCGCGAGGTCGAGGTCATGAAGCTCGTGGGCGCCACCAACTGGTTCATCCGTTGGCCGTTCGTGATCGAGGGTGTGATCGTGGGCTTCTTCGGCGGCCTGCTCGCGGTGCTGCTGCTGCTGGTCGCGAAGGAGACCTTCATCGACCCGCTCTCGGAGCGCTTCGAGCTGCTCGCGGCGCCGGAGACGATCGACTTCCCGCTTCTGGTGATCGTCCTGATGGCCGCGTGCATCGCGGTGTCCGCTCTGGGCAGCGGCATCACGCTGCGGCGCTTCCTGCGGGTTTAAGCCCCTTTAGAAGCGCTTTCGGCCCGCCACTAATCTCATGGGTCGCATGACCTCGGCCCGTTCGGCACTCGTGGCGTTTCTGTGCGCCGTCTTCGCCCTGTTCGTGGGGATCTGGCTGGGCGGCCATCCAGAACGGCTTCCCGGCCCTCTTCAGGATGCCCTCGTGGGTGAGGATCAGGCCTTGCGGGCCGAGGTCATCGATTCCATCGAGCAGAACTTCTACAAGCGGGTCGACGAAGAGTCCCTCCAGGACGCCTCGCTGAAGGGGATCGTGGAGTCGCTCGACGACCCGTTCTCGCATTACCTCACGCCCAAGGAGGCGGCTCAGTTCAACGAGTCGGTGAGTGGGGAGTTCGAGGGCGTGGGCATGAACGTGGAGGAGGACCGGCGCGGTCTCAAGGTCCTGCGCGTCTTCGAGAAGTCCCCCGCGGAGGAGGCCGGCGTCAAGCGCGGCGACCTCATCATCGAGGTCAACGGCAAGTCCCTCGCGGGAGTCAACTCGGACGTCGCAACCAGCCGCATCAAGGGGCCGTCGGGCACCAGCGTCACGCTGCGCGTGCTGAGCCCGGGGGACGACGCCACCCGCCAGGTGCGCGTCAAGCGCGAGCGCATCTCCGTGCCGGTGGCCACCGGGCGAATCGTCGAGCGCGACGGCAAGAAGCTCGGCGTGGTCGAGCTCACCGGCTTCAGCGCGGGCGCCCATGGATTGCTCAAGCGCGAGGTCGAGCAGGTGCTCGACAAGGGCGCCGAGGGCATCGTGCTCGATCTGCGCGGCAACGGCGGCGGCCTGCTTTCGGAGGCCGTGCTCGTCTCCAGCATCTTCATCGAGGACGGTGAGATCGTGTCCGTGCGCGGACGCGCGCGTTCCGAGCGCACGCAGGAGGCCCAGGGCGACGCGATCGAGGAGGACATCCCGGTCGTGGTGCTCGTGGACGGCGGCAGCGCCAGCGCCTCGGAGATCGTGACCGGCGCCCTGCGCGACCGCAACCGTGCGACAGTCGTGGGCACGAACACCTTCGGCAAGGGTCTGGTGCAGGAGGTCGAGCGCCTGTCGAACGGCGGCGTGCTCGACCTGACCGTGGCGAACTACTACCTCCCCGGCGGCAAGACGATCACGAAGGCCGGGATCAAGCCCGAGGTGAAGGCCGCCGACGATCCCGAGACCGATCGCGACGAGGCACTCCCGAAGGCGCTCGACACGCTCCTCGCACCACCGCAATGAACCGGTCGGGGCGCACCCGGCCCAGCCGGGTGCTGCCGCAATGAGATCGGCAGCAATGCGGCTCCACCAGCCGCTCGTCGCCGTGCTCGAGAAACGCGGCCGCTTCCTGGTGGCCGAGCCGCTGTTCGGCCGCGGGCCTCGCACGGCCGTGGAGCCACGTGGCGCGGGCAGCGGCGACCTGGTGCTGGTCGGCTCGGGCAAGCGCGGGGCGCGGGTCATCCGCCACGCTGGGGCGCCCCGACCGCGCCCGCGACGTGCTCGAGGGACTCATGCTCGACCGCGGGCTGCATCGTTCGTTTCCCGCGCTCGGCTGAGGCCGAGGCCGAGCACGCCGCCGGCGAGCCCTACGCCGCCGACGCGCGGGTCGACTTCACCGGCCTGCCCACCTTCACGATCGATCCCGACGACGCCAAGGACTTCGACGACGCCATCTCCGCCACCCGCGAGGACGGTCACATCCGCGTCTGGGTCCACATCGCCGACGTGACCGCCTACCTGCGCCCGGGAGGCCCGCTGGAGGGCGAGGCCTTCAGGCGCTCCACCAGCGTGTACGTGCCCGGCGCGGTGGAGCCGATGCTGCCCGAGGCGCTCTCCAGCCGCGCCTGCTCGCTGCGGCCGGGGGAGGAGCGGCTGGCCGTGACGGTGGAGATGGAGATGCACGGCGCCGAGGCGCGCAACGTGGTCTTCCACCGCTCCCGCATCCGCAGCGACCGGCGGCTCACCTACGGAGAGGTGGACGAGATCTTCGCCGGGCGCGCCCGTGCCGAGGGCCCCTGGGCGGATCCGCTGGCTGCCGCGCGGGAGGTTTCCGCGGCACTCGCGTGACCGGCGCTCGTCGATCCAGCTGGGAAGCCTCGAGCCCACCTTCGAGTTCGACTCCGAGGGAAACGTCACGGGCGTCCGCTACGAGCAGCAGACCGAATCGCACTCACTCGTCGAGCAGCTGATGATCCTGGCCAACGAGCAGGTGGCGAGCTACCTGGCCGACCACAAGCTGCCCACCCTGTACCGGGTGCACGAGCGCCCCGAGCCGAGCTCGGTCGCCTTCCTGATGGAGCAGCTGGCCAGCCTCGACATCCCGACCCCGCCGGTACCCAAGAACCTCACGCCCCAACAGGCCGCCGACCTCGTCGACCGAGGTCTCGCACATCGTGGCGGACTACTCGAACGGGCGTATCGCGCCCGGAATCCTCGTGCTGCGCTCGCTCAAGCAGGCCGTCTACTCGCCCCGCAACCTCGGCCACGCGGGCCTGTCCAGCCCGCGCTACTGCCACTTCACCTCGCCGATCCGGCGCTACCCCGATGTGGTGGCCCACCGCGCTCTGCTGCAGGGCCTCGGGATCGACCACACGGCGGCGCCGGCCCACGAGCTCGACGAGGCCGCGGTGCTGACCTCTGCCGCGGAGCGCGCCGCGATGCAGGTGGAGCGGGACGCCGACGACGTCTGTCTCGCGTTCCTGCTCGAGCGGGTTCTGTCCGAGAGCGACCCCGGCGAGCCGCCGGCGTTCGAGGGCGAGGTGGTGGGCCTGATCGAGAAGGGAGCGTTCGTGCGCTTCGGCGAGCAGGGTTTCGAGGGGTTTCTCCCAGTGCGCCGGCTGCGCGACTGGTGGGTGCTCAACGAGCTCGGCACCGCCCTCGAGGCCGAGGGCTCGGGGCGGCGTCTGCGCCTCGGCGATCGCATCGAGGTGGTGGCCGACCGCGTGGATACGGCCCGCGGACGGGTGGATCTCTCGCCCGCAGGTGCATACTCGTAGCCGATGGCCAAGAAGGGAAAGCGCAAGGCGGCCGCGGGCGACGTGGCCACCAACCGGCAGGCGGGCTTTCGCTACCACCTGCTCGAAAAGGTCGAGGCCGGCATCGTGCTGCACGGCTCGGAGGTCAAGTCGCTGCGCAACGGCGGCGCTCAGATGAAGGACGCCTACGCGCATGTGCGCGACGGCGAGGTCTGGCTGGAGAACATGCACATCGCGCCCTACGCGCCCGCACGGGAGAACCACGAGCCGGACCGCCCGCGCAAGCTGCTCCTGCACCGGCGGGAGATCGAGCGGCTGATCGGCAAGACCGCCGAGAAGGGGCTCACCCTCGTGCCCACCCGGCTCTACTTCAACGGCCCCCGAGCCAAGGTCGAGCTGGCCGTGGCGAAGGGCAAGGAGATGCACGACAAGCGCCGCTCGATCAAGGACCGCGAGCAGAAGCGCGAGATCGAGCGGGCGATGTCGGAGCGCTCTTAGTGGAATCGAGCTGGGCCGGCGAGGCCATCCTGTTCGATCTGGACGGCGTGCTGGCCGATTCGATCGCCGCCGTGGAGAGAGCCTGGCTGCGCTGGGGTGACCGGCACGGTGTGGATCCCGCGCGGGTGCTCGAAACCGTGCACGAGGGCCCGGCGCGCGACAACGTGGCCAAGCTGGCGCCCGGCCTCGACGCGCAGGCGGAGGCCGACGCCATCGACGCGGCGCAGGCCGGTGGACACCGAGGGTGTCGTGGCGCTGCCCGGCGCGGCCGAGCTCACAGCCGCACTCCCGCCCGAACGCTGGGCGGTGGTCACCTCCGCCAACACAGAGCTGGCGCTGTCTCGGCTCGAGGCGGCGGGCATCCCAGCGCCACGGGTGCTCGTGACCATCGAGGCGGTGGAGCGGGGTAAGCCGGGGCCGGACGGGTACCTGGCGGCCGCACGGGCCCTCGGCTTTCCGCCCCGACCAGTGCCTGGTGGTCGAGAACGCTCCGTCGGGCGTCGAGTCCGGACGAGCGGCCGGGCGCGACCGTGCTGGCCCTGCTCACCAGCCACTGCGCGCGATGAGCTCGCGGACGCGGACCTGATGGCGGAGGATCTCGCGGCCGCGCGGCTGCTGGCGGCGGACCCTCCGCGGCTCGAGCTCAGCGGCTGAGGGTCTTGCGCATGAAGACGCGAGCGAAGCCGTTCTCCTGACGGCGCTCGTACTCCTGCCAGCCGAGCCGCTCGTATAGCGCGAGGTTCTCCGTCATCGCCTCGTGGGTATACAGGCGCAGCTCTGGCAGCCCCAGGCCGCGAGCCCTGTCGGCGGCGAAGTCCAGCAGCGCCCGGCCTATCCCCTCACCCTGGCGCTCGGGAGTCACGGCCACGTTGTGGACGAGCAGGTGGTCGGCGAACGCGCGCATCACGATCACTCCGGCGATGGCGCCGTCGACGGCCACGAAGGTGTCGCCGCGCGGCCACGTCGGCCGCGTGGTCGTCGTCCATCGGCCCGGGGCGCAGGCCGATGCGCGGGACGTAGTGGCGGTAGGCGTTCTCCACGAGGGCCGCAATGGCTCCCACGTCGTCCGGTGTTGCGGGCCTGATCTCCATGCGTCAGTCGACCCCTGCCACCAGGGTGCGGATCACTTCAGCTCGTCATCCAGGACCGCGATGTCCGCGGGTTGCCCGGGCGCGATGCGGCCGAGGTCGGGGCGGCCCGCCAGCAACGCGGGGGCGCGCGAAACCGCGTGGACGGCGTCGTGCAGTGCCGGCCCCGCCCGCGACCAGGCGACGCAGCGCGGCGTCCAGCGTGCCGACGCTTCCCGCGAGCGTGCCGTCGGGGCGCGTGGCCCGACCGCCGGCAACGGTCACCGGCTCGCCGCCGAGCGTGAAACGGCCGTCTCCTTCGCCGGCCGCGGCGATGGCGTCGCTCACCACGCACAGGCGCCGGCCGGCCGCGCGCCGGACGATCGTCACGGTCTCGTCGGCGAGGTGCACGCCGTCGATGATGGCGGTCACGGCCACGTCGTCGCGGGCCAGCGCCGCTCCGGCCGGGCCCGGATCTCGCGCGCTGAAGCGGCGATGGGCGTTATGGATGTGCGTGATGGCGGCGGCGCCCGCGTCGAAGGCGGCGTGCGCCTGGTCCGCGTGAGCGTCCGTGTGCCCGATCCGCACCGCCACGCCCTCGGCGATCGCCCGCGCGATCAGCTCGAGTCGCGCCGGGCAGCTCGGGTGCGAGGGTCAGCGCCCCCACCGGACCCGCGGCGAGCAGCTCGTCCAACAGCGCCGGGTCGGGCTCGCGCAGGTGCTCGGGCGAATGCGCACCGGGCCAGCGCGGGGAGAGAAACGGCCCCTCGAGGTGCACGCCCAGCAGCCGCATCGGGCGCGTCCGCCGCAGCCTCGGCCTGTGCCGCCGCGCCTAGCGCCCGCGCCGTCGCGTCCGGCGGCGAGCTGATCAGGGTCGGCTGAAAGGCGGTGACTCCGCAGCGCGGCGAGCGCGCGGGCCGCGTCCGCGTAGTCGCCGGGATCGGCCTCGAGGAAGTCGACGCCGCCGAAGCCATTCACCTGAAGGTCGACGAATCCCGGCACGGCCAAGCCGCTCGTACCCGCCGGGCGCGACGCCCACCTCGGCCACGCGCCCGTCCTCGACCCTCACGTCGCCGGGCACCTCGGCGTCGTCCGACCAGCGCGGCGCGGACGCCGAGCGTCACGCTCAGAGCCCCAGGCCTCGCTCGGCGGCCCAGCGGGTCAGCTCGTGGCGCGACGAGAGCTGGAGCTTCCGAAGCACCGAGGACACGTGGGCCTCCACGGTCTTCGGCGAGATGTCGAGCCGCAGCGCGATCTCCTTGTACATGTAGCCGCGCGCAATGTGCTGGAGCACCTCGCGCTCCCGCGGGGTGAGGTCGTCGAGCTCAGACTCGGGCTGGGGCGCCGGGCCGGCGAAGGCGTCGAGCACGAAGCCCGCCAGCCGTGGGGAGAAGAACGCGTCGCCGTCGTTGACACGGCGCACCGCATCGGCGAGCTCCTCGCCCGAGATGTTCTTGGTCACGTAGCCGCGTGCGCCCGCCCGGATCACGGCGATCACGTCCTCGACGGCGTCGGACACCGACAGCGCGAGGAACAACGGTGGGTGCTCGGTCCGCTCGCTCGTGCGGCGGATCACCTCCACGCCGCCGCCGTCGGGCATGTGCACGTCGAGCACCACCACGTCTGGGCGGGTCGCCGCGATCGCCTCCACCGCCTCGCTCACGCCGCCGGCCTCACCCACCACCTCGAGCAGCGACTCGAGTTCGGCTCGCACCCCGAGCGGAAGAGCTGGTGATCGTCGACGATCAGCACGCGCGGCGAGCTCACCTGCCGTCCTCCAGCAGAAGCTCCACCTCGGTGCCGGCTCCGGCGGAGCTGGTGATGGTGGCCCGGCCGCCGTGGCGCTCGCATCCGGCCCACTATCGATTCGCGCACGCCGCGCCGGTCCGGCGGGAGGTCGGCCGGATCGAACCCCGGACCACGGTCGCGGATGAACACCTGGGTGCGGCCGTTTGAGCTCTCCGCGTAGACGTCGACCGCCGAGCCGTCGCCGAACTTGGCCGCGTTCGTCATCGCCTCCCGCGCGGCGGCCACCACCGCCTCGACCGCCGGGATCGAGGTCGCGGTCGCCGACAACCACCACTTCGACGGGCACGCCGTAGCGCCTCTCCACGTCCGCCGCGGCGGCCTCGAGCGCCGGGGCCAGGCGCGCCGCCTGACCGGGGGCGGGCCGGCCTGCGAGCCAGGCTCGCAGTTCGCGCTCCTGGCGCCGTGCCAGGGTGGCCACCTCCTGCGGGTCGTCGGCGCGGCGCTGGACCATCGCGAGCGTCTGAAGCACCGAGTCGTGAAGATGGGCGGCTACCTCCGCTCGCTCCTGTGACCGGATGCGCTCGGCGCGCTCGGTCGTGAGCGAGCGCACCAGCCGGATCACCCAGGGCGCGAAGATCACGCCGAGAACGACGACTGCGACGAGCACCGAGAGAAGCACGTCGCGCGCGGCGCTGAGCGCGCCCGTGGTCTGCAGGAAGACGACCCCGGCGGCCAGCACGAGCGCGATGCCGAGGCCGGTGCGCGAGATCGACGCGGCGGTCTGGCCCGGGTCGACCTTGGGGATGGCCGATGCCGCCGCGGGCGCACGGCTCGGCGGCGCGGCGGCCTCCGTGACCGCCTGAGGCCGGCTCGCCTCCTTGGGCCCCGCGGACGCGCGCCAGATGAGCGCGCCGCCGCTGGCCACCAGCACCAGCGGCCAGACGACCGCGTCCGAGAACCAGATGCCGAGCGCGCGCATGGTCAGCAGCGCGCTCAGAAGCAGCAGCCCGGTGCCCAGCGCGACCTCCACGGCGGCACGCCCCGTGGGCGCGCGGCGACGCGACTCGCCCGCCGTCTCGCCCGGTGGAATCACGAGCCACCCGAGCGCGTAGAGGATCAGGCCGAACCCGCCCGCCGCGGTGGTGGCCACGAACGCGAAGCGCACCAGCCACACATCGATGCCGTAGCGGCGGGCGATGCCGGCGGCCACGCCTCCGATCCAGCGCTCCTCCCGGTCCCGGCGCAGCGCCGGCCCGTGGCGCTGCCGCCGCCGCGAGACCGGGCTCCCTGCTCCCGTCGCGTTCATTCCCGGCGACTCAATCCGCGCGCCATGAGAATCGCCCCCGTCGCGGCGCACGCGACGGGGGCGAATACGGCGAAGCTGAGCTCGAACCCGCCCGTGGCATCGAGCAGGAGGAGAGCACCGAGGGCCAGAACGGCCAGGCCCGCCACCAGCGAGGCGATCTCGGGCCTAGCCGCTTGCACTCTCACCCGCCTCCAGGCACGCGCTGTTCGTGCCTAGGTAGAAGTCGTGGTCGAAGCGGTCGTCGCGGAAGTCGAAACCGGCTCCGGTGAACTCGTTGCTCGCGTGGCCGACCCTGAGCTCGCCCACGCCGAGGTTGGCATCCACCACCAGCCGGCTCGTCTCCGGCGCTGCGTCGCGTGAGTCCTCGAACTGCACGTCCACACCGGAATTCTCGGCCTGGAACGCCGACACCGCGCCTACGCCCACGTCGGCCGTGGTGGCCACGCAAACGTCGTCGGGGATGATCAGCGAGGCCTGTCCCATACCCAGGTCGATCTCGAGCGGGGTGTCGCCGGCGGGCAGCTCCGCCTCCCGCAGGTCGATGGTGAGCTCGCCGGCCCCGAGCTCATACCGGTCGCGCAGGTCCGTCACCGACGCTGGGCGGTACTCGCGCTCCCCGAAGCCGCCGTCGAGATCGATGCCCGCCGCCTGGACCGTGCCTGCAGAGAGAGCGAGCACCACGGCGGGCAGGATCGCCCAGCGCACCGGCTTGAAGAAGGCGCCGGCCACTATTCCAACGCCGGCGAGGATGACGACGGCGGCGACGACCCCTCCGCCTCCGATCGCGGCGATCCACGCTCCGGCGAGCGCGAGGATCCCGCAGAGGATGAGGACCCCGACTCCGAGCGCCGCTCTCCTGGCGATGTCCCCCGCGTCTCCGCTCGGCCCTTCTCCTGAGACGAGCCACCAGACAAGGACACCGGCCGCGACAAGGAAGGCGAGGGGGATGAGAAGTCCCGCAAAGACAAACCCGCCGCCGAGAAGAAAGGGCCAGCCCACCAGCAGCAGCACCACGACCCCGACGATCACCAGCGCGCGATTGCGCCCGTCCGTGGCGCCCTCGCCCGCGGGAGCGCCGCTCGCGTCCTCGCTGGGGATCAAGAGGAGCCCGGCGATGTAGAGCAGCACCCCGGCGCCGCCGAACAGCGCCAGGACGATGGCCGCGATGCGGATGACAACGGCGTCGATGTTGAGGTAGCGCCCGATGCCCGCGGCGACACCGCCGATCACACGGCCCTCGCGCGGACGCACCAGGCGCTTGACCGGCGGCGCGGTCGCCGCACCCGGCGCGCCAGCCGGGCCGCCGAGCGGCTCGGTGGGAGCGTCATCGGCCGGCGCCTGAGGTCCCTCCGAACGCGGGTCCTCCGGGGCGGGCCCGGTCGGGCTGCGGCTCGTCGGCCTGGGGCTCCTCCTCGTCCGGCGTGTGCTCGTCCCTGTCGTCCACGGTCATGTCTTCCTCCGCTGGCTCGCTGTCACAGCCATCGAGACTGCCGCCAACGGAGTGCTCTGCCAATTGGGAATGATCCCTAGGGAACCTAGTCGGGATCCCCTAGTCGGCTGCTCCCCCTGACCCTTATCCCCCGTCCGTAAGACAGTCCGTGAGCCCATGCTCGGTCGCGAACGGGCGGGTCTCCGCGGCTCCCTGCAGCAGCTGGGTGTTCAGCTCCGGGTCCTCGCGTCCCTCGCGCGTGGCGTCAGCCAGACGCTCGAAGAGCGGCAGGGTCTCCCTTATGCGGTCCACGAACCGATTGAAGTCCTCCTGCAGCGCCGCCGGCGCGGGGACGTCGCCGACCTCGTCGATCAGCTCCTGCTGCAGCGGCTGGGCACGTTCGAGCACTTCGGCGGCAGCCTCGTTGCCGGTGAGGCCCTCGTTTCGGACCTCGGCCGCGATCGCGAGCGACCGGTCGCGGTTCTTGCGACAGATCTCGTTGACCTGGGCCGCCCACTCGTCCTCCCTGACGCCGTTCGGCTCGGGCGAGTCGTCTCCGTCATCGCTTCCGCAGGCCGCGAGCGCGACGGCACAGCATGAGAGCAGCAGGACGGTGAGGCGGCGCATGGACCATCTGGGACTTACCCGGCGGCCGCTAGAATTCACCGTTGCAACGGGGGCGAAACAGCTTCGACGTGGGGCTGATCCGTCTCGATGTGGCGAGTCGAGGATTCCGGTTGGCCTCGTAAAAAAATCCGGAAACCAATAGTTGCGGACTCCAATCACGAGTTCGCCCTCGCCTAATTAGTTAGGTGAGGGAGTCGCGCCGGACAGCCCGCGGTCCGGATCTGCGGCTTCATATAGCGGGCTCACCCGGGCGGTCCGACCCTCAGCCGAACGGGGACATCTTAAGAGGGTGTGGCGCCGGGGACGTGTCCCGCGGATTGACCGAGCCGGTTGCCGAGATTCGACTCCGACGGGAACACTCGTAGCAAGCATCGAAACGGAGTTCCGCGGACGCCGGGGCAGTACCGGCCGCCTCCACCTCAAGGAAACCCGCTCGGAGGAGCGGGTTTCCGCTGTTGTGGGGGAGAGTCGAGCTACTCGCGATCGGTCATGCCGCTGCGAAGCCCTGCCGCCAGCTCGTGTGCGCCGGCCGCCACCCGAGCTCGCGCTTGGCCTTGGCATTGGAGGCACCGCGAAGCTCGGTCATCATCACGACGCCCGCCTGGCCGGCGGCCAGCCGTCCGACCAATCGCGGCACGCGCATCGGCTTCTTGGCGCCCAGCGTCTGAGCCAGGACCGGCAGCCACTCGGCGACCGGGGCGGGATCGTCGTCGACCACGTTGTAGACGCCGCGGCGGCCGTGCTCGATCGCGGCCACGGTCGCCTCCGCCGCATCGGCGACGTGGACGAACGACCACACCGCGCCGGCGCCACCGACCAGCGGGAACTTGCGCTTGCGGACCAGTTCGAATGACTCCTCACCCGCCGCCATCGAGGTGCCAGGCCCATAGAACCAGCCGTAGCGCAGCACGATCCCTTCGGTCCCGTCGGCCCCCAGCACCGCCTCCTCGAGGTGACGAATCGCCTCCACGTTCGCGCGCATCGGCGGGACGGGCGAGGGATCGTACGGGTCGTCCTCGCTCTTGACGGCTGCGCCGGTGCGCGCGTACAAGGCGACGTTGCTCTGCGCTACGAAGCGCCGCACCCCCGCCGCCTGGCCCGCCGAGAGCAGATGGTCGGTGCCCTCGGTCCGCAGGCGGTTGGTGAGCGCGAAATCGCGCTCCATGTGACGCGTGTCGACCGGTCCGATCGCGGTGAGCTGATGGACGATCACGTCCGGCCTGGCCTCCGCCACGGCGTCCGCGACCTGTTCGGGATCAAGCGCGTCCGCGACCACCGGCACAGCACCCAGCTCGTACAGCATCGCCTGCTTTGAGGCGCTCCGCGTCATCCCATGAACCTCATGACGCGCGGCAACCAGCCGCGGCACCAGCTGCTTTCCAATCGCTCCCGTCGCACCTGCCACAAAAACTCTCATCACTGGCTCCTCGATCTGGAGATCTCAGCCGCAGCTCTCAGAACAACCGGTACGAGCCGACGACCGTCAGCGGTTGAACGTTGGCCGGCTCGGTACGCGACGCCTCGACGCCTTCCAGGAACTTCCGGAATTCGGGGAACTCTGGAAGTGGATTTTCCACACCGTCGTCGACCTGCAGCAGCGCGACGAACGTCTCGCCGTCGGGGAGCAGACACGACCCGTAGCGGATCCCTTCGGGCTGCGCCGAATTGATGGCCGCGAACATCTTCTTCGCAGCCGCCTGAATGTCGGTGACGCTTTCGCTCTTGACCTTGGCCTGCACCATGTGCACGCTCATTTGATGGCCCTTCCTTTCGTGTTTGAGGTCCGATCTAGGCGCCGCCGCGAGCGGGCGCCGCGAGCGGGTGCCAGCGGTTAAGTACAGCGACCACGTCGCTCGACCGGGCCGGGTCGAGGTGCGAGAGGTCCCCGGCGATTGCAGATGGGCGGTACCCCCGGACGACGCCGACATCGCGGCGCGATTGCCGCGCCCGCGACAGCGCGATAGTCGCCGAGGGGTAGCCATATCGCACCCGATGCTGCGGCGCCAAGATGAGACGACGATGAGCGCGGTCCTGTCAGGCTGGGGTGCGCTCGGCTCTGTTGACGCGACGAACGCGATGGCCGCCAAAGCGTCTTGGGCAGGGGTTATTCCTTGTAGGGCGGAGCAGGCTCGCGCGCGTTGGTCACGACCAGGTGGAGCCCCTCGGGCGGCAGCTGATCCCGCGCGGAGAACAACCCGCAGACATCAAAGCTCCTGCAGTCGCAGCCGGTGGCCGTCTCGAGCCACTCTCGGACTGTCTCTGCGCGTCGGATGAGTTCGTCGACCTCAGGCAGTTTGCGCTCGGCCAGTTCCTGGAGCCCGGTGTGCGCGGGCTCGCCCGCGTCGCTGGCTGACAGCAGCACCCGGATGTCGTCAAGCGTGAAGCCGGCTCGCTTCGCAACATCGATCACGCCGAGGCGGGTGAGCGTCTGCTCCGCGTAGCGCCGCTGACCCGACACGCGCGGAGCGGGCGGCAACAGCCCCTCCCGCTCGTAGTAGCGAATCGCGGAGACGTTGAGCCCGGCCCGCGAGGCGACCTGTCCGATCGTGAGGGTGGCGTCGTTCATCGAGGCTTGACCTAAACCTGGGTTCAGGGTGAACAGTAGCGGTGGACGTCGAAACGGAGACAACGAAATGACGCCAGAAATGCCCATCGCCTGCTCCCTCAACGCGACCGAGCTGCGAACGCGCCTCGACCAGATCAGCGCCCTCGGCCACGACGCCCTGCTGCGGACCGATCCGGACGGAACCATGCACTTCCGACCCGACCGGGCCACCCGCGATCGCCTCGAAGCCGTCATCGACGCCGAGGCGCGGTGCTGCTCGTTCCTGCACTTCGAGCTGGGCGAAGACCGCGACACCCTGACGCTCAGAGTGGTCGCACCGGAGGGGGCCGAGGCGGTGGCCCGCGACCTCACCGCTGCCTTTGCCGCAGCAACCATGTCTGGCCGCTCACGGCCATAGCCTGCTCCGCGTGGACCCCAAGGCAACGGTGCGCCGGTTCGTCGACGAGGCGGTCAACGGGGGTCGCGACGAACTGATCGACGACGTGTTCGTCCCGAACCAGGTTGTATCCGCGCGAGACTGGTTCGGTGCGTTCCGGCGCTCGTTCCCGGACCTGCGCATGGAGTTGAAGCAGCTCGTCGCCGAAGGTGACACCGTCGTCGGCCGCTTCTCCTGCTCGGCGACCCACCTCGGCGACTGGCGCGGACACCCGCCGACCGGCCGACGCTTCGAAAATGTCGATGAGGTCTACTTCTTCACCTTCGAAGGCGACCGCATCGCCTCGTTCTGGGGCATCGAGGACACGCTCGACCGCTTCCACCAACTCGGGCTCGATCCGAACGACCCATGACCGGCCGGTCGATCGCGCTCTTCGCCGCCGCCGCATTGGCCGAGATCGGGGGCGCCTATCTGGTGTGGGTGGGCCTGCGCGACGACAAAGGCCCGCTCGTCGTGGCGCTCGGCGTCATTGCGCTCGGGCTCTACGGGGTGGTCGCAACCTTCCAGCCCGACAACGAGTTCGGCCGCGTGCTGGCGGCCTACGGCGGCGTCTTCATCGTCGGCTCGCTCGTCTGGGGCATCGCCTTCGACGGTTTTCGACCCGACCGCTACGACCTGATCGGCGCCGCTATCTGCCTGGTCGGCGTCGCGGTGATCATGTATCCCCCGCGGTAGGCAGGGCACGTCACGACCTGGCCCCCGGATCACCGGGGGCCAGGTCGTTGCGCACGTCTAACGGTTGCCGGCGGCCTCCAGAGCCGCCGAAAGCTGCGCCTCGGCGTCGTTCGAGAGGGAGCTCTGGATGACATGGCCCTGCTCCTGGATGTTGGGCAGGATCTTGTCGGGGGTCATCTTGCGGACGAGGACGATCAGCGCCGCGGAGCCGGGCGTGAGCTTCTCGCCGAGCTCCTTCATGAACTTGTCGTCGACTCCGTAGTCGGCCAGCGCTCCCCCGGCAGCGCCGGCGGCAGCGCCCACGGCCATGCCCAGCAGCGGCGCCAGGAAGAGGAGGCCGATCAGGCCGCCCCACAGGGCGCCCCCGGCGGCACCCACGCCGGCGGTGCTGGTGGCCTGGTGAAGCTTGACCTTGCCGTCGTCGGTTCTCGTAACGACAACGGCGTCGTCCACTTCGATGACCTTGGCCTTGATGGCCTCGGTCAACCGGCCGCGCACGCGCTCCGCGGTGGCCTGGTCGGGGTAGGCGATGGCGATCAAATCACTCATCGATCGAATGCTCCTTTTTGAGACGGGTTTGGCCGCAAGGTAGCCCGAGCGGTTGGGGGCCGCCTCACCCTAAAGGAGTGAGGTTGCCCGGCTGTCACTCCGCCGCGTCGGCCAGCCGTTTCGCGAGCCGGTCCATGCCGCGCTCGGCCGCCGCCCGCGACGCGCCCGGCAGGTCGGTTGCGCGGTCGGGTGGCCGCTCCACCTCGGCATCGCGCAGGGTGGCGATGTCCTTGAAGCGCAGCAGCTCCTCGCGCTGGTCGGTCAGCGCCGCCCTGACCTTGGGCCGGCTCTCGCGCAGGGCGCCGTCGAGCGCGGCCTCGAGGGAGCCGTGGCGCTGCAGGAGATCCGCGGCCCCCTTCTCGCCGATCCCCTTCGCCCCCGGGATGCCGTCGGAGGGGTCGCCGCGCAGGGCGATGAAGTCGGGCACCTGCTCGGGCTCCACCCCGTAGCGGCGCCTGACCTCCTAGGGTCGACGGGCTCGGCGCCCCGGCCACCGGTGCGCACGTAGAGAATCGTCACCTGGTCGCTCGCGCACTGGAACATGTCGCGATCCCCGGTCATGACGAGGGTGGTGCCGCCCGCGTCGGACTCCCGCTTGGCGTACGAGCCGAGGAGGTCGTCCGCCTCGAGGTTCTCGCTCACGGCGACGAACCAGCCGAAGGCCTCGAAGAAGTCGCGCGCATCGGCGAACTGCGGCGCCAGGTGTCGGGCACCTCCGGTCGGTCGGCGTGGTAGCCGTCATACAGCTCGAGCCGATAGTCCGCAGCATCGGGCCCGAAGGTGAGCACCACGGCTCGCGGTCGTGCTCCTCGACCTCCCGCAGGATGAGGTTGGCCGTTCCGAGCAGCGCGTTCACCGGCTGGCCGTCCTTCCCTTGATCGAATCGGGGAGCGCGTAGAACGCGCGGAACAGCAGCGACGGAGCATCGATCACGAGCAGGGGTCCGGACATGGACGAGACGCTACCGTGCACCAGACGTCGCTGATCGGCGACGGCGGCGAGCCCGACGACGCCACGCCGTTCCTGCCCGAGCGGGGCGGCCTGCCGGCGCTGCGCGAGGCTGCCGCCGGATGCCGGGGCTGCCACCTCTGGCGGCCTGCCAGCCCAGACAGTGTTCGGCGAGGGCCGGAGCGACGCCCGCGTGATGTTCGTGGGCGAGCAGCCGGGCGACCAGGAGGACCGTCAGGGCCGGCCCTTCGTGGGCCCGGCAGGCCGTCTGTTCGACCGCGCCCTCGAGGACGCCGGAATCGACCGCGCCGACGCCTACCTCACCAACATCGTCAAGCACTTCAAGTTCGAGGAGCGGGGGAGACGGCGGATCCACCAGACCCCCAAGCGGTTCGAGGTCGAGGCCTGCAAGCCGTGGCTCGGCGGAAGAGCTGCGGGTGGTCGAGCCGCGGGTGCTGGTGCTTCTCGGCGCGACCGCCGCCAAGGGGCTGCTCGGCAGCTCCTTCCGCCTGACCCGGCATCGTGGCGAGTTCCTCGACTCCGACCTGGCGGAGCTGGTGACCGCCACGGCCCACCCGTCCTCGATCCTGCGCGGGCCCACGGAGGAGCGCGACGAGCGCCGGCAGGCCCTGGTGGACGACCTGCGCGTGGTCGCCCAGGCGCTGGCCTGACCCGCGCCCACCCGTAACCGCGGGACTCGAACGGGGTACTGTTGACCAACGGTCAGCAAGGAGAGAGAGCCATGCCCGCGAACACCGCCAATCCCGCCACCGGCGCCGATGCGCCCCGCTGCCAAGCAGTTCTTCCTCGCTCGTCACGAGGCGCGTGTGCTCGAGTGGATCGCCCGGCGCCTGCCCGCCCGGGTCATGCCCGACCACCTCACTGCGCTCGGGGTGCTCGCCGCGTTCGGGATCGCCGCGGCCTACCTGCTTTCGAACGGCGACAAGCTCTGGCTCTGGGCCGCGTCCGCACTGCTGATCGTGCACTGGCTCGGTGACTCGCTCGACGGCACGCTCGCCCGCGTGCGGAAGATCGAGCGGCCCAAGTACGGCTACTACCTCGACCACCTCGTCGACGCGCTCGCCACGGCGGTCATCGGCCTGGGCCTCGGGCTGTCGCCCTACATGCTGCTGTCGGTCGGCCTCGTGATCGTCGTCTGCTACCTGATCCTGTCGATCAACACCTACCTCGAGACCCAGGCCTTCGGCGTCTTCGCACTCGGCTACGGGGGCGTCGGGCCGACCGAGGTGCGGCTGGTGCTGATCGGGCTGAACACCCTGATCGCGCTCGGCGTGGGGCTGGGCTTCAGCGTCGGGAGCCTCGGCCTGACCGTGCTCGACCTGATCGGCCTCGCCATCGCCGGCGTGATGATCGCCGCCCTGGTCGGGCGCGCCGCCAAGAACCTCAGGCGGCTGGCCGAGCTGGAGCCCGCGGGCCGGCTCCGGCTCAGTCGGCTGACCGCAGCGTACGCGAGCGCTCCGCCACCGGCTGGAGGAAGTCGGGCAGCGGGCGAACCAGCCCTCTGCCCGTCTCCCGCTCCCAGATCTGCTCGAGCTGGGCGAGGTGCTCGTCCATGACCTCGTCGATGAGGTCGAAGTCGGCGGCACGCACCGCGGCCAGGGTGCGCTCGTGGATCTCGATGGTCCAGTCGGGCACGAGCGGCGCGTGCATGGCCATGTCGCGGGCGATCTCGAGCTGCCGCAGCAGCGTCCGCATGAGCCCCACGATCGTGGAGTTGCGCGTGGCGCGCGCCATCGCGAGATGGAACTTGAGGTCGAGCTGGAGGAAGAGGTCCTCGTGGCGGAGGAAGTCGTCACTGGCGGCCAGCTCGCGCTGGCGCTCGATCGTGTCGGACATCACCGCGAAGTCGTCATCGGACGCGTGGGTGGCGGCCAGCTGGGCCACGCGCGGCTCGAGCAGGCGGCGGGCCTCGAGCACGCCGGCGATCTCCGAGAAGCGGATCTCCTGGCGCGAGCGAAGGAGCTCGCGCGGCACCAGCTCCGAGGCCACGAAGATCCCGCCCGACTGACCGCGGCGCACCTCGAGCACCCCGGCCTCGGCCAGGGCCTTGATGGCCTCGCGCAGGGTCGGCCGGCTGATCCGCATCTGTGCGGCCAGCTCCCGTTCCGAGGGAAGGCGGTCGCCGGTGTGCAGCTCGCCGCCCTTGATCTTCTCGGCGATCTGCTCGACGGCCTCCTCGAACGTGCGGCGCGTGGCGACGGGCTCGAAAGAGCGCTGGTTGGCGAGCTGAGGGTTCACTGTCGCGCGGCCGCGATGCGCTCGAGCGCCTGGCGCTCGGCGACCTCGATGGGCGTCGAGCCCTCGAGGCGCGCGGTTTCGATCGCTGAGTCCAGGCGCTCCATCGCGCCGTCGATGAGCTCGGTCTCGCGCGGGCCGCGCTCGCCGTGCCACTCGGCCGAGACGTGGATGAGGCCGCCGCAGTTGGCGAGGAAGTCGGGGACGTAGAGGATCCCGCGCTGGGCAAGGCGGCGGGCCACTGAGCGGCTGGTGAGCGGGTTGTTGGCGGCGCCGGCGATCACGCCGGCAGTCGATCGAGCCGGCGAGCGCGTCGTCGATGGTGCCGCCGCCTGCGCAGGGAGCGAGCACGTCCAGCGGCGTGGTCGCGAGCGCCTCCGCGGACGCGGCGATCTGGCCGCCGTGCTCAGCCACGAAACACTCGCAGCGCTCGGGGTCGATGTCGCAGACCATGAGCGAGGCGCCCGAGCCGGCGAGCCGCGCGGCGAGCGCGCCGCCGACCTTTCCGAGACCGATCACGCCGACGCGCCGCTCCCACAGCTCTTCCGATCCGGTGGCCGCGGCCAGTCCGCGGCCGATGGCCCGGTAGACGCTCTCGGCGGTGACGGGCGAGGGGTCGCCGCCACCGCCGCGGGCTTCCGAACGGCCGGTCACGTAGGGGGTGAACCGGCGCATGTGATCCATGTCGGCGCAGGTGGTGCCGATGTCCTCCGCCGTGATGTAGGCGCCGTCGAGCTCGTCGATCACCTGCGCCGCACCCTCGAGACGCGCCTGACGCATCTCGGTGCGGCCGTCGTCGATCATCACTGCCTTGCCGCCACCCAGGTGCAGGCCGGCGGCCGGACGCCTTGAGCGTCATGGTGCGGGCGAGGCCCATCACGTCGTCGAGCGCCTCGCGCAGCCCGCCGGCGTAGCGCTTGAGCCGCATACCGCCGAGCGCCGGGCCGAGCACGGTGGAGTGGACGGCGACGATGAACCTCAGTCCGGTCGCCGCATCCTGGCGGATGACGATCCGTTCGTGATCGTCGTCGGCGGCGGCCAGGTTCGGCGCAGCGGCGGGCTGGACGGCAATGGTCATCTCAGTTGACCTTATACCCGACCATTGTTTCCTTCAAGCGGTGTACAGCCCAGTATCACAGTGGGTTGAAACCTAGCGGGTGGACTTGACGGATCGCGTTCCGGGTACCACCATTGGTAAGGTCCGTTGTCCTTAAAGAGGTCTGGAAAGGAGAGAGGGAGTCGCGATGACGTCCGCCGCACTGCGCCGTGGGGCCAGGAAACCGCCTTCCAGCTCGCGTGAGCGCACCCGACGTGGCGCCGCCAACGGCGGACGTTCGGGCAGCGGCCGCCGCGAGGTCTCGCTCGAGGACAAGTACGTGCTCGAGGACGGCCGCATCCTCCTCACCGGCGTCCAGGGCCTGGTGCGCCTCCCGCTCGACCAGCACCGCGCCGACCGCCGCAACGGCCTGAACACCGCCACGATGATCTCCGGGTATCAGGGCTCGCCGCTCGGCGGCCTCGACCAGGAACTGGCCCGCAACCGCAAGCTCGCCGAGGAGCACCACGTGCGCCACGTGCCCGGGCTCAACGAGGAGCTCGGCGCCACCTCCGCCTGGGGCAGCCAGCTCGCGGCCGGCCTGCCGGGGTCGCGCTACGACGGCGTGCTGGCGCTCTGGTACGGCAAGGCCCCCGGCCTGGACCGCGCCGCCGACTCGCTGCGGCACGGAAACTTCGTGGGCGTCTCGCGTACGGGCGGCGCGCTGGCCGTGGTGGGCGACGATCCGAGCTGCAAGTCCTCCACGATCCCCAGCGCCTCCGAGCCGATGCTGGCCAGCCTGCAGATGCCGGTCTTCTTCCCCGGCAGCGTCCAGGAGGTCCTCGACCTCGGCCTGCACGCCCTCGCCTGCTCGCGCACGTCCGGGCTCTGGGTGGGCTTCAAGATCATCACCAGCGTGGCCGACGCGGTCAGCAGCGCGGCCGTCGCTCCCGATCGCGTGGTGCCGGTGGTCCCGGAGGTCATCTACAACGGCCGCCCGTACGAGCACGTTCCGAACGCACACCTGCTCGCACCGGAGTCGCTCGAGATGGAGCGCACGCTGCTCGGCCCCAGGACCGAGCTCGCTCTCGCGTACGCGCGCGAGAACGGCGTCAACCGCATCGAGGGCGCCCGCGACGCCTGGCTCGGCGTGGTTGCGCCGGGCAAGTCCTACTTCGATCTGATGCACTCGCTTCGCAGCCTTGGCCTCGAGGGCCAGGCGCTCGAGCGCGCCGGCATCCGCATCCTCAAGCTCGGCATGGTCTCCCCGCTCGAGCCCCGGATCGCGCGTGACTTCGCGGCCGGGCTCGACGAGATCCTCGTCGCCGAGGAGAAGGGCCCGTTCGTCGAGACGCTCCTGAAGGACGCTCTCTACGGAATGCCCGACGCGCCGCGCGTGCTCGGCAAGCGCGACGAGAGCGGCGAGCGCCTTCTGCCGGCCGACCTCGACCTCGACGCCGACCTCATCGCCCGAGCCCTGGGCGCTCGCCTCGCGGCGCGCGGCGTCACGATCGACTCGGTCGACGCGCGGCTGCGCAAGCTCGCCGAGATTGCCAGGCCGGCGCGCCGAGCTGCCGATGGCCCAGCGCACGCCGTTCTTCTGCTCGGGCTGCCCCCACAACTCCTCGCTCAAGGCACCGGACGGCACGCTCGTGGGCGGCGGGATCGGCTGCCACACGATGGTCCTGCTCAACCCCGAGGGCAAGGGTGAGATCACCGGCATCACGCAGATGGGCGGCGAGGGCGCGCAGTGGATCGGCCAGGCGCCGTTCACCGACGACTCCCATCTCGTGCAGAACCTCGGCGACGGCACGTTCCACCACTCGGGCTCGCTGGCCGTGCGTGCCGCGGTGGCCGCCGGGGTCAACATCACCTACAAGCTGCTCTACAACGAGCACGTCGCGATGACCGGGGGCCAGGCGATCGAGGGCCAGCTGAACGTGCCGGACCTCACCCGCTGGCTCGAGCTCGAGGGCGTTCGCCGGATCATCGTCACCGCCGAGGACATCGAGCCGCTACCGCGGCGTCGAGCTGTCGCCGATCGCGGAGGTCCGCGACCGCAGCAAGCTGCTGGCCTCCCAGCAGGAGCTGGCCGGCGTCGAGGGCGTGACCGTGCTGATCCACGACCAGGAGTGCGCGGCCGAGCTGCGCCGCAAGCGCAAGCGCGGCAAGGCGGAGGAGCCCGCCGAGCGCGTCTGGATCAACGAGCGCGTCTGCGAGGGCTGCGGCGACTGCGGCGAGAAGTCGAACTGCCTGTCGGTGATCCCGGTCGAGACCGAGTTCGGGCGCAAGACCCAGATTCACCAGGCCAGCTGCAACAAGGACTTCTCCTGTCTCGAGGGGGACTGCCCCTCGTTCCTCACGGTCGTGCCCGGGCGAGAAGCAGAAGCACCGCACGCCCGAGCTCACCGCCGAGCTGCCGGAGCCCGCGCCGCGCGTCGTCCGCAGCCGACTTCAGCGTGCGCATGATGGGCATCGGCGGCACCGGCGTGGTCACCGTCAACCAGGTGCTCGGCATGGCCGCCCTGATCGACGGGCTGCACGTGTCCGGCCTCGACCAGACCGGGCTCTCACAGAAGGGCGGCCCGGTGATCTCCGACCTGCGGATCACCCGCGAGCCACTGCCGGCCGCCAGCAAGACGCCGGCCGGAGAGGTCGATCTCTACCTCGGCTTCGACCTGCTCGGCGCGGCGAGCGAGAAGAACCTCGTGAGCGCGGAGCCGGAACGGACCGATCGCGGTCGTGTCCACCAGCGCGGTGCCCACCGGACGCATGGTCATCGACACCGAGGAGCGCTTCCCCGAGCTGTCGGGCCAGCTGGACCGGATCGACGCGGTTACCCGCCGCGAGCACAACCTCTACCTCGACGCACAGCGGCTCTCGGAGCGCCTGTTCGGCGACCACATGATGACCAACACCCTGGCTCTCGGCGCGGCTTTCCAGAAGGGTCTTCTGCCGGTGTCGGCGGCGGCGCTCGAGCAGGCGATTCGCCTGAACGGCGCGGCGGTGGAGAAGAACCTCGCGGCCTTCGACGTGGGGCCGGGCCGTCGTGGCCGCGCCCGACGCCGTGGAGGCAGCCACCCGCGCGCCGGAGGCGATCGTGCCCGTTCGTGAGCTGAGCAACGCCGAGCGCGAGCTCGTGACACTGGCCGTGGACGGCGACGACGGGGAGCTCCGCGCGCCTGGTGGAGACCCGCATTCCCGAGCTCGTGGCCTACCAGGACGCGGCGCTGGCCGCGCGCTACGCCGAGTTCGTGCGGCGTGTGCAGGTGGCCGAGCAGGAACGGGCCCCCGGGCACACCGAGCTGACAGAGGCGGTGGCCCGCCACCTCTTCAAGCTCATGGCCTACAAGGACGAGTACGAGGTGGCACGGCTGCATCTCGACGCCGTCGAGCAGGCCAAGCTCGAGCGCCGAGTTCGGCGAGGACGCGAAGGTCTACTTCATGCTTCACCCGCCGCTCATGCGCGCGCTCGGGCTCGAGCGCAAGCTCAAGCTCGGCGCCTGGTTCGTGCCCGCCTTCCGGGCGCTCTACCGGATGCGGCGGCTGCGCGGCACCCGGCTCGACCCGTTCGGCAAGGCCAAGGTGCGCCGCGTCGAGCGCGAGCTCGTCGGCGAGTACGAGGCGCTGGTGGCCGAGGCGCTGGACCTGCGTCACGCCCGGAAACGCATGCGACAGCGGTCGAGCTGCTCGAGCTGCCCGATGTGATCCGCGGCTACGAGGACATCAAGCTGCGCAACGTGGTGCTCTACCGCAAGCGGTCCGAGGCGACGCTGAAGCGCCTGCGTGCGGGCAAGCCGGCGCCCGAGCTCACCCTCTCGTAACACCCTGTTCACATTTGGACGGGCCGGGCGGCCGTAGCTTCGCCCTCAGAAGCCCTAAGCGGAGCGGGCCGGCCGGCGGCCGATCACGACGAGGTAGCGCGCGGCGAACTCCACCGCCGGAGGGCGGTCGTTGCATGACGCCAGCAGACGGTCGAAGCCCGGCCGCAGCTCGGCCCGTTGCTCGGCGGAGAGCCCGTGGGGGCGGGCGAGAGCATCGAACGCGTCGTCGGGCGACTGGAAGCTCAGTCGCAGGACGCGGGTTCTCACCTCGAGGTCTTCGAGCAGGCCCTCGAAACGCCGCCGCACCACGGGCTCGGTGCCCCACGCGGAGGCTCGCGGCACGCCGGTGGGCCGCGCCCCCAGCGGCTCGACCAGTTCGTCGAGGCCACCGGGCAGCCGCCGCGGGGTCCAGGCCGCGAGCGCCACGACTCCGCCCGGCCGAGCCACGCGCGCGAGCTCGCCGGCGGTGCGTACCGGACGCGGAGCGAGCGCGGCGCCGAACGCCGACAGCACCGCGTCGTAGCTGTCGTCCGCCGCGGGAAGCGCCTGGGCGTCCGCCACGAACCAGTTCACGTCCATCCCGGCGTCGAGAGAACGGCTCCGCCCGCGCTCGACCATTGCGCCGAGACGTCACAAGCGTCCACGTGTGCTCCCCTTCCGGCGGCGGCGCGGGAGGCGTTGCCGTCGCCCGCGCCGACGTCGAGCACGCGCTGCCCTGCCTCCACGCCGGCCAGCTCGGCCAGCAGCTCGCCACCGGCTCGAGCTGGCGCAGAAGCGTGTCGTGCCCGTCCTGATCCCACGCCCGCCTGACGCGCTCGCCGGCCGAGTCGTAGTCGATGTCCGCGGCCGCCGCGGCGCTGCGGGGCAGGCGCAGCATGGCCCGCCGCGTGAGCATCGCCTCGCCCGGCCGTTTGCCGCGGTGGTCTCCCGTAGAGGTCCCGGAGCGCCATTGTTGGCGCCGATCTAGGCAGCTTCGCGGAGAGGTCCTCGCTTGGTCACAAGCGAGCTTCACAACCCGGCTCGGCGCTTTCGGAAGATCGCCAGCGTCCACGATGTCAGGAGAGAGCGCATGGCGATCGATGTAAGCCGCCGCGGGTTCGTAGGTGGTTCGGCGGCACTGGCCGGCGGGGTCGCGCTGGGAGGGCCGATGTCGGCTCTCGCGCGAGCGTCGCGAGCGAGGGCTCGCCGCTCCCGCTCCTACGGCTACGGCCAGCTTCGACCCACGCCCGAGATCGACAGCGGGACGGTCTACCTCGAGCTGCCGCCGGGCTTCAAGTACCGCCTGATCTCGCGCCAGGGCGACCCGATGGACGACGGCAACCCGACGCCCGGCATCTTCGACGGCATGGCGGCGTATCCGGGCCGTGGCGGCACGCACGATCCTGATCCGCAACCACGAGAACCGCTCGCGCGACGGCGAGATCACGGTGCCGGTGCCGACCGGCAAGCGCTACGACCCGGACGTCAACGTCCGCGGCGGCAACACCAAGCTGGTGGTCGGCAGCGACCGCCGGCTGGTGGAGAGCTTCGCGGTGCTCGGCGGCACGCACACCAACTGCGCCGGCGGCGTCACGCCGTGGGACACGTGGATCACCTGCGAGGAGATCTTCAACTACGGCTGGATCGAGAACAACGTCACGCCCGGCACCGGCGTGCCGCACGGCTACTGCTTCGAGGTCGACGCCGACGCCAACGGCCCGGTGAACGCCGCAGCCGATCATCGACGGCGGGCCGCTTCTCACACGAGGCCGTGGCCTGGTCGACGGCGCGCTCTACGAGACCGAGGACCGCGGCGACGCGTGCTTCTACCGCTTCATCCCGAGCGCCAGCCGAGAGGCCGGCGACCTGGCGTCGCTTCGGCGGCAAGCTCGAGGCGCTGGTCGTGCAGCGGGCCGGCCGAACTTCGACATCAACTCCGCCAACCCGGGCGAGACCTACCAGGTCGAGTGGGTGACCATCGAGGAGCCCAACCCGCCGACCGACACGGTCCGCTAGCAGGCGCAGGCCAAGGGCGCGGCGATCTTCGACCGCACCGAGGGCATCTGGGCGACCGACAGGGGCGTCTACTTCGACTGCACGAGCGGCGGCGAGGCCAGCTCGGGCAGCTCTGGGAGCTGCGTCCGAGGGCCGCGACGGCGGCGACGCTGAAGCTGATCTACGAGTCCACGACCGCCGAGGACCTCGAGGCTCCCGACAACCGTGGTCGTGCCGCGCGACCGGTGACGTCTTCCTGCAGGAGGACGGCCCGGGCACGCAGTACGTGCGCGGCGTCACGCCGAAGGGCCTGATCTACGACTTCGCGCGCACGGTCGTCAACCCGACCGAGTTC
>CAVTEX010000008.1:0-25041 GCA_963733655.1 uncultured Thermoleophilaceae bacterium
GCTCCGGTCTCCATGTCGGCGATGAAGGAGCGGTCGATCTTGAGGACGTCCGCCGGCATCTGGCGCAACTGGTCGAGGCGAGGAATAGCCGGTGCCGAAGTCGTCGATGGCCACCTGCACGCCTTCGCCGCTCAGCTCGCGGAGCGCGCGGAAGCCCGAGTCGCAATCCGCCATGGCGGCGCTCTCGGTGACCTCGATGCACAGCAGCGAGGGATCGATGCCGGAGCTGCGAACGGCTCCCAGGACCGTGGGGACCACGTCGGGGTGGGTCAGCTCGCGCGCGCTCAGGTTCACCGAGACCGTGATTCGCGGAGCGTCGGGCCGGCGGCTCCAGTCGGCCAGGCGCGCGCAGGCCTCGCGCACGGCCCAGGTTCCGAGCGGCACGATCAGGCCGCTCTCCTCGGCGACCTCGAGGAAGTCGTCGGGCGGCAACAGCCCGCGCTCCGGATGCTGCCAGCGCAGCAGCGCCTCGACGCCCGTGAGCGCCCGGTGGCCAGCGAGAACTGCGGCTGGTACAGCAGCCGCAGCTCGCCGCGCTCGAGGCCGCGCTGGAGCTCCTGCTCCACGGTCATCGCCTCCACGGCGCGCTCGCGCATCGCGGCATCGAACAGCTCGGCTCGTGCTCCGCCGCGCTCTTTGGCGCGATACATGGCGGCGTCGGCGTCCTCGATCAGCCGCTCGCCGTCGGGCAGCTCGCCGGGCTCTGCGAGGGCCACGCCGATGCTGGCGCTGAGCCGCAGCTCGGCGCCCCCGGCCCGGATCGGGTCGGCAGCGGACGCTGCAGGCGGTCCGCCACGCTCACGGCCTCGAGCACCCCGCCCACCGACTCGCACAGAATGGTGAACTCGTCGCCGCCGAAGCGCGCCACCGTGTCCTCCGGGCGCAGAGCGTTCTGAGACGGCGGGCCACCTCGCCGAGCACCTCGTCGCCGGCGGCGTGGCCGAGGCTGTCGTTGATCCGCTTGAAGCGGTCGACGTCGAGGAAGTAGACGGCGGTAGGTCGTGAGCGATCGCGGCGGCCGAGCGCGTGGCGCAGGCGGTCGGTGAACAGCGCGCGGTTGGGCAGGCCGGTGAGCGGGTCGTAGAGCGCGAGCCGCTCGAGCTCGGACTCCATCCGCTTGCGATCGGTCACGTCGAGGAAGACGCCGTAGAAGAGAGGATCGCGCCGGTCGTCAGGGCCGCGCAGCACGGTCATCTCGTCGCGAATCCAGACCCAGCGCCCGTCGGCGGCGCGCAGCCGGTACTCCTGCACGAGCGCCTCGCCCGAGCGGGCGCACTCCGCCTCGCTGGCGGTCACTCGGGCGTAGTCGTCGGGGTGGACGATGCGGTCCCAGATCGCGTAGTCACCGAGCCACTTCTCGCGCGTGTAACCCAGCACGCGCTGGATCGAGGGACTGATGTAGAGACAGCGGCCGTCGAGACCGGGCTCGTAGATGTAGGCGACGGAGGGGAGCTTCTCGGGCATCGGCCCGTAGCGTTCCTCGATCGCGCGGAGGGCGCTCTCTCGATCGGCCGCCATCGTTCTCCTTATCGGCAGTTTTCGCGCAACGGTTAGCGCCGCGTCGCGAAGAAGGTTCGGAGCAAGCCTGCGGACTCCTCGGCCAGCAGGCCTCCGGCCGCCTCCGGACGATGGTTGAGCCGCGGCTCGGCGAGCACGTTCATGATGCTTCCGGCTGCTCCGGCCTTGGGGTCTCCGCCCCCCAGACCACCCTCGGCACCCGCGCCAGGACGATCGCCCCTGCGCACATCGCACACGGCTCGAGCGTCACGTAGAGGACCGTGTCGAGCAGCCGCCAGCCGCCCAGTGGCCCGCAGCCTCCCGCAGCGCGAGGATCTCCGCGTGGGCGGTGGGATCAGCGCGCAACTCACGCTCGTTGCGGGCCGCCGCGATCACCTCACCGCCGAAAACCACCACGGCGCCGATCGGCACGTCATCGTGGTCGACCGCGCGCTCGGCCTCGCGCAGTGCGAGTCGCATGAAGTATTCGTCGCGCGGGAAGAAGCTCATGGCGCCACGAGCCGGCGGCCCGCCCGCCGTTCCGCGGCCCGCAGCCCCCTCAGCAGGCCGGCGCGGCCGGCCACGCGCACGCCCAGCGCGGCAAGCGACAGCGGCGAAGGCCGACCGGCGCCGAGGCGGCCGGCGTCGATCAGCTCGCGATACCAGTCGATCGTGTCGGACAGCGTCCGGTCGAGGGCGCGGACCCGGTAGCCGAGCTCACGGCGAGCCTTGCGCGACGAGTAGCGCCAGTTCTGGGCCATCAGCACGAAGCCCTCGGCCGGAATCAGCCCGGGCAGCCCGATGTGCTCCGCGGCGCGGGCGACGGCCGCCGGCTTCGGGGGCAGGACCACCAGCGGGTGGCGCACGCCCGAGAGGCGGCTCACCCGCTCGAACAGCTCGACCCAGCTGACGTCGTGCCCGCCCAGGACGTAGCGCTCCCCGGGCGTGCCTCGCTCCGCGGCCAGCAGGTGGCCCCTGGCCACATCGCGAACATCGACCGCGTTGGTCTGCCCGTCGACGATCGCCGGCAGGCGCCCGCGCAGGTAGTTGCCGATGATCCGCGACGAGGTGTCCCCCGGCGTGGTGCGGTCGAGCGCGACGCCGAACACGTAGGAGGGATTCACGATCACCACCTCGATCCTCTGCCGCACGCCCGCGGCGAGGGCCTCGGCCTCGCCCTCGTGCTTGGCGTCCGGATAGGTGAGCCCGAGGCCGCCGCCGCGGTAGAAGTCGTCCTCGACTCCCGGCCGGTCCGGCGGGGCGGGACCGATGCCGGCCACGCTGGAGGTCACGACCACGCGACCTACCTCCTCGGCAGCGGCGGCCTCCACCGCCAGTCTCGGAGCCAGCGCGTTGACGCGCCAGACCTCCTCCGCGGGACGTGCGCCGACATATCCGGCGCAATGGAAGACCGTGTCGCAGCCGCGAAAGGCCCGGCGCAAAGCGGCACGGTCGAGAACATCGGCCCTGACCGTCTCGACATCGTATGCCCCCGAGCCGCGCCAGCCGGTTCTCGTCCCGATACGTGATCCTGACGCGGTCGCCGGCCTCCGACGCAAGTTGGGACACATGCGCGCCGATAAACCCCGTGGCGCCGGTAACGCAGACCGTCACAACTTCTCCCGCTGAGGCTTGTTGGTGCGTTCGTACACTCCGAAGGGCACCGTATAGCCAATGCTCATCCGCCTCCTCCTCATCGTCGTTCTGGTCCTGGGCGCGCTGGCTCTGCCCGCGAGCGCGTCGGCGGACGACTACGTGCCGGGTGAGGTGATCGTCCACTACGAGGACGGGACGACGCGCGCCGTGACCGACGCGCTCGAGGACGACATCGGCACGGAGGCCGAGCAGGCGCTGCCCGGGGGCTCAGAACAGCTGGCGATCGAGGACGGCGATTCGGTCCGGCGACCATCGCCGAGCTCGAGCACGATCCCAACGTGGCCTACGCCGTGCCCAATTTGCTCGCGCACGCCGCTGCGGCCGACCAGCGATCCGGGCTCGCGCAGGCAGTGGAACCTCTTCGGACCCTTCGGAATCAACCTCCTCGAGGCGTGGACGCTCGCCGAGGCGCGCGGCGCTCCCGGTGGGCGCGGCGCCGTGGTGGCCGTGATCGACAGCGGCGTGGCCTACGAGAGCCGCGGGCCGCTACAGGCGCGCCCCGGACCTGCGCAGCACGACGTTCGTCAAGCCCTACGACTTCATCGACGATGACCGCCATCCCAACGACTCAGTTCGGCCACGGAACTCACGTGGCGGGAACGATCGCCCAGACCACCAACAACGGGGTCGCCACGGCCGGCATCGCGTCCGGCGCGAAGATCATGCCCCTGCGCGTGCTGGACGCCTCGGGCACTGGCGACTCCGCCGCCATCTCGCGCGCGATTCGCTACGCCGCCCGCCACGGTGCCGACGTGATCAACCTCTCGCTCGAGTTCCCGTCACAGGTGCGGTCGGCCGAGATCCCGGACGTGATCAGGTCGCTGCGTTACGCTGCGCTCGCGTGGGCTCGGTGGTGGTCGCGGCCGCGGGCAACGAGGCCGACTAGGCGGTGGCCTACCCGGCTCGACGTGGCGTCGGTAATCGCGGTCGGCGCGACGACGATCACAGGCTGCCAGGCCGACTACTCCAACTCGGGCAGCGAGCTTGACCTTGTTGCGCCGGGCGGCGGCGCGGATCCGCCCAATGGCGACAGCGTCTGGGACACGCCAGCACTGCGACCCGGATTCGTTCGGCAAGCCGATCTTCCAGCAGACGTTCATCAACGAGCGCAACATCCGCCGCTTCGGGCTGCCCGGCGGCTACGAGGGCACGTCGATGGCCGCCCCGCACGTCGCGGCCGTGGCGGCGTTGATCATCGCCACCAACCGGCTGGGGCCGAACCCGACACAGCGCGAGCTCGAGGCCCACCTCAAGGCCACCGCCAAGCCCACCGACCGTCCGCGATCGCTACGGCGCGGGGCTGCTCGACGCAGGCGCTGCGCTGCGATAGCGGCGCGAGGGGGCGCTACGTCGTCCTGATGATCATCACGCTGCAGGGAGCGTGATGGGACACCTTGTTCGGCACGCTGCCGAGCAGGAAGCGCTTGGCCCCCGTCATCCCCTTGTTGCCCACCACGATCAGATCGGCCTCCTGCTCCTCGGCGACATCGAGGATCGCGTCGGCCGGATCACCCTCGCGCGAATGGACCTCCACATCGATACCCCGTGACGCGCAGTCACATCGGCGGCCTTCTCGAGGGTGACGCTCACGTCCTCGCGCGGGTTGACCATCCACTGCAGGTCGTCCGGCACCTGCTGGCGCTCCTCGCGTAGCCGCCCCTCGGACACCGGCTCGTAGGCGCTGACGAGGTGCACCTTTGCGCCGAGTTGCTGCGCAAGCTCGGTCGCTTGGCGGACCGCCTCGCCGGCGGTCTCCGAGCCGTCTGTGCCTACGACCATCGAAGCAAACAAGAGAACCCTCCAGAGCCCGAGTCATGCAAACCAGAGTTGATCATAAGTCCGATGGCCGGATCGCCGGATTGCGGGTATGTTGGAGTCGATGTCCACACCTACGCGGTGTCTGGCCGTGGACGATCACCCGACAGTAAGGCAAGGACTCGCGCTGATGTTCGGGCAGGTGCCCGACCTCGAGCTGGTTGGGACGGTCGAGAACGGCGAGGGCGTGATCGACGCCGTCAAGGCCCTGCGCCCGAACGTGGTGATCATGGACGTGCGGCTCCCCGGGATCGACGGGATTTCCGCCGTCAAGCGCATCGCGGAGGCCTGCCCGGACGTACATACGGTGATGTTCTCGGCGTACGGCGACAAGCGGCTGCTGTCCGACGCGATCGCCGCCGGCGCGCGAGCCTACGTGCTCAAGGGCTCGCCACCGGAAGACCTGCTGCGCGCCGTTCGGACCGTGACTACCGGCAAGCCGTTCGTGGACCCGTCGCTGTCGCCTGCTCTGCTGATGTCCCAGGTAGGTCCTGACGCCCCCCTCTCGGAACGTGAGCGCGAGATCCTCCAGCTGCTCGCGGAGGGCCTCCACACCGAGGAGGTCGCGCGGCGCATCGGGCTGTCGACGGAGACCGTGAAGTCGGACACCAAGCGCGCGATCCTGAAGCTCGAGGCGGATACGCGCGTGCACGCCGTGGCGATTGCGCTTCGCCAGGCGAAGATCGAGTAGGCAGACTCCAGACAATGGAGATCCCGCGGTTCTGGCTCGTCGTGCAGGTTCTGATCGTGATCTTCGTGCTTATCGGCATGGTGATCGCGATCACGAAGCTGGCCTGAGCGGCGGCGCCTCGGCCTCATCGGGAGCGCGTTCCTCGGCCAGCTCCTCGGGCAGCTCGATCGGTGGTCTCCGGCGCTCGGCCTCGGCCTGCTCCACCGGCTTGACCCAGAACTCCTCCACCGAGATCACGATCAGCGACAGGATCGGCACCGCTACGAACAGCCCCACGAAGCCGAACAGCTGGCCCACCACCACCACACCGATCGCGATCACGGCCGGGTGCATCCGCACCCGCTGGGCCATGACCACCGGGATGGTCACGTTGCTCTCGATCTGCTGAACGAGGATGTAAGCGCCGAGCACCAGCAGCGCCTTCCCGGGCGAGTCCGTCAGCGCGAACAGCGTGGGCGGGATCGCACCGGCGATCGCGCCGAAGTACGGCACCACCACGAGCAGCGCCGACAGCACCGCGAAGAAGATCGCGAAGTCGAGCCCGATGAGCTCGAGCGCGATCCACAGGAGGAGGAACGTCAGCACCATGTCGATCGCCACGCCCTCCAGCCAGCCGATCCAGGCGCTGCGTATCCGTCCCAGCACCTGACGCACGTGGGCGCGCCGCGCCGGTGGAGCAAGCCGTACCAGCCCGTTGATCAACGGGTCGGGGCGCACCGCCATGTAGTAGGCGGTGATGAGAATCAGGACGAGCGCCGCCGCGACCCCGGCGACGCTCAACCCGATCGATGTGATGGGGCCGATCAGTCGATCGGGGTCGTCGGTGTAGCGCTCGGCGAACTGCTGGACCTGGTCGCCGACCTCACCCGCGTCCTGCCCGGTGAGATCCGCGTAGATCTCCTCGAGATTGGTCACGATCCCGGGCACGTCGTCAACGAACTCGTTCGTCTGGTCGATGAACGGCGGCGTGAGCAGGTAGATCATGAGGGCCAGGGCGCCGACGCCGCACAGCAGCGTGATCAGCGCGCCCACCGGCCGCGGGATGCGGAAGCGCTCGAGGCGTGACGCTCCGGCGGCGAGCGGAATCGCCACAACGATCGTGATCAGTATCGCCAGCAGGAGCGTGACCAGCTGGCGAAACAGAAGGCCGAACAGCAGCAGCCCCGCCGCAAGCAGAATCGCGCGGTAAACGATGTTCGGCGAGGCTGTCTGCTCCTCAGCCATGCCCGCCGCCTACGGTACCGGCGGCGGGCGACTGACCGCTGCTTAGGTCTTGCGCTCGAGATCGTCGACCTCGGCCGACTTCTCCTGCACGCGGTCCTGCGCCTCGGCGAGCTTCTCCTTCTCCTCGCCCTTGCGCTCCTCGCGGCGGCCCTGCTGGCGCAGGCTCGCATCGTCGGTGATGTCGCCCGCGGCCTTCTTGGCGCGGCCGGTGATCTTGTCGAGAATGCCCATTCCAGGTCCTCTCCTCAATTCGGGGGATGTTCGTCCCAGTACCCGCGCGGATGGCCGTGAAAACCGGCCCGCGGGTCGCGGCCCGAGCTCGCGGGTAGCGTGCGGTCTGTGACAAACGAGGAGGCGCACCGCCTCGCGCGCGACAAGGGAGTCTCCCGACCGCTGTACGCCATCGTGCGCGTGCTGGTGACCCCGTTCATGCGGCTCTACTTCCGCATGCACATCGCCGGCGCCGAGCACATCCCGGGCGAGGGCGCGGCGATCGTGGCCCCCAACCCAGGGGGCTCCGCCCCCTCCGCCCCGGCTCCGCCGGGGCCCCCGGATTACTCGGCTGTACCTGTGCGCTTCATGGCCAAGACCGAGCTGGTCAACGCGCGCTACGGCCGGCTGCTGGTACGCCTCGGCGCCTTCCCGGTGCGCCGCGGCGAGTCGGACGCCGACGCTCTCGAGACCGCGCTCGCCGTGCTGCGTCAGGGTGGCCTGCTGGCGCTGTTTCCGGAGGGCACGCGCGTGCGCGACCCCGAGGGTCTCGGCCCGCCGCGGCGCGGCGCCGGGCGCATCGCCCTGGAAGCGGGTGCCCCGCTCGTCCCCTGCGCGATCACGGGCACCGACGAGCTGTTCTTCGGCCCGTTCCTCAAGCCGCGCCGGGTGCAGGTGGCCTTCTCCGAGCCGATCCCCGTGCACCACCTGACCTCCACGCCCGAGGTGGCCGGCGAGCTGGTAGAGGAGTCACTCTGGCCTCAGGTGGAGGGCGAGTACCGCCGCCTGCGGGCCAGGCCGACGCTCGTCGCCGGAGCGCTCGCCGCGCTTGGTGTGGGCGCGGGGCTGCTGGTTCGCCGCCGCCGGCACTGACGGGTTTCGGGGGCGTCCGAGATCGGGATTAGCTTGGGTCGGGTGCGCCTGATCGTCGCCCGCTGCGAGGTCCACTACACAGGCCGCCTGAGCGCGGTGCTGCCCGAGGCCCTGCGGCTGCTCATGGTCAAGTCGGACGGCTCGGTGATGGTCCACGCCGACAACGGCGGCTACAAGCCTTCCAACTGGATGACGGCCCCGACGATCATCGAGGAGGAGCCGGGCTCGATGGTCGTGAGAAAGCGCGGCGGCGAGGACCGGCTCGAGATCCGCATCGCCGAGGTGCTCTCCGACGTGACCCACGACATGGGCGAGGCCGCCGCCCTGGAGAAGGAGGGCGTGGAGCGCGAACTGCAGGAGCTCCTGGCCGACTCGCCCGAGTGGTGCGGCGAGGGCCTTCGGCTGATCAGGCGGGAGTGGCCCACCGACATCGGCCCGGTGGACCTGATGTGCCTCGACACCGACGACGAGTACGTGGCCGTGGAGATCAAGCGCGTGGCGACGATCGAGGCGGTGGAGCAGCTCACCCGCTACCTCGAGCGGATCTGCGAGGCGCCCGGGTTCGGGCGCTGCCGTGGGGTGCTCGCCGCTCAGGTGGTCAAGCCGCAGGCCCGCACCCTCGCCGAGTCACGCGGGATCGCATGCGTGGAGGTGGACCTCGGCGTCCTCAGAGGCGAGCGCGAGCCGGACCTGACGTTGTTCGCGGGCTGATCGCGTCAGGCCTCAGCCTGGATCCACCGGAACTGGCGAGCGTTTCCGCGCCGGAGGCCGAGCCAGGCGCCCACGGCGAGCGGAGCGAGGGTGCACCCTCGCGAGCGAGCCGGGGGCGCCTGGCGAAGGCAATCCGGCGCGGAAACGCCGTCAGGATCGGTGGATCCAGGCTCAGTCCGGAACCGGGAAGTCCGCTCCGCGCATCGCCCGCTCGATCTCGCCGATCATCGTCTCCATCACCTTCACGCGCGCGTAGTGCTTGGACTCGGCCTCCACCAGCTGCCAGCGCGCCGCCCCGTGGTCGGTGCGGGCCAGCATGTCCTCGACCGCCTGCTCGTACTCGGGCCGCTTCTCGCGGTTGCGGAAGTCCTCCGGCGTCAGCTTCCAGCTCTTCAGCGGATCCTTCTCCCGGTCCTTGAAGCGCCGCAGCTGCTCCTCATCCGAGATGTGCAGCCAGAACTTGACGATCAGCATCCGTTCGGTCGCGAGCAGGCGCTCGTGGTCGACGATCTCGCCGTAGGCGCGCTCCCACTCCTCCGGGGCAGCAAAGCCCTCCACCCGCTCCACCAGCACGCGGCCGTACCAGGTGCGATCGAACACGGCCATGCCGCCGTCGCCGGGCAGCCCGGGCCAGAAGCGCCAGAAGAAGTGATGGCGCTTCTCGTCGGGGGTCGGCGCGCTGAACGCCACCACCCTGACGTGCCGCGGGTCGAGAGGCGCGACCAGCCGCTTGATCGCTCCGCCCTTGCCGCCGGCGTCCCAGCCCTCGAACAGGGCGAGCACCGGCGGTCCGAGCATCTCCTCGTAGCCGGGGAGCTTGCCGCCAAGCGCCAGGCGCAGCTCGGCCAGCCGCTTGCCGAGCTCGTCCAGGCGCTCGGCGGACTCCTTCTTGGACAGCGAGAGGCTCAGGTCGAGCTCGTCGAGCCGGCCCATCAGAGCAGCTCCGCGTAGTCGTCGAGCTGGCGCTCGACGGCGTCCGGCTCGGTGGGAGTCAGGTACAGAATCGAGCGGTTGACCCCCACCCCGGCGAGGCGCTCGATCGCGCGGGCCGTGGGCTTGGCGCCGAACACCGACACCTTCACCTCGCGACCGGCCCGCTCGCGCAGTTCGGTGATGCGCTCGCCGAGATCCTCCGGCGAACGGACCCGGTTGGGCATCCACTCGTCGCCGAAGGCCAGCACGCGGTCGATCACCTTCTCGCCCAGACCGCCAACCAGCACCGGCGGGTGCGGCTTCTGCACCGGCTTGGGCCACGACCACATCGGCCCGAAGTCCACGAACTCGCCGTGGTACTCCGCCTCCTCCTGCGTCCAGATCTCCTTCATCGCCTCCACGCGTTCGCGCATGATCGTGAATCGCCGCCGCGGGTCGGTGCCGTGGTTTTCCATCTCCTCGCGGTTCCAGCCCGCGCCCACTCCGAACAGCACGCGTCCCCCGGACAGGAAGTCGAGCGTCGCCACCTCCTTGGCCGTGGTGATCGGGTCGCGCTGGATGATCAGGCAGACGCCGGTGGCCAGCTTGATGCGCTCGGTCACCGCGGCGGCCATGGCGAGCGCGACGAAGGGATCGTGGGTGTGGCTGTACTCGCGGGGAGCTCGCCGCCGCCGGGGTAGGGCGTCTCGCGGCTCACCGGGATGTGCGAGTGCTCGGGGAAGAAGATCGATTCGAAGCCGCGCTCCTCCGCGAGCTTCGCCACCCGCGCGGGGGCGATCGTGTAGTCGACGGCGAACAGGGCGAGCCCTACTTCCATGTGAGCGGCAGCCTTTCCAGTCCGTAGATCCCGTGAATCGAGCCGAGCTCCGGCTCGCCTCCGAGCGCCAGCCCGGGCATCCGCTCGGGTAGAAAGCCGAGCGCCTCCTGCAACTCGGCCCGCGCGAGGTTCGCGCCCAGGCAGTAGTGGATGCCGGCGCCGAACGTCAGCGGCTTGGCCGAGCCGCGCTCGGCCGTGATGTCGAACGCCTCCGGATCCCCCTCCACCCCGTCGCGGTTGCCGGTGAACGAGCACACCATCACCACCGTGTCGGCGGGGAACACCACGTCGCGGAACTCGACCTCCTCGTGCAGCAGGCGGGCCGTGAACGGCGTGATCGGCTCGTAGCGCAGGATCTCCTCCACCGCGGCCGGTGCGAGCTCGGGCCGCTCGGCCAGCAGGGCCCACTGGTCGGGATGTGACGCGAACACGCGCAGGCCGTGGGCGAGCTGTGACTGCGTGGTGTCCACGCCGCCCACGAGCACGTTGAGAACCAGGTTCTGGCACTCGACGTCGGACAGGCGGTCGCCCTCCTGCTCGGCCGCGATCAGGGTGGAGATGAGATCGTCGCCGGGATCGTCGCGACGCCGCTCGATCAGCGCCGCCGACCACTCGTAGAACTCCGCGCAGGCGCGCTCGATCGCATCACGCTCGTTCATCAGGCTGGGCGGGTCGAACTGGCGCTGGATCAGGTTGGACCACTCGTGCAGCCGCGGCGCGTCCTCGAGCGGGGCGCCCATCACCGTCGCGATGGTGAGCGAGGGATAGGGCTTGGCGAACGCGCCGACGAACTCGCAGTCGCTCTCGCCGGCCAGCGGCTGCCAGAGCTGCTCGAGGAACTCGCGCATGGCGGGCCGCCAGCGATCCGCGGCGCGCGGCGTGAAGGCGGGGTTGACGAGGTTGCGCAGCCGGCCGTGCTGCTCGCCGTTGACGTGCAGGATGTTGCGCCGCATCTGCTCGAGCAGCGGGCCCTCGGGCACCTCGAACATCTCGGCGATGCGCATGCCGGGGAAGGTGGCGCTCTTGGTGCGCAGGAAGAACGCGGCGGCCTCGCGCTCGAGCACGAAGAAGCCGATCGGCGCGCGGGCGAGCCAGCTCTGCGAGCGCAGCTCCGTCATGACCTCGTGGAAGCGGTCGCCCGTCAGGTCGGGGGCGAGGTAGTCGAGCTCCGGGAGTTCGAGCTCTGTAACCAGAGACATGGCGTGCGGAGGCTACCCTGGATAAGACCATGAGCTTCCTCTTCCGCCACAAGACCGACATGCCCGATCCGGCCGACGCGCTGCCCGGGCCGGGACACCCGCCCGTTCTCCGTGCCCGACACGCACTTCGTGCTCGGCACGCCGCTCGAGCCGCCCTTCCCCGAGGGCGTCGAGACCGCGATCTTCGGCCTCGGCTGCTTCTGGGGCGCCGAGCGCACCTTCTGGGAGGCGCCCGGGCGTGTACACCACGGCGGTGGGTTACGCCGGCGGCTTCACGCCCAACCCGACCTACGAGGAGGTCTGCAGCGGGCGCACCGGGCACAACGAGGTGGTGCTCGTGGCCTACCGCCCCGAGGAGATCTCCTACGACGAGCTGCTGCGCCTGTTCTGGGAGGGCCACGACCCCACCCAGGGAATGCGACAGGGCAACGACGTCGGCACCCAGTACCGCTCGGGGATCTACGTGACCTCGGACGCCCAGCGCGAGGCGGCGCTGGCGTCGCGTGAGCTGCTTCCAGCCGAAGCTGGGCGAGGCGGGCTACGGCGAGATCACGACCGAGATCGAGGACGCTCCGGAGTTCTTCTACGCCGAGGACTACCACCAGCAGTACCTGGCCAAGAACCCGGGCGGCTACTGCGGGCTGGGCGGCACCGGGGTGAGCTGTCCCGGTGGGCGTTTCGCAGCTGTAGGGCGACCGCGCGGCCGCGCTATCGCGGCCGCCAGGAATCGGCCCATCAACTTGAGCCGGTCGTGCGGCCTCGGCGGGCCAGCTGTCCACGTCGGCCGGCCACCAGGCCCACTCGTCGTGCTCGGCGTCGGGCACGGGCTCGGCGCCGTCGGGCACGATCGCCAGCCCGACAAGCATGTTCATGCCGTTGGGCAGACCCACCAGCGCTTCGACGGTCAGCCGCTCCGGCGCGAGTGACCATTCCTCTGAGAGCTCGCGTGACAGCGTCTCGGCCGGGCTTTCGCCCAGGTCCACCGCCCCGCCGGCGCCGAGGGCCCAGCGGTTCGGCCACAGCTGAGACCCACGCCGCCCGCCGGCCCGCCAGCCAACGTCCGTCGGCCGAGCGCACCACGCACAGCGCCGTGAGGCTGTCGCAGGCGCCGCCCTCGATCAGCCGCAGCGCCCAGCGCGCCGGCTGGAGCTCCATGCAGCAGCCGACCGTCGTCTTCGCCGAAGGACACCAGGCGAGTGGCCATGCCGTCATGGGACGGGGAACCGCGCTCGCGCAGGCTCCGCCACAGCATCGTCGGCAAGGCGGCCGAGCTCGGCCGGGGGCTCATAGGGGTCGTCGCGCCAGCGGGCCTCGACCTCGTCCGGCCGCCACGGACCGCGGGCGAGCATCCCGGGCGTGAGCGCTCACGCGCCGAGCTCCCGGCGCAGCTCCGGCCACGCTCTGGCGAAGCTCGGCCAGCTCCGCCTCGAGGCGCTCGACGCGACCGGCCAGGCCGTCCGGCTCGGCGGGCGAGTCAGCGCGACCGGCGCCGGGCAGCCGGCGCGGCGGGCGCCGGTCCGCCTCGTCGCTCGACGCCTCCGAGCAGCTGCTCATAACGCTCCTCGCGCTGACCGGGCCGGCGGTCGAGCCGCCGCGCCAGCTCGCGCTGCATCAGCCGGCCGAGCGTCTCGTGCACCTCCTCCGCCGAGCCGAACTGGTGCAGCCGCTCGCTGCGGGTGCGCAGCTCGCCCGGGGTCTGCGGGCCCGCGCAGCATCAGCACGCAGGCGAGCGCCAGCTCGCCGTCGTCGAGGCCGAGGGCCCGATCGAGCGTGTGCCGGTACTTCATCGTGCGCCGGTTGGCCCAGCTGGCCAGCGTCGCCCATTTGCGCTGCCACCAGGCGGTCGAGTGCCGCCCGGACGGCGCCGTCGTCGTAGTCCACGACCGGGTCGCGGTTCGTGGACTGGTTGCAGGCCAGGCGCAGCGAGTTGAGCGTGAGCGGATAGACGTCGGGCGTGGTGCGCTGCTTCTCGATCAGACAGCCGACCACACGGATCTCGACGGCGTCCGGTTCCATCGCCTCAGCCGCAGGACGCCGGCCTGCTCTTGCGCTCGAGCACCCGTTCGAGCGCCACCGGGCTGGCGGTCATGATGCCGTCCACGCACATGTCGACCAGCTTGCGCCAGCTGGCCGGCGCGTCCCGGTCGTCGCCCGAGAACCAGTTCTGCCAGGCGTAGCCCTCGGCGTGTGCCCGCGCGACGTTCTCCTTGGTGGTGATGTCGAGCAGCGTCCCGCCGAACCTGGAAGGTGATCGGCACCTGGAACGCCGCCACGCCCGGACCGGGGGACCCCCCGCTGAGCAGCCAGCTGGCCACGCCGGGGATGCCGGGGGCCAGGTCGATCTTCGGGCACCAGCTCGTGGAAGCGGTCCACCGCAGGCTGCTTGAACGAGACGACGATCAGGTCGCGGCGCTTGGTGTCCTCGAGCAGCGCCGCGAGCACCTCGGCGTTCTGGACGTACTCGGCGTCGGTCTCGGCCGGCGTGCGGCCCTTGATCTCGATGTTGATCGGCGTGCGCGGGAAGGCGCGCATCACCTCACGCAGAGTGGGCACTCGGAAGTCGGCGGCGCGGAAGCCCTTGGGCGGCTTGCGGTTGCCGGTGGCGATGCCGCGGAAGCGGTAGGCCTTGCGCCGCAGGTCGTGGCTGTAGTGGTCACGCGCGCGAGGCGCGAACCAGTAGGCGGCGTCGAGGCGCTTGAGGCGCCGGAGGCGTGAACGAGGCGACCGTGCCGGAACCGTTGGTCTTGCCGTCCACGGTGGTGTCGTGCATGACGATCACCTGGTCGTCCTTGGTCACGCCGATGTCGAGCTCGAGCATGTCGGCGCCCGCTGCGACAGCCTTGCGGAAGGCGTACATGGTGTTCGAGGGGAACTCGTCCTCGCCGCCCTGGTGGGCGATGTTGATGGTCTCCCGCTCGATCCAGCGGTTCTTGGCCTCGGCCGCGCGCGGGTAGGCCCACGACCAGTGTGAGGGCGCCGATCAGGGCGCACGTAAGCGTCTTCGTCATCGCCGCTTCAAGCTAACACGCCCCGGATGCCATTCTGGGCGCGTGGCGGTGTACCGAAACATCCTGCGGGTTCCGGGCGTGGCCGCCGTCGTGGTCGCCACGGTGATCGGGCGCCTGCCGATCGGGATCACCGGCCTTGCGATCCTGCTCTTCGTCCAGGACGTGCAGGGCTCGTTCGCCGCCGCGGGGATCTGCGCCGGCGCCCTGGCGCTGGGGAGCGCCGCCGGCGCGCCGTTCCAGGGGCGGCTGGTCGACCGCCGCGGCGAGGGTGCGTTGCTGCCGATGGCGCTCGCCCATGCCGGCGGCCTGGTGCTGGTGTGGGTGCTGGGCGCCGCCGACGCCGGCCGTGGCCGTCCTGGCCCTCGTCTGCGCCCTCACCGGCGCCACCCTGCCGCCGCTGTCGTCGGTCCTGCGCTCGCGCTGGCCCTATCTGCTTCGCGAGCAACCCGGGCTCGTGCCCGGCGCCTACGCGCTGGACTCGGTGCTGATCGAGCTGATCTTCGTCACCGGGCCGCTCATCACCACCGCCCTCGTGGCTCTGGTGGGGCCGGAGTACGCCCTGGCCGTGTCCGCGGCGCTGCGTGCTGGGCGGCACCGCGCTGATGCTCGCGGGGCTGCGCGGCCATCCGGCTCCCGAGCGCGCGGCCGAGGGCACCACGGCGTTCGGGCTCGGCCCCCTTGCGTCACCGGGCCTCCGGACGCTGGTGATCGCCTCGCTGCCCGTGGGCTTCGCCCTCGGGACGCTCGAGGTGGTGCTCCCGGCGTTCAGCGAATCCGAGGGCTCCAAGGCCATGGCCGGCGTCCTGATCGCCATCTGGTCGGCGCGCAAGCGGCGTGGCCGGACTGGTCTACGGCGCCCACCCCGGCCGCTCCTCGCTGGCGCGCGTGCATCTGCGCTTCGCCGTCCTGCTGCCGCTCGGCTGCGCGGCGCTGTTCGCGGCCACGTCGCCGGCCACCATGGCCGTCCTGGTGGTGCTGGCCGGGATCCCGATCGCGCCGCTGATCGCCTCGCGCAACCAGCTGGTGGAGCGCGTGGCCCCGCCCGGCACGGCCACCGAGGCGTTCACCTGGCCGCTCACCGCGCTGGTTGCCGGCGTGGCGTTCGGCGCGGCCACCGGCGGCGCCCTGGTGGAGTCGTACTCGTGGACGGCCGGCGTGCTGTCCGCCGTGGCCGTATCCGTTGCGGGAGCCGCTAGTGCTCCTGACTGCGCCGGGAGACGATCGCTCCCGCGACGGCCGCCGCCTGACCGTCGCAGTCCCCCGGCGCGTACCTTCAGAGGCCATGCCCGAACTGCCCGAGGTCGAACGCGCCCGCGCCCTCATCGAGGAGCGCGCGCTGGGGCGACGCATCGAGTCGGCCGACGACAACGACACCTGGGTGTGCCGGCCGCATGCGCCCGGTGAGATCGATTCCGCCCTCGCGGGCGCCACGCCGGTTGCCGCTCACCGGCGCGGCAAGGCGATGTGGCTCGAGATGGAGGACGGGCCCACGCTGGGGCTGCACCTCGGCATGGCGGGGCGCATCGTCGTCGACGACGGCGGCTCCGAGCGCGGCTGGGACCGCTTCACGCTCGATTTCGAGGACGGCGGCTCGCTCGCGCTTCGCGACAAGCGGCGGCTCGGCCGAGTGGTCCTCGACCCCGATCTGTCGGTGCTCGGCCCGGACGCCGCCGAGGTCTCGCGCAGCGAGTTCCGCCGCCGGGTGGGTAGAGGCCGCACGCCGCTGAAGGCGCGAATGCTCAACCAGCGCGTGATCGCCGGCGTGGGCAACCTGCTCGCCGACGAGACGCTCTGGCGCGCCGGGCTCTCACCCCTGCGGGAGTCCGGCTCGCTGTCCGAGGAAGAGCTCGACGAGCTGCGCCGGGCGCTGCGCGCCGCCACCCGCAGGGCGATCCGCCACGGCGGGGTGCACACCGGCGAACCTGATCCGCCACCGCCACCGAGGCGGACAGTGCCCGCGCTGCGGCGCGACGCTCGAGCGGGCGCACGGTGGGCGGCCGCACCACCTACTGGTGCCCGCGCGAGCAAGGGCTGTACTAGGTCGAGAGCCAGTCGCGCAGCTTCTCGTACACCACCGGATGGTTGAGCAGCGCGAGGTGATGGGCACCGCCCACGTGGAGGCCGTCCTCGGCCCGGAAGGCAAGGCGACGCGTGCGGCCCCGGCCGCAGGCGCTCGGCTCCAGCACCAGCCAGTCGCCCAGCAGCCGGCCGAGCGGGTGACCGGATGAGCGCGTGATCGTCGCGGAGACGAAGTGGTGCGTGGCCCCGTCGAGCAACGGGACCTCACGACACGCGCGTCCACGGAGGGCGTCCGGGTCGCGGTCGCGCCAGTCCTCGTCGACGAGCGAGCCGGCCCGCAGGTCCCGAATCCCCGCGCTGCGGCGGCGCAGGAAGCCGGCGGCCGAGCGCGATTCGGGCATCACGTCGAGCGCGGCCGCGGCCAGGTGCACCGCCCCGGCCAGCGGCGCCCCCATGTGCGGCGTGCCGAGCGAGACGACTTGGCGGACGCGGCCGACCCAGGCCAGGCCGGCCTCGTCACCTTGGTGGCAGGCGCTGCGAGCCACCAGGCCGCCCATGCTGTGCCCGACCAGCGCGATGTCCTCGACCTCCACCGGCCAGCTCTCCAGGATCTCCTCGAGCAGCCCGGACAGCGCCGCTCCGTTCTCCGAGATACGGCGCCCGCTGTTGTATCGAATGAGGAGCGCGCTGCAGCGGGCGTCCTTGGTGAGCCGGGCCGCATAGGTCCCTCCGGTCTCGGCCGCAGCTCGCTCCCAGGCGAACTCCGTCTCCATCAGGCCGTGCAGGAACACCACGAGGCGCGGGCGAGCCGCGGGGAACGTGGCGGCGAGCGCCTCGGGGGACGGCTCCACCGGCCGGCCGGCATGACGGACGGACATCGCCGGCGCCAGCGGGCTCTGCTGCGCCTCGAGTGCGTCCCCGATCAGTCCGCTGACCACGCCCATGAGCAAGGCTCCGCGCGGCGAGGCGGACGGTGGCGGGCCGGCCGCCGGCAAGGCCTCGACCGCGAGGCCCGCCCCGCGGCCCGCCAGCTCGGCCCCGCCGCGCAGGCCCGCGTAGACCGCCGAGCTGATGCCGTCGTGGAGCACACGCGCCGGAGAGCCGCCCGGGCCGCTCGACCCGAAGGCCCGCTCCGCGATCGCACGGTGCATCCCGGCCACGCCACCCACCAACCGTCCGATCTCGCCGAAACCGAGCCGCGTGAGCGCGCCGAGCTCGTCCTGCTTCATGCTCATCGTGCGCACAAGATGCCAGGGCTCCAGGCTGGATAGGCTCGCGGCCATGGCAAACATCAGCGGTGAGCGCACGGTCGAGATCGACGCTCCTATCGAGCGTTGCTTCGAGATCGCAGCGGACATAGCCAACGCGCCGGAGTGGCAGGGATCGCTACGCGAGGTCGACGTGATCGAGCGTGACGGAGACCGTCGCGCGGCTCTCGTGGAGACGGAGTCGGACGCCAAGGTCAAGACGGTCAAGGCGCTGTTGCGCTTCAGCTACGAGGAGCCGACCGCCATCCGCTGGGTGCAGGAGAAGGGCGACACCAAGGCGCTCACCGGCTCCTGGACGTTCGAGGATCTCGGCGACGGGCGCACGCGGGCCACCTACGCCCTCGACGCCGACCCCGGCCGGATGCTCGGCATGCTCCTGCGCGGGCCTGCCGAGGGAAAGGTGCGCGACTTCCTGCTCGGCAACGCGGCCGCCGGGCTGAAGGAGCACGCCGAGCGGGACGCGTGATGCCCGGGTACACGCGAGTCAACATCAAGCGCGACGTGGACGACATGGCCCCACGCTTCGGCTACGCGCCGGACCTGCAGTCGCGCTTCGCCCGCGGGGCGCTCGAGCTCGAGAACTCCGGGCTGGGCCACTACAAGATCGCACCCGGATTCCGGATGCCCTTCGGCCACCGCCACTCCGAGCAGGAGGAGGTCTACGTCGTGGTCTCGGGCAGCGCGCGCATGAAGGTGGGCGACGACGTCGTCGAGCTCGAGCAGTGGGACGCGCTGCGCGTGGCGCCCGGCGAGTGGCGCGCCTTCGAGGCCGGGCCGGAGGGAGCGGAGCTGCTGGCCTTCGGCGCGCCCAGCACCGACAACAAGGACGCCGAGACGCAGCCCGGCTGGTGGGAGGACTGACGGCGAATGGCCACCTCCGCGACAGCGGTCGAGCCGCCTCCCGAGACTCCGCCCTCGCCCGCCGGCCCCGTCGACGGCGAGAGCACGGCCGAGCGCATCCCTCCCACCCTGCCGCTCCCGCGGCCGCTGCAGACGCTGCGCTTCAGCGTTCGCAACACGGAGTTCGTCTTCCGCGCGCGGCGCGAGCTCGGTGAGGTCTTCCGGCTGCGCGGGATGATCGGCCGCGACCTGACGGTCGTGACCTGCCATCCGGACCACGTGAAGTCGCTGTTCACCGCCAAGCCCGAGGACGCGCCGTCGCTCACGGGCGAGTCGCCGCTGCGCCCGATCGTGGGGCCCAACTCCGTGCTCACCGCGATCGGCCCGCGCCACATGCGCCAGCGCAAGCTGCTGCTGCCGCCCTTCCACGGCGAGGCGGTCAAGCGCTACACCGAGATGATCATCGAGGCGGCCCATCGTGAGATCGACGGCTGGCCGATCGGCCGCCCCTTCTCCCTGGCTCCGCGAATGCAGGCGGTGACCCTCGACGTGATCATGGCCGGCATCTTCGGCGTCGAGGGCCGCCCAGCCCGCGGCACCCCTGAGCACGGCCTGCGCACGGCCGTGCGCCGGGGGCTCGCGCTCTCGGCCCGCCCCGAAGCGCAGGTGGCGGAGCTGCTCAACCTCGGCCGCGAGGAGCTGATGGGCCCGACGCGGCTGCTGCTCGACCAGCTCGACCGGCCCATGTACGCGACGATCGCCGCCCGCCGCGCCGCGGCGGACCACACAACCCGTACCGACATCCTCTCGCTGCTGCTGGAGGCGGAGACCGAGGACGGTGAGCGGCTGACGGACAAGGAGCTGCGCGACGAGCTGCTGACCCTGGTGCTCGCCGGTCACGAGACCACGGCCAACTCGCTGGCCTGGATCTTCGAGCGCATGCTGCGAACGCCGGCCGCCTACGACCGGCTGCGCGAGGTCAGCCGCTCCGGGTCGGACCCCGACGGCTATCTCGAGGCCACCATCCACGAGGGCATGCGCAGCCGCCCGGTCATCCCGATCATCGGGCGGCGCGTGACGGTGCCATGGCGGCTGGGCGAGTACGTGGTGCCGCCCCAGACCGGCGTCCTCGTGAGCATCCTGCTCCTGCATCACCGCGACGACGTCTATCCGCGTCCGTTCGAGTTCGAGCCCGAGCGCTTCGTCGGCCGAAAGCCCGGCACCTACACCTGGATCCCGTTCGGCGGCGGGATTCGGCGCTGTCTCGGCGCCGCGCTCGCCATGGCAGAGCAGCGCGTGGTGCTCGACGCCGTGGCGCGTCGGACCGACATGTACGCGCCCGACCCGCGGCCCGAGCGGGCCCGCAACCGCAACGTGACGATGATCCCCGCGCACGGTGCTCGGGTGGTTGTCTCGGGGCGTCGGCCCGAGGGTTGACGCTTCCGACTTAACGATATATCGTTGACGCATCGTGATAGTCAACGACCATAGGAGTCTTACGTGTATAGACATGCACATTCACGCGGCGGCCGACGCGGCCGCCGAAACAGGCACGCAGAATGGATGGAGATGACCGGCCACCGTCACGGCCCCGGACGGCACGGGCCCGGCGGCTTCGGTCCGGGGGGCTGGGGCGGCCCGCGCGGCTTCGGCGGGCGCCGCCGGCGGATGCGCCGCGGCGACGTCCGCGCCGCGCTCCTGGTGCTGCTCGCAGAGGAGCCCCAGACCGGCTACGGGCTGATGGAGGAGATCGAGCGGCGCTCCGGCGGAGCGTGGCGGCCGAGCCCCGGCTCGGTGTACCCGACCCTGCAGCAGCTGGAGGACGAGGGTCTCGTAACCACCGGCGAGGGCCGGGCCGCCAGCCCTACGACCTGACCGCCGAGGGACGCACCCACGTCGAGGAGCACCGCGACGAGCTCGGCGAGCCCTGGGCCAAGCTGGCCGAGGGCATCGGCGAGGAGCGGCTCGAGCTGCGCGGCCTGGTCGGACAGATCGGAGCGGCCGCCATACAGGTGGGCAGCGCGGGCGACGACGCCCAGGTCACCCGGGCCAAGCAGCTGCTCGAGGAGACCCGTCGCGGCCTTTACCGGATCCTGGCCGAGGACGAGGCGGCCGAGGACGAGTAGCTCCCGGTCACGGACGCGGGACGAACTCCACGCGATGGTCCGCGGCCTCCGGCACGACGAGCTCGAGCAGCCCGAGCGCTTCGGCCTCGATCTCAGCGAGCGCGTCGTCCGGGTCGCCGGCCCGCCGCTTGAAGCGGTCGACGGTCAGCGTGGCCAGTCCCGCGTCCTCCTCGATCTTCCAGTTGGCCCGGTAGAAGCCGTCGTACAGGAGGGTGCCGATCGCCCGGCCGCGAGGAAACGGCAGGCCGGGCCCGAAGCCGCCGAGCACTCGTGAGCGGTCGGCGTGTGACAGGAGCAAGTTGTCGTACTCGGGCAGGAATCTGGGCGGCGCGGGGGTCTCGGGATCGGGCAGCAGCCCGCCGGGCACGTCCAGCAGCCCACGTCCGCTCTCGTCCCGGAACGCCCGCAACCCGGGGCGCAGCCGGTTGACCACCTCGCGCAGGCCGGTGAGCCCGGACCAGGTGCGGATGTCCGCCACGGCGGCCGGTCCGAAGGCGGCCAGGTAACGAAGGACCAGCGAGTCCACCGACGGCTCGGCCTCGGCATGATCGCCGAGCCACTCGCTCGTCAGGGCCCAGGTGGCCTGTCCGCTCTGGCCCCACAGACCACGCGGCGGCACCTGCACCAGCGGCAGGTTGAAGGTCACCGCGTGGGCCAGGGCCGGTGGATCCGAGTTCGGCCAGCGCGGGCCGAGCAGCGAGCTGAGCTGCGCGCGCGTGCGGGGCCGTTCGGCCAGGAGCTTGGCCCCGGCAGCCGCCACCTCGTCCCGCGGCGCGTCGCCCAGCCTGGCCGCCCACGGGCTGTTGAAGGTCCGGGCCAGCAGCCCCGCTGTGAGGGGCTGAATCGCGGCGAGGTCACGCGCCGAGACGAGATGGATTGTCGAGCGCATCAGCTGGGCGCGCGCCGCGGCTCGCTCGGACAGGAGGCCGCTCAGCTCCCGTGGGTCGAATCCCTCCAGCCGGGACCAGAGGGCCAGATACGGGTCCTCGGGCTCCTGAGCCTGCATGCCCACGAGCCGTTCGATCATGTCGAGGGCCGTACCGCCGGTTCTCTCGAGCAGGCTCTGGCGGGCCAGCAGAGCGCGGTTGAGGGCGCGGTCTGAGAGGACCGGAGCGTCGGCCGGCGGCATGCCCCGGCACCCTAGAGAGGCGACTCACTACGCTGAGCCACCGTGGTCGCACCCGCTTCGCTGCACATCCTCACGCCTGGCCATCCCGCGTACGCCGTGGCCAAGGTGAGCGCAATCGGGGGCCTGTTCGCGCTCCGCGCGGTGCTGGTCAGGCGCCAGCGCCGGCAGGCGGAGGGTGACGCCGAAGCGCCCGCACCGGAACCGCGGCGCAAGCCGCATCCGGTCAGCCGCAAGAAGCGACGCAAGCGTCGCTGAGCTAGGCTCGCCCGATGAGAGGGCTCGGCGCCGCGGTTGCGGCGCTCATCGTCTTGGTCGCGGCCCTCCCGGCCGCTGCCGCCGCAGGCACCCGTCCCACCAAGCCGTGCAAGGACGACCGCGCGGCGCGCTGCGGCTCGATCCGCGTTCCCCTGTTCCGAGGCGTCCCGGGTGGAGGCGGACAGAAGCTGCGCGTGCACTTCCGCGTCTATCCGCGCACCGATCGGTCGCGGCCGGCGCTCGAGCCGATCGTGGGCGCCGAGGGCGGGCCCGGATATCCGTCGATCGACTCCGCTGAGTCCTATCTGTTCATGCTCGGCTCACTGCGCCGGCGCCACGACCTGATCGTCATGGACAACCGTGGCACGGGCCGCTCGGGCGCGATCAACTGCCCACGCCTGCAGGCGGGCAAGGGCGTGTACTCGCGCGAGGTCGGACGCTGTGCTCGCAAGCTGGGGCGCGCCGCTAATGCCTACGGCACCGGTGCCGCCGCCGACGACCTCGCCGCCGTGCTCGACCGGCTGGGCGTGCCGGTCGTGAATATCTACGGCGACTCGTACGGCACCTACTTCTCCCAGGCCTTTGCGGTCCGCCACCCCAGCCGCGTGCGGGCGGTCGTACTCGACGCCGCCTTTGCGGTCGACGGCTACGACCCCTGGATTCGTGAGGAGTCGGTTCAGATTCGCTCGGCCTGGACCGAGATCTGCCGCCGCTCGGCCGACTGCAGCGGCGACGTGCTCGCCGCGTTGAGCCGGTTCGCGCAGAGCCTCGAGGCCAAGCCGCTCGTGGGCACGGGGCTCGACGCCGACGGCGCCCCGCATCGCGTTCGCGTGGACGGATCCGCGCTGGGCCAGATGACCGGCGACGGCTCGTACTACTACACGATCTATCGCGACCTTCTGGGAGCGCAGCGTGCCCTGGAACGCGGCGACCGCGCGCCCATGTTGCGCCTGGCCGCCGAGGACCTCCCCTTCACCGGGGGCGGGCCCGTGAAGAGCTACTCGGAAGGGGCGTACGCGGCGGTGGCCTGCCACGACAACCCCACCGTCTGGGACCGCGCCGCGCCCGAGGCGACCCGGCGGGCCCAGCTCGCCGCGGGCCGTGCCCTGCTCGCGCCCGACGCCTACGCGCCCTTCCCCAACGACGTCTGGCTCGATTCGCTGTACATCAACCAATACGTGACCGGCTGCCTCGAGTGGCCGACTCCCGATCCGCTCGACCCGCCGGCGCCGGCCGGGGCGACCTACCCGTCCGTGCCGGTGCTGGTGCTCGACGGTGACCTCGACGTGATCACCCCGCTCGGCGACTCGCGGCGAGCGGCGTCGCTGTTCCCCAACTCACAGCTCGTGGTGGTCCGCAACGTGGGACACGTGACGGCGCTCGCGGACTTCGACGGGTGCGCGAGCGGCATCGTGCGCCGCTTCATCACCACCCTGGACGCGGGCGACGTGTCCTGTGCCGAGAACGCGTCGGAGATCCATGTCGTGCCGGACTTCCCGCGCAGGCTTCGCGCGGCGCCAGAGGCATCGAGCGCCGGCCCCCGCGACCGCTCGACCGCGGTCGACCGGCGCGCCGCCTGGGCCGCGTCCTGGACCGTGGGCGATGCGCTCGCGCGCTGGGTGCTCATGTATGGAGCAGAGGGGCACGGCCTGCGCGGCGGCCGCTTCGTGGCGTCGGGCGACTACTACTCGTTCGAGCCCGTGCAGCTGCGGCTGCGCCGGGCGCGCTTCGTTCCCGACCTGGGCGTGAGCGGCCGGCTCACCTGGGACCGGCGTGAGCTGCGTGTCCACGGGCGGCTCAGGTTGTCCGGCGCCCACACCGGCACGCTGAGCATCAGCTGGCCGACTCGAGCCACCCGCGCCGTCGCTTCGATACATGGCAGGCTCGACGGCCGCCCGGTGCGGCTGCGCACAGCCGCCCCCTGAGCGTCGTCAGTCGCTGTCGAGACCGAACGAGACGATGCGCCCGGGGTGGATGCGGATCAGCGGCCGCGGGGCGTCGATCGCCTCGGCCTCGCCGCGCACCTCGAGCATGCGCGGCCGCCAGGGGTCGACGCTCGCCAGGTCGTCGACCACCACGGCGGCGCGGCCGGCGCGCGCGACGTCGCGGAACTTCTTGGTGTTGACGAGGTCACGGCCGCCGATGTCGATCGTGTCGTGCTCCGGGTTGTAGCGGAACCCAACCGGCACGACGTGGGGCATGCCGTCCTTGCCGACGGTCGCAACTCGCGCGAGGCGGCGCTGCCCGTTCAAGTACTGGAGCTCGAGCTCGCTGAACGCGCTCATCAGTGGTTCTCCCCGGCGCGGACGCGCTCGATGATCGCGTTGATTCGGCGGCGCGCACCCGCTCGGCTGACCACGGCATAGGGCTGGTCTCCGGCGCCGGCCGCCCACGGCACCAGGACATCGAAGTCGAGCTCTCGGATCAGCCCGAGACTCCGCAGGTAGGCGTCGCGGTCGCTCGAGCCCTCGAGGACCGCCGCGACCCATTCACCACCGCTCAGGTAGATCGTGTCGCCCGTGAACAGGAAGCGATGCTCGCCGCTGTCCCACAGGAACGCCGTGGCGCCGCGGGTGTGCCCGGGCGTCGGAATGACCTCGAAGTCGTCGTCGAGCGTGTGCCGCCGGGAGAAGGTGGCGCGCACGTGGGCTGCGCCGGCAACGGATTCGCGCTCCTCGACATGGCAGAAGAGGGGCGCGGCCACCTCCGCCGAGGCGAACATCGCCTCATGCCCGTGGTTGAGGTACTGCCGAGCGATCCCGCCGGCCCG
>CAVTEX010000009.1:0-223462 GCA_963733655.1 uncultured Thermoleophilaceae bacterium
CGACTCCGGTCCGGCTCCGGTGAGCAAGCGGGAGTCTCGGTCTACGCCGCCCCGTGGAAGCGCCCTGGAAGCGCCAAACCGCAGCAGACTGCAGCAGCCAAGCGCGATTCATCGCTCGCCGAGCGGACAGGGCGACAGGCGCCGGTAGGCCGCAGCACCTGCTCGCGCCTTTACAAGCAGGAGGTCGCCTGTTCGAGCCAGGCACCGCCCATATGTCCCGGTGGCGGATGCCGAGGCGCCGTCGCGGCTGACCTCGACGCGGTCGAGACCAAACTCGCGGATCGACTGTCCAGTTCGCGAGTCGCAGAGAACGGACGGGTGTAGGGTCGCAATCGATGCCCTCCATCGACCATTCGGAACTCTCGCGCGCGGCTCGCACGGCCGGTCAGGCGGTCGCGGATGACCCCGCTGTTAGGCCCGGTCGACTCTGGGCGGAAGTGCTGGCAAAGGTGCCGCTCTTCGCCGGCGTTCCTGCTCGCCGCGTCCGCAAGATCGCCGCTCTGGGGAGTGCCGCCAGCTTCAACGCGAAGACCCGCATAGTCAGCGCCGGTGACCCGGGCGACGCGTTCTACGTCCTGCTCCTCGGCCGCGCAGAGGTGCAGCGGGGTCGCGGACGCCCGAAGATCGAGATCGGCCCTGGCGCCTACTTCGGCGAGATGGCGCTGCTGGACGGCGCGCCGCGCTCCGCGACCGTCGTCGCCAAGACCGAGACGATATGCCTGATGCTCGCCCGAAAGCGGTTCGAGAGTGTGCTCAAGGACGAGCCCGCCGTTGCGTACGCGCTGCTTCGCACGCTCGCCGGCCGGCTGCGTGAGCTCGACGCCTCAGCGGCCGACTGACTCGCGGCGTCGCTGGAGCGGCTGGCGCACCGGCGTCATGGGCCCTCGATCCGGGGAGCCACCTTGCTCGCCACCAACTCGATCTGCCGCCGCTCATCGCCCAACGGCCACAGGTAGACGCGCTCGCATCCCGCCGCGGCATATTCGGAGAGAAGGGTCGCGCACTGCTCCGCCGGGCCGATGCAAAGCCGGCCTCGAAGCTCGTCGGGATCTCGGTTCAAGAGCGGCGCGAGGACGTCGCTCAGCACTCGATCGCCCTCGGCCCGATCTTCGGCGACCCAGGTCCACATTGTGGCAAGAGCATTGGGAAACCCCTGCGCGTCACGGTCACGCCGTTCGAGCTCGCGTGTCAGGCGGTCCCGAGCCTCGCGAAACCGCTCCGGCGTCGTGTTGTAAGCAGAGGCAAGCCAGCCGTCCCCGGCGCGCGCGACACGACGCAGCCCGGCGTCCGAGCCCCAGCTGCCGATCCACAGCGGTATACCGCGCCCGTGTCGAGGAGCCGGCGCGAGTTCCACATCCGACGGCACGGGGTAGTACTGCGGCCGCCCTGGACCAGGCTTTCCCTCGAGCAGGCCTCGCAGCACTGCAATCGCCTCATCGAACCGTTTCCAGCGCTCCTCGAACGGGACACCCAGGGCGTCGTAGTCGCGTTTGGACGAACCAGGTCCAAGCGCAGCGATCAGTCGCCCTTCGGAGAGCACGTCGAGAGCGGCCAGCGTCTTTGCCAGCGGTACCGGCCCCCGCAGGACGGCGAGCGACACGGTGGTGGCCAGCGCCAGATCGCCGGTCCGCTCGATAACGCTCGCCAGCGCTGTCGGCCCGTCGAGCCAGGGCGTCGAGAAGACGAAATGGTCGTTGGCGGAGACCGCCGCGAGCCCGCTGTCCCGAGCGGCGTCAACCGCCTGCTCGAGCCGCCGACGCGAAAGCTCCTCGCCTCCGAACTGCATCAGTGGCAGGTGGACCCCAAGATCGATCGGTCGATGGTTTCAGATCCCTCCGCCCCGACTCCTGGAGTCGCTCCGCGGACAAGCGGCGAGACTCCGGGCTGGTAGGTTCTTGGTCCGCTGCGATCAGCGGCTGGCCCGAGACGAGGAGACGGATGCACCGGGAATCCGGTTTCGGAATCCCTGAGACCCTGCCTTCCGGAGGCCGAGTGCATGTCCTCGGCGCGGGACCCGTCGGTCTCCTGTTGACGGCCTTGCTCCAGCCGCTAAGTGGTCTCTCCGTGCGTCTCTATGAGAAGCGTCGGGAGTACACGCGCACCCGGATGGTCCGGCTCGCCTCGTACCTGGTGGCGGATTCGGTCGAGGGCTACCGTGCCGACCACCTTGACGGAGACAACGTCGAGGCCGTCTTCGATCCAGCGGAGCTCGCAGAGGGCCTGGCGTTCAGACAGTCCATTCCTTCCGACCTGATGACACTCCTTCGTCAATGGTCACAGGGGTTCTGTCCGCTGAACGAGATCGAACGCTCCATCAGCGACCTGATCGATGCGCGCCACTCCAATCCGGTGGAGCGGACGGCCGCCGCCGTAGAGGCGGAGGACGCGATCGCAATGCTCGAACCGGGAGACGTCATGATCGATTGCACGGGCACCAGGTCGCTGCTTCGAGATCACCTGGCACCCGCCACCGGTGACGCGGAGGAAGGTGCCAACACGCTCAACTTCGTGTTCGAACACGCGCTCGTCATCACGTTCCTGTACAGCCAGACATATGCCTGTAATGAGTACTGCAAGTACTACAAGAACGTCGAGAACCCGCGCTACAAGTTCATTCCCATGGTTCACCGCGTGTGCTACGACGGAAGCGTCAGTCACGTAACGGGCATTGTCAGCATCTCTGCCGAGGAGTATGAGGCGATGCCGAAGCAGTTCGACGGCGAGTGGCTTCGCAGCAACTTTCCGAGCGTCGCCCAGTCGATGGACCGCTTCATCGACAAGATCAAACAGGAAACGAATGGCGAGCTCGTGGGCGACCTCGAGATCATCCGGATACCCCTCAACCTCTATCGGTCTCGCAATGCGACCAGCCGTCAGTGGGGCCTAGCGGGACCGAGTGACCACCCGTTCGCCACCGCGCCGGTGTTCCTGGCCGGCGACTCGGCGATTGGCTCGCCCTACTTCCAGTCGATTTCGCTGGGTTTCGAGTGTGCGATGTTCCTGGCGGGACTCATCGCACAGCGTCAGCTGGCACCCCCAGACATGCTCGATCGCTATGAGCTCTACATCTACAAGCAGTGGCTGCGCGTGTACATGCAGAGCAAAATGATCAAGAACAACAAGGAGCTGTTCCAGTACCTCGATGACCCGATCGCCCTCCTGGACAAGCTGCACATCTATTAGCGGAAGTCACAGATCGGCCACGCCGACGGGGACTTCAACCAAGGGCAGGTTTTTAAGGCGGTAACAGTGGCACTTAGAGTTGGCGAGCACGTTTCCGATCACAGCGTGCAGGCGTACGTCCGCGGGGAGCCCACCCCGATTGTGTTTGAGCTCTCGAGTCACCGTGGCAGATGGGTCATCCTGTTCTTCTACCCAGGCGACTTTACGTTCGTCTGCCCGACGGAACTCGCGGCCTTCGCGAAACGCCACGATGACTTCCTCCGCGAGGATGCGGTGCTGCTCGCGGCGAGCACCAACAGTTGCTTCAGCCACAAGGCCTGGTTCGAGACGGATCCGCGTCTCGCCGAGGTCCGCTATCCGGTGATCGCCGACAGTCTCCACGAGCTGAGCCGTTCCTTCGGCGTGCTGCTCGAGGACGGGGCGACGCATCGCGGCACCTTCATCATCGACCCGGATGGCGTGCTGTTGCATATGAGCGTCACCGCGCACGACGTCGGCCGAAGCGTAGATGAGGTGCTGCGGGTCCTGCGCGCCTTTCGCACCGGGGCGCTGTGCCCCGCCAACTGGGCGCCTGGCGATGCGACCCTCACGAGCGAGGACGATTGGCTTGGAAAGGTGTTCCCCGACCTCGTCGGCCCGGAGCTCGACTCTCTTGCGGATGGAGCCGAAAGGGTGTCATTCGCGCCTGGTGACACGATCGTCGCTGAGGGCGACCCCGCGGACCGCTTCTACGTGATCGCGCAGGGTGAGGTCGCGATCAGCCGCCGTAGCCCCGAGGGCGACGAGATAAAGCTCGCGGCGCTCGGGCGGGGGCAGTTCTTCGGCGAGGTCGGGATCCTCGCCGAGACGCGAAGGACGGCGACCGTACGCGCGGTCGACGATGTCGAGCTGCTCGCCTTGAGCTGGCAGGCGTTCCAGGAGACACTCGAGCGGTCGGATCGCGCGGACCGTGATTTCTCGGAGATCGCCAAGGAACGGATCGCGTTTGCGCCATGAGGGCTCCGTCCGGGCGGCACCCGGCCTGACCGGCAGTGCGAGCGACCTAACCTTGCGCCGACGTGCTGCGACTCGTCACGATCCCGATCAGCCATTACTGCGAGAAGGCGCGGTGGGCGCTGGAGCGGGCGGGAATGCCGTACCGGGAGGAGCGCCACGTTCAGGGCATCCACCGGATCGCGGCGCGCAGGGCCGGTGGCGGGCGGACGGTGCCGGTGTTGGTGACGCCGGAGGGCGCGCTCGGCGAGTCGGAGCAGATTCTGCTCTGGGTCGACGCGCGCACGCCGCCGGAGCAACGGCTGTTCCCCTCTGAGCCGGTCGAGCGTGCTGAGGTCGAGCGGCTCTGCCGGCGCTTTGACGGGCGGCTGGGGCCGAGGGGCCGGCGGCTCATGTACGTCAGCATGCTGGCCCAGCCAGAGCTCATGGTGCGCTTCAACAATCAGGGCGTGCCGCGATGGGAGGATCGCGCCCTGCGGCTCGGGTGGCCACTCGCCGTGCGCTTCCTTGGCCACGCGCTCGGTATTCGTCCGGGGATCGAGGTCGAGGACGAGGCTGCTGTCTGGGGCGAGCTCGACTTCGTTGCGGAGCTGCTTGCCGACGGCCGGAAGCACCTCTGCGGCGAGCGTTTCAGCGCCGCCGACCTGACCTTCGCGGCGCTGTCAGCGTCTGTAATGGTGCCGCCGGTGTACGGCGTGCCGCTCCCCCAGCCCGACGTGCTGCCGCCCGACGTCGCTGGATTCGTCGAGCGCGTACGAGACCACCCCGCCGGGCGCTACGCGCTCGCGCTATTCACGCAGCGCCGTCGCGAGGCAGTGGCCTGAGGCCGGCGACGTCGAGCTCGATTCTGCCGACTGCGTGAGGCGTGTCACAGTGCGCCGCTGGGCTAAATGGTTTGCTCCTCGTACCGATGAATCGTGACCCGTCCAGGGGTCCTAACGATCGACCATGTCGAGTCCAATCGCCACACTCCCCAACGCTTCCCGACGGCCCATCAGGCATGGCCAGCGGCGGCGTCTGCGTCACGCGCATCCCCGCCCGCACGTGCGAGAGATGGACGCGGTCGTTGTCGGAGGCGGCCCTGCGGGTCTAAGCGCCGCGCTGGTCCTCGGTAGGGCGCGGCGGAGCGTGCTGGTGCTCGACACCGGCCGGCCCGCGAACATGAAGGCGAGCGCGATCGGGGGATTGCTCGGGCAGGGCGGCGTGTCGCCCGTCGAGCTGCGCCGCGCCGGGCGCGAGCAACTCGTGGATCTCCCAACCGTCGAGGTGCGCGACGCCGCCGTGCTCGACGCCGACGTGGGGTCCGAGCGACTCGGGGTGAGGCTCAGCGACGGGAGCGAGCTGCGCACGCGCGCGCTCGTGCTGGCGCATGGGCTGAGCTATGAGCCGCCGGCGCTGCCGGGGATCGAATCGCTGTGGGGTCGGTCGGTCTTCCACTGCCCGTTCTGCGATGGATGGGAGGTCCGCGATCGCGCGCTGGCCGTGCACGGCAACGGGCCCGACGTCGTTCGCTCGGCGCTCGTCGTGTCCGGATGGAGCAGCGACGTGGTGCTGTTGACGGACGGGCCGGCGCGCTTGGGCGATGCCGGGGCGGAGTTGCTCGCCGCCGCGGGCGTGCGCGTCCGCGAGGAGCCGGTCCGCCGGCTGGTGGGCCACGACGGCCGCTTGGAGCGGGTGGAGTTTGCCTCCGGACCCGTCGAGGAGCGCGAGGCGCTGTTCGTGCGCACTCGGCGCGAGCAGCCGAACGGGCTGCCGGCGGCGCTCGGGTGCGAGCTGACCGCAGGCGGGACGATCGTGACCGACGACGAGGGCCGTACCGCGGTCGCCGGCGTTTACGCGGCCGGCGACGCCGCCACGGAGCGACTGCGCTCGGTGGCGGCAGCCATCGGCACCGGGTCCCGGGCGGCGCTGGCGGTCGCGCTCGACCACGTGCCGGTCGCGGCGGCGGCCTAGCTTGCTGACGGGCCGCTGGCGCCGAGGCCGTTGGTCGTGAGCACGGTGGCCAGCTCGCCGATCAGCCGCTCCTCGACCGGCATGTCGATCGCCTCGGGTTCGACCGTGTGGTGGTAGTGGGGAAAGTCGCGCTGCCCCCAGCCGCGGAGCTCGCTGTGGAGACGGTGAAAGTGGCCCTCCAGAGTCAGGACCAGCCCCGGCTCGTAGCGACGCGGCTTCTCGAAGTCCTCCCGGTCGACCGGCCGCAGCGTCCACCCTCGAGCCGATCCGGCCCGACGGAACGCCGACGCTTTCGCCATGGGCGTCTTGACCGCACCGGGATTGCCGGCCGCGCGCATGGCCGAAAGGAAGGCCGCGGTGGCGTCGGCGCAGCGCTCGGTGAGTGAACGCCTGTCAATCCGCTGGCGCTCCCACTCCGCCCGGGTCGGCAACCGCTCGACTGCCGCGAGATTGCGTCCACACGCTTCGCAGAACGTCCCGGCCCCGGGTGGATCGCCGCAGAACGGGCAGACGCGGGCTTCCGTCTCCATGGCGAGGATCCTGCCACGCGACCGGCTGTAGCATGGCCCGAGCGTGCCTGGCCGAGACGAACCTGACTCGCGTCTCGCAGGCCGGATCGCCCTGGTCGCATGCGCGGGACTCGCACTCGCCGTCGGCAATGCCGTCATCACAGGCCCGGGCTCGGCCTCAGCGAGCGATGGCTCACGGGCAAAGCCACCCCAGCGCCAGGTGTTCCTGCTCGGCCTCCGCCAGCGCGGCAAGCCGGCTCAGTTCGCGAGGGCGGTCTCGAACCCGACCTCCACATCGCTATCGCCGCTTTCTCTCGTTGCGCCAGTATCGGAAGCGGTTCTCGGCAAGCAGGGCCGACCGCCGGGCGGATCCGGCGCTACCTGGCCCCCAGGCCGGCGTCAGGAAGGTGGAGCTGAGCTCGGACCGGTCGGTGATGCTGGCGGTGCTGACCCCGCGAGCCGGGCGCCGGCTGTTCTGTGCGTCGGGTGCCGCGCCTCCGACTCGCCTGTGCACACCACCGCGCCCTGCGCAAACGCGGTGCGCCAGGTCTCGGGCGGCGAGGTCTACCCGCTCGGCGGCAACTCAGGTCGAAGGCGGGCAGGCCGCTGGTGCTCAGGGATGCAGCGACGCGATCAAGACGGGCGCCTTCACCCCGAACCAGCTGTCCACTGCTTACGGAGTCGATGAGCTGCGTGCCCGCGGGCTCGACGGCTCTGGAGTTCGCGTCGCGACGTTGAGCTCGCAGGAAGTCGACGCCTCCGGCTTCCGGACCTGGGCGCAGTGCTTCGGTCTGCGGGCTCCCGTGGTGCGTCAGTTCGCGATGCCGGGCGCGACCACCGACAGCGGGACGGCCCCCGAGGAGACCGTGCTCGACGTCGAGGCACTCGCGTCGCTCGCCCCCGGGCTGCAGCGCATAACGCCGATCTACGTGCCCCTCGACCAGAGCTTCACCCACTCGTTCGTCCTCTTCATGTTCGGCGCGCTCGATCCCGCGCGCCAGGGCGGGAAGCTGCCGCACATCCTCTCGATCAGCGACGGCGTCTGCGAGAGCCGCTTCACATTCGGTCAGCTGAAACTCGGAGCGCGGCTGCTGGCCCAGGCGGCCGCGTATGGGTATCACCACCCTCGCGGCGTCCGGCGATCTGGGTTTCAGGGGCTGCTTCATCAACCGGCCTGGCGTCCTCTTCCCGGCGAGCTCGCCGTTCACCACGAGCGTCGGCGGCACCGACCTGAGCTTGACGGGCGGCAATCAGATCGCCGGCCAGGTCGTCTGGTCCACCTTCGCGACCCAGCCGCAGCAGGGCGTCGGCAGCGGCGGCGGCGCCAGCGACGTCTGGCATCGCCCGGGCTTTCAGCAGGCGCCGGGCGTCGACCCCCAGCTTCAGAAGGGCAAGCCCATCCGGCTGAGCCCCGACGTCGCCTCGATGGCGTCCTTCACGCCCGGCCTCGTCACCTTCGACAAGGATGGCGGCGGCTGGGGAATCGGCGGAGGCACCAGCGCAGCCACCCCGCTCACGGCCGCGATCGTGGCGCTCGTCCTCGAGCAGGAGCGCCTGGCGGGCCGCCCGCCCCTCGGCTCCCTGCCGCCCCTTCTCTACGAGCTCGCGCGCGGACCCGGCTACAGCACGGTCTTCTCCGACATCACGGTCGGAACGAGCTCACGCAAGCCCAACTCGACCGTCGGGAAGAGTCCGGCCGGCGGCGCCGCGCAGCCCGGCTACGACCTGGCGACCGGGCTCGGCTCGTTGAAGGCGAGCGCGTTTGCGGCGGCCGTGGCCGCACAGCGTTAGCCGCTCCGCTCGCGCACCACCATCGGCAGGCCCCCGCGAGGCGAGAGCGTCGGCATCTGGCGGATCGAGAGCGGGCGCATCGGCTCCGCCAGCTCGAGCGTGAAGCGGCTCAGCACCTCGCTCGCGATCGCCTTGACCTCCAGCAGGCCGAAGCGCATCCCGATGCAGGTCCGCGAGCCGCCGCCGAACGGCACGTAGGCACCCTTGGGCAGCTTCGTCGCGCTCTCCGGGCGCGAAGCGCTCGGGCCGGAAACGCCAGGGCTCGGGGAACACTTCCGACAGGTAGTGGCTCGCCCAAGAGCAGTAGTTGACGAGCACCCCGCCGGGCACGTGCACGCCGTGGAGCTCGAAGGGCTCGATCGAGCGCCGCGGGCCGATCCAGGCGGGCGGGTACATGCGCAGCGTCTCGTCCACGACCATCTCGAGCGCGGTCTGCGAATCCTCGCCCTGCTCGGCCAGCAGCGGAGCGATCTCCTCGGGCTTGCGGGCCAGCTCGTAGAAGAGAAACGTGACCGTGGAGGTGGTGGTGTCGTGGCCGGCGAACAGCAGCGTCATCACCTGGTCGCGCAGCTCCTGTACCGACAGGCCGCGACCCGTCCTCGTCCTCGGCGTCGAGGAGCAGGCTGAGGATGTCCGCGCCGCGCTCTCCCGACGCGCGGCGGCGCTCGATCTCGTCGAAGATCACCTGGTCGAGCACCGCGCGGGCGCGAAGCATCCGCCGCCACGGGCTCCCCGGCCCGCGCAGCATCTGCATCGTGTACTCGCGGCCCCAGTAGCCCAGCACGCTCTCGAAGACCTCGGCCAGGTCGGCGCCGTGGGCCGCTGCGGTCCGGGTCGAACCCGAACAGGGCACGCAGGGCTATGCGCAGCGCCAGGTGGCGCGTCCAGCTGTAGAGATCGACCCGCGCGCCCGGCCGCCACCCCTCCAGCGCCCGCGCCGTCTCCTCCTCCATCACGCCCGTGGCCTGCGCCAGCTGCTCGCGGTGGAAGGCGGGCAGCATGATCTGCCGGGCGCGCCGGTGGTAGGCGCCGTCGGTGGTGAGCAGGCCGTCGCCGAGCAGCGGGATCAGGTCACCCATGCCGCCGTCGCGCCAGCGGAAGTTGGAGGCGCCCGAAACGGTGATGTGGTGGTTGGCCTCCGGCCCGAGCGCGAACACCACGGGCGCGTAGATCAGCCGGATCGAGAACACCGGCCCGTAGGTGTCGTAGAGCCGCAGGAGCAGCGGCAGCGGCTCGCGCTCGAACTCCCGCGTGCGGCGCCATGCTGAACGACGAGCTCGCCGGGCGGGAAGCGGCCACGGGCCGCCCGCTGCCAGCGCAGGTCGGAACGCAGACGGCTGATCACTCCGTCGGGGACGGCGGGAGGCGAGGCCACGGCCATGGCCGCGATCGTATACGGTGTGCCGCGGGCACCGCCCGCTCGCCGACCCGGCCGCCCCCTAGGCTTCGCGCATGGACGTGGCGAGCATCGGCGCGGCCTTCGGGCTCTCGGCTGCGGCCGGCCTCAATGCGTGGCTTCCGCTGTTCGCGGGCGCGCTGCTCAACCGGCTCGACGTGGTGGAGCTGGCCCAGCCCTTCGACGACCTCACGGGAACGGGGACGATCGTGGTACTCGGGGTGCTCACCGTGGCCGACTTCGTCGGCGACAAGGTGCCCGCGGTCGACCACGTGCTGCACGCGATAGGAACGGTCGTGGCGCCGGTGTCGGGCGCCGTTCTGTTCACGGGCCAGACCGGAGTGGACACCGATCTGCCCACGCTGGCCGCCGTGGTGCTCGGGGCGGGCACCGCGGAGACCGTCCACGCCGGCCGTGCCGCGGTCCGCCCGCTCTCCACCGCCGGCACCGGCGGCATCGGCAACCCGATCCTGTCCCTGCTCGAGGACATCGGCTCAGCCGTTCTCGTGGTGATGGCCTTCGTGGTCCCCGTGCTCGCGCTGGTCTTGGTGATCGCCCTGCTGGTGGCGCTGTTCGCAGGCTGGCGCCGCCTGCGCCGAAGACCGGCCGCGGTCTAGCCGGAACTGGCCTGCAGCAGCGCGCGCGACACCTGGGCCGGGTCGTCCCAGGTGGGTATGTGGCCGCAGTCGCGCAGCACGAGCGAGCGCCAATGCGTCAGGGCTTCGAGCGCGGACGGCGCACGAGCCGGTCGAGCTCTCCCCAGGCGAGCGTGACCGGCACCTCGATCTGCTCGACGCCGGAGAACACGTCCGCTCGCATCGCCGCGTTGGCGGCCTCGAAGCCGGGCGCGGTGACGTACGAGCGCACCAGCCGCGCCGCCGCGGCCGGCGGTACGCGCTCGGGATGGCCCACGGAGCTGGCCAGGAGCGCCCGGCGACCGGAGGCGGTGCGGACGATCGCCGGGATCAGCGGCAGCAGCGCGCGGCCGACGCGGCGCACGTTGGGACCGTCGCGCGCGCCCAGCGGGCGCTTCCAGAAGCCCGCCGAGCAGAGCCCCGTCACGGACAGCGCCCGCTCGGCCTTGGCCAGCTCGAGCGCCACCCAGCCGCCCAGCGAGTTGCCGGCCACGTGCGCGCGCTCGATGCCGAGGGCGTCGAGGAAGCGAGCGAGCGAGCCGGCGAGCGCCGCCGGCGTGGGCCGCATGCCGTGATTCAGCGGCGGCGAGGCGCCGAAGCCCGGCATGTCCACCGCGATCACGTCACGCTCGGTCGCCAGGAGGTCGAGCACCGGCTCCCACACCACCAGCTCCGCCGCCGAGCGGATGAATGAGAATGAGCGGTTCCCCGCTCCCCCTCCGTACGTGATGAAGGAGGCCGTCAGGAACCATGGATCTCAGCGGAAAGACAGCACTCGTGACAGGCGCGAACCGCGGCATCGGCCGTGCGATCTCCGAGGAGCTCGCCAAGCGCCGGCTCGACCTGCTGCTGTGTGGCGTCCGTGACCCCGACGGCTTCAAGCCGCTCGCGGCGCCCCGAAGCGGGGCGAAGGAGGTCCGCGCCGTCCGGCTCGACCTCTCGAGCAAGGAGTCGATCGAGGAGGGCGCGGCGGCGCTGCCGGCCGTGGACCTGCTCGTGAACAACGCCGGCCTGATGACCGGCGGCCTGCTCGAGGAGCAGGACGTCGACGAGATCTACGCGATGTTCCAGGTCAACCTGGTGGGCCTCGTGCACCTGACCCGGCTGGTCCTGCCCGGCATGCTCGAGCGCCGGGCCGGAAAGATCGTCAACAACTCCAGCATCAGCGGCTACGCCTGGTTCCCCGCCGCCAGCACCTACGCGGCGGCCAAGACCGGTGTGGTGGCGTTCAGCGAGTCGCTGCGGCGCGAGCTCAAGGGCACCGGGGTGAGCGTCCTCCATCTGGTGACCCCGGGCGTCGCCACCGACATGCTCGACGCCACCAAGGACGCCTACGGCAGCCACATGGACACGAGCGGCTGGGACGACAGTCAACCGGAGGAGTGGGCCGAGAAGGTCGTCCGGGCGATCGAGAGCGACGATCACGTACTGGGGCCCGGCGGGAGGCTCGCGCTCGCGAAGCTGGCCTCGCGCGGGCCGGCAGTGCTGGTGGACGCGATCTCGGAGCGCATGTTCAGCCGCGACCCGCGATAGGCGGGCTTGGCCAGGAGCAGCTGGACGTCGCCGATGCGCCGCTCGCGGAAGCCGCCCTCGGTGTAGGCCAGGTACAGCTCCCAGAGCCGCCTGAAGCGCCGGTCGTAGCCGAGCTCCTCGGCCCGCTCCTCGGCGCGCAGGAAGTTCTCCCGCCAGCGGGCGAGCGTGGGCGGGTAGTTCGCGGTGATGTCCTCCAGGTCGATCAGGCGCATGTCGGTCGCCCGCGCCGTGCAGCGCGCGATCACCTCGAGCGAGGGCAGGCAACCGGCCGGGAAGATCAGCTCCCTGATGAACGAGCGCGAGGCCTTCTCGACCTCGTAGGCGCGATCGTCGATGGTGATCGCCTGCAGGAGCATCAGCCCGTGCGGGTCGAGCAGCTCGGAGCAGCGCCGAAAGAACGCCTCGAAGTACTGCCAGCCCACGGCTTCGACCATCTCGATCGAGACGAGCTTGTCGTATTGCCCGCGTAGCTCGCGGTAGTCGCGCTCGAGCACCTCGATGCGATCGCCGAGCCCCGCCGCACGAGCGCGCTCGACGGCCACCGCGCGCTGCTCGGCCGAGAGCGTCGTGGTGGTCACGCGGCAGCCGTACTCACCGGCCGCGTGCCGGGCCAGCGCTCCCCAGCCGGTACCGATCTCGAGCAGGTGGTCGCCCGGGGTGAGCTCGAGCTTCTCGCAGATCCGGTCGATCTTCTGGAGCTGGGCCTCCTCGAGCGTGGTCACGCCCTCGTCCCAGTAGGCGCACGAATAGCTCATCGTCGGGTCGAGGAAGAGCCCGAACATCTCGTTGCCGAGGTCGTAGTGGGCGGAGATGTGGCGCCGGGCCGCGACGCGCGTGTTGCGTGGGACGCGTGACAGCAGGGAGGTGAGCGGGGCGAACGGGGCGCGGAGGCGGTCGACCCGCGGCATGTCGCGGGCGCCGATGCGAACCAGGGTGACGAGGTCGTCGCAGTCCCAGACGCCCGTCGGCGTAGGTCTCGGCCAGGCCGAGGCTGCCGCGAGCGAACCCCCTCCAGAACGACGCGTCGTGGGCCACGATGGTCGCCCGCAGGGGCGCCCCCTCCGGCCCGAACGTGTGCCGGCGCCCGCCGTCAGATTCGTCGACGATCTCGAGTCGGCCCCCGCGCGTGCGGCGCAGGACCGCGGACATCCCGGTGCGGGCGATCATCGGGCTGGGTGTGGATGGTACGGAGCGCCCTTGAGCTTGAGGCGCACGGCCTGGCCGTAGATCCCGCCGAGCATGCGCAGCGTCATGAACGGATAGCGCAGCAGCGGGCCGGCCGACAGCTCACGCTTGCGCATGGCGAGCGTGGCGTCGAAGTCCACCCGGCCCTCGCGGCGGCTCTCCATGTGAACTCGCAGGAGATCGGCCGGCTTGGTGAGCCGCACGTGGTACTCGGCGCCCATTCCCAGGAACGGCGATACGTGGAACGCCTTGTCGAGCCGAGACTCGAGCCCGTCGAGGACATAGGTGTGCTTCTCGCCCCACGGCGTGTTGGTCACCTCGGCCACCACCTTCTCGACCTGCTCGCCGGAGCGGTCGAAGCAGTAGTAGAGGCTCACCGGGTTGAAGAGGTGCCCGAAGGTGCGCACGTGGGTGAGCAGACGCACCGGGCCGTCGTGCTCGACCTCCAGGTAGTCGCGACGGCGAAACCAGGCCGGCGCCGGGCGCCGGGCCGACCACAGCGGCACGCGGTCGAGCAGCTCCGGCAGCTCGTCGAGGTCGAGGTAGGCCATGAACAGCCGGTAGCGAAACTCGTGCTCCACAGGCTCGAGCCTTCGGTGGCGGACCCAGCCCTCGTAGAGCGCGCTGGCGCTCACGCGAGGACCCTTCCGAACTGGGCACAGACGCGCAAGCCGGAGACCACGCCGTCCTCATGGAAGCCGTAACCCCAGTAGGCGCCGCAGTAGTGCGTGCGCCGCACGCCGCTCACCTCGTGCCAGCGCCGCTGGGCGGCCAGCCCCGCCGGTGTGTAGACCGGATGGTCGTAGCGCAGCACCTTGATGACGCTCTCGGGATCGATCGCATCGGTCTTGTTGAGCGTCACGCAGAACTCGCGCTCGGCCTGCAGCGACTGGAGGCGGTTCATGTGGTAGGTCACCGTCGTCCTGCTCGCCGGCCGGTCCTCGAGGTGGAAGTTCCAGCTCGCCCAGGCCCGCCGGCGACGAGGGAGCAGGGACCGGTCGGTGTGCAGAACCGTGTCGTTGGGCTGGTAGGGGATGGCGCCGAGCACCTCCGCCTCGGCACCGCTCGGGTCGGAGAGCATCCGCAGGGCCTGGTCGGAGTGAACGGCGAGCACGACCTCGTCGAACGACTCCGGCTCACCGCCCGCCGGCGTGATCTCGACGCGATCGTCGAAGCGCTCGATCCGGCGCACCGGGGTCGACAGGCGCAGGCGCTCGCCGAGCGGGCCCACGATCGCCTCCACGTAGCGCGCGGAGCCGCCCTTGCACGGTCAGCCAGCTGGGCCGGTCGGCAAGACCGAACATGCCGTGGTTGGCGAAGAACTCGGCGAGCATGCTGGCCGGGAAGTCCCACATACGCCGCGGATCCGCCGACCAGACCGCCGAAGCCTGAGGGACGATCAGGCGCTGAATGAACTGAGGCGAGTAGCGCCCCTCGTGCAGGAACTGGCCGAGCGACGGCCCGGAGCCGTTGAGCCCTACCAGCGAGCGCGCCTCGCGGTTGAAGCGAAGGAGGTCGAGGACCATGCGGTGAAAGGACGGCCGGGCCAGGTGCGCGCGCCGGGCGAACAGGCCGTTGGCCGACGCGCCGTTGTACTCGAAGTCCTTGCCGTCGCTGACCGAGAAGCTCATGTTCGAGTCCTGGGTGGCGATGCCGATCCCGGCGAGGAGCTTCTCGAAGTTCGGATAGGTCCGGTCGTTCAGCACGATGAAGCCGGTGTCCACCCAGTGCGTCTCGTCGCTGGTGTCCACGCGCACCGTGTGGGTGTGGCCGCCCGGGTAGTCGTTCGCCTCGAAGACGGTCAGGTCGTGTCCGTCTTGGAGCAGGTGGGCACATACGAGGCCGGAGATCCCGGCCCCGACGATCGCGATCTTCACTTGTCCGCCTGTGTGGTGAGTGCCGCGCCGACCGCTGCCGCGCCGCCGGCCAGGGCGACCGTGCCCTTTCGGGCGCGCTCGGGCACGCGGTCGCCCGCGGCGAGGGTCGCCGCGAGGTCGACGAGATCGGACGCCACGGTCAGGGCCAGCCAGGGCCGGCTCGGGGTGCCGCGCGTTACGGCGAGGACGGCGCCCGCCGCGAGCGCTATGTCGCGGGCTCCCAGCGCGCGGAAGGCGATGTGCACCGCCGGGTGCTCGGCCGGCTCGCCGATCCAGCTCTCGCCCAAGCGCCCGGGGGCCGCCAGGAGGCCCACACCGAACGCGATTCGTCCGGCCGCGAAGGCGTAAATGAGATTGCGCTGATCAGGCATGCCCCTTTTCTTACGTTACGAGCGCCCCTACTCGATCAGTTGGGTTAGAGTCGCCCGCGACCTAGGTACCCAGGAGGCCCCATTGGACTCAACCCGGCTGAAGTCGCTCCCGCTGTTCGAGGACGTCGCGGACGACGAGCTCGCTGAGATCGCCACCTTTGCGCAGGAGGTCACTGTCGAGGAGGGCCGCGAGCTGGTCCGGGAGGGTGACTTCTCCTACGAGTTCATGGCCATCGAGGACGGCGAGGCCGAGGTCACCAGGCACGGTGAGCACGTTGCGGACCTCGGCCCTGGAGACTTCTTCGGCGAGATGGGCCTGCTCGAGAAGACCCTCCGCAACGCCACCGTCACGGCCAAGACGCCGATGCGCGTGGTCACGCTCACCGGCTGGGATCTCAAGCGGATCGAGCGCAAGGTGCCGCAGGCGATCGAGCGGGTGCGGGCGACGCTCGAGGCCCGCCGGCCGGCCGAATAGCGTGGCCGGCCGCGTCGTCCTCTTCGGCGCCACCGGGTACACCGGCCGGCTGACAGCGGAGGCGATGGCGGCGCGTGGACTGCGGCCCGTGCTGGCCGCACGCACCAGGTCCAAGCTGGAAGCCATGGCCGGCGACCTGGGCGGGCTCGAGACCGCCGTGGCGGACGTTTCCGACCCCGCCACCGTGAGCGCTCTGGTCGAGGAGGGCGACGTGCTGGTCTCGACGGTGGGCCCGTTCGTGCGCTGGGGCTCGGCCGCGGCTGCCGCGGCAACATCAACGGGCGCTCACTACCTCGACAGCACCGGGGAGCCGCCGTTCATCCGCGAGGTGTTCGAACGCTACGCACCGGCCGCTGAGAAGACCGGCAGCGCGATGTTCACCGCCTTCGGCTACGACTGGGTTCCGGGCAACCTGGCCGGCGGCCTGGCGCTCGACCGCGCCGGTGATGCGGCGACGCGAGTGGACGTGGGCTACTTCATAACCGGCGGCGGCGACACGAGTTCGATGAGCGGTGGCACCAAGGCTTCGATGGTGGGCGTGATCGCGGCCCCGTCCTTCCACTTCGTCGACGGCGCGGTCCAGACGGAGCGCGGCGCCCAGGCCCTGCGCACCTTCCCGATCGCCGCCCGGCAGCGGCCCGGCGGTGTCGGTGGGCAGCTCGGAGCACTTCACTCTCCCGCGGCTGGCGCCCGGACTGCGGGAGGTCAACGCGTATCTCGGCTGGTTCGGGCCGGCGTCGCGCGCGATGCAGGCCGTGTCGGGCGGCATGAGCCTCGCCATGAAGGTGCCCGGCGCGAGCGAGCTCTGGAACTCGCTGGGCGAGAAGCTCGTCCAGGGCTCCACGGGCGGCCCCGACGAGAACACGCGGGCCAAGTCGGGCTCGCATATCGTGGCCATCGCCTACGACCGCGCCGCCAACCCGCTGTCCGAGGTCCATCTGGCCGGTGTGGACGGCTACACCTTCACCGGCCGCATCCTCGCCTGGGGCGCCGAGCAGGTGGCCGCGGGCGCCGTGAAGGGCAGCGGCGCGCTCGGCCCGGTCGACGGCTTCGGTCTCGAGGAGCTCACGGCCGGCGTCGAGGAAGCGGGGATCTCCGAAGAGGGGTGAGGCTCTCCCGCGACTCGTCGGCGCTGCCGACGGCTCGCGCGCGCTTGTCGGGGCCGGCGGCGCTGGCCCTGATCATTGCGGCCTGCGTCATCGGCGCCGGCGCCGGCGGGGACGGCGAGGACGCGAGCGCAACCGGCTCGGGATCGGGCGGCCGGGGAGGCGCCGCCGATCACCACGAAACGCCGATCGAACGCCTCAGCCTCCGCCGCCAGGTCGGGCTTCTGCTGATCTCGAGCTTCGACGAGCCGGAGATGCCGGACTACATCCGCCGCCGGCTCGCCGCGGGTGAGACCGCGGGTGTGATCCTGTTCGGGCGCAACGGTGGAGACGCAACCCAGTGGCGCAACCTCACCGCCGCCCTGCAGCGCCCAGCGAACGGCCGCGCCCTGGTCATGGTCGATCAGGAGGGAGGCGACATTCGCACCCTCGCGTACGCCGGCCCGGCCGCGGGGCAGGCGCTCCAGGGCGCGCCCGCCGACGTGCAGCGCACCGCCCGGGCCACCGGGCGCGAGCTGAGCGCCGCCGGCGTGAACGTCAATCTCGCGCCGGTCGCCGACGTGGCCCGTCCAGGGTCGGTCATGTCGTCACGGGCATTCCCCGGAGGTGGGGACGCCGTGGCCGAGGCCACGGCGGCCGCTGTGCGCGGGCTGACCCGCGCCGGGGTGGCCGCCACCGCCAAGCATTTCCCGGGCCTCGGCGGCGCGACGGTCAACACCGACGACGCGCCCGCGACGGTGCCGGGCGGCCTCGAGGAGGACCTGCTTCCCTACCGCGCGGCCATCGCCACCGGCACCCCGCTGATCATGGCCTCCCACGCGCTCTATCCGGCGATCGACGAGGGCGCGATCGCATCGCAGTCCAGAGCGATCATCACCGGCCTGCTCCGAGAGGAGCTCGGCTTCGAGGGCGTGATCGTCACCGACAGCATGGAGGCTCAGGCCGTGCTCGCCCGCTCCGACGTCGCCAGCGCGGCCGAGCGCTCGGTGGAGGCGGGCGTGGACCTGATCCTCATGACCGGGTCGGCGAGCTGGAACGACGTGTTCCCGCGTCTGCTCCAGAGAGCGCGGCGGGATCCCGCCTTCCGCAAGCGCGTCCGCGAGAGCGCGGCTCGCGTGCTGGCGCTGAAGCGCGGGTTGAGTTAGCCGGCGAGCGGGCGGTGCCCGCGAGCACTCCCGTTAATCCGCGACAGCTCGCTCGAGCGCGCGCTCCATGAGCTCCTGGTGCACCGAGCGCGTCCGGACCCGGCGGCGCTCCCACGTGTCGTCGGGGCGCAGCTCCCAGGCGAACGTGTCGTCGGCGAAGCTCCGCGCGAGCGTGTCCTCGATCTCGGCCTTGAGCGGCTCGGCCTCGACCGGCGCGAGCAGCTCCACCCGAGTGTCGAGGTTGCGCGGCATGAGATCCGCCGAGCCCATCCAGTAGCGGCGCTCGTCGCCGCGCCGGAAGCCGTAGACCCGCGTGTGCTCGAGAAAGCGCCCGACCACCGAGACCACCGTGATGTTCTCGGACACGCCGGGCACGCCGGCGCGCAGGCAGCAGATGCCGCGCACGTTCACGTCCACGCGGACGCCGGCCTGCGACGCCGCGTAGAGGGCGCGAATGCAGCGCGCGTCCACCAGCGAGTTCATCTTGAGCACTATCCGCGCGTCGAGCCCGTTGCGGTGGGCCTCGACGGTGCGCTCGACCTCGCGCAGGAACCAGTTGCGCATGTGATCCGGCGCCACGATCGCCTTGCGGTAGTCGGGCGAGCGTGCTGCCCCGGTGAGCGCGTTGAACAGCTCGGCCACGTCCTGCGCGAGCTCGCGGTCGGTGGTGAACAGCCCGAAGTCCTCGTACAGCCGCGCCGTCTTGGCGTGGTAGTTGCCGGTGCCGATGTGCACGTAGTGGCGCACGCCCGAGCCCTCGCGCCGCACCACGAGGAGCGCCTTGGCGTGGGTCTTGAGACCGGGCAGGCCGTGGACCACGTGAGCACCCGCCTCTTCCAGCGAGCGCGCCCAGCCGATGTTGCGCCGCTCGTCGAAGCGCGCCTTGAGCTCCACGAGGCAGACCGCCTGCTTGCCGCGTTCCGCGGCCTCGATCAGCGCGGGGATCAGCTCCGAATCGTCGGAGGTCCGGTACACCGTCATCTTGATCGCGAGCACGTCCGGGTCGCGCACCGCCTGCTGAATGAAGCGCTCGACGCTGCCCGCGAACGAGTCGTAGGGATGGTGGACGAGAATTTCGTTGGCGCGCATCGCGGCGAGAACGTCGACCTGTCCGTGCTCGGGGTCGGCGAACGCGGGCTGGTTGACCGGCGTCCACGGCGGGTCGCGCAGCTCGCGGAACCCGTCGATTTCGTAGAGCGCCCACAGGTCCTGCATGTCGAGCAGGCCCTGCACGTCCTCGACCTGCGACTCGTCGATCCCGAGCTGCTCGACCAGGTAGCTGCGCATCTCGGGATCCATCGAGTCGGAGACCTCGAGCCGGACCACCTCGCCGAAGCGCCGTCGGCGCAGTTCGTCCTCGACGGCGCGCAGGAGGTCGTCGGCCTCGTCGGAGACCGTGAAGTCCGCGTCGCGCGTGACCCGGAAGCAGTCGTGGCGCAGGATCTGCATGCCCGGGAACAGCTCGTCGAGGTGGCGGGCGATGATGCCCTCGAGCGGCACGAACGTGTTGTTGCCGATCGGGACGAAGCGCGGCAGCACCTCCTTCGGCACCTTCACGCGGGCGAAGGTCTCAGCGAGCGACACCGGGTCGCGCAGCCACACGGCCAGCGACAGCGACAGGTTGGAGATGTAGGGGAACGGCCGCCCCGGCCCCACCGCGAGCGGCGTGAGCACGGGGAAGATCTGCTCGGCGAAGACGCGGTCGATCTCCTCGAGCTCGTCGGCGCTGCACTGCTCGAGCTTCGATCACCCTGATTCCGTGCTCGGCCAGCTGGGGACAGAGCTCCTCGCGCCAGACGCGCGACTGGCGGCGGCCGAGCTCACGGGTGCGCTGTCCGAGCAGCTCGAGCGTCTCGCCTGGCGAGAGGCCGTCGGGGCCGCGGGCGTCGATGCCGGCATCGACCTGGTCGTGCAGGCCGGCTACGCGGACCATCACGAACTCGTCGAGGTTCGACGAGTAGATCGCGTTGAACTTGACTCGCTCGAGCAGCGGCACCTGGTCGTCCTCGGCGAGCACGAGCACGCGCTCGTTGAATTGGAGCCAGGACAGCTCGCGGTTGACGAACAGCTCGGGGGAGTCGAGCTCCGGTGCTTCGTGTGGGTGCGGTGACTGCTTCCATGCTCAACCCTCTGCGAGCGGGCGGCGCCCGCGAGCCTTGACTCATCGTCGTGCTCTGGCTGCTTCGCCACGGGGACGCCGCGCAGGGATCTCCGGACGCAGAGCGGCCGCTTACCGACAAGGGTCGCACCCAGTCCAAGGCTGCGGGCGAGGCCCTGGCGGCGCTGGGCGTGGAGCTCGACGCCTGCCTGACGAGCCCCAAGGTGCGCGCCGTGGAGACCGCAGCGCTCGCCTGTTCTGCCGCTCGGGTCGAGCCGCGGCGTCGAGCCCGCGCTGGCCGGCGGATCCTTCGACGCGCTCGAGCTCGCCGCAGGGCTGGGCGATGAGGTGCTCCTCGTGGGTCACGATCCCGACTTCTCGAATGCCGTGCATGATCTCACGGGTGCCCGGGTGAGCATGAAGAAGGGCGGTCTGGCCGGGATCGAGGACGACGAGCTCAAGGTGCTGCTGCGCCCCTCCGAGCTGAAGCGGATCGCTCGCGCCGGCTAGGCAAGCTGCCGGCCCTCCACGAGCTCGAGCAGCACGCCCTCGCGCAGGCCGCCGCGCGCGATGCGCAGCGGCAGGCCGAGGAGGTCGGACATGGCCTCCAGCACGAGTATTCCGGCGGGCAGCAGGCGGACGCGCTCGGTGTCCAGCTCGAAGCGCCGGGCGACCTCCGGGATCGGGGTCGAGTAGAGCACCCGGATCCCGCGCTCGAGCGTGTCGTGGGCCAGCTCGGCGCCCACCAGGCGGCGCAGCGACGTGGCGGTACCGCCGACAGCCACGGCGCTCTCGGCGGGCGGCGGCTCGAGGCCCTCGAAGGTGCCGGCCACGTGCCGGCGCACCTTCTCGAGCTCGTCGACGGACGGGGGATCGGAGCGAAGATAGGCGTCGGCCAGGAAGCCGGAGCCGATGCGAAACGACTCGCACCACTCCATCTGCCCGTCTGGCTGGCCGATCGCGATCTCACTCGAGCCTCCGCCCACGTCGATCACCGCCACGGTGCCCTCGAGCGGCGCGACGAACGTCCGCGTGGCGCCGACGAACGCGAGCCGCGCCTCCTCCTCGCCGGAGAGGATCGACAGCTCCGTGCCGCCGGCGTCGTAGACGGCGCTCACCAGATCGTCGCGGTTGGGCGCATTGCGGATCGCCGCAGTGGCCACCGCCACCAGGTGCTCGGCGCCCACCTCGGCGGCCACGGCCGCCTGGGTGCGCACGACCTCGGCGGTCTCGGCGATCTTCTCGGGCGGGATCAGGCCGCCGTCGGCCAGGCTCTTGCCGATGCGGGTGAAGGCCCGCTGCGTTACCAGCTCACGAAGGCTTCCGTCACCGGCATCGGCCACCAGCAGGCGCGTGGTGTTGCTGCCGATGTCGATGCAGGCGCAGATCAAGCAGTGGGCGGCGCGAGCTCCGGGTGCGAAGCGTCCTCGAACTCGCGGAAGAGCCCGGTGACGACGAAGGCTGTCTGCTCGCCGATGTCCACCGCATTGTCCCCGATCCGCTCGATGCAGCGACCCACGAGCATCATGTGCATGGCCCACTCGCGCGTGTCGGGGTCGTCCCCGATGTCGAGTGCGCGCTTGAAGACCTGCCGGTTGAGATGGTCGATCTCGTCGTCTTGGCGCACCAGGTCCTGGGCCATCGCAACGTCGCGGCGCTCGAATGCCTGGCCGCACTGGATGACCTGCTGGCGGGCCTGCGCGCCCATGCGCTGGATGAAGTCGAGGATCTCGGCATCGACGGGCGGCTCGTGGCCGGCCAGCGGGACGAGCTTGGCCATGTTCACGCACTGGTCGCCCATGCGCTCGACGTGCTTGATCATGTGGAGCACGGCGGCCACCAGGCGCAGGTCGCCCGCCACCGGCGCCTGGAGGGCGAGCAGGGAGAGCACGCCCTGGTGCACCTCGAGGTAGCGGCCGTCGATGCGATCGTCGTCGGCGATCACCATCGAGGCCAGCTCGACGTCCTGGTGCTGCACGGTCTCCAGCGCCCGGTCGAGGGCGGTGACCACCATGGGAAGCGCGCCGAGGGCCTGCTTTTCGAGTTCTGCGAGCTCTTCCTGGAACTGGGAGCGGGTGGTTTCGGCCACGCTACTGGTCTCCGACGGAAATACGGTCGTGGCTCGGCGAGCGAGAACCGAGACTGGGCGCACGCGAGCGAGGCAAGCGCGCATTGGCGAGCATCGCGGGTGTGGTCAGGCGCAGGTTCGCAGCCGCCGAACGCGAGCGTATTTGCGGAGGCGACCACTCAGCCGACCTTGCCGGTGACGTAAGCCTCCGTGCGCGGGTCGGACGGGTTGGTGAAGATCTTCTCGGTGTCGTCGAACTCCACCACGCGGCCGGTGCGGTGTTCGTCGTCCGACAGCTCCACCGTGAAGAAGGCCGTCTTGTCCGATACGCGCGCGGCCTGCTGCATGTTGTGCGTGACGATCACGATCGAGTACTCGTTCTTGAGCTCGAGCATCAGGTCCTCGATCTTCCCGGTGGAGATCGGATCGAGCGCCGAGCAGGGCTCGTCCATGAGGATCACGTCGGGGTTGACCGCGAGACAGCGCGCGATGCAGAGGCGCTGCTGCTGGCCGCCGGACATCCCGAAGGCGTTCGTCTTCAGCCGGTCCTTGACCTCGTCCCAGAGGGCGCCCTGGTGGAGCGCGCGCTCGACGATCTCGTCCATGTCGCCCTTCATCCCGAGCACGCGCGGGCCGAAGGCGATGTTGTCGTAGATCGACTTGGGGAACGGGTTGGGCTTCTGGAAGACCATGCCGATCCGCTTGCGCACCTCCACGGCGTCGACATCCGGAGCCGTAGAGGTTCTGCCCGTGGTACATGACCTTGCCGTCGACGGTCGCGCCGGGGATCAGGTCGTTCATGCGGTTGAGGCAGCGGATCAAGGTGGACTTGCCGCAGCCGGACGGGCCGATCAGCGCGGTGATCTCGTTCTTGCCGATGTCGAATGACACCTCGCGCACCGCGGGCTTCTTGTTGTAGGCGACCATCACCGTCCTCGAGCGAGAAGATGGCCTCGCGTGGCCGGCTCGCCGCCTGTCTGAGCCCCGTCGAGCGCCGGTGCGCTGCTGTCGCCGTGGGGCGAGCCCACGCCGATCGGCTGGCTCAGGCCCCTCTGTGCGCGGTGTCCTCGGTGCGAGGGGTGTCCTGTGGCTCGGTCACGCGCTCGCTCACTCTAGTTCACCTACCACTTCTGCTCGTAACGGTTTCGTAGCCAGATCGCGACGCTGTTCATGACCAGAAGCATGATCATCAGCAGCAGGATGCCCGCGGCGGCCAGGGGGACGTAGTCGTTGACGTCGTTGGACGGCCTCGTGATCCAGTCGAAGATCTGGATCGGCATGGCGGTGAACGCGGAGTCGAGGCCTTCCGGATTGAAGGCGATGAAGGTGGCGGCGCCGATCACGATCAGGGGGGCGGTCTCGCCGATGGCGCGCGCCAGGGCGAGGATCACGCCGGTCGCGATGCCGGGGATGGACGCCGGCAGCACCTGCTTCCAGATCGTCTGCCACTGCGTCGCGCCAAGGGCCATCGAGCCCTCGCGGATCGAGGGGGGCACCGCGCGGATCGCCTCGCGCGAAGCGACGATCACCACCGGGAGAACGAGGAGCCCGAGCGTGAGTCCGCCGGCGAGGATGACCGGCCCGAGCGACAGCGGGCCGCGGACCAGGAACGCCAGGCCCAGAATTCCGTAGACGATCGAGGGAACGGCGGCCAGGTTCTGGATGTTCAGCTCGATGAAGCGGTTGTACCAGCGTGTCTCGTCCGCGTACTCCTCGAGATAGACGGCGGTGGCTACCCCGACCGGCACGACGAACAGGGCGCACACGCCCATCAGCCAGATCGTGCCCCAGAACGCCGCCTGGATGCCGGACTGGTCGGCGTTGATCGAGGAGAAGCTGGTGATGAAGTCCCAGGTGAGACCGCCGGCGCCGTCGGCGACGATGTCGTAGAGCAGCACGCCGAGCAGGAGGATCGAGAGCCCGACGCAGAAGAGCAGCCCGAGCAGGAAGCCGCGGTCCTTGGCCTTGTTCTTGGCCGACGGCTGGGTGATGACCTGGGTGTGGGCCTCCATCACTCGTACACCTGCCTGTACTTCCGCACGAAGCGAATCGAGATCAGGTTCAGGATCAACGTGATCACGAACAGGGTGGCCCCCACGGCGAAGATGGTCTTGTAGGCGATCGTGCCGGTCGCGATGTCGCCCTTGGCGGTCGAGGCGATGAACGCGGTCATCGTCTCCATCGACTCGAGGAGGTTCGATGCCCCATTGCGGCTGAGGCCGCGGCGATCACCACGACCATGGTCTCGCCGACGGCGCGCGAGAAGCCGAGCACGATCGAGGCGACGATCCCGGAGAGGGCGGCAGGGAAGACCACGCGCATGGTGGTCTGCAGCTTCGACGCCCCGAGCCCGAATGAACCCTCACGCAGCGACTGCGGCACGGCCGACATCGAGTCCTCGGAGATCGAGGCCACCGTCGGCACGATCAGGAAGCCCGATGATGATGCCCGGCTGCAGGCCGTTGAAGATCGCGACGTCGGACCCGAAGATCGCGCGCAGGATCTCGGGCGTGAAGAAGGTCAGCGCGAAGTAGCCGAACACGATCGTCGGCACGCCCGCCAGCAGCTCGAGGATCGGCTTGATCGTCTTGCGCACCGCCGGACGGGCGTACTCGGCCAGGTAGATGGCCGCCGCCAGGCCGAGCGGAACCGCCACGAGCATCGCGACGCGCGCTGATCAGGAGCGTGCCCAGCACCAGCGGCAGCACCCCGAACGAGGCCGGCTCGAACAGCGGCGCCCAGTCGGTGCCGAACAGGTAGTCGGCAAGGCCGACCTCGCTGAAGAACGAGATCGTCTCCTCGAGCAGCGAGACGATGATCCCGGTGGTGGTGAGCACCGAGATGAAGGCCGCCAGCATCAGCAGCCCCTTGATGATGTCCTCGCCCCAACGGCGGCGAGCCGCGCGGAGGGGTGGTGCCTCCGCGCGGCCCTGAGCCTGTGCTGCCGATCCGGCCTTCCACCTAGCTGCCGGCCCCGCCCAGTGCGGTCTTGGCCTCGTCGGCCTGAGCCGTGCTCATCGGGACGATCGCCGCCGCCTCGGCGATGGACTCGGTAGTTCTCGACGACGTAGTCCATGAACGCCTTGACCTGGGGCTTCTTGATCGCCTCGCCGCTCGGGTACATGAACAGCGGCCGCGAGAGCGGCTTGTAGGAGCCGTCCGCGATGCGTCTCGGCGCTCGGCTCGATGCAGCCGTCCCCGGCGTCGACCGAGACGAGGCCCAGCTTGTCCTGGTTCTGCTCGTAGTAGGAGAAGCCGAAGTAGCCGAGGCCGCCGTCCTCGCCCTCCACGCCCTGGACCAGCACGTTGTCGTCCTCGGAGGGCTGGTAGTCCTTGCGCGTGTTGCCCTCCTCACCGTTGATCTCCTCGGTGAAGAACTCGAACGTCCCGGAGTCGGTACCGGGGCCGAACAGGCTCAGCTCGGTGTCGGGGAAGCTGGGATCGATCTGGCTCAGCTGGTTGACCTTCGAGCCCTGCTCCCAGAGCTGCTTGAGCTGCTTCGGTGGTCATGCAGTCGACCTCGAGGGCCGGGTTGGTCACGACCGAGATGCCGTCGTTGGCCACCTGGACCTCGGTGTAGGTCACGCCGTTCTTCTCGCAGATCGGCACCTCTTCCTCTTCGTCGATGGGACGGGAGGCGTCTGAGATGTCGGTCTCGCCGGCGCAGAACTTCTCGAAACCGCCGCCGGTGCCCGAGGTGCCGACCGTGATCCTCACGTCGGGGTTCTGGGCCTGGAACTCTTCGGCCGCAGCCTGGGCAAAGGGCCCGACCGTGCTGGAGCCGTCGATGCGGATGCTGCCCGAGAGGTCGCCGCCGCCCCCACCGCCACCGCCGCTGTCGTCGTCGTCGTCGCTGCCACAGGCCGCCGCGCCAAGGGCGAGGACGCCACAGGCGGCAAACGCGAGGAGCTTCCTCATGCGGGTGCTCTCCTTCTTCTGGATCATTACTGAAGCGGCAACCTCTCAGCGGCCCGGCGCCAGTCTGTTATCCAGGTGTCGCGCTCTTGTGAAAAACATGTGAAAGCCCGCTCTGGGAGCGGAGCTACACGGAGCCTTAATCGGACGAGAGCCGGTAGCCGAAGCCGAAATGGGTGTGGATGAACTGCCGGCCGGGGCGGGCGCGCTCGAGCTTCTGGCGCAGCTTGCCCACGTAGACGTCGACCGAGCGGTCGGACTTGCGGTAGGGCTCGCCCCAGACCTCCCGGTAGAGCTCCTCGCGGCTGACGATGCGATCGTGCCTTTCGGCGAGCGCGGTGAGCAGTTCCAGCTCGCGCACGGTGAGCGACAGCCGTTCGCCGTCCAGGAGCGCGATGAACTCGGTCGGCCGGATCTCGAGGTGTCCGATGTGAAACGCCTCGTTGTTGGTCGCGGCCTCCATGGCCCGCCGACTGTTCCAGCTATGTGCGGATTGTCAGTTATCGCGCCGTTGTCGGGCTGTGAAAAAGCTGTAAATGATCGATGAACCGCTTGTCGCCTGGCGTAGACTCCCGGGCGGATGTCGGACCTGCGTCTAGCGATCCTTGACTCGGATTCGGGATTCGTCCGTGTGTTGGTCAAGCGCGCGGGCGATCTCGGCTGGCAATACCGGCGTCTGGAGGCCCCTCCGCGCACCGAGGAATTCGTGGCCATGCGCGTGAACGCGCTCGTGGTCGACCTCGCGCTGCTCGGGGCCGGAGCCTGGGAGTTCCTCGAGAAGGTGTCCGACGCTCTGCCGGGGCTGGGGATCGTCGTCTGCACCGGCCGCTCCACGCGTTTCGCAGCGCGTTCGCGGCCTGCGCATGGGCGCCGACGACTGGGTCACGAAGCCCTGTCACCCCGAAGAGGTCCTGGCGCGGGTCGAGGCCGTCGTGCGGCGTCGCAAGCGGGCCTCGGCACGGGTCGACACCGGTCCGCTGGTGGCGGGCGATCTCGAGATCCGCGCCGATCAGTTCCAGGCGTTCGCCAACTCCCGGAGCGTCGACCTCACCCGCCGAGAGTTCGAGGTGCTGCAACTTCTCGCCCAGGCCGAGGGCAAGGTTCTCCAGCGCGAGGAGATCTACCAGGCCGTCTGGGGCTACGCGATGGCGCACGGCGACCGCTCCGTCGACGTGTTCATCCGCAAGGTGCGCCAGAAGCTCGAGAAGGCCTCGCCGGACTGGAGCTACATCCACACCCACTTCGGGGTCGGCTACCGCTTCGATCCCGAGCGCGAGCGGCCGGCGCTCGCCGAGCCCGTCGTGCCGGAGGCCGCGCCCGAGGTCTCCGTGGTGGACGCCGTAGACGCCGTCGGCTAGGCACTAGGCCGCTCTGGGCACCGGAGCCGGGCGCGGCCGCATGCCGCGCGCGAGCAGCCGCCGCGGTGCGCCGACCGTGAGCGCGTGCGCCAGCGCGTAGTCGCCGAACTCGGCGGTCAGGAGCCGCCGCGCGTCGCTCAGGGCCGGTGGACGGGTCGGGCCCGTGGGCGTCCGACGCGATCAGTGACACGAGGCCCTGGGCGAGCAGGCTGACGGACGCCTCGTAGGCCTCCTTGCCATGGCCGCCGAGGAGCGAGGCGGCGGTGATCTGCGTCAGCGCCCCGCGCTCCATCTCGCGCTTCAGGCCGGCGGCGCCGTCGAGGATGACGTCGGCGCTGCGCTCGGGGTGCCCGAGCAGGATCCCGAAGCCGCGCGCCCGCAGCTCGTCGGTGGCGGCGTGGAAGTCGTCTTCGATTCCCTCGAACGGCGTCTCCAGCAGCAGCCAGCGCGCCCCCTGGGGCCCTGGGCGATCGTCTCGAGCTCGAGCTGGCTCAGCCGGCCCGCCAGCCGGTGGTCGAGCTCGCCGCCCTGCGCGCACCTCGAGGCTGATCCCGGCGTCGCCCAGAGCGAGGCGAACCTCACGGACCAGGTCCGGTAGGAACAGGACGTCGGAAACGGCGTCGTGGCGCACGTGGGGGGTTGCCACCACGGTGCCGCTGCCGTCGGCCAGCGCCCGCGCGCCAGGTCCAGGGCATCCGGCAGGTCCGCCGGGCCGTCGTCCACACCCGGGAAGCAGATGGAAGTGGAGATCGACGGACTTCATCACGGCTAGCTTCGGCGCCGGGCTTGCGCGGCACGTGATCTGGGCGTGACGCCGTTGTGTAGGGAAGGTGAAGATCGGTGTGTCTCGCGCGCACGCACGCGCGAGACACCCGATCGAACGGCTCAGCTCACGCGGAGCGGCGCCGAGCGGCCATCAGCCCGGCCACGCCGGCCGCCAGGCCGAGCGCTCCGACCACGAGCGCGACGATGGTCAGCCACTCCGGAGCGGCGTCGTCGTCGCCGGTCGCCCCGGCTGTCTGGACCTCTGCGCCGGCCGTCCGTCTGGCGCCGACGCGTTCTTCGCCTCGGCGGCGCCGCCCCCGTGGCCCTCCGCCGCGGTGAGCGTCACGGAAGCCGCGGGCGACTCGAGGTCGTCCTCGCTCTCGCCCTCGGCCGGGATCTGGATCCAGCGTGTCTCACCCTTCTCGCACTTCTGGATGATCGGGAACCAGACCGGCTCGCCCTCCTGGCCGGCGGGCATCTTCAGGCTCACGGGCAGCAGGTCGAGGCGGTCGGCGGGGAGCGGCTGCTTGGCGGTGTAGACGATCTCGCTCACGCCGCGCGTGATCTTCTCGCCGTGCATCTCCACCGGATCCTTCTTGCCCTCCTTGGTCTCGACGTTCCACAGCGGGTGGACCGCCGGAGTGGCCGACGGCACGCTGGGCGGGACCTTGATCCGCACCTGCGTGGTGGGGGACTCCTCGCAGCCGTGGGGAATCTGGAACGACTGGGTGGTGTAGCCGTCCGAGGGCGCGGTGCCCGGTGCGGCCGTGATGTGGGCCGAGGCGGAGGCCGCCAGGGCCAGTGTCAGGACGCCGGCGGCCGCGGCGGTCCTCGTGATGGTGCTTCTCATCGTGTTGTTCTCCTTCGGGTGGTGAGTCAGCTCGGAACCGTCGCCACCCGGCCGGGCGGTCCGCGGCCGGCCACGCTGGAGCCGACCAGGCGGCCTCCGCGAGGAAGGAGAGGACGGAGCAGCGGCCTGCGGCGCGGCGGTGCCTCGGCCAGGTTGGGGCGCGGCGCGCGGGCTCGCCTGCCGGCCGCGGACAAGCACGGTGTCGCCGGGATAGCGCCCGCTGACCAGGGGCAGCAGGATCAGCAGCGCCGGCGCCAGGTAGATGAAGGCGTCGGCCACGCCGAGCACCTGCAGGCCGATCGCCCATACGGCCGCGATCGCAGCGAAGCAGAGCGCGGTGCGCGGGCGCTCCGCAGGCGCTCACCGGACCGGCACCTCCACGAGCGCACGCGCCTCCTCGAACTCGGACACGCGGCCCGACACCGTCAGGTCCCAGTCCCCGGCGGGCGCCACCTGGGCGCGCCGGGCCACCCAGTGGCCGGGTCCGGCCTTGTCCACGCGCGGCTCGAGCGGGCCGATGCGCTTGTCCGGCAGCCGCAGCGCCACGGTCACGTCACGGAGCCGGTCGTACTGCGCGCCGGTGCGCGGGTCGGACAGGTAGAGATGGATCTCGTTCGCTCCGGGCCTGGCGGGCTCGACGGTGAGCTCCATCCGTGCCGCCCCGAGGTCGCTGGTGGTCGAAAACGGACCCTGCGCCAGCGAGTCCGGCGGGGGATAGCTGGTCAGCGCGGCGGTGACGGCGAGGACGGTGGCCAGCAGCGCGACCTCGGTGCGCAGGGTGTTGCGAAGGAGGCGCCCCTCGCGTCCCGGGGGGCCGCCCTCCTCGCGATCTCGCGCAATCGCGGCAGCGAACGGCGGCGATTGAGGGCGCCGAGGGCGATCAGCGCCAGCACCAGCGACACCTTGATCAGGATCGCCCGGCCGAACGCCGTGTCGATCAGGTCGGACAGCGATCCCAGGTGGAGGATCGACTGCAGGGTGCCGGTGGCCAGCAGCGCGACCACCGAGCCGAGCGCGAGCGGCGAGAATCGGGACAGGCAGGAGGCCAGCAGGCGGGTGCGGTCGCCGGGCTCGAGCCGGGCCGTGGCGGCGGGCAGCGCCAGCAGGAGCAGCGCGAGGCCGCCGATCCACAGGCTCATCGCCGAGCACGTGGACCACGTCGGCCGACACCAACACCAGACGCGGGTCCGACGCTCCGGCGTGACCGGCGAGCGCCGGCGAGACGACGAGGAAGCCGAGCAGCAGCGCCAGCGGCGCCAGGATCGAAGGGCGGGCGCCGGCCGGCAGCGCCAGTCCCGTGGCGCCCAGGGAGGCCGGGCGCAGGGCGGGAAGCGAGCGGCGCGCGGTCAGCAGCGCGAGCAGGCCGCCGAGTGCAAGCCAGTCGAGCAGCCGGAGGCCCCAGACTGTGCCGAAGCGGGTGCTCAGCACGTCGCCGATGACGTTGGGCGACAGCGCCTCGAAGGCCGAGGTGCCGGCGGCGGTGGCGCCCTGCAGGACGATGCCCGCGGCGCTGCCGGCCACGCCCATGGCGACGGCAATCCACCCGATGATGCCCAGCCGCTCCGCGAAGGCCTCGGAGGCGAGCCGCCAGCTGTCGTCGCTCGCGGCGCGATGGCGCAGCGCGGGCAACCAGACGGCCACCACGAAGAGCAGTCCCCCCACGGCGAGCGCGATGGCCGCGTAGGACACGGCCTTGGCGGCGCCGAAGGCCACGTCGGTGCCGGGTCCCGCGTTCGCTCTATCGACCAGGTCGGCCACTGCCGCCGCCGGTGCGGCGCCCCCGTCTCCGACCGTGAACACGAAGCCACCCGAGACCGGATGGGAGTCGGCGGACACCACGCGGTAGGTGGCCGTATAGCTGCCCCTCCGGGAGATCCGGCCGCAGAGCGACCGCCACGGCCTCGGCATCGCCGCCGGGCTGCTCGGTCCCGCCCGAGTCCACGCGCTCACCGCGCGCGTCGAACACCCGCACCGAGCCGAAGGCCGTCTCCACCGGCTCGTTGAAGCGCAGCACGACGCGCCCGGGCGAGCGCTCCAGCGCGCTCGCCGCGCTCGGGCGAGGTGTCGACGAGCACGGCATGGGCGTGCGCCGTGGCCGGGAGAGCGAGCAGCGCGCCCAGCAGCACTCCGAGAGCGAGCAGCCGCCTCACCAGGCCTCGGCCTTCTCCTGGCTTCGGCGCCGCCGGCGCACGAACAACACGAGTACCCCGCCGGCGGCGACCACGGCCGCCAGCGAGATCGCCGCTGCCACCGGGAAGCCCCCGGAGTCCGTGCCCAGCCAGGTGAGGCTGCCGCTGATCGTCGCCGGACCGGAGCCCACCGCGACGGGCAGCTTCCAGTCGAACACCTTCGTGCGCGCCGACTCGTCCTCGCGCACCTTCTCCGGCGCGGTCTCGGACATCCAGTGGATGCGGTGGTCGTGCCAGTCGTAGCGGCCGTTGCGGGCGACGACCTTCCATTCGGGCTCGGCCTCGGGATCGGCCCGTCCGGGCACCTCAACCTGCGCGAAGCGATCCTCGTTCAGGTACGCGGCCGGGGATCGCGTGTTGACCTCGACGGTCCCGTCGGTGCCGAAGCGCAGGTAGGGCTCGCCGCGGTAGCCGCGCACGACCACGGTCTCACCGGTCTCGTTGCGCAACTCGATGCGGTCGTCGAAGTTGAGGACCTGCGCCTGCAGCCCGTCGATCGCGGGCGAGATCGAGCGGACCTCGGATCTGTAGTTGGGGTTGCCCTCGTGAGCGAGGGCGGTGGGCGCGAGCGCCGCCAGCGCAGCCAGCGCCATGGCGAGCGCGCCTCGTGGGCGAAGCACGAAGCCTCCTTGGCTCGGACGTGGAGCGTCCGGGCCTCGGGAGGACCTAGCGGACGCTCAGGACGAGACGAGGACGGGAGGTCCCCGCTCGGCGAGCGCCGCGGCGATCAGGCGACCGCCGCGCGGAACGACTCCGAAGCCACGGCGAACCCGCGGCACGGCGGGCGCGGCTCGGCGGGCCGCGGGGGCGGCGCCGATGCGGCCGCGCATGCGGTCAAGCGACTGCTCGCCAACGTAGCGGCCGGCCAGCGAGGGGAAGCGCGAGCACGAGCAGCGGTGACGCGTAGGCCAACAGCTCCGGATGGCCGGCGACTGCGAGCACCAGCACCAGCACCGAGGTGGCGAGGGCCGCGAACACGAGCAGGCGCCGATCGGGAGCGGGCATCGCGAAACAGGGTACAGGTGACCCGATCGGGCGTTGCCATACTTCGGCCCCGCGATGTCAAGGAATCAGCGAATCATGCTGGTCGTCGCGGCCCTCGCCGTGGCTGTGATCGCCTTTGTGATCGTCAGCCCGGGCTCCGATGACGAGACCGACAGCGAGCAGGCCGCACAGACCACCACCGAAACCCAGACCCAGACCGAGGTCGAGACGGAGGCGGAGACCGCGCACCGAGACCGAGACTCAGCCCGAGCCGCCACCGGAGCCCGCGGTCACCCGCATCCAGATCCAGGGCGGACAGGTGGTGGGCGGCCCGAAGCGGATCGAGACGGCGAAGGGCGATCCGGTGCGGATCGTGGTCGGCGGCCGACGCCCCGGACGAGATCCACCTGCACGGTTACGACATCACGAAGAACGCGGCGCCCGGGACACCCGCGCGGTTCAGCTTCACGGCGAACCTCGAGGGCGTGTTCGAGATCGAGAGCCACACAGCGGAGGACGCCGGCCAGAATCCGCTCGTCGCGAACCTCGTGGTGAACCCCTCCTGACCCGGCCGTGATCCAGCTAGCCCACGGGCTGGTCGCCCGGTCCGACCTGCCGATTCCCGAGTGGCTGTTCGGCTGGGCGGCGGCGATGGTGCTCGTGGTGTCGTTCGTGGCCCTGGCCATCCTGTGGCCCGAGCCCAAGCTCGACAAGGACGGCTGGCGGCCGCTGCCGGGCGGGATCGGCCGAGTCCTCGGTTCACGGCCGGTCGAGATCGTCTGCGGTGCGATCGGAGCGTTCCTGCTGGTCGTGGTCGTGTACACCGGCCTCGAGGGCGTGCAGAGCTCGACGGCCAACTTCGCGCCCACCTTCATCTACGTGATCTTCTGGCTCGGCCTGGTGCCGCTCAGCGTCCTGTTCGGCGACGTGTTCCGGGCCTTCAACCCGTGGCGCGCGATCGGCCGGGCGGTGGCCGGCGTGGCCAAGGCGCTCAATCGCGGGCAGCTGCCGGCGCCGCTTCCCTATCCCGAACGGCTCGGTCGCTGGCCGGCCGCGCTCGGCATCTTCGCCTTCGCCGCGCTCGAGCTCGTGGCGGCGAACGGCGACAAGCCGGAGAACCTCGCCATCGCGACGCTGATCTACTCGGCGCGCGACGTTCATCGGCATGGCGCTGTACGGCATCGAGGCCTGGATGCGACCGCGGCGAGGCGTTCTCGGTCTACTTCAACCTGTACTCGCGGATCGCGCCGGTGAGTCACGAAGAACGGCGAGGTGGGCCTGCGCAAGCCGCTGTCCGGGCTGCCCGCGCTCCCGCGCGCGGCCGGGCACGGTGCCCCTCCTGGCCGTGATCATCGGCTCGGTCACCTTCGACGGCGCCTCGGAGGCGGACCCGTGGACCGGGATCGCGCCGGACATCGCCCAGTTCTTCCAGGACGTCGGCCTGTCGCCCCAGAACGCGCTCGAGCTGACCTTCCTCCTCGGGCTGCTGGGCGCCGTGGTCCTCGTCTGGTGCTTCTATCGCCTCGGCGTGCTGGGAGCGAAGAGCGTGGGAGGGGGCTTCAGCGCCGACCGGCTGGCCAACGCCTTCATCCACTCGCTGGTGCCGATCGCGCTCGCCTACACGGCGGCGCACTACTTCACGCTCCTGCTGTTCCAGGGTCAGGCGATCGTGTACCTGTCATCCGACCCGCTGGGCGACGGCAGCGACCTGTTCGGCACCGCCGACAACCAGATCGACTACACGCTCATCGGCGGCGAGGCCACCTGGTACTGGCAGGTGGGCTTCGTGGTCGTGGGCCACGTGGCCGCCCTGGTCCTGGCCCACGACCGGGCCCTGGAGCTCTACGACGATGCCCGGCTGGCCGTGCGCTCCCAGTACTGGATGCTTGCCGTGATGGTGGGCTTCACGAGCCTGGCGCTGTGGCTGCTGTCGCAGTCGAACGTCTGACGCGGGCCTCTATCTGGCGCACGCGCCACGGCCAGTCGATGACGCGGTTGCGGGTAGCTCCTGGCGGTCGACCTGGACACGGAGAGAGCCGAATATCCGGAACTCGGGCAGGAGGCACCACTGCAGGACGAAACGGTGCTTACCCTGGCTGCCGCCCGCCACGATGTAGAAAGGCTCGTCGAAACCGGAATCGAAAAGCACCTCGCCCTGCCGCTTGTCGATCTCCCTCGCCGTACCCGACAATGTGACCGTCCCATCTGAGGCGACCGAGCCGGCTTGGATGTCGCCGGTGAGCCTGACGGTGTCACAGGTGCCCCCGCAGAGCGGGTCTCCCCAAACCTCCGGGAACGACCCACGCCACCGGAAACGGATCCTGCCCTGGGCCGAACCGTCGTCCGCGACGACGCCACGCACGCGGAAAGAACGCACTGGAAAGAACTTCCCGTCGGGATCGGCGAGCAGCGCCCTTCCGCCTCCCGTGACAACTGCCGCCGGGTCGTGTGCAGATGCAACGCCGGGCATGAGAGCGAATGCCACCGAGGACATCGCCCCGAGCGCCGCCGCGATTGCGAGTCTCATCGCTTCCTCCTTTGGTGGGTGTCTCCCACCTCGGAACGGGTGTGTGTGTAGTACTGTCCTAGATCACCGATACAGTACCTGTATGGCGCTTGGGCTGTCAAGCCTGGATCTCGACCCCCTCTCCGACGTCGGCATCGCCGGTCAGATCCGCGCGCGGATCGGACTGCTTGTCGCGGACGGCGAGCTCGAGCCAGGCGACCGACTCCCCTCGGTGCGCGCTCTCGCCCGGCAACTGGGCGTCAACGTCAATACGGTCCGCGCGGCGTACGCAAAGCTCGAAGGCGACGGCTTGGTGCAAACCCGGCATGGCGTGGGGACAGTCGTCCTGCAGCCGGGGCCACACCAGGTCGCTTCGGGCTTCCGTCGTCTGGGGTCAAACGCGGTGGCGGTACTCGTAGGCGGGCTCGACCCCTTCTATCTCTCCGTGCTCCGCGGGATCGAGGACGCCGCGTTGGAGCAGGGAACGCTCGTCCTCGTCGCAGACACTCGCGACTCTCCGGAGCTTGCCGAGGCGATCGTCCGCCGCCTGATCGCCCGAGGCGTGGATGGAATCATCGCCGTGTCCGTCGGCCGCCCTGCAGACGCTGACACGCACCGGCCCGGCGCGGCCTCCGGCCGGGCCGGCGCGCCAATCGTCTATGTCGACCAGCCGGATCGGAAGGGCCACGTCCTTCTCTTCGACTCCGAGCGCGGTGGCTATCTCGCCACCCGGCACCTCGTCGAGCACGGCCACGAGCGGATCGGAATCGTGACCGCCCCACTGGCGTGGCCCAACGTGAGGGAGGTGTACAACGGCTATCTGCGGGCACTGGAGGAGCGACGTCTCACGCCGTTGGTCGCGGAGGTGGACGAGTTCACGATCGACGCGGGCGGTGCCGGGCTGGGGCAGCTCCTCGAGCTGCCCGACACCCCGTCCGCCGTCTTCGCCGCCGGCGAGGTGTTGGCGCTCGGCGTCTTCGGCGAGGCGAGGTCGCGGGGGATGGAGGTGCCGGGGGATGTCGCGATTGTCGGCTTCACCGACTCGCCCACAGCAGTTCTCGTCGATCCTCCACTGACCATGGTCGCCGTGCCCGCTCGAGAGATCGGCCTGCTGGCGATGCGAAAGCTCGACCGTCTGATTCGCAGCGCCGCGCGTCGTCCCAGCCGGACCGTTCTCGACGTCGAGCTTGTCGTGCGCGCCAGCTGCGGTTCGCACTAGTGGTCGCTGCTGTCTAAGTCGAACGTCTGACCCCGTGCGACCGCTATGCTCGGCTATCGCCTATGCGGGCGTAGCTCAGTCGGTTTAGAGCGCCGGCCTGTCACGCCGGAGGTCGCGGGTTCGAGTCCCGTCGCTCGCGTCTCACGAACCGCCTGCAAGGCGCAAGAATTACGCGTAATTATTGCGGCGACGGCCTCGACGCTCTGGCCCACTAGTGGCCCAAACGTCCTCGGCGCGGCCACCACGTCGGCCAGTAGTGCCGGCGGAGCGGGGTCAGGTCGGCGGCTCCTGCAACCTATGATCGCCCCATGGGGGAGGACCCGCGCGAACGCCTAGCCGCGTTCATGGACGACAGGGGCCAGCGGCCGAGAGCAACACGCCCAAGCCGGCGAGCAGCTGATGGCCGAGCGTGATGCTGCGATCAGGGAGGCCTACGCGGTCTTCGTCCGCGTTTTTGCAACGCATCGATCCGCAGGAGATCATCGCCGCGGTGTGCGGACGCCGGGCGCCGATGACGTCTGCCAGCGCCGCGCCCCGACTCCGAGCGACAGAACCGGCAGGCGGGAGCGCCCCGGCACTCCCGCTTCGCCCGGACGCAAGCAGGCGTCAGCACTCGAGCGTCTGACGCTTGGGCGGGTCGTCCGCAGTGGGAGTGAGATGTCGCTCGCCCAGCGCTGCCTCGCAAGGCGGAGACCTCCTTTCGTGGTCGCGTGCGCTGGGCGACCGCAGTACTCGATCCCGCTCGCCGCACCTTTCGCATCGTTCCCGTCCGGATGACGGTCTGAGCCATGGGGTTTGTCATCGGAATCGGCTGGGGCCCCGACCGCGCGCTCATTCACGTCGCACGGGCGTGCGGTTCGGGTCCGCCCGGGCGTCGTCGTTCCTGCAGCAGCGAGGCGCCGATCGCGGCGCCCATCACGAGGACGATGACCGACAGCGAGAGCCCGACGCCGATCTCTACGACGTCCGTGAGCAGGAACTTGGCGCCGATGAAGACGAGGATCACCGCGAGGCCGCTGTCGAGGTAGGCGAAGCGGTCGCGCAGGCCGGCGAGCAGGAAGTAGAGCGAGCGGAGGCCGATGAGTGCGAGGGCGGTGGCGCTGAAGACGATGAAGGGCTCGCGGGTGACGCCGAAGATCGCGGGGATCGAGTCGACCGCGAAGATGACATCGGTCAGCTCGATCACGACCAGCACGGCGAGCAGCGGCGTGGCGTACCACAGTCCGAAGATCGGACCGCGCGGCGGGCGCTCCTCGGCGGGGACGCGGCGCGCGCGCACGAACAGGTGCGCTCCCTGCAGGCCGCGCGTGGTCGGGAGCCGGCGGCGCAACAGGCGGACGGCGGCGCTGGACTCGGGGTCGATCTCACGGCCGCCGCGCAGCAGGCGCACGCCGCTCCAGAGCAGCAGCGCTCCGAACACGTAGACGACCCAGTCGAAGCGGTTGAGCAGTGCCGCGCCGGCGGCCACGAAGGCGCCGCGCAGCACCAGGGCGCCGAAGATGCCGTAGAAGAGGACGCGGTGCTGATAGGCGGGCGGGATCGAAAACGCCCCCAGGATCAGCGCCCACACGAACACGTTGTCGAGCGACAGCGAGAGCTCGAGCAGATAGCCCGCGAAGAACTGGGTCCCCGCGTCGCCGCCCTCGACGACGACAGCGCGATCCCGAAGCCGCCGGCCACCGCGACGAAGCCGGCCGTCGACCAGGCCGCGTCGCGCACGGAGACCGCGTGCGTGTCGCGGTGCAGCACGAGCAGGTCGACCAGCAGAAGGGCGATCAGCCCCGCGACCAGCGCGACCCAGGCGAAGGCGGTCGGATCCACGGCTCCCTCACCTCCACTTGCGCTCGAGCTGCGCGGCCGCCGGCCTCGTGATTGGGTGTCGCTCGGCGGGGGGGTTGGGGTCGGCGACGTTCGGGGTTGGGTGGGTGTCGGTGTGGACGATCAGGACGGGTATGGGGCTGTGGTTGGGGATGTAGTGGCCGACGCTGCCGAGTAGGGTGGCGCGGACTGCGCCGCGGCCGCGTGAGCCCATCACGATCAGGTCATGCCGGCCGCGCTTGATCTGCTCGATCAGCGCGCTGCGGATCGGCTTGTCGCTGAGGATGGTGGTGACCGGGATCTCGTCGGGGACGCGGTCGCGCGCGCGCCGCAGCACGGCTTCTCCCCACGCGCGGGCGTCGGCGTCGATCTGGGCCACCGGTACGCCGTCGGCCCGATGTAGGCGACCGGGGGCAGCTTTGGGGCGCCGGTGATCAGGGTCAGCCGGGTGTGCTCGCTCTCGGCTAGGTCGATCGCCTGCGTTAGCGCCTGCTCGGCCTCCGGCGAGCCGTCGACCGCGACCAGGATGTTGTCAAACATGATCCTCTCCTCGTTGACCATGATCAGCAGAAACATTGCTAGACAATCTTATCCTTATACAATATAGTTGTCAAATATGAATCGTGTCCCCGCCAAACGAGATCGCGCCGGACGGGCGCAGCACATCTCCACCCAGCTGCCATCCCAGATCGGGCTGCTGACGCGACTCCTGATCAAGGAGTTCGGAGAGCGCTACTCGTACACCGAGGCCAGCCTCCTCAGCAGCCTTGCCGACGGCCCACGGCGGATCACCGACCTGGCCGCGCTCGAGGGCCTCGCACAGCCGACCACCACGCTGCTGGTCAAGCGGCTCGAGGAGCGGGGACTGGTCCGGCGAGAGCGCCAGACGCACGATCAGCGCGTCGTACTCGTGTCGCTAACCGACGCCGGCGAAGCCGCGCTCCAACACCTCCGAACCCTGGCAGCCACGGCGCTCAACAGACACCTCGACGCGATGCCAGACCACCAACTGAAAGCGCTCACAGCCGCAACCGACGCGCTCGCCGAGCTGATCAGCACACTCCAGGGCGACACACCCCACCACCGAGCACGCGACTAAACCCCAACCGACCAGCGCCGGCGCGACCGGCAAGCACGGTTGCTGCCCACGACCGACTCGCGACGCCACCACCGACCACCGCGCCACCAAACCCCAGCGCCACCCGCCCCGCCACACCGCGGCGCGACCCTCTGCGCAATCGGTGCCAGCGCCGACGTCGCCGTCCCGACCGCCAACGTCGTGCTGATGCGCTTCGGGGCTCGACGTCGCCAATACGATCACGATCGGCGGCACCGAGCGCAAGCGGTCGGCTCCCGCTTCGCCAAGAGCTGTGCAAGCTCAGGGCGGCCGCGACCTCACTGCTGGTCCGGACGAAACGGGAGCGTCGACACGATCGCCGGTGCGCTTTCGCTTCCGCCTGCCAGCGGCAGTGCCGCTCCTGCCTCGATGCAGCAGCGCCGCAAGGGCCGCGACTGGCGGTGGACCTCCGTGGCGCTTAGGCTCGCCAGCGATGGAAACGATCAACGGGTGCACCGTTGTCCCTCCCTCCGAAGCGCCGGAGCCGGTGCACTTCGGGCCCGCCGAGTCGCAAGGGGCTTACGTCGTCATCGTCGGCACGTTTCCTCCGGGTCAGCCTGCGCCGCCGCTGCACGTCCACCCTCACACCGACGAGGCGTTCTACGTCGCGGACGGCGACGTCACGTTCCGGCTCGGAGACCGGGAGGTCCCGGTCACCGCGGGCGGCCTGGTTTTCGTGCCGCGGGGGACGCCCCACACCGTCTGGAACTCCGGCGACCGACCAGTGCGCGGGCTCATCCTCGTCTCGCCCGGGGACGCTGAGCACGAGTTCGTTCCCGTCGGGGCTGGCTGAGTCGACCGGCGTCGCCACCGGCTACGCCTCCCACGGCTCGAATCCGGCTGCTGCTTTCGCCTGATAGCGCGAGTCCGGGCTGCTCAGAACGGACTGCTGGTTTCCATCCAAAGCGGGCGTCGGGCACGCCTCGACGACTGTCACCGGCGAGGTCCCTCAGCAACCCGCCGTCCAAGTTCCTTGGCCCCGCCGTACTCCGAGACCGACCCCGGGTTGTCGACCTCCACGTACAGATCAAGCGCCACATACGCGCCCGCACCAGCCTGCTCGGCAAGCTCGACGAGCCGTTCGTACCCCGGTCCGGTAGTCGGGGCCGTCCCACAGCGCCAGAGCCTCCCGGTCCCCGCTCTCGCGGAGCGCGTCAGCGACCAGCCCAAGCTCCCGCCGCGACGGTGCCGGACCGAGCGCCCGGAACGCGGCCACCACGAGCTCGCTCACTGGCTCCGCCCCTCCGCCATCCGGGCGAACAGCTCAGCCACCCTCGCCTGAGGGTCGACCTCCTCCTCCGCCCACATCTGCCTGAGCAGTCGGATCGCCTGGATCCGGTCGCGCTCGTAGGGCGCCTCGGTGGCGATCCGCTCAAGCTCAGCCTTCGCCTCATCACGGGGCATTTTGTGGAACAACCGCGTTCTTGTGCCGCCTCACCCGGCGATGACCGGAGCGGGAAGTTCTGCGTTCGCACCCTCCCTCCGTCGGGGGATACTGGCTGGCGATGTCGCAGGAGAACGTGGAGGTCGTGCGGCGGACGATGGACGCATACAACACGCGTGACCTGCCCGCCTATTTCGACATGCTCTCGGAGTCCGTGAGCTTCCAGTCGCGGTTCAGCGCGATGGGTCGCGTCTATCACGGCCACGACGACCTGCGTCGCTACTTTGCCGAGCTGGACGAGGTGTGGTCGCGGTACGAGATGCGAGTACTGCGCCTGGTCCCCGCGGGACCTCAGGTGGCTGCGCTGTGTCACCTGTACGCAGTCGGCCGGGAGAGCGACCTGCAGGTGGAGGAGAACTCGGCCATTGTCTTCACCCTGGAGGGGGGAAAGATCGTCCGGATCGACGCGTACCCCACGCACGCCGAAGCCCTCGACGCAGCGGGGCTGCGGGACTAGGCGATGTCGCAGGGAACCAGACAGAAGCCGCTCGACGCCGGGACCCCCCGCAGCGTTAGGCGGTCAGAAACGTCGCCCCGCGCTGTTGCCCGCCTGCTGATGCCACGCGAATAGATGATGGGTGATCACGGCGCGTAGTTCGTCCTCGTCGAGTTCCGCGACGGCGTGGAAGGCTTCTTCGTGAGGCTTGATCTGCTTCAACAGCCCCCACACGCGTAGGCCGATTGTGGCCCTGCTGGACGATCGGGTCGGCATGGCCGGCCAGCGAGTCAGGGTGGTGACCGGGGCTTGTCTGGTCGTCGCTGTGTGGCATCGAGGCGGTAACGCGTCAGCCCGGAAGTAGTTGGAGAGTCTCGAAAGGCTGTTTGGCCCCTCGCGGGCCGGGCATAGAATGGTCCCGCGAGCGACCCCAGACGCCCCCCCAGCGGCTTGGGCGCACCCGAGAGGCACGGGACAGCGGGAGCGGGGCGCGGCTGCGCGGCAAACACCGCCGCACCCCGTCGCGGGCGGGAGGGAATAGAACGGATTTCTACCCTCCCGCCCGCTCAACGTAGGGCGGCAGCCGCGCGCACTTCCCCCAAACGTCACGGCTCACCGCGTTGAACCAACGACGCCCGGTGCGGCCAAGCGCCTGCTGGCAGCGTACGTCTGATCGTCCGGTTCGCCTTGCCCAGCCCGTACAAGTGCCCGTAATTTCCGGCTTCCTTGCCAGGCGATCCGCTTAAGACGAAACCCGCGTGAACCTCTCCCGCCCGGGTAGCCGCAGGGTAAGCGATCTACGGAGGCGAAGTGCCCGATGTTCACGTAGTTCCAGTCGGCGAACGATGGGCGTGCAAGCTGGGCCAGACCATGCGGTCCACCCACGACACCAGAGCCGAAGCAATCAAGCGAGGATGCCTAGTTGCGCACCAGCGGGCCACCGAACTCGTCATTCACGCGCACGACGGCACCTTCCGTGAAGAAGGCCAGCCGGGGATCGACTTTCGCGGAATTCCTGGCTAGAGCTAGGCGACAGCCGCGCCGCGCAACCCCCCGTGGCGACGCAGCCGTCCGCCCTTGACCAACCAACGCTGGGTGCCCGGAACGGCTTGCGGGCCCAGCCCACGATCCGCTGCCGTCGCGAGCGGATCAGCGGTACTCTGCCCGCCCCGGGAAGTAGGACATTTGGTCATGGCCCGCTCCCGTGTGGCAGCTGCGCACCGGGCTTCGGCTCCGCCCGTGGTCTTGAGTAGCCACTGCTGGCGGGCGCTCGGCCGGCAGCCCCTGAGGGGTCGACCCACCTCCCGATGTCAGCGAAACACGTAGCGAAAGCGCGTGCCGTTGCAGAACCGCTCGAGCTGACCCCTTAGCGACGCTCCGTGCGAACGGTTCTCCGAGCTCGGCACGAAACGGACATCCGCTTTCCAGCCCCGGGGTCGCCGGCCATGCTCTAGGCCCCGCCCCCGTCCGCGCCCAACCGCTGGTGGGTATTCGTCGCGGTCGAACCCCGCCCGGGTTGGGACGTCACGCAGGAGCCTGTCGCGGCGGGCGTCGGCGCCGCGCCGGTTGAGCACGAGCCGAATAGGCCAGCCGCGCCGGACCGCGCCCCGGAAGTGGCGGCGCACATTCGGGTACTTGCGGCCGCTGAACCGATCCGCTGCACACGGCCGGTCTGACGCACGCGGCGTCGCTGCCCACGCCGGTACTCCCGGCCGGGACCGCAATCAGACCGCCGAGCACCAACGCGAGGGCAACCGTCAAGATGCCTGACACTCGGACCGGACCCACCGTAGGCAAGTCCAAGGGCTACGGCCCTGGGTCCGGCTGAGCCGAGGCACCGAAATAGAAGGCCACGACGGCCGCGAGCGCATCCTGGTAGACCCTGAGGGTCGTCCCCGCATCGCCGAGGTAGAGCACGAAGGGCAGGCTGAGCACCAAGACGATCGCGAGCAGGGCGCGGACCAAGTGGGAGTAGCTGTCGCTGCCGGGCCTCACGGCGGGGGGCTCTCCTTCACCGCTCTCGTGCCCGAGCCGCCTTCCGACCGCTCGCCTTGCGGCCGTCGATGCGGGGTGCCCTTGTGCAGCCCGAAGTAGAAAGCGACCACCGCAATCGCCAGCGTCTCCGTGGACGCAACAAGCGACTCCCTGTTGCCCGGCGTATCGAAAACGAGCGCGAGCAGGACCCCAACAAGCACAAGTGCCAGAAACCCGCGTACCTTCTCCTCGCTGGACGCCGCCAGAACGGCTCCCCAGAACGAGTCCTTCTGATGAAAGCTGAAACTTCTCAGGCTGGGAGACGGTCTGACGGGAGCATCAGGTCCGGCGGCTTCGCTGGGGCCGTTATCTTGGCCGCCTGGGTCTGCCATACGGCTGCCCTTTCGGCTAACTGCCCCAAATCCCTCCCAGGGGCGGTTCGGCGGGGGCGCGGGAACGGGCCACAGGGCGCCCCGCTCGCGCCCGCCACGGCAACGATGAGCCGCTGGGACGGGTAAGGCGACGCCAGGCGAAGTTCGCCCCGCGATGACTGCTTTCGCGCAAAGCAGCACTCGGGAGGCTCCGAGGGTGGCGTCCCAAAGCTGCTGTAACTTCGCCGCGGCTTCGGTTCCCGTCGCGCTCAGTCTAAGCCGCTGCCACCTCCTCTCGTTCGGCCTCTGGTTCGCCCGGCTCGTGCCGGAGTCGGTAGAGCTTTTGGCGGTCGATCTCGGAGAGCTTGACTCCGTTGCAGGCGTTGTTGATCTGGAGGTCGAGGACGGCCCAGACGAGCGAGAGGCAGCTCTCCTCGCCGGGGAACCTTCCGATCACCTTCGTCCTTCGCTTCACCTCGCCCAGCGTCCGCTCGAGCAGGTTGGTGATGCGCCAGCGCTTGCGATGGCGCAGCGGGTAGCGCAGGTGGACGACGAGCGCGTCGAGGTCGTCGCCGAGGCATCGAGCCGCCGAGGTGAAGCCGGCGCGCTCGAGCTCTGCGACCAGGGCCCCGAGCCGCTCCTTTGCGTCGCGCTCGTCCTTGGCCTCGTCGAGCGCCTGCCAGTAGGCCCGGCGCACCCGCTCGCGATCTGCCTCGGGCAGCTTCGCGATCAGGTTGCGCGCCCGGTGAACGGAGCAGTGCTGGCGGTCTGAGGCCGGCCAGCACTGCTCGACCGCCTTGATCAGCCCCGGGGCGCCGTCGGCGACGATCAGCATCGGCGCCCCGAGGCCGCGGCCGATCAGGTCCCTGGCAGGCCGAGCCAGTCCTCGTGCGACTCGCGCATCCCGAGCGAGACCCCGACCAGGACCCGCTCGCCCTCCTCGGTGAAGCCCCAGGCGCAAAGGACGCCCTCCTTCGGGCCCTGGGGTCTGACGTTGAGGAAGATCGCATCGAGGAACAGCGCCACCAGCCTCAGCTGGTAGAGGTCGCGGCGCTTGAAGGCCTCGAAGCGCTCGCGCAGCTCCCGCAGATCCTCGAGGCGGTCGACTTCGAGAGCTTGCCCAGCCCGGCCTCCTCGCAAGCGACTCGACGTCTCGCATCGAGAGCCCGCGGACGAAGGCGCCGACGACCATCGCCTCCAGCGGCCGGGTGCGAAGCAGCTTCGTCGAGTGCGGGAACAGCGCCGACACGAACGGCTCGGCGGCCTCGCGCACCTGCGGGATCTCGACCGAAAGCTCGCCCTCTGCGGTCTGCAGCCGCCGCGGGCGATAGCCGTTTCGCAGTCCCGAGTCGAAGTTGCGAAGCCCGCGCTGGTAGTCGGGCCGGCGCTCATAGCGGGCCCTCCCGAGCCAGGCGTCGAACTCGTCCTCGACCGCGCGCTGGATGATCAGCCGGGCGCCGAGCTTCGCCAGCTCAGAGAGCGACTCCGGGGGTTCTCGCCGGCTCCGACGGCGAGCAGCTGGTCGATCTGGTCCTCTATCTCCGCCGACGGCGGTAGCGTTCTCTTCACGGCGTAGGTCTCCCTTCTTGGTCTTGCAGGACTTTGGGGAACCTACGCCGTGTCCTTGACGGCTCTTCGACGATTTACAGCAGATGGGGGACGCGACCGCTCCGAGGACAGACTCCCGGTCGTCGTCCAAAGCAGCAGTCGGCCGTCGCCGGGATCGGTGTTGGTGTCACGCGAAAGTGATAGCGAGGTCAGCGAGCGCCGCCAACTCCTGCTTCGTCCCGACCGGAAGCCGGGACATCAGCGTGCGTGTGGGACTTCTAGGTGCGACTCGGCGCGGGCATGGTCGCCTCGACGGCCTGAAGGATGAGCTGGGTCGCGGCGTCGGGCTGCGACACGAACGAAACGTGAGAGGCCGGCACTTCCACGATCGTCGCGTTCGCGCGCTCGGCCATGAACCGCTGGAGCGCCGGCGGGATCGCCTTGTCCTCCGTGCCGAGCAGATACCAGCACGGCAGCGTCTTCCACGCCAGCGGGCCCGACGGCGCGCCGGCGAACGCGGCGGCAGCGTACGGCCGCTGCGCAGCGGCCATCACGTCCGCCGTGGCCTGGTCGACGTCGGCGGCGAAGGCCTCCCGGAACGCCTCGGGGGCGAGGAAGAGGTCCGCACCCTCGCTCCCGTCCGCGCTGGTGAAGGGCACGGGCCTGATCGAGGGCCCCACGAGGCTGCCCTCGAACCTCTCGAGCAGCTCCTGCTGGCTCTCACCCTCGTCGCACATCCATCCGTTGAGATAGACGAGTGCCTTGACCTGGTCGTTGCCGGTCGCGGCGGTCGAGATGACGTTGCCGCCGTAGGAGTGGCCGACTAGCACGATCGGGCCGGTCAGCGTCCGCAGGAACTCGGCGAGGTAGGTCGAGTCCCCGACGAGGTCGCGAAGCGGGTTGGCGAACCCGATGGCGCGGAATCCTTCGCGCTGGAGAGCGCGAATCTCGGCGTCGAAGCCCGTCGCATCCGCCCAAGCACCGTGGACAAGGACGATCGTCGGTTTGCTTTCGTCAGGCTGGGTGGCCATGTCAGCTCCTCTCGTGCGCCGTGTGTCCTTGGACCGCCGTGGGCAGTCTCCCCGGTACGGCCGGCCGCCGCAAGCTGGTCGGCAAGACGGGCCGACCGGACAGACTGCTGCTTCCCATGCAAAGCGCAGTGCTGCTTTTCGTCCAAGCGGAAGTGACGGTCCTTCCGGCGTGATTGGGTTCCGCGATGCTTACGTGTTCACGGGTCGGCGCTCTCGCCGTGCGGGCTCAGTGACCATCTTCTGCGGGTCGTGACGTCGCGGGGCCGTGCGTCGCCCTCGGCGCACAAGCATGAGCCACTCAGCCGCGCAGCTCGGCGGGGCCGAGTGGCTCTGAGTTGAGCCACTCGGTCGCCCCGCCGAGCGAGGGGATGTGCAGAGGCGCGGCCAAGGTCACCTAGCGAAGCGAGCGGAGCCCCTCGCGCAGCTCGGTGGCGTACAGCTCCGGCTGCTCCCAGGCGGCGAAGTGCCCGCCTCTGTCGACCTCGTTGTAGTGCACGAGGTTCGGGTACGCCTTCTCCGTCCAGCTCCGCGGGGCCCGGAAGAGCTCGTTGGGGAAGACGCTCACGGCCACCGGGATGGTGACGTTCCGGACGTTGGCGAAGCTGCCGTACCCCAGGTACTCCCAGTATGACTTCGCCGCAGAGAACCCGCTGTTGGTCAGCCAGAACATGGTGATGTTGTCGAGGATGTCGTCTCGGGTCAGGCCGCGCTCGTCCCCGTCCACGAAGGCGGGAGCGATCAGTGTCGCGTAGCTCGTCGAGTCGTGGTCGATCATGTAGGCGGCCAGGAAGACGGGGGAGTCGTTGAGCCCGTACATCGTCTGCGGGCGCGTCCCCATCATCACGGCGTACGCCGCATGCTTGTACGCGGCCCCGAGCTGCTCGGCCGCGCGTTGCTCGTCGGCTGAGAGATCGGGCGACTGCTCGCCGCCGGTCTTGATCGACGTGTCGACGTCGAGCGGGAACACGCCGGGGAAGTTGGTGTGGATCCCCAGCAGCTCCGGCGGCGCCGGCTCAGGGGCGGAGGGGGCGTCGCGCCCGCCGGCCATGTAGTCGACGACGAGAGCGCCGTAGTCGCCGCCTGCCGCCACGAACCGCTCGTAGCCGAGGCGCTTCATCAGCACGACGTAGGCGCGCCCCATGCGGATCGGGTCCCAGCCCGGCTCGGTCGGCTTGCCCGAGAAGCCGTAGCCCGGCATGTTGGGGATCACCAGGTGGAAGGCGTCCGCGGCGCTCGCGCCATGGGCCGTCGGGTCGGTGAGCAGGTCGACGATCTTCATCTGCTCGATCACCGAGCCGGGCCATCCGTGGCAGACGACGAGCGGCAGCGCGTCCTCGTGCTTGGAGCGAACGTGGACGAAGTGGATGTCCAGCCCGTCGATCTCGGTGATGAAGTTGGGCACCGAGTTGAGCTTGGCCTCGCACTTGCGCCAGTCGTGCTCGGTCTCCCAGTAGCGCGCGACCGCCTGCATCGTCGCCAGCTCCACGCCCTGCGACGCGTCGTCGACGGTCTCCTTCTCAGGCCAGCGCGTGGCCGCGATGCGGGCGCGCAGGTCCTCGAGGTCCGCGTCGGGGAACTCGATTGTGAAGGGGCGGATCGCGATGGCGTCCGTGGACTTTGCCGTCGTGACAGCCATGTGGCTCCTAACGTTGGTGGTTATGGCGCAGACCGTGTGAGGTCGATACGCCGATACACCGACCGAGTGTCGGAGCCGGAAAAAATCGCCCCGCCAAGGGCTGAGGCAAGGCGAACAACCCACCGTACACCCAGCGACGCAAGCGGCCGTCGGCGGCCTCTTGGAGAAGCCGCAAATAGCGGGTATTGAGCATCTCCAGGTGCTGAACGCCCACGAGCGCAAGGATCGGACGAGCAACACCTGCTCCGAGTCCGTCTGGCCGAGCGGGCACTCCTGTTTTCCATGCATAGCGATACTCCTGTCGCGGGGCCGCCCCGCTCGCGCCCGCCACGGCAAAGGATGAGCCGCTGCCGTGTGAAGGACGCGGGCGGGGGAGTTCGCCCCCTCCCGTGTCCACGTTGGCCGGGTTCCCGTGGACCACGAACGGGGGGGCGAACGAGACACGAACGGAAGCCGAAACGGCGTGGCCCAATCCTGGCCCAAACGTCCGTGACCGAGACGGATCCGTTTCCGCTTGGCTATCGGGTCCGGTCGTGCTCTGTCCCTGGCGGGGTGCGGGTTTGCGGCCGATCCGGTCGGCTCAGGTCGTGACGGGTCGAAACGGCCGGTGCGGTCTGTCACGCCGGAGGTCGCGGGTTCGAGTCCCGTCGCTCGCGCTCAGGGCTGCAAAGCTTCGCACTCCTGCGTCCTCGGTCGCGGACAGGCAGAGCCTTGTCCGCTCCCTGCGTCCTTGGATTGCTCGCTTTTCGCTCCTGAGCGCGAGCGCCTTCGCCGCTCGGGTTGAAGGGACGTCCCGCGCGCGATCAGCTGGGTGTGGCTCCTGGGTGCGTCGTCGGGCCGCCCCGGTTCTTCATCACCGCACCCGCGATGGCGAGGACTATCACGACGCCGATGATCGCGCCGATGATCCCTCCGAAGTCGAAGACGTCGGTGTCCCCGATGCCGAGCCCGACGGTGAAGATCAGGTAGCCGAGCGCAGCCCCGGCGAGGCCAATGAGCAGCGAGACGCCCCAAGACTTCGCGCCGGTCATGTGCCGGAACGGATCGCCCGGCCAGAGCATACGGCCAATCGCACCGGCCAGGAATCCCACGATTGCGGCACCGATCATCCACTTCTCCCTTGCTCGCTCTGTGCCAGTTACCTGGACTCTACGCTCGGCGAGTACCAGTATCGAGGAGAAGCGCGGGATGCAGGGCCAGCGACGACGGAACCGCGACCGCACATGGCGGCGTTCGGCGGGATTCCTATGCTTGCGGTGTGAGCGAGGCGGACACTGGGGCGGCGCGCGAAGATGAGCTGGCGGCCTTCCGCAGCGCCGCACACGCGCTTGTGGACGGCGTCAGCGACCACCTCAGCGCGCTGCCCTCCAGGCCGGTCTGGCAGCCGCTCCCCGACGCCCTGCGCACTCAGCTGCTCGCCCTGCCGTTGCCGGAGCAGCGGGCGACGCTGGACGAACTGGTCGCGACCGCGTTGCGCGATGTCGTGCCGCACGCCATGGGCAACGGCCACCCGGCCTTCTTCGGCTGGGTCAACCCGCCGCCTTCTCCTGCCGGCGTGATGGCGTCGCTGGCGGCGGCCGCGATGAACCCGAGCGTCGTCTCTGGCGATCACGCCGACGTCCACCTCGAGCATGCGGTGGTGCGCTGGCTGGCCGAGCTCGTGGGCTTCCCGCACGCGCCGGGCGCGGGGCTGCTAACGAGCGGCGGGTCTGCCGCGACGATCGTCTGCTTCGCAGGCGCTCGCAGTCGCGCGCTGGCCGCGGTCGGACACGACGTCCGTCGCGACGGTCTCGCCGGCGCCCCACAGCTGATCGCCTACGTGCCGGCTGAGGCCCATAGCTGCGTGCGGCGCGCGCTGGAGCTGCTTGGTCTCGGCAGCAGCGCGATGCGCGAGGTGCCACTCGAGGGAGGCCGGCTTGACGCGACGGCGCTGCGCGCAGCGATCGCCGCCGATCGCGCGAACGGGTCTCTGCCGGCGCTGCTCGTCGGCTCGGCCGGCACCGTCAACGCCGGTGCGATCGACCCGCTCGACGCGCTCGCCGATGTGGCGATCGAGGAGGACCTCTGGTTTCACGTCGACGGAGCCTACGGCGCGTTCGGCGTGCTCGACCCGGCGATCGCGGCCCGCTACGGCGGCATGGAACGGGCCGACTCGCTGGTTCTCGACCCCCACAAGTGGCTCGGCGTTCCCGTGGACGCCGGCTGCGCGCTCGTGCAACGCGGCGACGACCTGCGCGACGCGTTCAGCGTGATCGCGCCCTACCTTCGCCAGGACACCAACACGCCGGTCGGCACGTTCGCCGAATACGGGATCGAACAGACGAGGCCCTTCCGCGCCCTCAAGACGTGGGCGACCATCGCCGCCCGCGGACGCGCCGGCATCGCCGCGCAGGTGGCAAGCGCGAACGCACTCGCCCGCGAGCTGGCGAAGCTGATCGAGCGCGAACCCGAACTCGAGCTGGCCGCCGCGCCCGAGACCTCCATCGTCGCCTTCCGCGCGCGCCCAGCGGGCTGCCCGCCCGCCAGGCTGGAGGAGCTCAACCGAGCGCTGCCGGAGGCGGTTCAGGCGCGAGGCCGCGCCTTCGTCACCGGTACCGTGTTCGGCGGCCGCGAGACGCTGCGCGCCTGCATCCTCCACCCGAACACAAGCTCGGAGCACCTCGCAACCCTCGTCGCCGAGGTCGTCGCGACGGCCCGCACTCTGTCGGCACCCCAGTAGGGCGGAAGCGACTTCGTCGCTCTCCCCGCGGGATTTCCCCGCTCCGTCCTGTCCGCGGTTAGGGTCGGTCCTCGTGCGCAAGTGGATCCCGATGCTGATCCTCGCGTCGGCCCAGTTCGTGATGGTGCTCGATTCGAGCGTGATGAACGTGGCGATCTCGCAGATCGTCGAGGACCTCGACACGACGATTCAGGGCGTTCAGACGGCGATCACCCTGTACACGCTCGTGATGGCGGCGTTCATGCTGCTCGGCGCGAAGCTCGGCGACATGATGGGCACCAATCGGGCCTTTGTGATCGGGCTGGCGATCTACGGCGCGGGGTCGCTTACCACGGCGCTGAGCCCGAACCTCGCCGTCCTGCTGGTCGGCTGGTCGGGGGTGGAGGGGTTCGGCGCCGTGCTGGTGGTGCCCGCGATCGCGGCGCTCACCGCGGCCAGCTACGAAGGCCGGGAGCGCGCGCTGGCGTACGCGCTGCTCGGCGGGGTGGCGGCGATCGCTGTCGCCGCGGGGCCGCTGATCGGCGGCTGGGTGACGACCGAGTTCACGTGGCGCTACGTGTTCGCGGCAGAGACGGTGGTCGTGATCCTCATCGTGCTCCTGCGCGGTCAGCTCGCGCGGGCGCCCGCCGCGGAGCGGCGTCCACAGCTCGACATCGTGGGCGTGGCGCTCTCCTCCGCCGGCCTGGGACTGATCGTCTTCGCGATCCTGCGAAGCAGCGTGTGGGGCTTCGTGCAGCCGCGGGCGGCGCCGACGATCAACGGCACCGAGATCACGCCGCTGGGCTTCTCGCCCGTGCCGTTCATGGTGCTCGGCGGCCTCGCGTTCCTGTGGGTGTTCAGCGAGTGGGAGCAGCGTCGCTTCAGCCAGGGCCGCGACCGGCTGCTCGACACGGCGCTGCTGGGCATATCGCAACTGCGAGCAGGGCTGTCGACGCTGGTGGGTCAGCAGCTCGTTCTGATGGGGACCTTCTTCGTCATCCCCGTCTACCTGCAGGTCGTGCTCGGCCTGGACGCGTTCGAGACCGGCAAGCGGCTGCTCCCGCTGTCGGTGGCGATGCTCGTGTTCGCGCTCCTGGGGCCGCGGATGGCGGCTCGGCGGTCGCCGCGCACCGTCGCGCAGATCGGGCTGGTGGCGGTCAGCATCGGCGCGGTCGGTGATGCTCGCGACCCTTGACGTGACCCTCAACGACACCGGCTTCAAGGTCGCGCTCGCTCTCATCGGCGCGGGTGCCGGGCTGCTCGCCTCGCAGCTCGGGAACGTCATCATGTCCTCCGTCGCGCCCACCAAGACCAGCGAGGCGGGCGGGCTTCAGGGCACGGCCCAGAACCTCGGGTCCTCGCTCGGTACGGCGATCATCGGCGCCGTGTTGCTCGGATCGCTCGCGACGGGCTTCAGCGAGCGCATCGTGAACAACCCCGCCGTCCCGCCGGCCACCCAGGAGGCGATCGTCGCCAACACCCAAGATGGGATCGACATCGTGCCCGTGGAAGCCGCCGAGCAGGCGGCCGTCGAGGCTGGGCTCACGCCCGATCAGGCCAGCGCGGTCGCGGCCGACTACGGCGAGGCGCAACTGGACGCGCTGCGGCTGTCCCTCGGCGCGGTCGCGCTGGCGGCGCTCTTATCGCTCTGGGCCACGCGGCGACTGCCGACCAGATCCCTCGCGGAGAGCGACGTGCCCGCTACGGAGGCGCCCGCAGTGGCCTAGGCGCCGGGGTAGCTGTTAGGGCGCCCTAACACCTACTGCTCAAGTCTGATATGACTCTCGTCTGTTAGGCGACCCTAACTCGTGGGAGAGTCATCGTGGAAGCGACGGGAAACGTCGGCCGGCGGACATTCGAGGTGTTGGCTCGCGGGTCGTGCGCCTATCCGGAGAGGTTGCTGCTGGCCCTGGCCGCGGAGTTCCGCGACGTGGAGTGGGAGCGGGCCCTTGAGCGGCTGGATGAGATGGCGCGGCCGCTGTTCGGGATAGCCGCCCTGGAGCCCGAAGCAGCGGCCGAACGTCTGGTCGCGGGGTTGGGCCGCGACGTGGGCCTGGTGGCGGACCTCGCCGGGATCGAGGGGCTGCTGGTGGATCGCGTCGTGCGCTCCGGCAAGGGTCATCCGGCTCTCTTGGCGTTCGTCTACAGCGCGGTCGGCCGGCGCGCCGGGGTGACCGTCGACGTCCTGTCCAGCCCGGAACGCTGGTACGCAGGAGTCGAGGCCGAAGCGGAGGTCGTGCTGATCGATCCCGCTCCCGGCGCCGGGAGCGGTCCCTTGGCGGCGCCGCTCAACGTCAGGCGCTACTGCGGCCATGAACTGGCCTACGCCGTTCTCAGCGGGCTCGCCTGCCGGTTCGAGGCCGGCTGCCTGACCGCCGAGGCCGAGCGGGCCATGACCCTGCGCTCGCACCTGCCCGTGGTCCGCGACTGCCGGGCCAGGCCGGCATGACGCCCGTGGTGCAGGCCCTGGCGGCGTACCGCGACTTCGAGCCGGCACACGCCGAGCTCGCCCTGGCCCTCGCCGGTGAGCTTCGCGAGGTCGATGCCCAGGACGCGGACGCCCGTTTGGCGCGGCTCGCCGAGCGCGTGTCCGTCTCGCCCGGGACCGCTCCGCGCGCCCAGCTGGAGCAGATCGGTGCGATCGTGCTGGACCACGTTAAGCCGCCCGGCGAGCGGCCCGCCGATGACAGCGACCTGATGCTCGACACAGCCCTGGCCAGCGGGTGCGGGCAACCGGTCGTGGCCGCCGTGCTCGCCGCCGAGATCGGCCGCCGCTGCGGCGTGAACCTGGGCATCGTCAGCGACGGCCGCCGGCACTTCGTCGCGCACCGCGCCCTGACCGACCCGGTGGTGATCGACCTCGGCCGCCGACGCGGGCTCCGCCACCCCGAGGAGCTACGCGCGGACCTCTCCTGGCACTGCGCCCACCAGGTCTGCTGCGCGATGCTGCAGGCGCTCCTGGCGCGGGCACTCGAACGCGGCGATCTCGCCTGGGCGCTGCGGCTGGCCGAGCTCAAGCTCGCGCTTCCCTTCGACTCGCACACGCGCCGGCACGCGCTCAGCGATCTCGCGGCGCTTCAGGCTCAGCTGAACTGACGGCGCTAGTTCACGGCGTTCCAGCTGTGCGGGCCGAATGTGCAGCGGATCGTCTTCCCGTCCGGGCGCACGTACTTGACCCGCCCGCGGATCTTGCCGGCCACCCGCTCGTCTGTGATGGTGCCGGTCACCGACTGGACCTCCTCGTAGCGGGTGCCGCGCATCCGGTAGCGCTCCACGACCGTGGCGGCGAACCTTCCGCGCCTGCTCACGTCGATGGGATGGAAGTTCTCATAGCCCGCGAACAGGACGCCGAAATAGCCATGGCGGTTCGAGCAGCGTTCCTTCGCGACAGTCCACGGGATCTCGAGCGCGGCGATCACCGACCTCGAGACATCCAGGCGCAGCCACACCGAGTCCAGTGCTCTGACCCCGCCGTAGGTGAGACCGGGCGTCGCCTGCTGAGGCGACTGTCCGGCCGAGTTGCTGAGGGCTCCGAATCCTCCGATGGCAAGACCGACGGCTGACGCGCCGATCACGAGTCGCTTGCCGTACATCGTCTCTCCCTCCTCGAGTCCAACCTCGACCAGCGGGCCGGCTGGCCTCCTCACGGTGAGGCGCGCGAGGAAGGCACATCGTCTACCTCGACGCCCGGGAAAGCAACTGCCGCCGCGGTCCGGACGGCGCCGAGCAGCGCCTGCACGGAAGGACGCTCCGCGTCGGCAGCGCGTGTGGCCGTGTAGATCGTCCGGTGTACCGAGCCCTCGGCGATCTCGCGACGGACGACGTCGGGATGGTCGCCGGGGGAGAGGTCCGGCAGCAGCGTGACGCGCGAGCCCGTGGGCGACCAGCCGGACACAGACGATGCTGTCGTTGGCGCGATGCCGGATGTCGGGGTCGAAGCCGCCGAGCTCGCGGCAGGTGTGGTTGGTGATCTCCTCCCAGCCGGTCCCGGTGTGCCCGGTGACCCAGGGCTCACCGCTCAGCTCGGCCAGCGGGATGGCGCGCTCGTGGCGGAGCGCTGCCGGATGGTCCGTCGAGAGCACGAGGTGGACGGGGTCACGGTGCAGGTCCTGGCGGTCGACGCCGGGGGGCCGCGGGCGCGGCTGGTGCTGCCACTCGTCGGCGAGCACGAGATCGAGGTCGCCAGGGCGAGCGCCGGCAGCGACTGCTCGGGCTCGGCCTCCACCAGCTCGCAGCGCAGCCCCGGCGCGTCGCGTGCCAGCGCTTCCATCGCCGGAGCGGCGAGGAGCATCGCCACGGACTGGAACGACGCGATGCGCCCACGGCCGGCCACGTTCCCGGCCGCCGCCGCGAGCTCCGCCTCGGCGAGCTCGGCGCGGTCCAGCAGCGCCTTGGCGTGGCCGGCGAGGACGAGCGCAGCATCGGTCAGCCGCACCCCGCGCCCGGCCCGCTCGAGCAGAGGCACGCCCGACTCACGCTCCAGCACCGCGAGTTGCTGCGACACGGCCGAGGGCGTGAACTGGAGCGCGTCGGCGACGGCGGCGATCGTCCCGCGCTCTCGCAACTCGTGCAGGAGGCGCAGGCGGCGGAGGTCGAGCATGAAGCAATGCTAATGAATCAGCATTAAGAATCGGCATCGCTTCTGATGCATTGTCGCGGCAGGATCGGCGCATGCCCTCTTCCGGTGTCCTCATCTGTCTCGCCTCCGCGGCCGCCTTCGGCGCGATGGGAATCTTCGGCAAGCTCGCTTACGGCGAGGGCGCCGGCGTTGGAACGCTCCTGTCGGTGCGGTTCGCGGCCGCCGCGATTCTGTTCTGGCTGCTCGTCGTGGCCACAGGAGCGCTCCCCCGCCTGCGCGAGGCGTCCCGGCGAGATCTGTGCAGCGCCCTTGCTCTCGGCGTCGCGGGCTACAGCGCCCAGGCGGGCTGCTACTTCGCGGCGCTCCAGCGGCTCGACGCGTCCCTGCTCTCGCTCGTTCTCTACACCTTCCCGGCGATCGTCACGGTCGCCGCGATCATGCTCGGCCGGGAGCGGGCAAGTGGCCGTTCGGCCGTCGCGCTGGCGCTGGTCTCGGCAGGTCTCGTGCTCGTCCTGGCCGGAGCGGCCACGGGCGCGCTGGATCCGCTCGGGACGGCGCTGGGGCTCGGGGCGGCGCTGGTGTACGCCACGTACATCCTGACCTCGGAGGGCGTGGCCGGGCGCCTCGGCCCGCTCGTGGTGAGCGCGCTCGTGTGCACCGGCGCCGCGGTGACGCTGACGTTGGGGGCAGCCGCCCTCGGAGACCTGCGGCCCGGCGACGTGAGCCCCGCCGGTTTCGGATGGCTCGCGGGCCTGGTAGTTGTGTCGACAGTCGGAGCGGTCGCGCTGTTCTTCGCCGGCCTGGCTCGCGTGGGGCCCACGACCGCTTCGATCCTTTCCACTGCCGAGCCGGTGACCACCGTGCTCCTGGCCTTCGTCGTCTTCGGCGAAGCGCTGGGCGCGGTGCAGCTGGCGGGTGGGGCACTCGTGCTCGGCGGGGTACTCGTACTGACAAGGAGGAACACAGATGAACAATCGACTGGACGGGAAGGTCGCCCTCGTGGCGGGCGCGACTCGGGGAGCCGGGCGTGCCATCGCGGTGGAGCTCGGCCGGGCCGGCGCCACGGTCTACGCGACCGGCCGGAGCACGCGCTCGGCGCGATCGGAGTACGACCGGCCGGAAACCATCGAGGAAACGGGTGAGCTGATCGAGGCTGCCGGCGGCGAGGCGGTTGCGTTGCGGGTGGACCACCTCGAATCCGACCAGGTGAAGGCGCTGGTCGAGAGGATCGATGCGGATCACGGCCGCCTCGACATCCTCGTCAACGACATCTGGGGCGGCGAGAAGCTCTTCGACTGGAACGCCAACCTCTGGGAGCACGACCTCGACAACGGCCTGCGCCTGTTGCGCCTGGCGGTCGAGACCCATCTCATCACCAGCCATCACGCTCTGCCGCTGCTGATCCGCCGGCCGGGCGGCCTGGTGGTGGAGATGACCGACGGGACCGCCGAGTACAACGCCGAGAACTACCGGGTGTCGGCGTTCTACGACCTGGCCAAGTCAGCGGTGCTGCGCCTGGCCTGGAGCCAGGGCCACGAGCTGGCCAAGTTCGGCTGTACCGCCCTGGCGCTCACGCCGGGCTGGATGCGCTCGGAGATCATGCTCGAAGTCCGCGGCGTGACCGAGGACAACTGGAACGAGGGCGACCCGGGCCACTTCGGCATCTCGGAGACGCCGACCTACACCGGCCGGGCGGTCGTCGCCCTGGCGGCCGACCCTGACGTCGCCCGCCACAACCAGGGGTCGCTGTCCTCGGGTCAGCTAGCGCGAGAGTACGGGTTCACCGACGTCGACGGCAGCGCGCCGGACGCCTGGCGCTACATGGTCGAGGTTCAGGACCCCGGCAGGCCGCCGGATCCTGCCCGATATCGCTGACCGGCGCGCGTGGATCAGCACCGCGATAGCGAGGTTGACGAGCGCAGAAGTAGGCCGGATAGAGCAGCAGCGAGACGATCGTATGCGCCGACCGCTCCACAGGCCAGGGCACCGGCGACGCCGGCAAGCACGAAGGTGGAGAGCGTTTCCGAGTCCGGATCGCGCCAGGTCTTGGGCACCATCATGCCCGCGCCGAGCAGGTCGGCCGCGACGACGCACGCGGTGGCCACCAGCGGCTCGTCGACGGCCATCCAGCCCACCACGCCCGCGGCGGCCAGCGAAATGACCACGAGCTCGCCCCGGCTGAGGCCGCCCTCGCCGTACCGGATCGACAGCACGAAGATCAGGGTCGTCAGCACGATCTGCACGGCGATCATCAGCAGGCTCCACGAGGCGCCGTCCGCGCGCTGGGACAGGCAGACGAGCACGGCAAGCGAGCTCCAGATCAGCCACGTCCCTCGGTGCGGCCTGGTGGTGCCGGCGAGCGTGTCGCGCAGGTACGGGATCGTGTTGGCAATCCCCGCCAGCGCCGCGAGCACGCCCAGCGCCGGCACCAGCTCGGTCATCGCTGCAGCACGGTGACGGAGAAGGCTCCGCCGAAGTGCTCGACTGCGATCTGACCCGCGAGCTCTGGAATGAACGGCCGGCACGAGAAGATGTCGACGAAGCAGCGGGCGAAGACCTCGTCGGCGTGCAGGGTGATCGAGCTGGTCTCGAGGAACTGCAGGGCCGACCAACCCTCGAGCTCACCGTCGCCGAAGCGGTCGATGGCCAGGGGCCCGTAGCGGCTGCATACCGACTCCCTCGACCACGGCGGGAACGAACCGCCGGATGTTCTCGGGGTCACTCAGCCGCCTCGTGTCGCAGTCGTGCAGGTCGATGGCCGCGAGCATGCCCCAGGGCACGTAGGCCGGCGGGCGGGCGGCGGGGCGGACGGCGAGCTGTTCCATAGACCCGGTTTTAAGGCCCGGGCGGCTGCCGCTGAGCGAGCCTGGTCACATAAGGAGCGAATTCACACCGCGGAGCGCCGCGTGCGCCGGGCTTCAACTGCGGGTGCGCCGATCGCGGATCTGGGTCACCAGGAGCCAGACCAGGAAGGCCACCACCGGCACGAAGTACGCGATCGTGGTGAGCCAGTGTCCCGCGTGGGCGATCGAAAGCACGCCCCTCATGTTGACACGCCGCGCCCGCGGTTCTCGATAGCGTCCGCGCCCTGGACCTCGCGGGGCAGACAGCGCTCCTGACCGGAGCCTCGGGCGGAATCGGGCGCGCGATCGCGGCTGCGCTCCATGGCCGCGGTGCGCGGGTGCTCCTGAACGGGCGGCGCGTCGAGGCGCTCGAGCAACTGCGCGACGAGCTGGGCGAGCGCGTGGAGGTGCTCGCCGCCGACCTCTCCCACAGCACGACCGCCGCCGAGCTGGCCGAGCGCGCCGGCGCGGTCGACGTGCTCGTGGCCAATGCCGCCCTGCCGGCCAGCGGGGCCCTCACCGACTTCACGTCAGAGCAGCTCGATCGCGCGCTCGACGTGAACCTGCGCGCGCCCATCCAGCTCTCGCGCGCGCTGGTGCCGGGCATGGTCGAGCGCCGCCGCGGGCACCTCGTGTTCATCTCGTCGCTGTCGGGGAAGGTCGCGTCCACGGGCTCGACGGTCTACTCCGCCACCAAGTTCGGCCTGCGCGGCTTCGCCTCCGGGCTTCGCGAGGACCTCCACGGCAGCGGCGTGGGGGTCACGGTCGTGTTCCCCGGTTTCGTGTCCGGAGCGGGGATGTTCGCCGCAACCGGTGTGGAGCTGCCGCGCTACGTCGGCACCTGCACCCCCGAGCAGGTCGCCGGCGCGGTGGTCAAGGGAGTGGAGCAGGGCAAGGCGGAGCTGGACGTGGCGCCGCTCGGCTTGCGGGCCGGCGTTCTTCTCTCCTCGCTCGCCCCCGTCACCGCGTCGCGCCTGCAGAGGCGTCTCGGCTCCGAGCGCCTGGCCTCGGACATCGCCGAGAGCCAGTCCGACAAGCGCTGAGCTCGGGAACCGGCGCATCGCGCGCCGAGGCTTCCTAACATCGCTCCGCGCCGGCTCGGGAGGCCGGCTCGGATACTTCCGCCGGCGGCGGCCGGCGTGACACACAGGAGGCAGGGCGTGAAGACCATGAGACTGCTCGTGCTGGGAGTGCTCGCCGTGGCGGCCGTGCTCGTACCGGCCTCGGCGGCGAGCGCGGGCAACTGGACGCTGGGCGGCGTGCCGTGCCAGCTGATCGAGGTGCCCGCCGCGGCGCCGGTGGGCACCGGGGCGTGCCCCGGAGTCCGGCCGGGCGCGGTGGTGGAGTCGGACAACGGCCAGTGCTCATTCAACTTCCTGTTCGCCGGATCGGACGGGCGTCGTTACATGGGCACCGCCGGCCACTGCATCCTCGGCGACGACCCGCTCGGGGGCGACGCCGGCGAGCGCACATGGGCACCGGGAACGGGAGCCGAGGCCCGCGACGGCGACGGCAACCGGATCGGCGAGTTCGCCTACGCGGTACTGCAGGACCCCAAGGACTTTGCGCTGATCAGGCTCGATGCCGGTGTGGCGGCCAATCCGCAGATGTGCCACTTCGGCGGGCCCACCGGCCTCAACGCGGACCGGCCCGCCGGCCCGGTGGTGCTGCACCACTTCGGGCAGGGGGTGGGCGTCGGCACCGTGCTGCCGGCCCGTAGCGCGCTGGCTGCCGGCATGCCGGATCCCGACCACGTGTACGCCGCCGGCGCGGTCGTGCCGGGCGACTCGGGCAGCGGGATCATTTCGAGCGACGGCCGCGCCGTCGGCGTGATCGTCACGACCGGGGTGCACACCGGCACGATCGGACTGCCCGCGCTCGATGCAGGCACGATGGGAGTGACCCGGCTCCAGCCGCAGGTGCAGCGGGCCGAGGGTCAGCTCGGCATCGGACTCGACCTTCAGGAGGCGCCGGCGCTGTAGGCCGGGGTACGGCTACATCAACGGCCGCTGGGCCGAGCTGTCCGGCTCGAGCCGGTCCGCCTCCAGGTCCAGGGCCACGCGGACGATCCGGGCCTGCTCGCGCTTGTGCGCGGCCGAGTAGCCCTCGCCGGGGGCGGCGCGCAGCTGGCGCCCGACGTAGTCGTACGCCAGGCGCTCGGGCAGGATCTCCGCCATCCGGCGGCGCATGAACGCGCGGGCGCCCATGTTGCGCGGCTCCTCCTGCACCCACACCACGCGCTCGAGGTTGGGGTAGCTCTCCATCAGGTCGATCAGCTCGGCCTCGGGGAATGGATAGAGCAGCTCGACCCGGGCGACGGCGATGTGATCCTGATCGGCACGGTCCTCGTGACCATCGATGTCGTAGAAGACCTTGCCCGAGCAGAGCACCAGCTTGGTCACCGCCTCACGGCCCTCGCCGCCGGCAAGGCGCGGGTCGTCGAGCACGCGCTCGAACGAGCCCTCGGCGAGCTCTGACAGGCTGGAGACCGCGGCGGGCAGGCGCAGCAGGCTCTTGGGGGTCATGAGGATCAGCGGCCTCGGCTTGGACACGAGCGCCTGTCTGCGAAGCAGGTGGAAGTACTGCGCGGGGGTGGTGGCGTTGGCGACGCGGATGTTGCCCTCGGCGGCGGACTGGAGGAAGCGCTCGACCCGGCCGCTCGAGTGCTCGGGGCCCGAGCCCTCGTACCCGTGGGGCAGCAGCAGGGAGAGCCGCGAGCTCTGGCCCCACTTGGCAAGGCCGGACACCAGGAACTGGTCGACGATCACCTGGGCCGAGTTCACGAAGTCGCCGAACTGGGCCTCCCAGAGCACCAGGGCGTCCGGGGCCTGGACCGAGTAGCCGTACTCGAAGCCCATGCACGCCTGCTCGGACAGCGGGCTGTTGTGAAGCTCGAACGGAGCGTTGGCGTCGCGCAGGTGCTGCAGCGGCGTGTAGCGCTCGCCCGTGACCGAGTCGTGCAGCACCGCGTGGCGCTGGCTGAAGGTTCCGCGCTCGGTGTCCTGACCGGTCAGGCGCGTCGGCACGCCGAGTGCCAGCAGCGACGCGATCGCGAGGGCCTCGGCGTGCGCCCAGTCGACCGGCCCGTCCTCTTCGAACACGGCCCGGCGGCGATCGAGGAAGGGCCTGAGCTTGCGGTGAACCGAGAAGCCGTCGGGGAGTCGCAGCAGCTGCTGGCCGAGCGAGCGCAGGGTGTCCTCCTGGACCGTGGTCCGCGGCTCCCGGCTCATCGTGCGATCGAGCTCGAGCTCTCCTGTCTCGGGTGGCGCGCCGATCGACTCCTTCAGCTCGTTGTGGGCCTCAGCCACCCGCGCGTACGCGTCGGCGGACATCTTCTCGGCCTCTTCGGCGCTGACCACGCCCTCGCGCTCGAGCTTGTCGGCGTAGAGCTTGCGCACCGGCGGGTGCTTCTTGATCAGCTCGTACATCTGGGGCTGCGTGTAGGCGGGCTCATCGGTCTCGTTGTGGCCGAAGCGCCGGTAGCCGATCAGGTCGATCAGCGCATCGCGGCGGAACGTCTGGCGGAAGGCTCCCGCCAGGCGCATGGCCGACACGCAGGCCTCCACGTCGTCGGCGTTGACGTGGATGATCGGTATGTCGAAGCCCTTGGCCGGGTCAGAGGCGTAGCGCGTGGAGCGGCTCTCCTCGGGGTCGGTGGTGAAGCCGAGCTGGTTGTTGGCGATCACGTGGATCGTGCCGCCGGTCGAGTAGCCGGGCAGCGCCTGCAGGTTGAGCGTCTCGGACACGATTCCCTGGCCCGGGAAGGCCGCGTCGCCGTGGATCAGCAGCGGCAGGACCGCGGACGGGTCGTGGCTGAGGTCGCGGGCCTTGCGGCTGGTCTGGTCGGCGCGGGCGCGGCCCTCGATCACCGGGTTCACGTACTCCAGGTGGCTCGGGTTGGGCGAGAGCGTGACCGTCACGCCGCGCCCCGAAAGGGTGGCGTAGGTGCCGCTGGCGCCGTAGTGGTACTTCACGTCGCCGGTGCCTCCCTCCGGCGCGGCGGTGTCCACCGCAAGCGTCTGCTCGCCCTCGAACTCGGCCAGGACCGCCTCGTAGGGGCGGCCCACCGTGTGGGCGAGCACGTTGAGGCGACCGCGGTGGGCCATGCCCACCACCATCTCGCGCGCGCCGTCGGCCGAGCCGAGCTCCACCGCCTCGTCGAGCATGGGCACCAGCGCGTCGAGGCCCTCGATCGAGAACTGCTTCTTGCCCAGGAAGGCCTTGTGCAGGTAGCCCTCGAGTGCCTCCACCTCAGACAGTCGCCTGAGCAGCCGGCGCCTGGCTTCCTCGTCGAGCGGCTCGCGATAGGCGCCCGACTCGATTGCCTGTCGCAGCCAGACGCGCTGCTCGTGGTCGGATATGTGCTCGATCTCGTAGGCGATCGTCCCGGTGTAGGTGTCACGCAGGCCGGGCAGCGCGTCCGCGAAGGTGTCGCCTGGCACGGCCACCCGCAGCACCGAGGCCGGGATGCGACGCATCAGGTCCTCGGTGAGCTTGACCGTCTCGGGCTCCAACGCGGGATCGCCCACCGGGGCCGAGCCGAGCGGGTCGAGCTGCGCGGCCAGGTGTCCGTGCATGCGGTGGGCCTTGACGACCGACGTGGCCGCCTGCACCGCCTGCAGCAGCGCGGCATCGGCGACCGCGCCTGCCGCAGGCGCCGTGGTGGCCGGCACGGGCTCGGCTGCCGTGACCGGAGCGGGCTCGGCCGGCTCGGCCGCGGCGTCCACTCCCAGCGCGGCGAAAACGTTGTCGTAGAAGCCGTCGCCGCCCTGCAGCAGCTCGTCGACCCGGCGCAGGAACGCACCCGACTCAGCGCCCTGGATCACGCGGTGGTCGTACGTGCTGGTCATGGTCATGACCTTCTGCACGCCCAGCTCCTGCAACCGCTCCGGCGTCACGGCCGCGAACCCGGGCGGATAGCCGATCGCGCCGGTGGCCACGATCGTGCCCTGTCCGGGCATCAACCGCGGCACGCTGGCCACCGTGCCGATGCCGCCCGGGTTGGTCAACGTGACGTTGGCGCCCTGGTAGGCGTCGGGCTGAAGGGTGTTGTCGCGCGCACCCACCACGAGCTCGTCGTAGCGCGCCACGAAGTCGCTGAACTCCATCTCCCCGGCGGCGTGGAGCACCGGGACCACCAGCGAGCGCGTGCCGTCCTTGCGCTCCACGTCCACGGCCAGACCGAGGCTGACGGAGCCGGGAGCCACCCGCTGGGGCTTTCCGTCCTGCTCCGCGTAGGCGTGGCCCATGACCGGCATGTCGCGCGCGGCCTGAACCACCGCCCACGCGATCAGATGGGTGAAGGAGAGCTTGCGGCCGCTCGCCTTGAGGGCCTTGCGGCGCCCGTCAAGCACGTCCACGGGCAGCGTGCGGAAGCTGGTGGCAGTCGGAATCGAGCGGCTCTCGTTCATGAAGCGCACGAGCGTGGCCGCGGGACCGCGGATGGGAGTGACCTCGCCGTCGGCCGGCGGTGCGGCCGCACCACCGTTGCCCTCCACAGCGGCGAGCACGTCCTCCTTCAGCACGCGGCCGCGCGGGCCCGAACCCGGGATGGCGTCGAGGTCGAGGCCGTGGGCGCTCGCCACACGGGCGGCCACGGGAGTTGCGTTCCCGCCGTTCGGTGCCGCCGCCGGGGCCTGCATGGGCTGCGGGTCGGCCGCCGGCTGGACGGGCCCGTTGCCGGCCGGCGCCGCCGCCTGCGCACCGGCCGCGATGCGACAGAGGATCGTGCCCACGGCCACCGTCTCGTCCGACTGGACGAGGATCTCCTTCACCGTGCCGGCCACCGGCGAGGGCAGCTCGGCGTCGACCTTGTCGGTCGAGATCTCCACGAGCGGGTCGTCAACCGCGACGCTGTCGCCAGGGGCCACCCGCCACTCGAGCACGGTCCCCTCGGCCACGGAATCGCCCATCTCGGGGAAGGCGACGTCGACGGGCGCTCCCGAAGCGGCGGGGGGCTCGGGGTCGGCCGCGGGTCCGTCCCCGCTCTCGATCTCGCCGAGCACGGCGCCCACCTGCACCGTCGAGTCGGCCTCGGCCAGGATCTTCACGAGGGTTCCCGCCACCGGGGCGGGCACCTCGGCGTCCACCTTGTCGGTCGAGATCTCGACGAGAGGCTCATCGGCCTCCACGTGGTCACCCACCTGCTTGAGCCACTCGAGGACGGTGCCCTCGGTGACCGACTCGCCCATTTGGGGCATGGTTATTTGCACGGTCGTCGCCGGCGTGGCCATTCAGGTTCAACTGTAGCTCCGCGGAGGCCCTCAGTTAACGCTGCAAGTAGCGTGGCGCTCGATGACCGAGCGGCGACTCAAGTTCTGGGGCTGGGGGTTCGAGGACCAGCAGCCCTCTCACGAGGAGGTCCGGGCCACCGTGGCCCAGTCGCGCGCCCATCTCGGCTTGCCGCCCGCCGACGTCGGAACGGCCGCCGACGCTGGACTCGATCGAGCTCGCAAAGGCTCGCCTGGAGCCGCCCGCCGCCCTGGCCTCGATCTGCCGCAGCGATCCCTACGAGCGGGCCTCGCACGCCTACGGTCGCGCCTACCGCGATGTCGTCAGGGCCTTTCGCGGCCGCTTCGACCACGTTCCGGACGTGGTGGCGCACCCCACCGATGAGGCCGAGCTCGAGGCGCTCCTCGACTGGTGCGAGCAGGCTGGCGCCGCGGCGATCCCCTTCGGCGGCGGCACGAGCGTCGTCGGCGGCGTCGAGCCCGCCGTGGGCGATGCCTACAGCGGCGTGGTCACGATCGATCTCAAGGCGCTCGACCGCGTGCTCGACGTGGACCGGGTCTCGCTGGCGGCCCGGATTCAGGCGGGCACCACGGGTCCGGCCCTCGAGGCCCAGCTTCGCGAGCACGGGCTGACCCTGCGCCACTACCCGCAGTCGTTCGAGTACTCCACGCTCGGCGGCTGGATCGCCACGCGCGCGGGCGGACACTTCGCCACGCTGGCCACTCACATCGACGACTTCGTCGAGTCCGTGCGCAGCGCTCACCCCGCGTGGCGTGTGGGAGAGTCGTCGTCTGCCCGGCTCCGGCGCCGGCCCGAGCCCGGACCGCATGCTGATCGGGTCGGAGGGGATCCTCGGGGTGATCACCGAAGCCTGGGTGCGGGTGCGCGAGCGACCCACGTTTCGCGCCTCGGCGGGAGTGACCTTCGGCTCATTCGGCGAGGGCGCCGCCGCGGTGCGCGAGCTCGCCCAGTCGGGCCTGCATCCATCCAACTGCCGGCTGCTCGATCCCGGCGAGGCGGCGCTCACCGGCGCGGCGGAAGGTGGGCGGGCTCTGCTCGTGCTCGGCTTCGAGTCCGCCGACCACCCACTCGACGCCTGGATGAGCCGGGCGGTCGAGCTCTGCCGCGACCATGGCGGCGAGCTCCCCGAAGAGCCGCGCGTCGGCGAGCGCACGGCCGCCGCCGACGCCTGGCGCGACTCGTTCCTGCAGATGCCCTATCTGCGCGACACCTTCGTGGCCGGCGGGATCCTGGCCGACACCTTCGAGTCGGCGATCACCTGGGATCGCTTCGAGGGGTTCGTCGAGGGCGTGCGTGAGCGGACGCTCGCCGCTCTGGGCGAGGGCTCGGTCACCTGCCGGCTGACCCACGCTTACCCGGACGGCGCCGCGCCCTACTTCACGGTGCTCGCTCCGGCCCGCCGGGGCGCCGAGGTCGAGCAGTGGGACGAGGTGAAGGCGGCTGCCTCCGAGGCGATCATCGACTCCGGTGGCACCATCACCCACCACCACGCCGTGGGCCGTGACCACCGACCCTGGTACGACCGCCAGCGTCCCGAGCCCTTCGCGGAGGCGCTGCGGGCGGCCAAGGCGGCCGTCGATCCGGCGGCGATGCTCAATCCGGGCGTGCTCGTGGACCCGCTCCGCTAAGCGCGTGCCAAGATTGCCGCCGTGCCCTCTCGGCGGCGAGAACTGGCCCGCGCCGACCGCGTGCTTCCCGGCCTCTGGCGGCTGCGCCTGCCGCTGCCCTGGCCCGGCGTGCCCCACGGCAACGCCTATGCGATAGCCGCCGGCGACGGAGTCGTGCTGGTCGATACGGGCATTCACGAGCCCGGGTCGATGCGCCAGCTGGAGCTCGCGCTTGAATCAGGCCGGCCTGAGCCTCGACCACATACGCCTGGTGGTGTGCACGCACGCGCACTCCGACCATTACGGCCAGGCCGCGCCGATTCTGGAGGCTGCCGGATGCGAACTGTGGATGCACCCCAATCACGAGCACATGACGAGGGCCGCCGAGGATCCGGAGCGGGCCTTCGAGCGGCGCTTCGAGATCGCGCGCCAGAGCGGGGTGCCGGCCGACGCGCTCGCCGCCTTTCGCGAGTCGGGCCGGGGCCGCGGCTTCGGCATCGCCGAGATCGTCGAGCCGGACCGCGACCTGCTCCCCGGCGTCGAGGTCGAGACCGACCTGGGCGTCTGGCGGGTCTACGAGACGCCGGGTCACGCGCCCTCGCACGTGGTGCTCCACCAGCCCGAGCGCCAGCTGCTCCTGTCGGGCGACCACCTGCTCGGCCGCGTGTCGCTGTACTACGACTACGGCTACACTCCGGACCCGGCGGGCGAGTTCCTGAGCAGCCTCGACGTGGTCGACGGCCTCGACGTGCAGCTGATCCTCGCCGGTCACGGACGACCGGTGCGCGACGCGACCGCCCTGATCGAGGCCAACCGCCGGGCGGTCCACGAGCGGATCGAGCGGGTTCGCAGCGCGCTGTCCAACGGCCCGGTGCCGGCCTTCGACATCGTGCCCGACATGCTCGACCACGGGCTGCCCGGCCCGATGATGATCGGCTGGGGGCTGACCGAAGCGCTCTGTTACTTGCGCCACCTCGAACGCGAGGGCGCGGTGGAGCGCGTCGAGCCCCGGAGCGACGGCGACAACGAGCGCTGGGCGCTGGCGGCCTGAGGGCCGCCCGGACCTAGACGGTCGCCTTCGCGCGCGTCCAGGGATGTGCCGCGCGCAGGGCCGCCAGGATCGCTCGCGTTGCCGGAGAGCGGTTGAGGGTGTAGAAGTGGATGCCGGGCGCGCCCCGCGCCAGGAGATCGGAGCACTGGAGGGTCGCGTAAGCGACCCCGAGCTCTGCAACCGCTTCCGGGTCGTCGGCGCGCCCGTCGAGCTGCGCGGTCAGATCGTCGGGGATCGTGGCACCGCACATCTCGGTGAAGCGCTTGATCTGGCCGTAGTTGGTGATCGGCATGATGCCCGGGATGAGCGGCACCTCGATGCCGGCCGCCCGCGCCTCCTCGACATACGCGAAGTACGAGTCGTTGTCGAAGAACAGCTGGGTGATCAGAAAACCCGCACCGGCCTCGGTCTTCTCCCGGGCGTAACGGAGGTCGCTCGCGCGGTCGGGCGCGTCGGGGTGGATCTCCGGGAAGCAGGCCGCGCCGACGCAGAAGTCGAAGCGCTCGCGGATCAGGCGAATCAGGTCAACCGAATAGCTCAGCCCGCCCGGGTGCGGCTTCCACTCGGTCTCGCCGCGGGGCGGGTCGCCTCGCAGGGCGAGGACGTTCTCGATCCCGGCCGCGTCGATCTCCGTGAGAATCTCGACGAGCCGGTCGGCGGGCTCGCCGACGCACGAGAGGTGGGCCATCGCCTCGATGCCCAGCTCCTGCTTGATCGACTTGGTGATCTCGACGGTGCGGTTGCGCGTGGTGCCGCCAGCGCCGTAGGTCACCGAGACGTAGTCGGGCGCGTCATCGGCAAGGGTCTCGAGCGTGCCGGCGAGCGTTCGCTGGCCGTCGTCGGTCTTGGGGGGAAAGAACTCGAACGAGAAGACAGGGTGCCGCTCAACGAGAATGCGGTCGATGCGCATGCTCCAGCAGGCTAACACAACCTTGACAGGATCGTGTCAAGGTTGGGAGGAGCCGCTGAAGCGCATCACGTCCGGCCCCTGCGGAGCGGGATTGCCGTCGCCCGGCTCGGCGGTCACGGCGAGTCCCGGGTACTTGGCCGGGTCCACCGCAGCGGTGAAGCGCACGTCGGAGCGGCCCTCGTCATCGGGGTGGAAGGTGCCCGCGGAAATCCGGTCGGGACGCCCGGGACGGTCCTGCGGCCCCACGAACCAGAGCTCGTAGTACTCGCCCTCGGGGAGGATCGGCAGGTCGCCCGTCCTGAAGTCGATCACGCGGCCGATGCCGGTCTTGCTCACGGTGGCCTCGGCGCTGGCGCCGTTGGGCGCCCGCAGTGTGGCCTCCACCTCAGTGGTGCCGGGGAGGCCCCCGTCGCCGCCGAGCATGGTCCCGACGAGCACGCCCGCTGCGAGCGCGACCGCCACGCCGGCCGCAAAGGCCGGCCTACCGAATCGCAGCCGGCGCCTGGGCGGGGGAGCCGACACCACGCGTCGGCGTTCGGGTGCGAGCCCGACGCCAGTCCCGTTGGCCCGGGCCGCCGTGCGAATGGCGGCCAGCGTGCGGGTCTCGAGCTCGAACGGGGGCGGCGGGGCCGGCGGCGCCGCGCGTGCGAGCAGCGCGACCGTGTCCTCCACGCCCGCGCGGTCGTCAGCGGGCAAACCCTCCAGCAGCCGCGAGCGGATGTCCCGCGGGTCAGGCAAGGAGCCCCCTTTCCTCGAGCTCCAGCTTGAGCGCCCTCAGGCCGTAGAACGCCCGCGTCTTGACGGTGCCCACCGGAATGTGCAGGCGCTGGGCGATCTCCGCTTGGCGCAGGTCCTCGTCAACCATCAGCTCCAGCACCTCACGGTGCTTGGACGAGAGCGCGTTGAGCGCCTCGCGCACGTCGAGTCCGAGTACGAGCGCGTCGTAGACCTCTCCTTCGAGCAGATCGAGCTGCTGGTCGGCGGTGTGGCCTGTGGGGAGCGGGCGCGAGGCCGAGCGCCGCAGCAGGTCGACCGCCGCCCGGCGGGCGATCGTGAAAATCCAGGTGCGCACGCTGCCCCGGTCGGGATCGAAGCGTTCCGCGCTGCGCCAGAGCCGGACGAAGGTCTCCTGCACGAGCTCCTCCGCCATGCCGCTGTCGCCCGTGAGCCGCAGGCCGAGCCCGTAGAGACGCGAGGAGTAACGGCGATAGAGATGCACAAGCGGGGCGCCGTGGTCACCGGCGGCCACGAGGCCGAGGAGGTGTGCCTCCTCGGCCGGCGCTGCGAGCGTGGTCGTTTGGCTGGGCATGGAGCCGTGGGTCCTGCCCTGTGCTTTCGCAAGCCGGCGGCGTTTGGTTCAGCCGGATGCGAATTCATTCGTCGCCCGGCGGCACGATGTCGAGTCCGGTGGCCACCGTGTCGCGCCCGCCGAGCCGATACTGGACGTCGACGGAGTCGTTCTTCCCGTACGACCCGAAGAGGCCGAAGAACATCGCCGTCCAGCGCCCCGCGCCAAGCCTCTCTTTCTCGAGCGGCTTGCGAAACAAGAGCTCGCGGCCCTTCAGCTCGTAGTCCTCGCCCTCCGTCTGGGGCACGCCGTTGACGAAGACGCGATAGGGCGGCTCGGCACCCCTCGGGAGCTTTACGCGCCAGACGTTCATCCGGCCTGGAGTGTCCGCCGAAGCGCCTCGTAGGCCGTCTCCTGGCGGCGCTGTTCGATGAGCCGGCGCCGCATGCGGCCCGTGAAGGCCTCGCTCGAGCCGTCGCCGCGCACGTCGACGCCGCCCCGCGTGCGCTTCCCCGACAGCTCGAGGCGGGCCACCACCTGCTGCACGGGCTCCAGCTTGCGGATGAGCGTGCCTCCACGGCGCCTGGCGTGTGCGCCGCGCTCGAGCTGGACTCCCCTGTCCTCGAGGGCGGTGAGGGCAGCGGCAAGGTCGGTGTAACGCTCGCGGGTCACCTTGGCACCGTGACGTATCGTGAGCGTGTACGGCATGCCGGGGAGCGTACTTTCAGTCAACGTCGCCGACGTTCGCGAGGTGCGCCGCGGGAACGTCTTGGTCAAGACCGGGATTTGGAAGCTCCCGGTGGCAGGACCGGTGGCCGTTCGCGGCGTGAACGTAGAGGGCGACGACCAGGCCGACCGCTCCGTTCACGGCGGCGTACACAAGGCGGTCTACTCCTACGCGCGCGAGGACACGGATTGGTGGGAGGCAGAGCTCGGGACCGACCTGCCCGACGGGGTCTTCGGCGAGAACCTCACCCTGCGCGGGGTCGACGTGACCGGCGCGCTGATCGGCGAGCGCTGGCGGATCGGCTCGGTGCTGCTCGAGGTGTCCGAGCCGCGCTTCCCGTGCTGGAAGCTCGGCGTGCGCTTCGGCGATCCGAAGATGCTCAAGCGCTTCGCGGCCGCGCTGCGGCCGGGCGCGTACCTGCGGATCGTCGAGGAGGGCCTTCTCGAGGCCGGCGACGCGGTGGAGGTCGTTTCCCGTCCGGACCACGACCTCACGATCCGGGCTTTCGCGCACGCCTACCTCGTGGATCGCTCGCAGCTGCCGCGGCTGCTGATCGAGGACGTGTCCGAGGACTGGCGCGACTGGGTGCTCGAGCGCGCGGCCTGAGGCAGCGCGCCCGCGTTCACCACCAGCGGCGTCCGCCGAGAACCTTCAGCTGGGCCTCGATTGGGTGATGGACCCCGGCTGCCGTCTTCGTCAAGCGGCGAGGATGAGTTTCTCGGCGTACTCGTTAGGCAGGCCCGCCGCCGCCACTTCGCGTGCCACCGACTCGGCGTCATAGCCGACTCTCTCGATGGCCACGTCCAATCCGTCCGCGCCGGGGTGCAGGATCGCGAAGGCGGCGCGCGGATCGCCGTCCTTGGGTTTACCGACCGAGCCGCAGTTGACGAACTGGACGCCGCCGTATTGGTGCGTCCAGGGCTGGTGGGTGTGACCGAAGACGAGGGTGTCGCAGTCCGCGCCGGCGGCGATGCGCTCGAAGGTGCGGGCGGGTTTGTCTTGGAAGAGGTATTCGTTGACCTTGCGCGGGGAGCCGTGCACGAGCCGGACGCGCTTTCCCGCGAGCTGGAAGCGCAGGTCGAAGGGAAGTGCGCGCATGAAGTCCTTCGATCGTTGGTTGGTGTGGGCGAGTGTCCAGTCGACGGATTGTTGGCCGAGTTCGCGGTCGTGTTGGTCGACGTAGGCGCAGCCGCAGTCTTCGAGGTCGCGGCCGATGGCGTAGTCGTAGTTGCCGTAGATGGTCGGGATCCGTAGCTGCTCGACGAGGGCGCAGACCTGGTTGGGGTGGGGGCCGTAGCCGACGAGGTCACCGCCGCAGTAGACCTGTTTGATGCCGAGCTGTTCGATGCGGGCCAAGGCGGCTCGGAGGGCCGGAAGGTTGGCGTGGATATCGGTGATGATCGCGACGGCGCTCATTCCGCTGCTGCCTGGCGAGCTGGGTCGGACGGCTCAGTTGTCGGCGGTGGCCAGCGCGTCGCAGTGTTCGGCGCGCAGGCAGTCGCGGGTGCGGCGGTGAGCGATGCTCATCACGAACGACCGTACCGGGGCCTCCTGGTAGCCGGCCAGGATGGCGTCGGCGCAGGCGCGGATCTCGGCGTCCGAGCGCAGACCCTCGAACTCCTCAACCAGGTCGGGGAGCAGGCGCTGGAGGCGCAGCTGGTGGGCGGTGCGGTCGGAGCGGATCGCGTCGAGGCGATGCTCGATCAGGTCCCGGACGCGCATCTCGACGGCGTCGCGGATGGCGCGCACTTCCTCGATGGGTTTGCCGGCGGGGTCCGGGATGTCCCAGTCCTCGACGGTGGTGGGCACATATGGGCACTGCGCGCCGCAGGCCAGGGTGATGGCCCAGTCGGCGTGCAGCTGCATTTCCACGGTGAGTTTCTTCGGTCGCCGGCCGGAGAGGTCGATGTCGATCTCGCGCATCGCCTCGACCACCTCAGGCCAAACTCGCTTGGCGGGTTCTTGGCCGGCCGACTCGGCGCGGATGTCGTCGGGGGCGTGGCGCTCGAACAGCGCCTGGGCCATCTGTGAACGGCCCGCGTTGTGGGTGCAGACGAACAGCACGTACTTCATTTCGCCCTCCCTCGGCGGCCACGACCACTGGGCTCGGGCTCGAGCCGGTAGCCGTGGCGGAAATGGGTGTGGATGTAGGTCCAGCCTGGGGCGGCCTCGCGCAGGTGCTGCCGGATACGGCTGACGTGAAAGTCCAGCGACCGATCACGCGGTCCCGGTCCGCGGCCCCATACGTTTCGGTACAGGTGCTCGCGCGCCACCACGTGGCCGTGACACGCCGCAAGCGCGAGCAGCACATCGAACTCGCGTGGCGCCACCCCAACGCGCTGCCCGGCCACGAAGACCTGGCGCTCTGACGGCCAGAGCTCGAGGTTGCCAACAGCCAGCACGGAGTCGTCGATCCCGAACATGCTCAGATCGGCGACGGTTGAACGGCTGCCTGGTGACCGTCGAGCTCGTGGGCGGTTGCGTGTGGCCTGAGCCATCGACGCCTCCAGTGTAAAGATTGACATTCATCAGTTCAATCGATACTTTCGGATCGATGTCCATCGATCTGGAGTTGGCCCCGAAAACCAAGCGCCCCGCCGGTGAGCCGTGCTGCGAGCCCGTCGTCTACCCCGACGTCGAGCGAGAGCAGGCGCTGCGCATGGCCGAGGTAGCCAAGGCCCTAGGTGATCCGGTCCGGCTGCAACTGGTGGACGTGCTGCGAAAGCACGCCGGCAAGGTCTGTGTCTGCGAGCTGGTGCCGCTGTTCGACATCACCCAGCCCACGCTGTCTCACCACCTCAAGAAGCTGCGCGAAGCGGGGCTCGTCGACTCCGAGCGCCGCGGGCTGTGGGCCTACTACTACGTGCACCCCGAAGCCCTGGAGGAACTCGCCGAATGGCTGAGCTGACCCCCACCGAACCAACCTCTGAGTGCTGCTCGCCGCAGGCACAACAGACCTGCTGTGAGCCCGCCGACAAGGCTGCGTGCTGCGAGACCGGCGCCGCCGGCGGCGCCTGCGGATGCTCGGCCGGCCAGACCGCCACCCCGGGCGCCGCGGAGCTGCGCGAGACCGTCCGTGAGCGCTACGCCGCGGCCGCGACCGGCGCCGCAGACGCAGCGGGCTGTGGCTGCAGTCCAACTGACGCCTTCACCGATCCAGACATGAGCCTCGTGGACCGAAACGGCACAGAGGTCTTTGGCCACACGCTCTACGGCGCGGAGGCAGACACCGCGCCAAGGGCGGCGGTCGAGGCTTCGCTGGGCTGCGGCGTCCCCACCGCGGTGGCCGACCTGCACGAAGGCGAGACGGTGCTCGACCTGGGCTCCGGCGCCGGGGCCGATGTGCTGATCTCGGCCCGTCGGGTCGGCGCCGCCGGCAAGGCGATCGGGCTGGACATGACCGACGAGATGCTTCAGCTCGCACGTGCCAACGCGCGCGACCACGGCCTCGAGAACGTCGAGTTCGTCAAGGGCTACATCGAGGAGATCCCTCTCACCGAGGCATCTGTCGACGTCGTGATCTCCAACTGCGTCATCAACCTCTCGGCCGACAAGCGGCGGGTTCTGCGTGAGGCCGCCCGCGTGCTGCGACCGGGCGGCCGATTCGCTGTCTCCGACGTGATCGCTGACCCAGGCATGGACAGGGCCACCCGAGAGGACATGCGGCAATGGACGGGCTGCGTCGCCGGCGCACTGACCCGCGGCCAGTTCGAGGCCATGCTCGCCGACGAGGGCTTTGTCGATATCGAGATCCGCGAGACCCACCGCGTGCACGAACACGCCAGCTCGGCGATCGTGCGGGCGCGCAAACCCCGCGGCACCAGCGTCGGTCTAGCCTGAGAGCAGCCACCGTCAGCCACCCCTACCCCAGATCGTTGCCAGCCTGGCAGCTTGGGTGACCACTGCTAGATCTCTCAACGAACCTGCGATCCGCCTGGCGCTCGAAGAGGACGCGCCGTGGCTGGCCGAGCTCCTTGCGCACCCCACGACGGCGGAGTATCTCGCTGTGTCTGACCGACGCGAGGAGGACCTGCGCACAGAACTCGCAGCGGCCAGCGATCGGGCCGGGTGGCTCATCGCGACCCGCGAGCGGCACCCCCTGGCCGCCTTGAAGTGGAGCTTGGTCAACCGTCGTTCCCGGATCGCAGAGCTCTCTCACGTCGTTGTCGAGCCCGACGTTCGCGGACAAGGCATCGCAACCGCCATGACCCGAGCCGCCAGTCAACACCTCGTCGCACGCTACGACGTTCACCGAGTCCAGCTCGAGGTCTACGGCGACAACCAGCCGGCGCTGCGGGCATTCGCCCGCGCCGGTTTCCAACGTGAAGGGACGCGCCGGCAGGCCTACTGGCGCCGCGACACCTGGCAAGACGGCATCCTCTACGGCCTGATCGCCGACGAACTCAAGTACGGCAACAGCGACTAAGTCGGGGCGGGTTGATCGCTTCTAGCCGCCGATCGCGGACATCGTCCGCGGCGGCTGCCTGAAGCCCTTCTCGCCCACGTGGTGCTTGAGCTCCTTGCGCCAGACGGCGTCGCGGATCACGCGTTCCAGCTCCGCGTCGGAAGCGCCGGCGCGCAGAGGCTCGCGCAGGTCGGTCTCGTGGAGTGAGAACAGGCATGTGCGGAGCTTGCCTTCGGCGGTCAGCCGGATCCGGTTGCAGTCGGCGCAGAAGGGCTCTGAGACCGGGTTGATGAAGCCGATCTCGCCTTGGCCGTCCCTGAAGGCGAACACGCGCGCCGTGGCGTGCGGCTCGCGCGGGCGCTCCTCGAGCGGGTGAACGCGGTGGATAATCGAGCGGATCTCCTCGCCGGCGAGCACCTGGTCGGGGGTCCAGGCGTGGTCGCCGTCGAGGGGCATGAACTCGATAAAACGCACCTGGTAGCTGGTCGAGCGGGCGAACTCGGCGAAGGGGAGCGCCTCCTCCTCGGTGAACCCGCGCAGGGCCACGGCGTTGACCTTGATCGGCCTCACCTCGGGGAAGCGGCCGATCGCCTCGAGCCCGCGCAGCACCTGTGGAAGCGAGTCGCGCCGGGTGATCTGAAAGAAGCGGTCGCGCTGGAGGGAGTCGATCGACACGTTCACTCGCGTGATGCCGGCTTCGACCAGCGCCTCGGCGTCGCGCTCGAGCAGGTAGGCGTTGGTGGTGAGGGACAGGTCCTCGATGCCGTCGATGCGCGACAGCATGGAGACGAGGCGTGGGAACTCGCGGCGCACGAGCGGCTCGCCCCCGGTCAGGCGCAGGTCGGTCACCCCCATCCGGGCCAGGAGCGAGACCACGCGCTCGATCTCCTCGAAGTGCAGGATCTCGTCACGGTCGAGCCAGGGCAGCCCGTCGGCGGGCATGCAGTACTGGCAGCGGAAGTTGCAGCGGTCGGTGACGGAAACCCGCAGGTCCGAGATGCGGCGGCCGTGCCCGTCGAATAGAGGGTCGAGTTCCACTGAACGTAGGGTACCCGGGGTGGAGCTTCCCGATCTCGCGATCAGCGCCCCCCTGCGGGGCAACCGCAAGCTGGAGCGGCTGCTCGAGGCCGCCAACGGCGACGAGAGGCTGCGCGCCTGGTGGTACATGCAGCAGGTCAACGCCGACCGCCGCGACATGTCCGACCACTCGGTCGTGCACGTGCAGATCGTGGTGAACATCGCGCTGCGGCTGTTTCGCCTGCTCAACCGGGCGGGGGTCGAGCCGGCGATGGTCGCCGATCACGGCATGGGCGCCCGCGACGCCGAGGTGGTGATTGCGGCCGCATGCCTGTTCCACGACACGGGCATGACGATCCACCGCACCGACCACGAGCAGTACAGCCTGTTTCTGGCCTCCGACCGCATGCCGCTGCTCCTGGACGGGATCTACGACGAGCCCGAGCTGACCGTGGTCATGTCCGAGGCGCTGCACGCGGTGATCGGTCACCGGCGCCGCGGCGACCCGATCACGGCCGAAGCGGGAATCGTCCGGGTGGCCGATGCGCTCGACATGGCCTCGGGGCGGTCGCGCATCCCCTTCGAAACGCGCCGTCCGAACATCCACTCGATCTCAGCGGCCGCGATCGACGCGGTCCGGATCGAGAGCGGCGACGAACGCCCCGTGCGAGTCGAGATCGAGATGAACAACTCGGCGGGCCTGTTCCAGGTCGACGAGCTGCTGGCCACGAAGCTGCGCGACTCGGGCATCGAGGAATACATCGAGGTGGTGGCCGAGATCGACGCCGAGCACGAGAAGCGCCTCGTGCCGGTTTTCCGCATCTGAGACGAGGGCCGGGCCCGACCGGGCCCGGCCCTCTGGAAGTACTACGGGGTGATCTTCACCAGCGTTCCGCCGGCGCCCTTGAAGGGGCTCTTCTTCGGCGTCTTGCCGGGCAGGACGCTGAAGTTGGAGACGTACACCGCGCCGGTCGCGTCCACGGCCGCACCTGTCGGAGCGACCAGTTCGCCGCCGCCGAGCTTGGTGCGCGTGCCGTCGGGGGCCACGCGTGTGAGCTCCCCGCGGATGTCCTCCTTGCGCAGGTTGCGCGCGAACTCCGTGACGTAGAGGCTCTGGTCGGGACCGACCGCCACCCCGGTGATGTTGGTGAACCCGGTGGCCGCGACGGTGGGGCTTCCGCCCGCAGCGGGGATCCGCCACACACGCGCCTTGCCCTTGCCGGCGCCCTCGGCCAGCTCGCCGACGTAGAGCTCGCCTTCGGGTCCGGCGGCGATCGAGGTCGGCACCGCCTGCGCCTTGCCGTTCTTCGGGATCACCGCGAGCAGGCTGACCTTGCTGCCGCGCACCTCGAAGACCGCGTTGGCGCCGGCGTCCACCACGACCTCACGGTCTGCCTGTGCGAGCACCGCGTAGGGGTTGGAGTTGCGGTCGCCCTTGACGTCGTCCACGTTGTTCTTCCACTCGAAGCGGTCGATGCGCGCGACCGCCGAGAATCCGCCCTTGCGCACGTCGAACACACGCCCGGTCTGCCGGCGGGCGAGCTGCGGCAGCGACTTGACGAATCCAGGGGGGCCCGATCCGGTGACGGCGAAGGCCTTGCCCGACGGGTTGACCGAGATGCCGTACACCCCACCGGCGAAGAGGCCACCAGGGGCCGCGATCGACGCGAAGCCCTTGGCGTACGTGCGTGCCTTGCCGCCTGAGTATCTGACGATCTTGCCGGTCGCACCGAGGCACTGGCGCTCCTCGCCCTTGCCCTGACACCTGCTCCCGCCGCGGCCGGCAGTCGCCACGAACACGGAACCGTCGGGGGCGACGGCCACGCTACGCGGGTTGTCGAGCCCGCGGGCCACCGTTTCCACGGTGGCCGCCTGGGCGGCCGGGCGCCACCGATACTGCTGCCGCGGCGGCGATGCCCAGGGCAGTCCGCCGCAGCGAAATCGAGTGCTGCAAGTCCATGTAGTCCTTTCGTCACGGACCCCACCAAATGGGGTCGGGGCCAATCCGTGACGAAGCTAATACGACTTGTGAATTTGCGCCAGTCCTGCGTACGGTTGCGTAAGGCTCAGCTCTTGGCCGGATCGATCAGGCTCGTCTCCGCCACCGGCTTCTCGGTGAGCTTCTTGCGCTGACCGATCTCCACGTAGTCCGTCTCCCGCTGGCCGGTGTAGATCTGGCGCGGACGGGCGATCTTGGTGGCGTCGTCGGTAACCATCTCGAGCCACTGGGCGACCCATCCCGACGTCCGCGGGATCGCGAACATCACCGTGAACATGTCGGGAGGCAGGTTCAGCGCCTCGTAGATCAGGCCCGAGTAGAAGTCGACGTTCGGGTAGAGCTTGCGGTCCCTGAAGAAGTCGTCGTCGAGCGCGCGCTTCTCGAGCTCGGTGGCGATGTCGAGCTTGGGGTTCTTGCCCGTGACCTCGAACACCTGGTCCACGTGCTCCTTGATGATCTGCGCGCGTGGGTCGTAGTTCTTGTAGACCCGATGGCCGAAGCCCATGAGCTTCTGGTCGCGGTTCTTCACTCCCTCGAGGAAGCCGGGCACGTTGTCGACCGTCTCGATCCGGTCGAGCATCTTCAGCACGGCCTCGTTGGCGCCGCCGTGCAGCGGGCCGTAGAGGGCGGCGACGCCGGCGGCGACGGCCGAGTACGGGTCCACCTGGGACGAGCCCACTCCGCGCACCGCGTTGGTCGAGCAGTTCTGCTCGTGATCGGCGTGGAGGATCCAGAGGACGTCGAGAGCGCGCGCGAGCCGCGGGTCGGGCTCGAACTTCACCTCGGTCATCTTGAACATCATCGAGAGGAAGTTCCCCGGATAGGAGAGGTCGTTGTCCGGATAGACGTACGGCAGCCCGAGGTTGTGGCGATAGGCGAACGCCGCGAGAGTCGGCACCTTGGCGATCAACCGCACCGCCGCCATGTGGCGCTCGCTCGCGTCGTCGATGTTCTTGGCGTCGGGGTAGAAGGTCGAGAGCGCCCCGACCGTGGCGAGCAGCATGCCCATGGGGTGGGCGTCGTAGCGGAAGCCCTCCACGAACTTCTTGATGTTCTCGTGGACGTAGGTGTGGTGAGTGATCTCGAAGATCCACTCGTCGAGCTGCTGCTGCGTGGGGAGCTCGCCGTAGATGAGCAGGTAGGCGACCTCGAGATAGGTCGACTTCTCGCACAGCTGCTCGATCGGATAACCGCGGTACTCGAGGATGCCGGCCTCGCCGTCGATGTAGCAGACCGAGCTCCGGCAGGAAGCCGTGTTCGTGAAGGCCGGGTCGTAGGTCATCAGGCCGAAGTCGTCCTCGTCGACCTTCATCTGGCGGAAGTCCATCGCGTTGACCGTGCCGTCCGAGACCTCGACCTCGTAGGTCTCGCCCGTCCGGTTGTCGGTAACGGTGAGGGTTTCTGCAGCCGTGGCTACGCCGCCTCCGTCGTCGGTGCTGACCTGTTCATCTGCCATCTTCTCTCCTGACCTGATGCCTGGTGCGTCCTCTGTTCCCGGAATTCTGACGAAAGCGGCATCGATGGTCCTGGCGGTCGTCGCTCTGGGCGGCTGTGGCTCCTCGGACGACGAGACGAAGACCTTCGATGAGGAGGGCTTTGCGATCACCTTCGAGTACCCGGGGGACCTCGCAGCGCACGGAGGACGTGAACCTCTCGCAGTCTGCCGGCGAGGCGGAGGAGACGGTCGCGCTGGCCACCAGCGAGGACAACGCGATCTTCGTCCAGCGCTATGCCCTCAACCGCTCGGTGAGCGCCGGCGACGCCGAGGTCGTGCGCAAGGAACTCGATCAGGTGCTGAGCCAGCTCGCCGGTGCGCCGCTCGAGGGTGAGCGCATCGACACGGGCGGCCCGCTCACCTTCCGCTATGAGGTCACCATGCTCGAGACCCCCGAGGACGGCCGCAGCACGATCGTGGTCACGTTCGACGGCGACACCGAGTACTTCATCAACTGCCAGTCGGTGCCCGACGGCCGGGAGGAGCTCGAGCAGGCCTGCGACCAGGCGATCGAGACTCTGCAGGTCAAGAACGTCAGGTCGCTAACCGCGCTCGTCGAAACGCACCTGTCGCGCCGGCTCGACCTGGAAGCGCCCCCGCCGCCACGAGACGCGGGTGCCGTCCGCCAGGCGCACGGCGGCCCTCCCGAGGCGCGGGCGGCCCCATAGCGTCGCTTCGAGCGGCCGCTCGCGCTCGGGCGTGTCGCCCAGTCCCGCACGGACGTGCCCGGCGGGGTGGGTCACGACGATCGAGCCCGAGCGCACGAACACGGGGATCCGCCCCAGCGGCGCGGCCGCCAGGATCTCGCCCCCGCCCTCCACCCGTTCCCCGGACCAGAAGTCGAGCCAGTCGCCGCGGGGCAGCGACACCTCCCGCTCACGCGCTCCCTGCTCCAGCACGGGCGCTACCCACAGCGAAGGCCCGTATCCGTACTGATCGGCGAGCGCCCAGCCGCGCTCATCCGCGGGGTCGGAGAGGAGGAGCGGGCGGATGATCGGCAGGCCGCTGCGGGCGGCGCTCGCGGCGGCGGCCCGCACGTAGGGCACCAGGCGCTCGTGGAGCAGGACGAACTCGCGGTAGACCCGCAGCGTCTCTGCGTCATAGGTCCAGGCCTCCTGCGGAAGACGGCCGTGCGCCTGCATCAGCGGCGTGAAAGATCCGAACTGGACCCACCGCAAGAGCAGCTCCTTCGGGCAGCGCGCCACCAGGCGCTCGCCGAGGTAGCCGCCCACGTCGTGAGACCAGTTGGAGAAGCCGGTGGCGGCCGCGGTGAGCGTGGCGGCCACCAGGGTCTCCAGTGACCAGAAGTCGGAGGCCTGGTCGCCGCCCCAGGTGACCCCCACGGCCTGTTGCCCCGTCCAGCCCGGCCGGCCGAAGACCACGCCGCGGCCGGGGTGGACCTCGTCGAGCGCTCGCTGCATCGAGCGCCGGTACAGGAGCCCCAGCGCCCAGGCGGCCTCGGCGCCGCTGCGCCCGTCGGCCAGCTGCGCGTCGGGCGGGTAGTACCAGCCCTCGCCGTCGTCGGCCTTGATGCCCTCGACTCCGAGGGCGAGCAGCCGCTTGGCCTGGTCGCGCCACCACTGCTCCGCGGCCGCCGAGGTGAAGTCCACCGGGGAGCCGGTGCCCATCCACCAGCGGGCCACCAGCGGCCGCCCGTCGGCCCCTCGCACGAAGTGGCCGGCGCGGGCCGCGGGCTCATAGGTCGGCGAGGGCTCGGCGTGGAGGCGTTCCGATTCCGGGTCGGGCGGGCGCTGCCCGTCACGCGAGTCGAGGTTGACCCAGGGCGTGACCCACACCACCGTCCGCACCCCCGCCGCTCGGAAGCGACGCACCATGCCAGCGAAATCCGGGAACTGGTGGGGGTTGGGCTCCCAGGTGTTGTACTGCGTCTCCCAGGGCGAGTCGACCACGATTGCGTCGAGCGGCAGGTCGTGGAGCCGGTAGCCCTCGAAGTCGTCCTCCACGTCGTTCTGGTGCTCGTAGACGTCGCGTGACTTCCAATGCCCGTAGGCCCATTCGGGCAACACGGGCGGCAGGCCGGTCAGCCGCAGCAGGTGCCGCAGGCGCGCGGCGGGCGTCGGGTCGGTGAGCACGTGCAGGCGAAACGGACCCGCCGCCGCGCGGCAGGAGACGGAGATCCGGTGCCCGAGGTCGAACTCGGCGCCGTGGCCGTCGGTCTCGAGCCAGAGCGAGTAGCCACGGCTGGCGAGCAGCCACGGGACGGGTGCGTAGTCACCCTGGGGGATGCCCCCGACGTCGAGCATGTCGGGTGGGCAGTCCGGGCCGGTGTAGCGCCGGTCGGCGCCGAGCCGGATTCGGCGCCCGGTCTGCTCCATCCGCTCCCCGTGGCGCGCGCCCAGCCCGGTGAAACGCTCGCCGGCACGCGCCTCCCACTCGGCGCCCGCGCGCAGCGGCTCGCCGGCGGGCCGGAACTCGATGGTCAGGCGCTCGCGGCTCAGCTCGAGCTCCACCTCGCCGGCCGGGCCCGCGAAGCGCGGGCCGGCGGAGCTGGTCGGGGCGAAGTGGTAAGGCCGCTCGAGCTCCTCCGCGGAGATCATGCCCTCGGTGAGCTGAACGAACTGGTCCTGGATCTCGCCGTGGGCCGCCCACAACCGCAGGCCCCGGATCAGGCGGCGGCCGCGCCGGACCTCGATCGCGAAGGGATCCACCGAGACCGACACTCGCACCGGGCCGGCTTCGAGGACCACCGGCTCGGGCATGCCCTCTTCTTCCAGCTAGGCCGTGTCTTCCTGTGACGATCGGGTGAACGTGAGCGCGCGGCGGTACTCGACGATCTCCATTCCGAAGCTCTCGTCGAAGAAGGGCGGTGCGGCCAGGGCCCAGCCCTCGCGCTCGTAGAAGCGGCGCGCGCGGGCCTGGCCGGCGGGTGTGAACAGGCGCAAGCGCGCGTAGCCACGCCCGCGGGCCTCCTCGAGCATCGCCGTGTGGAGCGCCGTGGCCACGCCGCTCCCCCAGAAGGGCTCGCGCACGAAGATCAGCCACAGGTGGGCGAGGCCGGGATCGGGCTCGGGCCAGAGCGCGTGGCTGGAGGCCGGCACGAAGGCCACGTGGCCGGCCGGCTCTCCGTCCGACTCGGCGACCTGACACCACACGGCGGGGTCGCTCAGGCGTTCGGCGATCTCCTCACCCTCGACAGCGGGCGGCTCCCAGGTATCCGGCGCGAATTCCCGAAAGCTCTCGAAGCCGAGCTCGATGGTCCGGGCTATCGCGTCGACGTCCCCGGGGCCGGCGAGCCGGAGGGAGAAGGGGGTGTCCTGCATCGCGGCGCCACGGTACTTCACACAGCCGTCACGCGAGCTTTGCCCGCCGGTAACGAAAAAGCCCCGCTCAGGAGCGAATCTCAGTGTCGACATGAACGACGACCAGGGAGCGCCGATGATTCCCACTCCGGTTGCGAAGGCCGACCTCCACTGTCATTCCACGGCGTCCGAGCACTCGCGCCTCGGCGTGCAGCGCGCTCTCGGGCTGCCGGAGTGCGCCACGCCGCCCGAGGAGGTCTACGAACTCGCGAAGCGGCGCGGGATGGACTTCGTCACGATCACCGATCACGACACGATCGCCGGCGTGCTCGATCTGGCCGACCGGCCGGACGTCTTCGTCTCCGAGGAGCTGACGACCTGGTTCAGAGGCGAGCCCCAGGCCGTCCACGTGCTCTGCTGGGGGATCACGCCCGGCGATCACGTCTGGCTCCAGGCTCACGCGCGCGACGTCGAGGTCGTGGCCGAGTACCTGCACGGCAACTCGATCGCCTGCGCGCTGGCGCATCCCTTCTACGCGGTTGAAGCGCCGCTCACCGCGCGCCACCGGCGCCGGCTCGCGCGGCTGTTTCCGGTGTGGGAGACCCGCAACGGCGCCCGGGCGCGCGAGCTCAACATGCCCGCCGCCATCTACATCGAGACCCACGGGGGCGCCGGCGTCGGGGGTTCCGACGACCACGCCGGAGTCGACATCGGGCGGACCTGGACCGAGACGCCGCCCGCGTCGACTCCGGAAGAGTTTCTGCGCCGCCTGAGGCGGGGCAACGCCACGGCCCGCGGCGAACAGGGCAGCGCCGCGAAGTGGACGCACGCTGCGATGGCGCTCACGGTCCGGGCGCTCGGGAGCGGCGAAGAGGCCACGGTCCTGGATCCGAAGGCGGTGCTGTCGATCGTCGAGCGTGTGATGAGCCAGGGCGATGCCCGCTCAGGGCCGCTCGCCGCCGATCTGGGGCCCGGCCATGCGCGCGCGCTGCTGCGCGCGTGGCTCGACTCGCTCGAGCTCGACGTGTCCGAGCCCGACCTGCTGGCGGTGGATGCAGGACGACCGCTTCTCCCACGCCGACCTCTGCCGGCGCGCCAAGCGCGTTCACGAGCGCCGGCTGCGCGAGGCCGTGCAGGTGGTACTGCGAGGCCGCCGAGAGGGGAGACGGCTACCTGGAGGCCGCGGGGTCGGTCTTCGAAGCCTGCGTGCCCGCGATTCCCTATGCCCCGGCGGCGGCGTTCCTCGGGCGCGAGAAGAGCAGGCTGATCACGCGCGAGACCGAGCCTCGCCGAGTGGCGCTCGTGGCCGACGGCCTGGGTGGCATGCACGGCGTGACCCACACCCTCGACGAGCTGCGCGACCGCGGCGTGCCGGGCTTCGAGGTCGAGGTGATCGGCACCGACCCGAACGTCGACCGGCGGCTGCCGGCGGTGGCCGAGGCCGAGATCCCGTTCTACCCCGGCCTGCGGGTGGGAGTGCCCAGCCTCCACGCCGTGGTGGACGCGCTCGCCGAGGGCCGCTACGACATCGTGCACCTTTGCTCCCCTGGCCCGGCCGGGGTCGCTGCCGCGCTCATCGCCCGGACCATGGAGCTGCCGCTGGTGGGCTCCTACCACACGGAGCTCGGGGTATACGCCGGGCTGCGCTCCGGCGACCGGCGGCTGCGGGCGGGGATGGATGCAGCACTGGCCGCGCTCTACGGCCTTTGCGAAGTGGTCCTCTCGCCGAGCGAGTCTGCCGACGAGTCGCTGCGCGCTCTCGGCATAACGGAGGGCCGGGTCGAGCGCTGGGACCGCGGCGTCGACCTGAGCCGGTTCGATCCCCGCTTGCGCGCCCGGGGCTCGCTACCCGGGGAGGTGTCTGTGCTCTACGCGGGGCGGCTCACGAAGGAGAAGGGCGCCGACCTGCTCGCCTCGGCCTTCCTTCGGGCACGCGAAACCGATCCGCGCCTGCACCTCGTGCTGGCCGGCGGGGGGCCCGAGGAGACGGCGCTGAGGGCGCGACTGGGCAAGCACGCGACCTTCCTCGGCTGGCTCGACGAGATAGAGCTCGCGCGCGCATACGCGAACGCCGAAGTGTTCCTCTTCGCCAGCCAGACCGACACGTTCGGCCAGGTGATCCTGGAGGCGCAGGCGAGCGGCCTGCCGGTGGTGGCGGTCGCCGAGGGCGGGCCGTTGTCCCTGATCGAGGATGGCCGCAGCGGACTGCTGTGCCCGGCGGAGCCGGAGGCGCTGGCGGCGGCCGTTACCGAGCTGGCGGCGTCGCCGGTCCTGCGCACCCGGCTCTCGGAAGGCGGACTCGCCGCGGTGGCCCCGCGGACATGGGAGCGCTCCCTCGAGCGCTTGGCCGAGGGCTACCGACGCGCGATCGCTGACGACCGCGGTCAGCGGCGCCGAAAGCCGCCGAACAGCCGCTTGACCGAGCCCGCCGCGCCGGCGGGTGCCTCGGGTGGGCCGAGCTTCGAGACGTCGTCGGCCGTGATCCCAAGCGTGACCGCACGCTCGGCGGTGCGCGCCACTTCCGGTGCGTCCACGAAGCGATGCACCCCGTCGTTGGTCTGGATGACGAGTCCGTCGAAGATGTGCTCGCGGAAGTTGTCGAGCACCTCCAGGACGATGGCAACCTGCTCGCCGTCCGAGCTGATCACCGGCGTGCCCTTTGCTACGGCGGTGTAGTGAACCGCCACTCCGTCGTCTTCGATGGGAGGCATGCGTCTCAGAGTGGCAGAACGAGGGCGGCTTCCTCGCCCTCTTCGCCTTCCTCGCCGTGCTCCTCGTTCGCTGCGCCGTAGATCGCGGTCGCGACGGCGGCAGCCACGAGCACGACGGAGATCAGGCCGACCATCCGTTCCGCCCCGGCCGAGGCGGGGAAGTTGTCGCGTGTGACCCCGATGAAGGTGACCACCAGCGCCCAGACCGCGAGGATGATTCCGCAGACGTAGAAGGGGGTCACGGCGCGAAAACTACCGGAACCGCGGGCGCCTTCACGAACAAGTCACGAGGTGCCGGCAACCGGTGCCGAAGCTGTGTGGAGATGGCTCCTCTTGTGCAAACGATCAGGAACGTGATGACCTCTCCCCGCGGCGGGCGGCCCATATGCGTCGTGTGCGGCCGCGGTGTCTCCGCGGCGGACGATCGCCTTCTGCTGCGAGCCGACCTCGTCGCACACACCCGCTGCGCGACCTACGATCCGCTGCGGCGGCGCCGGACGGGCTCGGCAGACAGCCGTTAGCGGTGCCCGGCGGGCACGCGCCTGCGTCCGCGCGCAATGCGAACGCGCTGCGGGGACGAGGGCTCCGGCCTGCGATGAGGCCCTCGGCGCGGCGGGCGCGGAGGACGCCCCCGGGGCGGTTGATGCGGGTCACGGTCGGAGCCGCCCCCGTCCTCGTCTTCGGCCTCGGGGACCGGGGGCTCCTTGATGGCCCACCAGACGATCACGAGCAGTGCCACAAGCGGGATCTTGAGCACCACGGCGATCCAGAAGACGGCCCAGAAGCCTCCCATCGATCTGCATCGTACCCGGAAATCCGGGCTGGTCCGCGCCAGATGAGCGCGGTTATCGCTGGGCGGCCGGCACCGACTCGATCATCGTGATGCGCCGGAAGGCCTCGTAGCGCTCGTCGATCTCCTCGCGGGTCAGGCGCTGGCCGCGCTCAGAGCCGAATTCCTCGACCCAGAACGAGGCCATGGTGGAGCCGTAGGTCATGGCGCGGCGCAGAGTGGAGTCGTCGAACGAGCGGCCTGCGGAGTCGAGGTATCCGAGGAAGCCGCCGGCGAACGAGTCGCCCGCACCCGTGGGGTCGATCACGGTCTCGAGCGGGAAGGCGGGCAGTGCGAAGTAGCCCTCCTCGGTGAACAGCGCGGCACCGTACTCGCCCTGCTTGGCCACGACCACCCGGGGACCCATCTCCATGACCGCGCGGGCCGCGCGGACGAGGTTGGGCAGCTGGGTGAGCATGCGCAGCTCGGTGTCGTTCATGAACAGGATGTCCACCCCGCCGATCGTGCGCACCAGCTCCTCGCGGGTGTTCTCGATCCAGAAGTTCATCGAATCGAGCCCCACCGCCTGGGCGTCCACACACTGCTCGCGCACCTCGCGCTGGAGGTCGGGCTGGATGTTGGCCAGGAACAGCAGCTCCGAAGAGCGCGACGCCTCCGAGAGCTTCGGCTGAAACTCGCCGAACACGTTGAGCTGGGTGTCGAGCGTCTTCGCCGTGTTGAGGTCGTACTCGTACTCGCCGGCCCAGAAGAAGGTCTTGCCACCCGCCACGTGCTCGATGTCCGACGTGTCCACGTTCCGGGCGTGGAGCACCGCGAGCTCCTCCTCGCCGAAGTCGTCGCCCACCGGGCCGACCACGCGGACGTCGGTGAAGAAGCTCGCCGCGAGCGAGAAGTGAACGGCCGAGCCGCCGAGCAGGCGCTCGCGCTCGCCGAAGGGTGTCTTGACCGCGTCGAAGGCGATCGAACCGACCACTGTGAGGGCCATAGGGCCGGAGAGCGTAGTGGACGTGACTTGGTTGACTAGGCTGCGCCGATGCGAGCGGTTCAGATCGACGAGTTCGGCGGTCCCGAGGTGCTGAAGCTGGTGGACATTCCCGAGCCCGAGCCGGGCGACGGGCAGGTGCTGATCAAGGTGACGCGCGTGGGGATGAACTTCGCCGACACCCACCAGCGCGAGAACACCTACCTGGCGCCGTACGAGGTGCCGCTCGTGCTCGGGGGTGAGGTGGCGGGCATCGACCCCGACGGCCGCCGCGTGATCGCGCTGCTCGCCAACGGCGGATACGCGGAGTACGCCGTGGCCCACGAGTCGATGGTCTTCCCGGTGCCCGATGGGCTCGGCGACGGCGAGGCGCTCGCCCTCCTGATCCAGGGCCTCACGGCCTGGCACCTGTTTCGCACCTCGGCCAAGCTCGCGCCCGGCGAGGCGGTGGTGGTGGTCTCCGGCGCGGGTGGGGTGGGCTCGCTGGCGGTGCAGCTGGCGGCGCCCTTTGGCGCGAGCCGGGTGATAGCCACGGCGTCCACGCCCGAGAAACGCGAGTTGGCGGTATCCCTCGGAGCCGACGTCGGCCGTGGACCCTGGCGTGGACGATCTCAAGGCAGCTTTGATCGAGGCCAACGACGGCAACCAGGTGGATGTCGTTTTGGAGATGTCGGGTGGGCGCGTGTTCGACGCGTGCTTTGGCGCCCTGGCGCCGTTCGGGCGCCTCGTGGCGTACGGGATCGCCGGCCGTGAGCAGAACACGGTGGAAACCGGCCGGCTGATGCGGAAGAGCCGTGCGGTGATCGGCTTCTGGCTGATGCACTGCCTCGGCCGTCGCGAGATGATGGAAGAGCCGCTGACTGACCTCTTCGATCGCGCAGTCCGGGGCGAGCTGCGGCCCCAGCTGGGTGCCACGTATCCGCTCTCCGAGGTGCGCCAGGCTCACGAGGACATGCAGGGCCGGCGGACGACCGGGAAGGTGCTGCTGGACCCGTCGGGCTGAGGCTGACGGGCGTCCCTCCGCCCGAGGGGTGTGGCGCCCTGTTCATCTATAAGGCGAACAAGGCGTCAGACCCTTGTCAGCCGGCGAGCAACCGGCCGATCAGGGCTGCCACTTCGGCCGGCTCCCGAGCCAGCCGACGGCGGGTGATGCGAATCACGCGCCACTGCGCCTCTACCAAAGCGGCATCCCGCAGACGGTCGCGCTCGAATGCACCGCGTGTCCGATGGGCCGCCCAGCCGTCGGTCTCCACCGCGAGCCGCTGAGCCGACCACGCGAAGTCGACCTCGAAGCCAAGCGGCTCGCTGTTCACCTCTGGCAGCGGCAGGCCTTGGTGGCGGCAGAGGGCCAGCATCCGCTCCTCGAGTTCCGATCGCGTCCAGGTGCTGCCCACCTCATGGTCAGCCAAGATCCCGCAGAGGGGGCCGTAGCCACGGCGGCCGTACCGAGGAGTGAGACCACTCACGTCGAGGCCGAGGTAATCCGCTTGGTCAAACGCCCGCTCGAGCTGCCGCTGGGGAACGACGTCCGCCACGTCGAGCAGGGTCCGGGCGGGCGTGGTGACTGGGATTGCGTCGAATATGGTGGCCTCGTCGGCGGTCATGCGAGCCCGGTGAACGACGATCAGCCGTCGCCGCTTACGGCCTCCTTGACTCGGGACTGTCACGTCGATGCGGGGTCCACGATCGGGCAGAAGGTCCCATAGTGCGGCGGCGCTGCGATGGCTGAGCGCCGCGTTCTTGCCCAGCGCCAGCACCGCGGCCATCCACTCGCCGCGTCGCGTGAGTGCGGGGTGCCGCACCGCATAGACGCCGCGGTGAACCCTGAACAGGGCGCCTCTTCGCAGTCGTTTGTCGATGCCGGCACGAGTGGCACCGACCCACAAGAGTTGATCCCACGTGATGAGTCCGTGCTGTCGGGCCGCGATCGACGCAATGCGCTGATCGAGCGTTGAGCGTCTGACGACTTGTTCGTCCATATGGCGGACAAGTCGCCACACGCCCGGCTTCGCCCCCGGACCCAAGACCCCGCCGAGTAGTCTCAAACGCCGCATGACGAAGTTCGCCGACCTCGGCCTGTCCGAGCCGACCCTTCAGTGCCTGGCTCATCTGGGCTACGAGCGACCGACCCCGATCCAGGAGCAGACGATCCCGCTTCTGCTCCAGGGCCGCGACGTGATCGGTCAGGCCCAGACCGGCACCGGCAAGACGGCCGCCTTCGGACTTCCGATGATCGAGTACGTCGATCCGAGCGATCCGGACGTCCAGGCGCTCGTGCTCACTCCCACCCGCGAGCTCTGTATCCAGGTCACCCAGGCGCTGCGCGCCTACGGGGAGCGCAGCGGCGCCCAGGTCGTCGCCGTCTTCGGTGGAGCTCCCATCCGCGACCAGGCCACACGACTCAAGGACGCCCAGATCGTGGTGGGGACCGTGGGCCGCGTAATGGACATGATCGGTCGCCACCACCTCTTCCTCGACCAGGCGCGCTACGTGGTGCTCGACGAGGCCGACGAGATGCTCGACCTCGGCTTCCTCGAGGACGTCGAGGAGATCCTGCGCCGCGCGCCGATGGGGCGCCAGACATGCCTCTTCAGCGCCACCGTGCCCACGCCGATCCGTCGGCTCGCCGACACCTTCATGCACGATCCGGTGGAGATCCAGGTGCGCGCCGCGACGCTCACCATCGACACGGTCGACCAGTTCTACGTCGAGGTTCCCGATCGCGAGAAGCCCAGTGCGCTCGTCGACGTGCTCAAGGCCGAGCGGCCCGACCAGGCCATCGTCTTCGTGCGCACGAAGATCGGCGTCGACCGCCTGGCGCGCCGGCTGGGCGACGCCGGCGTGCGCGTGAAGACCCTCCACGGCGATATGACCCAGGGTCAGCGCGACGGTGTGATGATCGCCTTCAAGGGCGGTCGCGAGCGGCTCTTGGTGGCCACTGATGTGGCCGCGCGCGGGCTCGACATAACCGGCGTCAGCCACGTCGTGAACTACGACGTGCCCAATTCCCCGGACGTCTATGTCCACCGCATCGGCCGCACGGGCCGCGCCGGCGAGTCGGGTCGCGCCATCACGCTCATAACGCCGAAGCAGCGACGCGAGATCGACGCCATCGAGCGTCATGCGAAGACGGAGATCGAGCGCTGGGAGGCGGGCAACGGCAAGCCGCGCGAGCGCAAGCCCAGGCCCGAGCCGCCTCCGCGCGAGACGCGCCGGCCGCGGCACACCAAGCCGCACAGCCGCGACGGCGTGCCCTACGCCAAGCTGGTGTTGAACGCCGGCCGCGCCAGCGGCATCGAGCCCGCCGACGTGGTGGGCGCCGTGGTCGACCACACCCATCTGGAGAACGACGACGTCCGCAACGTGCGGGTGCTCGAGCGCTTCAGCTTCGTCGAGGTCCCGGCGGCACGGGCGGCCGAGGTGGCGGACAAGGTCAGCGGAAATCGAGTCCGGGGCGAGGAGCTCCGGCTGGAGGTAACAGGTAGGCGATGAGCACGGCAACCATGCACACCAACCACGGGCCGATCGAGCTCGAGTTCTTCGACGGCGACGCACCGAAGACCGTGGACAACTTCGTGAAGCTCTCGAACGACGGCTACTACGACGGGCTGATCTTCCACCGGGTGATCCGCGACTTCATGATCCAAGGCGGCTGCCCCCTCGGCACCGGCACCGGCGGCCCGGGGTACGAGTTCGAGGACGAGTTCAACGACAACAAGATCGTGCGCGGGGCGCTGGCCATGGCCAACCGGGGGCCCGACACCAACGGCAGCCAGTTCTTCATCGTCACCACCGATGCCGCCCCCTGGCTGGACGGCAAGCACACCGTGTTCGGGCGAGTGGCCTCCGGCATGGACACCGTCGATGCGATCGAGGGCCTCGAGACCGCCGCCGGCGACCGCCCGGTGGAGGACGCGAAGATCGATCGCATGGAGGTACATGCGGATTGAGCTCCTGTGGTGGGAGGGCTGCCCGTCCCACCCGGAGGCGCTGGCCGATCTGCGCCAGATCCTGACCGAGGAAGGGGTCGATCCCGACTCGGTCGAGCGACGGGAGGTCACGAGCGACGAGCAGGCGGCCCGGGAGGGCTTCCCCGGCTCGCCGACCATCCTTATCGAGGGCCGCGACGTAGTCCCATCCGAGGGCCGGCCGGTCGGCCTGACGTGCAGGCTCTACCGGCTGCGCAACGGCCGGCCGTCGCCCACACCAGACCCAGAGGACCTGCGAGCCGCCGTGCGGCGCGCAAAGGAGGAGAAGAGATGACCGCCGTAGGAGACAGCGCTCCCGGCTTCACCCTGCCCGACACCGAGGGGACGGAGCACTCGCTCGACGCTGACGACAAGATCACCGCCGTCGTGTTCACCTGCAACCACTGCCCGTACGCGCTGGCGTGGCACGACCGCATCGCAGACGCCGCCCGGGACTACCCGGACGTGCGCTTCCTGGCGATCAATCCCAACGACGCCGAGCGCTACCCCGGCGACTCGTACGAGGCCATGAAGGAGAGGGTGGCCTCCGAGGACTGGCCGATGCCCTACCTTCACGACGAGACGCAGGAGGTGGCCCGCGACTTCGGCGCCAAGACCACACCCGACGTGTTCGTGATCGACGGCGAGGGCAGGCTGCGCTACCGCGGCGCTCCGGACGCCGACCACCGCGACCCGAGCCTCAACGCGGCTTGGCTGCGGGAGGCGCTGGACGCGCTGCGGGCGGGAGACGAGCCGCCGCGCACCGAGACCGAGCCGGTGGGCTGCAGCGTGAAGTGGAAGAGCTGACCGAAGGCGTCGCTGCGCGCCCTACGACCCGGTGATCGCCCGGACCGCGGCCTCGGTGTCGCTGAGGTCCTCCAGCACGGCGTCCGGCTCGGACGCGCGCAGCTCATCGACGTCCGAGAAGCCGGTGGCCACCGCGACCGCGCGGGCGCCGGCCTCGCGTGCCGCACGCACGTCGAGCGGCGTGTCGCCGATGAGCACAGCGCCCGCCGGCTCGCCGTACTTCGCGGCGGCTCGATCGCGTGCGATCGCCACCAGCTCGTAGCGCTCCTCGTGGGGGTCGGAGCCGTAGGCCCCGACCTCGAAGTCCAGCCAGCGGTCGAGCCCGAACGCGCTCACCTTGAGCGCGGCGTTGGCCTCGATGTTGCCCGTGAGAAGAGAGTTGATCACGTCGTCGCGCTGGTGGAGCGCCTCCAGCGCCTCCGGTACGCCGGGATAGGCGCTCCCCTCGGCCGCGATCTTCTCGCGCCGGCCGTCCAGCGCCGACTCGAGCTCGGAGAGCACGTTCGGCAGGTGCTCCCGCTCGCCCTCGAGCATCGAGAGTGCGATCTGGTGGTCGGTGCGCCCGGCGTAGGAGACGCGCTGGTTGAACGGCCGCCCGGTCACGATCTCGTAGGCCTCCTCGAAGGCGTAGCGGCCGTGGCTGGCCGTGTGGACCAGAGTCCCGTCGACATCCCAGAGAACGAGCAGCACGCCCAGGAGACTGGCAGATGCCTTCGGGTACAACTCAGGCCATGCTCGATGCTCTCTCCGTTCCGCCCCGCCTGGTCATCCGGGCCCTCGACGACCTCCACACCGTGGCCGAAACCCTGCGCGAGCTGGCTGCGCACGAGGGCGACCTGTCCTCGCTCGCGCGCTCGGTCCGCGAGCTGCCGCGGGTAGAGGACGAGCTCTCGGCCTCGGTGGCGAGCCTGCGCGAAGAGGTCACGGCGCTGCGCGCCTGGCTCGAGCCCCTCCACAAGGAGTTGACCGACCTCGACGACACGGCGGAGAGCCTCGAACGCGGCCTCGCGCAGGTCAACGAGTCGATCCTCGGGCTGCACACGCTGCTCAAGAAGCTCCCCGGGATCTAGCGCAGCGCGACGCCGAGCAGCTCCTCCAGCCGCGGCAGGGTGGTCTCGGGCCCCCTCATCCGCCGTGGGCGATGGCACGGGCGTAGCGGGCCAGCAGCGGCACGCCCCTGTCGAAAAGCGCCAGGTACTGGTCGTCGGACGCCCCCATCGAGAAGCGCTTGTAGTTGCCCTCCATGAAGACGGCGGCCTTCCAGAGGGCGAGCGCCTGGTACCAGTTGACCGCCGCCATCGTGCGACCGCTGCGTTCCTCGTAGCGGGCGATCAGCTCGGCGCGCGTCATGAAGCCGTCGCGGCGCGTGGCGGCGCTCAGGCTCCAGAACCCCATCTCCCGGGGGTCGTCGGCCTCCGCCCAGGTGGCGGCGGTGTAGCCGAGGTCGGCGAGCGGGTCGCCGATCGTGGACAGCTCCCAGTCGAAGATGGCCACCACGCGGGCCGGCGCGCCGGAGCCGACCATCAGGTTGCCGAGCCGATAGTCGCCGTGCACGATGGTCGACTCCGGTGACTCCGGAAGGTTTGCGGCGAGCCAGGCGTGGACCTCCTCCACCACCGGCACCTCACGCGTCTTGTTGTGCTCCCAGAGTCCGCCGAAGCGGCGCAGCTGGCGCTCGAGGTAGCCCGTGGGCTTGCCAAAGCCCTCCAGTCCGCACGCACGCCAGTCCACCGAGTGGATCTCCACGAGCCGGTCGACCAGCTCCTCGCAGATCCGCCGGCGCTCTCCCGGGTTGTCGAGGGGCCCGGGGATCTCGCTGGTGATCACGTGGCCGTGCATCTCCTCCATCACGTAGAAGGGCACGCCCAGCACGGACTCGTCATCGCAGCTGGCGAGCACCTGGGGGACGCGCACGGGCGTGGGCTCGAGCGCGCGCAGCAGGCGCGCCTCGCGCAGGACGTCGTGAGCCGACGGCGGCAGCGGCGGGCGCGGCGGGCGGCGCAGCACCACCCGTGCGCCCTCTCGGCTGACCAGATAGGTCACGTTCGAGTGCCCCTCGCCGACCCGTTCGACCTCGACCCGGCCGGAACCGATCCCGTGCTCGTCGAGGAACGCTTCCAGTGGCTCGCGCACCACGAGCGGGGGAAGCTCGAGCTCAGCCGCGTCGCTCGCGGTGTCGACCACTTCGGGCGAGGCCATGGGGGCGGGATCCTAGTTCGGCCGCCTGCGACGGCGCATCGAACAGCTGTAACGCGTGTTTAGAGTGCCGCTCATGCGACCTCACCGGCTCCTGATACCGCTTGCCCTGCTGACCCCGCTCGCACTGGCCTCCCCGGCCGCCGCGGTCGACTTCCCCGTGACCGTGACCGATTTCAAGTTCGGTCCCAAGGAGGTCAAGGTCGGTGTGGGTGACTCGGTCACCTGGAGCTTCGACCAGGGCGCCCACACCACCACGAGCGACTCTGGCCAGCTCACCTCCTGGGACTCCGGCCCTGAGAGCAGCCCGGTGGGCCAGAAGTTCACGCAGAGCTTCGACACCCCGGGACGCTTCAGCTACTACTGCATCCCCCACCAGAGCTTCATGACGGGCGCCGTGGTGGTCGGCACCGACGAGTTCAAGAAGTCGCAGAAGAGCTTCAAGCAGGTGCGTCGTGGGAGCAAGGTCACGTTCAGCTTCAGGCTGGTCGAGGCCGCCAAGGTCGTGGCGTCGATAAAGGGGCCGAACAAGAAGAAGGCCACCCGCAAGCGGCTCAAGCCGGGGCCGTATTCGATCGCCCTGCGCGGCCTCAAGGAAGGCCGCTACAAGGGCACCGTGACGTTCACCGACGACTTCGACAAGGTGTCGAAGGTCAAGGTGTCCGTCCGGGTTCCCTGAGGGCGGCCACCGCCGACCGCACGAACAGCTCCTTCGCCTGATCGAGGGCCGGGCTCTCGCCGCGCTCGAGGCGCTCGAGGGCCAGCCCGTCGAGGGCGGCCATCGCGAACACCACGGCGCCCTCGCCGGCGCGCACCAGCTCGGTGAGGGTGCGGCGCCAGAGGGCCCGCATGTCGAGCATCACGCTGCGTACGTCGGGCTCGACCACGCTCACGGCGGCCAGGTCGAAGTAGAGCCGTGCGATGCGCTCGTCGCCGTCCATCACTCGCCACAGGCCGTCGAGCACCCCCCGAACCACCTCCTCCGGCGAGTCGGCATCGGCCACCCCGGCGAGCACCTCTTCGGTGATCGACTCCGCCACCTCGCGCGCCACGGCAGCCACCAGCCCCTGCTTCGAGCCGAAGTGGTAGCCGATCAGCGCCTTGTTCTGGCCCGAGCGGGCCGCCACCTTGGCCGTGGTGAGGCCCGCGTAGCCGTCCGCCTTGAGCACCTCGAGGCCCGCCGCCAGGATGCGCTCGCGCGCCCCGGTTGATGGGCGCCCGGGTCCTCGTACCGCCGCCTCAGGCACCAAGGGGCTGCATCCCCATCGCGGCCAGCTTCTTCGAGAGCGAGCGCATCGCGTACTCGTAGATCTCCGAGGAGTGGAAGCCGAACGGTGTCTCGAAGTCGTACGGGTCGTCGGCCATCGGCGGAGCGAGCGCCAGCGTGCCGATGGGCAGCGTCTCCTCGAGGGTGGCCTGAACGGTCTCCTGGTGGGCGGGGTTGTCACGGATGGCGTCGGCGAGGAACTTCACGCCGAAGCCCACGTGGCGTGACTCGTCGCGGTTCACGGCCGTGAAGCCCTGCCGGAAGCCCGGCAGCACGTCGCGCTCCTTGAGGGTGCGGATGATGAAGCGCGCGCCGGTGAGCGCCAGCGTGCCCTCGATGACGATCATGTAGACGGTCACGCCACGCACCAGCGCGGTCATATCGGTGGGGTCCTTGCGCAGGCCCTCGGCGCAGTCGTGGAGGATGCCGTCGAACAGCTGGCCCCACTCCCTGTTCATGGTCGGGCGCTGCTGCTCGAGGTTGCGCGAGAGGGTCTCGGCGTCGACGCCGAAGACCTCGCGGTAGAAGCGATCGAAGAAGACCATGTGGCGCGCCTCGTCGGAGATCTGCGTGGCGAGGAAGGCGCGCGCCTCGTGGCTCGGGGCCGCGATCGCGAAGGGCAGCAGCTCGGTGGTCACGCGCTCCTCACCGAGGAAGAAGCTCGACAGCGACCACTGCATGTACTCGCGCTCGTCGGCGCTCAGCGTGTCGCCGGCCCACTGCCGGGCGTCCTCCGAGAAGTCCCACTGCTCGGAGCTCCAGTGCTGGTTCTCCCACCGCGAGAACAGCTTCTCGTAGGAGGGAGCCGCATCCACGATCCGGTCGAGTCCGGCCATGACCCGGTCGATGTCGGCGTCGAGCAGCACCTGCAAGGCGGCCTGCTCGTCCGATGGTTCGAGATGAGCTGTGCGATCGATCGTTGCCATGCGGACATTATTAGCTGATCGATTAGTTATTGCAAGCTGTGCCACCCTGAACGGGTGCTTCGGGTCCTCCGCCATCGCGACTTCGGACTGCTCTGGCTGGGCCAGGCCGTCTCGCTGATCGGCGACGGCATCTACCTCGTGGCCATCGCCTGGCTGGTGCTGGACATCTCCAACGAGCCCGGCGCACTCGCTCTGGTCGGCCTCGCCTGGACGCTGCCCATGGTGCTCGCGCTGCTGATCGGCGGGGTGCTGAGCGACCGCTTCGAGCGCCGCCGTCTGATGATCATCGCCGACCTCCTGCGCTGCGCCGCGATCGGCGGCATCGCCGTGCTCGCACTCACCGAGGGCGCCGAGCTATGGCAGGTGATCGTGCTGGTGGTCTTCTACGGCGTGGGCGAGGCCCTGTTCCAGCCGGCCTTCGCGGCGATCGTTCCCGACGTCGTTCCGCGCGACGACCTGCTGCAGGCCAACGCCATCAAGGAGCTGATGGAGCCGCTCGGCCTGCGCTTTGCCGGCCCTGCCCTGGGCGGACTGCTGATCGCCGTGTTCGGCGTCGGGGAGGCGCTGGTGTTCGACGCCGCCACGTTTGCCCTGTCCGCGCTTGCGCTGTCGTTCATGACCCGCCAGCCGCCGGTGCGCGAGGAGCATCCCTCAATGCGGCGGGACCTGGCCGAGGGCTTCGCCTACGTGCGCGCGCACGCGTGGCTATGGGGCACGCTCGCGGGCGCAGCGGCGTTCCTGCTCCTGACCTACGGGCCCATGGAGGTGCTGGTGCCCTACATCATCAAGAACGAGCTCGACGGCGGCGCCGCCACCTTCGGCATCGTGCTTGCCGCCGGCGGCCTGGGCTCGATAGCAGCTGCCCTGATCATCAGCCGCACCGGCTTCCCGCGGCGCTTCGTGACGTTCATGTGGACGGCCTGGAGCATCGGAGTCGGCTTTGAGATCGGCCTTGCCTTCGCCGGGGCGGCCTGGCAGATGTGCGTGCTCGCCTTCTTCGCGTTCGGCCTGTCCACCACGGGACTGCTCGTCTGGACCCAGCTGATGTACACGCTGGTGCCCGCGGAGATGCTCGGACGGGTGTCGAGCCTCGACTGGTTCGTCTCGATCGGGCTCACCCCGCTGTCATTTGCCCTGACCGGACCCGTCGCGGAATGGCTGGGAGCCCGCACGACGATGGCGGCGGCCGGGATCCTCGGCTTCCTCACGATCGGCTTTCTCTTCATACCCGGCGTGCGCGACCCGGAGCGTTCGCCCCTGCCGGGCACGCGAGGCACGCGGCGAGCCGCGGCGGAAGCTCGCTAGCCGATCTCGTCGACGTGTCGCACGTTCGCGACGTCGTCCGCGTCGTCGCTCGGCCCTTGCGCGAACCAGCCGTCGAGGATCTCGCCGAGGACGGCCGCACTGGTCGTGCGCAGCGACAGCGCGAGCACGTTGGCGTCGTTCCAGGTGCGGGCGCCGCGGGCGGTCTCGGCGTCGGTGCAGAGAGCGGCCCGTATCCCGGGAACCTTGTTCGCCGCGATCGAGGCGCCCGTGCCGGTCCAGCAGCACACGATCCCCTGGTCGGCGCGGCCCTCGGCGACGTCGCGCGCGGCGGCCTCGCTCGCCCACGCCCAATCGTCCCGCTCGCTGTCGCTCAGGGCCCCATGCTCGATCGTCTCGTGGCCGCGGCGGCGCAGCTCTTCGGCTACCGCTTCGGCCACGCCGGTGCGCTCGTCGGCGGCCACCGAAAAAACCATGGGAGGCAGCGTAGCCTTGAAGCCAAATGCCCGAGTTGCCGGAAGTAGAGATCACTGCCCGCCGCCTCACGCGGGGGCTGGCGGGGGCGCGCGTGGAGTCGGCCCTGGCGCCGGGCATCAACGCGCTGAAGACGTTCGACCCGCCGCTGGACTCCCTCGTGGGCCGGGAGGTCGACGGCGTGCGCCGGATCGGCAAGATGCTCGCGGTCGAGGCGGGCGACCTCACCCTGCTCGTCCACCTGATGTCGGCGGGGCGGCTACAGCTGTTCGACACGCGAGCCTCGCTTCGCGACCGCGCCTCGCGAGTGCTGCTGCGACTCGAGGACGGGCGCGAACTGCGCCTGCGCGAGTTCGGCACCAAGCAGCGGGCCTGGGCCAAGTTGTTGCGAGAGGACGACGTTGCCACCGACCCAGCGGTGGACGGACTCGGTCCGGACGCGCTCCCCGCCCCGCCCGCCGACGAGTTCGCCGCCCTTCTCGACCAGCCGCGCCACCTCCATCCGCTGCTGCGCGACCAGAGGACGATCGCCGGGATCGGCCGCTCGTGGGTCGACGAGCTGCTCTGGACCGCGCACCTGTCCCCGTTCCAGAAAGGGTCGGAGCTCGATTCGGACGCCCTCGACGCCCTGCGCAGGGCGTGCGACGAGGTCCTCGGAGGCGCGATCGCCCACTACGAAGAGGTGATCGGCGACACCGTGCCGGACAAGCTCCCCATGCCGCTTCAGGTGCATCGCCGAGCGGGCGAGGACTGCCCGCGCTGCGGCACAAGCATCGAGGCGATTCACTTTAAGGACTACGTGATGTGTTACTGCCCGGAGGAGCAGACGGGCGGACGCGTGCTCAAGGACCGGCGGCTGTCGCGGCTGCTCAAGTAAACGACCAGAAGAGAGCAAGCCATGAACGAAGGCGACACCGCCCCGGATTTCGAGCTGGCCAACCAGGACGGAGAGCCGGTCAAGCTCTCCGATCTGCGCGGGCAGCGAGTGGTCCTCTACTTCTATCCCAAGGCCGACACCCCCGGATGCACCACCCAGGCCTGCGGAGTTCGCGACCACCTGCCCGCCTACGAGGGCGCCGGCGCTGTGGTGATGGGGATCTCGCCCGATCCGGTGAAGAAGGTCAAGAAGTTCCACGACAAGCAGGGCCTGAACTTCACGCTGCTGGCCGACGAGGACCACGCGGTCGCCGAGCGCTACGGCGTCTGGGTCGAGAAGTCGATGTACGGCAAGACCTACTGGGGCAACGAGCGGACGACGTTCGTGATCGACGCCGACGGCGTCGTGCAGCAGGTGCTGCGCAAGGTCAAGCCCAAGGAGCACGACGAGCAGGTGCTCGCCGCGCTGGGCGCTGCGGCGTGACGAGAGCCGAGGCGCTGCGGCGAACCACGGCCGGGATCGGCGTCGCGGTCGGTCTCGGCGCGCTGGTTGCGCCGGCCAGGCTGCTCCGCCTCTACGGCGTGAACCCCAACGAGCTGGGTGGCGCGGGGGAGCTCGGCTGGCGGCTGTTCGCGGTGCGCAACCTGTTCGTGGGCGGCGCGGCGCTTGGCGGCAACCACACGGCGCGGGCGATGGTCCTTCCGGTTCAGGCGGCCGACCAGGCGCTCTTCGTGCACGCACTGCGAACTGGGTCGGTGCCGGCGCGGGCGGGGATCGGCGCGATGGCCACGTCCGGGGTCATCGTCGCGCTCGAGCTGGCGGCGCGGCGGGCGGGCGGCTGAGGAGCCGGCCGGCCTCAGCGAACCGTCAGGGTCCCCTCCATGCCGGCGGCCTGGTGGTTGCCCACCGGGCAGAAGTACACGTACTCGCCGGGCTCGAGGTCGACTGTGAACTGCGAGACGCCGCCCTTACCGACGGTCTCGCCGGCCGCGTCCACTCCCTCCAACGCAACCGCGTGCGGCACGTCGGAGGGGTTGTCCATAACGACCTTGGTCTTGCCGGCGTCCGTCTCGAGTGTCGGCTTGTCGAACTTCAGCGCACCGGAGGGATCCGCGGCCAGCTTGAGCGTGGAGTCGCCGCCTGTCGCCGCCGCCGCCCGTGCTGCCGTAGGCGCCCCCACCGCCACCCGAGGCGGAGTCGCCGCTGCCGCCGTCATCGTCGTCCCCGCACCCGCCGGCCACGAGCGCGCAGGCTGCGAGAAGGACGGCAAGGTAACGGCTTCGTGCGTGCATGGGGACCTCCGGGACGTGTATGGCAGGGTGTACGCGCCCGGCGTCAGGCGGGTTCAGTAGACGAGCTTGCCCGCCAGCACCTTCTCGCCGCGTTCGCTCGCCGGCGCGCGTGCCGCGCGGCGAGTGACAACGATGCGGTGGTAGTCGCCGGGCCGGACGGCCGCGGTGAGCGAGGCGGAAGCGCTGCCGTCGCGCGCGGCCTTGAAGGTGCCTCCGCTGACCCAGCGGCCGTCTACGGTGATGCACCAGAGCTCGTAGGCCACCCCGGTGCCCTCGAGACGGCTGGCCTCGAGCTGCACTCCGGTCCCGGCCGGGACGCTCGTGACACGTGCGTACGCCCTGCCGGGCCCCGGGCCCTCGAGGTAGGCGCGCGCGTACGCGGTCTCGTCGTCGCCGTCCAGCGCCAGCAGCACGCCCACGGCCACCGCCACCACCACGACGGCCGCCGCGGCCGCGGCCAGGATCCGCCGGCGCGCAGGGCCGCGGTCGGTTGGCACCGACGCGGCCCTGCGCTCACGCACGTAGCGGTCGAGCACGGCCTCTTCGAGCTCGGGGGAAAGCTCGGGAGGGGGAACATCGTCCGGCTCGACGCGATCGAGAAGCGCGGGTAGACCGGACAGCTCGCGCTCCTCGCGTGCGCAACGGGGGCAGGATTCGATGTGGAGGCGCATCTCCGCCATCTCCCCGGGCTCGAGGGCCCCGAGCACGTACCCGCCCAGCAGCTCGCCATGCGACTGGCAGCCCCTCACCGCTCGACCTCCATCTCGTCGAGAATGAGCCGCAGGCTGCGCAGCGCGTAGTACACGCGGCTCTTGACCGTGCCTATCGGCACGCCCGACTGCTCGGCGATCTCGCGGAGGCTGAGCCCTCCCCAGTGCGACAGGCGGATCACCTGGCGATGCTCGGGCGAGAGCCGGGCCAGCGCCGCGGCGACCTGCCAGCGCAGCACCGCTCGTTCCAGGTCGCGGTCGAGCTCCCACGCCTCTTCCTCCACCTGCTCGGACACGCTGACCGGCCGCACGGCCGCGCGGCGGCGCACGTCGACTATCCGGTTGCGCGCGATCGCGTACAGCCAGGTGCGAACGCTCGCCCGGGTGCGGTCGTAGTCGCCCGCGTGGCGCCAGAGGCGCGCGAACACGTCCTGCACGACCTCCTCGGCGAGCTCCCGGTCACCGAGGGCGTTGCACGCGAAGCCGAACAGCTCGCCGGCGTAGCGCCTGTAGAGCTCGCGCAGCTCATCCCCGCTGCGATCGCGCGGCAGACGCTCCACGAGCGTGGCGTCGCTAGAGGCCATTGGATCGTTATACGCCCCCTGGCGGCCCGCGGTTCGAGCGCCCCCTACCTTTGTGCCGTGCCCACCGCGACCCTCGGCGAATCGTTCCGGTCGTTCTTCGACGCGGTCGACCAGTTCTTCTCGAGCCTCGCCTCCGTGCGGCTGGTGCCGCTGCTCTTGGCGCTGCTGCTCTTCACGATCTACCTGACGCTGCGCGCCCGCGCCAGCTACAACATCCTGCGCGCCGCCTATCCGACCGAGCAGTTTCGCTTCCTCGCGATCTGGGGCGCCTACTTCGCGGGCTACGGCTTCAACGCGGTGATCCCCGCCAGAGGCGGCGACGTGGTCCGCCTCTTCCTGACCAAGACGGCGATTCCGCGCTCCAGCTACCCGGCGGTGGCGGCGAGCTTCGTGGTCGAGCTGGGGTTCGACGTCGCGATGGGGTCGCTGATTCTCCTGTTCGCGTTCACGCAGGGCGTCTTCCCGAAGCCTCCGGACTTCGCCGACCTCAACGCCTTCGACCTCTCCTATCTGGCGCAGCGGCCACAGTTCACGCTGTTCCTGCTCACCGCGTTCGCCATCGCGGGGCTGCTCGCGTTCGCCTTCCTGAGCGCGCGGGTCAAGGCGTTCTGGGAGCGCATTCGGCAGGGGCTGACGATCCTCCAGGACCGGCGCCGCTACTTCCGCGAGGTCTTCGCGGTCCAGTTCGTCGGATGGTGCTTTCGCTTCGCCGCCTTCTGGATGCTGCTCGAGGCCTTCCGCGTCGGCGGCTCGGTCAAGAACGTGCTGCTGGTGCTCGGCGTGAACGCCGTGTCGGCGGCGGTGCCGTTCACGCCACAGGGAGCCGGGGTGCAGCAGGCGCTCCTCGCCAAGGTCTTCGCCGGCACCGCCACCACCTCCGTCGTGGCCGCCTACTCGGTGGGCCAGCAGATCGCGATCGGCGTGCTCACGTTCGGGATCGGCTTCGCCTCGCTCGTGTTCATCTTCCGCGTGCGCAGCTTCAAGGAGGTGATCGCCCGCGGCCGGGAGGCGCGTGAGGCGGAGCGCAGCGGTGCGCCCCTGGAGGAAGAGGAGGCCGCGGAGCCTAGGTCCCGAAGCCCTCGCGAGCCTCGCGCACCAGGATGACCGCCTCGGGGAACATCAGGCGCATCGCCTGAAGCAGGTCCTGCGACTGCTGCTCGGCGTTGCCCTGGAGGTTCATCCGGGCCAGCCCGGCAACGGTCATGTCGACCGCCAGCTTGATGGCGTTGTCGGCCCAGGCGACCTTCTGCGCTCCCTGCATCTGCGAGGCGAACTCCTCCATGCGCCGGCGCAACTCGTCCGGGTCGCCGAAGAGGCCGCCGAATGGATCTTCAGAAGACATGCTCCAAGGGTAGGGACTCGGGTCGCTCCCAGGACACCCCGTGGGCGCCCAGGTGGTCGAGGAAGTCGCGTGGGTCGAACGCGGCGGCGGGTCCAAGCGTGCCCGCGCGGTCGAACCCCGGGTCGCTCAGCAGCTCGGCCGCGTGCACCAAGATCGTCGCGGTGATCCCGTAGACGTCCCGGCCGCGCACAACCGCCCGGCCTCGGGTGCCGCCCTCGCCGCGGGCGTCCGCCACGATCGTCCACTCCGCGGCGCGCCGCTCGTCCTCGATCGGCCCCTCGGGCAGGGAGCCGATGCCGCGGTGCAGGAGGCCTCGCAACGGCGTGCGCAGCGAGAGCGCCAGCGCGGGCTGCAGGAAGGGCATCGCCGCCGCGGCGGCGGGATGGGGCGCCGCCGTGCTCGTCGTCAACAGCGAGACCACCCGTCGCGTCCGGGTGTGGCGCGGGACGGTGATCACCTCACCCGACGGGTAGCGCGACACCGCCTGGCGCCCGATCGGCTCCGGGAACTCGAAGCGGGCGCGAAACACGCCCGCCGGCGCCGGACGCCAGTCGCCGTCCTCGTAGACCAGGTCGCCGCCCTTCATCATCTCGAGTGCCGAGCGCATTGTTCCGCGGGTCATGCCGAAGCCCTTGACCGCGTACGCAAGGAGGAGCTCGCTCAGAGGCTCATGGCCCTCGGCTGCGATCCGGGCGATCAGGTCTCCCGGGAGGTAGTCGAAGCCGAGCGCCGGGACCAGCGCAACGCCGGCGCGCTCGGCTGCCGAGCCGTGACGGTCGAACATCATCGCGATGAAGGGCTGCTCGCCGGTGGAGTCGACGTAGTGGGTGCCCGATTCGATCGCGGCGCGAGCGACGGCGTCGCCGGCCAGCGTGAACGGCCCTGCACAGTTGATCACCACGCTTGCGTCGGCGAGCAGGTCGCGCAGTCCCGGGTCGTCGTCGAGCGCGACGGCCTCCGTCGGCGCCTGGTGCTGCTCTCCGAGCCTCGCGAGCTTGACCGGATCGCGGCCGCTCAGGACGTGGGGCAGACGGCGCCGGGCGAGCTCCTCGGCGACCAGCCGGCCGGTGTAGCCGGTGGCTCCGTACAGGACGACCGTCACGGCCGGGACGATACAGTCGCGCCGTGCACATCTCCGAGGTGATGACGCAGGGAGTGATCACGGTCGAGACCGATGACAGCCTGCACCGCGTCGGCGAGCTGATGCGAGACCGCAACGTGGGGTCGGTTGTGGTCTGCGAGGGCGGCCGGCCCCTGGGCGTGATCACCGACCGCGACCTTGCCCTGGCCGTCGTGGCCGACGAGGTCGAGTCGGGCGAGCGAGCGGGCGACCACGCCTCGCGGCCGCTCGTGACCGGCGAGATTCAGATGGACATCGAGGAGGCGGTGGCGCTGATGATCCAGCACCGGATCCGGCGTCTGCCCGTCACCAGTGAAGAGGAGCTCGTCGGAATCGTGACCATCGACGACCTTGCCGTGCGCGCCGGCGATCTCCATCTGGCCCAGCGGATAACCGCCGAGGTCGCCAAGGCCGCGCTACCCGAGTTCTACTTCCACCAGCGCGGCGGCTGACGGTGGCGACGCTCACACCGGGCCAGCTCCGTACTCGGCGGCGGATCGAAGGCCTGATCCGGCTGATGTCGCCCGCCCTGGACGTCGTTCTTGCCGTGGGCGACCGCGTGTCGCGGATAGTCGAGCCCGAGGACAGCGAGTACTACCCGCCGCGCGTGTCGCGACAGGCGCAGCCACCGGCCCGGCCCAAGCCGTGAACAAGCAGGAGGAGCTTCGCTGGCAGTCGGGCTTCGCCGTTCCCGCGGCAGCGGCGGCGTTCACGGCCCTGGTCTGCCAGATCGTTCAGATCGTCCTGTTCGCCAGCGGCCTGGAGGACCGGCCGGGTATCGAGCCGCTTCCGGACGAGTACCTGTCGGTCGACCAGAACCCGGGTCAGTTCATCGCGGCCGGGGTGGTGCGGGCGATCGGGATCCTCGCCCTCGGCGTGGTCTTCTACTACCTCTTCCGCCTGATCCGCGCCCGCGGCGGCGCCGTGCCGCGCTGGTTCGTCTACCTGGTGGTCGGCGGCCCGATCCTGTTCGCCCTCGGCTCCGTCCTGGGTGGTCTCGACCAGGTGGACAAGGCCGAGGAGTTTGCCTCCCAGAACGTGATCAGGGGCGAGCGCGGCGAAGACGTGGCCACGGACATCTCCGACGACACCAGCCCGCTGGTCTACGCGCCGACTTTTGCCGGCACGCTCGGCGTGGCGTTCCTGTTCGTGATGCTGCCGCTGCGTGCGCGGGCCGTGGGGCTGCTGAGCCCGTTCATGGCGATCCTGGGTGTGATCTGCGGCGCGCTGCTCGTCCTGCCGCTGGTGCCGTCGCCGGTGCTGACCGCCTTCTGGCTGGGATCGATCGGCCTGCTGTTCCTCGACAAGTGGCCCGGCGGGCGGGGCCCCACCTGGGAGAGTGGCGAACCCGAGCCGTGGCCCTCGGCGGCGCAGCGCCGAGGCCTGATGCAGCCGGCCGACGACCGGCCGGCGGACGACAACGATTCGATGCTGGCTCCGAGCGGCGATTCGAACGGGTCCGGCGCGCAGCCGGACGCCGACGCGCCGGACCGGCCCGCCTCGCGCAAGCGGCGGCGCAAGGGCTAGCGCTAGGCGATCGCCGGCGCCTCGGGCAGGCGCTCGAGTGCCGCCTCCATGTCCGCCTCTGAGAACTCCGGGTCCTCGAGCTTGCCGGCCAGGTAGGCGTCGTAGGCGGACATGTCGAAGTGCCCGTGGCCGCACAGGCCCATCAGGATCACGCGCTCCTCGCCCGCCTCGCGGGCGGCGTCGGCCTCGTCGAAGACGGCACGGATCGCGTGGGCGGGCTCCGGCGCGGGCAGGATCGCCTCGCTGCGCGCGAAGCGGATCGCGGCCTCGAAGGTCTCGTTCTGGCGGTAGGCGCGAGCCTCCACCACGCCGTTCTTGACGAGCCCGCTGACCATCGGCGAGTCGCCGTGGTAGCGAAGGCCGCCCGCGTGCACCGGCGGCGGGACGAAGTCGTGCCCGAGGGTGTACATCGGCATCAGCGGCGTGAGCCCGACCGTGTCGCCGAAGTCGTAGTGGTAGGCGCCTCTCGTCAGCGTCGGGCACGCGGCCGGCTCAGCCGCCACGAATCGGGTCGTGGCCTCGCCCCGCAGGACGCGGCGCACGAACGGGAACGCGAGGCCTGCGAAGTTCGAGCCGCCGCCCACGCAGCCCACCACCACATCGGGCTCCTCGCCGGCCATCTCGAGCTGGGCGATCGCCTCCTGGCCGATAACGGTCTGATGCAGGCACACGTGGTTGAGCACCGACCCGAGCGCGTAGTTGACGCCCTCATCCCCCGCCGCCACCTCGACCGCCTCGGAGATGGCTATGCCGAGTGAGCCCGTGGGATGCGCCGCCTGCGAGCGGCCGGCCTCCGTGGTGTCGCTGGGCGAGCGGATCACGGTGGCGCCCCAGCTCTCCATCATGGCGCGCCGGTAGGGCTTCTGGTCGTAGCTCGCGCCCACCATGTAGACCAGGCACTCGAGCCCGAACAGCGAGCAGGCCATGGCCAGAGCCGATCCCCATTGCCCGGCGCCGGTCTCGGTCACCAGGCGCTCGATGCCCGCCTCCTTGTTGGCGTAGGCCTGGGCCACGGCGCTGTTGGTCTTGTGCGAGCCGGCGGGGGAGACGCCCTCGTACTTGTAATAGATGTGCGCGGGGGTATCCAGCGCCGCCTCGAGGCGATGCGCGCGGTAGAGCGGCGTCGGCCGCCACAGCCTGTAGGCCTCGCGCACGGCGTCCGGGATCTCGACCTGCTCCTCCATCGAGACCTCCTGGCCGATCAGCTCCATCGGGAAGATCGGCGTGAGGTCCTCCGGGCCGGCGGGTTCCTTGGTGCCGGGATTGAGCGGGGGAAGCGGCTCGCCGGGCAGGTCGGGAAGCAGGTTGACCCAGTGGGTCGGGATCCGGTCCTCGGTGAGGGTGAACTTGGTCTGGTCGGTCACGAAGCGATCCTAACCCGCGCCGCGCGGTTAGCATCGGCCCGGAATGGACGACGCGTCACGCACGCGACTGGTGGCGCTCGCCGTACTGGTCGCGGTATCCGTTCCGCTCGTGATCGTGGCCGTCTCGGGCAGCGGGGAGCCCGATGAGCGATCCGCGGCGCTGCGGGTGGAGCGCAACCCGAACGGGCTGCCGGAGGTCGTCGTGTACGTGGAGGACCGCTCGCTCAACCGGCGCGCGACCGCCGGCGGAGCCGACCGTGTGACGGTCGAGTGCGAGAACGAGGCCGGAGAGGTGGTCCTAAAGCGGCCCGAGCGCTGGCCGTTTACCGATACCGACGGCTCCACCACCGACCCGCACGCCCACATCGGCGTCGAGCCGGCCAGTCTGCGGAGCATCACTCGCTGCCGGCTGGCCGGAACCGACCCGGCGCTGGAGGGCCGGGTCCTCTAGCAGGCCGGCGCTTCGCCGGGCAGGCGCGGGAATTTTCGCTCGTCTCGCGGAGTCATGGAGGGCGAGGTGATGAATTCCATGACTGCAAACGAACAGCCCGTGGTCGTCGTCGGTGCCGGGCCCTCCGGACTGGCCTCGGCGGCCGCCCTCGGCCGTGCCGGCGTCAAGGCGATCGTGCTCGAAGAGGCCGACCACGTCGGCTCGTCCTGGCGGCGGCGCTACGACCGCCTGCGGCTCAACTCGAGCAGGCCCTTCTCCAAGCTCCCTGACGGCCCCTATCCCAAGAGCACCGGGATGTTCCCGTCGCGCGACGAGATGGTGCGCTACCTCGAGAACTACACGCGCTCCAAGCGGCTGGACGTGCGCTTGGGCACACGGCTGGAGCGGATCGACCGCAACGGCTCGGGTTGGATTCTGCGCACCTCCGCGGGCGACATGGTGGCCGGCAACGTGATCGTCGCGGGCGGCCACGACCGCCGGCCCTTCACCCCGAACTGGCCCGGTCGCGAGAACTTCCGCGGCCTGCTGATCCACGCCGCGGAGTACCGCAAGCCCGAGCCGTTCCGCGACCAGGACGTGCTGGTCGTCGGCCCCGGGTGCTCGGGGGCCGAGATCGCGTACGACATCGCCCTGGGCGGCGCCCGCCGAGTCCGCCTGGCCGTGCGAACGCCGCCGAACATCCTCATCAGGTCCCCCATGGGTCCCCTGATGGCTCGGCTGATGATGAAGCTCCCGACCGGCCTGGCCGACGCCATCATCCGAAAGGTGCGGCTCAAGGAGGTGGGCGACCTGACCGAATACGGGCTGCCCATTCCGGAGGAGGGCGTGTTCGCGCGCCTGGAGCGGCTGGGCGTTGCTCCGATGATCGTCGACAAGGTGGTGATCGAGGCGATCAAGCAGGGCCGCATCGAGATCGTCGCCGCGGTGGAGGCGCATGGACGAGACGGGAGTGACGCTCGCCGACGGGAGCCACATCGAGCCCCAATCGGTGATCGCGGCAACCGGCTACCGCCGCGGCCTCGAACCGCTGGTGGGCCACCTCGGCGTCCTCGACGAGAACGGCTCCCCGCGGATGACAGAGAAAGAGGCCGCGCCCGGCCTCCGCTTCGTGGGCTACGTGCCCTATCCGGCGATGATCGGCTACACGGCCGGCGAGGCGAAGCGAGTGGCGAAGGAGATCGCGGGCGCGTCCAGCTAGACGGCGCCGGCCGCCGCCGCGATCTCGGTGTACGCAGCGGACGGGTCGTCGCTGCCGAAGATCGACGACCCGGCCACGAACAGGGTCGCGCCCGCGTCGGCGGTGGCGCGTGCCGTGCCGGCGTCGATCCCCCCGTCGACCTCGATCGGCATGTCGGGGCCGAGCAGCTCTCGCAGCCGCGCCACCCTGGCGGTCGAGCTCTCGATGTAGGGCTGGCCGCCCCAGCCGGGGTTGACGGTCATGCACAGCAGGTGGTCGAACATGTCGGCCAGGCCGGCCACGACATCCGGCGGGGTGCCCGGGTTGATCGCCAGCGCCGAGTGAAGGCCCGCGTCGCGGACGGCCTTGAGCGCGTAATGCACGTGCGGGGTCGCCTCCCAGTGGACGATCAGGGTGTCGGCGCCCGCTGCGGCGAACTCCTCGACCCGGCGCTCGGGGCGCTCGACCATGAGATGCACGTCCAACACCCCGCCACGGTCGTGCACGAGATCGCGCAGCGCGCCGACGATCAGGTGGCCGATCGAGATGGGGGGCACGAAGTGGCCGTCCATGACGTCCACGTGGATCACGCGGGCACCGGCATCCATGACCTGCTCCACCTGGTCGCCGAGGCGAGCGAAGTCGGAGGCGAGGATCGAAGGCGCCACGCGCCGGTCTCTCATGAGGTCGTGCGCCATCCCGGGGCCGACCCTACATCGAACGTGCGACGGGGGCCCGGTTTCCCGGACCCCCGTCGATGCTGCACTACCGAAGCCTCTGGCTACGGGGTGCTTCCCTCGTCCTCGTCCTCGGTCGGGCTCTCGGTGCGGTTCTCCTCGCCGTCATCCACCTGGTCGAGCGAGGTGATGTCGCTCTGGCGGCGGATCTCGCAGTTGGCCGCCACCTGGTCGAACTGGTCGGTGATCACCAGATCGCGCCCCAGCCCGCAGTTGACCACGTCGACCTCACCGTCGCGCACGTGGATGCGGTCGCGCCCGTCGCCGGCGAACAGCTGGTCGCCCACCGGGTCGCCGATGGCGGTCACGTCGAAGCGAATGACCGCCCACAGGACGTCGGCGCCGTCGCCGCCGTAGGACTTGTCGGCCCCGCGGTTGGCGAAGATCTTGTCCGCTCCGCCTCCGCCGGCCTGCACGTCATCGCCCTGGCCGCCGGACATGAAGTCGCGGCCCGCGCCTCCGCTCGCCGTGTCGTTGCCGAGCCCGCCGTGAAGCCGCTCACAGCGATAGCGCTTGAACGAGAAGCCCTGGCCGCCGGTCAGGGTGTCGTCGTCCGGTCCGGCGAAGACCCGGTCGCAGCCGGGGCCGCCGTTGAGATTGTCGGCGCCGGCATTGCCGGTGATCAGGTCGTAGCCGGTTCCGCCGATCACCGTGTCGTTGCCGGGGTTGCCGTGCAGCTCGTCGCCGCGCCGGCCGGGTCCGCCGCCTCCGCCCCTGATCGTGTCGTCGCCCTCGCCGCCGCGGGCGAAGTCGTGCCCGGCACCGCCGTCAACCGCGTCGTTGCCGTCGCCGGCGATGACCAGGTCGCGACCGCCGAGCGAGTTGACGGTGTCGTCGCCGCCCTTGGCGCGCACGAGGTCGCCTCGGGGCGTGCCGTTCAACGTGTTCGGACCGTCGTCTCCGACGATCGTGGCCGCCATCGCGACCGTCGCCAATAGCAGGGAAAAAGCTGCTCCCGCCAGAAGGGTCACCCAGACCCTGTTGCTACGCTGCCTCATGGGGCATCCTCCTTGTGGTGGTGGGTGCCCCGCTAACCGTTCTGGGGAGAAGAAGTTGCGCGTCAGGCGCGCGCGGCCTGCCGCGCGTGGGTGCGGATCTCCGACAGGATGCGTTCGAGTCGCGGCTCGGTATCGCGGTCGACAAAGGTCATCGCCGCGGCCACCGCCGGGTGCACACGGGCGATCTCCTCATGCAGCGCGTGGGCCACAGCGCGGTAGGCCGGATGGCCCTCGCGTCCGGAACGCAGCTCGATCAGGTGCATCGCCTCGCGCGCGTTCATGTCGAGCACGTAACGCAGCCGGTAGCCCAGGCATAGCGCGTAGGGAGCCAGCTCCGGCCGGCCCAGCTCGACGATCCGCGCGTGCTCGGCCCGCGAGCGCTCGAGCCCGGCCCGGTACGCGTCCGCCACGCCGGCCTCGGCGAGCTCGTCGGGCACACCGGCGCCGAGGTCGGGCCCGAGCGTCTGCCACTGAACGGTGAGCATGCGGTGGCGCTGGAGGTCGCGGAACGCGCCGTAGTCGGACACGATCTCGAAGCGATAGCCGATCGCCTCCAGTCCCCGCCCGGGCCGGTGGCGGCGGTTGCTGCGCTCGCCGACGAGGTCGGCGAGCATGGTCGCCCGCTCGTCGGGCGGAAGGTTGCGCACCGCGGCGCGGGCCTCGTCCTCTGAGCACGCCGCCGCCTCGAACAGGAGCGCGGCCAGGAGCTCGTCCTCGCTCCCGCGCACCGACAAGAGCCTCACGGCGGGTCCGTCGTCGGCCGTCGAGCGATCGCGATCGAGGCCGAGGCGCGCCGCCCAGCGATCGGCCGCCCGGCCGCGCTGCTCGAGGTAGGCGATCCATTCCCCGCCGCGCTCGGGCCGCTCGACCCGGGCCACGAAGCTCGGCATCACCGCCTTGAGCTCGGCGAGGATCATCTGCGCGTAGTCGCGCGCCTCGGGGAGGGGGGACGCGAACAGTCGCAGCAGCAGCTGCTCGTACGCCTGGCCGGTGGCGAAGATGCCCACGTGCGACAGCGAGGCCGCCGGGAGCAGGCCGCGCAGCAGGTCGAGCGCCTTGGCTCGGATCGAGCGCCGGTGGGCCGCCTCGGGCTCGCCCTCGGCGCGCGGGAAGCGCTCCGCGGCCCACGCCTCCACGCGCGGGAGGATCTCCGAGTAAGTCGAGAACAGGAAATCCATCGCCTGCTCGTACTCGGGCCCGAGCTCGGCCGAGCGCCAGTAGCGGTAGCCCAGGCCCTCGCCCATCGGCGCGTCGTAGGCCATGTAGCGCGTGGACTGCTCGAGGTACGCGGCCAGTCGGCCCCTCTGGAGCAGCTTGGTCATCACGTTCGACGCCCATTCGCAGGCGATGTGGGCGCCGCCCAGCTGAGCCACCGAGTCGTCGCCATAACCGAGGAAGATGCGCTCATAGAGCGCCCGGGCCCGCTCGCCCTCGGCGCCGTCGAAGGCTCGCTCAGCCGCGCCCGCAGCATCGCCGGCGAACTCGTCGAGGTACATCTGCCGCAGGGTGCCCTGGTAGCGCGAGTAGCGGGCGAACATCGCGCCCTTGACGGTCTCGGGCAGGTTGACGAGCGCGAACACCGGCCGGTCGAGATTGGTGAAGTGGGGCGTGAGGAGCGCCCGCTCGCTCTCTGAGTAGCTCTCGACCGGGTAGTCCATGAGCCGGGCCACGATAGCGCCGGGGGCGGCGGTCGGCGCCGCCGGGCGATCTCAGGCCAAGGCGGTGCTCGAGCACCCGCTCGAGCCGGGCGTCCGAGTGGTCCACCGGCACCGCCTTGTCGAGGTGCATGTCCATGCGGCGGCCGTCGATCACGAGGGTGGCCACCTGGTTGTCGAACCACGGCCCGTCGCCGGTGAGCCGCCAGCGGATGCCGGGATCGTCGACCCCGGCCGCCCGCGCGAGGCGGCGCCACAGCTCGTGGAACGGCCGTGACATGCCCATGCGGATGATCTTGCGCTCGCGGCTGTCGAGCGGATTGCGGTAGGGCGAGCAGACGGCCTGCCATACCGCGCTACGGATCTCCGACCCGCGTGGGAAGGCGATCTCGAACAGGTACGCGTGGTGGACGTCGCCGGACAGGGTCACGATCGACGCCGGAGCGCGTCCGCGCTCACCCGCCCCCACCGAGCGCTGCAGCTCGACCATCTTGCGAAACGAACGTCTGGAAGGCACCCCAGTGCTCGAGGTCCATGGCCTGGCGCATGCGCTCGGCCGGTCCGGTCAGCGCCGAGCCCCAGGCGCCACCGGCCACCGCTTCGTTCCATGCCTCCAGCTCCTGCATCCCGGGGCCGAGCAGCAGTGGCAGCGAGCTCGCGAGCAGCAGGTGGTCGAAGCCGCCGGTGGCCTGCTCGGCGATCCAGTCCCATTCCGCGTCGTCGACCATGGCGCGCCGGTCCTCGTCCAGCACGCGGCCGGCACGCGAGTCGATCACCACGAGCCGTGTGCCCCGAGGTCGCGGCAGTAGCTCCAGCGGCTCGTCGTTCTGCTCGCGGTCGGCCCCCGACGCGAACTCGCGCAGCAGCTCCTCCCCGTCCTCGGCCTCCTTCACCTGTCTTGAACAGCTCGTCCTCGCGCAGGACGGCGGGGGAGAGGTTGCCGAGGTGCTGGTAGACCCAGTACGACATCAGCGCGCCGATCACGTGCTCGTCCCACCAGTCGGTCGCGCGCATCTCCTCGAGCCAGGCCGGCGGAGATGTTCCAGTCGTCATGTACGTCGTGGTCGTCGAAGATCATCGCCGTCGACACGTTCGAGAACAGCCAGCGGATGTTGGGCTCGCTCCAGCTCTCTGCATAGAGCTGCGCGTACTCCTCGTAGTCGAGCGCGCGTGCCCCCGGCGGCTCGCTCGATGTCGCGGCGGGCCTCGATGAAGGCCCGCGTGGCGGGCGAGACCTCGTCGGCGTAGACCTGGTCGCCGATCATCAGCAGGGCGTCGGGCCAGCGCTCGCGCGGCTCGATGCGCCATGCGCTGTGCGAGCGTGTGCAGCGCGTCGATCTCCCGCCCGCGCGGGTCCTCGTCCTTGCGCAGCGAGTACGGCGGAGTGTGCGGCGCGGCCACGCGGCAGGAGCCGAACAGCAGTTGCAGCGGATGCTGTCTTGGGATAGGTCTCGAAGGCGCTCGGCGGCAGCTCCGAGTCCGGGTCGGGCCAGGCCCGAGTGCCGTCGAGGCGTACCTCGTACTCGTGCCAGGTGCCCGGCTCGAGGCCATCGGCGCACACGATCGCGTAGTGGTGGCCGCAGACGGTGAAGGTCGGCTCGGTCGTCCCGAGAATCTCGACATCACACGGCGCGTCGGTCTCCACCCAGAAGGTGGCGTCGCGCTCGCCCACGTGGCGAAGCATCGGACCGAGGATCAAGCTGGGCATGACGCCACCCTTACCCACTCGGGCGGGAAGCGCCACATGCAGTGCATCGGTCACGCGCTACGTTTCGCGGCGGTGGAAGGGGAGCTCCTCGACGTCGGTCGCTCGATCCATGCGGCGTTTCCCGCCAAGACGCGCAATCCGCTGCGCGCGCTCGACCAGAAGGCGATGGATCTGGCGTCCCAGGACGCCGAGCTGCGGGCTGCGCTGTTTCGCTTCGTGGACGTCACGCCGGCTTGTCGTTCCCTCGACGACCTGGCGCGCCATCTGACCGGCTATCTGGAGGATGTCGACGAGCGCCCACCGCCGATCGAGGCGGCCATGCGCATGTCGGGCACCAAGGCCGGGCGTGCCGCCCTGGGCGCGGCGGCCGCCGCGGGCGTGCGCCACATGGCCCACCGCTTCATCGTCGGGGAAACGCCACGGGCTGCGCTCAAGTCGATTCGCGGGCTCTGGGAGCACGGCGCCGCGGTGTCGCTCGACCTGCTGGGCGAGGCCACCGTCACGGCCGCCGAGGCCGACCGCTACGCGGAGCGCTGCAGGGACGCACTCGAGACGCTCGCCGCAGCCGCGCCCGAGTGGCCCGACCGGCCGATCCTCGAGAACGATTCGCTCGGGCCCGTCCCGCGGGTCAACCTGTCGGTGAAGGTCTCGGCACTCAGCCCGCTGCTGCGCCCGGAGGCGCCGGACGTCGGTCGCGAGGACGCCGCCCGCCGCATGCGCCCGCTGCTCGCGCGCGCGCGTGACCTCGGCGCCCATCTGCACATCGACATGGAGTCGGTGGACACGCTCGAGGCGACGATGGGCCTCGTGTTCGAGCTGCTCGACGAGCCCGAGCTGAGAGACGGGCCGTCCTCCGGGATCGTGCTCCAGGCCTATCTGCGCGAGTCGCCCGAGCAACTGGAGCAGGTGATCGACTGGTCGCGCTCGTCCGAGCGTTCCACGCCGCTGGTGGTGCGCCTGGTCAAGGGCGCCTACTGGGACCACGAGGTCGTCGACGCGCGCCAGCACGGCTGGACGCCGCCGGTTTTCGAGGAGAAGCGCGACTCCGACCGCAACTTCGAAGCGCTCACGCGGCGCCTGCTCGAGGGCTGGCCTCACGTGCGCCCCGCGATCGCCTCGCACAACCTGCGCTCCGTCGCGCACGCGATAACGGTCAACCGCGAGCTGGGCCGGGCCGACGGTGACCTGGAGCTGCAGGTGCTGCGCGGCCTGGGCGACGATCTGGCCGCGGCGCTGTGCGAGCACGACATGCGCGTGCGGATCTACTGCCCGGTGGGCGACATGGTGGCCGGGATGGCGTATCTGGTCAGGCGCCTGCTCGAGAACACCTCGAACGAGTCCTTCCTCTCCGACCAGCAGCGCGGCGTGCCCATCGAGGAGCTTCTGGCCGCTCCGTGAGCTTTCGCAACGAGCCGATCCTGGAGCTGCGCCGCGCGCCCGCACGCGAGTCGCTGCTCGAAGCGCTGCGGGAGCTCGACACGCGGCTGCCGCTCGAGGTGCCGATTCTCGATGGGCGCCGACCGGGGCTCGGCCACCGGCCTCGACTCCACCGACCCCGGCGCGCCGGGCCGGCTGGTGGCACGGGCCGGCCTCGGTGGGGCGGCGGAAGCGACCGCCGCGGTGGAGGCGGCCGAGCGCGGCTTTCGCGAGTGGAGCGCGCAACCCGCCGCCCAGCGGGCGCAGGTTCTGCGCGGTGCCGCGGCCACCCTGCGCGAGCGCCGGCTCGAGCTGGCCGCCCTGCAGGTCCGCGAGTGCGCCAAGCCGTGGGCGGAGGCGGACGCCGACGTGTGCGAGGCGATCGACTTCCTCGAGTACTACGCCGACCAGGCCGTGGAGCTCGAGCGCGGGCGCGAGCTCGTGCAGGTGCCGGGCGAGCGCAACACGATGCGCTACCACCCGCGCGGCGTGGCGGCGGTGATCGCCCCCTGGAACTTCCCGCTGGCGATCCCCTGCGGAATGACCGCGGCGGCCCTGGCGGCAGGCAACGCGGCGGTGCTCAAGCCCGCCGAGCAGTCCCCCGGCAGTGCCGGTGCTCTGGTCGAGGCCCTCCACGGCGCCGGGGTGCCGCGTGACGCGCTGGCGCTCGTGCCCGGCTACGGAGAAGCGGGCGCCGCTTTGGTACGGGACCCGCGCGTCCACGTGATCGCCTTCACCGGCTCGGGCGTGGTCGGGCTCGAGATCGTGCGCGCGGCCGGCGAGACCTCCGATGGCCAGGGGCACATAAAGCGCGTGGTCTCCGAGATGGGCGGCAAGAACTGCGTGATCGTGGACTCGGACGCCGACCTCGACGACGTGGTCCCGGAGCTCGTGCACTCCGCGTTCGGCTTCGCGGGGCAGAAGTGCTCGGCCGCCTCGCGCGCCCTGGTCCACAAGGCGGTGGCCGACACGCTCGTCGAACGCCTCTCCGGAGCGGTCACGGTTCTGGAGGTGGGCCAGGCGGAGAGCTTTGCCAGCGAGGTCCCGCCCGTGATCGACCAGGAGGCGCAGGAGCGGGTGGCGGGCTATCGCGAGCAGGCCGGCGGGCACGTCGTGGCGACGGCGGAGCCGGTGCCGTCCGAGGGCTGGTTCGTGCCCCCGACCGTGGCCTTCGGGCTTCCCGAGGACTCGCCGGTCAACCGCGAGGAGATCTTCGGGCCGCTGCTGTCGGTGACCACCGTGCGCGACGTCGACGACGCGATGGATGTGGTGGACTCGCTGCCGCTGGCGCTCACCGGCGGGCTGTTCTCGCGCAGCCCGGCGACGATCGAACGAGTGGCTGCGCGCTCGCCGGTGGGAAATCTCTACGTGAACCGCGGAATAACCGGCGCGATGGTCGGCCGCCAGCCCTTCGGCGGCAACCGTCGCTCGGGGATCGGGTCCAAGGCCGGCGGGCCCGACTATCTGTACCAATTCGTCGAGCCGCGTGTGCTGACTGAGAACACGATGCGCCACGGCATTCCGGTGGAGTAAGCGGTCACGAGTCTGGGGGGCGGGCCGATATCCTCGCCCCCGTGCCGGCCCCTTCCTTCGACCTTCAGTCCCATTCGCTGCACTCCGACGGCGCGCTGCCGGCCGCCCAGGTGGTGGAGAACGCCGCCGCGGCGGGGGTCGAGCTGCTCGCGCTATCCGACCACGACACGGTCGACGGCGTGGACGAGGCGCTGGCGGCCGGCGCCGTGCACGGCGTCCGCGTGGTACCCGCCACCGAGATCTCTGCGGTCGACGGCGAGTACGAGGACCTGCATGTGCTGGGCTACGGGATCGACCACCGCAGCGCTCTGCTCGGCGAGCGCCTGCTGGACGCTCGCCTCGACCGCGAGCGCCGCGCCGACGCGATGGCCGAGCGCCTGCGCGAGCTCGGCTTCGAGGTCGACCCTGCGCCCATCGAGGCCCGTAAGGCCGCCGGCAAGCCGGTTGGCAGGCCCCACCTCACGGCAGCCGTGCTCGCCCATCCGGCCAACGCCGAACGGTTGGCGGATGAGGGTGTGGACGAGGTGTCCCTGTTCATCCCCGCGTACCTCATCCAGGGCAAGCCCGGCTACGTGGCGCGCACGCACCCCACGGTCGAGGAGGCGATCGGCTGGATCCACGACGCGGCCGGCGTCGCCGTCTGGGCGCACCCGTTCTGGGACATCAAGGAGCCTGCCGAGGTCCTCGCCGCGATCGACCGCTACCACGCAGCCGGGCTCGACGGCGTGGAGGCCTTCTACGTCGCCCACGACCGCGACCAGACCGTGCTCGTGGCCGACCGCTGTGCCGAGCTCGGCCTGCTCGCCACCGGTTCGTCCGACTATCACGGACCCGACCACAAGCTGTTCAGCCGTTTCAGGGCGTTCGAGCTCCACGGGCGCGAGCCGAACCTCGGCCCGATCACCGCCGGCACGCTGGCGGCGCCGGTCCGCGACGACAGCGGCCTGTGCCTGTGGCTCACCGGCCTGTCGGGATCGGGCAAGTCGACCATCGCGCGCCTCGCCGCGGGCCGGCTGCGCGACCTAGGCCACCGCGTGGAGGTGCTCGACGGCGACGACGTGCGCCAGAACCTCTGCGCCGGACTGGGCTTCTCGCACGAGGACCGTGCCGAGAACGTGCGCCGGATCGCCTTCGTCGCCGATCTGCTCTCGCGCAACGGCGTGCTGACCTTCGTCGCCGCGGTCTCTCCGTTTCGCGCCGGCCGCGCCGATGCGCGTGGGCGCATGGGTTCGCGCTTCGCCGAGGTCTACGTGCGCGCCTCGGTCGACGAGTGCGAGCGCCGTGACGTGAAGGGCCTTTACGAGCGGGCGCGCCAGGGTGAGATCAAGGACTTCACCGGCGTCTCGGATCCCTACGAGGAGCCCACGGCGCCCGAGCTGACGATCGACACCGAGACCGAGAGCCCCGAGGCTTCGGCGGCCCGTCTCGTCGAGCATGCGCAGCGCCGGGTGGGCCGGCACGAGGCCCCTTCGCCGGCGCTGACCGATTAGTTTCGCCGCACCGCGCGGTCCAATGAGCAAATATGCTGTTCCGGGCGCCGTCCCGCGCCCAACCTCCGATTCCGGCGCTCACGCCGCCGGCTGAAGCGGAGGCAAAGGGGGCCCGAGCCCCCGGGAAGCCGGTCGATGCTGCCCCTTCCGGCGGGGCGCTGCGGGCGTGAGCCGCGGGGCCGCCGCCACCATAAGGAGCAGATCAGATGACCAGGCACAGATCGTTCAAGCGCCTCGTCCGTGCGCGAATGGACAAGACGGGCGAGAGCTACACGGCGGCCCGCGCTTCGCTGCTGAACGGCAACGACCCGCCAGAAGTCCGAGGCGGTGAAGCTGCCGACCTCGGACGAGAAGATCCGGGAACGCACCGGTCTCGGATGGGAGGAATGGTTCGACCTGCTCGACGAGTGGGGCGCGCCGGAGCGGCCGCACCGCGAGATCGCGCGCTGGGTGGCCGGCCGGCTGGACCTTCACCCGCTGGCGTGGAACGTTCAGGCGGTCACGTCCGGCTACGAGCTCACCCGCGGGCTGCGGGTGCCGGGTCAGGGCGTCAACGGGTTCACCGCCACCGCCACGAGGACGGTCGCGGTGCCGGTCGACCGTCTCTACGACGCATTCGTGGACGAGCCGCTGCGCGCCACCTGGCTCTCCGACGGCGACCTGCGTGAGCGCACGGCCACGAAGCCGAAGTCGGCCCGCTTCGACTGGGGTGACGACGGGAGCCGGGTTGTCGTCGACTTCGCCGCCAAGGACGACGCCAAGAGCACCGCGGCGCTGCGCCACGAGCGTCTCGCCGACGCGCGGGAGGTCGAGCGGATGAAGGCCTATTGGCGAGAGCGCGTGACGACGCTGAAGGAGGTGCTGGAGCGATGAGCGCCATCACACGAATCGGGACGGTAATCGTCCCGGTGTCAGACCAGGACAAGGCCCTCGACTTCTACGTGGGCAAGCTCGGGTTCGAAAAGCGCCTGGACGCGTTCTTCAGCGAGGATCAGCGCTGGATCGAGGTGGCTCCGCCGGGAGCCGAGACCAGCATCGCCCTGGTGCGCGCGTCCGGCGAGGGCGACGCCGAGATCGAGGTGAGCCTCGCCACCGGGGATGCCGACGCCGCCCACGGGGTCGTGCACAGCGCCGGCGCCGAGGCCGACGCGGAGGTGATCCGGATGGGCGAGGGAGTGCCGCCGATGTTCACGTTCCGCGATCCGGACGGCAATAGGTTCCGGATGGTCGAGCGAGACTGACCCCGTGACCCGCGGCATCGACCTGAGGCGCGGCGACGAGCCGCCTCACGGCGGAGTCGGCACCACCTTCTGCGGCCAGCCGCTGGTGCACGATCCCGCCGGCCTCGAGGGGGTGGACGTTGCCGTGCTCGGGGCTCCGTTCGACGACGGCACCTCGAACCGCCCTGGCGCCCGCTTCGGACCGCGCGCGATCCGCGCCGCGGACGACAGCGGGCGTTACGGGCGGCCACACATGACGCTCGGCCTCGACCCACTGGAGGTACTCACGGTCGTGGACTATGGCGACGTCGAGGCGGTTCCGGCCGATCTGGCTCGTTCGCACGAGCAGTTCGAGCGGCACCTGCGAGAGATCCTCGCCGCCGGGGCGCTACCGCTGGTTCTCGGCGGCGACCATTCGCTGTCGCTGCCGACGATGCGTGTGCTCGCCGAGCGCCACCGCAGCGACGGCTACGCGGTGCTTCATCTCGACACCCACGCCGACACCGCGGAGACGCTCTACGGCGTGCGGCTGTCGCACGGCACGCCGTTCCGGGTGGCCGTGGAGGAGGGCGCGGCTTTGGGCTCCAACATCGTCCAGCTGGGACTGCGGGGCACGTGGCCCGACCCTGAGGACTTCGACTGGATGGCCGGTCAGGGTTTTCGCTGGCACACGATGGACTCGATCGTGGAACGGGGCCTGACCGCGGTGGTGCGCGAAGCGCTCGAGCAGGTTGGGTCGGCCGCGCCGCGCACCTATCTCACCGTCGACATCGACGTGCTCGACCCCGCGTTCGCGCCCGGCACCGGAACACCGGAGCCCGGCGGTCTGACCTCCCGCGAGCTTCAGTGGACGGTGCGCGAGGCCGCCCGCGCGCTGGAGCTGTGCGCGGCCGACGTGGTGGAGGTGAGCCCGCCGTTCGACCACGCCGACATCACCGCGCTGGCGGCCGAGCGGGTGGCGCTCGAGATTCTGGCCGGGGTCGCGGCGCACCGGGCCTGAGGATTACGAGCGCCCGCCAAGCAGCGCGCGCAGGTCGTCGATCGTGTCGGCCTCTGCGGCGCTCTTGTCGGGGCGGTAACGCTTGACCCTGGCGAAGCGCAGCGCCACGCCGCCCGGGTAGCGCGTGGAGGACTGGACGCCGTCCAGAGCGATCTCGACAACGAGCTCCGGCCGCACGAGCACCGCGATCCCGCGCCGCTCTGTCTCGCGGCCGAGCAGCTCCTTCGTCTGCCACTCGAGCAGCTCGTCAGTGAGCCCCTTGAAGCACTTGCCGACCATCAGGAATTCGCCGTTCCGTGGGTCGCGGGCGCCGAGGTGGAGGTTCGAGAGCCAGCCCTCGCGACGCCCATGTCCCCACTCGGCGCCGAGCACGACCAGATCGTAGGTCCGCACCGGCTTGACCTTGCGCCAGGCCTTGCCGCGCCGGCCCGCACCGTAGACCGAGGCCGCATCCTTCACCACGACCCCCTCGTGGCCCGCTTCGAGCGCCTCATCGAGGACGCGCTGAGCGGTCTCCGGGTCGGAGGTCACCGTGCTCGGAATCCTGAGCTCAGGCGCGACCCGGTCGAGCCGCGCCGCCCTCTCCTCGAGCGGGGCATCGAGCAGATCCTCGCCGTCGTGGTGGAGGAGGTCGAAGATGAACGTCACGATTCCCTCCGGGGGCGCGTCCGTGTCGATCTGCGAAACCGTCTCCTGAAAGGAGGCGGGCCCTCCCTCCAGCATCCAGAGCGCCTCGCCGTCGAATACCGCCTGCTCGAGCGACAGCGCGCGCACGGCGGCCACGATTCCGGGCAGCGCGTCCGTCGTGTCATTGAGGTTGCGCGTGTAGACGCGGACCTCATCGCCGCGGCGGTGGATCTGGATCCGGATGCCGTCGAGCTTCCACTCGACCGAGGAGCGCTCGAAGCTCTCGACCGCCTCCGCGACGTTCGCCGCGGTGGACGCGAGCATCGGGAAGATCGGCCGGAAGATCTCGAAGCCGATGGCGCGCAGCCCCTCCTCTCCCTCCGTCAGCGCCACCTCGGCGGTGTGCGTGAGATCGCCCGAGAGCATCAGCGCCCGCCGCGTGAGGGGGCCGGGGACTCCTGCCGCCTTTGCGACCGCGTCGGCCATCAAGCCGGCGAGCGCGCCCTGCCTCAGCTCACCGGTGAAGAGACGCTTGATGAAGCCGGCCTCCTCCTCCGTCGCCGCGCTCAGCAGGTCGGTAAGAGACTCGGCGCGGCGTGCCGCCGAACCGGCTCCCGTCGTGCTCTGCACCGTCTCGATGGCGCGATCGATGTCTTGGATCGTGAGCGACGGGCCCTCCGCCGCCGCCTGCTCGATCCCGTAGATGGTCCTGTAGCCGACGCCGACACGGCCCTGTCGGGGCACCCCGGTGAGAAAGCCGACAGCCGGCGCCACCTCGTCGCGATCGAGTCGCCGCAAGAGCTCTGCGAGGATCGCGACCTTCTCCGAGCGCGAGCTGGTCCCGGAGACGGCCGACGATGCGGCCACGACCTCGGCGAGCAGCGTCATGGCCGCTAGCTAAGCAACCGGCGGCATCCCCCGGGTTCAGCGGGGGATGCCGAACACCGAAACCGGGTAGCGCTTGCGGTGCCCGTAGCGGGTGCCCCGCGGCGGGCTCTCCCAATCGGTGGCGAGGCGGGCGTAGCCAAGCGCCCGCGGCAGGAACCAGTCGATCTTCTGGCCCGAACAGGACTGGCCGTAGCCGGGTCGGTTGATCCAGAGGTAGGCGTCCACCTTCGGGTGTGAGGTCTCGGTGGTCGGCGAGGGACCCAGACCGCGCAGACCGGGGCTGCACCAGATGTTGATGCGGCGCCCGTTGGCGGCCTTGTAGTGGACAGGACCGCGGCCGTTCTCGGCGGTGTTGATGACGAAGTGCTTGCCACCGGTGCGGCGCGATAGCTCGAGGCCGTGCCGGACATTGGCACGCGTCCAGTCGTAGTGGGTCGCGTTGAGCATGAAGCCCCGCACCTTGGCGATGCCCACCTTCTTGAGCTGGCGCGCCGTGAACGCGGCGTTCTTCCAGTCCGAGGCGCCCGCCTCGATGTAGATGGTGGTGTTGGGGAGCGCCGCGAGCGCGTTCACGCCGTAGCGCAGCAGGCGGACACGGTCGTCGCGGCGGCTGCGCGCATGGCAATCGATCGTGCCCAGCGAATCGGGCTCGAACGCGATCACCACGCGATCGCCGCCGATGGCCCGCGCCAGCCTGTCGTACCAGTTGCGAGTGCGACGGTCCTCGGCCGGGCCACCGGCCTGATAGGTCGGGCCGCACTTGATGGATTGCGCGCGCAGCACGGTTATGACGGGCACCGCGCCCTGAGCCCTGGCGCCGTCCATGATGCGCCGCACCTTCACCCGGAAGTTCGGACGGGTGAAGCGGCCCACCCACACGGCTCGAGGCTCACGGGCGATCCTGTAGATCAGGTTGGCCCTGCCCGTCTGGCCCCTTCGCATGAAGGACCGGTATTGCTTCCAGGCGGGCGCCTCGCGATCGTTGTAGAGGGTGAGGCCCGCCAGCGGATTGGGCCCGTCGACGTCCGTCTGTTGCGCCTGGGCCGCCGGAGCGGATATCAGCATGGCAGCGACCAGCGCGAAGATTCCCCTGCGAATCATGCCTGCACTGTTAGCAAACGCGGCCGCCGCCGGCGCCACATGAATAGCTTGTTGGCGCAACTCCTCGGGGCCGGTTTCCCGGCTCAGGCCGGGCGCGGTTCGGGGCCGGGCTCTGGTCGTGCCGCGGGGCGAGTGGCGGCTCCATCCCCGTCGGGCTGGTCGCCGCCGTTGGACTCCGACGGCGGCGCGTCGGGTGGGCCGCCGCCGCCGGCGGCCTGCTGGGCCTTCATGCGCTCCATGAACTCGGCCTGCGCCTGGGCGGGCGTGCGTTTGAGGGCTCCCATCAGCGGTAGCACCGTCAGGATCAGCAGCGCCGCCTGGCGGAAGGCCCAGGCGAAGCCCTCGCGTGCCGAGCCCGCGGTCTCCCGGATGATCTCCTCGTCGAAGCCGGGCTTGGGCTCGAAGCGGTCGGTGGTGCCGCCGGTGTAGTCGTGCAGGGTGGATTGGATCACCGCCCCGGCTTCGGCCTTGGGAATCTCCCATTCGCCGACGATGTCCTCGATCTCGTCTTCGGCGAACCACGACTGGTGCGCGTGCAGGGCGCCGCCGAAGGTGGCGATCAGGATCGCCACCCCGATTGCCGCGCCGAGCTGGCGTGCCGTGTTGAGAATGCCCGAGGCCAGGCCCACCTCCGGGCCCGCCACTGCGCCCATCGCCCCGACGTTGAGAGCCGGGAAGCAGATTCCCATCCCCACGCCGATCAGGAGCAGCCCGGGCAGGATGCGCAGGTAGCTGAAGGCGTTGTCGGCCGTGGACGGCAGGAACGAGACGATCAGCATCCCGACCGCCATCGCGATGAGCCCGGGCTTGGCCAGCTCTCCGGGCGGGCGCTTGTCGGCGGCCCGGCCCACGAAGGGCCAGACCACCAGGCCCATCAAGGCCATCGGCGCGATGGCCAGGCCCGCCTCGATCTGGCTGTAGCCCCAGAGGTTCACGAACACGAGCGACAGCAGCAGCAGCGTCCCGATCGCCCCGGCGCCGAAGAACAGCATCCCGAGGTTCGCGCTGCGGAACTGGCGGTTGGCGATCAGGCTCGGGGTGATCAGCGGGTTGGGCGCCTTGCGCTCCCACCAGACGAACAGCACCCCGAGCAGAATCGCTCCCTGCATCAGGCTGAGCCAGAGCGGCAGGTCGCCTCCGAACGGGTTGGCCTCGACCAGGGCGACGGTCAGGAAGAAGACCGCGCCACCGAGGAGGAGCATGCCGCGCACGTCGACCTCTCGGCCGGCGGAGAGGTCCCAGGTCTCGGGCCACCAGCGCAGGCACAGGATCACGCCGACGATCCCGAACGGGATGTTGATGAGGAAGATCCAGTGCCAGCTGAGGACCTCGACGATCGCGCCGCCGATCACCGGTCCGGCTGCGGACGCCACCAGCGCCACGACCGCGATCAGCGCCAGCCCGCGGCCGCGCTGGTGGGGCGGGAACACGAGCACGGTGATCGCGAAGCCGAGCGGGGCGAGGATCCCGGCCCCGATTCCCTGGATCACGCGGAAGCCGATCAGCCACTCGACCGACCAGGCGGCGGCACACAGGCCGGAGCCGATGGTGAAGACGGTCAGGCCGAGGATGAAGAAGCGCTTGCGGCCGAACTGGTCCGCCAGCCGCCCCATCGACACCAGCAGCACCGCGAAGACGATGTTGTAGGCGTTGATGACCCAGGTGACGGTCCCGATGTCCGTCGAGAGCTCCGACTGCAGCTCCGGGATCGTGATGTTCACGATCGACACGTCGAGCAGCGACATCGCCCAGCCGATCATCATCACGCCGAAGATGCGCCACTTGTTCTGGTGGAGGAACTCGGGCGATGGGTTCTCGCGCACTTGCGGGACCGTTCTCGCTCATGGCGCCCGCGACTCCGGTGTCCTCTCGTTGGACGGCAGCCGGCCGCCCTCCGGGACCCGCCCGTCGAACTCGAAGTCCTCGGTCTCGGTGCCGTCCTCGGGCTCGTCGTTGTCGATCGGGTCGAAGTCGTTGGGGATCGAGTCGTCGTCGGAGTCGTCGTCGCCGCGCTCGCGGTTGGGCCGCAGCGCGCCGTCGGGCCCGAACTCGGGGAGGGTTCCGCCCGCGACCATCACCGCGACCTGCGACAGCTCGGTGAGCTTGTTCGGGTCCTCGTTGGCGACGTCCTCGAAGCGGGTGATGTCGTCCTCGGCCTCTTCGTCGTCGTCGTAGAGCCGCCGCTCGATCTCCTCGCGGTCGGCCACCATCAGCCAGCGGTCGTCGCGCACGATGATGTTGGAGCCGGCGGCCGTGAGGTTGTAGCCGCGGTGGTAGAGGTCCCACTGGTCGACGTCGTCGAACAGCGCGTTGAGGTCCTCGCCGCCCATCTTGCCCGGGATCGTCACGCCCATGAAGGACACGATCGTGGGCGCCACGTCGTGGGTCGTCGCGTACCAGTCGATGTTGTCGCCGGCCTTCTCGCCGTCGGGGTGACGGATCAGCATTGGCACCTCGTACGCCGGCCGGTGCGAGGTGGGGGTGGCGATGCCGAGGTAGGAGTGGTCGCCGAGCGCGATGCCCTGGTCGCCGATCGCCACGAGCATTGTCGAGCCGAGCAGGTCGAGCTCGGACATCCGGTCCATCAGCCGCCCGACCCAGTCGTCGACCTTCTCGACGTGCGTCCGCGTAGGCGTCAGCGGACCTTCTTCTCCTCGTCCCCGCTCCAGCGCAGCTCCACGAGGCGGTCGTCCATCGGGCCGATGCCCTCGTCCTCGACCTCGCCGGGCTTGACGTAGACCGGTGGAGCGAAGGCGGCGTCGACCGGGTCGAAGGGGTCGATGGCGAGGAAGAAGGGCGCGTCGCCCCGCAGGCGGTCGAGCTCGCGGATGCCGGTGCGGAAGGTGCGGGCCGCGGCCTGCGTCTGGCGCTTGATGGACGGGATCAGCTCGGAGTCGATGCCGGGCTGGCCGCAGGGAGCCGCCCGCGGAACCGCCCGCCCGCACCACGTCCGGAAAGCGCTCGCCCTCGAGAATCGGGTTGTCGCTCACGTAGGCCGTGGCGACCCCGTTGTCGCGCAGCGTCTCGGTGATCACCGGCTGCCAGTCCCAAATCGGGTTGAAGCCGGGCACCGGCGCCAGGCCCTCGGTGCGCTTCCAGTCCCGGAACGGATACGAGCGCATGCCGGTGATCAGCGCGCGCCGGGCCGGCAGCCCGGGCATCGACTCGGGGATCACGCGGTCGAAGCGCAGCGAGTCGCCGGCGAGGTCGTCGAGGTTGGGCGTGTCGGCCGGCGAGTCGCCCTCGAAGGCGTTGACGTGGTCGGCGCGCACCAGCGGCAGCACCACCAGCACCGCGTTGCGCGACTGGCCCTCGTCGGCCTGGGCCTTCGCTCCCGCCGGGAGCGCCGCCAACCCGAACACTCCGGCGCCCGCGGCGCCGACGCCGCCGCGCCGTAGGAGCGTCCGGCGTGTGAGCCCGTCGCTCACCCGCCGATCACGCCCTTACCGCCGCCGCGGGCGAACTGGGGCAGGGTGCCGCCCGCCTCGTCCTCGAGCGTGCGCCAGAGCCGGTCGACGACCTCGGGGTTCTCGGCGGCCACGTCGGTGAGCTCCTGGGGATCGTTGCGCCTGTCGTAGAGGCGCTTGCGCTTGCCCTCGCTGTCGGAGAGCAGGAACCAGTCGAGATCGCCGGCCAGCACGTGGTCGTCGTAGCACGAGGTGAAGATCTCGCGCGCGGGGGGCTCGCGGCCGTCGAACATCACGGACAGGTCCTCGCCCGACATCAGCCCGGGCGCGCGCACGCCCATCATCGACAGCGCCGTGCGGGGCAGGTCGTGCGTGGAGGCGAAGAAGTCGCTGCGGTCGCCGGCGCGCTTGCCCTCGGGGTGCCGGATCATGGCGGGCACGCGGTAGATGTGCCACTGGGCGCGGGCGGCGTGCTTGCCGAGGATGCCGTGCTCGCCGAGCGTCAGCCCGTGGTCGGACATGTACATGACCACGGTGTTGTCCATCAGCTTCTGCCGGTCGAGCTCGTTCATGAAGCGGCCGATCCACTCGTCCACGAACTCCATCTCGGCCGCGTAGAGCTGGCGCACGCGCTCGATGGTCTCGTCGTCCACGTCCACGTCGACCACCCACGAGTAGGGCGTCTCGAAGGGCTGGATCGGGATGATCCCCTGCTTCTCCGATGCCCAGCGGCTCGTCGCCCCAGCGCGCCTGGTACACGCGCGGCGCGTCGAGCGGCTCGTGCGGATCGAAGGCGTCGATCCCGAGGAAGAAGGGCTTGCCGGTGTCCTTGAGGTCGTCGAGCAGGCGCAGGCCCGAGCGCATCACGCGCGCGGTGGGGTAGTCGTTCTCGCTGTCGCGGTAGATCGAGTTCCAGCCGGCCATGGCGCGCAGGCGGCCGACCTCGACGGTGTCGGACAGCTCGGGCAGCAGGTAGCGCTCGATCGTGCTGCGGGTGGCGGGCCGCTTGAAGGGCTTGTTGAGGAACCGGTACGCGCCCTGCGAGAAGCTCGGCTTGACCCAGTCGAGCGTGCGCCGGAAGTTGCCGAAGCGGGGGCCGATCAGGAAGGGGTTGTCGGTGCAGTAGGCGGTCTCGACATCGGCCTCGGCCATCACCTCCGTGACGATCGGGTGGAAGTCGGGGATCGGGATCCAGCCCGGGCCCACCGGCAGGCCCTTGGTGGGCACGTAGTTGCGGAAGGGGAACGAGCGCACCCCGGTGAGGATCGAGCGCCGCGCGGGCCCGGTGGGCATGGCCTCCGGCACCGCGTGGTCGAACACGAGCGAGTCCCTGGCCAGGGCATCCAGGTTGGGCGTCTTGGCCAGCGAGTCCGGGTTGTAGGCCGATATGTAGTCCGCGCGCGTGGAGTCGGTGAAGAGCAGGACCACGTTGGGCGCGTCCTTGCCGTGATCGGTGGCGGGCTCGAAGTAATCGTCGCCGCAGGCCGAGGCGGCAAGCGCAGCCGTGCCGGCGGCGCCGGCTCCGAACAATCCTCTCCTGGTGAAGCCACGTCGCGAGGCCATGCCGAGGGCCGCAGGCTAGCTGACGGGTCCCCCGGGACCGCCTTGGCAAGCGTTTAACCGACTCCTAACAGCGATGGCCGCGAACCGGGAATGCTCCACGCATGCGTATTCGCCGCCTCTTCGTCGCCATCGTTCTCTCGCTCGTGCTCGCCGCGGGAATCAGCGCCCCGGGAACCGCCTCTGACAGCGAGCCGAACGCCGAGCCGCTCGTGATCGCTCACCGCGGCGCCTCGGGCTACCGGCCCGAGCACACGCTCGCCGCCTACGAGCTGGGCGCGCGGATGGGGGCGGACTACGTCGAGCCGGATCTCGTGTCCACAAAGGACGGTGTCCTGGTGGCCCGTCACGAGAACGAGATCTCGACCACCACGGACGTGGCCACTCGCCCGGAGTTCGCCTCTCGCCAGACGACCAAGACGATCGACGGCGTTCCGCTCACCGGCTGGTTCACCGAGGACTTCACGCTGGCCGAGCTCAAGACGCTGCGGGCGGTGGAGCGCATCCCGGCGCTGCGGCCGCGCAACACGGTCTACAACGGCTTCTACGAGGTGCCCACGCTGCAGGAGGTGATCGACCTCACCGAGCGGCTGTCGAAGGAACTGGGTCGGGAGATCGGCATCTATCCCGAGACCAAGCACCCCACGTACTTCGACTCGATCGGGCTGTCGCTCGAGGAGCCGCTGGTGCGTGTGCTGCGCCGCAACGGGCTCAACGCCAAGGACGCCAAGGTGTTCGTCCAGTCGTTCGAGACCGGCAACCTGAAGGAGCTCGATCCGCAGCTGAGGGTGCCGCTCGTGCAGCTGCTCGGTGTCGAAGACGGGCCGTCCCTACGACTTCGCCGTGTCGGGTGACCCGCGCACCTACGCCGACCTGGCCACTCCGGCGGGGCTGCGGAGCATCGCGCGGTACGCCGACGGCGTCGGCCCCTCGAAGGACTACATAGTCCCGCGCGACGCAGCGGGCAACTCGCTCGCACCGACCTCGTTCGTGGACGACGCCCACGACGCCGGGCTGCTCGTTCACCCGTACACGTTCCGCAACGAGAACAACTTCCTCCCGCTCGAGCTGCGCTCGTCGGCCGACCCCGCCGCCTGGGGCGACGCCCGCAGCGAGTACGAGCAGTTCTTCGATCTCGGCGTGGACGGGCTGTTCTCCGACCAGGCCAACACCGCCGTCCAGGCGCGGGGCTCGGGCAAGGTGGGCCGCGGTGAGCCCACGCTGCTGGCGCGCGCCATCCTCCCCTCCGACGCCTACCAGCCCGGCCCGCCCTCGGGCGCGGCAGTGGCTCCCAACAACGGCGTGACGCCGCCGTTCCCCGGCCAGCCGATCCCCGGCTTCTCGGCCGTGCTCGACGCCGGCCGCGGGACCTACTGGGGGATGCCCGACAACGGCTACGGGGCCAAGGGCAACTCGGCGGACTTCCTGCTGCGGCTGTATCGGATCCGGCCCCACTTCAAGACCGCCTACGGCGGCAGCGGTGAGGTGGACGTGCTGGGCTTCGTGCAGCTGAGCGATCCCTACAACAAGGTTGACTTCCCGCTCACGAGGCCCGACCGGCTGCTCACCGGCGCTGACTTCGACCTCGAATCGGTGCGACGCACTCCCGACGGCGACCTCTGGTTCGGCGAGGAGTTCGGGCCGTTCATCCTCCACACCGACTCGCGCGGGCGCGTGCTCGAGGCGCCTATTCCGCTGCCCGGCGTGCAGTCGCCGCAGAACCCGTTCCTGTCCGATCCGGCGGCGGCCAACCTGCCGGCCAGCCGCGGCTTCGAGCCGATGGCGCTCAGCCCCGACGGGCGGCGTCTCTACGCGATGCTGGAGGGTGCGCTGATCGGCGATTCCGACCCGCGCCGGCGTGTGCTCAACGAGTACTCGATCCGGCGTGGTGAGTACACGGGACGCACGTGGGACTACCGGGTCGACCCACAGTTCCCGAACGCGGTGATCGGCGACCTCACGGCGATCGACCGCCATCGCTTCGTGCTGATCGAGCGCGACGACGCCCAGGGCGTGGAGGCGCAGCAGAAGAAGATCTACCTGATCGACCTGCGCAAGACCGACTCCGAGGGCTACCTCGAGAAGAAGCTCGTACTCGACCTGCTGGTCATCCGGGATCCAAAGGGCGTCTCACTGCCCGAGCGCCCGGGCGAGTTCGGCGTGGGCGATCCCGTTCTCGTTCCCGCTTCAGTCGGTGGAGAGCCTCGAGGTTCTGGACGACCGGAAGCTGCTTGATCGCCAACGACAACAACTATCCGGGCAGCGACGGCCGCTGGGTGGCGCGGGACCGCCCGGACGACGTGGAGCTGATCATCGTTCGGCTGCCGAGGCGGTGACCTCGGCCGGCACCTCGATCTCGCGCTTGAGGATCTTGCCGGTGGGGCCCTTGGGCAGCTCGTCGACGAACCAGACCCGGCGCGGGTACTTGTAGGCGGCCACCTGGTCCTTGACGTAGGCCTTGACCTCCTGGGCGTCGAGGCTCTCGCCCGGCTTGGTCACGACCGCCGCGCCCACCTCCTCGCCGAGCTCGTCGTGCGGCACGCCGACCACGGCCGCCTCCTGGATGGCGGGGTGCTCGTACAGCACCTCCTCCACCTCGCGCGGGTAGATGTTGTAGCCGCCGCGGATGATCAGGTCCTTCTTGCGGTCGACGATGAAGAAGTAGCCGTCCTCGTCCACTTTGGCCATGTCGCCGGAGTGGAACCAGCCCTCGCCGGTGATGGACTCCGAGGTGGCCTCGGGCCGGTCCCAGTAGCCCTTCATCACGTTGTGCCCTCGGATGACGATCTCGCCGACCTCGCCCTGGGGGACCTCGTTGCCCTGGTCGTCCCAGACCTGCATCTCGACGCCCTCGATGGGGGTGCCGATCGAGCCGGGCTTGCGCTCCTTGTTGGGGTGGTTGAAGGACGCGACCGGTGAGGTCTCGGACAGGCCGTAGCCCTCGAGGATCGCGCAGCCGAACTTCTCCTCGAAGCCGCGGATCAGCTCGACCGGGATGGCGGCCCCGCCCGACATGCAGAGCCGCAGCGTGGAGGCGTCGGCCTCGTCGGCCGTGCTCGCGTGGAGCATCGCGTTGTACATCGTCGGGACGCCCTGGAAGACGGTGACCTTGTCGCGGCCGATGATCTCGAGCGCCTTGTCGGGGTCGAAGCGCGGGATCATGCTCACGGTCGCGCCGTTGGCCACGGCGCTGTTCATCGTGCAGGTCTGGCCGAAGGAGTGGAACAGCGGCAGCGCCCCGAGCAGCACGTCCTCGTGGGTGAACTCGCCGAGGGTGGTCGAGGTCATCGAGCAGTTGCGGTGCAGGTTGCTGTGCGTGAGCTCGGCGCCCTTGGGCTGGCCGGTGGTGCCGCTCGTGTAGAGGATCACCGCGGTGTCATCGGGGGCGCGGTCGACGATCTCGTGCTGGTCGCTGTAGCCGCCCACGAGCTGCTCGAACTCGCCGGGTACCACGAGGATCGTCTCCGCGCCGGCCTCGGCGGCGCCCGCCTCGGCAGCTTCGCCGAAGTCGCCCCAGGCGAAGATCAGCTTCGCCCCGGAGTCTGCGAGGTAGTAGCCGGTTTCGCGCTCCTTCAGCAGCACGTTCATCGGCACCACCACGCCGCCGGCGCGCAGGATCCCGTAGTAGATCCCCGGGAAGTAGGGGACGTTCGGGAGCATCAGCCCGACCCGGTCGCCGGGCTCGAGCCCCCTGTCCACGAGCAGGTTGGCGACCCGCGCGGCCGCGCGCGTCGAGCTGGTCGTAGGTCAGCTCGAAGTCGTCCAGCTTGAAGGCGGTCCGGTCGCCGTGTTCGGCGGCGGTGTCGGTCAAGATGCTGGCCAGGTTCTCGCTCATTGGCGCAGCGTACCGCCATTCTCCGGCCAGCCGGACGCGCTCTGTCATCTGGCAGCGCCCGACGGGACTGCCTCGATGACTCCGCGCCGGCGGAACACCGCCAGCACGCCACTCGCGCCAGCCAGCGCCGCCACGGCGGCGCCCAGGCCGAAGGCCAGGCCGTCGACGTCCCAGCCGATGGCGGCGTCGAACGACCACGCTCCGGCGCCGTTGAAGGCCAGGCCGATCGCCACGACGGCGACGGTGAGCACGTACTCCGCGCCACCGTTGTAGATCCAGTAGCCCTCGCCTGCGTGGTCGGTGCGGGCCGCGACGAGCATGGTGGCGGCTATGAGTGCCGCGGCGAGAGGGGTGGCCAGGCCGGCGGCGAGCAGGAGGCCACCGCCGAGCTCGGCGGCGCCGGCACCAACGGCCAGCAGACGGCCGTGCTGCAGTCCGAAGCCCTCGAGGTAGCCGGCGGTGCCGGCGATCCCGTAGCCGCCGAACCAGCCGAACAGCTTCTGGGCGCCGTGTGCGGCCAGGCTCGCACCGATTGCGAGGTGGATGAGTAGAAGGCCGATCTCCATCGTTTCTCCTTGAGTCGTGTATGGTCAATGCACATGCAGTCAATGCATATGCATCTATATTACATGCACGCGCAAACAATGCACCCGCAGGTAGGCTTTCGTCGGTGGCCTGGCCGGTCACCAAGCGAGATGGCACGCGAACTCGACCAACGCACACTCGGCGCCTGGCGCGCGCTCCTCGGCTCAGACCCCAGGGCGAGTTTTGGGTCCGGCGGCCTTAACCGGGGTTGGGCTGCAGGATTCGGGGTCTGACCCCGGGGCGAGTCTTTGGGCGCTGCGGGCTTAGCCGGCGGTTGGGCTACGGCGCCGCGTGGGCGCGTGCGCGGCGAGGCGCCCGCTACCTCAACAGCCCGAAGCTCGTGCCCACGTCCCGGGCCGCGTCGAACAGCGGATCGGGCCAGAGCCCGAAGAAGATCGTCAGCACCGCGAACAGGATCGCCACCAGCGCCACCTCGGGCTGGGCGCGGGTGTCGGCCTCGGGTGACCAGCCGCCGACGGGCTTCACGCGCCGGGGCGGGACGCTCGGCATCTCGATCTCGTAGCGACCCATCCACATCGCCGCCACCACACGCAGGTAGTACGCCAGCGACAGGACCGACCCGACCACGATCGCGATTCCGAGCCAGGTGTAGTCGCCGGACACGGCGGCGTCGATCAGGAAGAACTTGCCGATGAAGCCGCCCGTGGCAGGGAAGCCGGCCAGCGACAGCATGGCGATCGTCATCGGCCAGGCGAGCCACGGGTTGGTCTGCCCGAGGTTCTCGAACGAGGACGAGGTCGTCGCCGTGCTCGGACACGCGCTCGCGCGCCACCACCACGGCGAACGCGGTCACGTTCATGGCCAGGTACACGGCCAGGTAGAACGCGGTGGCCTCGAGGCCGAGCCGGGTGCCCACCACCACGCCCACCAGCAGGTAGCCGGCCTGGGCGATGCTCGACCAGGCGAGCATTCGCTTGAGCGACCGCTGCGCGAGCGCGCCCACGTTGCCGATCACGATCGTGGTGGCCGCCAGGATCGCCAGCGCGGGGGCCCAGTCGAGCTGGGCCAGGCCGAGCGCCTCGTAGAAGAGCCGCAGGAAGATGCCGAATGCCGCCGCCTTGGTGGCCACCGCCATGAAGGTGGTGATGGGGGTGGGCGCCCCCTGGTAGACGTCGGGCGTCCATTGGTGGAAGGGCGCGACTGATGCCTTGAAGGCCAGGCCGACGATCGTCAGGCCGATGCCGGTCAACAGCAGCGGATCGGTGACCGACAGCTCGCCGCCGCCGCCCAGGGCGCTCGCGATCTGCCCGAACTGCATCGTCCCGGTCGCTCCATAGATCATGGCCAGCCCGTAGAGCAGGGTGGCGGAGCCGACCGACCCGATCACGAGGTACTTGAGCCCCGCCTCGAGCGACTCCCGCTTGCGCAGCTCGGTGGCGCACAGCACGTAGAGCGGAATTGACAGCAGCTCGATGCCGATGAACAGCGTGATGAGGTTCTCCGCCGAGGCCAGCACGACCATGCCGGCGATCGAGCCCAGGAGCAGCGAGTGGTACTCGCCATGGCCCGCCTCGCGCGGCGCGTTGGCCCGCAGCGAGAGCACAATGGCCACCAGGCCGGCGACGTAGAAGAGCATCGACATGCCGAGCGCCAGCGTGTCCACCGCGAGGGCGCCCTCGATGATCGGCGGCTGGTCGCCCGGCTCCCAGATCCAGATCGTCAGGCCGATCGCGGTGAGCAGCGCGACCGCGGTCAGCGCGGGCACGAGCGTGAGGCGCACGAAGGGAGAGCGGAACAGCCCGACCATCAGCACCACAACCGCCCCGACGACCAGCGCGAGCAGCGGCGACAGCTCGCGGTAGGCGATCTCCGGGGCCTCGGGCGTCTGCGCCAGGAGCGTGATCACGGCGACCGCTCCGCCACTCGCAGTTGCGCGGCGCGCCGCTCATCGGCGGCCTCCGCTCGAGCCAGCTCCTCGGCCACGGCCCGCGCACCGACGATGCGCTCGACGGTCGCTCGCTCGGTCCGCTGAACCACGAAGTTGGGGTACACGCCGAGCGCCACGATCACAACCACGAGCGGCACGATCGCCGCCAGCTCGACCCCGCGCACGTCGCGCGATTCGACCTTCGGTCCCCTGCGCCCGTGCATCGTCCGCTGGAAGACGCGAATCATGTACACGGCGGCGAGGATCACGCCCATGCTCGCCACCAGTCCGTACACGAGCTTGTCTTCGAAGGAGCCGAACAGCACGAGCAGCTCGCCCACGAAGTTTGCCGAGCCCGGCATCGCCAGCGTCGCGAACGCCACGATCAAGAACAGCGCCGCGAGCACCGGCGCTCGGGTGGCGAGGCCGCCCAGCTCGGACACCGACTGGCTGCCCTGCGCCCGAGCGGCGACCACGCCGATGATCAGGAACAGCGGCACCACCACGAGCCCGTGGTTGAGCATCTGGAACACGGCGCCCTGGGCGCCCTTGTCATCGAGAGCGAAGATGCCCAGCACGATGAAGCCCAGCTGGGCGATCGAGGAGTAGGCGATCACCATCCGGACGTTCGTCTGCGAGAAGGCGAGGATCGAGCCGTAGAGGATCGAGAAGACGGCGATGATGATGAACAGCTCCTGCCAGTGCTGCGAGCCCTCGGGCATCACCGGGAGCACGATCCGCAGGAAGCCGTAGACGCCCACCTTCGACAGCACCGCCGACAGGAGGGCGAGGACCGGAATCGAGGTGGAGCGGTACGTGGCCGGCACCCAGCCGTGAACCGGGAACAGCGGCGCCTTGACGAAGAAGGCGAGCGCGAACAGCAGCACTATCCAGTGCTGAGTGCCCTCGGCCACTGAGCGCTCCTCGAGCACGGCCAGTGAGAACGAGAGCTCGGCGCCGTCGGGCGTCGAGAGCACCGCGAGGGCGATCGCGGCCGCGAGCATGAGCAGGGAGCCCACGAGCGTGTAGATCACGAACATCGTCGTCGCCCGCACGCGGTCGCCCGTCCCCCAACCCCCGATCAGGAAGTAGAACGGGACGAGCATCAGGTCGAAGAAGATGATGAACAGCGCCAGGTCCTGGGCCAGGAACGCGCCCAGCACGGCCGTCTCGGCGAGCCCGATGTAGAAGAAGAACAGCCGCGGGCGCTCCTGGTCCTGGAAGGCCGCGACGAGTGTGCAGGGCACCCAGGCCAGGGCGGTGAGCAGGACCATGAACAGGTTGAGGCCGTCGACCCCGAGCTGGTAGCGGATGCCGAGCTGCGGGATCCACTCGTCGTCGGTCACGTACTGCAGGCCGTCGGCGCCGCGGTCGAAGTCGGCCAGCACGACGATCACGTAGGCGAGCACGGCCACTGTGCCCGCCAGCAGCGCCCAGCGCGCCATCCCGCGCGGGAGCAGGGCGCCGATCACGCCCGCCGCGAGCGGGAGGAACAGGATGATCGACAGGTGGATCGTCATGAGCTGGCGATCAGGAAGTAGAGGACCACGAGCGCGGCGCCGAACAGGAGCAGGAGCGCGTAGGCGCGCAGGTAGCCGGTCTGGATGGCGCGCGCGACCGAGGTGCCGGCCCGCACCACGCCGGTCGCGCCCCCGACGATGAAGCCCTGCACGAAGTCGGTCTCGATCACGCGGCGGCCGAATGACCCGAGGCTCGACATCGGCCGCACGAACACGGCGTCATAGAGCTCGTCGAAGTACCACTTGTGCTCCAGGAAGTCGTGCACCCGCCGGTAGCGGTCGCGCAGCCGCAGCGTGATTCCCGGACGGCGTATGTAGAACACGTAGGCCAGGTAGATCGAGGCGACCGCGATGATGCCGCCGGCGGCCAGCCCCACCCACTCGGCGCTGTCGGTCGGCTTGTCCTCGTGGTAGATGGAGCTCTCGAAGGTGGGGTCGAGGAACTTCTCGAGCGTGTCGGTCACGCCCGGGATGCCCACCACGCCCGCGCCGAGCGCGAGCACGGCCAGCGGGGCCATCGCGAACTTCATCGGCCACGACCGCTCCGCCACGGCGTGCTCGGGCCCCGGGAAGCCCACGTCGGTGTCCTCGGGCTCGCCGGTCATCGGGTTCATCGGCTCGCCGTGAGCCAGGTGGCCGCCCTCCAGTTCACGCGCCTCGGGCACCGGATCGCCGAAGAAGACACGGAACACCATCCGGAACGCGTAGAAGCCGGTGAGCGCGGCCCCCAGATACCCCACGAGGCCGAGCACCACGAAGCCGCCGCCACGGTTGAGCGTGTACGCCAGGATCTCGTCCTTGGAGAAGAAGCCGGAGGTGAACGGGAAGGCCGCCAGCGCGAGCGCGCCGCAGGTGAAGGTGATGAACGTGAACGGCATCGCCTTGCGAAAGCCGCCCATCCGGTCCATGTCCTGAAGGCCCGCCATCGCGCCGATCACCGATCCGGCGCCCATGAACAGCAGCGCCTTGAAGAAGGCGTGGGTCATCAGGTGGAAGAGGCCGGCGCCGTAAGCGGCCACCGACACGCCCAGCACCATGTAGCCGATCTGGGACATCGTCGAGTACGCGATCACGCGCTTGAGGTCGGTCTGCACCAGCGCGACCGTGGCCGCGAACACCAGCGTGGCCGTGCCGATCACCGCACTGATGTCGGCGGCCGTGGGAGCCAGCTCGAACAGCGGGAAGCAGCGCGCGATCAGGTACACGCCCGCGGTGACCATCGTCGCGGCGTGGATCAGCGCCGACACCGGCGTGGGGCCCTCCATGGCGTCCGGGAGCCAGGTGTGGAGCGGCAGCTGGGCCGACTTGGCGAAGGCGCCCACCAGGATCAGCAGGCAGGCGGCCACCAGGGTGCCGTCGTTCGAGGTGAACACCTCCGGCGCGCTCTCGAAGACGCCCACGTAGTCGAGCTGGCCGGTCTCGTTCAGGAGCAGGAACGCGGCGATCACGAGGCCGACGTCGCCGATCACGTTCATCACGAACGCCTTGATGCCGGCGTGGGTGGCGGTGTCGCGCCGGTACCAGAACGAGATCAGCAGGTAGGAGGCGGCGCCCACGAACGCCCAGCCCACGATCAGCAGGACGAAGTTCGCCGCCAGGACCAGCAGCAGCATCGAGAAGACGAAGTAGTTGAGGTAGGCGAAGAAGCGCACGAGGCCGTGGTCGCCGGTCATGTACGCCACCGAGTAGACGTGGATCAGGAACGACACGCCCGTCACCACCAGGCACATGAACACCGACAGCGGGTCCGCGAAAATCGAGACGTCCACGTCGACCCCGGCCGTGACCACGTAGTTCCAGGCGCTCGGCGACGACCTCGCGCTCCTCCTCGGGCAGGTCCTGGAGCTGGATCAGCATCCCGATGGAGGCGAGGAACGACGCGAGGATGGCGCCGCTGGCGATCCAGCCCGCCGTGCGGCCCGGCAGAACCCGCCAGCCGAGCGAGGTGAGAATCAGTCCCGCGAGCGGGAAGGCCAGCACGAGCCAGCCGTAGTCGGTGACGCTCACCCGCGGAGCTCCGACATCTCGTCGACGTCGATGGGGAGCCGGTTGCGGTACATGGCGACGATGATCCCGAGGCCGATCACGACCTCACAGGCGGCGATCACCATCACGATCAGGGCGAACACCTGACCGTCCTGATTGCCGTGCATGCGCGAGAAGGAGATCAGCGCGAGGTTGCCGGCGTTGAGCATCAGCTCGAGACAGAGCAGCACCACCAGCGGATTGCGGCGGGTCATCACGCCGGCGGCGCCGATCACGAAGATGAACGCCGAGAGGACGAGGTACCAGACGATGTCCATGCTCAGCGGCCGCCCCTCATCAGACGCGCACCTCGAGCGTCTCGGTACCCGGATCGCGCTGCGGCGGCCCCTCGTCCTCGTCCCCCTCGAGCCCGCGCCGGCGCCGGGCCAGCACCACGGCGCCCACCGCCGCCACGAGCAGCAGGAACGAGGCCGCCTCGAACGCCACCAGCCAGCGGGTGAGAAGCAGCTCGCCGATCTCGCCGGGCGAGCCGAAGGCGACCTTGACGTCGGGCCCGGCCGTGTCGAGTGCCTGCAGGCCGGACGCCACGAAGGCGATGCAGAGCTCGATCCCCAGCGCCACGGCGAACAGCGGCCCGAAGGCGTTGATCAGCCCACCCTCGGGCCGCAGCGGCTCGTCCGAGCCTCCGATGTAGGCCACCACGAACAGGTAGAGCACCATCACCGCGCCGGCGTAGACCACCACCTGGCCCGCCGCGAGGAACTCGGCGTTGAGGAGCAGGAACAGCACCGCGAGCGCCACCAGGTGACAGACCAGCGCCAGCACGGAGTAGAAGGGGTTGCGCAGGATCACCACGCCGAGCGCGCCCGCCAGGGCGCCGATCGCGGCGATGAAGAAGATGACCGCCTCGAACCACACGGCGTGAGTCCTACTCGCCCTCGCGACGCAACGGAGTGTGCTCCGGCGAATCCGCCAGCAGCATCTCCTTGGTGAAGATCAGGTCGGAACGGCTGTAGTCGGCCAGCTCGTAGTCGTTGCCCATGGTGATCGCGTCGAACGGGCATGCGAGCTCGCAGTAGCCGCAGAAGATGCAGCGCGACAGGTTGATCTCATACACGGCCGCGTAGCGCTCGCCCGCCGACACCTGGTTGTCCGGGGTGTTTTCGGCGGCCACCACGCGGATGCACTTGGCCGGGCAGGCCGCCGCGCACAGCGAGCAGCCAACGCACTTCTCGAGCTCGGTGTCCTCGAAGCGGTGCAGCTTGTGCCGGCCCCGGAAGCGCGGGTACACCGGCGTCTTCTCCTCCGGGTACTCGATCACCACCGGGCCCTCGACCACGCGGCCCATCGTCGTCTTGAGCCCGCGCAGGGTCTCGCCGAACACGCGGTAGACCGAGCCCACGCCACCGGGCTCGGGTCCGCGGTCCACGGGCTTGGCCGCGCTCTTCCAGTCAGGCATAACTCAGGTCACCACCAGGACGATTGCGGTCACGAGCACGTTCAGGGTCGCCAGGGGAAGCAGGATCTTCCAGCCGAAGGACATCAGCTGGTCGTAGCGCAGGCGCGGCAGCGACGCGCGAATCCACATGAAGAAGAGCGCGCCGAGGATGATCTTGATCAGCATCCACAGCGGCGCGAGCGCGATCGGGCCGGGACCGTGCCAGCCGCCCAAGAAGCAGGCGGAGGCGATCGCGGAGATCACCAGGATCTCCATGTACTCGGCCATGAAGTACGAGCCGAAGCGCATCCCGCCGAACTCGGTGTTGTAGCCGCCCACGATCTCGGCGTCGCCCTCGGGCAGGTCGAAGGGCGCCCGGGCGGTCTCGGCGAAGCCGGCCACCATGAAGATCAGGAAGCCCACGAACTGCGGGACCACGAACCACATTCCGTCCTGGGCCTCAACGATCTGGACGAGCGAGAGCGACCCCGTGGTCATCACCACGCCGAGCAGCGACAGCCCCAGCGCGACCTCGTACGAGATCAGCTGGGCGGCGGCGCGCATGGCGCCCAGGAACGAGTACTTCGAGCCGGAGGCCCAGCCGCCGAGCATCAGCCCGTAGAACGCGAGCGAGCCGAAGGCGAAGAAGTAGAGCACCCCGATCGAGACGTCCATCCCGTAGAGGCCGAAGTCGCCGCCCCAGGCGTTGAACGGGCCGAACGGGATGATCGCCATGGTGGCGACCGCGGTGACCACCGAGATCACCGGGGCGATGGCCATCATCCACGGCACCGCGGTGGCCGGCGTGAAGGCCTCCTTGGACAGCAGCTTGAGCACGTCGGCGATCGGCTGCATGAGGCCGTAGGGGCCCACGCGGTTGGGGCCGATGCGCGATTGGAAGCGTCCGAGGATCTTGCGCTCGCCGATCAGGATCAGCGGCACGATCTGCAGGAGCACCGCGAAGATCACGATCGACTTGACGATCATGACCAGGATCGGCTCGACGGGCGCGTCCATCAGGCCACCACCGCCGCGGTCGCCGGCCTCAACTCCACCGGACCCTCGGGCAAGTCGGCGCCGGAGACGAGCACCGCGCCGCGGGGCACGCCGGTGCGCACGTCGACGATCGCACGGGCGGTCTCGCCGCCCGCGCTGAGCTCGATCTCGTCGCCGTGCGTCACTCCCAGCTCGCGGGCATCCTCCACCGACAGCAACGCGATCGGACCGCGGTTCAGGAACGCGAGCGAGGGCGAGTGCTCGATCTCGGTGCCGGTCCAGAGGCCGGGCGCACTCGCCAGAACCAGGCCCTGCTCCGGGACCGCCGGAGGATCTGCGAGCGGCTCGTTGGAGAGCTCGCCGGCATCGAGAGCGGACGCCGCGTCATGCTCCTGCCAGCGCGCACCCTGGCCGCCGATCTCGTCGAGGCCGAGACCGTTGTAGAAGGGCACGGCCTCGGACACGAGCTCGTTCAGCTGCGGCACGCTCGTCACGTCCAGCTCGGCATCGCAGCGGCTGCACAGCTCGGCGAGCACCTGCCAGCCGGGGCGGATCTCCCCTGGGCGGCCGACGGTCTGGCGCACGCGCTGGAGGCGACCGTCGGGGTGGGTGACGGTGCCCTCCTTCTCCGCATACATCTCCGCCGGGAAGACGACGTCGGCGTTGGCGTCGAGCGCTTCGTCGGGGAAGTGGGCGAAGGCGATTACCGCGGTGGCGTCCTCGAGCTCGGCCGTGGGCCGGCCCGCCTCGCAGAGCAGCAGGGCGCCGGCGCCGTCGGCGTCCTCGGTCTCAGGGGCGTCGCCGAGCCCCGGCAGCAGACCCGGCGCGCAGCCCACCTCGCGCAGCCCGCGCCCGTTCGTGACCTCGGGGATTCCGATCAGCCCGGACTCGTCCTTGCCAGGGATGTCGAGCGCGCCGGCCACGGCCAGCAGCGCCTCCGCGGCCTCGGCGCCGCGCTCTCCGCGGAAGACCCGCTCGCCCCAGATCACGACGACGTCGCCGGCATCCCGGAGCACGTCGGCCACCGCTCGCAGCGCCGCCCCGGCGTCGCCGTTGGGCGCCGGATGCCCAGGCCGGAAGCCACCGGTGGCCCGAGCGCGCGCCGCCATCTCGGCCACATCCACGCCCGCTGCCCGCGGGGAGCCGAGCGCCGCTGCCAGCGCCACCAGCGCGGCCTCGGCGCCGCCGGGCAGGAAGCGCAGGGCGGCTGCGGCGTTCGGGTCGAGGGTCGAGGGGCGGCTGGACATCACGACCACACGCGCGCCGCTGCGGCGCACGGCCTTGCGCACCCGCAGGTCGAGGATCGGCGCCTCTTCCACCAGCTCGGTGTCGAGCACGAGGATGGCGCCCGCGTGGTCGATATCAGATACGCGCGCGGAAACGTCGGGCCGCGCGAGCAGGCGGGCCTGATGCCCCGGAGGAGCGGCGCCCCCGGACACACGCTGCGAGCTCAGTCCGGAGCGCAGAAGGTGCTGTACGAGGAAGCCCTCCTCGTTGGTGGCGGCCCCGCCCACGAACGCGGCTGTCTTGGAGCCGGACCGGGTGAGTGCCGCGGCGGCGTCGGAGAGCGCGCGCTCCCACGAGACCTCGCGCAGGTAGCCGCCGTCACGCACGAGCGGCGCGGTGATCCGCTCGGGCGACGAGAAGGACTCGTAGGCGAAGCGGCCCTTGTCGCAGAGCCAGCCGTCGTCGACCTCCTCGTTGTCACGCGCGAGCACGCGCACGACCTTCACGTCGTCGCGGATCGTCAGCTTCACGTTGCATTGGGACGGGCAGAGCGCGCAGACCGTGCCGGCGTCCTCGATGTCCCAGGGCCGGGCGCGGAAGCGATAGGCCTGGGAGGTGAGCGCGCCCACCGGGCAGAGCTCGATGATGTTGCCGCTGAAGGGCGCCACGTAGGGCCGGCCGTTGTGGGTGCCGACGAAGGTGTGGTCGCCGCGGTCGAGGAACACCAGCTGGTAGTCCTCGGCGACCTCTTGGGAGAAGCGCACGCAGCGGTAGCAGAGGATGCAGCGCTCGCGGTCGATCGCGATCAGCGGCGACAGCTCGAGCGGCTTCTTGAAATGGCGCTTGGGCTCGATGAAGCGCGAGCGGCCCGCGCCCCAGCCGTAGGAGATGTCCTGCAGCGGGCACTCCCCGCCCTTGTCGCAGACCGGGCAGTCGAGCGGGTGGTTGACGAGCAGGAACTCGACCACCGCGTTCTGGGCGTGCTTCACGCGGTCGGAGGTGGTGTTCACCACCATGCCGTCGCGGACGGGAGTCGAGCATGAGGTCTGCAGCTTGGGGATGCCCTCGATCTCCACGAGGCACATGCGGCAAGCGCCCACCGGCTGGCCGAGCTTCGGCTCGTAACAGAAGTACGGGATCTCGACGTCGCCGTGCTTGGCGGCGTCGACGAGCATCGAGCCCTCCTCGGCGCGCACCTCGCGGCCGTCGATCTCGAAGGTGATCCAGTTCTTCTCGGGGCGGGCCATCAGCTGCCTCCGTCTACGCCGGCTCCGGCCTCCGCCACGGCGGCGAGCTCCCCGGCGTCGTGGGCCTCGATCGCCTCGAGGTCGCGGCGCCGCCGCGCCGCCTCCATGTGAGCCTCGAACTCCGGCCGGAAGTGGTCGAGCATCGACTTGACGGGCATCGCCATCGAGTCGCCGAGCACGCACAGGCAGTTGCCGATGATGTTGCCCTGGACCTCGGCCATGATGTCCAGGTCCATCGGCGTGCCCTCGCCCTCGTCGATGCGCTCGAGCATCTTCACGGTCCAGTTGGTGCCCTCGCGGCAGGGCACGCACTTGCCGCAGGACTCGTGCCGGTAGAACTCGGCCAGGCGCAGCGCGAGCGGGACGAGCGGCTGGGAGTCGTCCACCACGATGATCGACGCGGTGCCCAGCATCGAACCCGCCTCCGCCATCGCCTCGTAGGTGAAGGGAAGGTCGAGGTGCTCCTTGCGTGAGCACCGGCGCCGACGAGCCGCCCGGGAAGAAGCACTTGAGCTCGCGTCCCGGCGGCGGCCCGCCGGCCAGGCCGTAGATGATGTCGCGCACGGGAACGCCGAGCTCGACCTCGAAGTTGCCGGGCCGCTGGACGTTGCCCGACACCGACACGAGCTTGGTGCCGGTGGAGTTGCCCTCGCCGTACTGGCGGTACCACTCAGCGCCGTGCTCGATGATGATCGGGGCGTTGCACAGGGTCTCGACGTTGTTGATCAGGGTCGGTCCCTGGTAGAGGCCCTGGTTGGCCGGGAACGGCGGCTTGAGGCGCGGGTTGCCGCGCTTGCCCTCGAGGGCGTCGAGCAGGCCCGTCTCCTCGCCGCAGATGTAGGCGCCCTGCCCGCGGTGGACCACGAGGTCGAAGGTGTGGTCGGAGCCGAGGATGCGCTCGCCGAGGTAGCCCTTCTCGTAGGCCTCGCTCACGGCGGCGTCGAGGATGTCGGCCTGCAGCTCGTACTCGCCCCGGATGAAGATGAAGCCCTTGTTCGCCCCCGCGGCGATCGATGCGATCAGGCAGCCCTCCACCAGCATGTGCGGGTTCTTCTGCATCAGCAGGCGGTCCTTGAAGGCGCCGGGCTCGGACTCGTCGGCGTTGCAGCAGAGGTACTTGTCCATCGCCGCCCTTGGGGATGAACGAGGCCTTCTTGCCCATCGAGAAGCCGGCGCCGCCGCGCCCGCGCAGGCCGGATTCCTCGAGCTCGTGCAGCACGGCGTCGGGCTCCATCTCGAGCAGCGCCTTGCGCGCCGGGCGGTAGCCGCCGAGCCGCTCGTAGACGTCGATCTTGTGCAGGTCGGGCTCGTCGATGTTCCGGAGCAGGACGCGCGTCTCGCTCATTCGGGCTCCTCTTCGGGCGTCACGCTCGTGCCGGGATCGAGCGGGTGGAGCGTCGGGCGCCCGTGCGGCGGAGGGCCCTCGGCGTCCGGTACGTCGAGCAGCGCCGCGTCCTTCCAGGTGCCGCCGGCCGGGTGAACGTCCGGCTCCTCGGGGGGTCCCGGCGGCTGGCCGGTGGCGGGGGGTAGCTCGTAGCCGGGGTCCTCGAGGCTCCGGCCCGGCAGCACCTCGCGGCCCTCCTTGATCGCGCTCACCATCTCGGCGGCGTCGTCGGTGGTGAGCGGGCCGACGTAGCGGCCGTCGACCGAGGCCATCGGTGCCATGTCGCAGGCCCCGAGGCACTCGAACTCGCGCAGCTCCACGTCCTCCAGGCCCTGTTCGGCGGCCTCGTTCCACCAGCGCGTCGTAGACCGGCTTGGCGTTGCGCACGTGGCAGGCCACGCTGGTGCAGACGTACACGTAGCGCGTGCCCGATGGGCGCGGTGCGCAGCATGTCGTAGAACGTCGCGATGCTGGATAGATAGCGCCGGGGTCACCTGCATCACCGCGGCCACCTGGCGCATCGCGTCGGGCGAGCACCAGCCGTGCACGCGCTGGGCCGCCGCGAGCGCCGGCAGGGTGGCCGAGTGGCGCTCGGGATAGCGCGCCATCAGCGCCTCGATCTCCGCCCGCAGGTGCTCCGGCACCTCGACCTCGGCCGGGTCCGGGATCGTCGCCGGATCCTCGTCCACGAGCACGGCCTCGTCCCAGCCGGGCGGCAGAGGGACGGCGCGCAGGCTCGCCCTCGGTCGCTCATCGGTCGATGCCGCCCAGGATCGGGTCGAGCATGGCGACGCAGGCGATGAAGTCGGCGATCAGCGAGTCCTTCGCCATCTCCGGAAGCGCCTGCAGGTTCGTGAAGCTCGGGTCGCGGAAGTGCACCCGCGCGGGCTTGGCCGAGCCGTCGGCGAGCAGGAAGCAGCCGAGCTCGCCGCGAGGCGACTCGATCGCCGAGTAGACCTCGCCCGGCGGCACGCGGAAGCCCTCGGTGACGAGCTTGAAGTGATGGATCAGCGCCTCCATCGAGGTGGCCAGCTCATGGCGCGGGGGCAGCGCGACCTTGCGGTTGTCGGTGATCCAGGGTCCCTCGGGCAGGCCGTCGAGCGCCTGCTCGATGATCCGCAGCGACTCGCGCATCTCATCGAGCCGGACCTTGTAGCGGTCGTAGTTGTCGCCCACGCTGCCCACCGGCACGTCGAAGTCGAACTGCTCGTAGGAGGAGTAGGGCATCGCCTTGCGCAGGTCCCAGGGGTGGCCGGTGGCGCGCAGGAGCGGCCCGGTAACGCCCAGCTCGAGCGCCCGTTCCTGCGAGATCACCCCGGTGTTCTTGAGCCGCCGAAGCCAGATCTCGTTGCGGTCGAGGAGCGCCTGGTACTGGTCGATGCGCTTGGGCATCAGCTCGAGGAAGGCGCGGACGCGCTCCTCGAAGCCGGGCGGGATGTCCTCCACCACGCCGCCGACCTGGAAGTAGCGCGTGTGGATGCGCTGCCCACTCGACATCTCGAACAGGTCGAGGATCAGGTCGCGATCCCGGCAGCCCCACCACAGCATCGTGATCGCGCCGATGTCGAGCGCGCCCGTGGCCAGCGCGAACAGGTGCGACGCGATTCGGTTGAGCTCCATGTGCAGCACCCGCAGGTACTGCGCGCGCGGCGGCACGTCGATCTCGAGCATGCGCTCGACCGACATGCAGAAGACCTGCGCGTTGAAGTAGTAGGCGAGGTAGTCCATCCGCTCGACGAACGTGATGACCTTCCAGTACTGCTGGTCCTCGCAGCTCTTCTCGATGCCGGTGTGGACGTAGCCGATGATCGGCTTGACGTCGCGCACCATCTCGCCTTCGAGCGTGGTGAGCAGCCGCAGCACCCCGTGGGTGGCGGGGTGGTGAGGGCCGATGTTGATCGTGAAGAGCTCGTCGTGGCGGTCGGCCAGGGCCAGGGCCTCGTCGACCGTGACCGGCTCCTCGCCCATCCGCTCCATCGTCACGGAGCGCTCGCGCTCGCGGTACGGAGTGCGCAGGGCGGCGGCGCTCGTCTCGCTGACCGGATCGCGCTCGTCAGTCATACCAGCGCGGGTACTTGTGCTCGTTGAAGGTGTAGAGCACCGGCTCGCCGCCGAGCGGGAAGTCGCGGCGCTGAGGGAAGCCCACGTAGTCCTCCGGCATGAGGATGCGGCGCAGGTCCGGATGGCCTTCGAAGACGACCCCGAAGAAGTCGTAGACCTCGCGCTCCGGGAAGTTCGCCGTGGGGAAGAGGTCCACGACGCTGGCCAGGCGCGGATCGTCGACGCCCACGCGTGTCTTCACGCAGAGGCGGTCGGAGCGCTCCATCGAGAGCAGCTGGTAGTGCACGCCGAGGCGAGGCTCCTCGGGCAGGTAGTCGCAGCCGTGCACGCTCATCAGGCACTCGAACGGCTCGGCGCCGTCGCGCAGCCGGGCGAGCACGTCCCGGACGCTCTCCGGGGCGACCTGCAGGGTCGCCTCCTCGCGGAAGTAGTTCGTGCCGACGACCGCGTCGTCGCCCAGCTCCTCACGAATGCTCTGGGCGATCAACTCCAGCCCGGTGGCGTCAGGCAACGGTTACCTCCGCGGGGCATCCAGCCCCGCGTTCTGATCGCGACGCCCGGCCTCCGGCCGTTCGAGACCATCCGGGCGCTCGAGCCCGACCTCCGAGAGGTCGAGCTCCTCCGTCCCCTCCGCGCCGTAGCGAGCACGCCAGCCCATGTCCGGCCGCTTCTGGATCTTGTCCTGGAGCTTCATGATCGAGTAGATGAGCGCCTCGGGACGCGGCGGGCAGCCGGGCACGTAGATGTCCACGGGCATGAACTTGTCCGCGCCCTGCACCACGGCGTAGTTGTTGAACATCCCGCCGCTCGAGGAGCACACGCCCATCGCGATCACCCACTTGGGCTCGAGCATCTGGTCGTAGAGGCGGCGGATGATCGGCGCCATCTTGATCGAGACGCGCCCGGACAGGATCATCAGGTCGGCCTGGCGCGGGCGTGAAGCGAATCGCCTCGGCGCCGAAGCGGGCCAGGTCGTTCCGGGGCGAGCCGATCACAGTGATCATCTCGATCGCGCAGCAGGCGAGCCCGAAGCCGAGCGGGAACAGGCAGTTCTTGCGCGCCCAGTTCTGAGCGGGCTCGAGCCGGGTGAGCAGCAGCCGCTCCTCCACGTAGGCCTCGAGGTCGTCTGCCGGCGAGCTCGCCGCGCAGCATCTGCTGAGCCTTGAGCTGGCGGACCCGCAGGTCCTCCGCGGCGTTCGTGCGCGTCACTTCCACTCGAGCGCTCCCCTCCTCCAGACGAAGACCAGCGCCACCAGCAGTAGTACGACGAACACGATCGTCTCGACCAGCGCGAAGGTCCCGAAGGCATCCAGCTTGACGGCCACCGGATAGAGGAAGACGACTTCGATGTCGAACAGGATGAACAGCATCGCGATCAGGTAGAAGCTGATCCCGAAGCGAAACGACTTGCGTACATCGGACGGCAGGCCGCTCTCGTAGGGCTCACTCTTGACCTTCCCGAGGACGCTTCGGTCCGAGCGACGTTGGTTGGCGAGCGTGAAGGCGGTTCCGACCCCAATGCCGAGCGCAAGAAAGACAAGTGCTGGCAGATAGTTCTTCAGCACGCAGCCGGTATCTATAACGCAAGCTTGTGCGACGCTGCTACATAGTGCGAAAGGGCACCCCCTGAGCGGCATTCACATGGTCGTCGGCATAGCCGTGCTCGTAGCCAACGCCGTGGCCGCGGGGTGGGGTGCGGTGGGCTGGCTGCGCAAGGACGCGCGGGCCTCGCTCGTGTTCTGGCCGCTGCTTCGGGTGGCTCAGGCGACGGTGGTCGTCGAGGTGGTGATCGGCTGCATCCTGCTGGCCCGCGGCGCCTCGTCACCGGACGGGCTGCACGTGGCCTACGGGGTCGCGCTGCTGCTCATCACGCTCGTCAGCGAGGCGATGCGAGCCGGGCATCGCCCAGCGCGAGCTGGAGGGCGTTGAGGACGTGGACGCGCTCGACCGGCCGCGAGCAGATGGCGCTGGCCCGGAAGGTGGCGCTGGGCGAGATGGGCGTGATGACCGTGGGCGCGCTGTTGATCCTCACGCTCGCCCTGCGCGCCTACCAGACGGCGGCGGCTGAGCGCTTGGGCGACGCGCGGCCCGGGGGCCGGGGTCAGCCGGCGTGCTCGTGCTCGTGATCCTCCTCGCCGCCCGACTCGTGCGTGTGCGGGTGGGAGTGGGTCACGTCGCCGTGGCTGTGCTCGTGCTCGTGCTCGGTGTGCTCGTGGTCGTGCGACGTGTGGGGATGGGAGTGGGTCTCGTCGCCGTGGCTGTGCTCGTGGGCGTGCGAGTCGTCGTGCTCGTGATCGTGCTCAGGCATGGCTACCTCCGGGTTGCGTGCTCGAACTGTAGCCCGCGGCTGCCGGCGCGGCTCAACCAGCGCAAGGTCGAACCCCGCCGGCAGCTCGAGGTCGTGAGCCTCGAGGAGGCTCGTGTCGGCCAGGATCTCGTGGCAGGGGGCGTCGGCGACGATGCGTCCCGCCGGCGAGGATCACGGCGCGCTCGCAGAGCTCGGCGGCCAGCGGCAGGTCGTGCGTGGTCAGCAGCATCGTGCGCTCGATTCCCGGCGAGGATGTCGATCAGCTCGCGGCGCGCGCGCGGGTCGAGGTTGGCGGAGGGCTCGTCGAGCACGAGCAGGCTCGGCCGCATGGCCAGCACGGTGGCGATGGCCACGCGCCGGCGCTCGCCCATCGACAGCTGGTAGGGAGCGCGCTCGGCTGCCGTGGACATCCGTACGGCCGCGAGCGCCTCGGTCACGCGCCGGCCGATCTCCTCACGGTCGAGGTCCATGTTCAGGGGCCCGAAGGCCACGTCCTCCTCGACCGTCGGCATGAAGAGCTGGTCGTCCGGATCCTGGAAGACGAGCCCGACGCGGGTGCGCAGCTCGGCCAGGGTCTTCGGTCCCACGTCGAGGCCCGCCACCTCGAGGCCGCCGCTGCCCGCTGAGCAGCCCGTTCAGGTGCAGCATGAAGGTCGTCTTGCCGGCGCCGTTGGGGCCCAGGATGGCCACGCGCTCGCCGTGCTCCACGTGCAGCTCGAGCCCGCGCAGGCCGGGCTGCCCGTTCGGGTAGTCGTAGGTCAGGCCCCGGGCGTGGACGGCGCAGCTCATGCGGCGATTCCGGCGGCGATACGGACGGGCACCAGCAGGGCGAGCAGCACGAGCACGAACACGGTGTCGGCTCTGCGAAGGACGAGCGGCACGGCTTGCGGCATCTGGCCGCTGTAGCCGCGCGAGAGCATCGCCTGGTAGACGCGCTCCCCACGCGAGTAGGTGCGGAGGAACATCGCCGTGGCCACCCGCCCGAGGGCCCCGGCGTGGAGGGCGTGCCTGGGGCGGTAGGCGCGCGCCGCGAGGGCCGCGCGCATGCGCCCGACCTCCTCGACGATCACGAACAGGTAGCGGTACATGAAGGCCGCGATCAGCACGAACAGGCGCGGCACGCGCATGGCCTCGAGGCCTCTGAGGACCGATGGGAACGTGGTCGTGGCCCCCAGCAGCACCGCGGAGATCGTGCCGATCGTGGCCTTGGCGGCCACCGCGGCGAAGGTCTCGAGGCCGTCCTCGTGGAGGGTGAGCGGTCCGAGCTCGTAGGTGGCGCCGCCCGTGCGCACCAGCGGCACGAACAGTGCTGCGAGCAGGACCAGCGGGAGCACGAAGCGCGCCCGCCGCCAGATGTCGTTTGGCGTGACTCGGGCCAGGGCCGCCACCGCGACAAGGGCCGCCGCACAGGCCACGAACACCGGCCACGCCTCGAACGGGGCGGACACGGCGATCAGGGTGATCGACACCAGGCCCACGATCTTCGCCCGCGGGTCGAGACGATGAACCGGGCTGGCGGGATCGCCCGCCAGCCCGGTGAGCTCCAGCGAGTGGTTACAGAGCGCGCCCATCGGCTTCGCGTGGCGGGTTGCGGCTCAGGCCGGTGCCCCGGGGGGCGTTCCGGCCCGCGGGCGGCGGCGCAGCGTCCACGCCAGGCCGTAGCCGATGGCGAAGACGGCCAGGGTGCCGACGAAGCCGGCGAGGCCGGTGGCCACGCGCTCGTTCTCGACTCCCGGGAAGGCGTAGTCGGGGATCGGCGAGTCCTCCTGCAGGGAGTGCAGCTGGCCGCTCTCGAGGAACTGCTTGTCCTCGGCCACCTTCTCCAGGCCGTCGGGGTTGGCGGAGGCGAACGGGGAGACGGCCGTCGCCAGACCGATGGCCACGGCCAGGGCAAGGGCGACGAACACTCCGGTCGGTATGCGCTTCATTTCAGACCTCACCTCCGAGGGGGCGTGCGGCCGGCGCTGGTGCCGGCACCTTGAGTTCGTCCGGCGCGAGTGCGACGAGGTCGGGCCGTGACACCAGGACGGCGCTGACGGCGGCCACCGTGATGATCGCCTCGCCGATGCCGATCAGCGAATGCACTCCGAGCATGGCGGGCAGCGACGTGCCCAGCGGCACGGTGTCCGACGCCGCCAGCTCGACACTGGTGGCCGCGGCGCCGACCATCACGGCCAGCCACGAGACCACTCCCACCACGCCGAGGAAGACGGCTCTGGAGTGCGGGAGGGCCTTCATCGCGGCCACGACGAGGAGGCCGGCCAGCAGCGCGCCGAGCACGCCCATGTTGAGCACGTTCGCCCCGAGCGCCGAGATCCCGCCGTCGGCGAAGGCGAAGGCCTGGACAGTGAGCACCACCGCCATCACGAGGCAGGCGAGCCAGGGACCGAGCAGCACCGCGGCGAGGGTGGCGCCCAGCAGGTGCCCGCTGGTGCCGCCGGCGATCGGGAAGTTGAGCATCTGCACGGCGAAGATGAACGCGGCCAGCACGCCGAGCAGGGGAACGCGCGCCTCGTCAAGTTCGAGGTTGGCCACCCTCAGCCCGTAGGCCACGGCGGCGATCGCGAGTACTCCACACGCCGCGGCGACACCTCCGCTGAGGAAGCCGTCCGGAATGTGGAGCGCAATGGGTACATCGATCATGTGCCTGACTCCTCTCTCGCGCATTCCGCGCAGAGTCCGAGAATCGGGAAGTGGCTGAAACGCGCCTCGTAGCCGAAGCGCTTCTGGATCAGGTTGCGGACCGGGTCCATCTCCTCGCGGTCGACGGCCGTCACCGAGTTGCACGAGTCGCACACGAGGTACTCGAGCTCGTCGAGGCCTGCGTGTGAGTAGAGGCCGGGGCCGTGGCCGAGATGGCGATGGCGCACGAGGCCGACCTCTTCGAGCGTCTCGAGGTTGCGGTAGACCGACGCGAGGTCCGAGCGCGGGAGCCGGCCCGCAAGCCCGTCCGCGATCTGCTCTGCGGAGATCGGACCGCCCGCCGCGTAGAGAGCCTCGAGCACGAGGCGCCTCGCGGCGGACACCCTGAGGCCGTGAGCGCGGAGAGCGTCGACGGCAGCGTCCACGTCGTGCGCGGCGATCGACGGCCCGGTGTGACGGACGGTCACAGCGCGACCCATCCTAGGGCTATCTGCAAGCGGCTTGCAACAGCAGGGCGTTCACAACTGCGTCGCGGTCTCACGTCTATATATGTCGCGACACCGCGCAAATCGGATCACCCATTTCCCGCAGGGGTCAGACCCCGGGGCGAATTGCGGGCCGGCGGGTTCCGGCTCAGACCACTCCGGGCAGCGCCTGCGCGGTGAGCAGGCAGCCGACGCCGACGATCACCAGCGCCGACGCCGCGGGCATCGCGGACACCACGCGGCGCAGGCCGGCGCCTCGAGGTGCCGCGAGCTTCGGAGCCAGGCGTGGGACAACCCGCCGCGCCCAGACGACCGCGAGGCCGAGAGCCGTGAGCGTTCCCGCCAGGCCGAGGCTGAAGGCCGTGATCAGCAGCAGCCCGAGGGCGACCTCGTGCTGCGAGATGGCGCCGAGGAGGACCACCAGCGCCGAAGGGCACGGGATCAGGCCCGCCGCGGCGCCCAGGCCGATCAGGCTGCGCTTGGTGACCGTGGAGTCATCGGGGCTGGGTCCGTGCGTGTGCTCGGCGTCGTGGCGTGAGCGTGGCCATGGTCATGGCTGTGCTCGCGGCCGCGCAGGTGGTCGAGGAAGTGCTCGAAGCCCGCGCGGGAGAAGGAGCGGGCGTGGTCGTGGGTGGAGTGCGAGTGCCGTGGTCGTGGAGTGCCCGTGGTCGTGCGAGTGCCCGTGGTCGTGCGAGTGCCCGTGGTCGTGGGAGTGCCCATGCGAGTGACCCCCATCCGCACTCGGCCCGATGTCCGCCGGCACTTCCGCGCCTGCCGCCACGGCCTCGCGCCGGGCGCTGGCCCAGCGCATGCGGGAGCGCAGCACGCCGGCCCCGATCACCACCACCAGCAGACCGGACACCAGGTTGAGCCACGGGTAGAGGTCCTCGGGCAGGATGTACTGCGACAGCGCCAGCGTGACGATGCCGAGCGCGAATACGCCGACGGTGTGGGCCACCGTGACCGTCGCGCCAAGCGCCACAGCGTGCCGCGGCTTGCCGCGCGTGCCGACCAGGTAGGCCGCCACCATCGCCTTGCCGTGCCCAGGCGAGAGGGCGTGGAGCGCACCCCAGCCGAACGCGGCGAGCAGGAGCAACACGAGCACGCCCTCACCGGAGGCGGCGTCCTCGAAGATCCCGGCGAAGCCGTCGCCGCCGCTCCGGGTGGTCGAGGTCTCGCCGCCCTGCGCACGCGGCGCCTCAAGCGTGCCCGCGCCGGGCTGGACCGAGAAGGAGGCCTCACGCTGGTCCAGCGGGCTGTTGAGCAGATCCTCGGGATAGCGGCGCAGTCCGTTGGTGGGATCGCCGCTCGGCGCGTTGGTGCGGACCGCCGTGCCGGAGCCCGGCTCGGACACCACGGCCTTCCAGCCCACGCGGTCGGCGAACGTGTTGTCGCGGAGCTGCACGCGTTCGACATCGCTGACCACGGCGGTCAACGGCTGCTCGAAGCGGGTGGTGTCCAGGCCGGCCTGGCCCGGCGGGAAGCTCAGCCGCGGCTCGAGCGCGCGCAGCTCCACGCGCCGCCCGTCCACCACCAGGTCGAGGTTGCCGCTGAATCTCCTCCTGCTTGCGCGAGATCAGCTCCGCGCGCGAGAGACCCTGCTGCTCGGTCGTGGGGATCTCGGCCTCGTCGAGGATGTAGAGCACGTCCACGCGGTCGTCGGAGACCTTGACCGTGCTCAGGTGGTTGATCGAGAAGTTGCCCAGCGGGTGGGCCATCGCGGAGGGAGCCAGCACGCCGAATGCCACGAGGGCGAGCAGAACCACGAGTACGCGTCTCATCGGAGCACCTCCAGTGCCGTGCGAGCTTGTTCTGTCTGCAGCGGTGACAGCGCAGTGCCGCCCGCAAGCGCCACGGAGAGCTCACGCTCGGCCAACCCGGCCCGGCCGGCGGCCTTGGCGGCGAGTCCCGCGTGGAAGTGGAAGAGCGGATCGCGCGAGCCGAGCCGCAGCGCCCGCCGCGCCCAGTCGAGGCCCTCGTCGGGCCGTCCGGCCCGGGTGAGCGCCCAGCCCAGGGCGTCGGCGCTGCGCACGCTCGGCGCGTCAGCCCAGAGCTGTCGGCCGACACGCACCGCGGCATCCGGATCACCGTGGGTGGCCTCGAACAGCACGAGCTCGGCGTCCGGGCGCGCCCCGGCCGCCTCGAGCAGCTGTTGCTGAGCCCGCACCACGTCGAGGTCGCGCGCTGCCCCGGCGCGATCGCCCCGCGCGAGGTCGGTTTCGGCCAGCAGGATCAGGTGGCTCGTCAAGGGAAGCCGCGCCGACACCTCGCGCAGGCGGCGGGCCGCGGCATCCAGGTCGCCCGCGGCGTTCTGGACACGCGCGAGGCCGACCTCGGCCGGCGCGTAGCCCGGCAGCCTGGCCAACGCCGCGCGGTAGGCCATGCGCGCGTCGGCAGGACGGCCACGCTGGAGCTCGAGGTCGCCGGTGAGGGTCTGCAGGTAGGCGACGTTCTCGGGGACCGCGGCGCCCGCCGAGACCGCCAGGCGCATCGCCTGGACCGCGCCCTCGACGTCGCCGGTCAGCTCGCGGTAGTACGAGACGCGGCTGTAAGAAGCCAAATTCGGCTTCTGGTCGAGCATGCGCTGAAGCGTGCGCTCCGCCGCCCCGTATCGGCCCAGCTCGATCTGGGCATCGGCGATCACGGGATAGGGAGCTGTCAAGGCGGGCTGGAGCCGCAGAGCCTCGAGGCCGAGGCGCAGCTGCTCACGAAAGTCGTGGCGCAGGCCGGCCAGCGTTCCGGCGCCCAAAACGGCGTCGACGTTCTGGGCGCCGCCGCGCAGCGCCTCGTCGAAGCTGCGCTCCGCGCGCGAGTAGTAGGTGGGATCACCGGTCTCGCGCGCCTTCTGGAGATAGGCGTCGCCGAGCGAGGCATACACCTCCGTGCCGGCCACCCCTTCACGCGCACTGCTCTGCAGGATCTCGATGCGCTGGTCGGTGGAGGCGCCGGGCGGGATGTCGGCGTCCACGCCCGCGCCGGTCTGCGGGAACTCGACGTCGCCGGAGGGCCCGAACGACACGAGCAGGATGAACACGCAGGCGAAGGCCGCCAGCGGCGCCAGGAGCTTCAGGAAGTTGGGACGATATCTCGGTCATGGCCTCACGGGGTAGCCGGCGGTCCCGGCCGCCCGCCCGACGGAGGGGCGGGCGGGCGGCACGGGAGCCGGGTTGCTCAGTTGGGCGGCTGCGGCACAGGTGCGTGCTGCGGCTCGATCCTCTTGAGCGTGCTGTTGAACCCGTCGTTCGCGAGCGAGACGTACGGGAACGCGGACCGGAGCGGCTTGTCGTTCTGGTCCACACCGTCACCCAGCGGGATCTGCTTGCCCCCCTGGTTGGCCGGCAGCAGAGCGCCCGCGATCACGCGGAGCTCGATGTCGACCGCGTCGTCGGCGAGCCGGCGACCGTTCGGGAATCCGGCATTGTCACCCGCCAGAGCGCCGAAGCGGCTCGGGTTGGCCGAAGGCGCAACGCCCAGGTTGAGCTTGAGCGTGTCCGCCGCGGCCGGGTTCTTGCCGATCTGGGTCAGACCCGGCAGGCCAGTCAGCAGAGCCTGCACGATGTCGGTCCGGTTCGTCTCCTTGATCCCGAGGTTGAAGAGCGCATTGAGAATGCGCGCCGGCTCGGGGTTGAGAGCGAACTTGCCGAAGTTCTTCGCATCGTTCGCGGGGGACGTTGCGTTGAACTTGTCCTTCATGCCGATCGGGATGATCACCTCGTTGATGAGGGGGTTCCCGAGACGGCTGACCTGCACCCAGTGCTTGCGGTACTGACGGCTGCCCTTGCCCTTGCGGGACTTGGACGACCGCACCACCGAGGCGCGCTTGCGCTCGGTGGTCGACCAAACGCCGACCACGGCGTTGGAGGAGCCGGCACTCGAGACCGACTTGCGGTCCTTCGTGACCTCGCGCTCGGGCACCTGCAGCACGAACGACTTGGTGTTGTAGCCCGCCACGTCGTCCTTGCCGCCGCCCTGGTTGCCCAGGCCGATCATCGGACGACCCGGCTTGTCGATGTTGATCCCGTCGAAGACCGCACCGAGGTCGACGAAGAACGCGTCGTCCGCGGGAATCACGGTCGTCTTGCCGCCGCCCCTGAGCGAGGTGGTTGCACCGGCCTCGACCGCGGGGTAGTTCGGAATCGTCTTCGGCCCGACGTTGTCGGGTGCCACGGGTGCGTCGTTCGCGATCCTCTTGACGCTCGTGAGCTTGCGCTTGCGGTTGTAGGTCTCCTTGTAGAGGTCATAGGTCTGGACCAGGTTGAGGTCCGGATCCCTGACCGAGTCGACCGTCGGAGCCGCGTAGAGGAACGAGTTGGGGTTGCGGAACTTCGTGTCGAAGTCCCAGCGATAAGCGACATCCTCGTAACCGTCGCCCGTGTTGTCGAACTTGACGTAGTACCGGGCGTTCTCGTCGAGCGGGTAGAAGTTCGGGCCGCCCGCCGGATCCGCAAGCGGGATCCAGTTGGAGACGACCGTCACGCTACCCGGGGCGTCTGGCGCGGTGAACGCGTAGACGTCCGTGTTGTCGGCAGTGGGGTCCTGCAAGATCCTGGGCGCTTCGCGGTGGCTCGAGCCGATGCTCAAAGGCACCGCGACCGCTACGGCCACCAGGGCCGCGAGGATCGCGAGTCTCTTCATGAGAGCTCCTTCTTGGTGTTTGGGCCAGGGGGTCGTTCCCGGGCACTCACTGGCCGGTCATTCGCCGAAAGTGGCCAGCCGGATCACACCAAGAAATTGCTGCAAATCAACGCTTTCTGCGGACCCTGCGCAGTTGCAAGTTCGTTGTACTTGCGAGGAAAGCGATCCAAAATGCTGCCGGGGGCGTAAGACTCCCTCAATGAAGCGGTTGGACCGGTACATGGTCGACTTCCCCCCACGCGAGCACTCGATCAGTGCAGACGTCACGCGCCTCAAGGAAGCGCGTGACTTCGCCGAGCGCGCCGCCGCGGAGTTCGGCCTGACCGAGGACGGCCGCTACCAGGTCAAGCTGGCGATGAGCGAGGCGGTGACCAACGCGATCATGCACGGCATCCTCGTCACCGACGGACCAGATCCGGATGAGGGCCACCGGACGCTCGCGGCGCGCTCGTGATCGAGGTGGTCGACACCGGGCGCTTCCGTCCGCGGGTGCGGCGACGCGGCGAGTTGCCCGAGTCGGGCCGGGGCCTCGAGTTCATGAGGCAGCTGATGGACGAGGTGGACCTGCGGCCCGGGCTGGACGGAACGCTGCTGCGCTTCGTCAAGCACGGGCCCGTCTGAAGGCAAGACAGGTCTGGAGCCCCGGCGCCGGTCCGTTCGCCGCCGAAAGAGACGGCTCCGCGCAATCCTTCGCTGTGTGGTGCCGTCAGGGCCGCCGCCGGGGCAAGGGTAGATTCGCCGCACCGGGCGCGGCTCCTGCTGGCGCAAGGCCGGGGAAGCGGGCCGGTACTATCCGCCGCCGTGAGCCGTCCGGTCCTCGTTCTGTGCGCCATCGTGGCCTGCGTGCTCGCCGCCTGCGGCGGCGAGATCGACGTTCCCGAGGACCAGCAGACCGCGCGTCGCGGCGCCGAGTTGTTCAACGAGCGCTGCTCGGGCTGCCACTCGCTGGACGAGGCCAACGCCTACGGCTCCAAGCCGCCGGGGGACCTCCAGGGCGGCGATCGCACGAACGGCCCGAACTTCAACCAGCGCAAGGAGAGCCGCGACGACGTTCTCTACGCGATCCGCAACGGCGGCTTCTCGGGCGCGATAATGCCCGCCAACATCGTCGTTGGCGAGGACGCAGAGGCCGTGGCCGACTTCCTTTCCGAGTACTCGGGCAACTAGCCGGGACAGACCCCGGCCGTGCTCGATCTAAGGCAGATCCGTGAGGACCCCGAGCCCGCACGCGCGGGCCTCGCCAGGCGCGGCACCGATCCCGCGCTGCTCGACGAGGCCCTGGAGCTCGACGAGCGCCGGAGGGCGCTGCTTCCAGACCTCGAGGAACGGCGGCGCCTGAAGAACGAGGCCTCGCGGCGGATCGGCGAGCTGCAGCGCTCCGGCGAGGACGCTTCGGCCGCGATCGCCGAGGTCAAGGGAGCGTCCGCGCGCGAGAAGGAGCTCGAGGAGGAGCTGAAATCGGTGGAGGAGCGACGCGCCGGCCTGCTGGCCGCGCTGCCGAACCTGCCCGACCCGGACGCTCCGGCGCAGGACGAGGTGCTGCGCGAGGTCGGCGAGGCGGGGAGGGCGGGACGCAACCACGTCGAGCTGCTCGGGGACCTCGTGGACTCCGAGGCCGGCGCCCGCGTCGCCGGCTCGCGCTTCGTCTACCTCAAGGGCCCGCTGGTGCGCCTCGAGTTCGCGCTGGTCCAATGGGCGATGAGCGAGCTCGAGGAGCGTGGGTTCATCCCGGTGATCCCGCCGGTGCTGGTGCGCGAGCGGGCCCTGTTCGGCACCGGCCAGCTGCCCGACACCGAGCAGCAGATCTACCGCGTGCCCGACGACGATCTCTATCTCGTCGGCACCTCCGAGGTGCCGCTCGCCTCCCTGCACGACAGCGAGATCATGGGCGCCTCGGACCTGCCGCGGCGCTACATGGGCTTCTCGTCCTGCTTCCGCCGCGAGGCGGGCGCCGCGGGCAAGGACACGCAGGGGCTGTTCCGGGTGCACCAGTTCGACAAGGTCGAGATGTTCTCGTTCGTCGAGCCCGAGCAGTCGCCGGACGAGCACGAGCACCTGCTCGCGATCGAGGAGAGCATCCTGCAGGCGCTCGAAATGCCCTACCGCGTCGTGAACATCGCGGTGGACGACCTCGGGGCGTCGGCGGCCAAGAAGTACGACCTCGAGGCGTGGCTCCCCGGCCAGGAGCGCTTCCGCGAGCTCACCTCATGCTCCAACACCACCGACTTCCAGGCTCGCCGCCTCGACATCCGCTATCGGCCGGCCGAGACAGAGTCGCCGCGGCATGTGCACACGCTCAACGGCACCGCGGTGGCGGTGGGGAGAACGATCATCGGAATCGTCGAGAACCATCAGCGCGAGGACGGCACGATCGAGATACCGGCGGTGCTGCACCCGTTCGGCGCGCCGCCCGTGATCGAAGCGGCATCCGCTTAGCATTCTGGACCTGGAGCGGTGGCAGAGTCAGGTTGAATGCAGCTGCCTTGAAAGCAGCCGGCCCGTTTTCGCGGGCCCGGGGGTTCGAATCCCTCCCGCTCCGCCTAGCCGACCGCTTCGCTGATCGCCCTCACGTGGCGCAGGTCGGTGCCGCAGCAGCCACCGAGCACGGTCAGGTTCGGCAACTCTGCTCTCAGCGTCGCGTAGCGGGTCGCAAGGTCGGCGGGATCGCCGTCGTCGAGCTCGGTGGCTTCGTCGAGCTCGGCGTGGCTCATCGTCGAGGCGTTGGCCCGCAGTCCCCGTATTCGCGCCTGCCAGCTCTCGCCTCCGCCGACTGTGTCGTCGAAGTGCGTGGGGTGGGCGCAGTTGATCATGAAGTAGGCCGGCGCCCTGCCGGTCTCCGCGTCCACCTGTTCGATGGCTTCGCCCAGTGCCTGGCCGCTCGGCAGCCGCCCGTCGGTCTCGATCGTGAATGAGATCGCCACCGGCATTCCCGCGGCGCCGGCTGCACGGGTCACGCCGATTGCCTCGTCGGCATAGGTCATCGTGAGCGCCGTGACCATGTCCGCCGCGGTCTCGCTGACGGTTCCGATTTGGGTGGAGTGGTAGTCCTCAGCCGCGTCTGCCGAGAGGAGCTGCTCCGGGCTGTAGCCGTCGCCCTGCGGCCCGATGCAGCCGCTGATCACGATCGCTGACTCGGACGTCTGGTAACGATCGCGCAGCTCCTCCATCAGGGCTATGGCGCTGCGGTTGAGCCGATCGAGGTCGCGCTCCGAGTAGCCGAGCTCGGACGCCCAGCGCGGACTGGCTCGCCAGGTCGGACTTTCGAGCACCAGGCCGGTGCCGCGCTCGCGCGCCAGTTCGGCATACGGCTCGAAGTAGCGCCGGAGCGTCTCCGTGCCCTGCTCGTCCTTGAGCAGATCGAAGGCCGCGAACAGCGGCAGCTCCAGTCCTTCGTGGAAGATCAGGACGGTCTCGATTCCTCCGTCGGTGAGGAACAGGCCGCCGTCCAGCTGTGGGAGGTGATCGCGGTAGTGGGCCATGTGCAGACGCTATCCCCGAGCACACCTCGCGGGCAAGCCAACCTCCAACGCACGAGGGGGCGCCCACCGGGCGCCCCCTCGCGTTGATTCAGGAACTTCCGCGGCTCAGCGAACCCGGAACGGACCCTGGTACTTCCAGGCCTTGCCGCGCTTCGCGCGCTTGGCCTTCTTCGCCTTGCTTGCCTTCGCAGCCTGGGCTGCGGTGACTGGGCTCTTCGACCGTGCCAGCGTCCACGTCGCGTGAGCGGCCGCGTCGGACATCTGGTCCAGCGCGGGGTAGCTCAGGTTGAAGAACGTGTCGCAGGCCTGGTGGTAGCAGGGGTCGAACGCCAGTCCGGCAACTCCGCCGAACACGGCCTCCTGCTCGGCCGTCTTGATGCCCTCGGCACCGGTGAACAGTCCACCGGCCGCAACGCCGTTCGCGATGAACGGACCGTAGTCCGAGCGCCCGTCGAACGCGGTGGGCAGGTACGCCTGACCCTGGCGATCGAAGAAGCGGTTGAACAGCGCCTCGATCTGACCGGAGCCGGCCGGCGCGCCGCTGGGCGGCGGAGCCGAGTCGGACAGGTCACCGTCGTACACGAAGCGGGCGAAGTTCGGCGAGCCGATCATGTCGAAGTTCAGGTTCGCTTCGATCTGGCCGATCTTGCCGTTCGCCACCTGCTCGGTCACGTAGGCGGTGGAGCCCACGAGACCGGACTCCTCCGCACCCCAGAACGCGAACCGCACCCGGTTGCGCGGGTTCTCGGGGAGCTTCGCGATCTGCTCGGCGATCTCGAGGATCCCAGAGCTGCCGGAGCCGTTGTCGTTGATGCCGGGGCCCTCGGCCACCGAGTCGAGGTGGGCGCCCACCACGATCGTGCGGTCCTTGTCGCCCTTCACCGAGTCGGCGATCACGTTGATCTCTTCATTCGGCGTGGTGGTCGCGTCGACGGCCAGCCGCACCGTGGCACCCGGCGCTGCCGCGAGGGTCTCACCGATGTCGTTGCTGATCATCGCCGCCGGGATGTCGTTGTCGAAGCCGGCGGTGGTCGCCAGCGGAGCCTCGCGGCCCTCGAACCCGTCGTTGAATATCAGCGTTGCCGCGGCGCCGGCGGCCTGTGCGTTCACGTACTTCTGCGTGAACGGGCAGGTACCGCGCTGGATCAGCGCCACCGCGCCGGCCGGCATCCCCGCGAAGTCCGCCGCAGCGCAGCCGCTCACCGATGTCCCCGGCCCGCCCGCGGGCGGGATCTGGGTGTTTCCGACCACGAAGATCGGCCCCGTCACGTCGGCGCCCGCCGCGAACTGGGCGACGATGTAATCCGTGTCCTCCACGTACGTCACGTCAGGATCGACGTCCGTGCGCTGGAAGGTCGACGGGCCGTTCTGCACCCACGACGGGAAGCTGAACGGGTCGAGGGTCACGCGGTAGCCCGCGCGGCGCAGTTTGTTCGCTACGTACTCCACCGAGGCGTCATAGCCCGGTGTAGTAGCCGCACGGTTGCCGTCATTGGCAAGCGCGATGTCCTGAAATGCCCGCTGGTGCTCCAAGATGCCATCGAGGGTCACTCCCTTGCGGAGTTTCCCGGTCTTGACCTTGTCGATGGCGGAGGCCGCAGGCGCAACGATCAGCGCGGCAGCCAGCACCGCGATCGCTGCTAGAAGGGTCTTTCTCACCCTTTCCTCCTTGAGGTTTGACTTGCCGGCCGGGCTTGTGACCCGGTCGGCCAGGCTCGATGTCGTGCCCGGGGATCCCCCGAAGACAACGGGCGGTTCGATACCCGTACCGGCCGGTTGCCAAACGAGCAGGCCGGTCTGGCTATCGTCGGAGGATGCACTCATTCGGGGATCTGGTGGCGAGCGAGTCCGAACTGAGGGCGGTGGTGCCGGCGCCGCCGGAGGGCTCGCCGCCGCTGCGCAAGCAGATCGATCACCTCGACGAGCATTGCCGTGACTTCATCGCCCGCTCCCCGCTCGCGATGCTCGCCACGGCGGATGCCGACGGGCGCTGCGATGTCTCCCCGCGCGGCGGTCCTGTCGGCTTCGTGCACGTTCTCGACCGGCAGCGGCTGCTCATCCCCGACTTTCCGGGAAACCGCCGGCTCGACTCCCAGCTGAACCTGCTCGCCAACCCGCGTGCGTCGCTGCTCTTCCTGGTTCCCGGGCTGGGCGAGACGCTGCGGGTGGAGGGTGGCGCATGCATCACCCGCGACGGCGCGCTGCTGGCCGGGCTGGCCGTCAATGGGCGCGCTCCCGCGCTCGGCATCGGCATCGAGGTGGAGGCGGCGTTCATCCACTGCGCCAAGGCGCTGATCCGCTCCGGCGCGTGGAAGCCCGACACGTGGGCCGATGAGTTGCCCCCGGCGTCGAAGATCCTCCGCGACCACATGGCGATCCCCGACCTCTCCGAAGCGGACGTGGCGGAGCGGCTCGCGGACAGCTACGAGAAGACGCTCTACTGACCGATCCGCAACCGCCCAGCCCTGGATTTCGCCGGCTCGCGATCTTTCTGTTCGCGGTCGGTGGCATGGCTCTCGCGGCCGCCGCCGCCGGTCTCTTCTTCTTGGGTCGAGACGGGGACGGCGAGGCGGGAGCAACGGGTGGCCCCGGCTTCGGGAACGGGGGGTTCGTGGCGGTGCCGGAGGCGGAGGCGGCGCCACCCAGTGAGCCGGCGCTACCAGTGGTCAAGGCCGAGCGGAGGAAGGCCACCTGTCACCGCATCGCCGTCCTGCGCGGCCGCGCGCCGGCCACGCTCTACCGCACACCCGGTGGCGCGCCGCGGCTACGGCTGGCGGCCAAGACCGAATGGGGCTCGCCGCGAGTGTTCGGCGTGCTGCGCCGGGAGGGGGGCTGGCTGGCGGTCCAGGCTCCCAGGCTCGACAACGGCGAGGTGGTCTGGCTGCCGGCGCGGCGGGCAATCAGCGACTGCGTCATCTGGTCGCTGCACGCCCACCTCTCCGAGCGCGAACTGGTCGTGCGGCGCAACGGCCGGGTGGTGCGCCGGATCAGCGTTGCGGTTGGCCGACCCGGCCACGAGACGCCCAGCGGCCGCTTCTCGGTTACGGACAAGCTGCGCGTTACCGGTTCGTCGCCCTACGGCTGCTGCGTGCTGGCACTCACCGGCCACCAGACCAACCTGCCTCCGGATTGGCCAGGCGGCGACCGGCTCGCCGTCCACTCGACCACAGACCCGGCGAGCATCGGCCAGGCGGCGAGCCTCGGCTGCCTGCGGGCCGCCGCGACCCCGGCCCGCTGGTTGATTGAGACGATCCCGCTCGGCGCGCCGATCTTTATCCGCGCGTAGGTGATTGATCCGAATCCAGGTGCCCGCGGGGGCGCGCCAGTCCAGCGCAGGTATGGCGCGTCATCTAGATCTCACGGAGAAGGCCGAGCGCGCGTTCCATCACCGTGAAGTTGCCCCCGTTTCAGACTCTGCTCGACGAGCACCGGGTGGAGATCTATCGCTACCTGGTGGCCACCGCCGGGCCGGTCGAAGCCGACGACGCGTTCCAGGAGACCTGGATCTCGGCGCTGCGGGCGTACCCACGACTGCGGCGGGCCGACAACCTTCGCGCGTGGCTGTTTCGGATCGCCCAGAACAAGGCGACCGACACTCACCGTGGGCGGGCGCGCCGCGCCGTCCCGGTGGGGGCTCCGCCGGAGAGCGCCGTCGCGCCCGTTCCCGACGCCGACGAGGACCTGTGGGAGCGCCTGCGCGCGCTGCCCTCGAAGCAGCGGACGGCGGTGTTCTGCAGGTCGGTCCTCGGCATGCCCTACGCCGAGCTGGCGGCGCTGCTCGAGTCCTCCGAGGAGGCCGCGCGGCGCAACGTGCACGAGGGGCTCAAGAGACTCAGAGAGGAACTCGAACATGAGTGACATCGAAACGACACTCCGACGCGCCGCCTCCGGGCTTCCCGCGGAGACACCCGACGTGGCCGCGATGGCGGACGCCCAAGGACTGGTCGACGTGGCCTACACGTCCGTCGACTCGCCGCTGGGGCCGCTCCTGGTGGCCACGACACCCAAGGGCCTCGTGCGCGTGGCCTACGGCGAGTTCCGCTCGCCCGACGACGTGCTCGAGGATCTCGCGCGCCGCATCTCGCCCCGCGTGCTGGAGGCGCCCGCCCGTCTCGATCCGGTCCGGCGCGAGCTCGACGAGTACTTTGGCGGCCACCGCCGGGACTTCGACGTGCCCATCGACTGGTCGCACCTCGCCGGGTTCACGCGCGCCGTGCTGCGGGAAACCGCGCAGATCAGGTTCGGCGAGACCGGCACCTACGCATCGGTGGCGAGCGGCGCCGGCAGCCCTCGAGCGGTGCGGGCCGCCGGGAACGCGCTCGGGGCCAACCCGATGCCGGTCATCGTGCCCTGCCACCGGGTGCTGCGCACCGGCGGGGCGCTCGGCGGCTACACCGGTGGGGTCGAGCGCAAGGAGTTCCTGCTGCGGTTGGAGGGCGCGCAGCTCTAGCGCCTCCGAGGAGGAAGCGGCACGAACGCCGAGGTGCGCCGCACGTACTCCGCGTAGCCGGGCCGGCGTTCGCCGATGTCCCGCTCGAGCAGCCCGGCGCCCGACACGCGCACGAGCAGAACGGCCATCACGACGGGACCTATGACGGTCCACCAGGTGCCGCCCGCCGGGAGCACGATCAGCCAGAGGCCGAACCACACGCAGGCGTCTCCGAAGTAGTTGGGGTGGCGGGTGTAGCGCCATAGGCCGCGGTCCATCACCCGGCCTTGGGTTTCCGGTTCGGCGCGAAAGCGCGTGAGCTGAAGGTCGCCTACCGCCTCGAAGGCCATGCCCACGAGGTAGAGAACGACGCCGGGCACGATGGTCGCGTCGAGGCCGGCCTCCGCTTGCGCGCCGGCCTGAAGCGGGAGCGACACGATCAGGACGAGCAGGCCCTGGAGGCCGAAGATCCACACGAGGCTCCAGCGCGCGAATGAGCTCCCCTCCCTCTGCCTCAGGCGCGCGTAGCGGCGGTCCTCGGTGGGCTCCTTGCGCTTGCGGTTGGCGAGGTGGATCGCCAGACGCACGCCCCACGCCGCGGTTAGCCCGAGGAGGAGCCAGCGCCGGGCAGGGTCGCCGTCACCGGCGAGGGCGCCCACCAGAGCGACCAGCGCGAACGCCGGTCCCCACACCACGTCGACGATCGAGGCGTCGCCGCGCCGGACGCTCTCCAGCCAGGTCACGAGCATCAGCGCCGTGACGACAGCGGCCGCGAGGGGAAGGACATCGCCCATCGCGCTCTGATTCTGCCGATCGGCTCAGCGCGGCTACCATCGAGACCTTCCGGAGAGGTGGCCGAGTGGCTGAAGGCACTCGCCTGCTAAGCGAGTATGGGGTTCACGCTCCATCGAGGGTTCGAATCCCTCCCTCTCCGTCGCGGGTCCGCATCGCCTGGCTGTGTCATCGGTGCCCTCGCGTGCAGAGCACGCGTCGGGCACCTCTTCCTTGCCAGGCGGGCGTCCCGCGCCGGAGAGGGAGGGATTGGTCGGGGCTTTGGGCCTCCTCGCTCGCGTCACCGCGGGATCGCGCCTACTCTCGGCCGATGCACCGTCGATGGCCCCCGCTTGTTGCGGCGACGGCACTGAGCCTCGTGCTCGCGCTGCCGGCGACCGCGTCCGCACGCTGGTTCGGCAGTACCCTTCGTGCCGCCCAGAACGCGACCTACGGGTGCGAGGCCGCCGTTGTGGCCGCGCCACTCGGCGGCTACGGCCTGCAGCCCACCGGTCAGACGTCCTGCACGTACCGGCACGGCGGCTACCTGTTCACGAACCGCCCGACGTTCATCGCCCCGGGAACCGGAAGCGTGACCCGGATCCGCGTGAAGTCGGGCCCGAACCCGGCTCGTCTAAGGCTGACGGTTTTGACCGGCTCCAGCCGGGTCGACACCTTCAGCGGGCGCGACCTGCCGGGCACCTACACCTGTTGCACCGCGCGCTTCGTCGGCCGTGCGTTCCGGCCACGCGCCAACGCCATCACGACCAAGAAGGTCAACGTCCGGGTCTTCGACGTGCGCGACAAGCGCCTGCGCTTCCGGATCCACTCCTCGGACGGCCTGGCGCTCACCGCGGTGGGCCCCGGCACCGTCCCGCTCAGCATCGGACCGCAGCTCGGCGCCTTCACGACCGGGACGCCGCTGACGATCGGCTACTGGCCCGGCACCGCGCGCAACGACCCCCGGGTGGACGGCTATTCGGTGTCCGGCATCGACCTGCTGTTCCAGTGGAACTTCAAGCGTCGCTGACACCAACCGGCCGCTACCCTCTCTGACCCGAGCGCCCGTAGCTCAGCTGGATAGAGCGTCGGTCTACGGAACCGAAGGTCACAGGTTCGAATCCTGTCGGGCGCGTTCGAAGTCCCTGCAAATCGGTCACTTCTTCCTTTGGAATGCAGATTGCTGGGAGACCGACGGTCGCGCGGGGTTTGCAGGAGCCTTTCGCCTTCTCTGACGCCATCGGTCTGCCTCTTCGGAAAAAGAGTGACGCCGAGGGTGACGCTCGTGACCGCGGCGGCGAGCTAACTGGGACCGTCTGCCGCCGCGCGCGCAGCCGACGCGCGTTGCTTGGACGCGTCGTTGGGTCTGGGCTAGTGCGAGCGCCTCGCCAGCCTCCTCGCGAGGGCGATTCCGAGACGGCCCTGCGCGCCCCGTAAGCCCGTCGCTACCGGGCGCGCACGGTCTTCCAGGACTGCCACGTGATGCGCAGGATCACGAGCGTGATGGCGAGGCCGATGAGCGGGTCGAGCACCTCGCCGCCGAGGGTGAGGGCGATGGCGCTGGCGACGACGGCGAGGCTGACGTAGGCGTCGGCGCGGCATGGGCGCCGTCGGCTAGGGCCTGGAGAGACCTGGCGCGGCGAGGGCTGCCGCGCCGCGCCCGCGCTGAGCCCGTCTTGGGACGCCTGCGACGACGACTGCTGCGACGATCGTCACTGACTGGTCCGGAGGGGGTACGATCGGACGTGCCGCGGAGATGGGCATGACCGCTGATCCGATCACTGTTGACGAGCTCCTCGCTGACGCACGTAGAAGCGTGCGGCGCCTAACTCCCCGGGAGACCAAAACGGAGATGAACCGAGGACTGACGCTCCTGGACATCCGTTCGGACGCTCAGCGCTACGCCGATGGTCTGATCCCTGGCGCCGTCTACGTGCCGCGCAACGTGCTCGAGTGGCGACTGGATCCCGCATGCGCCCACCGCGACCCAGAACTCGGCCGCACAGACGCGCGCGTGGCCTTGATCTGCAACGAGGGCTACCAGTCAACCCTGGCCGCCGCGGTCGTCGCGCGCTTCGGGCTGGCGGAGGTCACTGACGTGATGGGCGGGTTCCAGGCGTGGCGCGCGGAGGGATTGCCGGTCGAGCCCTTGGCCTAACCGTGTGTCAAGCCTCGACGGGCTCGGGCTGTCGCGTGGGCGCATGCAGGTCGACGGCTACCCACAGCCCTGAGATCGCGGTGAGGGCCGCAACGATCGCGATCGCTCCGCCGTATCCGATGGCGTCGGCGGCGACGCCCGCGAGCAGGCCACCGGCGACGTAGCCCATATCGCGCCAGAAGCGGTAGACGCCAACGGTAGGTGCGCGGGCGACGGGGGAGACGGCGTCCGAGATGGCCGCAATCAGGGTGGGGTAGACGAGGGCGGTACCGCCGCCCAGCAGCACGGCTGCGGCGGCCGCCAGGCCGACCGCGCCGCCGGAGAGCGCCAGCAACGTGAGCGCCGCGGCCTGCAGCAGCATCCCGGCGACGATCAGTGGCTTGCGCCCGATGCGGTCGGACCAACCGCCAGCGAAGATCTGCCCGACCCCCCAGACCCCGGGGTATAGCCCGGCCACGACCCCGACTTCGACCGCCGAAGCGCCGTGTGCCGCAAGGAACAGCGGTACAAGTCCCCACGCGAGCGCGTCGTTGAGGTTGTTGACCAGCCCCGCCTGCGAGCACGCACGCAGAGCCGGCCGGCGGTACGAGGCGTCGGGGAAGACCTGCCGGAGAGCGCGGGGCTGCCTCCTCGCGGTCGTGGTCGCGCTCGCTCCAGGCGGACGTGGTCGGCGGTGTCGCGCACGAAGAGCGGCGAGATGACCAGCGCGGTAAGGGCGACGCCGGCTCCGCGCCGCCGACGAGCACGTCGCGCGGCGCGAAGCTCCGACGCCAGCCAGCCGCTCAGCGCCGCCGCGACCGCGACGCCTCCATAGCCGGCCGCCTCGTTGAGCCCGAGCGCCAGCCCGCGGCGCTTGGGGCCGACGAGGTCGATCTTCATGACGACCGTCATCGACCAGGCAAGACCCTGGTTGACGCCGAGCAGGGCGTTCGCGGCGACGATCCAGGCTCCAGCTCGGGGCGACCGCGATCAGCAGCGGCACCGGCAGGGCGACCGTCCAGCCGAGGATCAACAGCCGCCGGCGGCCGAGCCGCTCGGCGCCGACGCCGGCGGCCAGGTTGGTGAACGACTTGGCGAGGCCGAAGGCGACGATGAACGACAGGACCGCGGCGCTCGACGTGAGCCCGAAGTCTGTCTCGCCGATGAGCGGCAGGGTCGAGCGCTCGAGCCCGACCATCGCGCCGACGAACGCGTTGACGGCGACGAGCAGCGAGAACTGGGGGAGGTTCTCGCGTAGCCCAAGTCGGACTGCCGGACGGGTTGCCAAGTTGGCTACGCCTTGGCGCGCTTCAGGGCGTAGACGAACAGCGAGGCCCAGATGATGTCCGTGGCGATCCAGGACGCGACGATGCGTTTGGCGAGCGGGTCCATGCTCAGACCGCCGTGGAGGCCGATGTCCGCCGTCCGGCGCGGTTCGCGGCGACGATCTCGGCCTGCCGGTCCGGGGCGGGCGGGATGTCGCGGACGAGCGCTTCCACGAACGCCTCCTCGGAGTCGTGTTGGAGCGCCTGGTTGTGGCGGCGCTCAAAGCCGATACTCGAGGCGGGGTGGCCGGAGAGCCCGCGGCCGCAGACCGAGCCGGCGTAGTGGGCGGGGTAGAGCAAGAGGTGGTCGGGCAGGCTCAGCAGGCGCTCGGTCAGCGAGCGATACAGCGAGCGTGCCATCTCCTCGACGCTGTGGTCGCCGTGGGCGTGCAGGTCTGGCCGGCCGGCGTCGCCGACGAGCAGCGCGTCGCCGGTCAGGACCATCCACGGGTCGTCGGCTCTGGCGTGGTCGGTGACCAGGTACGCGTGATGCGCCTGAGCGTGTCCGGGGGTCGCGATCGCCTGGAACTCCGTGTTGCCGATATGGACGATCTCGCCGTCTGCGAGCGGGTGGTGGTCGAAGTCGACGCCCGCGCCCTCAGGGAGGTACGCAGCCGCGCCCGTCCGGGCGACCAGATCGGGCAGGCCCGAGAGGTGGTCGGCCTGAACGTGCGTCTCGAAGACGGCGGCGATCGGCACGTCCTGGGCCTCGGCGAGCGCGATGTACTGGTCGACCAGGTCGACGTGCGGATCTACCACGGCGAGCTGGCCTCGGCTCTTGCAGCCGAGCAGATACGAGGCGCAGGCGGATTCGTCGTTGAGCAGCTGGCGGAAGAACAAGGCGGCCTCCGGGGCAGGGGATCTAGAGCTTGACAAGGTATCAATTGATCGCTTGAATAGCCAGCTGTGGATTCGGCTCGCCCCAAGGACGCCCTGTTCGACGCGATCGCCTTGATGGGCAAGGCGTTCGCGAGCCCGCGCCGGCTCGAGCTGATCGACCTGCTCGCGCAGGGCTCGCGCAGCGTCGAGGAGCTCGCCACACGCCAGCGGCCAGTCGAACGCCAACACTTCGCAGCACCTCCAGGCGCTGCACGCCGCCGGGCTGGTGACGCGCCGGCGCGACGGCTTGCGCGTCCGCTACTCGCTGGCCGGCGACGATGTGCTCGCCCTCTGGCTCGCGCTGCGCGAGGTGTCCGCCGCGCGGCTGGCCGAGGTACGAGCGCGCCGCGCGGGAGTACCTCGGCGACGAGGTCGAGGCGATCGGCCGCGACGAGCTGATCGCCCGCATGGCCCGGGGCGACGTGGTGCTCGTCGACGTGCGACCCGCCGAGGAGTTCGAGGCCGGCCACATCGACGGCGCGCAGTCGATCCCGCTCGAGGAGCTCAAGCGGCGCCTCGACGAGCTCCCCGGCGACCGGGAGGTGGTCGCCTACTGCCGCGGCCCGTTCTGCGCCTACGCGCACGAGGCGGTCCGCGCCCTACGCGCGGAGGGCCGGTCCGCGCGGCGACTTGAAGAGGGCTGGCCCGAATGGCGTCTATCGAAACGAGGAGACCCCAGCATGACCACGGAGACTCGCCAACTCGACACCACCGAGCTGGAGCAGCGCGTCAAGCGCATGTACGAGGAGGTGGCGCTCGAACCCGAACGCGAGTTCCACTTCGAGACGGGCCGGCCGCTGGCCGAGCGGCTCGGCTATCCGGCCGACGACCTCGACCGCATCCCCGCCGCAGCGATCGACTCGTTCGCCGGCGTCGGCTACTTCCTCGACCTCGCGGCGATCCAGCCCGGGGAGGCGGTGCTCGACCTCGGCAGCGGCTCCGGCACCGACAGCTTCCTGGCAGCGCTCGCGGGCGGGCCGAACGGTCGCGTGATCGGCATCGACATGACCGAGGAGCAGCTCGACAAGGCGAGGCGCTTGGCGGTTGAAGGGGGCTTCGGCAACGTCGACTTCCGCGTCGGCTACATCGAGCGGCCACCCGTCGAGCCGGAGGGCTTCGACTGCGTGATCTCCAACGGCGTGATCAACCTCTCGCCCGACAAGCCGGCGGTGTTCGCGGCGGCCGCGCGCGCCCTGCGCCCGGGCGGACGCCTGGCGCTGGCAGACATCGTCACGGAGACCCAGCTTCCCGAGGGCGTCACCTGCGACGCCTCGCTCTGGGCCGCGTGCATCGGTGGAGCGATGCAGCGCGACGGCTACCGAGCGGCGATCGAGGCCGCCGGCTTCGAGATCGAGGCCTGGCGCGAGAACCCGGAGTACCGGTTCGTCTCCGAGCGGGCCGACAACGCGACGCAGAAGTACGGCGTCACGAGCATCTCGCTGCTCGCGCGCCGCACGTGACAGCACTGGCCGCACTGAAGGCCGAACAGGCCCGCATCTGGGGGTCGGCGTCCTGGCAGCAGATCGCCGAGCGCCAGCTCTTCCCGGTACACGACGAGCTGATCGCCCGCTTGGGGCCGCGCCCGGGTGAGCGCTGGTTGGACCCTCGCCACCGGGACCGGCGCCGTCGCCCTCCGCGCCGCGCGCGCCGGTGCCGGAGTCACGGGCCAGGACTTGGCGCCCGAGCTGATCGAGACAGCCCGTGACTTGGCGGCGAAGGAGGGCCTCCGCGTCGACTTCGAGGTCGGCGACGCCGAACGGCTCGACTACCCGGACGCGTCGTTCGATGTCGTCTCGTCGGCTCACGGGGTCGTCCACGCTTACGACCACCGCGCGGTGGCCAACGAGCTGGCTCGCGTCTGTCGCCCGGGCGGCAGGCTCGGGCTCACCTATTGGCTCCCCAACCCCGAGCTGCAGGCGCTGATGGAGACGGTCGGTTACGCCCGGCCGCCAGGAGCGATCTCCCGGCGATTGGGTCCGGCGCGACTACGCGATCGAGCTGCTCGGGGATGCCTTCGACCTGGAGTTCGCCGAGGCCGTGTGCCCGTGGACCGGCGACTCAGGGGCGGCGATGTGGCGACTGCTGATCGAGTCGACGGGCCGGCGCGCGAGGGCGTCGCAGGCCTCAGCGCAGCCGAGCGAGCGGCGCTGGAGCGCGACTGGATCGACTACTTCGAACGTCACCGCACGCCCCGGGCATCAGCGCGCCGCGGCCGTACCTGCTCATCCTGGGTCGCCGGCGAGCCGGCTAGGCGCGCGTCGCACGCAGCAGCCGCGGCGCGGCGAGCAGCGTGCGAACGAGGCCGAGCTGGCGCAGCAGCTCGAGGCTGTCGAGCGCGGTCCAGTCCTCGACGATCCGGCCGGCCTCCATGCGGCTGATCGTGATGCCGCTCATCTCGGCGGGCCGGCCGCGGTTGGAGCCGGTCATGACCAGCGACTGACGACGCGATCGCCCTCGGTGATCTGGTCCACGACTCGAATCTGGAGATCGTCGAACAGGGCGCGGTAGAGGTCGGTCGAGCGGCGGATGCCCTCGTGGCCGTGCAGGTCGAGGGCGTTGACGTGATCGACGAAGTCGGCCGCGTAGCACTCCTGCGCGAGCTCGAGATCGCCGCGCGCGCAGACCTGCTCCAGCGCCTTGCGGGCGACCGTGGCGTCGGCGTTCATGCCAGCCGCCAGGCCGCGACGCGGCGGTCGAGCCCGCGCAGCACCAGCTCGCGCGGCGTGTCGACGGGCTTGGTGAACTCGCAGCGCGCCGTCGCCCAGGTCGCCTCGCTCACGAGCGCCTCGTTCGGCGTGCCTGGTCGGCGAGCCGGGCGGCGACGTTGACCGCGCTTCCGTACCAGTCGCCGCCACGCCGCACCGCCGGGCCGGTGTGGACGCCGATCCGAACCGGCAGCAGGTCTGACCTCGTGCCCACGCGGTCGAGCGTCTCTGCCGCGAGCGACACCGCATCGCCGGCGTCGGCGATCCAGATCATCACGCCGTCGCCCATCGACTTGACCTGGCGGGCGCCGTGGTCGCGGCTGAGCGCGCACATCGTGCGCCGGAACTCGCGAGCCAGATCGGCGGCGGCGGTGTCGCCCATCGCCTCGGTCAGGGCCGTGTAGCCGACCAGGTCGGCGAACAGGAACGTGGGGGTGGAGCTGCCGGCGGCAGGCGCGCTGCAGTGCGAACCTCGCCGGTCAATGTTCGCCAAGCTTGCATAAACATACGTTCTCGTATAAAACTACATGTCGAGCATGAAACGCAAGCGAAAGACCCAAGCCGAGCGGCGACAGGAGACCCGGGAGGAGGTCCTGGCGGCTGCGTCCCGCGTGTTCGCCAAGAACGGCTTCCACGGCAACCAGCCTCGACGCCGTGGCCGAGGAGGCCGGCTTCAGCCGCGGTGCCGTGTACTACAACTTCGCCGACAAGGAGCAGCTGTTCCTCGAGCTCCTCGACCGTCGCTGCGCCGAGCGCGCGCGCGACATCCGCGAGGTCTTCGACACCGGCGGCGACGACATCGCCAGCACCGCCGAGCAGGCGCAACTCGCCGCGCGGGAGGCGCTCGAAGCGATGATCGGCGACCCCGAGTGGCGCGCCCTCTACCTCGAGTTCCTCGCCCACGCGGCCCGCGACAAGAACTTCCGCCGTGCGTTCGCCCGCCGCACCGACGAGATGCGCGCGGCCCTGGAGGAGGTCGTCGTCGAGCGCGCGGCGTTGGTTGACGCGGACGCTCTCGGCATGACCCCGCAGGAGCTTGCTGTTGTGATCGACGCGCTCGGCGTCGGCCTCTGGTCGCACCACATGCTGCACGGATCGCGTGCCGTCTCGCCCGACCTCTTCTCACAGGCCGTCGGCCTGATCGTCGACGGCGTCGTCGCCCGAGCCGGGCACTGCTGCCCAGGTCGGAGGAGCCGACATGAAAGCGCCCGATAGCCCACGCCCCCGCTTCGCGCGCATGTATATGCGCAGCGCCGCCACCGCCGAGGAGCGCGGAGCGACCGACCACCGACGACGCCTGCTCGAAGGATTGACGCGGGACCGTCGTCGAGATCGGCGCCGGCCATGGCCTGAACTTCGCGCTCTACCCGCCGCGAGGTGACCGAGGTCGTCGCCGATCGAGCCCGAGCCGACGTTGCGCCGGCAAGCCGAGACCGCCGCAAAAAGCGCCAACGTGCCGATCCGCTTGCTCGCCGGCGTCGCCGACGAGCTGCCGCTCGAAGACGAGAGCGCCGACGCCGTGGTGGCCAGCCTCGTGCTATGCACGGTTCCGGATCAGTCACGGGCCTTCGCCGAGATCCGGCGGGTGCTGCGCCCCGAAGGCGAGCTGCGCTTCTACGAGCACGTGGTCCCGCGCTGCCAACCGAAGCGGGTGCTGTTCCAAGTGATCGATCGCTGCGGAATCTGGCCGGCGATCGCCGGCGGCTGCCACGCCGCCCGTGACACCACGGAGGCGATCATGCAGGCCGGGTTCGAGATCGAGGAGATCGAGCGCTTCGGCTTTTCGGCTCACCGCTTCCAGCCGCTGGTCCCGCACATCCTGGGGACCGCGCGTCGCATTTGAGCAGCGGGCGACTTGACAGGCTGTACCGTAAGTGCGAACTTACCGTTCGTGGGAACTTACCAATCGGTCGGCTGGACCGCCCTCGGGGATCCGACCCGGCGGGCGATCTTCGAGCGCCTGGCCGAGCGTCCGCGCGCGGTGGGTGAGCTGGCGAGCGAGCTGCCGATCAGCCGGCCTGCGGTCTCGCAGCACCTGAAGGTGCTGAAGGACGCCCGGCTCGTCGCCGACCATCGGGCCGGCACCCGCCGCATCTACCAAGTGGATCCGGCCGGGCTGGGCGCGCTGCGCGGGTACCTCGACCACTTCTGGGACCAAGCCCTGGCGGGCTTCAAGACGGCCGTCGAGCAACACATGAAGGAGAGCTGATGAGCACGCAGACATCGGAAACGGCGATGCGGAACTCGATCGTCGTCGAGGCGCCGATCGAGCGCGCGTTCTCGGTCTTCACCGACGACTTCGGCAGCTTCAAGCCGCCCGACCACAACCTGCTGGACGTCGAGATCGCCGAGACGGTCTTCGAGTCGCACGTCGGCGGCAACATCTACGACCGGGGCGTCGACGGCAGCGAGTGCCGCTGGGCCCGCGTGCTCGCATACGAGCCGCCGAACCGGGTGGTGTTCAGCTGGGACATCAGCGCGCAGTGGCAGATCGAGACGGACCACGACAAGACCAGCGAGGTCGAGGTCCGGTTCATCGCCGAGGCGCCGGACCGTACGCGCGTCGAGCTCGAGCACCGCAACCTCGACCGCCACGGCGAGGGCTGGGAAGCCGCGCGCGACGGCGTCGGCGGCGACCAGGGCTGGCCGCTCTACCTGACAGGTTCGCCGAGCAAGTCAACGCCTGACCAAGACAGGACAAGCCCATGCCAGACGTCAAGCGAATCCCCGCTGGCTACTCGCGCGTGTCGGCGCACCTCTCAATCGCCGCCGCCGCCGCCGCGATCGACTCCTACGCGAGCGTGTCCGGCGTAACGGAGCGAATGCGCATGCGTCGAGGACGCTGAAACGCCGCCTTCGACAAGCTCGCGGCGCTCGTCGCCGGGTAGGGACCGCTACGCGGTGGCACCAACAGATGGGCCCGCGCTCGGGTAGCGCCTCGCAGCTCATGGATCGCGCCAGCGCTTGCCTATCGACGACGAACGACTCCGAGCCGTGCGCGGATCTGGCGCCGCTCGTGCTCGCGCCGACGGGGAGCAAGCCGGGGGGCTCATCCCAGACAGCCGGCTGCCCAAGTTCTTGAACCGAGATCACGCACGAAGGCGTGAGGCAACCGCTCGAAGTGTTGACGAAATAGTCTGATATAAGACTACATGTGGAGTTGGCCACCCAGCGGCCGGCGGCGAGCGAGAACGCAACCCGAGCCAACCTCGGGTTTCTGCTCGCTAAGCCTCGCAGCGCTGGAACGAGGTGCTCTACGCGCACTTCAGCGAGCGCGGCTACGCCGAGGTCCGGCGGCATACGGCTCGCTCCTCCTCCCCCTGTTCGAGGAGGACGGCTTGCGGATGGGAGAGCTAGCCGCCGCGCCCGGTTAGCGAAGCAGACGATGACCACCATGGTCAGGCTGCTCGAGCGCGACGGGCTTGTGCGGCGCGAAACCGACGCTGCCGACGGCCGGGCGACCCGTATCAATATTGACACGAGCGTGCCTTGAGCTTTCGTCCTGTCGCCGAGCGCGTCCTGCGAGAGCTCGACGAGCTGGTGACAAGATCGTTGGGCGCCACCGCGCGCACAACTTGCTATCGACCTCGAGGAGGTAAGCGACCTATGAGAAGCCACACCGTGACCACCGTCCTCCCCGCCCCGAAGCGAGAGGTCTTCGGGTACATGTCCGAGATCGAGAACCTGCCCGAGTGGGCGACCGAGTTCGCCGTGAACTGCGTGGTGAGGAGGACGGCTACACCGTCGTCAACAACCGGGGCGAGTTCCGGTTCGAGATCCAAGCCCACGAGGCGACGGGGGTGATCGACATGCTGGCCGGGCCGACCGCCGACGAGATGGCGGTGTTCCCAACGCGGGTGGTCGAACTGGCGGACGGACGCACGGCCTACTCGTTCACGATGTTCCAGGGTCCGGGATGCCCGACGAACTATTCGAGGGGCAGTACGAATCGCTCAAGCGCGAGTTCGCGAACATCGAGGCCCGGTTCGCGTAGCCGACTCGGTGGAGGCACGCTCGCGCTGGTACCGCATCGGCAGAACAGGATCCGCACTGGTTGGATTGGATCCAGCCGCGACTTGTGCCCGCAGAGCCGCCGAACCGCGAAGCGGCACTTCCGCTTCGCGTGAAAGCGCACGCGCAGTCGGCTCGCGCGCGGTTCCGTCTGAGCACGGTCTCACCATGCTGAGGTCGGGTGCCGAGCCCTGAGCAAGGGCTCGGGCACCAGAAAAAAGTGATCCCGGAGTGACGTCACGTGGGCCATCCCGCTCTACACAGCGGGATCTGGGCCAATGAGCGTCGATCTACGGAACCGAAGGTCACAGGTTCGAATCCTGTCGGGCGCGCTACAAGGGCCCCGCTAACAGCGGGGTTTTGTGCTTAGGCGCGCGGCTAGGCCGCGGCCCAGGAGTGCTCTGCCTATGCACCCGCTGAGCAGAAGAGGCCGGCGGTGTCACTCCGACTCATCGCGGGCGTGCCTGTAGCGCTCGTAGATCACGCGCGAGCCGAACGTCCTGGTCTCGATCAGGTCCAGCGCGATGTCGTTGGTGACGGGTGGCAGGAACGGCGTGCCGCCTCCGACGACGACCGGGTAGCGGAACATGCGCAGCTCGTCGACGAGGCCGAGCTCGATCGCCTGCGCGGCCAAGCCGGCGCCGCCGACTTGGACGTCCTTGTCGGTCGCGTCGAGCGCCGCGGCGATCTCCTCGGCCAGTGACGTCTGGGCGAGCCGGGCGTTGCCCTGGACGCTGTCGAGCGTGCGGCTGAAGACGACCTTCGGGATCGCGCACCAGACGTCGGCGAACGCGGCCCTGAGCTCGTTGTCGCGCATCGACGGGTCCGTCTCCCACACCAGCATCGCCTCGTAGAGCCTGCGGCCGAGCAGACAACCGCCGAGCTCGCTCACCAGCGCGGTGTGGAAACGAAACTGCTCCTCGCTAGGGGCCCCCCACCCGAACGCGCCCTCGCGGTCGGCGATATAGCCGTCCACCGAGGGGCTCATCGTGTAGATCAGCATGGCTTCAGATCATTGCACCGGCGGGCGGCTGGAGGACCACCCAGATCAACCACGGGCCGCCTTCGGGCGGGCACGCAGGATGGACGCCTGCTGCACAACGTGTGTGTGCTCATGTGCTCTAGACCCCACCCGAGTCGCGAAGTCATCGCCACTCCGCCACCAGCGGCATCGAGCGTGCCATACGGCGATCTCCTGACGCACATCGGGAGCTGGCGCGAGCCGGCTTCGTGCCAGTGCACCCACATGGGAGCGAGCTCACGCCGTGGAATCAGAGGTCGTACGAAATGCCGGCGCGTCCGCGCGCGCTCAGACGCGTCTTCAGCGACGCCAGGGTCCGGCTGTCGGGAGCTAGCGCCTCGGCCACCTGCATGGCCGAGTAGACCGCCGACTCCTGCAGGTCCATGCCGGTGGTGTAGTGGCCGCTGAAGTACAGGCCTTTGCGGCCCTGTAGCGGGCGCAAGGCGCGTGCAGCCTTGATCGTCGAGCGGCTGATCAGCGGGTGCTTGAACCGTCGCTCCAGGAGGATGTGCTTCGGGTCGTCGCGCCGGCGCTGGGCCCACGACTTGAACACATGGACGCTCGCGCCCGAGGCAGACTTCTCCTGCAGGGCGCCGAGCCAGGCGCTGCCCTCGCACTCGAGACCGTCGACGCCGGCGTTGTAGGCCCCCCAATTGCGGCGATCGCGGTGCACGTAGGCCGCGTCGGTGTGAACCAGCAGGCGCGAGTCGAAGTATCGGTACACGTCCAGTAACGCCGTGATGTCGGCGAACGCGGGCAGCGGACGCAGCAGCTCGCGTCCAGCACGCGGAGGCGCGTTCAACACCACGAACCGGTACGGCCCCTTTCGGCCCGCCGGCGTCTGCAGGTACCAGCCGGCGCGTTTGCGACTCAGGGCCCGCGCAGGCGTTCTGAGGTGCACCTGGGCGGTGGGGCTGCGGTCCAGCATCCGCTGCAGATTCCCCTGCAGGCCGATCCTCGAGTTGTAGGTGGTGGCGCCCTCGAGAATGTTGGCCGGAAACGCCAGCGCAAACGTCTGCAGGATCGACCGCGCCGACGATCGCAACGCGTCGGCCCGCGCACACCCGATCGTCGCCGTGATCCACGGATACAGGACGTCCTTCTTGAATGCTCGCCGTAGGGGCAGGCTGCGGATCCAGGCGTCGACGGTGATTCCCCACGACATGTCCGACAGAACCGCCTGCCGCGCGAGTTGAGTGAACGTCGCAAAGTCGATCGCGCGCAGCGGCGTCGAGAGCGGGTCCAACGACGAGAAGATGGGCGCGCCCCCGGCCGTCCGGAAGATGCACAGGCTCCCGGGAGCCTCCAGCGTGGCGTCGACGTCGGGGCGGTCAGGGTCGTAGAGGCCCAGCTCCTCCAGCAGCGTGACGTAGATCGGGTGCGTGTCGGGATGGAAGAACTGGGCGCCGAGGTCGACGGTGATTCTCCGCCCCCGGTGCTCGATCACCCGCGAATCGCAGTGGCCGCCGATCCTGGATCGCGCCTCGAAGAGGTCGACGTCGAAGCTGCCGGCAAGAAAGTAGGCTGCGGCCACGCCGCCCGCACCGGCGCCGATGATCGCCACCCGTTCACGCCCCGACCTCGGTCGGTCGTTTCCGGCGGCGCAGGCCGGCAAGGCGCCGAGCGCCGCCACGCCGACCGCGCCCTTGAGGACATCGCGGCGCGTGATCGTCGCCTCGGACACAGGATGCTCGGAGGGCTTTGCCATGGCGGGGAACGCAGGTCTACCAGAGCCGAGCCGCCCGCGAACAGACACGCGACAGCCTGAACACGATCGACGGGATCGTCGGAACGGACCAGCCAGAGGCGTTGGGCGCGCACGGCTGTCTCGCGCTCGGAGCTCGTCCGGAGCAGGCCGGCGAGATCGCCCGCGGAGGACTCGCCCGCTGCTCGCGCATCGCAGGGGTGCACCCTGCGCGCCGTGATGGCCCGGGGGCGCCTAGGCCAGCGTGGGGTCGCTGGACGCCTCGGCCAGCCGCCGCGCGAGCGCCCGCATCACCTTGCGCTCCACGCTCGGGTTCTCGTCGAGCAGGTGACGGAAGTCCTTGCGGGTGAGCGCGAACAGGCGTACCGGCGTCTCCGTGGTGACCGTTGCCGTGCGGGGCAGTTCCTCGAGCAGCGCAATCTCGCCGACGAAGTCGGGGGCGCTTCGCGTGGCGATGCGCCTGCCCCTGCGACTGACCTTGAGCTTCCCATCGACGATCACGAAGAACTCGTGCCCGATGTCGCCCTCCTTGCAGAGCACCGTGCCCGGCTCGACCTCGAGGTCCTCGGACACGCGCGCCAGCTGGGTGAGCTCCTTCCGGGAAAGGCCGTCGAAGAGGGGTGCGCTCTTCAGCGCCTTCACCTTGGCGTCCTGGCTGAACAGCTTCACGCGCGCCTACCCTATTCGCGCCCGGTCACTGAGTCGAGCCGCGTAGAGGTGCCACTGCCCGGGAACGCCCTTGAGTTCCTTCGTGCCACGGTCCTCGAAGTCGATGCCAGATCCGGCCGCGAGGTCCCTGACGATGCTCGACACCAGCACCTCGCAGCCTCCGGCCTCCGCCGCGATCCGGGCGCCGATGTGAACCGCGATGCCCTCCACCTTGCCGCCGATCAACTCCACCTCGCCGGTGTGGACGCCCGCACGGATCTCGAGCCCAAGCTCGCCGACCGCCTTGATCGCGCCATGTGCGCAGGCAATGGCCCGTGCCGGACCGTCGAAGGTGGCGAGGAAGCCGTCGCCGGTCCCGCGGACCTCGCGGCCGCCGTAGCGAGCGAGTTGAGCGCGGACGGTGGTGCGATGCGCGTCGAGCAGCGCCCGCCAGCGGCTGTCCCCGAGCTCCGCCGCGCGCGAGGTGGACTCGACGATGTCCGTGAACAGAACGGTGGTGAGGACCCGTTCGGGGGCGGTATCGATACGTCCCTCTGAGAGGAAGCGCTTGGCCGCGTCGGCCACCCCGGAGTCGGCGTAGATGCTGCTGTCGGGCGAGACCACCTCGAGGATCTCGGCGTGTGGGATGCGCTCGGCCAGATAGAGGCAGCCGTCGCGGTAGCGGTCCTGGTACATCATCAGCGTGGGGACGGAGATCGTGGGGAGCATCTCGCGGATGTCGGTCTCCATCAGCACCCGCAGGAACCACGCGGCCGCTCCCGGGCTGGCGGCGAGGCGTTCGTGGTTCACGTGCCAGCGCTCGAACGCGGCGTCGCCGACGTGGCTCGGGAAGTACTTGCGCAGCTCGCCGAGCTGGTAGTCGCTATCGCCCCACTTGAGCCGCGTCTCGCGCACCCGCTTGTGCCACTTGTCAACCGGGTCGCCCATCGGGTAGTCGGGGGCGGAAACCACCCGCGGCCAGGTGTTGTGGAGCATCAGCGCCACCACCCGCTCCGGATAGGTGGCCGCGAACACGGCGCACAGCTGGCCCCCGGGCGATCCCGCGCCGAGCAGGGCAGCGCGGTCGGCCCCGGCGTCGTCCATGACGGCACGGATGTCGTCCATGCGACTCTCGAAGCTCGGCAGGTCACGCGGCCGGTCGGAGAGCCCGGTGCCGCGCTTGTCGAGCAGGATGAGGCGGGAGAAGTCTGCAAGCCGATGGCAGAAGTCGACGAAGATGGGCTGCTCCCAGGCCCAGACCAGGTTGATCATGAAGGGCACGAAGATCAGATCGACCGGGCCCTCGCCCACGACCTGGTACGCAATGCTCACGTCGCCGCTGCGCGCGTAGCGCACGTCGGGGGTTTCGAGGTTCACGGCGCCGAAGACTAGGCGGCTTTACGGCGGCCGGGCCGCACATCGAACTGACGGATGACGGAGACGTCAGCAGCTGCGTCGCGTCTGGTCGGACACGCCGACCTCGGCGAAGGCAGCCTCGACGGCGTCCTCCTCGAAGCCCCCGCGGACTCCCCCGCTGTAGAACTCGACGGAACCGAGGGTCTCAGGTTCGAATCCTGACGGGCGCCGCACCGGGTTCAAGCCTCAAGGCTCCCTTGTTGTCGCCCGCGCGTGGGTTGTCGCGTTGCGGTGCCGGCCGAGGTGGGAACCATGTACGGAGGTCCTGGCAGGGGCCCGATCGGATGGTCCGGCACCCGTATGGGTGGGAGTCGAGCGGGGGCGCTCACCCGTTTGGGAGCGCAGCTGCGATGAGTACAACGCGGCGATCTGTACACGCCGCACCCGCACCGGCCCGGTCATCGTTCATCCCGACTACAGCTACCTGTTCAGCAGTGACGCCTATAGCGAGCGCGGACCGCATCCTTGCCCGGCTCGGGTTCCTACACGAACTCGGCCACGTAGCCGATCTGCGCCGCCGGCCGCCGGGGGCGAAAACCCGCTACCGGGAGGACTTCGCGCACATCCTTCGCTACCGCCAGGTCGTCGATTGGCGCCGCGCCAGCAGCGCCGACGGGCTGCGCCTGGACCCGGCCGAGCAGTTCGCCATGGGTTACAGCTACTGCGCCGAGAACCCCGATCTGATCGAGCCACGCGTTCGGGATGCCTTTTGGGGCGGGTCTGCCGACTGATTCGGAGCCGGTCTAGCTCCCCAACTCGAGGAAGCCGTCGACCGCAAGCGCCGCGATCCTGCGATTGGACACGAACGCGATCTGGTTGCTCTGGTTGAAGCAGGTCAGCCGCACCTTGCCCTCGCCCTTCAGCAGCAGGAGTCGTTGGACGGACACGGCCCCCGCCATGTATTCGCCCGCACCCACGGAGGCCGCGTCCAGGGGCGCCGCTGCGCCGACCCGCAGCAGCTTGCACTTGACATTGTCGGTCTGGAGGGCGGCCTTCGCCGTCACGAAATACCTTCCCTTCGACAGAGGCAGCGTGATGGCGACGGACCCCCCTTTGGGGATCTGCACCGACGCGCTCTTCGAAGCGCCATAGGAAGTGCCGCCGCCCTGCGCACCCTTGGGCCCCTTCGGCCCCGTGGCCCCGGTGGCGCCCTTCGAACCGGTCGCGCCCTTCGGACCCGGAGCGCCCGGCGGCCCCTGGATCGACCAGCTGCGCAGCACCGAGCGCTCCGGACAGGGCAACTCGGCTTCCCCGACGATGCGCGTGTTCGGCCCGGTCGGGTTGTCGAAGACGCACGCGTACACGATGTTCCCGCCGCTCTGGGCGCCCACGAGCGTTCCGTCAGCCAGAAGACCGACCGCGACGCCGGCGGCGACCAGCCCGACCGACCGCTTCCACCAAGAGCTCGACATGCTCGGGATGCTCCCGTGGCGCGCTCGCGCTGTCAGTACCAGCGCGGTCTCGAATGAGTGTCAGCGCCCGAGCGCGCGCTCCACCTGGCGCCAGGCCCAGCCGAGCGTGCCTGCGGCCACCGACACGCCGAGGTTCACGACAGCGTCAAGCGACAGATCGCATCCCCTGCGCTTCCGGGGGCCGTTCGGGAAGCCCGACGGGCCGTGCAACCCGGCGATGTCCTTGTCCTCGGGGTACCCGCAGATCGCCTGGGCGGCCAGCATGCCCGACGTGATGGCGCCCTCCACGCAGCCGGCATCGAAGCCGTTGCGCGTCCAGTCGCCCGCGAACACGAGGTTCTCGAAGCAGCGATCGCGCGGCCACAGGCGGCTGTCACGGTGCCGGCCAGAGTCAGCACGTACTGCTCGCTCGCCTGGTAGTTGACGCGCAGGTACTGGCTCTCCAGCCGGGCCGGGCCGGTCACGCCCGACGGAGCCACCAGCCGTTTCCAGTTGAAGCCGGTGCCGTCGGGTTTGGTCGCCACCCTGGGCCAGAAGCGCCCGGCGTCCTGCTCGAGGAACTCCCGCGTATAGCGCCGGACGCTCGCCGCAGCCGCCGCGGGAGTCTTGACTTCGCCCGAGGGGATGACGCCGCAGAAATAGGCGATATGCCGCACGTCGTCGTGGGCCGGCCAGTGCTCGCAAGGCAGCAGGTGGCTCATGTCGCAGTAGGTGTCCACCGGCTCGACGTACATGCTCATGAGCGAGTTGGAGCTCCAGCGCCAGCCGAGCTGCTTCGGCGTTCGGTCGAGCCAGAGCTGGGCGGCCTGGGTCACGACCGTATTCGTCCCCTCGAGCATCGTTTCGTATCGGTCGCTGACGTCCAAGAGCGGCCCGCAGATCTCCCTCTGCACGGGCGGGGGCACGGCGAGGATGGCGACATCGAAATGCTTTCCGGCCACGAGCGTGGTCCGCTCCTTGACGCCGAGGGGGTTGATCTCGTGTTCGAAGTCCGCCTTGCGCACCTTCTTCGTCGTCCCGCCCTTGAGGCGGTCGTACTTGGGCCGGTCGGGCCAACAGGGAAGCGGCTTGCCCTTGTAATCCACGTCGATCAGCGGCCGGTACGTCCCATCCTTCATCGCGACCTGCGGCACCACATCGATTCGCTCGACCCGTTCGCCGTCGGCCGACGGCACGAGCTTCTCCACGGCATGGAAGAACCGGAACCTGACGTCGCGCTGCTCGAGGACCTCATACAGCGGTGCAATGACCGCGTCCCCCATCCCGGCCTGCATCCGAAACAGGACGGACTCGTTGTAGTGGAAAAGGCAGCGGATCGCGCCCTGGATGGCGCGGCCCGCGGCCATGTTGGGCTTGAGCGGGTCGCCGTCGACGAACGCGAACGAGCCGTCATAGACGCCTCGGAGGAACGGCGAGTTGTGCTCGGGGTTGGCCGTGTCGATCTCTGCGCCGTGGCAGGCCAGCCACCTGCTCAGCTCGAGGTGGTTGATCGTGTCGAACCCCCTGCTGTGGAGCCCGTCCTCGAGGATGCCGATCATCGCCGCCACGGCCAGGTCGACCGTTGCCGGCCAGGAACCGGGCCTCGTCGTGGCCGGGCAGGGAGCCGCGGAAGTCGTCGACGGCCCAGCTCCGCAGGTGACGAAGGAGGCTCGTGAAGCTCGCGAGGTCGTCGAGGCCCATGCTCTCGAGGTGACGTTCCGCCAAGCGCGCCGCCGCCTCGCCCAAGTGAAACAGGCCGAGGTGTTCGACGCGCGCGACGTGGAGCCCTACTTCGTCGCAGGCCTCGTGCAGCCCGGCGGGGCGTAGGGGCTTCTCCTCCACCACCCGCGCGACCTCCGGGTCCTCGGCGACCAGGTCGGACAGGCGCCGGTCGATCCAATGCAACGTTTCCCGGACCACGCCGGGGAACGACCGTTGGCGCTCCTCACCCGGCTGGCCGGGCCACGGTGGGAAGCGGAGGGCGTGCGGGGCCCAGTCCTCGTCCTCGTCCTTGTCCCACACGACGACGTCGTGGCAGGGCTTGAACGCGTCTCGCCATGTAGGCATCGCCCGCCGGCTCTTGTCGCGCCCCAGCTCCGCGTAGCAGCGCATGATCGTCCGGAACGCGTTGTCGTAGCACCCGAACCACACGTGCAGGCCGTGCTCCTCGATCCGGTAGCCCTGCTCGACGTTGCGCCCACTCGCGCACTTGCCGCCGACGCGCCAGCCGGGCTGGTAGATCGTGATCTCGTGCTGCTTCTGGAGCTCCGGCGTGGCCGTCAACTCGAACGCGGCGGCAAGGGCCGACGGGCCGCCGCCGATGATGGCAACCCGAGTCCTGGTAGCTGCCGCCACGGTCTGCCGACACTAACGCCTCCGGGCAGGCGTCCGTTAGATTCGAACCTCCGGTCCGGCCCAGGGAGGGACTCGTGGGCACGACACAGACGGTGAGCCTGCTCTTCACGGACCTCGTGGGGTCCACGAGTTTGGCGACCCGTCTCGCCCCCGCGGCCGCCGACGATCTGCGGCGAGAGCACTTCGGCGTCCTTCGCCGAGCGATCGGAGATCACGGGGGCACCGAGGTGAAGAACCTGGGGGACGGCCTGATGGTCTCCTTCGAGGGAGTGGCGTCGGCGGTGGACTGCGCGATCTCGATGCAACAGGGGCTCGAGCGCCGCAACCGCCAGGCCTCGCCGCCGCTCCATGTGCGGATCGGCGTCGCGGTGGGGGACGCCGTCTCCGAGGCCGGCGACTGGTTCGGTCCGCCGGTCGTCGAGGCGGCCCGGCTCTGCAACGCAGCGGACGGGGGCAGCATCTACGTCACGGACGCCGTGCACATGCTGTTGGCCGGTGCGCACGCGCCGGCGATGCGACCGCTGGGATCGCTCGAGCTCAAGGGCCTGCCGACTGCGGTCGAGGCGTGGAGCGTCGAATGGGAACGACTGGCGCCGCCGGCCGGCGCGACGCCGATACCGTCGCGGCTGCGCGACCAGCCCGCGACCGGTCTGGTCGGGCGGGGAAGCGAGCGCGGGCAGCTGGCGGCCGCCTGGGCCGAGGCGCGCGATGGTGAGCGACGCGTCGTCCTGATCTGCGGCGAGCCCGGCATCGGCAAGACCCGCCTCGTCGCGCATCTGGCCCACGAAGCCCAGAGGGAGGGCGCGATCGTCCTCTACGGACGCTGCGACGAGGACGTGGGCGTGCCCTACCAGCCCTGGCGCGAGGCTCTCGGCCACCTGGTCGAGGTCGCCCCCAGCGAGCTGCTGGAGCGACACGTCGAATCCCATGGCGGCGAGCTGGTCCGGCTCGTGCCCGATCTGGATGGGCGCGTACCGGACGTCCCGCGGCCGCAGGCGACCGATCCCGAGACCGAGCGCTACCTGCTGTTCGGCGCGGCCACGGGCATCCTGCACCAGGCGTCGCGGTCGGCGCCCGTGCTGCTGGTGCTCGACGACCTTCACTGGGCGGGGCTCCCGACGCTGACGGTGATCAAGCACCTGCACGTGGCCGCGCCGGCCATGCCGATGCTGGTGCTGGCCACGTACCGCAGCCCCAACGGCTCCGGCTCGGGCGCCCTGGCGGGATTGCTCGCCGACCTGCGCCGGGAGCCCGGTGTGGAGCGAATGGAGCTCACGGGTCTCGACCCCAAGGAAGCGAAGACATTGCTGGAGACCGAGGCCGGGCACGCCCTCGGCGAGCGGGGTGACGCACTGGCCCGCGATCTCCACCGCGAGACCGGGGGCAATCCGTTCTATCTGCGGGAAATGGTTCGCCACCTGGTGGAGTCCAACGCGATCACGCGCGACGCGGAGGGCCGCTGGACGGCCGGCGTCGATCTCGCCACGCTGCAGCTTCCGGCCAGCATTCACGAGGTGATCAGCGGGCGCGTGGCCCGGCTGGGTCCGGACGCGGAGCGCATCCTGCGGACAGCTGCCGTTATCGGCCGCGACTTCGACCTTGGCCTGCTCGAGGACGTATCCGGGGCCGGCGAGGACGAGGTGCTGGACGCCTTGGACGCCGCCACTGCAGTGGCGCTGCTCACTGAGAGCGCCGAGGGCGACGGTCGCTTCGCGTTCGCACACGCACTCGTGAATCACGTGCTGAGCGAGAGGCTGACCGGCGCACGACGTGCCCGCCTGCACGAGCGCATCGCCGGGGCGCTCGAGCAGCGCGCCGCTTCCAACGGGAACGGTTACCGGCGCGAGCTGGCGTCGCACTGGGCGGCGGTCCCGGGAACCGAGGCGCAGGCCAAGGCTCGCCGCTACGCCACCGAGGCCGGCCGCGAGGCGCTGGCGCAACTCGCTCCAGACGAGGCCGTCGATTGGTTCGAGCAGGCGCTCGCCACCGACTCGGACCTGCCTGAAGGCGAGCGCGCGACGCGCGCCGAGCTCATGCTCGATTTGGGCCGGGCACAGTTGCAGGCGGGCATCCCCGAGTTTCGGGAGACCCTCCTCGACGCCGCCCGGAGCGCGGAAGCGGCCGGCGACGCCGACCGGCTCGTCGGCGCCGCGCTGGCCAACAGCCGTGGCTACTTCAGCACCACGGGGTCAATCGACGACGAGCGGGTCACGGTGCTCGAGGCGGCGATTCGCGACGCCCCGCCCGGCGATCCCCGGCGTGCGCAACTCCTGGCGCTCCTGGCTGCGGAGCTGCTCTGGTCCGCCGACCACGAGCGGCGCAAAGCTCTGAGCGACGAGGCGGTGGAGCTTGCCCGGTCCGCCGGTGATCGCGAGGCGCTGGTGAACGTGCTCACCCTGCGCGTGACGGCCGTCTGGTGGCCGGAGACCCTGGCCGAGCGCCTCGAGACCACGGCCGAGATGGTCGCGCTGGCGGAGGCGCTCGGCGATCCGGTGCGGCAGTTCTGGGCCCTCGACTGGCGAGCGATGACCTCCGTGCAGGCGGGCGACGTGGCTGATGCGGACCGCTGCCTGGACCTGCTGGGCCGCTTCGCCGACCGCCTCGGCCAGCCGCGCCTGCACTTCGTGCTCGGCACGCAGCGAACATGGCGTGCCCAGCTCGCCGGTCAGCTCGACGAGGCGGAACGCCTCGCCGACGAGACCGTTGCGCTCGGTCTCGATGCGGGCGAGCCCGACGCGCTGAGCCTCTACGCAGCGCAGCTGGGCCCGATTCGCTGGCAGCAGGATCGCCTCGCCGAGCTGACCGATCTGCTGGCGCAGATCGCCGAGGACGTGCCCGGGGTCGCGGTCTTCGGCGCCATGAGCGCGCTGGCCGAGCTCGAGGCGGGACGCGACGGGCTCGCACGAGAGCTGCTCGAGCGAGCCGCGCGCGACGATTTCGCCGGTCTCCCGGCCGACCCGGTCCAGCTCGGCAGCTTCGTGTTGTGGGCCGAGGTCGCCGCACGGCTCGGTGCCAGACCGGCGGCCGCGGGCGTTCTGAAGCGCCTCGAGCCGTGGCGCGACCAGGTTGTCCTCGATGCGCTGGGCGTCCTCGGGTCCGCCTCCCGAGGCCTGGGGCTGGCGGCCGCCACGCTCGGGCGCGAGGCCGAGGCCGACGCGCACTTCGCCCACGCGGTGGAGGTTCACGACCGGATGGACGCGCCCTCCCTCACGGCCCGAACGCGGCTCGACTGGGGGCTGTCGCTCCTGCGCGGCGGCAGCGGCGAGAACGACGTCCGTGCACACGAATTGCTCGCCCGGGCAGCGGCGGAGGCGCGGACACTGGGGCTGCCGGCGCTGGAGGCGCGCGCGAACGAGGCGGCCTCGGCCTCCCCGAGCGGCTAGCCGACGTAACAGATCAACGGCCTGCCGCCCGCGAAGGCTGAGCGCGTCGCGCGCTCTCGGTTCTGCTGGGAGGGGCGCACGCGTCGGGGCGCCAGGCTGTTCGGGTCACCCTCCAGCTGCGCCAGCAGATCCTGCATGCGGTCGATCTCGATGTTCTGGTCGGCCTGTACGTGGCGTGTGAACGCCCCGATCTCCGGCTCCGCGCCACCGCCGTCGGCAGTCAGCTCGTCGACCATCGTCAGGGCGCCGCGGTGGTGGCGGGTCATGTAGCCGAGGAAGAGCTTGTCGAAGTTGCGTCCGTTGGTCGCCGCGAGCCGGGCGAGCTTCTCGGAGCTGACCATGCCCGGCATCAGCGCGGCTCCCGGGCCGTGGCCCTTGCGGTGGTCCTCGGCGTCCGGAGGCGTCTTGCCGCGATCGGTGAGCCAGTTCTCCATCGTCTCGATCTCGGCCTCCTGCGAGATCTCGGTGCGCCGGGCGAGCAGCGGAATGTTCTGCGCTCCCGCTGCGCTCGCGCACCATGCTCGTCATCAGGAGAGCCTGGGCGTGGTGGTGGATCATGCCGAGCATGAAGTCCACGTCGGCCCGGGTGTGCGGCGTGGATGCCGCCTCCTGGAGCTCGTCCTCAGACAGTTCCCGCGAGGGCTCCCCGGGGGCGCCCGCCTGAACGATGAACGAGCCGCGGCTGTTCGCAGACCCGCAGACGGGCGCGGTCAACGGCCTCCAGAACGACCCGCAGACCCCGCTCCACCCGTCGGGGATCCCGTGGCAGCCGACCCCGACGACCGACTCCTGCCACGACATCACCGTGTATCCGAAGTACGAGATCGCGGCGGGCGCATGTGAGGGCAACGGTCTGCTGATCGACATCAGCGACCCGGCCGACCCGAAGCGGATCGACGCGGTCGCGGACCCGCTCTACGCCTACTGGCACGGTGCCACGTTCTCGAACGACGGCAAGACCGTCGTGTTCACCGACGAGTGGGGCGGCGGCACGAACCCGCGCTGTCGTGCGACCGACCAGCTCAGCTGGGGTGGAAACTCGATCTACGACATCGTCGGCGGCAAGCTCGTCTTCCGGAGCTACTACAAGATCCCGCCGGTCCAGACCGACCAGGAGAACTGCGTCAGCCACATTCCGTCGCTGATCCCGGTTCCGGGCCGCGACATCTTCGTGCAGGCCTGGTACCAGGGCGGCGCGTCGGTGGTCGACTTCAGCGATTCGGCCAACCCTGTCGAGATCGGCTACTACGACCGCGGCCCGATCAGTTCGACCGGGCTCGTGCTAGGCGGCCTGTGGTCCACCTACTGGTACAACGGCGAGACCTACGGCTCGGAGCTCGCCCGCGGCTTCGACGTGTACGCACTGTCGGAGACCGAGGCGATGTCCGAGAACGAGATCGAGGCTGCGCGCGACGTTCAGCTCAAGCGCCTCAATGTCCAGGCCCAGGACAAGATCAAGTGGGAGCCGAGCTTCGCGGTGGTGCGGTCGTACATCGACCAGCTGGAGCGCAGCGGTGACCTCGACGGCAGGGCGCTTGACAGGGTCAACCGGCTGGTCGACCTCGCGGAGCGCCTGAGCGACCGCGGGCAGAACCTGGCGGCGAAGGTGACCCTGCGCGTGCTCGCGCGCAGGGCTCCGCGGCGACACGTTCGACGACCTGCAGGATGCGGTTCGCGACCTGGCGGACTCCTTGGGGAGGCGAGGCCGCTAGGCGCGCCGGGAGACGATGCGCTGAGCAGCGCGCTCAGCTCGCGGGAGGTTCGGCCTTCTCCCGGAGCCGGGCGCGCGCTCGCGCGGATCGGACGGCCGCGCTGAGGGTCTCGGTGTCGTACGCCCCCTGGTGGCGTCGTCCGTTGATGAAGAAGCTGGGGGTGCCCGCCACCCCGCTCGTGTCGGCGCTGGCCACGTCCTCGGCCACGCGGTCGAGGTACTCGCGCCGGCGAAGCTCGTCCCAGAAGCGTTCGAGCTCGAGGCCGAGCTCCCGGGCGTTGCGCTTGAGGTCGCCCGCGGACAGCTCGTCCTGGGAGGCGAGCAGCTTGTCGTGCATTGGCCAGAAGGCCCCCTGAGCGCCGGCCGCCTCGGCCGCCTCGGCGGCCATCTGGGCGTTGAAGTGAACGTCGTTGAGTGGCAGGTGGCGCCAGACGTAGCGCAGCTCGTCGCCGAACTCGTCCAGCAGCTCCCGAATCACGACCTCCGCCTCCCCGCAGTACGGACACTGGTAGTCGCCGTACTCGATGAGCGTGACCGGGGCCGAGGCGGGCCCGCGGATGTGGTCGCGCTCCGGGTCCACGTCATCGGAGAGGTCGAGCAGCTCGTCGGCGGTGCCCAGCATCTGGCGGGCGCGCTTCTCGGTCGGGATCCGGCGGATCAACCGGAACACCGCGAGGCTCACGAGGGACGCCAGGATCGCGGCGGCGAGCACACCGAGCTTGGCCTCCTCGAGCTCCCGGCCCTCGAAGGCGATGCCCGCGATTAGGAGCGAGACCGTGAACGGGATCCCGGCGGCGACGCCGCCGCCGACGATCGCGGGCCAGCTCAATGTGGGCCGCAGCCCGGTGGTCCACCGGCGCGTGCCGAGCCAGGCGGCGGCGACCACACCCACGGGCTTGCCGATCACGTAGCCGAAGACGATGCCGAGTGTGATGGGCGATGTGACCGCGTCCTCGAGCAGCTGTCCGTCCACCTCGATGCCCACGTTCGCGAGTGCGAAAAGCGGCACGATCACGAAGCTCGTCCAGGGATGCAGCCGGTACTGGAGCTGTTCGTTCGTCGAGACCGCCGACGAGACGCCGAGTTGCGCCGAGCGCGCCAGCGCGGGCGTCGGCTGCTCGCGGAAGGACCGCGTGAGCTCGGTGACACGCTCGAGATCGGTGCGCGCCGGGGGATAGGCGCTCACGGCAAGGCCGACCGCGAGGCCGGCGAGCAGCGGGTCGACTCCCGACTCGTGCAGCGCGACCCACACGCCGACTCCCACGAACGCGGCGGTGGGGCCGCGCCAGGCCACAGGCGCGTACTTCAGGGCCAGCATGAGGACGAAGAGGCCGGCGGCCACGGCGAGCGCGACCACGTCCACCTCCTCCGTGTAGACGGTGGCGATCACGAGCAGGGCCACGAGGTCGTCGATCACCACGATCGACAGCAGGCGGACCCGCAGCTGTGTGGCCGCCGGAGCCACCAGCGCGAGCACGCCGAGCGCGAAGGCGGTGTCGGTCGACATCGCCGCTCCCCAACCGCCCGCTCCAGCCCCGCCCGCGTTGAACGCCAGGTAGATCAGCACCGACACGGCCATGCCGCCGAGCGCCGCCATCGCGACAAGGGCAATGCGCCGCCGCTCGCGCAGGGCGCCGAGGTCGAACTCGCGCCTCGCCTCGAGCCCGACGACGAGGAAGAAGAAGGCCATCAGGCCCTCGCTCACCCACTCTCGAAGCTCCAGCGAGAGGCCCTCGCTGCCAACGCGTATCGACAGGTCGGTGCTCCAGACGGACTCGTAGGAATCCGACCACGGGGAGTTCGCCCACACCATTGCGGCGACGGCCGCGGCCAGCAGCGCCATCGCGCTCGCCGATTCGGTGTTGAGGAAGTCGCGCACGGGCGCGGCGAGGTTCCGCGCCCACGCGGTGCGTTCGGAGAAGGGCCGGCTCAGGGCGTTGGGCGGGGAGGCCACCAGCGGGCATCCTGACGCCAACGCTCCCTCTGGGGCGCTCACTCACTCCGCTAGGTCCCCCCGCTGCCGTTAGCGCGAGTAAGCCGCCGGCACTCCGCCGTCCACGTTGAGCAGGTTCCCGGTGCTCTTGCCCGACCGCTCGGGAGAGGCGAAGTGGATGACCGCCTCGGCGATGTCCTCCGGGAGGATGTGCACGCCCAGGGTGGTTCGCTTGCGGTAGTGCTCCTCGAGCTCGTCCTCGTCGATGCCGTAGGCCGCCGCGCGCTCGGCTCGCCACGACGAGCCCCAGATCCGCGACCCTTGCAGGACGGCGTCGGGGTTGACCGTGTTCACACGGATCCCGGCCGAGCCGCCTTCCTCGGCGAGGCAGCGGGCGAGGTGCAGCTCCGCTGCCTTGGCCGACGAGTAGGCGGCGGCGTTCTTTCCTGCGACGAGGGCGTTCTTGGACGCCACGAAGATCAGGGCGCCGCCCGTGCCCTGTTCGCGCAGCATGCGGAACGCCTCGCGCGCGACCAGGAAGTAGCCGGTCCCGAGGACGGCGTGATTGCGGTTCCACTCGTCGAGCGACGTCTCCTCGATCGGCGCGCTGGATGCCACACCGGCGTTGGACACGACTATGTCGGCACCGCCGAAGCTCGCCACCGCGGTGTCGAACGCCGCGCGCACGGAGTCCTCGCTCGTCACGTCGCCGCCGACCGCGATCCCCCGATCGCCGAGCTCGGCCACGCTCGCTGCCGCGCCCTCCTCGTCGAGGTCGAAGCCCACAACGCAGGCGCCGAGACTCGCCAGCCGGGCCACGATCTCGCGCCCGATGCCGCCCGCGGCGCCGGTGACGACCGCGACCTTGCCCTGGAGCTCGCCAGGCGGTGGCGCGAGCGACAGCTTGTAGAGCTCGAGCGGCCAGTACTCGATCGCGAAGCTCTCCTGCGCCGTGAGCGAGACGAAGCCGCCGAGCGCCTGCGCGCCGGCCATCACCTCGATCGCGCGGTGGTAGAGGTCGCGCGACAGCGTCGCCGCCTTCGTCGTCGTGCCCACCGCCACGAGCCCGAGGTGCTGGATCAGTACCACCCGCGCGTCCGGGTCGCCCGGCACGGTGTCCGCGTCGCGGAACTGCTCTACGTAGGCTCGGTAGTCGATGCGGTAGCGCTCGGCGAGCTCGGCGATCCGCGCACGCAGGGCGCCCACGTCGTCGCTCGCGGGGTCGTAGGGCACCCAGAGCGGCACTCGCTTGGTGTGGACGAGGTGGTCGGGGCACGCGGCGCCGATGGTCACCAGCTCCGGCGCCTCACGTGACGACACGAACTCGAGCGTGCGGGGTGACCGGTCGGCCACGAGAACCTTGGCGCGCTCAGACGAGACGGCGCCCCTGATGGTCGGCAGGATCGCCCGCAGCAGCTCGTCCCCCACCGGGTCGCCCGCCGGGCCGCCGAAGCGCTGCCTGCGTCCCGTCCGCTCGTTCGCAAACTCCACCGCGCGGTGGATCACCTCGATCGACGTGCGATACACGGGTCGTGAGATCAACGCCGCGGTGGGCCGCGGAGAGGGGTTCGCCGAGGCCTTCCCGGGAGAGACCGAGGGCAGCCTCGACGCCCTGCGCGAGCTGTTCCGGCGCAAGGCGCTCGTCGCCCGAGAGAGCCGGATCGCCGAGGCGCTTCTGGCCACCGGCGAGACGCCGGATGAGATCACCGGCGCGGCGAGTGGCGGACCTTCCCGATGACCCCGGCGCACGCCGTTGCATCGAGCTCCGGGAGCAGCTGGGGCTCGACGCCGATGACGCTGCACCCGGCTTCATCCTGCCCGACGGAGAGCCGATCGCCCCCGGCGACCTGCGTCGCTGGCTGCGCATCGCCCGGCTGATGCGGACGAGCCTCGAGGTCAACGGCGGGCTCTGCCGCTCGCTGCTGCGCGTCCGCTACGACATCGCCGACTCGGAGGAGGTGGCGGCGTGAAGGCAGCGCGGTTGCACGAGTACCACGAGCCCCTGCGGATCGAGGAGACCGACGAGCCGAAGGCCCTCGGGCCGCTCGACGTGGTCGTGCGCATCGGCGCGGCGGGCCTGTGCCGGACGGACCTCCACATCCAGGAGGGCCAGTGGGCGGAGAAGTCCCAGGTCACGCTCCCCTATACGCCGGGTCACGAGAACGCGGGGTGGATCCATGAGGTCGGCTCCGGTGTGACGAACGTCGAGGTGGGCGACACGGTGATCGTCCACCCGTTCATCACCTGCGGGCTGTGCCGGCCGTGTCGCGCGGGCGACGACATGCACTGCGTGAACGGCTCGTTTCCGGGCATCAACCGCGACGGCGGCTTCGCCGACTTCCTGTTCACGAGCGCGCGCTCGGTGGTCAAGCTCGATCCGTCGCTCGAGCCCAAGGACATCGCGGCGCTTGCGGACGCCGGGCTGACCGCCATCCATGCGGTCAAGAAGGCGGTCTCGGTGCTCGGCTCGGGCACCAAGGTCGTGGTGATCGGCGCCGGCGGTCTCGGCCATATCGGCATCCAATGCCTGACGGCGATGACGCCCACAGAGATCATCGTGGTCGATCCCTCGGAGCCCGCGCTCGCGCTCGCGCGTGAGCTTGGCGCCCACCACACCGTCCAGGTCGATACCCGGGAGCCTTCGGCTCAGGGCACACGCGGCTCTCACGTGGAGAAGGTGTTGGAGCTCACCGACGGCAGCGGGGCGCAGGCGATCATCGACTTCGTGGGCGAGAACGGGGCGATCGAGGACGGCATCGCCATGATCGAGGACGGCGGCTTCTACTACGTCATCGGCTACGGCGAGAACGTGAACATCCCGACGATCGACGTGATCTCGCGCGAGATCTCGTTCATCGGCAACCTCGTCGGGACCTACGTCGACCTCGAGGACCTGATGACGCTGACCGCGCAGGACCGGGTCACGCTCCACACGACGACATATCCGCTCGACGCGATCAACGACGCGATGGCCGACCTGAACAACGGGCGACTGCAGGGCAGAGGGATCCTGATACCGACCGGCTAGCGCACCGACGCCGCCGCCCACTTCTGGCATTCACCGCCGCGGCAGCGCGTCAGGTCGGAGAGGATCCGGCGCAGGGTGCGTAGGCGTACCCGCAGGCGTGGGTCGCCGGCCAGTGACCGCAGCTGGGCCGGGTCGCGTTTGAGGTCGTAGAGCTCACGCTCGCTGCCGGCGTAGTCCACGTACAGCCAGCGTGTGGTTCGAACCGCCCGCCACGCCGGCACCCGAGTCTGCTCATTCCGTGCGCGTCCCTCACGTGTGTTCCTCCGCCCGCCTGCGCCGTTGCCGACCGTCTCGTGGAGCAGCGGACGCAGGCTGCGCAGGTTGACGTCGCGCGCGAAGGGCAGGAACGAGCGTCCGTCGAGTCGCCTCGGCGACCGCGAGCGGGTGGCCTGCAGGATCGTCGGGGCCAGGTCGATGTTGCCCACCAGCGCCTTGGTCTGCCGCCCGGCGGGCAGCCGCGGGCCGCGGATGAGCAGAGGCACCTGGGTGGAGGGGTCGTAGGGAAGCATCTTGCCGAGCGGCACGCGGTGCTCACCCTGCATGTAGCCGTTGTCGGACGTGAAGATCACGTAGGTGTCGTCCAGCTCTCCGGCGCGCCTCAGCTCGCCGATGATCCTGGCCACCGCCTCGTCCACCGACAGCAGCGACTCCCAGCGCTGGCGCATCCGGGTCACGATCGCCGAGTGGCGGCTGGCCGTGAGCGGACGGTTCCAGCGCCCGAGGAACCAGGGCTTGTCCGAGACGTCCTGCTCGTTGTAGCTCGGAGACCTGCGCAGGGCGGCGTTCGCGAAGCGCCCGCGGTGACGCGGCGCGGGCCGGACGAGCTGGCCCGTCAGCCGTTGCGTGTAGCCGGACTCGTGGTGGGGAGCCAGGAACGCGACGGAGAGGAAGAAAGGAGCCGGGTCCGGCGCCCTGCGGCGGATGAAGTTGACCGCCTTTCGGCCGAGCACGTCGGTCTGATAGCCCCGGGCCGTCTGTCGCATCACGTCCCCGTAGGTCCGCCGTTCGCCGTTCTCGAAGATGCTGTAGCCCCACATCCGGTATGTCGAGTGGTCGATGAGCCCGTACCACTCGGTCCAGCCGCGCGGGAGGTCCGGCGGGGCCTCAGTGCCGTAGCCGTTGAGGAACTTGCCGATGTGAGCGGTCACGTACCCATTGCGCCTGAGCCACACGGGTAGGTACTCCCGCTGGTTGAGCCGGCCGTAGCCTCCGCCGCACCACTCGTAGAGGCAGTGCACGTCGTTGTTGTGGGCGTATTGCCCGGTGAGGTAGGTCGCGCGCGACGGGCAGCACACCGGATAGGAGACGAACGAGCGCGTGAAAGTGACGCCGGCGTCCCCGATCAACCGGCGTGTCTGGCGAAGCGGGGTCATGTCGGTCACGGTCTGATCGTCGGTCATCAGCACGATCACGTTGGGCCCGCCGTCCTCCGGGGTGGGCGCCTGTGCGGCCGCGCCGGCCGGGACGGCGGTCGCCACCGCCATGGCGACCACGACCGGGAGCCATCTCATGCCCTCCTCCGGAAGATCGCGAGCGAGCCCAGGTACGCGTCCTCAGACGCCACATAGACATTGCGGCCGTCGGCGCTCACAGTCACCGCCACCGCCACCGTCAGGCCGCGACCGTCGGGGCAGCCCAGCCCACCGGCGCGCAGGAAGCAGGCCCAGCGGCCGGGCAGCTGCTCGAGCCTCCCGTTGCGGTTGCGCGCACTGGCGCCGAGCATGTTGACCTTCGCGGAGACGGCGTAGAGGTTGCGGTCGTCCGGGCTGAGGGCGACGCTCCAGACTTCGTCCAGGGCCCGGCCCGGGGCCGCACCGACCGCCGCTGCCGTCCTGGCCGATGCACCCGCGGCGGCTCAGAGACTGCGTGAGCGCGCCGTTTGCCCTGTCGCGGCGGAGGATCGCAACGCCGTCGCTGATCGACGACGCCACGTACACGCTGCGGCCGTCCCGCGTGATCGCCAGGTCCACCGGCCCGGCCATCGAACGTCCGCGGGCGCACCCCTCGGCGCCGCCCTTGGCGATGCAGCCGGCTTCGCCCGCGGCCTGCGAGAGCCCGGCGGGACCCTGGCTCAACGCTGCCACCGCGTTGCTTCGCATGCCGGCGACGAGCACGTAGCGGCTGTCCGGGCTAACCGCCACCTCCTCGGGCGACGACATGCCCCGTCCGACCCCGCAGCCGCCGAGGCCGCCCTGGCTCAGGCAGCCTGCGGTGCCGCTCGGCTGTGTCAGGCTGCCGCTGGCAGAGCGCGCAAGCACGGCGACCGCGCTCGGGAAACGCCGTCCCGCGACATACACGTGAGCGCCGTCGGGACTCACGGCCACGCTGGTCGGCTCGTTCAGCGCCCGGCCGACCACGCACCCGCCGCCGGGGCGCTGGCTGAGGCAGCCCGACCCTCCTGCCAGCTGGCGAAGGGCCCCAGTTCGCCGGTCGCGAGCGAACACGCCGAGCGCGTCGCTGCCGGCAGCCGTGACGTAGACGTTTGCCCCGTCGGGGCTGACCGCGATCGAGCTCGGGCGCGCAATCGCCCTTGCGGGCCGAGCACGAGCCGCCGCCCTCGTGCCGCACGCAGCCGCGCCGTCCCGAGAGTTGGTCGAGCTCGCCGGTTCGGCGGTCGCGCGCGAAGACGGCGATCGCGTTGCTGCCGTACGAGGCGACGTACGCGTGCCGGCCGTCGGGGCTCAGCGCGATCTCCTGCGGGCTCGTGACTGCCCGACCGCGCGCGCAGCGGTTGGTCCCGCGCGCGTGTATACAGCCGGCCGGCCCGCCGGCCTGCGTGAGTCGTCCGGCGGGAACGGCACCGCCGGCGGCGGGCTCGCCGGCCCCAGCGAGCTCGTTGAGTCCGAGGAGGATGGGCAGCGCCAGGATCAGCGTTGCGACGAACCGGCAAGTGTCCCGAGCAAGGTGCACGCCAAGGCTCCTGGAGCACCCTAACGCCACGTATGGGTGAAATGCGAGCGGTAGGGCTACTTACCCCGTCGCAGACCTCACGAGTTGCTGTCTTTGCCTCTGTTGCGCCTGAGCGAGGAGATGCCCGCGCTCCCCGCGGTGAGACCGGCGAGCCCGCCGGCGGCGATCAAGCCCGCCTTCAGGGCCTTGCCCGAGCCTCCCTTCGGCAGGCGCTTGACTCCGCCGGGCACGTCGAGCGAGTCGTCGAGCGCGTCGAGAAATTGCTCGAGCTTGTTCTTCCTTCTGATAAGTCGCATTCTGGGTGACCTCCCGGTGTCAGCGCTTGCTGCGCGAGGCCTTCGCGATTGCGTCGACGAGTTCGTCCTTGTTCATGTTCGTCCGTCCCTCGATGCCGATGCTGGCCGCGAGCGCCACCAGTTCCGGCTTGTTGTAGGACTTCAGATCACCGTTCGAGGGATCGCTCTGGAGTTCGCGCGCGGTGTGCTTTGCGGTCGCCTTTGAGTGCTCCCGGATCTGCTCCGCCGCCTTGACCTGAGCCTCGGCGTCGCTCGCTTGCTCCTCTGCCTCGGCGGCGAGCTCCTGCGCTTGGCGCTGCGCCTCGTCGGCGGCTTCACTCGCGGCCGCGGCGGCCTCGTCCGCAAGCCGCCTGGCCTCGAGCAGCTTCTCGGTTGCGTCCTCGACGAGCTCCTCGGCTCGCTGCTGCGCCGCCTCGGCGTCACCCTCAGCGTCCTCTATCTGACCCTCGACCTCACCTTGGACTTCTTGGCGCTGCTCCGCGGCGTCCGCCTCGGCGGCCTTGCGATCCCGCTCCACGGCCTCGTCGGCGGCCTGCTTGGCTTCGGCTACCCGCTGTTTGATGTCCTGGCTGGTCTCGCTCTCCACGTCCGACATGCGGGCGCGACCCTCCGCGGTCACCTGTTGGGCGTGCTCCGAGGAATCCTTGGCTTCCTGCGCGGCCTCGATGGCCCGCTCCTCGGCCTCTCGAGCGCGCTCCGCGGCATCGCGTGCGCGCTTCATGCGGATCTCGACCGAGTCCCCGCCCCCTGGAGCGGCGTCGACCAGGGCTGCGCTCCACTTGCGCCGCCGGTCGCGAGCGCCCACCCTGGCGGCATCAGCCGCGGATTCGGCGGAGTCCGCAGGCTCGCGGACTCGTGACAGCAGCCAAGCAGCGTTGGACGGCATCTCCTTGAGACCCGACCGCATTCGCTCCGACAACGACATCATTTGACCTCACTCACCGAAAGTTGGACATACATGAGTCTAGTTGAGACAGTAGCGTCTCGTCAACCCGTCCCCTAGACTAGAGGCGAGACACTGATGTCCAATCCGGCCCCCCGCCAAACACTGCAGCAGCGCGTCGCCGCCGCGATCCTCGATGGAGCGGCGCGGACGTTCGCGCTACAGGGCGAGCAGGCGAGCATGAACGACATCGCCGCGGCGGCCGGGGTCGCGCGGGCCACGGTCTACCGCTACTTCCCCAACCGGCAAGCGCTGTTCGACGAGCTGGCGCTGGCAGCGGTCAACGACGCCGATGCCGGCCTGGCGTCAGCCCGGATCGACGAGGTAGCGCCGGAGGAGGGCGTCGTCCGCGCCGTGCGGGCTCTCGTGGACGTCGGGGACTCCTTCGTGCTCTTGGCGCGCCAACGGGTGCGCAGCGACCCCGAGCGTTTCGATCGCAGGGTCACCCAGCCGCTGCGCGGCCTGTTCGAGCGCGGTCAGGCCGACGGCGACATCCGCCGCGACATCACCAGCGCTCGCCTGACCGAGTCGCTCATCGGACTGATCGTCGGAGTTCGCATGTCCACTCCGCCCTTGGGAAAGGAAGACCAGATCGCCACGATCACCGGCCTCTTTCTCGACGGAGCCCGTGCTCGCGGCCCACGACCATGATGACCGAGCTTCCGACCAAGCCCACAATCGAGGAGAGAGAGATGGACGAAGAGCCGGATGGAAAGGCTTCCGACGAGGAGTCGGATCGGGAGACCGACGACCGGCCGGCGGAGCGCTCCGAGGAGTCCAGCCCGCTCCTGCAGGAGCTGGTGGGGTACCTGCGCGACAACCGCACCGAGCTCAGGGAGGAGTGGGCGCGGCGCATCAGCGAGGCGGAGCTCTTGGGGGTGATGTCCGACGAGGAGATCTTCTCCGAGGCCACCGAGGTCTACGACAACTACGTGGATGCCCTCGAGACCGGCAGCATCGAGACGCTGCAGACCTACGCGCAAGAGCTGTCAGAGCGAATCATCCCGCGAGGCGTCGAGACCCACGAGGTGCTCGGGATCGTGCTCCTCTTGCGCGACGTGCTCGCGCGCTCCCTGTTCACGAAGTATGAGGACGATCTGGAGCTCCTCAACCGCATCCTCGACGAGTACGAGCCGGCTGCAAATCGGATTGCGGTGACCGTGGGGGTGAGCTTCGTCGAGGAGCGGGAGCGGGTCATCAGCGAGCAGCAGGAGTCGCTGCGCGAGCTGTCCACGCCGGTTCTGCAGCTGCGCGAGCGCCTGCTGATCCTGCCGATCATCGGCGTCCTCGATTCCTCGCGTGCGCGCCAGCTCACTGAGCAGCTCCTGGGGGCGATTCAGGAAAAACGCGCGCGAGTGGTGGTGATCGACATCACGGGGGTCGCGACGATCGATCGCACAGTCGCCAACCATCTCGTCCAGACCGTCGAGGCTTCGCGGCTGATGGGCGCGAGCACGATACTCACCGGCCTGTCCTCGGAGATCGCCCAGACCCTCGTGGACCTTGGCGTGGACCTGGGCGTGATGAAGACGGTCGGCGACCTTCAGGGGGGGATCGAGGAAGCCGAGCGTCTGGCCGGCTATCTGGCGGCCGAAGCCGACCCTCCGGCGCCTGACCTCGAAACCTAGGCCGACGGTCAGATGTCGGTAGCGATCCTCCGCGAGGGCGACTACCTCATCGCCTCGATCCAGTCGGACCTCTCCGACAGCGAGGTCGTCGAGCTCCGCGACGAGCTCACCGGGCTGGTGGGGACCCACCGCGCACGCGGGATCGTCATCGACGTGGCCGCCCTCGCGGTGATCGACTCCTTTGTCGCCCGCGCGCTGCGTTCGATAGTGCTGACCGCGAGGTTGCGCGGCGCCGAGACCGTCATCGTGGGCATCCAGCCCGACGTCGCCATCGCGATGGTCCATTTCCGCTTGAACCTGGAGCCGCTCCGCGTGGCTCTCGACCTGGACGAAGCGCGGCTCCTGTTGGATCGCCTGACGCGGGGGGACACCGAGGATGGACGGTGAGGTCCGTGTGGCCCTCCGGACCGGCGCGGACCTGGTGAAGGCCCGCGCCGAAGGGCGCGCCATGGCGGAGCAGCTGGGCTTTCCCCGCCCCGATCCCACACTGATCGCCACAGCCATCTCGGAGGTGGCGCGCAACATCGTGATCCATGTGGGCTGCGGCGAGATCATCCTGAGGCCGCTCGACGAACCAGACCGCTATGGCCTCGCTGTCATCGCTCGCGACGAGGGGCCTGGCATCCGCGACGTCGAGGCAGCGGTCCGCGACGACTACAGCGGAATGGGAGGACTCGGTCTCGGCCTGCCCGGTGCGCGACGCCTCATGGACGAGTTCGACATCGAATCGAGTGCCGACTCGGGCACGACCGTCACGATGAAGAAGTGGAGGGTCCGCGACGAGCTCGCGCGCCTGCGCGAGGAGCGGCGCCGGCGTGCGTGACCGGGCCGACCGGCGGCAGGTCGAGTGGGGCGTCGCAACCCGGTGCCGGCACGGCGAGACGCTCAGCGGGGACCTCGCCATCGTCAAGCTGCTGCCCGACGGCGTTCTGGTCGCGGCGGTTGACGGCCTGGGACACGGCAGCGAGGCCGCCCGCGCCGCCCGGACGGCTGAGCAGGTGGTGCTCGGCAGCTCCGGCCGCGACCTCGTTCCTCTGTTCGAACGCTGCCACACGGCAATGAGCGAGACCCGCGGGGCTGCCATCAGCCTCGCGTTCGTCTCCGCCGCTGAGAGCAGGCTGACCTGGCTGGGCGTCGGCAACGTAGAGGGCCGGCTGATGAGCGCCGACCCCTCGGCGCGTGGCGTCAAGGGATCACTCGCGCTTTACAACGGTGTTCCCGGGCACCAGCTACCTGCCATGGAGATCGCCATGCTCGACGTCTCGCCCGGCGATGTCCTGGCGCTGGCCACCGACGGGATCGCTACGAGCTTCGCGGATTCGCTCGACCTGTGGGGCTCGGCTCAAGCGATCTCCGACCGGATCATGGCCAAGCACTGGAAGGCCATCGACGACGGGCTCGTCGTGGCCGTGCGCTACCTGGGTCGGCGGGCGTGAGCTCAGGAGGGAACCTCGGCCCGCGGATCCTTTGCGGCGGCGTACGCCGCCGCCTTCCGCGGCTATCTGCTCGACCCCGGCGAGCCCCGGCTGCACGCGGCGTACGAGCTCGGCCGTGAGGCCGTGGGCCGGAAGCTGAGCGTGCTCGACCTCGCCGTCGCCCACCATGAGGCGCTGCTGTCGGTGCTCGCGGACGTCTCGACCCCGGCGGAGGCGCAGGCGGTCACACGGGCGGGGGGTGACTTCTTTCTCGAGAGCCTGTCCTCCTACGAGATGGTGCAGCGGGGATTCAGCGAGGCCCGGCAAACCGCCAGCCTCGAACGGCGCCAGACCGAGTTGTCACGTCAGCTTTCGACCTTCCTGGCCGACGCCTCCCTTGCGCTCGACGCCTCCGACTCTCTCGAGGAAATACTGCAGCTCGTGGCCGAGCAGGCGCGTGAGCTGGTGGGCGCCGATTGCTGTGTGGCCACCGTTGCCGCAGAGGGCCGGCCCCGGATCGCGGAAGCCGCGTCGTACGCTCAGGCCGACCGGCAGTGGATGGGACTCGTCCAGTGGCTCGACCTGTTCGGGATCTATCGCTTGATCCGCTCGAGTGGCGGCTCGGTGAGGATCGCCGGCGCACAGCTGGCGCGGCTAGCCCCTTTCCGCACGGCGGCGAGCGATCGCTCGCTCGAGGGATGGCTCGCGGCATCGTTCACGGCTCTCGACGGCAGCGAACTGGGGGCCGTCCAGCTCTTCGACAAGCAGGACGGGGGCTTCACCGCCGACGACGAGGCCGCGCTCGTCTACCTCGCGCAGATGGCGTCGGCAGCCGTCGAACGGTCGCGCTCCTACCAGGCGCGAGGCTAAGCCGAAGCGCCCGCCCCGCCTAAGACTCGTGCTTGTGAGCGCCGCGCCGGTGCGTGAGGCCGTTGAGCAGAACCTCGATTGGGGACTGCCGGTTGGCTCTGTCCAGCTGCTCGCGGATCTCGTGAATGTCGTCCGTGGCCGTGGAGGCCTGCTTCGTCGCCGAGCCAAGCCCGCGCGCTGCCTTGCCAAGCGCCCCGGCTACCACGACGAGGCCGCTCTTGCGTCCGACGGGCACCCCGAGGATCTTGCGGCGCTTGGAGGCCATCCGGGACCCGAGGGCCATCCCGCCGGCCAGGCCGGCCGCGGCCACGCTGGCTGTGAACAGCGGGCCCTTGGCGCTACGGGCAGCCGTTCCGACCGAGTCTCCCGCGCCTTTCGCCTTCGCCACCACCTTGTTCGCGGCCCCACTGCCGTTCGACGCCGCCGTGGATCTGGCCCGTGTGGTCGCCATGGCTGATGCCTAGCCGAGGATCTTGCCGATGCGCTCGGCCTGGTCGCCGACGCGCTCGATGTCCTTCGAGACGCTCTTGGTGGTCTGCCCGAAGTTCTGGCTCGCCTTGCCGACGGTCTTGGCCATCGACTTGACGTCGACGTCAGGGATGCTCGGCTTACCGAGCGAACGGGGCACAGGCACCCCAAGAAACGTCTTGCGGCGCATGCGGCTCCTGAGGAGCATGCCGCCCGCCACTCCGGCCGCGGTCGCTCCCACGGCGACGGCCGGCCCCTTTGCCTTGGACGCCGCCTGCTTGAGCGTGCCGACGACTCCGTTGTCGCTCTGACTGGTCCGGCTCTGAGGGGACCTCGCAGTGCCGCCGCTGTTGCGGCTCTTGGCCGAGCTCGCCTTCGTGGGACGGGCGGGGCTCCGCTTGCCGCTTGCTCTGCTCGAACGTGAGGAACCGTTGCTCGAACGCGATGCGCTGCTGCGGCTGCGTGTGGACGCCGCGGACTTGGAGCGCGATGAGCCGCTCGCCTTCGGCTTCGATCCCGAAGCATTCGACGAGCTCTTACTGCTCTTGCTGCGGGTGGCAGCCGACTTGTTGCTGGCCATTCCGGGAACCTCTCCTCGTGGGCATGCGCCTTTGTTACGCCTACCCGTTAGCCGCGACTCTAATCCAAATGCAGGGGATTCTGCGGCCGCTGGTGCAAACGTCCCACCTTGGGTACGACGTGGGTAGCCAACGCGACCGACCAGAGAGGATCATCGTCATGACGGAGACGCCGGCCCGCGACGCCAAGCTCGTTCAACTGCTGAACGAGGCGTACACGAAGGAGAAGCAGCTCGAGACCGCGCTGGCCGCCCACGTGGAGGTGACCATCCGCGCCGACTACGCCAAGCGGCTCAAGGATCATCTCAAGGAAACGAAGTCCCACGCTAACCAGGTGTCCAAGCGCATCAAGCAGCTCGGAGGCACTCCGGAGACGGTTTCCCTGCCCGGGCCCGAAGGGCTGACCAAGGCCGCCGAGAGCGTCTCGGACGTATTCGGTAAGGCGAGGGCCGCCGCACAGGGACCGATGCACACTGTGCGCGGATCGGGCGAGCAGGAGAAGATGCTGCGCAACGCCCGCTCCGAGTACGAGGAGGAGGCGCACGAGATCGCGACCTACACGGTGATCGACTCGCTCGCCACCGCTGTCGGTGACAAGCAGACAGCCAAGCTGGCCCGGGACATCCTTCGCCAGGAGGAGCGGATGCAGCAGTTCCTGGCCAAGCTGCTTCCCGAGCTGTCGGTGGACGTCGCCCACGACGAGATCCCCGTCTCCGAGATAGAGGGCTCGGCGTCGCGCCGGACCGCCTCTGACTCGAAGCCCAAGCGCACGGCGACCAGCAAGAAGACGTCGACGCGCAGCAAGGCGTCGTCTTCTTCCAAGCGCAGGACCACCTCGAGCCGAAGCAAGACGAAGGCCTAGCGGGTTCACATGCGTGTCGTAGTTCTCGGGGCGAGTGGCAACGTCGGGACGAGCGTCCTGCGGTCGCTCGCCGCCGAGCCCGCGGTGGAGTCGGTCGTAGGCGTCGCGCGCCGCCTACCGGCGCTCGAGTTTGCAAAGACGGAGTGGCGGCAGGCCGACGTCGCCAACAGTCCGCTCCATCCGATACTCCAAGGCGCCGACGCCGTCATCCATCTGGCCTGGCTCATTCAGCCGGGCCGCGACCGCGAGCTCCTGCATGCAGTCAACGTGGAGGGCAGCCGCCGGGTGTTCCAGGCAGTGGCCGATGCCAGCGTGCCGACCGTGCTTTACGCCTCCTCCGTCGGCGCCTATGCGCGCGGCCCGAAGAACAAGCGAGTGGACGAGGGCTGGCCGGCGAGCGGAGTCCCGACGTCGTTCTACTCCCGCCACAAGGCCGAGGTCGAGCGGCTGCTCGACGGCTTCGAGGAGGAGCATCCGAACACGCGGGTCGTACGGCTTCGGCCGGGGCTCATCTTCAAGCGGGAGGCGGCCTCCGGCATCCGCCGCCTCTTCGCGGGACCTCTGTTGCCGGGTTTCCTGGTCCGGCCCGAGCTGATTCCCGTCCTCCCGGTAACGGATCGGCTCGCGTTCCAGGCGGTTCACTCCTACGACGTCGGTGAGGCGTTTCGGCTCGCCCTGCTGAGCGAAGCGCGCGGCGCCTTCAATGTGGCCGCCGAGCCGGTGATCGATCCTCCCGAGCTCACTCGGCTCCTCCGCGCCCGGCCTGTGCCCGTGCCGGAGCCCGCCTTGAGAGCCGCTGCTGCGCTCAGCTTCCAACTGCGCCTCCAGCCAAGCGAGCCCGGCTGGCTCGACATGGCGCTGGCCGTCCCGGTGATGGACACAACACGCGTGCGCGAGGAGCTCGGATGGCGGCCTGCCCACACGTCCACGGAGGCGCTCGACGAGCTGCTGTCGGGACTGCGCCACGGCGCCGGTCTCGAAACCCCGCCGCTGCAGCCCGGCAACGCCGGGCCGCTACGCGCACGGGAGTTCGCCGGCGGCGTCGGAGCGCGGACGGGCTGATTCGGACGAGGCCGATCGCGCGTGGTCATCGTTCGACCGGCGTGAAAGGGTCCAAGCGCGATGATCGAGACACTCGAAGAAATGCCGCCCGGCACGCTCGGCTTCCGCGCCACCGGGACCGTGACCGCCGACGAATACCGTGACGTGCTGCTGCCGGCGATGCGGGCGGCGGCCGAGGCGGGCGAGGTGAGGATGGTGTTCGTGATCGGCCCCGGCTTCGAGAAGTTCGAGCCGGGCGCGCTGCTCGAGGACTCCAAGGTGGGCCTCACGCTCGGCCTCGGCCATCTCTCGTCGTGGAAGCGCACCGCCCTCGTGACGGACGTGGATTGGATCACCAAGGCGTTCCACATGTTCTCCTGGATGGCGCCGGGAGAGGTGATGATCCGCGACCTGGACGGGCTCGAGGAAGCGGCGGCCTGGGTAGCGGGCTGATCCCCGCTCGGCCTAGGTCGGCTGTGCTCGGCTCGGGCCTGCGCGGTTGCCATTGCGCCCAAGGATGCCTGGGGAGGGGGATGGCGCGTGCCGGGGCCCCAGCCCCTCGCCGCGGTAGTCGTGGGCGCTTTGCACGCCGCGCAGACTCGAGCGGAGCGCAGGCGGCACTCAGTCACCGTTTCGCGTGCAAGAACGACGGCTCGCGCCTCCCGACTTCACAGGCTTGACATATGCCGATATAGGTATATATTTCCCGTATCGCACGAGCAGCCACCACAGCGGATGCATTCAACGCAGTAGCGGAGCCCCGGAGGCGCCAGATCCTCGACGTGCTCGCCAAGGGCGAGCGCCCCGTCAACGACCTGGTGCACGAGCTGGGGCTGGCTCAGCCGCAGGTGTCCAAGCACCTGCGGGTCCTACGCGAAGTGGGGGCGGTCGACGTGCGTGAAGACGGACGGCAGCGGCTTTACCGGCTGAACGGCCAGGCGCTCAAACCGATCCATGACTGGGTGAAGAACTACGAGCGCTCCTGGTCCGAGCGGTTCGACGAGCTGGATGCCGTTTTGGAAGACCTCAAACAGAAGGAGCAAGACGATGGCGGCAAACACGAGTAGCGGTTCGGCGAAGGTGACCCTTCCCGCGGACGATCAGATCCTTATCACTCGCGAGTTCGACGCGCCCAAGCACCTGGTGTACAAGGCGTGGACCACTCCTGAGCTGGTCGAGCGCTGGTGGAGCGGTCAGCGGGGGAAGGTCACGCTCGCCGAGATCGACCTGAGGGTCGGCGGCAAGTGGCGCTACGTGATGGAGGCGGACGGCGGCTTCGAGGTCGGCTTCCATGGCGAGTATCGCGAGATCGTCCCGGACGAGCGGATCGTCGCCACCGAGGTGTACGAGGGCATGCCTGACGCGGAGGCGCTCAACACCCTGACGCTGACCGAGGAGGATGGACGCACCACGCTCTCGGTCCTGGTGCAGCACCAGACCCAGGAGCACCGCGACGGCCACATCAACTCCGGGATGGAGGGCGGCATGCAGGAGTCGTTCGACCTCCTGGAGCAGGTCGCGATCTCCCTCCGCTGAAACGGGCCCGGGGCGAGCGGGTCAGCTCAAGGCCCGCTCGTCCGGCCCGAGTACGCGTAGCCACAGGTACCCGTACGCGTCGAGCTCGACGTCGAGCGTGCCGTCACGGTTCGGCTTGTGGTCGCGATCGAAGAGCAGATCGTCAAAGGCAACCGTCACGCCCTTGCCGATGCCCAGGTCGAGGGTCGTCTTCGCCTTGCGGCTCGACAGGTTGTGGACGGCCACGACGGTCGAGCCCTGCCAGTCGCAGCGGTGGGCGAACAGGCACGACTCCGCGGTTTCGATCAGCCGGCTCGATCCCCAGCCCAGCTCGGGCGTTTCCTTGCGCCGGCGGATCATCCGCTCCATCCAGTTGAGGAGGGAGTCCGGGTCTCGCCGCTGCGCGGCGACGTTCACGTGCCTGGGGCCGAAGCGCCCGCCGCAGACCGGCCTGACCAGCTGCTCTTCAGACGCGCCGGAGAAGCCGCCGTTGGGGCCGTCCGACCACTGCATCGGCACGCGGACGCTGAGCCGGTCGGGGAGCTCGAGATTTTCGCCCATGCCGATCTCGTCGCCCATGAACATGACCGGCGTGCCGGGCAGCGAGAACATCAGGCTCCAGGCCATTCGCAGTCGCGCGCCATCGCCGCCGAGCATCGTGGCGGTGCGCCGCCTCAGCCCGTGGCCGTAGAGCTGCATCGACTCGTCGGGGCCAAAGGCAGCGAAGATCTCCTCACGCTGGGTCCCGGTGAGCTTGTCCAGGCTCAGCTCGTCGTGATTGCGCAAGAAGGTGGCCCAGCCGTTGTCCGTGGGTGGGTCGGGCAGGCTGCGGATGGTCGACTCCAGCGGCTCTGCATCCTCGCGCGCGAGGGCCAGCCACAGGTTCTGATTGAGCAGGAAGGCGAACTGCAGGTGGAGCTGGTCGCCGTCCTCGTCGCCGAAGTAGCGCGCGAGCTCCTTGAGCTCTGTGTTGACCTCACCGAGGAGCATTGCCTCCCCGCGCCGGCGCACCGCGAAGGCGCGCAGCTCTCGCAGCCACTCCTGGGGGTCGCCGTCGACAGCGTCGACCAGACCGTCGGTCTCGAGCATGAACGGCACGGCGTCCATGCGGAAGCCCGACACGCCCAGCTGCAGCCAGAAACCCGCAATCTTCGCGATCTCGTCGCGTACCGCCGGGTTGGCGACGTTCAGGTCGGGCTGGAAGCGGTAGAAGCGGTGCAGGTAGTACTGACCGGACTCCGCATCCCGCTCCCAGTTGCTCTTCTCCTTATCGGGAAAGGCAATTCCCACGGGCTCCTCCGACGGCTCGTCCCTCCACACGTAGAAGTCACGAAGCGGTGACTCGCGGTCAGCCCGCGCCGCCTTGAACCATGGGTGCTCATCGGAGGTGTGGTTGACCACTAGATCGGCAACGATCTTGATGCCGCGGTCGTGCGCGGTGCGCACCAGCTGCACGAAGTCCCCGAGGCTTCCGAGCCGAGGATCGACTCCGAAGTAGTCGCTGATGTCATAACCGTCGTCCCGGCTCGGAGAGGGGTAGAAGGGCATCAGCCACAGGCAGGTCACGCCCAGTCCGGCCAGGTAGTCGATCTGCCGGATGAGTCCGTGGAAGTCGCCCACGCCATCGTCGTCGGTGTCGAGGAAGGTCTCGACGTCGAGGCAGTAGATCACCGCGTTCTTCCACCACAGGTCGCTCGTGTGATCGATGCGCACCTTTACGCCTCGCTCAGCGCCGGCACCACCCGCTCGCCGAAAGCCTCGATGAACGGGCGCTGCTCGCGGCCGACGTGATGGAGGTGGATCTCGTCGAAGCCGAGGCTCGCGAGCTCGTGCAGCCAGGCGGCGTGCTGCTCGAGATCCGAGGAGATCAGCACCGTCGAGCGCAGGTCGTCGGGGCGCACGTGGGCGGCGGCGAGGTCGAACTGCTCAACCGTGGTCAGATCCCAGCAGAGCGGCGGCGCGAAGACGTTCGTGCGCCATTGGTCGTGAGCGATCTGAAGCGCCTCCTCCTCCGTCGGCGCCCACGACAGATGGACCTGCAGGACCAGCCGCTTGCCCTCACCGCCGTTCTCCCGAAACGCGGCGATCATGCGCTCGAGGGTCTCGCGCGGCTGGTTCACCGTCGCGAGCCCGTCCGCCCAGCCGCCCACCCAGGCCGCGGTCTCCACGCTCACGGCCGGCCCGATGATCGGCGGCGGCTCGGGCGGCAGCGTCCAGAGGCGCGCACGGTCGACGCGCACGAGGCCGTCGTGGTTGACCACCTCGCCCCTGAACAGGGCGCGCATCACGTCCACGCACTCGCGTAGCCGAGCGTTGCGCTCGGCCTTGGACGGCCAGCGCTCGCCGGTGATGTGCTCGTTCGACGCTTCACCGCTTCCGAGCGCCAGCCACAGGCGCCCGGGGAACATCTCGCACAGCGAGCTGGCGGCCTGGGCGACAATGGCGGGGTGGTAACGCTGTCCGGGCGCGTTGACCACGCCGAAGCCCAGCGACGTGGCCTCGAGGGCGGCGCCGAGAAACGACCACGCGAATCCAGACTCGCCCTGACGTTCGCTCCAGGGCGAGAAGTGGTCCGACGACATGGCGGCCTGGAAGCCGGCCTGCTCCGCGTGGCGCACGGCCTCGAGCAGACGGCTCGGGGCGATCTGCTCGTGGGATGCATGAAATCCGACAACGGGCACTTGTCGCCCTTACCCACGAGGACGGGAATGACGCCTCATCCCCCGTCCCGCCGCGTTCTGGGCCGGCGCTACTTAGCCGGTCAGAAGACCCAGCGGACACGCTTGCTGCCGCGGGCGGCGACGTACCGGTCCCGCGACCCGCGCAGGTTGCCGGTCACCGTCCATCCGCGCCAGCCGAAACGCCGGATTCCGCTTGTGGGGGGTGTGATGCCGAGCGCCTTGCGATGTGCACCCCGAGCGACCCGGCGTGCGCCGCGGCACGAAACTCTGGTTGCGCGGATCCTCGTCAGGTCGATGCCGTCGTACCGGGTGCCCGGATAGGGATTGACGACAGCGCGGCACGAGCGCGCAGCCTCGGCGTCCATACTGGCCACGGCTGCCGCCCCCGAAGTGGGGGTTGCCGCGCCGGCGAGCGCGCAGAGGGTCGCCACGATGGCAAAGTGCTTGCCAGACATGGCCGCGCAGGCTAGATCATCGCGCTCGCGCGCGCGCCGGCGGCCGGCGACGGGACTCAGCGCGCCCGGGCCGCCGCCACCCAGCGGCTGAACGAGCGAGCGGCACGGGTGGGCTCGAGCCTGCGGCTGCGGCAGCGGTCGGGCCTGATCACCGGGTTGCAGCGGGCCGGGCCGCCTTCGGGCAGGGCAACGACGTAGTCGCTGTCGTAGCGGGCGCTCATCCCCACCTCGGGGAAGTCGGTGGACACCAGCTGGGCTCCGCTCGCGAGCGCCGCGCGCAGCCGCGTCTCGTCGCCTGACCGGACCGTGCCGAGCGGCTCGTCCGACCGCGTGCGCACGAGATAGCCGCTGCGCACGAGCTGCCGGATCTGCTCGAGGTTGGCGTTCGTCGGCTCGTTGCGCTTGATGAACGCGGCGTCGGGATTCCCCTGCTGCCCGTTGGTGAACAGCACGCGGCCCTCCAGGTTCGGCCGGCCCAGGGTGTAGGCAGCGCTGATCGCGCCCGGCCCGTTGTCCATAAGGAACACGACCCGGCCGCGGGCCCTTCGTAGCGTCGGCCAGCCGCGGCGCAGCACCGACTGTTCGAGCGTCAGGCCGCGCCGCCGCACGTCGTCGGGCGTGATCAGCTCGTCGGGCCTGAACACCGAGCGGATCTCGCGGTCCAGCGTGTCGAGGGCCGCTCCGTCCCACGGCGGTACCTGGACGCCGCCCAGCGCGCCGCCCACCGGGTCCGTCCCCTTGAGCTCGAGCAGCACAAGCAACGGGACGTGCCGGCGGTTGGCGCGCGACCACTGCCGGACCAGTCGCAGACAGGTGGTGAGCTGGATGCACGTCGACTTGTAGTCGAGATCCGCCGTGTGGAGGACCTTGATGCCCGGTCGATACCACTCGGGATCGGTGAGCGGACCGGCCGCGAGCCGCTGCCGCAGGAGCGGGTTGGAGTACAGGCCTCCCTGCGGATCGGGGAACAGGTCGAGCTCGAGCCCGCGCGCGCCCTGCCGGCTGAATTGGTTGGGCAGCGACGCGTGGCTGTAGGCCAGGAAGCCGTCGTAGATCGGGGCGCCGCCGTAGATCGCGTCGTGCGCCACGCGCTCTGCCACCGACAGCTCGCGGTGATAGCTGTTGTGGGTTCCGATCACCTGGAGCTCGTTCATGCGCAGCGCGCGCTTGCCAGGCGCGCCGTTGGCCGCCGCGCCGGCCGGCACGAGCGCAGCTAGACCGGCGACCAGTGCGAGAGCTGTGAGTGTGCGGCGAGTGCGCATCGCGGTGGGACAGCAGAGTACTTCGACCGTGAAGCCGCCGGGAGGTGGATGGGTTCGCCTTGACTTAAAGCGCACTTGAGCTTGCATCATTGGGGCGATGAACGCGATCCGCCAAGGAGGTCGGCCCCAATGCAGGAGCTCGCACAGATCGAAACCGTGATGCCCGGCCTCAGAGCCTCGGCACCCGAGACGCTGCCCTTCGCGCCGTCGCTCGAGATCAGAGCGTTCCTGCTCGAGCGAACGCAGGGCAACCTGCTCGTCTACAGCGTTACCGGGCTGGATTCCTCGACACCCGACATCCAGCGGGCCGGGGGGATCGCCCGGCAGTACCTCAACCACGGGCACGAGGCGATGTTCGCCTCGGCGGAGGTGGCCGCGCCCCTCTTCTGCCATGTCGAGGAGCGCGAATCCGTTGCCGGCGCGGCCCACGTGCGCGCCACCTTCTCCCGGCGGCACATCCTCGACGACGACTTCGAGGTCATTCCGACGCCCGGGCACACCAGTGGCGCCACCGCGTTCCTGTGGGACAGCGGCGAGCATCGCTTCCTGTTCACGGGCGACACGATCTATCTGAACGGTGGCGAATGGGTCGCGGCGGTGCTCGAGGGCTCGAGCGACCGCGACGCCTACCTGCGGAGCCTCGGGGTGATCCGTGAGCTCGACTTCGACGTGCTTGTGCCGTGGGCGGTGAGCGCCGGCGACCAGCCCTATTCCGTGGTCAGCCGAGCGGGCGCGCGCCGCCGCATCGACGCGATCATCGGGCGCGTCCGGGCCGGGGAGAACCACTGATGAGCGCGTTCAGCGAGCTCGAGCTCGAGTACTTGAACGGGCAGCGTCGGCTCGCGCGGGTGGCGACCGTCGGCAAGGACGGCACGCCGCACGTCGTGCCGGTTGGGTTCCGCTACAACCCCGAGCACGACACGATCGACATCGGCGGCCGTGACCTCGTCAAGACCAAGAAGTTCCGCGACGTCGCGCGCGCCGGCCGCGCCGCCGTAGTGGTCGACGACCTTGCGAGCGTCGACCCCTGGCGGCCGCGCATGCTCGAGGTGCGGGGTGAGGCCGAGGCGATCGACGCCCCGCGGCCGCTGATCCGCATCCACCCCGGGCGAATCGTCTCGTTCGGTCTCGACGACGACTGACGAAGCTCAGGGAGCGGCTGTGCGCAGCCGCACCGGGCGGCCGTCGAGCGTGCCGTGTATCGAGGCGACGGCGCGGATGGCGCGAGTCGGCCAGCTGATGCTCAGCTTGCCGGTGTGGGCACCCGACAGCCTGAGCCGGCCGTGGACGCGCAGCTCACGCCGGTCCCAGGTGAGCCGGCCGCTCACGCCCAGGTCGGGCACGAAGCGGGCCTTGCGCAGTCGCAGCTGCACGGGCTCGAACGAGTAGTAGTCGCCCGACGCCACGAAGCGGCCGCCGCGTAGGCCGTGCCCCTCTGCTCCGTACATGAGCACCCAGCGCGCGAGCGCGTCGCCCACGGTCCAGGACGCGGCCCAGGCGGCGCGGCGGTCGAGCGCGGTCGAGCGGTCGCGGGGGCCGGCGCTCGATGCCTCTGGCGCGGCGCTGAGCCTGCGCGGGAAGTCGGGCACGACATGGATTTCCGAGGCGTTCTCGGCACAGGACACGTCGCCCGCGTCCAGCGTGGTGAGGAAGCGGCGCACGATGCCGCTCGCGCACCGGTCGAAGTCCGCAAGCGCCGTTACGTGTCCCACGTTGCGGACCACCACGAGCTGTGAGTTGGGGAACAGCGACGCCGCGCGGCGCGAGTCGCCGAGCGGGGTGATCACGTCGAGGTCGCCGTCGAGCACCAGCACCGGCACGGACGGGTACGTCGCCCCGGCCGGCGCCGGCGGGTCGAGCGGATCGGGGGTCGGCCACTCGAGGCAGCCGGTCACGTACTGGTTGATGTACAGCGAATCGAGCCAGACGTCGTTGGGGAAGGGCGCGTAGGCGTTCGGCGCGAGCAGAGCCCTCCCCGCGGCGAGCTGGGCACGCCGGGTCGCCTCGGGCGCGGCCCGGTCCCAGACGGTGGGGTAGTCGTGGCAGGCAACCGCCGCGTAGGCCCCCTCCGAGTAGCTCTTCACCGGCCCCCCTCCCGTGAAGGGCAGGTCCTCGGCGGCCAGGCGCAACATCGGGGCGCGGTCGCCGCGTTCCAGCGCGCGCTGCGCCGCCAACAGGTCGCGGTAGATCGTGTAGTAGTACGAGCCGTCGCCGGTCATCTGGCCCAGCGCGGATCCGTCCACCCGAACGCGATGCGGGGCGCCGTCGGCGTCGAGCCCAGTGCCCACGAGCGGCTTGGCCTCGAGCCGTTGCGCGAACCGGCTGAGCGCGGCGAGCACGTCGCCGCTGCAGCCGGCCGAGCGGCGGCAGATCTCGGTCCAGGCGTAGCGAATCTGAACCGACTCCTCACGAATCCACGGGTCGTAGCCGTCGACGGCAAACGCGGCGTCGAGCACGACCGCGCGCACGCGCTCGGGATGGCGGACGGCGAAGGCCTGGGAGAAGTAGGTGCCGTACGAGTCGCCGTAGATGTTCACCACCGGCACGCCCAGCTTGTCGAGCACGGCGGCGAGGTCGTCGGCGGCGGCGCCGGTGCCGTAGGCATTGGCGGCGCGGCCAAGCTTGCGAGCACAGCGTCCGACCTCGCGCGAGTACACGCCCTTGCCCGCCTGCAGGCGCGGGCAGTTGATTGCGCCGGAGCGGCCGGTGCCGCGGTTGTCCATGACGATCAGGTCGTGGCGCCGGCGCAGTGAGCCGAGCATGAACAGATAGGACTCAGCGGAGTCGATCGACGGATAGCCGGGGCCGCCCTCGGCTCCCACGATCGGCTCCAGCGCCGGCCGTGAGCGATCGGTGCGCGGATAGACCCGGAAGTGGACGCGCAGCTTCTGTCCGCCTCCACCCGGGACACCACGGAACAGGGGAACGCGGATCGAGCCACAGCGCGCGGTGCGGTCGTCCTTGCACGGCTTTGTGGGACGTGTGCCTGCGGCGGCAGCGGCCGGGAGCGCCAAAACCAAAAGGAGCGCCGCAACCGCGGCGCCGAGCCCTCTCATCGGGCGAGCCTAACTCAGCGCCGCTTGCGCCGCTTCTTGCGGCTGACCGGATGCGGCTTGCGCCGCGGTTCCGGTGCGGGCGCCTCGGCGTGACCCTCCGCCTGCCGGCGCTGGCGCCTCACCAGTACCGCGCGGAGCGCGAACAGGCCCCCGATCGCGCTCACCTTGGCCACGGCGTACGCGGGACTGCCTGGCGTGAGGATGTGCAGCGAGGCGGGTGCTACCACGGTGGCTCAGCGTAGTGAGTCGCCTCTCTAGGGTGCCGGGGCATGCCGCCGGCCGACGCTCCGGTCCTCTCAGACCGTGCCCTCAACCGCGCTCTGCTGGCCCGCCAGGGCCTGCTCGAGAGAACCGGCGCGACAGCGCTCGACATGATCGAACGGCTCGTGGGCCTGCAGGCGCAGGAGCCCGAGGATCCGTACGTGGCCCTCTGGTCTCGGCTGGAGGGCTTCGACCCCCAGGAGCTGAGCGGCCTCCTGTCCGAGCGAGCCGCGGCGCGCGCCCAGCTGATGCGCTCGACGATCCATCTCGTCTCGGCGCGTGACCTCGCCGCGATTCAGCCCCTCACTGCGGGGCTGCTGGCCCGGACCTTCAACAGCCCGTGGGCGGCCAAGCTGGGCGACGTGCCGCGGGACGAGGTGGCGGCTGCCGGCGCCGAGCTCCTGGCCGAACGGCCCCGCACGCGCGCGGAGCTCAGCTCGCTACTCGGTCCGCGCTGGCCGAACTCGGATCCACCGGCCCTGGCCCACGCGGTGACCTTCAACCTGCCACTGGTACAGGTGCCGCCGCGTGGTCTGTGGGGCCAGAGCGGGCAGGCCACCTGGGCGCTGACGACCGAGTGGCTCGGCGACCATGCCGAGGCGGAGGCGTCGGCGGACTCGCTCGTCCTTCGTTACCTGGCCGCCTTCGGACCGGCCGCGGTGGCGGACATCCGCACCTGGTCCGGGCTAACCGGGCTGCGCGAGGTGGTCAACCGGCTGCGCCCCGAGCTGCGGGGCTTCCGGGACGAGAGCGGACGCGAGCTGCTGGACGTGCACGATGGGCTGCTGCCCGATCCCGAGACCCCCGCGCCGCCCCGATTCCTGCCCGAGTACGACAACGTGCTCCTGTCTTACGCGGACCGCTCTCGGGTGCTCGGTGGCTTGGGGCCCGGCCTGCCGTTTCCTCGCGGCCGTGCGATCGGAACCCTCCTCTACGACGGCTTCTATCGGGCCAACTGGAAGATCGACCAGGACGCCGGAGTGGCCACGCTCACCGTCGACCGCTTCAAACGGCGGCCCGGCGATCCCGGCGATGCCCTCGCCGAGATCGAGGCAGAGGCTCGCGGGCTGCTCCGGCTGGTCGTGCCCGAGGCCGGCGAGCACCGCGTGCAGTTCGTCCCGCGCCCGTAGCGCGCGAAATTACGACTCAGGGCACTAGTCCTGATCGGCCGGCGCCTCGTCCTCGGCCAGGATCCGGTAGAGGCCGCGACGGGTCTCCTCGAGCAGCTCCTTGGCCTTGGTGACCTGGGCGTCGTCGCCCGCGCTGCCCACCTGGATTGCGGCCGCGCCGATCTGCGCGACCAGGCCGCGCAGCTCGAGCCGCTCTTCGCCGATCCCCTCGGCCAGCTTGGCCCAGGGCTCGCCGAGCTCGTCCCGGTGCTCGTCGACGTAGGTGCGTCCCTCGGCCGTCAGGTCGTAGGGCCGGCGGCCCGTGCCCTCGCCCGTGGTGACGAGACCCTCGTCCTCGAGCTGCTGCAGGGTCGGGTACACCGAGCCGGGGCTCGGCCGCCACGCTCCGCCGGAGCGCCGCTCGATCTCCTCCATCAGGCCGTAGCCGGTCTGGGGCTCTTCAGCGAGCAGCACCAGCAGGGCGGCGCGGACGTCGCCGCGGCGCATCCGCTTCCGGTGGCCGCCGAAGCCGCGCGGGCCTCCCCAGCCGCCAGGGCCGTGACGGCGCCCGGTCATCTCCATCCATTCTGCGTACCTGCTTCGGCGGCCGCGTCGGCCGCCGCGTGAATGTGCATGTTTATACACGTAAGACTCCTATGGTCGTTGACTATCACGATGCATCAACGATATATCGTTAAGTCGGAAGCGTCAACCCTCGGGCCGGCGCGCCGAGACGACCACACGAGCACCATGCGCGGGGATCATCGTGACGTTGCGGTTGCGAGCCCGCTCGGGCCGCGGGTCGGGCGCGTACATGTCGGTCCGGCGCGCCACGGCGTCGAGCACCACGCGCTGCTCTGCCATGGCGAGCGCGGCGCCGAGACAGCGCCGAATCCCGCCGCCGAACGGGATCCATGTGTAGCTGCCGGGCTTTCGGCCGACAAAGCGCTCGGGGTCGAACTCGAACGGACGCGGATAGACGTCGTCGCGGTGATGCAGGAGCAGGATGCTCACCAGGACACCGGTCTGCGGCGGCACCACGTACTCGCCCAGGCGCCACGGCACCGTCACACGCCTGCCGATGATCGGGATGACCGGGCGGCTGCGCATGCCCTCGTGGATGGTCGCCTCGAGATAACCGTCAGGGTCGGAACCCGAGCGACTGACCTCACGAAGCCGGTCGTAGGCGGCCGGCGTTCGCAGCATGCGCTCGAAGATCCAGGCAAGCGAGTTGGCCGTGGTCTCGTGACCGGCGAGCACCAGGGTCAGCAACTCGTCGCGCAGCTCCTTGTCCGTCAGCCGCTCACCGTCCTCCGTCTCCGCCTCCAGTAGCAGCGAGAGGATGTCGGTACGGGTTGTGTGGTCAGCCGCGGCGCGGCGGGCGGCGATCGTTGCGTACATGGGCCGGTCGAGCTGGTCGAGCAGCAGTCGGGTCGGGCCCATCAGCTCCTCGCGGCCGAGGTTGAGCAGCTCGGCGATCTGTGCCTCCGGCCGGGCCGAGAGCGCGAGCCCGCGGCGCACGGCCGTGCGCAAGCCGTGCTCAGGGGTGCCGCGGGCAGGGCGGCCCTCGACGCCGAAGATGCCGGCCATGATCACGTCGAGGGTCACGGCCTGCATTCGCGGAGCCAGTGCGAAGGGGCGGCCGATCGGCCACCGGTCGATCTCACGATGGGCCGCCTCGATGATCATCTCGGTGTAGCGCTTGACCGCCTCGCCGTGGAAGGGCGGCAGCAGCAGCTTGCGCTGGCGCATGTGGCGCGGGCCGATCGCGGTGAGCACGGAGTTGGGCCCCACGATCGGGCGCAGCGGCGACTCGCCGGTGAGCGACGGCGCATCCTCCGGCTTGGCGGTGAACAGCGACTTCACGTGGTCCGGATGGCAGGTCACGACCGTCAGGTCGCGGCCGATCATGCCGCGCAGCCGGAAGACTTCGCCGAGCTCGCGCCGTGCCCGGAAGACAAACTCCGTGTTGCGAACGCTGAAGCGCAGCGTCTGCAGCGGCCGCGGGAGCGGCAGGGTGGGCGGGATGCGCTCGCTGGCGCCCTCGCCGTCGACGGGGCCGGCGGGCGAGGGCGGAGTCTCGGGAGGCGGCTCGACCGCTGTCGCGGCGGTGGCCATCGCCGTCAGTCCTCCCACCAGCCGGGCTGCATCTCGGCGTCCTTGTTGTCGGTGTTGGGCGCGCCGAAGGCCAGCAGCTCCACTCCCTCGGGCCCGGCCTGGAAGGCGCGCCACTCGCCGGGCGCCACGCGCAGGGCGTCCCACTGCTCGAGCTCGACCACGTCGTCGCCCACCTTCATGTGCGCGCTGCCCGAGACCACGACGTAAACCTCCTCCTGCTCGGAGTGGCGGTGACCGAACGGCATCCGGAATCCGGACGCGATCTTGTAGTGGCCCAGCCCGGAGTTCTCGAGCTCGAGCGCTCCGCGGGCGAAGCGCGACTGCAGGTCCGGCGCGTAGCCGAAGCGTGGGGCCATGTCCTCGACGTCGCGCTTGAGGTTGACTCGCGTGTACCCGGGCATCACGCGTCCCGCTCGGCGTGCTCCTTCAGCCCGGCGGCCGCGTTGCCGAGTAGGAAGTCGCGCACCTTTCCCTCGGCAGGCCCGCGCAGCAGCATGCCGAGCATTCTGCCGGGGTCGGCGTCGAGGGCGTAGGTGGCTCGCGTGCGCCCGTCGCCGAGATCCTCGAAGGTCCAGGATCCGGTGAGCGCCTTGGTGTCGCCCTTCTCCTGCACCCAGCGGATGGCGGTCGGCTCCTCGTAGCTGAAGCGCAACAGCGCCTTGACCGTCTTGACCTTGGCGTCCGATTCCGTCTCCACCAGAGCCGCCCGGCGGTCTGCGTCACGCTCGATCACGTCGACCTCGCGTAGCGATCCCTGCCACTCGGGGGCGTTGGCTATGTCCGCTGCGATCTCGAAGCAACGCTCGATCGGAGCGTCGATCTCGACCGTGCGCTCACCGCTGATGTTTGCCATGGGCGCGAGCCTATCCAGCCTGGAGGCCTGGCATCTTGTGCCCTCCATGAGCACGAAGCAGGACGAGCTCGGCGCGCTGGCGCGGCTCGGTTTCCGCGAGGTCGGCCGTCTGGTCGGCGGGATCGCGGGAACCCATCGGGCGGTCGCCGACCGAGCCTTCGCGGCGAGTGGACCGAGCGCGGCGCCGGCGCGAGCCATGCACGACGGCATCAGCTCTGCTGTCTATGCGGGTGTGCGGGGCGGGGCGGAGCTCGCCGGCCGCGGGGCAGCTCTTGCTGTCGCGGTGCTGGCGACGGGCGGCTCACCGCCCTCGGCCTCGCCGCGCGGCGCACTGCTCCTGGGTGCCGTCACCGGACTGATCGGCGACACCCTCGAGGCCGAGCAGAGCCCGCTCGCTCCGGCGATGTCAGTCCGCCTGCGAGGCCACCCGGTGGAGCTGTCGACGGACGCCCTCGCCGCGGCGTTCCCTGCCGCGGGCCCGCGCGTCGTCGTGTTCCTGCATGGGCTGATGGAGACGGAGTTCGCCTGGGAGCTGGGTGCGGCCGAGGCCGGGGGGAGCTACGCGGCGAGGCTCACCCAGGATGCCGGACAGAGCGCCTTGCTCATCCGCTACAACAGCGGCCGTCACATCTCCGACAACGGAGCGGCGCTGTCCGAGCTGCTGGAGGAGATGCTGGATAGCTGGCCCGTCGAGGTCGAGGAGATCGCCCTCGTGGGGCACAGCATGGGCGGCCTTGTGGCTCGCAGCGCGTGCCACCAGGGCCACGAGGCTGGGAACGGGTGGGCGGCGCGGGTGCGCCAGGTCGTGTCGCTGGGCACGCCGCACATGGGGGCGCCGCTCGCGGAGGCGGTGCACCTCGCCACCGCCGCGCTGGACGTGCTGCCGGAATCGCGCTCGGCCGCCGGCTTCCTTCGCCGCCGCAGCGCGGGCATCCGGGACCTGCGCGCGGGCTCGCTCGTGGACGAGGACTGGCGCGACCGCGACCCCGACGCCCTGCGCCGGCATGCCTGCCGCGAGGTCCCGCTGCTCGAGAGCGCCACGCATCACTTCGTCTCCGCCACGATCACCCGCTCACCCGGTCACCCGCTCGGCCGGCTGGTGGGGGACTGGTTGGTGCTGGAGCCGAGCGCCTGCGGTCGGGGCCGCACCCGGCGCCTCGCCTTCCGGGCAGAGGACGGCGTGCACGTGGGCGGCGCCCATCACCTGGCGCTGCTCAACCATCCGGTGGTCTTCGAGAAGCTGCGCGACTGGCTACAGCCCACGTCTAGCCCTGCTCCCGTGGGCACCAGTAGGTGGTGCGGCCGCCCACCGTGGCCCGCTCGAGCGTCGCGCCGCAGCGCGGGCATTCTCCGCCCCGGTGGCGGTGGCGGATCAGGTCGCCGGTGTGCACCCCACCCTGGCGGATCGCCCTTCGGGTGGCTGCGCGCAGTGCCCGGCGCAGCTCGTCGAGCTCCTGATCGGACAGCGAGCCGGACTCGCGCAGGGGTGAGAACCCGGCGCGCCAGAGCGTCTCGTCGGCAAGCAGGTTGCCCACACCGGCGATCACGCGCTGGTTGAGCATCCGCGCCTTCAGCGGCGTGCGGCCGCGACCCACCCGGCGGCGGAACTCGCTGCGCGAGACCTCCGCGGCGTCCGGGCCGAGCACGGACAGATCGGGCTCGAGTACGACTCGGCCGAGCCGGCGCTTGTCGCGCAACGCCAGCGAGCCGCCGTCCTCGAAATCGAGCTTGAAGCGATCCCAGCCGCGCTCGGAGTTGCCGCCGTCGACGACGATGCGCCCGGCCATGCCCAGGTGCAGCCCCAGCGTGGGCCCGTCCTCCATCTCGAGCCACATCGCCTTGCCGTGCCGGTGGGCGGCAACCGGCGTGGCGCCCGCGAGGGCGGAATCGATCTCACCGGGGGCATGCGGCCGGCACACCCAGGTGTCGTTGTCGTCGGCCGATTCGATACGTCGCCCGAGGGCGCGCTCTTCGATGAGGGCGCGGGCGCGTTCGACCTCGGGCAGTCCAGGCATGACCACTGAAGTACGCGCCGGGAGACATCGACGGTCAGGCCGGGGCGGCCGCGGGCGCGATCGTCTCGCGCCGCAGTAGGAGCAGCAGGGCTCCCGCAACGGATACGGTCACCGCGGACAGCACGCCTGCGGTCCACGAATACGACTCCACCAGCGCGCCGCCGGTGGCCGCGCCGAACGCCACGCCCGCAACCAGCGCGGTGAGCGGCCAGGTGAACGCCTCGGTCGCCGTGCCGGGCGGGGCCACGCGCTCCACCAGCTGGTTGCGCGAGGCGATCAGCGGCGCGATCGGTATCCCGGCCAGCACCACCAGAACGGCCATGGTGGCCGGCGACGTGGCCGCGAACAGCACCGCGCAGCCGAGCGGCAGCAGGACGGCGAAGCGAAGATGCACACGCGCCAGCGAGGAACGGCCGGGGTGGGCGCCATAGACCAGTCCGGCCACGCCGCTTGCGGCCGACCAGATGGCGATCAGGACACCGGCCATGGCCTTGGAGCCCTCGGATTCGCTGAACGCCGGGAGCACCACCTCGAGCGTCCCGAGGGCGAAGCCCACGGGGAGCGAGGCGATCACGAGCGTCCGGAGGCCCGGTGACGCAAGGGGGCCGAGCCCGAACGCCGTGGTTCCCTCGGCCGCGCGCTCCGGAGCCGGATGGCCGCGCAGCCCCGCGAGCATCAGCGCGGTGCCGCCCAGCACACAGGCCGCGGACACGGCCAGGGCGTACTCCGGCCCCACCAGGGCCACGAGGGCGGTGGTGATGAGCGGCCCGGTGACGAAGATCAGCTCGATCAGCACCGAGTCCAGCGCGTAGGCGCCGGGCACGAGCCCGGGTTGCTCACGAAGCAGATAGGGCCAGCGCGAGCGAAGGACCGACGACAGCGGGGGCAGGGTGGCCCCGGTGAGGGCGCAGACGAGGGCCAGGACGGCCACGGCCGCGTCGGCGGCGCCCAGGACCCACACCAGCACCAGGCCGCCGGCATGGGCGAGCGCCATCGGCAGCAACACACCCTCGCCGCGGTGGTCGACGAGCCGCCCCTGGAACGGCGCGCCGGCGGCGCTCCCCAGCGCCAGGGCGCCGGCGCAGATCCCCGCGGCGGCGAACGAGCCCTGCACGTCTTGGACGAAGAGCAGAATCGCAAGGCCGGTGACCCCGATCGGCAGGCGCCCGATCACCGTCGCGACCACGATGGCGGCCACGCCCGGTACCCGGAGGATGTTTCGGTACACCGCCACGCGCCCAGAATGGCATCCGGGGCGTGTTAGCTTGAAGCGGCGATGACGAAGACGCTTACGTGCGCCCTGATCGGCGCCCTCACACTGGTCCTGGGCCTACCCGCGGCGGCCGAGGCCAAGAACCGCTGGATCGAGCGGGAGACCATAAACATCGCTCACCAGGGCGGCGAGGACGAGTTCCCCTCGAACACCATGTACGCCTTCCGAAAGGCTGTCGCAGCGGGCGCCGACATGCTCGAGCTCGACATCGGCGTGACCAAGGACAACCAGGTGATCGTCATGCACGACACCACCGTGGACGGCAAGACCAATGGTTCCGGCACGGTCGCCTCGTTCAGCCTCCGCCGCCTCAAGCGCCTCGACGCCGCCCACTGGTTCGCGCCTCGCGCGCGTGACCACTACAGCCACGACCTGCGGCGCAAGGCCTACCGCTTCCGCGGCATCGCCACCGGCAACCGCAAGCCGCCCAAGGGCTTCCGCGCCGCCGACTTTCGTGTGCCCACTCTGCGCGAGGTGATGCGCGCCTTCCCGCGCACGCCGATCAACATCGAGATCAAGGGCCGCACGCCGGCCGAGACCGACGCCGAGTACGTCCAGAACGCCGAGGTGCTCGCGGCGCTGCTCGAGGACACCAAGCGCCGTGACCTGATCGTCGTCTCGTTCAAGCAGCCTGCGGTGGACCGCTTTCACGAGCTGGTGCCAAGATCGATCTGGCGCCCGGCATCCCCGGCGTGGCCAACTGGCTGCTCAGCGGGGGGTCTCCCGGTCCGGGCGTGGCGGCGTTCCAGGTGCCGATCACCTTCAGGTTCGCCGGGACGCTGCTCGACATCACCACCAAGGAGAACGTCGCGCGGGCACACGCCGAGGGCTACGCGTGGCAGAACTGGTTCTCGGGCGACGACCGGGACGCGCCGGCCAGCTGGCGCAAGCTGGTCGACATGTGCGTGGACGGCATCATGACCGCCAGCCCAGTGGCGCTCGAACGGGTGCTCGAGCGCAAGAGCAGGCCGGCGTCCTGCGGCTGAGGCGATGGAACCGGACGCCATCGAGATCCGTGTGGTCGGCTGTCTGATCGAGAAGCAGCGCACCACGCCCGACGTCTATCCGCTCACGCTCAACTCGCTGCGCCTGGCCTGCAACCAGTCCACGAACCGCGACCCGGTCGTGGACTACGACGACGGCACCGTCCGGGCGGCAATCGACCGCCTGGTGGCACGCAAGTGGGCGACGCTGGCCAGCTGGGCCAACCGGCGCACGATGAAGTACCGGCACACGCTCGATCGGGCCCTCGGCCTCGACGACGGCGAGCTGGCGCTCGCGTGGGTGCTGATGCTGCGGGGCCGCAGACCCCGGGCGAGCTGCGCACCCGCAGCGAGCGGCTGCACCAGTTCGGCTCCGCGGAGGAGGTGCACGAGACGCTCGGCCGCTGATGCAGCGCGAGCTGGTGCGGCGGCTCGAACGTCGGCCCGGTCAGCGCGAGGAGCGGTATGAGCAGCTGCTCGGAGGTGTCGACGACGAGGAGCTCGGAGCGCGCCCGCCGCGCCGGCGCCGTCGGCTCTCGCCCCGCCGAGCCGGACGGGCTGGCCGGTCGCGTCGAGCGCCTCGAGGCGGAGCTGGCCGAGCTTCGCCAGAGCGTGTTGGAGCTGCGCCGGGAGCTCGGCGCGTGAGCGCCGCGCCCGGGATGCTTGCCCGCGGTCCGTGGCGGCCGGACGAGGTCGAGGCGCGCTGGCGCGACGACCCCTACGAGCCCCCGGTCGAGCTCGGCCGCCTCGCCGACAAGGCGGTGGCGGAGCCGCGGAGGCGGTCGCCGTCCCATGACGGGATGGCCACTCGCCTGGTGTCCTTCGGCGAAGACGACGGTCGGCTGCGGATGGAGCTTCAGCCGGCGCGCTGGGCGCTGCGTCTGATCGAGGGCGGCGCCTGCGACAGCCTCACCGCGCTGTGCGTGGTGCGCTCGGCCGACGGACGTTGGCTGGCGGGCCGCCGGGCGGCGTGGGTCTCAGAGTGGCCGAACCGCTGGGCCCTCGGCGCCGGCGGGGCGGTGGACCTGGGCGAAAGCCCGGCCCAGACGCTGTCACGCGAGCTCTCCGAGGAATGGTCAAGGTCGCGCCGGAGCGGCTGACCGTAGAAGCGTTCGTAGGTCTGCCCAACGGCATGAACATGCTTGTCGGGCTGGCGATCGTGCCCGACGACGCCGAGCCCGTGCCCGACGCCGAGCACGACGAGTCGGCCTGGTGGCCGGCCGACGTGGACAGTTGGCCCGCCGAGGCGCACGATCGGCTCAAACTGATGGGCCGATTCCTGGCGGCCGGATAGCCGGCCCGGCGGTCGCCCTAAATCTGCGAAACGCCCACGGGACAGCTCACCCCGGCGCCGCCCAGCCCGCAGTAGCCGCCCGGGTTCTTGGCCAGGTACTGCTGGTGGTAGTCCTCGGCGTAGAAGAACTCCGGAGCGTCCTCGATCTCGGTCGTGATCTCGCCGTAGCTCGCCTCGCCCAGCTTCGGCTGGAAGAGCTCACGCGACGCCAGCGCCGCCTCGCGCTGGGCGTC